>JAZKDN010000015.1:0-15480 GCA_040387595.1 Pseudomonadota bacterium
GGGGTCACTGCACGAAAGTGCGCTTTGCGTACGCCAGGCCCGAACGAACAGCGAACGACACGGATCGGTGGTTAGGCGACAGGCAGATTTCGGGATGGTTGAAAGCTGTCTTTGAGCGGTGTCATAACCGTTCTAGGCTGTTGAAAAAGTTGCTTCGGCTCGGAAGAGGCGTCGGTCAGGGCAATATTCTTCTCGTATCATGCCTATCTTTGCAACTTCTTGTTAAAATTGGTCACCTCAACGCAGTCATATTACGCGCGAGGTCGTCGCACTGCCTGCTTGCCGAGTTTTTCAACAGTCTCGGTCGGTTGTGACGCCTGTCAGCGCCCCGGTTAGCGTTTCTGGCACAGCAGCGCGGCATGGCGAACCGACCGTTGAGCGTCTGGAGCAGTCCCGCTTCTCCATGTACAGCGGGTCATTTCGGGAAAACTCAATCGGGAACAGGTTTCGGGAAAAGCGTATCGACCCGCGCATCGGGCAGACCAATCCTGTCGTGACGGTCCTTCTGGAAGTTCCATTATGGGAACGCCGATCAGGCTCTGGTTCGCTCAGTTTCGCGCGTGATCGTCCAATGCTCCAATTGTTTGTAAACTATCACCTTGTTGCCGAGCAGATCGCCATGCCGGCGACAGAAAATGTTGAGCTGGTCACGTTCGCCGACCAGCTCGACGCAGATAGTCAGATGCGGATCGGCAATCTCCGATCCATTTTCCCGGATTGGGCCGCGATTGCTGAAGCCGTAATGCATGTTCTGCGCGACGGCGTTGATGATGCCGTCCGCCTTCGCGGTGCGGATCAGCTCGCGATAAAAAGGTTTCGCACCCCAGAAGCGACGTGGGCCGACCTTGTCAGACGGCTTCAAATAGATGCGCAGCATTCCAACCTCGCGGTGCTGGACGGTGAAACGATCAGGCATAATGGGCCTTTCGATAGGAAGCAGGATCAGACGCGCGAGCGACGGCGGGAAGCACGGTGCGTGCGGGCATCACGCAGGGTCGCATCGGGTGTGAGGCGCGCAGCAGGCACCTTGGGGACTGCGACGCGCTGCGACAGATAAATGCCGTTATGACCCGAGCAAAGGTAGGCGACGAAGCATGCGACCGCGATCGGCACAGCATAGGCCGCCCCGAACAATTCGATCCCCATGAACGTGCAGGCAAGCGGCGTGTTGGCCGCACCCGCGAACAGCGCAACGAAGCCGATCGCCGCGAATAACCCTGTCGACACCCCGAACATAGGCGCGAGTGCATTGCCGAGCGCCGCGCCGATGAAGAACAGCGGTGTCACCTCCCCGCCCTTGAAGCCGGTACTAAGGGTGACGACGGTGAAGAGCAGCTTCAGCGCCCAGCTCCACGGGTCCGTATTGGAGCCGAAGAAGCTGGCGATGGTCAGGCCATCCGGCGTCGCCGCTAGCGTGCCCAGACCGAGATAGTCCCGCGTGCCGAACAGCCAGACCAGTGCGATCACGGCCACGCCACCGATGACGGGTCGTAGTGGGCCATAAGGCACCATGCGCTTCAGCCATCCGCCCAGCGCATGATTGGCCTCTGCAAAAGCTAGTCCGACTAACCCGAATACGACGCCCGCGACGCCAACCTTGATGACGATTAGAGCGTCGACCGGCACTGTCGCATCGACATGGTAGATGCCGTGGTGAATGCCCCAGGCAAGACAGGTCCAGTCGCCGACCAGTGCCGCGACCAGGCACGGCACCAGCGCGCGATACTCGACCCGGCCAATCGCCAGCACCTCCAGCGCGAAGACCGCTCCCGCGATCGGCGTCCCGAACACTGCGCCGAACCCTGCCGCGATCCCGGTCATCAGCAGGATGCGCGTTGCTTGCGTATCCAGCTTGAGGGCGCGCCCGAACCCGCCGGAAAGACTGCCGCCCAATTGCACGGCGGTGCCTTCGCGCCCCGCCGATCCACCAAACAGATGTGTCACGACCGTGCCGAAGAAAATGAGCGGGGCCATGCGCAGCGGCACGCCGCCCCCCGGTTCGTGGATCTGCTCGACGATAAGATTGTTGCCACCTTCGACCGAGCGCCCTGTCAGATGGTAGAGCAGTCCGACCACGAACCCGCCGATCGGCAGCAGGTAGAGCAGCCAGGGAAAGGCGAAGCGAATCCGGGTTACGGCATCGAGGCTCCACAGGAAGGCTGCGCAGAGCGTTCCCACCGTTGCGGCCATCGGGACCAGGATCAAAGCCCACCGCAGCACCGACATGGCATGGGTGCGGCGATCGCGAATGAACGCTGCCATGTTGAACTGGTCGTAGAGATTGCGAAATGTCGCGCGCACGATTCCTCCTTGCTGCCTTACGGCGCCTGGTAGGAATCATCGGCCCTTGCGAGGGCGGTTCGGCCGAATGGCCCGGCGGAAATCCATCGCCGTGCCCGAGCATATGCTGTCCGACGGCGACCTGGTCAACCAACGGCAGGGTCACGATGAGACGATTGTTTTGCTGAGGATCAATAATTGGCTCACCCATGGAATAAACCCCGACGGGCGTCGTCTACCCTTTCGAGACTGATCCGCAGGAGGCTTATGCGTAGACGAAATTGGATGCTGGGTCTGACTGCTTCGGCCATGCTCACCGGCGCAGTCGCGGCCGCCCCCGCCGATGGCTACGCCAGCATGGTATCTGCCGCGATGGACCGGATGATGGCGGGCATGATGGTCAAGCCGTCCGGCGACGTCGACCGCGATTTCGTCGCGATGATGCTTCCGCATCACCAGGGCGCCATTGATATGGCGGTGGCAGAGCTGCGCTACGGCCATAACGAGCAGCTCAAGCGCATCGCGCAGGAGATCATCATCGATCAGCAGCAGGAGATCGCCGCCATGAAGTTGGCGATCGGTCAGCCGCTACCCCCTTCGACGCCAGCCCCGACGCAGGGCGGCGACCACCACAGCCATATGGAGCACTGACATGATCCGGACCTTCCTGCTCTCGGCCGCCTTGCTGATGAGCGCCGCACCGGGCATTGCCATGGCTCAGCAGGCGCCGTGGAACGCCAAGGACGTGCCTGTCAGCCACCGCGACCGCGTCTATGCATCCGAACAATTCTCCAACACGGTGTCGGTAACGGACCCGGCCGACAACAGGTTGCTCGGCGTCATCAAGCTCGGCGATCCGCAGCCGATGAATTTTTCCCCGCTCTACAAGGGGCAGGTGCTGGTTCACGGCCTCGGCTTCTCGCCGGACGGGAAAACACTGGCGGTCGTGTCGATCGGATCCAACGCCGTGTCGTGGATCGACACCGCCACCAACACCGTCAAGCACACGACCTATGTCGGGCGCAGTCCGCATGAGGCGTTCTTCACGCCGGACGGCAAGGAGGTGTGGGTCACGGTACGCGGCGAGGATTACATCGCCGTGCTCGACCCCACGACGTACAAGGAGACCGGTCGCATCAAGACGCCCGGTGGTCCGGGCATGACGATCTTCTCTCCCGATGGCCGATACGGCTATGTCTGTTCCTCATTCAATCCGGTGCTGGCCGTGTTCGATGTCTCGACCCACGCGCAGGTCGGACAGGTGGCGCAGCCGAGTCCGTTCTGTCCCAACATCGCCGCGACGCCGGACGGCAAGCAGGTTTGGTTCACGCTGAAGGACATCGGCAAGACGGTCGCATTCGATGCCAAGCCGCCTTTCGCGATCCTCAAGGTGCTGGATACCGGACCGATCACCAATCACGTCAACTTCGCCCGCACGGTCAAGGGACAGTTCGCCTATGTCACGGTGGGCGGGGAAAACGCGGTGAAGGTGTTCCGCACGTCCGACTTCGCGCTTGTCGCCACCATCCCGGTCGGCAAGATGCCGCACGGCGTCTGGCCATCGGGCGACGGCCGGCGCATCTATGTCGGGCTGGAGAATGCCGATGAACTTGCCGCGATCGACACCGCCGGCAACAAGGTCGTTGCCACCGTGCCGGTCGGACAGGCACCGCAGGCGATCGCCTATGTGCCGAACGCTGTTCCGACAGGCCCCGGCACCGACAATCTCCAACCGCTCGGTACGGCAGGCAAGGCGGTGCATCTGAACATGGGGCCGGTTGGCGGCAATGGTGCGGCAAGCAGCATTACCCTCTTCGACCAGGGCATCATTCAGGTCGTGCAGAGTGCCGTTACCGGTTTGCAGCCCAAGAAGCCTTACATGCTCGTGCTCACCGCCAACGCGGACGGCAGCGGTGCGGTAGAGCCGCTTGCGAACTTCATGAGCAATCCGGCAGGTGCGGCGATCGTCAACGCATCGGGTCCGATCCGGCAGATCGTTCAGGGCAGTGCAGCGGCCCCCCGGCGCTTTCTGGCGGTCGCCGAGGTAGTGAATGGCGCACCGGGCCGCATCGTGCAGGTGCAGCGCGACTGAGATGGACCCGCTTGCCGCCGCGATCGAGCCCCTGGTCCCCGGTCTGCGCCGTTATGCCCGGTCGTGGTTGCGCGATCAGGCGATGGCGGATGACCTGGTGCAGGATTGCCTTGAGCGCGCGGTCGGGCGCTGGCGGCAACGACGCGGGACGGAGGTTCGCCCCTGGGTCTATGCAATCCTGCATAATCTGTTGGTCGATCATAAGCGGCAGCATGTCCGGCGAGGTACGGCGGTTCCGCTCCACCTCGTGGACGACGTTGCGCTCGGTCGCCCGGCCGATCAGGACGCAGGCCTGCACCACCGAGACCTGTTGCGCGCACTTGATGCGTTGCCCGAGGAGCAGCGGACGGTGCTGCTCCTCATTTCCGTCGAAGGTCTGTCATATGGGGAAGTCGCTGCCGTCGTCGGTGTGCCGCTGGGAACGGTGATGTCGCGCATATCGCGGGGGCGCGACCGTCTGGCGACGCTCCTCCGGGAGGGTGAACGGCCACGATTAAGGAGTATTCGATGACCAGCCCGATCGGAGAGGACGATCTGGCCGCGTGGATCGATGGCAGGCTGTCGCCCGAGCGGCAGCGTCTGGTCGACGCTTACCTTGAAGGCCAGCCGGACGTGCATGCCCGTTTGCGGGAGCAGGCGGAGCAGGCGCGAGCCCTTGCATCGCTTTTCGCTCCAATCGCGGATGAACCTATCCCGGCGACGATGCGCGTCGCAGCCATCAGGGGACGGCAACGCCAACCGCGTTGGCAACTCGCCATCGCCGCGTCGCTTCTGCTGGCGGTCGGGTTTGGCGGGGGCTGGTCGAGTGCGCGTTGGAGCGGCGAACCCCGCGCGGGCATCGCGGCGCTGGCCAACGAGGCGAGTGACAATTTCCGTGTCTATGCCGCCGACCGGATACGACCGGCGGAAATCGGCCCCGACCAGCGCGCCATGCTGATCCGGTGGACCTCCGCCCGATTGGGTGAGCGCGTGACCATCCCGGACCTCAGCACAGCCGGTTACCGCTATGGCGGGGGGCGATTGGTCGCGACGCCCCACGGCCCTGCGGTTCTTCTCCTCTACGATGGACCGCAAGCGTCAAAGCTCGCGGTGCTGACGAGGCCTATGCAAATCGACAAGAGCGCAAGCATGACCAGCACGTCCAGCGGGACCATGGGCCGGGTCACATGGGCTGTCGACGGGATCGGCTATAGTGTAGTGGGCGAGCGACCCGCTGCCGAGCTGCATCCGATCGCCGATGAGGTCCGGCGCCAGGCCGATGCGGGGCTTGTCTCCTGATAGCGCCTGGCCGCTTCTTAGCGCCGACAGGCACTGGGCGGACCAGCGGGATCACGGCTTGCGCTCGGCATCCTTCCGGTCGGCCTCTGCCGGAGTCAGCCTGGCCCGCTCGCGAATGCGACGTTCGAGCGGAGCGCCCGCGAACAGTACGAGCATCGCAAGGCTCAACCCGCCGATGATGAGCGGCCACACCGCCAACCCTGCTGCCGCGCCGATCGTGGCCGTGACCCAGATGCACGCGGCGGTCGCCAATCCATGCACTTCCTGACCCTGGCCGACCCGCAGCACCGCGCCGGCACCGATGAAGCCGACGCCGGACAGAATGCCCTGCATCGCCCGTCCTGCGGCATCGGCGTTTACGTTCGGCAAGCCACTGTGCACGATCGCCTGCACGGCGATGCAGCTCGCCAGACCGACCAGACCCAGCGTTCGCAATCCCATGATCTGCCGGTTCTCGCGCGAGCGTTCCCAGCCGAGCACCATCCCAGCCGCGGTCGCCACCACCAGCCGCCCGATCGCATCGATCCAGAAGCCGAGGTCCGATGCCGCTGATGCTTCGATCATTCGACCAGCACGTGCACATGATGCCAGGCGGTGCACAGATAGCCGGCGAAGTTCCACACCGTATCCGGCCGCTCGGGCTGACCCTGTCCAGTCTCGTCGAAGGCGCGCACGACAAGGTGCTGGCGCCCCTTGGCGAGCGTGGCGTCGAGGGTCCAGCGCCGCCAACCCCAGTGCGCCTCCGGATCATCGGTGAACGTCGCCTGTTGCCAGTCGCGACCACCGTTTACCGACACTTCGACCCGAGAGACGCGGCGATCATAGGCGATGGCATAGCCCTCGATCCGCACCTCCCCGGCCGGCAGGCTTTCGCCAGAGCCGGGCACGCAGATCGCGGCGTTGAGCGGCATGGCATTGATGGTCAGACCCTGGCTCCAGTCGACGGTGTCGCTCGTCACATCGGCAGGAAAGAGCTTGTAGTCGTGCGCCTGGATCGGTGCGTCGGATGGCGTCTCGCGCACCTCGATCCGTGTCAGCCATTTGGCGCTCCGCACCCCGGCATAGCCCGGCACCACCATGCGGAGCGGTGCGCCGTGTTCGGGCGTCAGCGGCTCGCCGTTCATCGCCCAGGCAATAAGGACGTCGGGTTGCCGCGCCTTGTCCATGGCGATCGAGACCCCGAACAATGCTTCCTCGCCTTCGACGTCCACCTCGTCCGCGCCGGTGAACGCCACGAACAGGTCGGACGCATTCGGCGCACCGACGGCATCCAGTACGTCGGACAGTCGTACGCCGGTCCATTCCGCATTGCCGATCGCGCCCACGTCCCAGGGGTCGCCGGACGTTTTAGCGACCTGCTGGAGATCCGTGCGCCGGTTGCCGGCGCACTGGAGAACTGCCGTCACCGTCCGCGTGGCCAACGCGCTTTTCAGTTCCTCCACCGAGAAGGAGCGGCTCGCCATGCCCGTCCCGCTCACTTCGATCCGGTGATCGGCAGGCAGATCGGGCACTGCACCATGGCTGCGCACGTAGAACAGCGCCTGCGGCGTCAGGAACCGCTCGATCAGCGCGCCGGGCGTCGGCTCGGCGTTGTAGGGATCGGATTTGCGCTCGATCATATCAGTCATGGACGAACCAACGCCGCAAGCGCGCGGATCGCTTCAAGCCTTCAAGACTATCGCAGACGAAGGATTACCAATCGTTCCGATATCCAGATTGGAACAAACAGATCAAACGGTTGGTCGTATCGATCAGTTTCCGCGATACAAGCTGCATGACCCTGGAGCAGCTCAGAATCTTCGTCGGTGTCGCCGAGCGCGAACACGTCACCAAGGCAGCAGAGGTGCTGAACGTCACGCAGTCCGCTGCCTCCGGCGCGGTCGCGGCCCTCGAAGCGCGCTACGGGGTTCCTCTGTTTCACCGCGTCGGGCGTGGCATCCAGCTGACCGAAGCGGGCCGCGGCTTTCTGGAGGAAGCGCGCGCGGTGCTGGGGCGGGCAGCGCATGCCGAGACGATGCTGGCGGACTATGCCGGGCTTGCCCGTGGTTCGTTGCGGATCGTCGCCAGCCAGACGATCGCAAGCTACTGGTTGCCCGCAAGGCTTGCCGCCTTCCACGAGCGCCACCCGCAGATCGCGGTCGAGCTGGCGATCGACAACACCGAAGGCGCGGCAGCGCAGGTCCTTAGCGGAGCGGCGGAACTCGGTTTCGTTGAAGGCGAAGTGGACGAACCAGCGCTGGCGCATTGGGAAGTCGGACGCGATCCGATGGTGCTGGTCGGACGCAGGGACGCCGAGCGTGTCGACGAGGACTGGCTTCGCGCTGCACGCTGGATCGTCCGCGAGCAGGGTTCGGGCACGCGCTCGACCTTCGAGGACGTGCTGCGAACGCGCGGGTTTGATCCGGCCCAGCTGACGGTAGCGATGACGCTGCCGTCCAACGAGGCGGTGCGTACCGCGGTCGAGGCCGGTGCCGGCGTCGCTGTGTTGTCGCGATTGGTCGTCGCACGCGCGCTCAAGGCCGGCGATCTGGTCGAGCTGGCGCTTGAGTTACCCGATCGCGCCTTCCACGCGCTGCGCCACAAGGAACGCTATCGCACCCGCGCGGCCGACGCGCTGACGGACCTCATCAAGGAGCAGGTCGCATGACTGCCGACGCACCTTCGGCCCTGACCGGCCTCAAGCCGCTAAGCAGGCTCGATCACCCGCGCGAGATGATCCGCCAGTTCACACCCAACTGGTTTGCCGCGACCATGGGCACCGGCATCCTCGCTCTCGCGCTGCCGCAGGTGCCCGGCATCGGCCCCGCGCTCAAACCGATTGGCGAGGTGTTGTGGTTCTTCAACATCGCGCTCTTCATCCTGTTCGCCGGTCTCTATGGCGCGCGCTGGGCGATGTTCGGGCATGAGGCACGGCGCATCTTCGGCCACAACACCGTGTCGATGTTCATCGGGACCATCCCGATGGGCCTGGCGACGATCATCAACGGATGTCTCGCCTTCGGGATCGCGCGATTCGGTAACGGCATCGTGCCGGTCGCACACGTCCTGTGGTGGATCGACGTCGCCATGTCGCTCGCCTGCGGCGTGTTGATCCCCTACCTGATGTTTACCCGCCACGAGCACAGCCTGGACGGCATGACCGCGGTATGGCTGCTGCCGGTCGTCGCAGCGGAAGTGGCGGGTGCCAGCGGCGGGCTACTCGCTCCGCATCTGACCGATCCCCACGCGCAGATCGTGACGCTCGCGACCTCGTATGTGCTGTGGGCCTATTCGGTGCCGGTCGCGTTTGGCATCCTCGCTATTCTGATCCTGCGCATGGCGCTCCACAAGCTCCCGCACGAGAGCATGGCGGCATCCTCCTGGCTCGCGCTGGGGCCGATCGGCACCGGGGCGCTGGGTATGCTGGTGCTTGGGGCGGATGCGCCGGCGATCCTCGCGGCGCACGGGCTGGTCGGTGTCGGTACCGTCGCGCAAGGGATCGGCGTCGTCGCCGGGCTCTGCCTGTGGGGTTTCGGCCTGTGGTGGCTGGCGCTCGCGACGCTCATCACCATCCGCTACTGGCGCGCCGGCGTCCCATTCAACCTTGGCTGGTGGGGCTATACCTTCCCGCTCGGCGTCTACACCGTCGCCACCTTCCGCCTCGGTACGACGCTGAACCTCGGCTTCTTCGGTATCGTCGGCACGGTGCTGACGATCGCGCTCGCGGCGATGTGGCTGCTGGTCGGTGCCAAGACGCTCGCCGGAGCATGGCGCGGCAACCTGTTCGTCTCGCCCTGCATCGCTACCCCGAACTGATCCACCCTGATGATCGGATCAGTCGGTCCGATCACTTGCAGAACGCCCCTTCGATCCGCCAGCGTGGCTGGCCACAGGAGAGCCTTGTCATGGACAATTTTGACGCCGCGCTGGCGAGTGAAACCAGCCGTCGCCGCTTTCTCAGGCGTACGGCGCTCGGCACCGCCGGCCTTGCCGCAGCACCTGCGCTGGCGCAGCAGCTCGTCGACCTGAAGCTGCCTGGCGGCAATGCCGAGCGGCCGATGACCAGCGCCTTTCCTGGCAAGGGCAGCATGATCCTCCAACGCATCCATCCTCCGCTGTTGGAGACGCCGATGGACGTGTTCGACAAGTCGGTGTTCACGCCCAACGACCAGTTCTTCGTCCGCTGGCACTGGGCCGACATCCCGACCTCGATCGACGTCGAGAGCTTTCGCCTCAAGGTCTTCGGCCACGTCAACAGACCGCTGTCGATCAGCCTTGCCCAACTGCTGCGCCTGCCGCGCGTCGAGATGGCAGCGGTCAATCAGTGCTCGGGCAACAGCCGTGGGTTGTTCCAGCCGCGTGTCGCCGGCGCGCAATGGGGCAACGGCGCGATGGGCAATGCCAAATGGCTCGGCGTGCGCCTGCGCGACGTGCTGGACCTCGCGGGGGTCAAGGCAGGCGCGGTACAGGTGCGCTTCGGCGCGCTCGATCAGCCGGTTGTGACGGGCGCCCCTGACTTCGAGAAGGCGCTCGACATCGACCATGCCCGCGACGGCGAAGTGATGATCGCCTTCGGCATGAACGGCGAGCAGCTGCCGCTCCTCAACGGCTTTCCCTGCCGGCTGATCGTCCCGGGCTGGTATTCGACCTACTGGGTCAAGATGCTGAACGCGATCGAGGTACTGCCCGGCCCTGACGACCAGTATTGGATGGCCAAGGCCTACAAGATACCGGCTACACCCGGCGCGAATGTCGCGCCCGGTGCCAAGGACTTCCCGACCGTGCCGATCAATCGCATGATCCCGCGCAGCTGGATGACCAGCCTGCCGGATGGCCAGGCGATCGCCTATGAAGCGTCCATCCCGGTTGGCGGGATCGCGATGGGCGGCGACTGCGGCGTCGCCAAGGTCGATGTCTCATCCGATGGTGGCCGCACTTGGTACAGGACGACGCTCGGAGCGGACGAGGGCAAGTATAGCTTCCGGCGCTGGGATGGTCGCGTGCCGCTTAGGCGCGGTCCCAACCCCATCATGGTGCGCTGCTGGAACGCCAACGGTGTCGCCCAGCCGATGAAGCCGATCTGGAACCCCGGCGGGTTCATGCGCGGCAACATCGAAACCACCACCATCATTGCGGCCTGAGGAGCGAGTAGCATGAAGACCCCGTCTCCCGGCATCATGGCCGCTGGCCTGATCGGCCTGACCGGTATCATCCTCATCTCGATAGGTGCGCCGAGCAGCCGCAAGGCGTCTGCCCCGATCTCCGAGACGTCCGAGCCGGCGCCCCCCGTCAGCGTGTCGGCCCGCGGCTTCTCGCTTACCTCGACCAGCGTCGACCTGCCGGTCGACGACGCGAGCTATCCCGATGGTCCGCACGCCGACGTCATCAACGCCAACTGCACCTCATGCCACTCGGCCAGTATGGCGCTGACCCAGCCTGCGCTATCGGCGGCTCAGTGGAAGGCGACCGTCACCAAGATGCGCGAGGTGTATAAGGCGCCGGTGGCCGAGAAGGACGTCGACGCAATCGTCGCCTATCTCACCGCCATGCCGCATCAGAAGGCGGCACCCGCAACCGGCAAGGCGCAGGACCCCGACCCCAAGGTGGCTCCCGATGTTTCAGGTGGAACCGGCTAACCGAGCCACTTCCATAATCCCAAAATACCATCTCAATCGGGAAAGTCGCTGGTGTCATAACCGGACGGTTGTGAAGCTGCCGCAGGCCCACGTATTCTTGCGCGGCGCGAAGTGTCAGAACCGTGGTTCGAAATGTCCGCTTTCGAGAACGGTCAATTTACTCGCTATCACCGACTTGGGCGTATCAGGTCATACAAAGGGCTAAGCTGCCAAGAGCGAGGGCGAGATGCGTAGCGGCCTGAGCTGATCCGGTGCCGGCCTATCGTCCCGCTCCCAGCTATAGTCGCCGGTGAGCGCGATATGCTCCCAGCCCAGCGGTGCGATATGGCGGGCAATATCGTCCGGCGCTCCCATGTCGGCCAGTGACCGTTCGAGATAGCGTGTGTTCCACAGGATGATCGCGGCGACCAGCAAGTTGAGGCCGGAGGCGCGGTAAGACTGATTTTCGAACTGGCGGTCGCGCAGCTCGCCGAGCTGGTTGAAGAACAATGCGCGGGCAAGCGCGTTGCGCGCCTCCCCCTTGTTCAGCCCCGCCTGGGTGCGCCTGCGCAGATCAATGTCCTGCAACCAGTCGAGCATGAAGATCGAGCGTTCGAGCCGTCCGAGCTCGCGCAGCGCTAATGCCAGACCGTTCTGGCGCGGATAGGCGGACAGCTTGCGCAGCATAGCCGACGCGGTGACGGTTCCGGTTCGGATCGAGGTGGCGAGCCGCAGCAGTTCGTCCCAATGCGCGGCTAAGTGGTCGTGCGCGATCGGATCGCCAACCATGCCGGCAAGCAACGGCCCCGCTTCCTGCCCGGGCAGGAGGTGCAGGCGGCGCTCCTTGATATCACGCAAGCGTGGCGCGAAGCGGTAGCCGAAGAACGGCATCAGCCCGAACACATGGTCGGACGCGCCGCCCGTATCGGTATAATGCTCTTCGATCGACAACCCGGTCTGGTGATACAGCAAACCGTCGAGGACATAGGGAGCCTCGCCCGCGGTCGCGGCGATCACGCGCGAGCCGAACGGGTCATACTGGTCCGAGATATGAGTGTAGAACGACACACCGGGTTCGTTGCCGTTGCGCGCGTTGATATCGCTGATCGCAGCGCCCCGCCCGCCGGCATGGAATTGCTGTCCGTCGCTCGACGAGCTGATGCCGCTGCCCCATAATCCGGCAAGCGGCATCGCGCGATGCGCCTCGATCAGTCGTCCGAGCGCCTCGCCATAGGCGGCTTCGCTGATGTGCCAGTCATGCAGATGCGCGAGTTGGCGCAGACTGGCACCACGGCAACTGTCCGCCATGCGGGTCAGGCCGAGATTGATGCCATCGGCAAGGATCACGGTCAGCAACGCATTACGGTCGTCGGCCGGACGGCCTGATCGCCGGTGGGTAAAACAGTCGCCGAAGCCGGTCCACGTATCCACATCGAGCAGGATATCCGTGATTTTCACGCGGGGGAGACGGTCATAGGCGGTGCGGCGGGCGACCTCTGCGGCGGGCGGTGTGATCGCCTTCAAAGGGGAGATCATCAGCCCGTTTTCGTCGAGCCGGACCTGCGGCAGTTCGCCCTGCCGGGCCAGCACCGTTACCCGTTCGATCGCGCGGTTCAGGCGTTCACGGCGATCCTCGATATGAGATACGAACCCGGTCGCGATCGCGAGCGGAAGTGGCCCCTTCTCGCGCAACGCTGCGAAGGTAGCGGGCGGAATGAGATAGCTGTCGAAATCCCGAAACTGTCGGCTGCCTGCCACCCAGATATCGCCGGCCCGCAGCCGATCGCGAAGCTGAGACAGTGCGCAGAGTTCATAGGCCGCGCGATCAACGACACCGTTACGGATTACGAATGGACGCCAGCCCGCCGGCACGAAGCGCAGCGGCACCTTGTCAGGCAGGCGTCGTTTTCCAGTATGGTAGAGATCAGCGATGATGGCGAGCGCGTCGAGAATTCCCTGCACCGGCCCGGCACCGCGAAACTCGAACGCCCGCAGGAACTGCCCGGCGAACAACTTCACCGTGCGATGCCGCTCAATAAGTTCGGCCGTGCGGTCGATCGTCTCGGGGCGGACCAGGACTTCCGCCTGATCGACGGCGGAGCCGAACCGTTCCCAGTCGAACGGGCCGAGACGCGCGAGGGAGTCGATACCCTTGGCGTGTGCGTCGATGAGCACGCGGCAACTGTTGGTCAGGGTGCGCAGATGCCCCTGCATCTCGCGCACCGTCCTGATTGCCTTGTCGCGCGTTCGGTTTTCCGCCCGGCGTACCATGCTGCCGAGAAGCTTATCGAACATGGTGAGCGTCGCGTCGGTGAGGCTTTCCTCAAGGCGGATTGTTGCGGCCGCCAGTGTCGCATGGCGGCGTAGCGGGGTCAGTTCGCCGAGGTGCTGCGGCGTGATCCGTACCGCCTCGTCGGCAAGCCGGTCGAATGTCGCTGATGGGATCATGGCGGCGCGCGCAAGGTCGAGGCCGAGGTTGCGGACATGATCGAGCCGTTCCAGCAGCCGCAGGATGTTGCGCGGTGCCGGTGATTGCGGCGCATTGCGCAGCCAGGCCAGCCATGTCGTTCCCTGATCCGACCGCCGGGTCAGCAAGGCATCGAGCATCGTGAGCTTGTCAGGCTCAATGCCGCTGGTCAGGATTTCATGGGTGAGTTGTTCGGCCTGCTGGCGCGCGTGCCTGACGATTGCCTCGATGACAGCCGGGGGCGGCAGTAGTACCCGTCGCCGACGCAACTCGTCGATCACGGTGCCGGCAAGCAAGAGAGGCTGCGCGACGGTCTGCGCGACCGGCATCGCGAACGCCACGATCTCGCGAAAGTGGTTACGGTCGAAAGCGGTATAGCCGAACCGCTGCATGAGATCGGCGAGATGCCCGCGGCGGGTTTCATCGCGACGGGCGTAATCGTCGAACGCCTTTGCCGGCGCGTCGACCTGATCGCCGACAAAGGCGAGGATGGCACTCGGCGGTTTCTCACCGGCTTCCAGCACGCGGCCCGGCCAACGCATGTAAAGCAGCAGCAGCGCGAACCCGAGGCGGCTTGGCGCTCCACGTCGTTCGCTGACAAGATCGAGATCCTCACGGCTGAGGGTAAAGTGACGGGCGATCTCCCGTTCGTCGGTTGGAGGATCGTAATGTGAGCCGAGCGCTTCGCGTGTCAGCAACTGCCGTCTTGCCATGCGTCACGACCTTTCCCGCACTGTCCGTCAGACGGTCCTCTGGCGGCCAGCATGAATATGTCCGTCAACTCTGGACCCGCGATGGCGATTCGGACAAGAATGCAAATCGATGGGAAAACGGACAGATCGGAACCGACCGTGGCGCTGATCGGCTATGCGCGGGTATCGACCGGCGACCAGAAGCTGGCGCTACAGCACGACGCGCTCAACGCGGCCGGATGCGAGCGCATCTTCGACGACCATGCGTCCGGCGCTAAAACTGATAGGCCGGGGCTTGCCGAGGCCCTGGCCTATCTACGTGGCGGTGACACGCTAGTTGTATGGAAGCTGGACCGCCTCGGTCGCTCAATGAGCCACCTGATCGAAAAGGTCGGCGAACTGGCCGCGCGTGGCGTTGGTTTCCGATCGCTCACCGAGCAGATCGACACCACCACGTCGGGCGGGATGCTCGTGTTCAACATCTTCGGCTCGCTCGCCCAGTTCGAGCGCGACCTGATCCGCGAGCGCACCAACGCCGGCTTGAAGGCTGCGCGGGAACGGGGGAGCCTTGGCGGTCGGCGTCCGGTCATCACGCCTGACAAATTGCGCAAGGCGCGCGATCATATCGCGGCAGGCCTGACGGTCCGGGAGGCGGCCACGCGGCTCAAAGTCGGTAAAACAGCGCTCTACAAGGCGCTCGAAGGCGCCGCTGCCAAACCGTAGCAAAGCATGAGGAAAGAGTGATGCACGAACGCGACCCCAACATCGTCACTTCGAGCCTATCCGGCGTCGTTACAGAGCAGGGCATCACCGTGAGTGTAAATATCATAAGGCTCGAGAATGAGCCGGGTTGGTCGCTCGAAGTGGAAAATGAGAATGGAACGTCCACGGTGTGGGATGACCTCTTCGCGACCGACGATGCGGCTCATGCCGCCTTCCGCCAGACCGTTAAAGAAGAAGGCATGCGCGTCTTCCTCGATCAGGCTGTCGTCATTCCCTTCAGACGTTAGGACCGTCCGCGTTCGCCGTTCGTTCGATCCTAGCGTACGTAAACTTCACTTTCGTGCAGTGACCCCA
>JAZKDN010000016.1:0-72155 GCA_040387595.1 Pseudomonadota bacterium
CTAAGCCTTAGTAACTTTGTCCGTGAGGACTAGGTTACGCGGCGATCGCGAGTGCTTCGTTATCGTTAGCACTTGTGAGTTCGAACGGTTTTACGGCTCATTCAGGCCGGGCAAAAACATCGCCTTTGAATACACGTCGATCCTAGTTCGGCCCCGTCATGAAGTCCGCAGAACGGGCTTCGTGGTGGAGCCGCCGGGTACCGCCCCCGGGTCCGCTGCATCTATTTCGCGACATCATTTATCACCATAGCCGGGCAAGCCCGGCACGACCGATATAGGGACGTGCGCAGCGGATTTGAAGGACTGATTTCAATCCTTCTTCTTCAGCTCGGCGAGAATCTCGCGCAGCAGGACGACGTCCTCCGCGGGCGCGGTCGGCGCGGCAGGCTTGGCCTCCTCGGCCTTCTGCAGGCGCTGCACGAAGCGCACCAGCAGGAACACGACGAAGGCGACGATCAGGAAATTGACCGCGACGGTGGCGAACTGGCCGAAGCCGATCAGCGGGACGCCCGCCTTCTTGAGATCGGCATAGCTGGTGACCGACCCGACGAAATCGGCGGGGATCGCGCCGAGCCGGACGAAATGGCTCGAAAAGTCGAGACCGCCGGTCAGGAAGCCGATCACCGGCATGATGATGTCGTCGGTCAGCGACGAGACGATCTTGCCGAAGGCGGCGCCGATGATCACTGCGACGGCGAGGTCGACGACATTGCCCTTGTTGATGAAGGCCTTGAAATCGGAAAGCATGTTTGGGATCCCCTATGGCTTGGACATGGTGCGATCATCACGTCCATGCAATAAAGGTCAAGCAGGCCATTGAACTCTTCGAGGCCCTGCTTACCTACCCGGCTAATACAGCCGATATCAGGGAAAGATCCGCAGATGACCTTCGACCGCCGCTTCTCCGTCGCCCTTCTCGCACCGGTCGCCGCGATCGCCGTCACCGGCTGCGGCATCAACAGCGTGCCGACTGCGCAGGAAGAAGCCAAGGCCAAATGGGCCGACGTGCAGACCCAGTATCAGCGCCGCTCCGACCTGATCCCGAACCTGGTCAGCACGGTGAAGGGCTATGCGAATCAGGAAAAGACCGTCCTGACCGACGTCACCAACGCCCGCGCCCGCGCGACCGGCATCCAGCTGTCGGGCGCCGACCTGCAGGACCCGGCCAAGGTCAAGGCCTTCGCCGACGCGCAGGCGCAGCTCAGCGGCTCGCTGGGCCGGCTGCTCGCGGTTTCCGAAAATTACCCCGAACTGAAGTCGAGCGAGCAGTTCCTCGCGCTGCAGAGCCAGATCGAGGGCACCGAGAACCGGATCGCCATCGCCCGCCGCGACTATAACGAGTCGGTGCGTTCCTATAACGTCCTGATCCGCACCTTCCCGTCGGCGATCGGCGCCAAGGTCTTCCACGGCGCCCAGCCGATGCAGCCGTTCGAGGCCAGCGCCGGTTCCGACAAGGCCCCGACGGTCAGTTTTTGAGGATAGCCGATGCAAGCGCCCGCCTTTAGCGCCCTCCCCGCCAGAGGGGGAGGGATGACGCGATTCGTGGTTGCGCTTGCCCTGCTTTTCTTCGCCCTCCCCGTCTTCGCGCAGACCTTTCCGCCGCTCACCGGCCGGGTGGTCGATGGCGCCAACCTGCTCGCCCCGGCGCAGCAGGCCGCGCTGGAGACCACGCTCGCCCAGCTCGAGCAGACGAGCGGGCGGCAGATGGTCGTGGCGACCGTGCCCAGCCTCGAGGATCATCCGATCGAGGATTACGGCTACCGGCTCGGTCGCGCCTGGGGACTCGGCGACAAGAAGGCCAATGACGGGCTGCTGCTGCTGGTCGCCCCCAACGAACGCAAGGTGCGGATCGAGGTCGGCTACGGCCTCGAGCCGATCGTCACCGACGCGCTGTCGAGCGTGATCATCAACCGCCAGATCCTGCCGCTTTTCAAACAGGGCGACATGGCAGGCGGCATCATCGCCGGCGCCAACGCGCTGATCCCGTTGCTCCAGCTGCCGCCCGACCAGGCCGAGAAGCGCGCACAGACGATCGTGGCGAACGACAAGAAGACGCAGGACGGCGGCTTTCCGATCGCGCTTATCTTCTGGATCGTCGTCATCCTCTTCGCCGTCGGATCGAGCGTCGCCAACCGCTTCGGCGGCGGCCGGCGCTATCGCGGCGGCGGGGTCGGGCCGATCGTGATCTGGGGCGGCGGCGACAGCTGGGGCGGCGGTTCCGGCGGCGGCTGGGGCGGCGGTGGCGGCGGTGGCGGCTTTTCGGGCGGCGGCGGGTCGTTCGGCGGCGGCGGATCGTCGGGGAGCTGGTAATGGCGGACACAATCATCATCAGCGACGCCGACATCGCCCGCGTCACCGACGCGGTGACCGCGGCCGAGGCGCGCTCCGACGCCGAGATCGCGACGATCCTCGCGCCGCATTCGGACAAATATAACGACGTGCCGCTGATCTGGGCGGCGCTCGTCGCGCTACTCGCGCTCGCCGTCTATGCGGCCTTTCCCGACTGCTACATCGCCCTGCTCGATCGCATCACCGGCGGCTGGCACGTCTGGACGGTGCGCGAGTGGATGACGGTGCTGGTCTTCGCGACCGCGATCAAGTTCCTCGCCACCCGCTATATCCTGGCCTGGTGGCCGCTGCGGATGGCGTTCACGCCGGGCAAGACCCGCACGCGGCGCGTCCGCGCGCGGGCGATCTCGCTGTTCAAGGCATCGACCGAGAACCGCACGCAGAGCCGCACCGGGGTCCTCGTCTATCTGTCGCTGGCCGAGCACCGTGCCGAGATCGTCGCCGACGAGGCGATCGTCGCGAAGGTGTCTCCTGAGGCCTGGGGCGCAGCGATGGCGCTGCTGATCGAGGGATGCCGCGCGGGCCGGCCGACCGACGGAATGGTCGCCGCGGTCGGCGCGATCGGCGATGTCCTGGCCGAGCATTTCCCGCGCACCGGGACCGATCCCGACGAGATGCCCAACCGGATGATCTGTTTGTGAGCAACGCCGCCTCCGGCGGGGGGAGCGAGGGCGCCTCCGGCGCGGGGAGCGAGCCGGTCGAACTGATGTGGCAGGGGCGATTCATCGCGGCCAAGCGCGAAGGCAAATGGGAATATGTCAGCCGGGCGCGGGGGATCCGCGCCGCGGTGATCCTGGCGATCGACGACGGCCATGTGATCCTGGTCGAGCAATATCGCGTGCCGCTGAAGCGGTTGTGCATCGAGCTGCCCGCCGGGCTGATCGGCGACGAGACCGAGGACGAGGCGGTCGAGACCGCCGCCGCGCGCGAACTCGAGGAAGAGACCGGCTACCGCGCCGCGCGGATCGACGCGATCGGCGAGTTCGCCTCATCCCCCGGCATGGTTTCGGAGACCTTCACGCTTGTCCGCGCGACCGGGCTCGAACAGATCCATGCCGGCGGCGGGGTCGAGGGCGAGGACATCACCGTCCACCGCGTCCCGCTGGCCGGCCTCGCCGATTTCATCGCGGAGCAGCGCGCGCTCGGCAAGATGATGGATGTGAAGCTGTTGCTGCTGCTGGGTGGCGGGATGCTGGCGGGCTGATCCTGCGCCATTATGCGCGCCGGTTTTTGAGCGTAGATCGTCATTCCCGCCCGGCGGGAATCTGGCCGCCGGATCGAACCTCTGTCGGTTCCGAGATCGCGTCGCGGTGGATTCCCGCCTTCGCGGGAATGACGGGTGGGAGGATGCGCGCCGCCCCCAGGCTTCGTCGTCATGGCAGCGCAGGCTCGCGGCCGTGGCATCCGCCGCGGCGACGGCTGGAGGCGTGGGGCAAGGACGGGTGAGGATGGCGCACCGTCCTCGAACCCGCGTCGTCAATCCCGCGAAGGCGGGACTCCCTCTGGCCGCCGGGTCGGACCTCTGCTGGTTCGGAGATTGCGTCCCGGTGGATTCCTGCCTTCGCGGGAATGACGGGTGGGGAGGATGGCGCGCCGTCCGCAAGCTTCGGCATCGTGCCAGCGCAGGCTGGCGGCCCTGGCATCCGCTGCGGCGACGGCTGGAGGCGTGGGGCAAGGACGGGGCACCGTCCTCGAATCCTCTCGTCATTCCCGCGCATGCGGGAATCCATCTCGCCGCCGGATCGAACCTCTGCTGGTTCCGAGATCGCGTCGCGGTGGATTCCCGCCTTCGCGGGAATGACGGGTGGGGAGGATGGCGCGCCGCCTCCATGCTTCGTCGTCATGGCAACGCAGGCTGGCGGCCGTGGCATCGCCGCGGCGACGGCTAGAGGCGCGGGAATGCGTGGGCGCGATCCGCGCGTCGGATCAGAGGTTGATCGGGCCGACCACGAAATTGTCGGCATAGGTCTGAAGCTTCAGCGTCTTTTCCGGGCCGGCGACGACATGGGCGATGAGACCCTCGCGATCGGCATAGGCCCTGGCGGCGGCGAGGGTCGGGAAGGTCAGCCGGATCTGTCCGCGCGTGTCGCCCGATCCCGCCCAGCCGGTCAGCGGATCGGCCTGCTTCGCCTCGGTCGGCTCATGCTCGAGCACCCAGTCGCCGGTCCGCGCGCGGCCCGACTGCATCGCATTCTTCACCTGCTGATAGATACGTGCGTGCGCCATGTGCCTGTTGTCCGAAGAATCCGCGTTGGTCCTGCCATGCCGCAGCGCGGCACGCCCCGTCAAGAACTGGCCGTCAAGAACTGGCCGTCAAGAACGCTGGCCGTCAGGACCGCTGGCCGTCAGGACCGCTGGGCCGCCTTCTTGGTCCGCAAGGTCGGATCGGCGACAGCCGGATCGTCGGGCCAGGGGTGGCGCGGATAGCGGCCGCGCATCTCCTTGGCGACGGCGGACCAGCTGCCCGACCAGAAGCCAGGCAGGTCCTTGGTGGTCTGGATCGGCCGCCCGGCGGGCGAGGTCAGCCGCAGCGTCAGCGGCACCCGCCCGCCCGCGACCATCGGATGCGCCGCGAGACCGAACAGGGCCTGCGGGCGCACCTCGACCGCGGGACCGCCCTCGGCGGCATAGTCGATCGGATGGCGGCTGCCCGCCGGCGACTGGAGATGTTCGGGGGCAAGCCGATCGAGTTCCTGGCGCCCGTCCCATCCGAGCAGGCCGTAGAGCGCGTTCGACAGGTCGGCGGGCGCAATGTCCGACAGTCGTCGCTTGCCCTCGACCAACGGCGCGAACCAGTCGTCGAGGGTCAGCATCAAGGTCGCGTCGGACAGGTCGGGGAGGTCGCCATGATCGGCGGCGAAGATCGCGCGGGCGCGCAGGGCGGCGACGCTGTCCGACCAGACGAGCAGATCGAGCCCGCGCGTGCGGACGGCATCGATCAGCGCCGCGCTGAGCATTGCGGGCGAGGCGCTCTCGTCGCGCCCCGACGCCAGCACGATCGCGCCCAGCCGCCGCTCCCGCCGCGCCTCGACCGCGCCGGTCGCGGGATCGAAGCGCGCGGTGCGCCGCAGTTCGATCTGGTCGGCGAACAGGGTCTCGACCTCGCTCCCCGCGATCATCGCCGCCGACAGGATGCGCGCGCCCGACGCCGCGCCCTGGATCTCGGCGACCGCGAGCCATTCGTTGCGCGCCAGCGGCGAGGTCGGATCGAGGCGGAAGCCGCGCCCGCCGCTCGAAATCCAGTCCTCGCCCGAGGTGCCGCGCCGCCGGGCGATGCGATCGGGATAGGCCAGCGCCACGCAGGCGGCGATCATCGCGTCGTCGCGGCCGCGCTTTCCCGCCAGCCGCGCCCAGCGCGCCGCCAGCTGGCGGGCGCCATCGGCGCGCTTGCCGCGCTCCCCGCGCCAGCGGCGCAGGCGCAGTTCGAGATCGGCGTCAGACCCGCCCAGCCCGCGTTCGGACAGCAGCACCGCGACCTCCGCCGCGGTCTCGGTATACCCGCCCTCGGCGGCGCGGATCAGCATATGGCCGAGACGCGGCGGCAGCGGCAGGCCCGCGATCGCACGGCCATGCGCGGTCGGGCGGCCGTCCGCGTCGATCGCCTCGAGCCGGGCCAGCCGTTGGCGCGCCTCGCCGATCGCGGCCTCGGGCGGGGGATCGAGCCAGCGCAGGCTGGCCGGATCGCCGACGCCCCACAGCGCGCAGTCGAGCGTCAGCGCCGACAGGTCGGTCTCCAATATCTCGGGCGGGTCATAGCGCGGCAGGCCGGCGGTCGCCGCCGCCTCCCACAGCCGATAGACGATGCCCGGCTGCTGGCGCCCGGCGCGGCCCGCCCGCTGGGTGACCGCCGCCTGGCTCGCGCGCTCGGTGACGAGCCGGGTCATCCCCGCCGCGCGGTCGTAGCGCGGGCGGCGCGCCAACCCCGAATCGACGACGATGCGCAGGCCGTCGATGGTGATGCTGGTCTCGGCGATCGAAGTAGCGAGGACCAGCTTGCGCTTGCCCGCCGGAGCGGGGCCGATCGCGGCGCGCTGCTCGGCGGGTTCGAGCGAGCCGTGCAGGCGGTGCAGCACGACATCGGCGGGCAGGCCGTCCTCGATCCGCTCGGCGGTGCGCTCGATCTCGGCCATGCCGGGCAGGAAGGCGAGCAGGCTGCCGCCCTCCTCCGCCAGTGCGCGGCGGATCGCGGCGGCCATGTCGTCCTCGATCCGCTTCTCGGCCGATCGCGTGGTGTGCCGGATTTCGATCGGGTGGCTGCGCCCCTCGCTTTCGATCAACGGCGCGGGCCCATGGGATTCGGTGCCCAGCAGCGCGGAAAAGCGGCCGCCGTCGAGCGTCGCCGACATCGCGACGATGCGCAGGTCGGGCCGCAGCGCCGCCTGGGCGTCGAGGGCGAGCGCGAGGCCGAAGTCGCTGTCGAGGCTGCGTTCGTGGACCTCGTCGAACAGCACCGCCGACACGCCGGGCAGATCGGGATCGGCCTGGATGCGGTTGACGAAGATGCCCTCGGTGACGACCAGGATCCGGGTGGCCGCCGACTGGCGCGTGTCGAGGCGGGTGGCGTAGCCGATCGTCCGGCCGACCGGCTCCCCGGCGAGCTCGGCCATCCGCTCGGCCGCCGCGCGGGCGGCAAGGCGGCGCGGCGAGAGCAGGAGAATCTGGCCGCTACACCAGTCCTGTCCGATCAGCGCCGGCGCCACCGCGGTCGTCTTGCCCGCGCCCGGCGGTGCGACGAGCACGGCGTTGGAGCCGTCGCGCAGGGCGGCGATGAGATCGGGCAGGACGGCGTCGATCGGCAACATGGGGGCGGTGTGGAGTCTGGGAGCCTGAGTCTCAACCGAAATCGTCATGCCAGCGCAGGCTGGCATCTCGGGAGGCTCTTGCCTCGCGCTCCGCTGCTCTCTCCCGAGACCCCAGCCTTCGCTGGGGTGACGGAAGATCAAAGATCAATACGCCCGCGAGACGGCGAAGCGGGCGGCTTCGATCAGCGCTGCCTTGGCCTGGCTGTTCGGGAAGCTGGCGAGCGCGTCGATCGCGCGCTGGGCGTAATGGCGGGCGCGGGCGGCGGTATCGGCCAGCGCACCGGACTCGCGCAGGATGCCGGTGGCGCGGACGAGATCCTCGTCCTCGTTGCGCAGGCCCTCGATCGCCTCGCGCAGGAACTCGCGATCGTCGCCGGTGGTGCGGGCATAAGCCAGGATCACCGGCAGGGTGACCTTGCCGTCGCGGAAGTCGTCGCCGGCATCCTTGCCCATCGTCGCGCCGTCCGAGAGATAGTCGATCACGTCGTCGACCAGCTGGAAGGCGATGCCGAGATAGCGGCCATATTGATCGAGCGCCTCCTCGACCGCCGGCTCGCGCTCGGCGACGACGGCGGCGATCTTGCACGCGGCGGCAAAAAGCACCGCGGTCTTGGCGCTGATGATCTCGAGATAGCGTTCCTCGCTCGTCTCGATCCGGCGCTGCGCGGTGAGCTGGTTGACTTCGCCCTCCGCGATCACCGCCGAGGCGTTCGACAGGATGCGCAGGACGCGCAGCGAGCCGTCCTCGACCATCAGTTCGAACGAGCGGCTGAACAGGAAATCGCCGACCAGGACGCTGGCGGCATTGCCCCAGATGACATTGGCGGTGCGGCGGCCGCGGCGCAGGCCCGACTGGTCGACGACGTCGTCATGCAGCAGGGTCGCGGTGTGGATGAATTCGACCGTGGCGGCCAGCTTGTGGTGGCGTTCGCCGCCATAGTCGAGCAGCTTCGCGCAGGCGAGGGTTAGCATCGGCCGCATCCGCTTGCCGCCGCCCGCGATCAGGTGGCCGGCCAGTTCGGGGATCAGCGGCACGTCGGACTGCATCCGCGCCAGGATCACGCCGTTGACCGCGTTCATGTCCGCGGCGACGAGCGCCATGATCGGATCGAGCGAAGGCTGCGCCTCGCGGCGGATCGGGGTAACGGTGGCGGTCATGGGCCTGCCCATGGGCTGGAGCGACCCGAAAGGCAAGACCAGACGCGGCCGTAACGGCCTGTTTCAGGGGCCAATCGCGCGCGAAGGGCCAACTCGGCGCTTGCCAAGCGCGGCGTCGATCCCCGATAGGCGGGACCACCAAGGAAGAGGGGGCATTGCCGCATGGCCGACGAGATCCTGAGTCGCTATCGCGAGAGCATCGACAATATCGATGCCGCGCTTATCTTCATGCTGGCCGAGCGATTCAAGGTCACCAAGGCGGTCGGCGAGCATAAGGCGACGACCGGACTTCCCCCCGCCGACCCGGGCCGCGAGCAGGTCCAGATCGAACGGCTGCGCGCGCTGGCGAAGAGCGCCAATCTCGATCCCGATTTCTCCGAGAAATTCCTGCGCTTCATCATCGACGAGGTGATTCACCATCATCGGAAGGCCGGCGCGGAGGATTGAGGCTCCGACGATCAACTCTGCGTCTAGCCCTCTCCCATCTTCATGGGAGAGGGTTGGGTGAGGGTCTTTTCTTCGGGTTGCAGCCCGCTGAGCGTTCGAGAAGAAGAAGAAGAAGTAGACCCTCACCCCGACCCTCTCCCGCGAAGGCGGGAGAGGGAGAGAGAGGGAGTAGGCTCAGTTATCAGCCGAGCCCCTCGGCCATTTCGGCGAGTTGCAGCCAGCGCAGCTCGGCCTGTTCCTTCTTCGCCCGCGCCACGTCGATCGCCTTCATCAGCGCGTCGAACCGCTTCGGGTCCTTCACGTACAGATTGGGGTCGGCCATCGCCGCCTCGTCGCGGGCGATCGCGGCTTCGATCTTCTCGATCTCGACCGGGAGCATCTCCAGGTCGCGCTGGTCCTTGTAGCTGAGCTTGGTCTTTGCCCTGGGCGCCGCCGCCGACCCATCGGTCTTCGGCGCCGAACGCTTCGACCCGCGGACGGTGCGCTGCTTTACCCAATCCTCATAGCCGCCCGCGACGACGTCGACCTTGCCCGATCCGTCGAGGCCCAGCGTCACGGTGACGGTGCGATCGAGGAAGTCGCGATCATGGCTGACGATCAGGACGGTGCCCTCATAGTCGGCGATCACCTCCTGGAGCAGATCGAGCGTCTCGAGATCGAGATCGTTGGTCGGCTCGTCGAGCACCAGCAGGTTGGACGGCCGGGCGAACTCGCGCGCCAGCAACAGGCGGGAGCGTTCGCCGCCCGAGAGCGTTCCCACCTTCGCCTCGGCGATCGACGGCTCGAACAGGAATTCCTTCAGATAGCCATGGACATGCTTGCGCGCGCCCTGGACGTCGATCCAGTCGCCGCCGTCGGCGAGCACCTCGCGGACCGTCTTTTCGGGCGCCATGAGCTTGCGCTGCTGATCGATGACGATGCCGTTGAGCGTCTTGGACAGCTTGACCCGCCCCGCGTCGGGCGCGAGTTCGCCGGTCAGCAGCTTGAGCAGGGTCGACTTGCCCGCGCCGTTCGCGCCGACCACGCCGATCCGGTCGCCGCGCGTCACCCGGAAGGTGAAATCGTCGATGATGACCCGATCGCCGAAGCGCTTCGTCACATGCTCGGCGTCGATCACCACCTTGGTCTTCACATCGTCGGCGGCGATCGCGATCTTCGCGGTGCCGGGCGGGCCGAGCATCGCCTTGCGCTGCTCGCGCATCTCGTAAAGCTTGGTCAGGCGGCCCTGGTTGCGTTTGCGGCGCGCGGTGACGCCGCGCAGCTTCCAATGCTCCTCGATCTTCAGCTTGGCGTCGAGCCGTTCGGCATTGCGCGCCTCTTCCTCATAGACCTTCTCGGTCCACGCCTCGAACCCGCCGAAGCCGACGTCGTGGCGGCGGATGCCGCCGCGGTCGAGCCACAGCGTCTGCCGGGTCAGCCGGGTCAGGAAGGTGCGATCATGGCTGATCGCGATGAAGGCGCCGGTGAAGCGCGCGAGCCAGCTTTCGAGCCATTCGATCGCGGCGAGATCAAGATGGTTGGTCGGCTCGTCGAGCAGCAGCACGTCGGGGTTCATCGCCAGCGCGCGGGCGATCGCGGTGCGACGACGCTCGCCGCCGCTCGCGCTCGCCGCGTCGCGCGACAGGTCGATGCCGATCTGGTCGGCGATCGATTCGACCCCATGCGTCGCCGGCGCGTCGGGGCCGGCCAGCGCGTAATCGCGCAGCGTCTCATAGCCCGTCATCGTCGGTTCCTGCTCGAGCAGGATGACGCGGGTGCCGGGAACGATCGTCCGCAACCCCTCGTCGCATTCGATCGAGCCCGCCAGCAGCTTGAGCAGGGTCGTCTTGCCCGCGCCGTTGCGGCCGATCAGCGCGAGGCGATCGCGCGGGCCGACATGGAGGTCGAGGCCGCGGAACAGCCAGCCGTGGCCCTGAACGAGACCGAGGTTCTGAAAACTGAGAATCGGAGCAGACATGTGTCTTCGCAATGCAACAGATGGGAGGTTTTCGCCAGAAGCGGCGGGGCACGAACATTCATGCCCTATTCAAGCCCCTGACCCTATGCCAATAGCCCATGTCAATGCGTAAACCTCTTGCCGCCCTGCCGCTGGCGTTGCTCGTCGTTGCCGCTTCCCCCGCGTTCGCGGACCGGAATCGCACGCCGGAGCAGGATGCCCTGCGGGCCGGCGTCCGTTCGGGCGAATATCTCCCCTATCAGGAAATGCGCGCGCGCGCGCAGGGCCGGGTCGACGGCCGAATGATCGGATCGGAGTTCGATCCGGGAACCGGACGCTATCGTTTCAAGTTTCAGCGCGGTGGTTCAGTGATATGGATGGACATGGACGGACGCACCGGGCGTGAGCTGGGCCGCGTAGGACAATAAGGTCGCCCGCGAGGGCGCCGGAAAAAGGGTAAAGCATGCGCGTCCTGATCGTTGAGGATGAACCTAATCTGGGCCGCCAGCTGCGCGCCACGCTCGAAGGCGCCGGCTATGCGGTCGACCTGGCCACCGATGGCGAGGACGGGCATTTCCTGGGCTCGACCGAAAGCTACGACGCGATCATCCTCGATCTGGGGCTGCCCGAGGTCGACGGCCTGACGGTGCTCGACCGCTGGCGGCGCGAGGGCAAGGATACGCCGGTGCTGGTGCTGACCGCGCGCGACAGCTGGTCGGACAAGGTCGCGGGCCTCGACGCCGGCGCCGACGACTATCTCGCCAAGCCGTTCCAGACCGAGGAGCTGATCGCTCGCCTGCGCGCTCTGATCCGCCGCGCATCGGGCAACGCTTCGTCCGAACTGACCGCCGGCGACGTCCGGCTCGACACCCGCAGCGGCAAGGTGACGCTGGCGGGCGAGCCGGTGAAGCTGACCGCGCAGGAATATAAGCTGCTCAGCTACCTGCTCCACCACAAGGGCAAGGTCGTCAGCCGCACCGAGCTGATCGAGCATATCTACGACCAGGATTTCGACCGCGATTCGAACACGATCGAAGTGTTCGTGACCCGCATCCGCAAGAAGCTGGGCCAGGACGTCATCACCACCATCCGCGGTCTCGGCTATTCGCTGGATGACCCTGCTTAAGCGGCGCCTCGCCGCGGCGCGCGCGTGGATAGGCGAGCGCCGTCGCGGTGGCGGGGCATCGACCGGATCGCTCACCCGCCGCATGATCTCGATCGCGGCGCTGTGGATCAGCGTTCTGCTGGTCGGCGGCGGCTTCGCGCTCGACCGGGTGCTGAGCGAGGCGATCACCCGCAATTTCGACGCGCAGCTCGAATATGCCCTCAACGCAATGATCTCCTCGGCGGAGATCGGGCCGGACAGCGAAGTGCGGTTCAACCGTCCGCTCGGCGACCAGCGCTTCCTCGAGCCCTATTCGGGGCTCTACTGGCAGGTGTCGGGCCACCAGCATGAGCCGTTCCGGTCGCGTTCGCTGTGGGACCGGGCGCTGCGGCAGGGCGGCCTCCACCACGGCCGCTCGCTCCACGTCGCCGACAGCGACGAGTTCGAGGGCGAACCGCTGCGCGTGCTCGACCGCGAATTGCGCCTGCCCGGTTCGGCGACCGAATGGCGTTTCCAGGTCGCCGCGAGCCGCGCGGGCCTCAACGACCAGATCGCGGTGCTGCGGCGGACGCTGGTGCGCTCCTTTGCGATCCTAGGGCTCGGCCTGCTGATCCTCGCCGCGCTGCAGGCGACCTACGGCCTGTGGCCGCTGCGCAGCCTGCGCCGGGCCGTGGCGGCGGTCAGCTCGGGGATCAGCTCGCGGATCGAGGCGCAGTTTCCGGACGAGGTCCGCCCGCTCGTCGAGGAGCTCAATGAGCTGCTCGATCACAATGAGCGCCAGGCCGAGGAAGCGCGGCGCCATGCCGGCAACCTCGCCCATGCGCTCAAGACCCCCCTGACCGTGCTGATGAACGAGGCGACCGCGAACGGCCCCGAACTGGCCGAGACGGTGGTACGGTCGACGACGACGATGCGGCGCCAGGTCGATCACCATCTCGCCCGCGCCCGTGCGGTCGGCCGCCGCGCCAATGCGCAGGCGCGGTCGGAGGTCTGGCCATCGCTGAAGGCGGTCGAGCGCGCGATGGCGCGGATGCACCGCCACGTCACCGTCGACCTGGCCGGCGACCAGCACGCCATCGCCCATGTCGAGCGGCAGGACCTCGACGAGATCCTCGGCAACCTGATCGAGAATGCCGCCAAATATGGCCAGGGCCGCGTGTTCGTCACGGTGGTCCGCGTCGTCTCCGACATGAAAACCGCGCGCAAGGTCGACTGGATCGAGATACTGATCGAGGATGACGGACCGGGCATTCCCGAAGCCGAGCGCGGCAAGCTGTTCGAGCGCGGCGCCCGGCTCGATACCGGCAAGCCCGGCACCGGCCTCGGCCTCGCCATCGTCCGCGACGTCATCGCCATCTATGGCGGCACGATCGCGCTGGAGGAGAGCGAGGATCTGGGCGGGCTGCAGGTGCGGGTCAGGCTGCCGGCGGCGGCCTGATCGCAGGGATCGCCGGCTGTCCGGACAAGGCCTTAGAGAAGCTCCCACCCGTCGTGCAGGCGCGGATCGTCGGGCGTGCGGAACGGCACGTCGACGCCCGCGTCGGGTTCGGCATGGACGAGGATGCCGAACGCGTTGATATACAGCCGCTTTCGCGGTGCGGACGGATGGCGAAGGACCCTGCCGGAGCGGGCCATCTCAACAGCCCTCTCAAGGTTGTGCATTGATCCAGATTAAGAATTTCCGGCCGAATGCAAGGTTTATACGGTACCGTAACGGTAACAGCGGAAACGTGATTCGCCTCGCCGCCCTGGGCGAAGCCGG
The DNA here is from genome assembly GCA_040387595.1 of Pseudomonadota bacterium. GTDB lineage: Bacteria > Pseudomonadota > Alphaproteobacteria > Sphingomonadales > Sphingomonadaceae > Rhizorhabdus. The sequence continues at coordinate 13,560 of JAZKDN010000016.1, forward strand.
CCCGCACTGTCGGCCCAACGTTCGCATCGAAGGTCGCGAGACGCGGGCTCAGATGGTCTTCCCCGCGCGCCCCGCGAGCTCGACGACATATTGCCAGGCGACGCGGCCCGAGCGGCTGCCGCGCTGGGTCGCCCAGGCAATCGCGTCGAGCGGCTCGAAGCTCAGCCCGAAGCGGTCGGCATAGCCCCGCACCATCGCGACATAGCTGTCCTGGTCGCAGACGTGGAAGCCCAGCGAGAGGCCGAAGCGGTCGGCGAGGGCCAGCTTGTCGTCGATCACGTCGCGCGGGTTGATCGGGCTGTCCTGTTCCTTCAGGTCGCGCGAGACGATGTGGCGGCGGTTGGCGGTGACATGGAGCCGGGCGTTGGCCGGCCGCGCCTCGGCCCCGCCTTCGAGCATCGAGCGCAGCAGGCGGGGCCCCTGCCCGCCCGCGCTGTCGTCGAAGCCGAGATCGTCGAGGAACAGGATGAAGGCGCGCGGCACCTCGGCGATCAGGGCGAACAGGCGCGGCAGTTCCTCAATCCGCTCGCCGGCGATCTCGATCAGCGCGACGTCATGGCCCTCGTCGCGGAGATGTCCGACCGCCGCCTTGACCAGCGCCGACTTGCCCGCACCGCGCGCGCCCCACAGCAGGACGTCGTGCGCGGCGGCGCCGGTCGCGAGGCGATGGGCGTTTTCGAGCAGCGCCGCCTTCTGGGCATCGATCCCGGTCAGCAAGTCGAGCGGCAAGGGCGCGAAGGCGCGCGTCGCCGCCAGGCCATGGTCGCGCCAGACATAAGCGGGGTGCGCCGCCGGATCGGCATGCGGCGCGGGCGGCGGCGCGAGCCGTTCGAGGGCGTCGGCGATGCGGGCGAGGAGGATGGGATCGGTCATGGGGGCGGGATAAGGGCCATCGAGCCAGCATTCAACCAAACCGTCGCCCCGGCGGAGGCCGGGGCCGTCACCGGCTCCTGCCGCCTATGTCGCGACAGCTTCGTAGCGGCCCCGGCCTCCGCCGGGGCGACGCGGGTCACGCCTCGATCCCATATTGCCGCAGCAGATCGTATAGCGTCGGCCGGCTGATGCCGAGCATCTTGGCGGCGCTCGAGATATTGCCCTCGCTGCGCGCGATCGCGCGGGTGATGGCGGCGCGGTCGGCGGTTTCGCGGACGGCTTTCAGGTTGAGATAGCCGCCGTCCTCGCGGTCCGGAGTCAGGTCGAGATCGTCGGCGGTGACGAGCTTGCCGTCGGCCATGATCACCGCGCGCTTGAGCTTGTTCTCCAGCTCGCGGACATTGCCGGGCCAGCGCCAGCCGTCGATCGCCGCCAACGCATCGGGGGCGAATCCCTTGATCGCAGAGCCCATGTCGCGGGTCAGCTTCTTGAGCAGCGACTTGGCGATCAGCAGCGCGTCGCCCGGCCGCTCGGCCAGGGACGGAATGCGCACGACGATCTCGGCGAGGCGGTAGTAGAGATCCTCGCGGAAGCGGGTCTCGGCGATCATCGCGTCGAGGTCCTGATGGGTCGCGCAGACGATTCGCGTGTCGACCGCGATCGCCTTGCGGCTGCCGATCCGCTCGATCACCCGTTCCTGCAGGAAGCGCAGCAGCTTCACCTGCAGCGGCAGCGGGATGTCGCCGACCTCGTCGAGGAACAGGGTTCCGCCCTGCGCCTGTTCGATCTTCCCCTCGGTGGTCTTGATCGCGCCGGTGAAGGCGCCCTTCTCATAGCCGAACAGCTCGGCCTCGAGCAGGTTTTCGGGAATGGCGGCGCAGTTGATCGCGACGAACTGGCCGGCGCTGCGCTTGCTGGCCTTGTGCACCAGCCGGGCGAGCACCTCCTTGCCGGTGCCGCTCGCGCCGAGAAGCATCACCGAGACATCGGTGTTGGCGACCCGCTCGATGGTGCGGACGACCTTGAGCATCGCCGGGTCGTTGGTGAGGAGGCCGTCGTCGGCATCGCCGCCGCCGCGCGCCTGGAGACGCGCATTCTCCTGCTCGAGGCCATGAAGCTGAAAGGCGCGCGCGACGACCAGGCCCAGCTCATCGATGTCGACCGGCTTGTGGTAATAATCATAGGCCCCCGCCGCCACCGCGCGCAGCGCGCTTTCGCGGGCGCCGTGGCCCGAGGCGACGATCACCTTGGTGTCGGGCTTCAGCGAGAGGATCGCGTCGAGCGTCGCGAAGCCCTCGGTCGTGCCGTCGGGATCGGGCGGCAGGCCAAGGTCGAGGGTGACGACCGCCGGCTCATAATGGCGCAGCGCGTCGATCGCGGCGTGGCGGGTGGTGGCGGAGACCACCTCATAATCCTCATAGGCCCAGCGAAGCTGCTTCTGCAGGCCTTCGTCGTCCTCGACGATCAGCAGGCGGGGCTTGGCGGTGCTCATGCGGAGGCTCCGATAGGCGGGTCGCCGTCGAGCAGCGTGGCCAGGGGCAGGACGATGGTGAAGCGGCTGCCCTCGCCTTCGCGGCTCTGGACCTCGAGACGACCGCCCATCCCGGTGACGATCGCCCGGGCTTCATAGGCGCCGATGCCGAATCCGCCATCCTTGGTCGAGGAAAAGGGATGGAACAGCCGCGAGCGGACGAACTCCGCCGACATGCCGCAGCCCTGGTCGATGACCTCGACCAGCGCCTCCCGCCCGCGCCGGCCGATGGCGATCTCCACCGCCTGGTCTTCGCCGCTGGCGTCGAGGGCGTTCTGGACGAGATGGCCGAGCGCCTGTTCGAAGCGGTCGGGGTCGACCGTCGCCACTACGTCGTCACGGCCGGTGAGGCGCACGGTGCGCCCGGCCGAGCGGGTGCGGGCGGTGTCCGCGACCAGGGCGCGCAGCGCGTGCGGCGCGGGCTCGTCGGGTTTGGAGCGATGATGCTGCGACAGGCGGGCGAGCAGGCCGTTCATCTTGCCGACCGAGTTCTGCAGGGTGTCGATCATGTCGGCGCGAAACTCCGGCTTGTCGGCATGGCGCTCGGCATTGCGGGCAAGCAGGCTGAGCTGGCTGACCAGATTCTTGATGTCGTGCATGATGAAGGCGAAGCGGCGGTTGAACTCGTCGAAACGGCGCGCATCCGACAGCGCCTCCTGCCCCCGCGCCTCGGCGAGATAGCTGGCGACTTGCCGGCCGGCGACACGGAGGAGGTCATGATCCTCGTCGTCGAGCAGCCGCGGCTCGCGCGGGCGTTCGAGCAGCAGCGCGCCGACCAGCCGGTCGAAATGGATCAGCGGCACCAGCGCCCAGATCTCCTCGTCGGCCAGCATCCATTCGGGGATCAGCGCCAGTCCGATCGCCGCGTCGCCGTCGCGGACCCGCTGCAGCTCGACCACGCCGCTCGACAGGAGATGGCGCGCCAGTTCGGCCCCGCCCGCCGCGAGCGGCGGATCGATCGCCGGCCAGTTCCAGCGCGCCGAGGCCTCCAGCCCGCCGTCGGGCCCGCACAGCATCAGCAGACCGCCGGGACAATCGAAGATGTCGGCGATCGCCTTCACCGTCCGCTCGGCCAGCGGCGGGGCCGCGTCGCCCGGCTGGCCGACCGTCTCGGTGAAGCGGCGCCATTCGAGCCGATAGTCGTAGCGATGCTGGAACAGCTGGCGGGCGAGCGCCTTCTTGAGCCGCTGGCGATAGCGGGTCGACGGAAAAAGCGAGAGCGCGAAGGCCACGAAGACCGCGGCGACGGTGATCTGCGGCAAGGAGCCGAGATTGCCGACCACGGCGAGCAGCCGGGCGACGAGCAGCATCGCGGCCAGATAGGCGCCGCTGAGCACCAGCGTGATCGTCTGGAAGCCGGCGGCGCGCGACACGCGCACCCGATCTAGCTTGGCGAGCCGGCTGACCGTCACCAGCAGCGGGGCGATCAGCACCATCATGACGCCGCGCAGCGCGAACAGCCCGGTCGGCCATCCGTTCATCAGATAGGCGACGGTCGAGAGGTTGAGGTCGAACGCCCACATCACCGCCAGCGCCAGCATCGGCGAGCCGAGCCCGAAGCGCGCTTCGGGCGATGCGGCGGTGTAGAGATTGTGGAGCAGGCACAGGCCGCCGACCGCGCTGGCGATGCGCAGCGACTGGCCGGTCAGGAACAGCCCGGCCTGGATGCGCGGACTGCCGAAGAAGGCGAGCGGCAGCAGCTTGATCACGATCGCCGCGACGATCAGCACGACGAGCAGCGCGTAGATGGCAAGGATGACCGGCCGCCGTCGGCCCGCCGCGACCGGCGGCTGGAGCGCGAAGAGGAAGCCGAGCCAGGCGATGTCGGCGAGGCTCTTGACCGTGTTCGAGGCGATACCGCCCGCGCCGTACCGCGCGGCGAAGGCGCACCAGAGCGCGGTCAGCGCGCAGGCGAAGGTCAGGGCGACCCGCCGCGCGCCGCCCGTGCGCACCGTCGCCTGCCAGACGACGAGCGCCAGAAACATCAGCGCGGCGAGACCGTGGCCCCACTGGGTCGCCGCGAGGATGACCGGCTCGGCAAGGGCCGCCGCATAGACGGGAGGAAGCTCCGTCTGCTGCGCCAGCATCGCGGCTTCGAGCCCCCTGGCCATATTAGGGCCTGCGCCTGAGGAGGGGGGCAGCCCTGAGAAGGACTCCCATCCCTCCCCCACTCCGTTCGCGTCGAGCGACGTCGAGACAGGTCCGCATGTGCCAACGTCCCTCGACGTCGCTCGGGGCGAACGGAACAGGGAGCCGGAGAAGTTCGGGGTTACAATGCACCGCCACTGCGTTCCCTTTGCTCCCGCACTGGCGGAAATCTTCGACCGTCACGATCACCTCCATTACCAGGGACAGGCCCTATCTGGCCCCTTCGGCCCAGAGCAGGACGCGGACCGTCTGCAGGATGATCAGCAGATCGAGGAAGGGGCTGTAATTCTTGGTGTAGTAGAGGTCATATTCGAGCTTGTGGCGCGCATCGTCGAGGCTGGCCCCATAGGGATAGTTGATCTGCGCCCAGCCGGTGATGCCGGGCTTCACCATGTGCCGCTCGGCATAGAAGGGGATCTGCTTTTCGAGCTCGGCGACGAATTCGGGACGTTCCGGGCGCGGGCCGACGAAGCTCATCTGGCCCTTGACCACAGTCAGCAGCTGGGGGAGTTCATCGACCCGGATCAGGCGGATGACCTTGCCGATGCGGGTGACGCGGCTGTCGCCCCGCTGCGCCCAGATGGCGGTGCCGCCGGATTCGGCATCCTGCCGCATCGAGCGCAGCTTGAGGATTTCGAAGCTCTCGCCGAAGCGGCCGACGCGCACCTGCCGATAGAAGGCGGGGCCGGGGCTGTCGATCTTCACCAGCATCGCGGTGACCAGGATGATCGGCGCGGCGACGATCAGCAGCGTGACACCAAGCAGCAGATCGAACCCGCGCTTGAGCACCATCGACAGCTCGCGACCCGACGAAAATCCATCGGAGAAGATCAGCGAAGAGGGGCGGATCGTGTCGAGGTCGATCCGCCCTGTCTCGCGCTCGATGAAGTCGGAGATATCGGTGACGTGGACGCCGGTGGTCTTGAGCCGCAGCAGCGCATCGACCGGCACCGTGTTGCGGCGTTCGTCGAGCGCGAGAACGACCTCGTTCGCCTGCGCCCGATCGACGAGCGCAGTCAGGCTGTCGACATCGGTGCGCGCGATCGCCGCCTCGATCTGCGGCGGGGCGTCCTGCATGTCGACGCAGCCGACGATGAGAAAGCTGCTGCCGGCGCGGCGTTCGAGATCGGCGACCCGCTTGGCGCGGCGGCCCGCGCCGAGCAGCAGCACCCGGCGCTTGAACATGTCGCCGCTGACGAAACCGCCGAGCAGCACGCGAACCATCAGCAGCAGCACGACCGCGAGCAGCATCGCGTAGAGCGAATTGGATCGCCACAGCGTCAGGCCGGGGGCGATGAAGTGGATCAGCGAGATCAGGATCACGCCGAGCGAGATCGCGACGAGAAGGCGGGCCGCCGCGAAGCGGAAGGTCTGCAGCGATTCCGCCGCATAGACGCCGACGCCGATCATCGGCGCCTGGATCGCCAATGCGAAAGAGAGAAGCTGGGGTATGCGTTCCGAGACCGGACCCGGATCGAGCCCGATCTGCCGCAGGCGCAAGACCCAGCCGGCCTCGGCCACCAGCAGCAGCACCGCGAAATCGGCGAAGCAGAGAACCAGCACCGGATAGGCGATGTAGTGCTTGAAAACCCTCAGCATCGCTTACACCACGCCACCGGTTTCACTCCCCCGACCATGAAACCCCCTTGCCGCCCGACACTGTGCTATCCGATAACGGCCCGCCTCTTCTGGACCATGGAGCCCGCCATTTCCACCACCTTGATAACCCCCGTCATCCTTTCGGGTGGTTCGGGAACGCGATTGTGGCCGCTGTCACGCTCGCAAAAGCCCAAGCAGCTTCTGGCGCTGACCGGCGAACGGACCATGTTGCAGATGACCGCCGAGCGCTGCGCCGACCGGACGCGCTTCGGCGCGGCGATCATCGTCACCAACGCATCGCATGCGGTCGAGATCGCGACCCAGCTCACCCATGACCGGCCTGCGGCGATCATCCTCGAGCCCGCCGGGCGCAACACCGCGCCGGCGATCGCGCTCGCCGCGCTGGAATCGGCTCCCGACGCCCTGTTGCTGGTGATGCCGAGCGACCATGTCATCGAGGACCTCGCCGCCTTCCACGCCGCGATCGCGGCGGCGGTGCCGCTCGTGCAGGACGGCTGGCTCGTGACTTTCGGCATTACGCCCGACAAGCCCGAGACCGGCTATGGCTATATTCGGCGCGGCGAAACCGTTGCGACCGGCGTCCAGAAGGTCGACGCCTTCATCGAAAAGCCCGACCTCGCCCATGCGGCAACCTATCTGGCCGAGGGCAATTACAGCTGGAACGGCGGCATCTTCCTGTTCCGCGCGGACCGCTATCTCGCCGCGCTCGAACGGTTCGAGCCGGAAATGCTGGCGGCGGTGCGCGCATCGCTGGACGGTGCGGCGCGCGACGGCAGCATGATCCTGCCCGCTGCCGAGGCCTTCCTGTCGGCCAAGTCGGAATCGATCGACTATGCGGTGATGGAAAAGGCCGAGCAGGTCGCGGTGGTCCCGGTCGAGATGGGCTGGTCCGATGTCGGCAGCTGGGATGCGCTCCACGCGCTCGGCACGGCCGACGAGCAGGCCAATGTCATCCAGGGCGACGTCATCGCGATCGACACGCGCGGCTGCATGATCCGCAGCGAAGGGCCGATCGTCACCGCGGCGGGGATCGAGGACCTGATCGTGATCGCGACCCGCGACGCGGTGATGATCCTGCCGCGCGGCAGCAGCCAGGAGGTCAAGAAGATCGTCGAGGCGCTCAAGGCGCGGGGCCACGAAACGCTCGACATACCCTTCTGAACCCCCGCCAAAGGAGAAGCCCGATGCCCCAATTGCGTTCCCTCGGCACGACCGGCCTGTCGGTGGCGCCGCTCGTCGTCGGCGGCAACGTCTTCGGCTGGACCGCCGACGCGCCGACCAGCTTCGCGGTGCTCGACGCCTTCTTCGCGGGCGGGGTGACGATGATCGACACCGCCGACGCCTATTCGGCCTTCGCCCCGGGCAATGCCGGCGGCGAATCCGAGACGATCATCGGTGCGTGGATGAAGGCGCGCAGCAATCGCGACCGGGTCCAAGTCGCCACCAAGGTCGGCATGCTGCCGATCGACGGCCGGAAGGGGCTCGCCCCGGCGGTGATCGCAGCAGGTGTCGACGCGTCGCTGCGGCGGCTGCAGACCGACTATATCGACCTCTATTATGCGCATCAGGACGATGAGGCGGTTGCGCAGGAGGCTGTCGCCGAAGCCTTCGACCGGCTGGTGACGGCGGGCAAGGTCCGCGCCGTCGGCGCGTCCAACTTCACGCAGCAGCGTCTCGCCTCGGCGCTCGCGATCTCCGACCGCGACGGCCTGGCGCGCTACGGTGCGCTGCAGCCGGCCTTCAACCTGATGACGACCGAGAAACTGCCCGCCGAGTACCGGCGCTTCTGCCAGGCGGAAGGGATCGGCATCCTGCCCTATTTCGGCCTCGCCAGCGGCTTTCTGACCGGCAAATACCGCACGGTCGACGATGTCGAAGGCACCGCACGCGCCGGCGGATTGCGCGACTATTTCACCGCACGCGGCACGGCGGTGCTGGCGGCGCTCGACCGGGTCGCCGCCGAGACCGGCGCCAATCCGGCGCAGATCGCGCTCGCCTGGGTCATGGCCACGCCCGGCATCACCGCGCCGATCGCCAGCGCGACCAGCGTAGCGCAGGCCGAGGGGCTGCTGCCGGCGATGACGCTGTCGCTGTCGGCCGCGCAGATGGCAGCGCTCGATGCGGCGGCGGTCACGCCCGCCTGACGCGCCGTCGACGCGGCTGCGTCGTCTCGCTCAATCCCCCACGAAGGAGAAGGGCGCCAGCCCGCGTTCGCGCTCGTTGATGGTGAGCGCGCGGCCGAGCGGCGGCGCGGCCCGCTGGACGCATTCGACGCGCTGGCAATGGGTGCACCCCAGGCCGATCGGTTCGGCGGGGCCGCCCAGATCGATCCCGCGCGCGAGCGCCAGCGCCGCAGCATGCTCGGCGGCGAGGCCCAGCGCGACGACATGTTCGGCCGCCGGAACCCCGGCCGCCGCGCCGTGGTGGCGGACGCTGCGCGCGATCGTGAACCAGCGCGATCCGTCCTCGAGCTCGGCCAGCTGGCGGATCAGCCGACCCGGCTGGTCGAAGCCATGGTGGATCGCCCAGAGCGGGCAGCGGTGCGCGGCGTCGATCAGCGCCGAACCGCTCGCCCCGGCATAGCCCTTCGACAATTGCCCGGCGCGGTCGATGCGGAGCATGAAGAAGGGCAGTCCGCGTGCGCCGACTCTCTGCAAGGTCGTCAGCCGGTGCGCAACCTGTTCGAAGCCCGCGCCGAACCGGCGCTGCAGCAGCTGGATGTCATAGCCGGTCGTTTCGCAGGCGCGCAGGAAACGGCCGTAGGGCATCATCAGCGCGGCGGCGAAATAGGAGGTGACGTGACGCCGGTAGAGCCGTTCGGCCGGGCGGTCGCCGAAGGCGGCGCCGGTGACGAGCGCGTCGATCGCGCCTTTCGCCTCGATCTGGGCGAGCTGGAACGCCGCCTGGAAGGTCCGTGCGGCAGGGTCGAGCAGTTCGGACAGCTGGAGCTGGCGCGCGTGCAGGTCGAGGCGGCGGAGGCGATCGGGCATGACGTCGAACGGCAGGATGCGGATGCTGAGCTGGTGCTTCACGCGGAGCCGCTCGGCGATCGCGCCGTAAAGATCGCCCGCGCCGATGCGCAGGTCGTCGGCCAGCTCCTCGGCCTGGGCGTCGAGATCGGCGAAATGATTGCGCCAGCGCTCGATCTCGCGCCGCGCGGCCGCAACGGGATTCGGCCCCTGATCGGCGGCGCCGCTGCCGCCACCTTCGCGCCAGTGATCGAACAGCCGGGCGAAGGCCTCGACGGCGACCGGGGCATTGTCGATCCAGGCTTCGAGCTCGGCGCGGTCGATCGACAGGTCGCCGAACAGCGGATCGGACAGGCGCCGCCGCATCGCCGCGGCCCCGCCGCCCGGCTCCTCCTGGCCGAGGCTGCGGATGTCGAAGTCGAACAGTTCGGCGAGCTTGACGATGAGCCCGGCGGTCAGCGGCCGGCGATTGCCCTCGATCAGCGCGAGATAGCTGTCCGATATGCCGAGCATTTCCGACATGGCCTGCTGGGTAAGGCCGTTATCACGCCGCAACCGCTTGATCCGCGGCCCCGCCAATATGCCTTGTTTGGCCATGCACACTCCCCGGCTGCAGTCCGAAGTAAGGATCTTACAAGATTACACCGGGCCTAGCACCGGCAGCGACATCCGGACATCAAAATCTCCGCGACCACGGTGGCCGCAATGCGGTGGCTCTGGCAGGAAGATGGACAAGATTCGCATATCGCGGCGCCCGCCAGGCCTCCAGCTGGCAAGCGCCGCGACCCGCTCTTTTCCTGGGGAGGAAGAGAAACGCCCGCCGGACGTAGCGTCCGGCGGGCGTCATCCTGTCCGGCAGCGAAGAAAAGCGTCCCGGAACGAGATTCGTCACCGAACGGCAATTGCGCCGACACCGAATATCCGCCATCAAGGCCCTGTTTTCGGGGTGCTACAAGGATATTTGACTGTGAGCCAACCCCCGGTGGGGACCAGGGTCCTGATCGTTGAAGACGACACGATCATTGCCATGACAGCGGAAGACATGCTCGAGGAGGTCGGCTGCAAGACGGCCGCCGTCGCCGGCAGCGTCGCGGAGGCGCTCGCCCGCGCGGCCGATACCGAATTCGACATCGCCCTGCTCGATCTCAACCTGCGCGACGAGAACAGCCTTCCGGTGGCGCAGCACCTGCGTGACACCGGCAAGCGCTTCATCTTCGCGACCGGCTATGACGGCGTGCCGGCGGACAGCGGCTTCACCGACGCCCCGATCATTTCCAAGCCCTATCGGATCGAACAGCTCGCCGCGATCATCGCCCAGACGCTGGCGGGGTAGCGCGTCTCGGGCGGCGAGGCGCCGTTGCAACGCCTCCATCCAGCGGCCTGATCGAGTCCCGCCTCCGCGGGAATGACGGCAAGCGGCTGCGACGACGCGGAGGGGAAGGCGGTTGCGCCTCCCCCCTCGCCGCTTATTTCTTCAGGACCGCCAGCGCCGCTGCGCTCATCGCCTCGACCGCGGTCGAGATCACGGCCTCGGCATCGGGCGCCCAGAACGGGCTGTGGATCGAGGGCAGCTTGGTGATGTCGCCCTTCACCGCGTCCCATTTGTCCTTGCGGACGCCGCCCACCCAGAACAGCAGCGACTGGATTGACGTGTCGGCGAGGTAGAACTCGCTGAAATCCTCGCCGCCCATCTGCGCGCGCGCCGGGAGGACGCGGTCCTTGCCGAAGCGCGCGGTGAACAGCGCCTGCATCTGGCTCGTCAGTTCGTGCGTGTTGAAGGTCGCGGGGGTGTGCTGGTCCTGCACCTTGACCACCGGCAGCTGATCGTCGGGCATCCCCGCGGCGATCGCCTCCCCCTTCGCGATGCGGCCGATCCCGTCGAGCAGATGCTCGCGCACCTCGGGGGTGTACGACCGCACCGTGATCTGGAGCTTCGCGTCGGGCGGGATGATGTTGTGCTTGGTGCCCGCCTGGAAACTGCCGACGGTGACGACGCCCGATTCGAGAGGATCGGTCTCACGCGAGATCAGGGTCTGCAGGGTCGTCACGATCCGCGACGCCAGCACGATCGGATCCTTGGCGAGATGCGGATAGGCGCCGTGGCCGCCCGACCCCTTCACCAGGATATCGACCGAATCGACATTGGCCATGGCGTAACCGTCGACCAGGCCGATCGTCCCGGCCGGCATCGACGCCGAATCATGGAAGGCGATCACCGTCGAGGGCTTGGGAAAGCGGCTGTAGAGATTGTCCTTCAGCATCGCCCGCGCGCCCGAGCCGATCTCCTCGGCGGGCTGGCCGATCATCACCAGCGTCCCCGACCAGCTGTCCTTCATCGCCGCCATGCGGCGGGCGGTGCCGATCCAGCTCGTCATGTGAGTGTCATGGCCGCAGGCGTGCATCACCCCGGGGTTCTTGCTGGCATAAGGCAGGCCGGTCTGTTCGGTGACGGGCAGGCCATCCATGTCGGCGCGCAGCAGCACGACCGGGCCCGGCCCATTCTTCATCACCGCGACGACGCCGGTGCCGCCGACGCCGGTCGTGACATCGAAGCCGAGTTTCTTCGCCTCGACCGCCATGATCCCGGCGCTGCGCCCCTCCTTGAAGCTGAGCTCCGGATTGCTGTGCAGGTCGCGGTAGATCGTGGTCAGGCCGGGCAGGTCGGCCTTCACCGCCTGCGTCAGCGGATCGGCGGTGGCCGGCACCGCGATGCAGGCCGCGGCGAGGGCGAGGAGAGACGTCAGATTTTTCATGCTTACCCCTTCGGTATCAGTTCGAAGACATCGATCGTCGATTCCCAGCGCGGATAGGGAAAGGCAATCCGCCAACGTTGCGGCGCGACCCGCTCGACGATGCCGACCATGTCGCGCTCGCCATCGCGGCCATAAGGGAGCGGCCGCGCCTCGTCGCCGAGCGACATGGCGCCGAGGAAGATCATCCGCCGCCCCTCGTCGGGAAACAGATCACCCACCGGGCGCTGCGATCCGCCGAGCTTGGCGAGGTGCAGCCGCCCGTCCGCCATCGACACCCGGCAGGTGAAATAGGGATAGGCGATGTACTCCATCAGCCCCTTGGTCTGGGCGCCCATCTTGATCACCCGGCAATTATAGTCGCCCGCCGGCACCAGCGGATCGTCGAGCGCGGTGTCGGGCTTGAGCAGCGCCCCCTGCGCGGCGATCTGCGGCGCGTTGCCCGCCGCCCTCGCCTTGTCGAGCCCGGCGATCCAGGCGGCGCGCCAGCGCGCCAGCCGATCGCGATCGGACGAGGTGACGATCTGGCGCCAGTCGGTCTCGCGCGCCTTCGGCGCCTCCGGCGGACGCGCCTCCGGCCCCCGAGGCTCGATCGATTTCGAACCGCAGGCGGCGAGCGTCAGCAGCATGGCACCCGCCAGTCCGTATCGAACTTTCCGCAAGCGATCGTCTCCTCTCGCCCCCCTGGAGCGGTTCGCGATCCGATGGCATCGGATCGACCGCCCCAGTCCTTGCCCCACCGCAATGTCCGAGCCGCCGGACGAGTCCGGCCGCCGCCTAACCGTGCTCAGGTCGCAGCCTGCCCGGCCCGCCCGCGCTTGGCAAGCGCGCGATTTCAATCGCTTATTGCGCGGTCCAGCCGCCATCGATCGACATGTTGGCACCGGTGATCGCCGAGGCCTCGTCGCGGCACAGATACAGCGCCATCGCCGCGACCTGCTCGACGGTCACGAATTCCTTGGTCGGCTGCCCGGCGAGCAGGACGTCGTTCATCACCTGTTCGCGGGTCATGCCGCGCGCCTTCATCGTATCGGGAATCTGGTTCTCGACGAGCGGGGTCCAGACATAGCCGGGGCTGATGCAATTGGCGGTGATGCCGAAGGTCGCCGTTTCCAGCGCCACCGTCTTGGTAAAGCCGGCCAGGCCGTGCTTGGCGGTGACATAGGCCGACTTGAACGGCGACGCGGTCAGCGAGTGCGCCGACGCCGTCTGGATGATCCGGCCCCAGCGCTTCTGCTTCATCCAGGGCAGCGCCAGCCGGGTGGTGTGGAAGGCGCTGGTGAGGTTGAGCGCGATGATGAGGTTCCACTTGTCGACCGGGAATTCCTCGACCGGGGCGACGAACTGCGTGCCGGCGTTGTTGATCAGGATATCGACGCCTCCGAAGGCAGCGGCGGCCTCGGCCATCATCGCCTCGATCTGGTCGGGCTTCGTGAGGTCGTGCCCGCTGTAGCGCGCGCCGGCGCCGCTCGCCGCCTCGAGCGCGACCCGCTCCGCCTCGATCGCGGCGGCATCGCCGAAGCCGTTGATCACGACATTGGCGCCGTGGGCCGCGAGCGTCTTCGCATAAGCGAGGCCGATGCCGGAGGTGGAGCCGGTGATCAGCGCGGTCTTGCCCTTCAGGAACATGCGGGAGTCTCCATAGCGTCTATTCGTGGGTGAGGGTGAGATCGAACGCCGCGGTGCGGCCATCATAGATGTTGCGGGCGATCAGCTCCGACCGGGTCATCGTCTCGGCGATCGCGACCCGGCCGGCCGCGATATGGTCGCGCATCGAGCGCTGCGAGAACTCATAGTCGCGCGCGCCGCCCTCCCAGGCATTGGCGCGGTGGATCAGCTGGACGAGGCTGAGGCTCGATCCCCGCGTCATCGCCCGCAGCGCGACGACATCGGGATCGTCGGCCATATCGGGCGGGAGCTTGTCGAGCAGCCGCGCGACCTGTTCATGTTCGCGGCGCGTGCGAATCAGCTGGTCGGACACCTGGCGGGTGCGGCTCGAGAAGCGGATTTCCTTTTCGCGCGCGGCGACGTCGAGCATCGTGCGCGGCCGTTCGGCCGCCGCGGGGAACAGATCGATCTGGAACACCAGCATGTCGCCGTCCTGGTGATCGACAACATAGCTGAGCGGGGTGTTCGAGACGAGACCGCCGTCCCACCACAGCTTGCCGTCGATCTCGACCGGCGGCAGCCCCGGCGGCAGCGCCCCCGACGCCATGATGTGGCGCGCGTCGATCCGATCGGTGCGATTGTCGAAATAGCGGAAATTGCCGCTCTCCAGCTCGACCGCGCCGACCGACAGCCGCATCGGGCCATCGTTGAGCAGGTCCCAGTCGATCAGGTCGTCGAGCGTCTTCGCGAGCGGGCCGCTGTCATAGAAGCTCAGCGCATCGGCGGATCCGTCGGGGGCAAGAAAGGGCGGCAGGAAGCGGGGCTTGAAGAATCCCGGAACGCCGAACATCGCGACCATCGCGGCGGCGCTCTGGTGCAGGGCCTCGCGACCATAGTCGCCGTCGAACAGGGCGAAGGCCGGAAGCGCTTCGGTAACCTGGCCCCAGAAGGCATGGAGCCGCTCGACCCGGCGTTCGCAGGGATTGCCGGCGATGATCGCGGCATTGATCGCCCCGATCGAGATGCCGGCGACCCAGTCGATCTCGATCCGGGCTTCGTCGAGCGCCTCGAACACGCCGACCTGATAGGCGCCCAGCGCTCCGCCGCCCTGCAACACCAGGGCGACCTGATCCGGCAATGGCAGACCGGTCGCGGCACGCTTGCTGGGTTCGGCGTCTGCCATGCCTCTATAGTGGCCCCTATGCTGCACCGCATCAAGGGGTGGCCGGAGCTTCGGCCACAAAAAGGGCCGGTCCGAAGACCGGCCCTTCGCTCCAGCGAGGAGACGGGTTAGTAGGTGCCCGGGAAAGCCCGGTTGAGATAGTGCGGACCGTCGCGGCGCTCCTCATCCTTCCAGGCGTCCTGCGCCTGAGCGGCGGTACGGTTCAGCGTCACCTTGTCGCTGACGTCCACGATCCAGGAACAGGGGATCGAATGGTGGTGGCCGCCCGCATCCTTGTCGGTCTTCGTCAGCAGGATGCGGTCGCCGCGGACGTGATCGACCTTGCCGATATGGCTGCCGTCGGAGTCGACGACCTCCTGATGCTCCTGAACCTTGCCGAGCGAACTGCGCTGCGTCTGACGGGTGGTACGCCAGTTGCCGAATTCGGCATGGAAGCGGCTCTCATTCTCGCGCCGATATTCGTCATAGTCGCGGTCGAGCTCGGCGAGCTGGCGGCGGCGCCATGCGCTGTAATTGGGATCCTGACCCCAGCCGTCATGCGACGGCCCGGCGCCCAGGCCCCAGGTGCTGGTCGCGCCAGCGCCGCGGCCGACGCCGTAGGTGCTGCCCGACGAACCATAGGAGCCCCCTCGCGATCCGCGCGGATCGCCGGGATGGGACCCGGTATAGCGGCCACTGTCGTAGACATCGGGGTCGGCGTAGCGCCGCTCTTCCTCGCGATCGTGAAGACGTTCGTCCCAACGGCGGCGGCGCTCGGCATCCTCGTCGCCGAACCACGAGCGCACCTCGTCGCCGGCCCGCTCGATGAAGCCGCGATCGTCGTCATAGTCGCGCGGCTGGGCATAGTCGGAGCGCGCGCGATAATCGCGGTCCCGAGGGTCGCGGTCGCGATAGGCGCGGTCGCGGTGATCGTTGCGGAGATCTTCGCGCGTCCGCGCACCATATTCGCTATATGGGCGGCCTGTGTTGCGTTCGTAACCCATGGCATCCTCCTGCTTTTCAATCAGAAAATCGCCGGATCCGACCGCCTTGGCGGGGTCCGGCTCGCTGCAGAAAAGAACACCGGGGCCTCAGCGCCGTTCCCGCAATTGGGATCAGCGGGGGAAGACCAGGGACGGACGGTTGGTCGCAGGCGAAACGCTCGGGCGCGTTTTCCGTCGCCATCCGCTTTTGCGCTGTTGCATTGGGCGTACACTCCCGTTAGAGGAAGCGCCCGGCGTGCGGGGCTGTAGCTCAGATGGGAGAGCGCTGCAATCGCACTGCAGAGGCCAGCGGTTCGATTCCGCTCAGCTCCACCACCCACGCCGATGATTTTTCAGAGTTTTCCGCAAAAGCGGGACCGGCCCGACCGGCCAGGCGGCCGATTTGGTATGGGGCGGCGGTGTGTTTACCGACCCTGGCCCAGAACGCCTCTGTCGATTCGATAACCTCACCAAGATACTCGGGCCTGAGGCGGTATAATTCGCCCCCGAACCACGCCCACTGGTGTGGCCCGCCGCGGCATCTATCTGTGCTCGATGTACCCACGACGCGCATTCACCCAGGATTAGCTGGATGCCGTCACCGTGGGCGAGAGTTCCGGCGAGAATATTTTGCGCACGACTGAGGTGCCTGCTTCGCGGTGACGTCGATCCGGCGAAACAGCGTGAGTGTGGCGATGAGCGAAGACGTCCGGGCCTTTGTGGCCGATCGATTTGCGGAACAGCATGGGGCGATACCGTGCATGAACTATGGAGACTGGCACGTCGTCAATGCCGCCTCCGATCAGCCCAGGGCGGCTCTCGCCGTCCGAAGGGCGGCGGACGAGCCGCTCTTTCTCGAAACCTATCTCGGTAAGCCCGTCGAGGCGGTGGTGTCGGCTGCATTCGGGCGTATGATCGACCGCAGCGCCATTGTCGAAATTGGCTGTCTCGCGGCGACTCCCACCTCAGCGATGCTGCGCCTTTGGAGCCAAGCCGCGATCAGCCTTTCCGACGGCCATGAGGTGGCGGTCGCGACCCTTACCCTGCCGCTGCGCAAGATGTTTGCGCGTGTGGGCCTGCCCTTCATCGAACTTGCGCTTGCCGATCCGCAAAACCTGCATCCGGAAGCCCGCGAGGGTTGGGGGCGCTATTATGAAGCGCATCCCGTCGTCTGTGCCGGAGACATCGCGGCGGGCAGATCCGCTTTGAGAGCCTTTGGTGCCGGAGAGCGGGCATGAGTGGTCTGCTCCATGCGATCCTCACGCGCGCCGACCATGAGGGCAGCCGCATCGCCCTCGATGATGGCGTGCACCAGGTCCGATATTCCGAACTGCCAACGGCCATCCGCGAGATGGCAGCACTGATCGGAGACGAAGCAGACGGCTCTGGTCCCGTGGCGATCGATCTGGACAATGGCATCGACTGGGTCGTCGCGGATCTGGCGCTGCTGGAACTGGGTCGGCCCTGTATCCCGCTGCCGCCTTTCTTCACGCTTGAACAGCGTGCCGCCGTCCTCGCCGACGCCGGGGCGGCGGCCACTATTACCAGGCAGGGCATCGTTCTCCATGACCATCCGATCAAGGCGCTCCCGAAAGGGACGGCAAAGATAAGCTACACGTCGGGTTCGACCGGGAGTCCGAAAGGCATCTGCCTCGGCGAGCGCCTGATGCTGCAGACGGCCCAGGCGATCGTTGCGCGCCTCGGTGAAGAGATGGCCGGCATCCATTTTCCGATCCTGCCGCTCGGGGTGCTGCTCGAGAATGTTGCCGGGCTCTACGCAACGTTGCTCGCCGGAGGCCAATACCTTGTTCACAGATCGGCATCGATCGGCCTGGCCAATCCCTTCGCGATAGATGACGCCGCGCTCGTCGCCGCTGTCGCGAGCAGCGGTGCGACAAGCCTCATTCTCGTCCCGGAATATCTTTCCCGGATTGTCGATCGACTGGAACGGTCAGGCCAACGCCTGGCAAATCTCCACCTGGTCGCCGTGGGCGGCTCGCGCGTACCTGTCTCGCTGATCGAGCGCGCCGATAGGGTCGGGCTCCCCGTCATCCAGGGATATGGCCTGACCGAATGCGGGTCGGTCGTCTGTCTCGAGGCCGTGGGGGAGCGGGATCGCGGAACGGTCGGACATCCTCTTCGGCACGCGAACGTCTCCCTCGCACCGGATGGCGAGATCGTGGTCGACGGAAGCCTTCATCTGGGAACGGTCGGTCATCCGCGCAAAGGCGGGCCAATCCTCACCGGCGATCTGGGCACCATCGACGGCCTTGGCCGTCTGTCGATCATCGGTCGCAAGTCGAGCCTGATCATCACCAGCTTCGGCCGAAATGTCGCGCCCGAATGGGTCGAGGAGCAACTCGTCGCCCAGCCGCAAATCGCCCAGGCGATCGTCTATGGCGACGGCGAGGCAAATCTGCGCGCGTTCATCGTTCCCTCGGCCATGGATGCCGATATCTCGGCCGGCGTCGCTGCGGCCAATGCGGTGCTGCCGGCTTATGCCCGCATCGCGAAGTGGCAGCCCAGCCGGCCCTTCACACCCGCGGATGGGACGCTGACGCCGAACGCGCGGCTGCGGCGTGCCGCCATCATGGATCGCGCGGCGAAGAGGCCGTTCTTCGAGCGGCTCTGCGCCGAGACTGCTCCCGCACGCGCGCGGTTGCTGTCGGTGCCCCAGCTTCGGGCCGGGCTTGCCGGCCGGATCAGTCGCGACATGTATCTGGAGTATCTCGCCCAGGCCTATCATCACGTCCGCCACACGGTGCCGCTGATGCGGCTTGCCCGGTCCAGCCTGGCGACGAAGCCCATGCTCGTCGCGGCGCTCGACGAATATATCGAGGAGGAAGATGGCCACGAGCAGTGGATCCTCAACGACATCCGCGCGGCCGGCGGCGATGCGGATGCGGTCGAGGCATGGGGGCCATCGCCTGCCACGGCGCGCATGGTCGATCATGCCTATTCGACGCTGCGGACCGGCAATCCCGCGGCTTTCTTCGGCATGGTCTTCGTGCTCGAGGGAACCAGCATCGCGCTGGCGAGCAATGGCGCGGAAGCGGTGCGCACCAGCCTCGGGCTGCCGAGCTCGGCCTTCACCTATCTGACGTCGCATGGCGCGCTCGATCAGGATCACATGCGCTTCTTCGAGACCCTCGTGAACGGACTCGATGATCGCGCCGACGAGGATGCCATCATCGCGATGGCGGACGACATCTTCGATCTCTTCGGCGGCATCTTCGCCGCCATTCCGATGGAGGATGCCAGTGAAGCGGCTTGACGGAAAACGGATCGCCGTGACCGGCGCAGCAGGTGGCCTCGGCGCACCGCTCGCAAGGCTGCTGAGGGAGCGCGGAGCTCATGTCGTCGGCATCGATCGGGTCGAGTGCCCGGCGTGCGACGAGAGCATCCTGACCGACCTCTCCGATGATGCGTCCCTGGCGTCGCTCGCCCAGAGGCTGGTCGACGATACGCCCGACATCCTGGTCAATCTTGCCGGCGTCATGCGCTTCGGCCTCCATGAGGATCAGCCGAGCGAGGCGCTGGCCCTGTGCTACCGGGTGAACCTCTACGTACCGGCCGTCCTCGCGCAGGCCGTGGCCATGCCCATGCGAGCGCGCGGCGCGGGGCAGATCGTCAATATCGGTTCGGTACTCGGCGCCATTCCTTACCCGTGGTTCGCGGCGTATTCGAGCAGCAAGGCAGGCCTCGCGGCCTTGAGCCAGAGCCTGCGGCGCGAACTGGCCGGCAGCGGCGTCGCGATCACGCATGTCAGTCCGCGCGCGGCCAAGACCCCGCTCAACAACAGCGAGGTCAACCGCTTCCTAGCTATCACCCATATGAAGGCCGACGAGCCCCAGAAGGTGGCGCAACGGATCGTCGAGGCGATCGTCGAGCGCCGCGAAACGGTCACCATCGGATGGATGGAGCGGCTGTACGCCATCGTCAACGCGCTGGCGCCGCGCCTCATCGACACTGGCATCGCGCCGCAAATTCGCCGCGCGCGCGCCGAGTTCTGTTGATCAAGCCCAGGAGAGAAACATATGAGATCGCACGTCATGCTGGCCGCCCTGATCGCCATGGCC
The DNA here is from genome assembly GCA_040387595.1 of Pseudomonadota bacterium. Taxonomy (GTDB): domain Bacteria; phylum Pseudomonadota; class Alphaproteobacteria; order Sphingomonadales; family Sphingomonadaceae; genus Rhizorhabdus. The sequence goes on from JAZKDN010000016.1 coordinate 33,283, forward strand.
TTGCCCGCAGCAGCGTCCGCCGGAATGCCCGAGGATGTGAAGCTCATCAACGACAACTGGGCGCGCATTTCCTATCAGATGAACGGCTCGAGCCACCAGACGTCCGCGCTCGACCAACTGGCGCGCCAAGCCGACCAGGTCGTTGCCCGCTACCCCGGGCAAGCCGATCCTCTGCTCTGGCAGGGTATCGTCGTCAGCGAGCAAGCCAATCGTGCCAATTTTTTTCACAAGCTGAGCCTTGCGACGCGTGCGCGGGATATTCTGGCGCGCGCCTACGCCCTCAACCCGCGGGCCGGGAATGGCGGGGCGGCGATGAGCCTCGGCGTGCTCTATTACAAGGTGCCCGGTTCGCCGATCGGCTTCGGCGATAGTGGACGCGCGCGTCAACTCCTTCAGCAAGCTCTGGCCCTCGACCCCAACGGGCTCGATGCCAATTATTTCTGGGGCGATTATCTTTACGACCAAGGCGACAAAGCGGGGGCCAAGGCCGCGCTTCTGAAAGCCTTGCGGGCGCCGCACGACCCGAGCCGGATGGTCTGGGATGCCGGTCGCCGCCGAGAGGTGCAGGCCTTGCTCGCCAAGATCGGCTGATGGGCTTTTCCAACATCCTCGCCCGCCAGCTTGCGGAGCCCCGTGGCATATGGGGTACGCTCTGCGGCGCGGCGATGGACCTGGCCAATCGCGTTCCGATGCAGATGGCGGTGGACCTTCTGGCGCCCGTTGCCGGCGAGACCGTGCTCGATGCCGGCTGCGGTACGGGCGCGGCCAGCGAGGAGATGCTGCGACGCGCCGCGTGCAGCATCATCGCGGTGGATCAGTCGGCCGCGATGATCCGCCGCGCCCGCGCGCGCCTGACAAAGCCGGGCCTGCCCGGACAGGTAGACCTCCATCAGGCAACGCTGGAAAGTCTGCCTTGTCGACCGGGCAGCATCGACGCTGCGCTCGCGCTCAACATCCTGTATTTCTGTGGGAAGGATGGCGGCATGATCGCGGCATTGCGTCATGCGCTTCGACCGGGAGGCCGCCTTGTCGCCTATGTCACCCACCGCCAGGTGATGGAAAAATGGTCGTTCACCCGGGCGGGGTTCCATCGCCTCTACGATGCGCAGGAACTCAGAACGGCGTTCGAGGACGCGGGTTTCGAGCCTGCGGCGATCACCATCGAGGCCAAATCGGTTGCCCCGGGCGTTCAGGGGCTGTTTGCCCGCGCCATCGCGGCCTGAGGCTTCGGCGCTCAATACTGCATGTCGATGATCGTCGAACCATTCTTATCGCCCAAGGCAAAGCTCGATGCAGCAAAGCCAGGCGGCCCCATCACCTTGGGATTGTTCGATAGCCCCCAGCCTTCTTTCGGGAACATACCGAACCGCAGATCGAGCTTCTGATCGTTATCGGCGTCGTGATAGGCCATCACCGCATATCGCCCCGGCGGGACATCGCGGAAGCGAACCGAAATCGAGCCGGCGCCCGCAGGTGCCTTCAACACTCTGAATGCACGGTCCTCGTGACGGAAACCCTCGGGTCCGCGATAGAGCACGAAGTGGATCGATCCCGGTCCTGGCACGACATGTTCTGCGGTGACCTCCAGTTCGGCAGCGTCTGCGGCCGAGACGACCAGCGCCATGCCGGCTAGCGCGAAAAAAAGACCGCCACGGACATTTACCAGACGACGAAATCGCATTTCGAGCCTCCCTTGGTGCCCGGTGTTCGAGCACAGCCGATGCAGAGACGCCGGTGACGACCTCCAACCGCAGTTCGATCGTTCTCGGCATGTCGAAATAGCCACATGAAAAATCCGTGGGGAGCTGTGGGAGCGGTCGTGCCGCGACGTCTCATGCCGCCAGTCCGCTCCTGGTATGGCCTCGGAGATACGATATGCACCGCCCGTCCATCCTCCTGATCGCTTCGCTCGCTCTCGTCGCCGCGGCGCCTGGGCCGATCCCCAAGAGCTATCCGCTGAAAAATGCGACGGGAGAGGCCATCGGGCAGGTCACGCTCACCGACGGGCCCAAGGGCGTGATCGTGAGGGTTGAAGCGCATCGTTTCACGCCGGGCTGGCATGCCGTGCATTTCCACGAGAAGGCCGATTGCAGCGATGCGATGTTCAAGGCGGCGGGGAGCCATGTCCATATGATGGCGCCGGCGATCCACGGCCTGCTGAACCCTGCTGGTAACGACTTGGGAGATTTGCCAAACCTATTTGCCGGGCCGGACGGAATGGCAACGGCCGAATTCTTTTCGCCCTTCGTCGCAATGCGGGGCGGGACCCAGCTCGCGAACCTGCTCGACGCGGACGGATCGGCGCTCGTGATCCACGCCAAAGCGGACGACTATATGACCCAACCTATTGGCGGGGCCGCAGAACGCGTTGCCTGCGCCGAGATCCGTTAATGTGATCGGATCGTCGCCAGCGGCTTCGAACGTGCCGCGATCAGGTCCCGGCGGACCGAAAGCTATCGGGCTTTTTGCAGGAAGACTTCCTTCGCGATCAGGAGCACTATGCCACAGCGGGCCGGCGCGGAAAAATCCAAGCGCCGCGCCGGCACGCTGAATGCAGCGCACTGGAGCTGAGGCCAGGAGGTCGGCCGTCGAAGACGAGAATGAAGGTGCCGGCGGTCTTACATCCGTTCTCACGGCAAACCGGCCTCAACTCCTGCGCTTCTTCACGAGCCGCACCGGCAGTCCGGCGGAAGCCGAGGATGTCGTGCAGGAGATATGGCTGCACGTCGCTCGCGCCGACACGGGTCCGGTCGCCAGCCCGCTAGCCTTTCTGCATCGCGTCGGCATGAACATCGTGCTCGATCGCGTCCGCGAGCGGCAACGCCGGGCCAGGCGTGAGCAAGGCTGGTCCGATGTCGCGATAGAACAGCGTGGCGGCGAAGCGGCCGACGACAGCCCTTCGCCGCATGACATCGTGGACGGCCGCCAACAGGCGAAGCGCCTTGCCGCAGCGATCGAAGCGCTCCCGCCGGGCGCCGGGCGTGTCTTTCGTCGTCACAAACTCGACGGATTGAGCCATGCAGAGGTCGCAGCGGAGTTCGGCATCACGCGCAGCGCGGTCGAAAAGCATATCGCGGTCGCTTTGCGCCATCTGCGGGAAGCGATGCAGCGATGAAGCGTTTATGAACTGGGGTGATGATCGGCCGGCGGCGTCTGTCGGGAAAGGGATGACAGGCATGGGCGAGAGTTCGACATGACGGTGCCAAGCACCGACGACAGCGCGATCGCGACGCAGGCAGCCGAATGGCATGCCCGTCTCGAAGCGCCGGACATGGATTGGGACGCATTCGCCCTGTGGCTGGATGCCGATCCGGCACATCGTGAGGCCTATGATGCGGTCGCGCTGCTCGATGCCGAGATCGGCGATCACCGCGACGCCATCCTGGCGACGCTTCCCGCCAATGACGAGGTCGAGGATGATCGCGCCGTCGCATCGCGTCGCTCTCGATGGTGGGCCGGCGGCGGGATTGCCGCCGCAGCTGCGGTTGCAGCGTTGATCGCTCCGCAAATGTCGTTCTTCGCGGCGGAGACGCTTGTTGCCTATCAGACCGGTCCTGGCGAGATCCGGATGATCGACCTGAAGGATGGCAGCCATATCCTGCTCGATCGCAATTCGCGCCTAGCGCTGGCCGACGGCGCGGCGCCGCGGGTCGAGATGCAGGGCGGAGCCGCCTATTTCGATGTTCGCCACGATCCGTCGCGCGCCTTCACGATCAGGGCCGGGGATTATGAGGTTCGCGATATCGGCACGAAGTTCGACCTGATCATGGCGCCACAAATGCTCGGTGTCGCCGTCAGCGAAGGCAAGGTGACCGTCGCGCCCAAGGGCGGTGATGGAACAGCCGTCGCCGCCGGCGAGCGGATCGATGTCGCGACCGCGACCGGCGACGCAAGGGTTCGTCCCGTGGACGCTGCCAGCGTCGGTGCGTGGCGCAACGGACAACTCGTCTATCGGGATACGCCGCTCGCACTGGTCGCAATAGATCTGGCGCGCTATGGCGGACGCCCGGTCACGGTCGATCCGGCAATCGGCGATCTGCGCGTCTCGGGGGTATTTGCGATCGGTGATGGTGCTCGACTTGTTCAACAGATCGAGGCCTTGCTGCCGATCAAAGCGGTCGTCTCGAATGGCGCGGTTCGTCTTGTCGGGAGCGGCGCTCGCTAGCCTCCCGCTGACGCTCGCATCCGCCGCGCCACGACGGGTCGACATCCGGGCCGGTACGCTGTCATCGGCGCTTGCCGAGTTATCGAGCCAGACCGGCATATCGGTAGGTCTGGCGGGCACCATGCCAGCCCGCCCAACGCCGCACATTCGCGGGACAATGGAGCCCGAGGAGGCGCTGCGGCGATTGCTGCGCGGCTCGGACCTGCAGGCGGTCCGCGCCGGTCCTGGTTTATGGCGCCTCGAACATCGCACCGCAGCTGCACCAGCCCCGCGTGTCGCTCCGGCCCAGGCGCCACCAAGCGACATCGTCGTGACGGCGCGCAAGCGCGAGGAGCGTCTGATCGATGTGCCGATCGCGATCAGCGTCATTCGTCCCGACATGGCGAGCCAGATGGTTGGGCAACGCGGCGTGCATGATGCACTGGGGTTCGCCGAGGGAGCGTTCACGACCAATTTGGGCCCGGGGCGCGACCGCATCTTCCTTCGCGGGGTGGCCGACAGCGCGTTCAACGGTTCGACGCAGTCGACGGTCAATCTCTATCTCGATGAGGCCCGCGTCAGCTACGCGACTCCCGATCCTGACCTGCGTCTCGTCGACGTCGACCGCATCGAGCTGCTGCGCGGACCCCAGGGTACGCTCTACGGATCCGGCGCGCTCGGCGGCATCGTGCGGATCGTGCCTAACAGGCCGGATCTGCGCAACTGGTCGGGGATGGCGGCGATCGAGGGCAATAAGGTCGCACATGGCGGGTCTGGCGGTGCGCTCGAGGGCATGCTCAACGCACCTCTGCTGACAGATCGCCTGGCACTCAGGCTGGCCGCCTATGCCGATCAGGGTGGTGGCTGGATCGACGATCCGGGGCGCGGCGCGCGCGATGTGAACCGCAGCCGCCGTTATGGGGCGCGGGGCACGTTGGGGTGGCAATTTGCAGACGATTGGCATGTCGATGCCGGCCTCACCGCCCAATGGCTCAACGTCCGCGACAGCCAATATGCGTTCAGGCGCCTCGAGCGCAGCACGGCGCTCGCCGAGCCCCATGACAATGACTTTCTGGCCGCCACGGCCACCGTCCGCGGCAAGATCGGGTCGCTCGATCTCACCTCATCGACAGCCTATGTCTCGCACGAGTTCAGCAGCATCTTCGACGCCAGTTCCCAGGCAAGTGCGCGCGGATTGACCGTTCCGCTGGGTTATGAGGACCTGCGTATCCTGCGCCTGGCCACCCAGGAACTCCGCTTGAGCGACGCGGTCGCCGCACGTCCCTGGGTTGCCGGGCTCACGTGGCTGCAAGCCGAAAACACCGTTCGCAGCAGTCTCCTGCCGGCCGCTTCGCCCCGTGTCAGCCTGTCGTCGCTTCACAACGACTCGATCGAAGCCGCCCTGTTCGGCGAGATAACCCAGCCATTGGGGAGCGCCTGGTCGGCCACCTTCGGCGCGCGGGTCTACCATGCCCGCGTCGACAATGAGCAAGATGGCCAGGCGCGTCGTCGGGCGAGCAAGACCGGGGTCACGCCAAGCCTCACCTTGTCCTGGCATCCGGACGACCGGGCCATGGCTTGGCTGCGCTATGCAAGTGCTGTTCGGCCGGGCGGCATCAATACCGATGGCGATCCCGCATCGCGAACGTTCCGATCAGACGATTTGAAAAGCCTCGAACTCGGATGGCGGCTGACGATGGCCGATGGCCGCCTGCGGCTGAATGGCAGCCTGTTCGCGTTGCGCTGGGAAAATGTCCAGAGCGACGTCCTGGGCACCGACAGCCTCGTGCGGACCATCAATGCCGGGCGGGCGCGCAATGTCGGTGCAGAACTCGCCGCTGACCTTCGCCTGGCACCCTTTGATCTCGCGGCCAACCTGACCATCCAGCACGCGCGCCTCTATCGCCCGTCGGCCGCGGCCAATGCGCTGGGCGATGATAATCGCCTTCCGATTCTGCCTGACTATGCGGGCGGCCTGAAGCTTTCCTACGTCCACTCCATGGCCGGCATCGACGTGCGATGGTTCGCCACCGCTCGATATCTCGGAGCGGCCCGATTGAGCTTCGATCCCTCGCTCGGCCGCTCGATGGGCGACTATTGGGTGAGCGACGCGGGCGTGGAGGGTTCCATCGGCGATTGGAAGGCTGGGCTTACGCTCGCCAATCTTCTCGACCAACGCGAAAACAGCTTTGGCTTCGGCAACCCCTTCACGCTGCGCAGCATCGACCAGCGCACGCCTCTCCAGCCACGCACAGTGACGATGAGGCTGCAGAAAAACTTCTGATCCGAACTGGGGTGGTCCCTCGCGCGTGCCGTCGAAGCGGGCAAGCGGGGAGAAGGCGATGCGGGTTCGGTTGAGGATGCTGGTGGTTATCGGAGCGTTGGTAGTCGGCGCGCCAGGTGAAGCGAAATCGCTTCATCACTGGGATCAAGCCAGCACGGTTACCGCCGGGGCGATCGCCGTCTTCGCGCTGGGCATTCCGTTGGCGAAGTCCGATGAGGCGGGAATGGCGCAGGCTGGGCTCAGCATGGCCGCCGGGACAGGGACGGCCTTCACTCTGAAATCCCTGGTCAGGGAACGCCGGCCTGACGGAACGGATCATCGCAGCTTCCCTTCGGGCCACGCCAGCTTCTCGTTCGCCGCGGCAGCTTCGCTCGAGAACAGCTATGGCTGGCAAGTCGGCCTTCCGGCTTTCGCTTTGGCAAGCTTCGTCGGCGTTGCTCGTGTCGAGGCCAAGCGGCACCATTGGTATGACGTCGCCGCGGGTGCCGCGATCGGATCCGCATCCGGCTTTCTCCTAACCCATAGCGGCGATCATCCGATCGATGTCTCGGCCTGGGGTGGCGGAAGCGGCGGTGGACTGGCCCTCACCGCTCGGTTCTAGCTCATGTTCACAGAAGGTCACGACGCCGCCGACACAATCCTGGGCCTCAGATAGATCGGTATCCGGGTCGAGCGGGGCCAGCCATGCCGGTAATGGAAAGCCGACCGGAATCGGGCCGCATCCGAACTGCCCGACGTCTGAATCACGCGAACAGCGCCGCGCGGTCGCGGATGATATGGTCGGCCGCGCGGTCGGCGAGGGCGTGGACGGTGAAGGTCGGGTTCGTGCCGCCTTCGGTCGGGAACAGGCCCGGCCCGGCGACGTAGAGATTGTCGATATCGTGTACCCGGCCATGGCTGTCGGTCACCGAGGTTGCGGCGGTGCGGCCCATGATCGTGCCGCCGGCCAGATGCGCCGAGCCCATCGGCGTGTGCCAGACGTCGGTCGCGCCGCCGGCCTTGAAGATCGCAACCCCTTCGTCGCGCATCGCCGCCCATAGCCGCTTCGCATCGTCGGAGAAGCCGTGGACCAGCCGGGCCCCGCGCACGCCCCCGCCGTTCACGCCGTCGACCAGTTCGACCCGGTTGTCGGCGCCGGGCTCCTCCTCGCACATCCCGATCATGTTGGCGCCGTGGCGGACCGCGCGCTGCATGAAGGCATCGAGCGCGGCGCCGTTGAGGTCCATCCGCGCCGCCGCCAGCCCGGCCAGGTCGTTCGGTTTTATCGCCGCCGCGATCAGCCATTGCCGGCTGCCGAAGGCGCCCGTGGTGCTGGTCTTGCCGTAACTGTCGTGGCTCATCAGATGCGCGCCGGTGACGCCGCGATGCGGCTCGGTCTCGTCGGGGAACAGGCCGAGGATCTGGATCAGCCCGTGCGTCATCACATAGCGACCGACCAGCCCATGGGCATTGCCGACCCCGTGCGGATGGAGCGCGCTCGCCGAGTTGAGCAGCAGGGCGGGATTGCCGACGACCGACCCCGCGAGAATGACGAGACGCGCCGGCTGGACCGCACGCGCGCCCGACGCCTCGCGATATTCGACGCCGTCGATCCGGCCTGGACGGCTCGAGACGAGCCGGGTCACCGGGGTCTCGCACCGGATCGTCGCCCCCGCCAGTTCGGCGCGCGGCAGGAAGATGGCGAGCGGGTTGGCGAGCGCCATGATCGGGCAGCCCGCGTCGCACCAGCCGTCGTAGAGACAGGCCGGGCGGTTGCCATAGTCGACGCTGTTGATCGCCATCGGCGCCGGAGACGTCCGTTTGCCGGCGGCCGCGAAGGCCCGCGCCAGGACGCGCCCCTGCTTGAGGGGATCGAGCGGGGGCATCGGATAGGGATCGCCGGCGGGCCGCCAGGGTTCGGCGGCGGCATCGCCCGAAAGGCCCACCTCGCGCTGGATGCGGTCATAGAAGGGGCGAAGATCGTCATAGCCCAGCGGCCAGTCGAACCCCCGGCCATGATCGGCGCGCATCGAGAAGTCGGCCGGGTGGAGCCGGGGCCAGGTGCCATAATGGTGGAGCGCCGCGCCGCCCATGCCCCAGCCGGCGTTGAAGCCGAAGCCGATCGGCTCGGGGCCGGTCGTCGCGACATGCGGGCCGCCCCAGCGCAGCCGTCGGCTCCAGATCTGCGAACTGACCAGCGATCCGGCATCCCAGCGCGGGCCCGCCTCGAAGACTGAGACCGACCGGCCGGCCTCCGCCAGCCGCGCCGCGAGCAGCGCGCCGGCCGCCCCTGCGCCTACGATCGCGACATCGACGGTCCGGGGGCTGCTCACCAGTCGGTCTCCGGCTCGATATGGGCGAGATAGTCGACGCCGAGCCGGGCGAAGCCGTCCTTCGTCCCATAAGCGATGTCGATCGCGTCGAGGCGCAGCGCGAACAGGAAGAGTCCCGAAGGCGGCCCCTGCCAGCCGGCCGGATCGGGGCCGCCCAATCCGGCGAGGATCGGCGCCCAGCGCGCGTCATCGGCAGGCGGCGGCACCGCGCCGTGAATCCTGACCAGCGACGCCAGCGCCGGACGGTAGAAATCCAGCCAGGGCGGCGCGACGTCGAGATAGCGCAGCGCCAGCAGGCTTTCGCCCGCGGGAAGGGCGAGATGGTGATCGAGATAATGGACCAGCCCGGCCGCCCGCGACGGCGGCGCGATCGCCTCCCCCAGTCCGGCGATCCACGCAGCCTCGCCTTCGGTCAGCCGCCGGAGCGCCGCGCCGCGCGCGCCGGCCTCGGCCGCGCTCATCCAGGCGGTCGTGCCGCCGATGCTGGCCAGCACGAGCGCCGCGGCCGATTGCCCCATCATGTCCCGACGACCGATCGTCACATCAAACCTCCCGAGCCGCGCGATGCCCGGCGGGCAGAATGACATTTCGCGAACGCAGGAGCTATCCCATGAGCGCTGTCATCGGCGTTGCACGCCTCGCGCCGCGCAGACGGTCGCGCACCCGCCGGAGTCGCGTCCTCAGCCCCGGCGCGGGGGCAGGCCGAGCCGCTCGGCGACATCCTCGACCGGCGTGCCCGGCGTCACCAATATCCACTGGTCGGGCGCGGCGCCGTCGATCACCACGACCCGCCCCTTGGGGCACAGCTTGAGGCACGCGGTTTCCACGACGCCATAGTCGGCCTTGCGGCCCTTGCGGCCATTGCCCAGGTCGAGCAGGGCGCGGGCGAGCGGGGTGCGGCCCTTCCTGCCGAAACCGCCCTTCACCTTCTTCGTACATTTGGCGCAGACCAGCAGCGCCTTACGCCATTCAGCCGGGACATGATCGCGCATCGCCGAAGCTCCGGGTGGATCGTAGGCAAAAGAAAAGGGGCGGCATCGCTGCCACCCCCCTACTGTAGCGTCCGTCAGGGGAACACTCCCCCGATCTGGATCAGCCGTTCAGCGCATCCTTCAGCGCCTTGGCGGCGGTGAACGAAACCTTCTTCGAAGCAGCGATCGTCAGGGTCGCGCCGGTGGCCGGGTTGCGGCCTTCGCGCGCCGGACGGTCGGTGACCTTGAACTTGCCGAAGCCCGGCAGCGAAACTTCATCTCCAGCTTTGGCGGCGTCGGTGATCGCCTTCAGAGCGGCATCGATAACGCGCTTTGCAGCGGCCTTGTCGATACCCTGTTCAGCGGCGACAGCGCCTGCGATGTCGGCAGTGTTCATGATCACTCCTGGTCTTGCTTGTTTAAAGAAACTCTATTGCCCCGCCGAAACGGCGCAAGGCGCCCCTTTTGCTCGGCTCTTTCAGCGGGAGCAATTGGAAACTCGCCCGAAAATGGGAAAATTTGGTTCCGCGAACGTTTTCAAATGGTTTTTTTCGGCGAGCCGCCCGATCGGCGGGGCGTTTCGAACGCCGAACGCCCTATTCCGAGGGCGAAATCGCGCTTGCGAGCAGCTTGTCGATCCGGCGTCCGTCCATATCCACCACCTCGAACCGCCAGCCGCGATGGTCGAACGACTCGCCCGTGGTGGGCAGATGCTTGAGCCGCCAGAGCGCGAAGCCCGCTGCCGTCGCGAAATCGCGGTCTTCCGGCAGGTCGATACCGAGCCGGTCGGCCATCGTATCGGCCGCGAGCGTGCCAGACACCAGCCAGCTGCCATCCTCGCGCTCGACGAGCGGGGGATCATTATATTCGTCCTGGTCAGACGCGAACTCGCCCGCGATCGCGGCGAGCAGATTGGCCGGGGCGACGAGCCCTTCGAAATGGCCATATTCGTCGTGGATGAAGGCCATCGGCACCTCGGCCTCGCGCAGCGCCTTCAGCGCATCCATCGCCTCGACATGATCGGGCATGACGATGCCCTTGCGCAGGATGGCGCGCAGGTCGATCGGCTCGCCCGCGATCAGGTTGCGCACCAGGTCGCGGGCGTGGACCACGCCCAATATCTGGTCGACCGAACCGTCGGCGACCGGCATGCGGGTGTGCGGAATATCCGCGAGTTGCGCCAGGATCTGGTCGGGGGCGGCGTTGATGTCGATCCATTCGACCTCGGTGCGGGGCGTCATCACCTCACGCACCGGCCGGTCGGCAAGGCGCACCACGCCCGAGATGATCGCGCGCTCGCTTTCCTCGATCACGCCGGCCGAGGAGGCCTCGGCCACGATCAGATGCAGTTCCTCCGCCGTGACGTGGCTTTCGGATTCCCGGTTCAGCCCGAGCACGCGGAAGATCAGGCCGCTGGTCTTGTCGAGCAGCCAGACGACCGGCGCGGTGATCCGCGACAGCCACAGCATCGGAATCGCCACCAGCGCCGCGATCGGCTCCGGCGCGCGCAGCGCGAACTGCTTCGGCACCAGTTCGCCGATGATCAGCGACAGGAAGGTCGTCACAGCGATCACCACCGCAAAGCCGACTTCGGGACCGTTGGCGGGGGGCACGCCGAGCAGCACGAGGCGCTCGCCAACCGGGCCGCCGAGACTGGCGCCCGAATAGGCGCCGGCCAGGATGCCGATGAGGGTGATGCCGATCTGCACGGTCGACAGGAATTTGCCGGGATCGGCGGACAGCGCGATCGCCGTGCGAGCCCCCCTGCGTCCGGTGCGGGCCAGCGCCTCCATCCGGGCTTTGCGCGACGACACGATCGCGAGCTCCGACATCGCGAACACACCGTTAAGCGCGATCAGGGCGATGATGATCACCAGATCGAACCAGGGGAAGGGGGTCAAGGGGACAGGCTGCGGCATAGCGCTGCGACGGTCATGCCGTGGATTTTATCTTTACACAACCGTCATCGACGGCGGCAACGCCCGGCAACCAAAGTGACGGTGGAGGGTTCAGTGTCCATCCTTCCCCCGTAACGATCGAAGAAAGACCATCGCCATGACCTATCGACCCAGAATGAGAACCCTCGGCGCGATGCTTGCGGCCTCGACCCTGCTGGCAGGCTGCGTGACCGATCCGGACACCGGCAAGCAGCGCCTGTCCAAGGCCGGCATCGGCGCGATCGCGGGCACCGCGCTCGGCGCGGGCGCAGGCGCGCTGGTCGGCGGTCGACGCAACCGGACCGAAGCGATCGTCGGCGCCGGCATCGGCGCGCTCGCCGGTGGTGCGATCGGTGTCTATATGGACCGTCAGGAAGCCAAGCTGCGTGAGCAGACCGCCGGCTCGGGAATCGATGTCGAGCGTCAGGGCGACGAGCTGCTGCTGAACATGCCCGCCGGCGTCACCTTCGCCACCAACAGCTACCAGGTCCAGCCGCAGGTTCGCGCCACGCTCGACAAGGTCGCGGACACTTTGTCCGAATATGGCAAGACCTATGTCGACGTGTACGGCCACACCGATTCGACAGGCAGCGATGCGATCAACGAACCGCTGTCCCGCAATCGCGCCGAAGCGGTGTCGGCCTATCTGTCGAGCCGCGGCGTCGCCGCCGCGCGGATCGGCACCCAGGGGTTCGGATCGCGTCAGCCGATCGCGACCAACGCGACGCCCGAGGGCCGGCAGGCAAATCGCCGCGTCGAGATCAAGATCGTGCCGATCAGGGACGGCGATATGTGACGATCGCCTGATCCGACCATCGGCAGACGCCCGCCCGTCAGCGACGGGCGGCGAAGAAATCCTTCAGCAGCAAGGCCGCCTCCCCCTCCCCGATCCCGCCATAGATGTCGGGGCGGTGGTGGCAGGTCGGCTGGCTGAAGAAGCGCGGTCCGTTCGCCACCGCCCCGCCCTTCGGATCGTCCGCGCCATAATAGAGCCGGCGCAACCGGGCATGGGAAATCGCCCCCGCGCACATCGCGCAGGGCTCCAGCGTCACATAGAGATCGCAATCGTCGAGGCGCTGCGCCTGCAGCCGGGCACTGGCCTGGCGAATGGCGTTCATCTCGGCATGGGCGGTCGGATCATGGCCGCCGCACATCGCGTTGGCGGTGGCGGCTATCACGTCGTCCCCGCGCATGATCACCGCGCCGACGGGCACTTCGCCGGCGGCCGCCGCCTTGGCAGCAAGATCAAGCGCGAGCCGCATAGGATAAGGCAGGGGGAAGGTCATCGCCCCGATTTACGGAGCGGCACTCGCAAAGACCAGAGCGGCGAGGGGCCGCTGTCTAGCGAATGGGAATTTGCTGCGGCACAAGCAACAGCGCGAGAGCGAAAATCACCCCCGGAACCCAGCCGATCAGCGTCAGAAGGACGGTCAGCCAGAAGGCCGGCGTGATTCCCCTTGCGAGGAATACGCCAAGAGGCGGCAGCAGGATCGCTGCGATCACGGCCCAAGGGGTCGTGGGCTTTCGAAGATCCTGCTGCCGGGTCATGATCAGTTAGCCTTGTCGACGTCGATCGTCGGGACCTTGATCTCTTCCTTGGTGGTGCCGACCTCGACCTTGGGAACCGAAACATCGGTGGTCTTGGTGCCGACTTCCACCTTGGCGGTGTCGACGTCGAAGGCAGGCGCCTGGCCACCGGAGACGCTGACGTCGGGTGCCTTCATTTCCTTGGTCTGATTGATGTCGACCAGACCGAAGGCAAACGCAGCGATGATCGCCACGACCGCGACGACCGCAATGATGATGCCTACCCGAGCGCCGCTGTTGCGGGCGGGATATTCCTTATAAGGGTCATTGGTCGTGTTCATCTCGGCTCTCCTCGCTGTAGAATGGAGCCCACACAACGATCTGGTTGCGCAACGGTTGCATCCCTTCGGTCCGTCCAGCTTGACGAATCTCTGGAACGCCGTTATCCGGCGCGACTTTCCGGGCAACCCGAACATCAGGACGAAGTACAATGTCGCGCATCTGCGAGCTGACCGGCAAGGGCCGCCAAGTGGGCCACAACGTGTCCCACGCCAACAACAAGACCAAGCGGACCTTTCTGCCTAACCTGCAGAACGTCACGCTGCTGTCCGATTCGCTGGGCAAGGGCGTAAGGCTGCGGGTTTCGACCCACGGCCTGCGTTCGGTCGAGCATGTCGGCGGCCTCGACAACTGGCTGCTGAAGACCTCGGACGATCAGCTTTCGCTGCGCGCCCGTCGCCTGAAGCGCGACGTCAGCAAGAAGCAGCAGGCCGTCGCCGCCTGATTCGTTCGGGCCCGCCTCGGCGGGCCGGGATGAACGATAGCCGGATCGCTCGCGCGGTCCGGTTTTGTCGTGTCTGATCGGTTTTGGCCTCAAACGCCGGGCGCAGGGCATCCGCCCAGCCTGGCTTCCTCGCATCAGCTCGGGCGGCCGTTCGGCCTTGCGGGACGCTGACGCGCCCCGACGACGAGCGCAGCGTCGGAGCCTGCCAAAGCCGCGCGCACACGAACGCGCTTATGCGCGTTGAGCCAAACAAACGCCCTCACCCGACCAGTTCGAACTTCAGCAACAGGGTCCGTTCGATCGGAATCTGATTGTCGTCGGAGATCATCCACAGAATCGTGCGCCCGCCCTCCCGGACGACGCTGATTCCCTCCATATTGTCGATGTTGAACGGCGGCTTCAGCTCGGCGACCAGCGTGCTGGTCAGGATCGCGCCGGGCTTGATCCCGGCCGGATCGGCGATGCCGACCGCCGCCGAGAAGCCCTCGAACAGCCCGAATCGCCGATGCAGGATGACCAGGCGTCCGTCGGGCAACTGCACCGCGTCGGTCGGGGCATAATCGGGCAAGGGCGCGCGATAGCCGAACTGGAAGGGGATGTTGCGCGCCTTGGTGGGATCGCCGGGAAACAGCAGCGCAGCATGGACATGCGGTGCAATCGCCCGCCCCTCGGCGAAGACGACGAATCGGCCGCCTTCGAGCCGAACCATCGCTTCGGGCCCGGAGTTTTCCGACCAGCTCTTCATCGCCGGCGGCCAGCCCAGCGACTGAACCAGGGTCAGGTCGGGCGAATAGCGGACGATCGCATTGTGATATTCGAAGCCGACCCAGACATCGCCCTCGGGACCGACGGTCATCGATTCGGCATCGCGGTCGCCCTTGCGCCCGTCATTGCCGGGAAAGCCGGGAAGCTCGCCGAAGCGGCTGTCGGTAATCATCCCCGGTTCGGCCATGCGAAAGCGCATGGTGCGGCCCTGGTCGGAGAGGGCGAAGAGCTCGTCCCCGCGGACCAGCAGCGCCGAATAGCCGCCGAAGTCGCGCTGCCGGCTGGTCAGTTGCCAACCGCCCAGATAGCGCAGCCCGCCGATCGTGCGCCGCGCCGGGTCGGCCGGGTCCAGCGGGATCGGAGTCGCGACGATCGGCACACCCGCCGACTGGGGGAAGCCTGCCGACCCCGGCACCAGGCAGAACAGCAATGCGATCAGCGCCTTCTTCATCGCGCCGCCGATACCGCCCGACCGCGCGATTCCCAAGGCTTTTGCAGCAAGCTTCCTCCCCCGCTCGCCACGCGAAGCTGAACGGCGGCCAACAACCGCGTTCAGAGTCGGCTCACCCGACTCGTGGAATAAGGGCGTCATCGATCGGCCCATATGGCCCTTCCAAGGGGCCCCGCACCGCGGGACGCACGGTTGAGAGTAGGAGGTTGTTATGTTGCGCAAGATTATCGCGGCCGCCGCTGCTTCGGCCGCAGTCCTGATGACGGTGGCTCCCGTCGCCGCCCAGGCTCAATATTATGGCGGCCGCTACGAGCAGGTCCGCGAGTGGCGTGGCGATCGCGGCGACCGCGGTTATTATCGCGGCGACCGTGGCTATCGCGGCGACCGTGGCTATCGTGGTGGCGATCGCGGCTATTATCGTGACCGCAGCTATCGTGGCGATCGTGGCCGCTGCCGCGACAAAGGCACCGGCGGCACCATTCTCGGTGCGATTGCGGGTGGCCTGCTCGGCAACGAGATCGGCAATGGCCGCTATGATCGCGGCGACGGCACGACAGGCGCCATCGTCGGCGCAGGCATCGGCGCCCTCGCCGGCCGGGCGATCGACCGCAACTGCTAAGCGCGCGGTCGTCCGCGCCCTCTAATTCAGTTTGAACCAGTTCCCCGCGTGGCGTTGTGGGGAGGAGGGTCGCCGGTCTCGCTGGAGGAGCCGGTGGCCCTCCACTTTTTGCGGGCGCAGCCCGCGAAAAGTGGAGGGTTTGTTTGTTAAACCTCAGGCGCCGGGCGCGAGGCATCCGCCTCGCTTGGCTTTCCTCGCATAAGCTCGGGCGGCCGTTCGGCCTTGCGGGACGCTATGCGCCCCGTTCCACGGCATAGCTCTTAGCTGGAGATCGTCGTCGGAGCCCGCCAGGGCTCCGCAAGCGCGAACGCGCGCCCGAGCTTATGCGAGGATAGCCAAGGTCGCGGATGCGACCGCCGGCGCATGAGGGCTAAACCAAAAAATCCCTATTTGGCTTCGAGATCGAACAGACCCGCGAGCTGCTCGACCATCGTGCCGCCAAGCTGCTCGACATCCATGATCGTTACCGCGCGCTGATAATAGCGGGTCACGTCATGGCCGATGCCGATGGCGATGAGTTCGACCGGCGAGCGGGTCTCGATCCAGCCGATCATCTGACGAAGATGCCGCTCCAGATAGGAGCCGTTGTTGACCGACAGCGTCGAGTCGTCGACCGGCGCGCCGTCGGAGATCACCATCAGGATCTTGCGCTCCTCGCGGCGGGCGATCAGGCGGCTGTGGGCCCATTGGAGCGCCTCGCCGTCGATATTCTCCTTGAGCAGCCCCTCGCGCATCATCAGGCCAAGCGACTTGCGCGACCGGCGCCAGGGATCGTCGGCCTTCTTGTAGATGATGTGGCGCAGGTCGTTGAGCCGCCCCGGCGCAGGCGGACGCCCCGCCGCCAGCCATGCCTCGCGCGACTGGCCGCCCTTCCAGGCGCGGGTCGTGAACCCCAATATCTCGGTCTTCACCCCGCACCGCTCGAGCGTGCGCGCGAGGATGTCGCCGCAGATCGCCGCGATCGAGATCGGGCGGCCGCGCATCGACCCCGAATTGTCGATCAGCAGCGTCACGACGGTGTCGCGGAAATCGGTGTCGCGCTCGATCTTGTAGCTCAGGGAGTGGGTCGGATCGACGACGACGCGGGCCAGCCGGGCGGCGTCGAGCATCCCTTCCTCCTGGTCGAAGTCCCAGCTGCGGTTCTGCTGCGCCATCAGCCGGCGCTGCAGCCGATTGGCGAGCTTGGTCACCGCGCCCTGGAGGTGGACGAGCTGCTGATCGAGATAGGCGCGCAGCCGCGTCAGCTCTTCGTCGTCGCACAGCTCGGTGGCGGCGATCTCCTCGTCGAACTGCGACGTGTAGGCATGATAGTCGAAATGCGGCGGCAGATCGGACATCGGCCGGTTGGGGCGGACGGGCATCATGCCCTCCTCGCCATCCTCGCCCATGTCGCTGTCCATCTCGGACGGCTGGTCGTCGTCGAGCTGGCGCTGTTCGCCGTCCTCCTCGCCGCCCTCGGACTGTTCGGCGCGCATCTCCACGTCCGAGTCGCTCGATCCGCCCGAATCGTCGCCTTCGTCCTGCTGGTCCTGGCCTTCTTCCTGATCCTCGCCGTCGTCGTTGTCGCCGGCCTCGGGATCGGTCTCGGGCATCTGCTCGCCCTCGGTCAGGTCGAGATCCTCGAGCAGCCGGCCGACGAGCCTGGCGAACGCCGCCTGGTCGTCAAAGGCGAAACCGAGCGCGTCGAGATCCTTGCCGGCCTTTTCCTCGATCCAGTCGCGGACCAGCGCCAGGCCGGGCTCGGCAATGGCGGGCACCGGCTGTCCGGTCAGCCGCTCGCGGACGAGCAAGCCGATCGCGGTCGACAGCGGCACTTCCTCCCGCACCCGCGCCCGCACCAGCGGATCGGAGCGCAGCCGTACCTCCAGCGCGGTGTTCAGATTGGCGCGGACGCCGGCCATCGACCGCGATCCGATCGCCTCGACCCGCGCCTGTTCGACCGCGTCATGGACGGCGCGGGCGACCGGCTCGGCCGGGGCGGCGCGTTCATGGATGCGCGTGTCATGGTGCCGCGCCCGCAACGCGAAGCCGTCGGCGAAGCCGCGCGCCTCGGCTACCGCCTGGGGCGGCAGGTTGCGCGACGGCATCGGCACGCGCAGCTGCTTGAGCGAGAAGGACGGCGCCTCGGCGGTAAAGCTGAGCTCCAGTTCCTGATCGCGCGCCATCGCCCGGGCGGTGCCGCCCAGAACGAGCCGGAAATTTTCGATGGGGGATTGTTCGGCCATCAGTCGAGCAGCGCTTCCTGGAGGCGGGCCTTGACCGACGCGTCGACGCCGATCGCGGCCAGATAGGCATCGAGACCGCCATGGTCGCGATCGAGGCTGTCGAACGCCACCGCCAGATAATCGGCATCGGCGGCCAATAGCGGGCGCAGCACGTCGGCATCGAGGCTGGACAGGTCGCTCACCGCGCTCTGCCGGCCATCCAGCAGCCGCGCGAAGTCGGCATACTCATTCGTCAGCAGATAATCGGCGAGGATCGTCTCGCGCGATACGCCCAGCGCCGACAGGATCAGCGCGGCGGCGACGCCGGTGCGATCCTTGCCGGCCGAGCAGTTGAACAGCAGCGGCACATGGCCGGCGGCCAGCCGCGCGAACAGGAACCGGTAGGAGGGCGCGTGATCGACCAGGATCTCACGGTAGAGGCCGAGCATCTTGGCCTGCATCTGCGCGGCCGTGACCACTTCGCCACGCAGCATCTCGCCCAGCGCGCCGCTGGTTTCGGTATAGTCGCGCGACCAGTAGAAGACGCCGGCCGGTTCGCACCAGCGGGTGGGATCGCGGCGCCGTTCGCCCGGCCGCCGCAGATCGCAGACCGTCGCGATGCCGAGCCCGGCGAGATGTGCCTCGTCGGCTTCGGTCAGCAGCGACATCACGCCGGAACGGAACAGCATCCCGCGCCGGACGGTGCGGCCGTCCTCGGTCGCATAGCCGCCCATGTCACGCAGGTTGAACCCGCCTTCGAGGGGCAGCAGCGGCGAGAGTATGGCCGTCGTCATGCTTTCCCGACGATGCTCTCCGGCAGGTCCTTCCCGAACACGCGCTGATAATATTCGGCGACCAGCGGCCGCTCGCTCTCGTCGCACTTGTTGAGGAAGGACAGGCGGAAGGCGAAGCCGACATCGTTGAAGATCAGCGTGTTCTGCGCCCAGCTGATCACGGTGCGCGGACTCATGACGGTGGAGATGTCGCCGGCGACGAAGCCCTGGCGGGTGAGATCGGCGACCTTGACCATGTCCTCGACGACCTTCTTGCCGTCGGGCTTGTCATATTCGCCCGACTTGGCGAGCACGATCTGCGCCTCGATCGCGGCGGGCAGATAGTTGAGGGTGACGACGATGTTCCAGCGGTCCATCTGACCCTGGTTGATCTGTTGCGTGCCGTGATAGAGGCCAGTCGTATCGCCGAGGCCGACCGTGTTGGCGGTGGCGAACAGGCGGAACCAGGGGTTCGGGCGAATCACCCGATTCTGGTCGAGCAGGGTCAGCTTGCCCTCGGCTTCGAGCACGCGCTGGATCACGAACATCACGTCGGGACGGCCGGCATCATATTCGTCGAACACCAGCGCCGTCGGGGTCTGCAGCGCCCAGGGCAGCAGGCCTTCGCGGAACTCGGTGATCTGATGGCCGTCGCGCAGGACGATGGCGTCGCGCCCGATCAGGTCGATGCGGCTGATATGCGCATCAAGGTTGATGCGGATGCACGGCCATTTCAGACGCGCGGCAACCTGCTCGATATGGCTCGACTTGCCGGTGCCGTGATAGCCCTGGACCATCACCCGGCGATTGTGCGCGAAGCCCGCGACGATCGCGAGGGTGGTGTCCGGATCGAACACATAAGCGGGGTCGAGATCGGGAACGCGCTCGTCCGATTCCGAAAAGGCGGGCACTTCGAGGTCGCTGTCGATCCCGAAGAGATCGCGAACCTTCACCATCCGATCAGGCGCGGCGAGCACCGTATCGGTGCGGCTATCGGGCTGGACATTGGGCAGGTCGGTCATGCGGTACCTTTTGGGATCAACTATGCTGCTTATGCGAAGGCTGGACGGCCTTTCAGCTGCGTATAAGCCGAAATCACGTCCTGCAAAGCCTTCTCGTGGGTCCGGTCACCCCCATTTTTGTCCGGGTGGTAGCGTCGGAGCAGTTCGGCATAGCGCGAGCGAAGGGCGCGGCGATCGACATCCTTGTCGAGTCCCATCACCTTCAGCGCCTTGCGATCGCCGTCCGACAGCGGCCGGCCATCGGTCCTGTCCTGCGCGGCCCTGCGGGCGAATCGGGCGCCGATCGCGTCGATCGGATCGGTGAAATCGCCCCAGCGCGGATTGCCGCCGGCGCCCGGCGAAAAGGCGCGCGTCTCCCGGTCCCAGCCGCCATAGGGGGTCTGCTGCGCCTCGATCTCGTCGGTGCTCATGCCGCTGAAAAAATTATAGCCGCTGTTGAAGGCGCGGATGTGATCGAGGCACAGGAAACGCCACTCGCCCGGCCCGTCGGATCCCGACGACCGGCCGCCACTGGCCGGCGCGCGGAACTCGCCCGGTGCCTGGCACCCCGGCTCCGCACAGGCCCGCTCGCCATTCTCGATCCGGCCGTGGAAACGTGGCCCCGCGCGCCGCGCCGCAAAGTCTTCGCTCAACTCTCGCCTCTTATGCTGCAATTCCCCTATATAGGAGAAATGAACGAACTTCCCACCGGTCCGATCGCCGCCGAGATCACACGTCGCCTCACCGCGGCGCTCACCCCCACCCGACTCGCCGTCATCGACGACAGCGAAAGCCATCGCGGCCATGCCGGCCATGACGGGTCGGGCGAGAGCCATTTCACCGTGGAAATCGAAAGTCCGTCCTTCGTCGGCAAGACCAGGGTCGCGCGCCAGCGCGCCGTCAATGCCGCGCTGGCCGAGCTGCTGCACGAACGGGTGCATGCGCTGGCGATCAGGGCGACGGCGCCGGGCGAATAAGCGGGCAGAGGCTGTCGAGCCGGCACAAGATCGTTACGTCTGCGCCGTCATGGGAACCTTTCGACCCGTATCGCCGTTCTCTGGCCAAATCTGAACGCCAAAACTGAACGGAGACGCTGCGATGCTGAAATGGGCACTTATTTTCCTGGTCGTCGGGCTCGTTCTCGGCGGTCTGGGCTTCGGCGGCGTCGGCGGAGCCTTTGTCGGTATCGCCAAGATTCTGTTCTTCGTCGCAATCGCGCTGTTCATCATCTTCGCTCTGCTCGCGCTGTTCGCGGGGAAGAAGATCAGCGACTCGCTATAACCGCCTGATCGGTTTCCATGACCGGGCCGCGGCACAGCCTCTGTGCGCCGCGGCCCGATTCGGTTAAGGACGGGGCATGAAGATCGTCACCGCCTTTGCCATCGCCGCCGTTGCGCTGGCCTCTGCCCCGGCCCTGGCCGCGGCCAACCCGTTCAGCGACCGGCTCAGGACGCTGTCGTCGACACAGCAGCGTGCGACGATGCGCCGTGCCGTTCTCGACGACGGGAAATATTGCCGCCGGATCGGCCCGGTCGCCTATCAGGGCCCGTTCAAGAATCTCGAAATGTGGACTGTGCAGTGCGACAAGGGCGCGAACTATGCCGCCTTTGTCGGCCTCGACGGATCGGTACAGGTCCGCCCTTGCGGCGATCTCGCCTCGCTGAAACTGCCGACCTGCCGGCTGCCCAAGGCGGCGACCGCGAAATAGGCGCGATCAGGCGCCCATGGCGATCAGGACAATGAAGAAGATCAGCGCCGAGGTATAGGCGGCGACGATCAGCGCGAATGTGCGCCAGATCGCGCCGAAGCGGCCCAGTCCGTAGGTGCCCTTGAGCTGCCGGTACATATGCCATGGCGGAAAGAAGACGAGCACCGTGCCGGTCAGCACCCCCGGCAAGCCGAGCGCCGCCGCGAGGCTCAGGCCGACCACCATCAGCGTCATCGCCGCCAGCGAATAGGTGGCGAACACCGCGTGATCGTACAGGCCGACATCGCGGCGGAGCATGAACAACATCCAGATGAAGGGCAGCGAGATCGGGATCAGCGCCCAGGAGAATTTATAGGCGCTCGCCTGCAGCTTGTAGGCGGTGAGTTCCGGATTGGCGGCGGCGTGGCGGATGATGTGATCCACCCCCGGGACGCCGGTCTTCAGGCCGGCCTGGTCGACATCGATCGGGCCGCTCTTGATATCGGGCTTGAGCACGCCCTTCGTCACCATCCGCAACTCGGCCTGTTCGTCGATCAGGTCGCCGATCTTCTCGTTGAGATCCGGATTTTTTACGCCCTTCGCCTTCAGCGCGGCCTTTTCGGCCCGGAGCTTCCCGAGCTCCGCCTCGACCCTGACCAGATCGTTGGCGGCCTCGCTTCGCGCCTTCGCCAATGCCGCGGCCTGGGTGGCGTTCACCGTCCCGAACGGTCCGCCGATCAGGCCAAACACCGCGACCATCAGGAAGACGGAGAACAGGAACAGCGCCATCGGCGAGACGAAATTGACCCGCTCGCCGGCGATATATCGACGCGTCACCTCACCCGGGCGCCAGAACAGCAGCGGCAGCGTGTGCCAGGTGCGCCCCTCGAAATGGAACACGCCGTGGGCGATATCGTGGAACAGCGCGCCTGCGGTGCGGTGGATATGGCCGGACTGGCCACAGGCGTGGCAATGCGTCCCGATCAGCGCGGTCCCGCAATTCAGGCAAGCGCCGCCATGGGCGCCCTGCCCTGCATCGCCCTTGCCCCCCACGACGTGCGCCACGACTGCGCCAGTCGCAACATCGGCCACCGCTTCGAATTCCCCTGACATGCGTGAAAACTAGCATTGCAGGGGGACAAGCGCGAGTGGGCTTTAGCAAGCGCGCATCCCTATGCTAGGTGCCGCCCATGACCCAAGCCGCCGCCCTCCGCCCCGCCGACGCCCTCACCGATCCTGCCGCGCTGATCGCCGACATGGGCCGACGCGCGCGTGTCGCCGCGGCGCGCCTGGCGGAGATGCCAACCGCCGACAAGGCGAAGGCGCTGGTCGAAGCCGCGAAGGCGATCCGCGCGCAGAGCGACGCGATCCTCGCCGCCAATGCCGAGGATGTGGCGCGGGCGCAGGCCAATGGCCTGACCGCCGCGATGATCGACCGGCTGAAGCTCGATCCCGCACGGCTCGAAGGCGTCGCCGCCGGGCTCGAAGCGGTGGCCGACCTGCCCGATCCGGTCGGCCAGACGATCGACGAGGCGCGCCGCCCCAACGGGCTGCTGCTGCAGCGGATTCGCGTGCCGCTGGGCGTGATCGGCATCATCTATGAGAGCCGTCCCAATGTCACCGCCGACGCCGGCGCGCTGTCGCTGATGTCGGGCAATGCCTGCATCCTGCGCGGCGGATCGGAGGCGACCGCGAGCAACCAGGCGATCCACGCCGCGCTGCTGGCGGGAATCCGCGCAGCGGACCTGCCCGAGGACGCGATCCAGCTGGTTCCCACCACCGATCGCGCGGCGGTGGGAGCGATGCTGAGGGCGCAGGGGCTGATCGACATCATCGTCCCGCGCGGCGGCAAGAGCCTGGTCGCCCGCGTCCAGGACGAAGCCCGGGTGCCGGTGCTCGCCCATCTCGACGGCATCGTCCATCTCTACATCGACGGCGCGGCCGACGCCGCCAAGGCGGTGCCGCTCGCGGTCAACGCCAAGATGCGCCGCACCGGCGTGTGCGGCGCCACCGAGACGCTGCTGATCGACCGCGCCTATCGCGCCCCCGCCGCGATCGTCGCGGCGCTGATCGATGCCGGCTGCGAAGTGCGCGGCGACACGGCGGCGCGGGCCTTCGACCCACGCGTCATGACCGCGGCCGACAGCGATTGGGACACCGAATATCTCGACAGCATCGTCGCGGTGGCAGTGGTCGACGGGGTCGAGGGCGCGATGGCGCATATCGCCCGCCACAGCTCGCACCACACCGACGCGATCGTCACCGAGGATCAGGCTGTCGCCGACCGCTTCCTGCGAAGCGTCGACAGCGCGATCGTGATGCACAACGCCTCGACCCAGTTCGCCGACGGCGGCGAGTTCGGGCTCGGCGCCGAGATCGGCATCTCGACAGGCCGCCTTCACGCGCGAGGCCCGGTCGCGCTGGAGGGCCTCACCACCTACAAGTGGGTGGTGCGCGGTGAGGGGCAATTGCGACCGTAGCCGCGACAGGCGTCAGTTTTGCCGCACCGCGTTCCAGTTGAACAGGAAATTGCGATGCTCGGCCCAGGTCTGTCCTTCGACGGCGTCGCCACGGAAACATGCGCTGGTGTGATACGGACCCACGCCGTCGGTCGTGCGAAAGCTGACGCAGGTTCGTCCTCGCGCGGTTGTCCAGCGGCCAGCCTCGATCGTACTGTCGTAGAAGCTGCCGGTCACACTGCTGTCCGGCGCCAGATGCAGTTCCATCGTCTTGGTATAGGCTTTGCCCGGCTCGGCCGAAAGATCGACGGTCCAGCGTCCCTCCAGCGGGTTGGCGGTCTGCGCGGCCGCTACGCCGGCGAGGAGCATGACGAACGGGACGGCGGCGAGATATCGCATGGTCTGAACCTCCAGCGGTGGCTCCGGCAGGTTAGCGAGGGCGGATATGCCTGCCAAGCCTTGCACCACACCGACGCGATCGTCACCGAGGATCAGGCTGTCGCCAACCGCTTCCTGCGAAGCGTCGACAGCGCGATCGTGATGCACAACGCCTCGACCCAGTTCGCCGACGGCGGCGAGTTCCGGCTCGGCGCCGAGATCGGCCTCTCGACCGGCCGCCTCCACGCGCGCGGCCCGGTCGCGCTCGAGGGACTTACCACCTGCAAGTGGCTGGTGCGCGGCGAGGGGCAGTTGCGGCCGTAGGCCTTGCCGTCCCATGGCAAAAGCGTCTTGAGACCTCGACCTGCGCTTTGGGCGGAAACACGGTAGACCGCTGTTCATAGGGATGGTGAACATACTGCGTCATGCTGAACTTGTTTCAGCATCCACCGGGAGGCCTGGGACGAGCCTGCAGGATCTTGTCCGGATGCCTGCGCGCGATCGCCCCGTTCATCCGGGCGACCTGGTGGATGCTGAAACAAGTTCAGCATGACGACGACATATCTCGAAGACGCTATACACATGCCGGGTGCCGGCCTGGAATCAGCTTGGGAGACGACGCATGGATGACGAAAACCTTCCGCCCGAGACCAAGCTCACCCGCTCCAAACGGGCCTGGGCCGACGCGCACAAGTTCATCACCGGCACGGCCACGCGATCGGGAAATGACCGCCTGCCGCCGGGGCAGCATGTCGTCCGCGACTGGCCGGTGCTCGATCTGGGCAAGCAGCCGGACATTTCACGCGAACGGTGGAAGTTGCGGGTCGGCGGGCTGATTGATCAGCCGGTGACCCTCGACTGGGCAGCCTTCATGGCGCTGCCGCAGACGCAGCTGCGCTCCGACATCCACTGCGTCACCACATGGTCGCGCTACGACAATGACTGGGCCGGGGTCGCCACGCGCGATCTGCTCGATCTGATCGGGCCGCGCGACGAGGCGGCCTATCTGATGCTGCACGGCTATGACGGCTATACCACCAATGTCCCGCTGGCGGACTTCGCGGCGCCCGAAGCGATCCTCGTCCACAGCTGGCAGGGCAAGCCGCTCACCCGCGAGCATGGCGGGCCGGTCCGCCTGGTGATCCCGCACCTCTATTTCTGGAAGAGCGCCAAGTGGCTGGGCGGAATCGACATCCTCGGCGCGGACAAGCCGGGCTTCTGGGAAGTGAACGGCTATCACATGCGCGGCGATCCCTGGGCCGAGGAACGCTATAGCTGATATTGGCCGTCGCTCCGGCGGAGGCCGGAGCCGCTCCGTTGTCTGGGGCCAGAGTGAGGCAAGAGCCCTGGGCGGCCCCGGCCTCCGCCGGGGCGACGATGGTTAGACCGCAGCCTGCACTTCAGACGCCACATCGGCCACCTCGGCGATCAGCTCGAACGACTTGAGGCGCAGGTCGTGATCGTACACGTCGGAGACGATCATCAGCTCGTCGGCGCCCGTTTCCGCGACCAGCGCGTCGATACCCCGGGCGACGGTCTCGCGCGATCCGACGATCGAGCGCGCCAGCATCTGCGACGCCTGGAAGCGCTCGGCGGGCGACCAGTAGGTCTCGATATCGTCGATCGGCGGCTGGCTGAGCGTGCGCGCGCCGCGGAAGATGTTCGCGAAGGCCATCTGCTGGGTGGTCGCCAGCCGGCGCGCCTGTTCGTCGGTGTCGGCGGCGACGATGTTGACGCCGACGACGGCATAGGGGCGATCGAGCTGCGCCGACGGCTTGAACCGCTCGCGATAGATGCGCAGGGCGTCCATCAGCTGCTGCGGCGCGAAGTGCGAGGCGAAGGCGTAAGGCAGGCCGAACTCGGCAGCGAGCTGCGCGCCGAAGGTGCTCGACCCCAATATCCACAGCGGCACGCGCGTGCCAGCGGCGGGCACGGCCTGGACCTGCTGATCGGGCCGCACCGGCTCGAAATAATGCTGAAGCTCGAGCACGTCCTGCGGAAAGCTGTCGGCGTCATGACGGCGGCGCAGCGCGCGCACGGTCATCTGGTCGGTGCCCGGCGCCCGGCCGAGGCCGAGATCGATCCGGCCCGGATACATCTGCGCGAGCGTACCGAACTGCTCGGCGATGATCAGCGGCGAATGGTTGGGCAGCATGATGCCGCCCGCGCCGACCCGGATCGTGCTGGTCCCGGCGGCGACATGCGACAGGACGATCGACGTCGCCGCGCTCGCGATTCCCGCCATGTTGTGATGCTCGGCAACCCAAAAGCGGCGATAGCCCCAATCCTCGGCATGCGCCGCGAGATCGCGGGCATTGTCGATCGCCCCACGGGCATCGGTGTCTTCGGTCACGCGGACCAGATCGAGGATGGAAAGGGCGACCATGGAATCTCCTTGTTGATATCCATGTAGGTTGGCGGGCGCGTAAAACCACCGCCATCCGGGATAGAGTGTCTGTCCGACCTGTAAGCTAAACTCGTTTGTTGGGCACCGCGCCCAGCCCCACCTTGCTACCATTCTCGAACCGGACATCGCTTATGGCCACCGACAGCAAGCCAGCCCCCCGCTTCTTCAGCAGCTTCGGCCTGCAGGTGCTCGCCGGCATGGTGATCGGCCTGCTGCTCGGCCTGATCGCGCGGTCGATCGGGACGGTCGGGGATGCGCCGAACGGGCTGGCGCAGGCGCTCGACCTGGTGGGCTCGATCTTCGTCCAGCTGCTCAAGACGCTGGTGCCGCCGCTGATCTTCGCGGCGATCGTCAGCTCGATCATCAACCTGCGCGACATCAACAATGCCGCGCGGCTCGTCGGCCAGACGCTGTTGTGGTTCGCGATCACCGCGCTGATCGCGGTGCTGATCGGCATCGGGCTGGGCCTGCTGATCCAGCCGGGCTTGGCGTCCGGCGCGATCCCGGCCGAAGCGGTGACCCCGAAGACGGTGGGCAGCTGGCTCGATTTCCTGAAGGGCCTCGTTCCATCCAACGCACTCGGCATCGCCGCCAGCAGCACGGCGGGGGACGATGGCAGCATCACGACGACGATGGGCTTCAACGTCCTGCAAATCATCGTCATCTCGATCGCGGTGGGCGCGGCGGCGCTGCGCGCGGGGGACGCCGCCGAGCCGTTCATCGGCTTCATCCGCGGGCTACTGGCGATCATGCGACGTCTGCTGTGGTGGGTGATTCGGCTGACCCCGATCGGCAGCGCCGGGCTGATCGGCAGCGCTATCGTCAAATATGGCTGGGACGCGCTGGCGGGGCTCAGCGCCTATGCCGCCGCCATCTATATCGGCCTCGGCATCATCCTGCTGATCGTCTATCCGGCGCTGCTGCTGCTCAACGGGATCAGCCCGCGCCGCTTCTTCGCGGGGGCCTGGCCGGCGATCCAGCTGGGCTTCGTCTCGCGCTCCTCGGTCGGTACCCTGCCGGTCACCGAGCGCTCGGCCGAGGCGCTGGGCGTGCCGCGCAGCTACGCCGCCTTCGCGGTGCCGCTCGGCTCGACCACCAAGATGGACGGCTGCGCCGCTCTCTACCCGGCGATCTCGGCGATCTTCGTCGCGCAATTCTACGGCCTGCCGCTCGGCCTGACCGATTACGGGCTGATCATCTTCACCTCGGTGCTGGGCTCCGCCGCGACCGCCGGACTGACCGGCGCGACGGTGATGCTGACCCTGACCCTGTCGACCCTCGGTCTGCCGCTCGAGGGCGCGGGGCTCCTGCTGGCGATCGACCCGATCCTCGACATGGGCCGCACCGCGATCAACGTCGCGGGGCAGATCCTGGTGCCGATGATCGTCGCCAAGCGCGAAGGCATTCTCGAACCGACCATCGAGCGAGGCGTGCTCGCCACCGACGCCTGACCCTCGCCTTCTGGCGGCTATCAGCGACCGGTGCGCACCGAAATCTTTTCACTTGAAAATAAGTGCATGCTTCGACAATATTCCTGCTGCTCCGCTGCGACCGCGGCGCGAAGGGAGATTGGCATGGGCCGCAAGCTGCCGATGGGCGTCGAAGTCCGTACCGATGTCGATCTCGCCACCTATCTGCCCTACCGCATCCAGAAGCTGTCGGTGCTGACGTCGTCGCGCGATGCGCAGGATCGCGACAACCGCACCGTGAAGGTCCGCGAATGGCGGATCATCATGATCCTCGCCGCCTTCGGCCCGTTGACCCTCTCGGAGATTTCGCATCGGCTGTCGGCCGACGCGGCGTCGACGACCCGGGGCATCCAGAATCTGGTCAAGATGGAGCTGGCGACAAGCCGCACGCTGAAGAGCGACAAGCGCAAGCAGCTCATCACCCTGACCGAGGATGGCGCGGCGACCTATGACGCGATCATGCCGGGCCGGCTGGCCTTTTCCGAGCGGATCCTGGCACCGCTCGACGCCGCCGAGCGGGCGCAGTTCTTTCGCTTCATCGGCCTGATCGAGGACAATCTCTACGCAATGGCGACGGCGGAGGATGATCCCTTCGCAGATCCCACCGAGACCGCAGAGTCGGAATGAACGACAATCCAGAAGGAAGAGCCGTGATGGACATGCCCGTCGAAACCCAGCCGACCGAACAGCAGCTGCGGCGGCAGCTGACCGACTTCTATCATCTGGTCACGCATCTCGGATGGTCGGAGATGATCTTCAACCATATCTCGGTGCGCGTGCCGGGCCCCGAGCATCATTATCTGATGAACCCGTTCGGCCTCCTCTATGAAGAGATCACCCCGGAGAATCTGATCAAGGTCGGTATCGACGGCAAGCTGGTCGAGGAATCGCCCTATCCCGGCAATCCGGCGGGCTTTGCGCTGCACGGCGTCATCCACGAGCACCGGCCCGACGTCACCTGCGTCGCGCATACCCACACCAATCCGGTGTCGGCGATCGCGACGCGCAAGGAGGGGATAAGCCACAATAATTTCTACGGCGCGCAGCTTTACGGCCGGGTCGGCTATCATGATTTCGAGGGCATCACGCTTTACGACGACGAGCGCGACCGGATGCTCGCCAGCCTGGGCAACGCCAATGTCCTGGTGCTGCGCAACCATGGCATCGCGGTGTGCGAACGATCGGTGTCCGCCACCTTCATGCTGCTCTGGACCGTCCAGCGCGCGGCCGAAATCCAGTGCATGGGCAGTGGCGGCGGCGAAGAGAACGAGCTGTCCGATATCGTCAAGCAACGCTGCGCCGACGACGCCACCCGTCTCGCCACCTCGGGCCGTTTCTCCGAGATGGTGTTCGACGCGGCGGTCCGTCGGATGCGCGCAGAACAGGCCCGCTGACGGCCGAGGGACCGGTCAGGATCGCAGGGCGAGCTTCCAGCCCAGCGACAGCCGCCAGTCCTTCGCATAGCCGGCATAGGGGCGGTCGACCGGCTTGGCCGCCTCCAGATAGAGCGCGACCTTGGTGGTGTAGCTCAGCCGCACGCCGCCACCCGCCGATGCGAGGTCGAAGCTGCCGCCCGGAAACGGGCCGCGATCGAGGATGCGCAGCTTCGCCGCGTCGACGAAGCCGTAGACCTCGGTCCCGCCGAAGCTCTTCGATTTGGTCAAGGGCTTCACCGCCAGTTCGAACAGCGCCGCCGCACCGCGATCGGCGCTGATCACCGCCACCTCGAAGGCGCGGCCGAAATCGCCGCCGCCAACCGCAAACCGCTCGGCCGCCGGGAGGCGATCGCGGCTATACTGGCCGTTGAGCCGCAGCCGCGCGACGATCGTCTTGCCGATCGCCTGATCGATGCTGGCGCGCGCATTGGCCTTGACGAAACGGGTTTCGGCCAGCGGCGTATTGACCCGTGCCCCCAGCACATCGAAGCCCTTGCTGAGGGTGACGCCGCCCGAGAGCACGCGCTTGGGCAGCACCTCGGCATAGCCCAGCGCCAGTCGCCCGGCGCGGGTCCGCTCGCTCGAGATCAGCTGGCCGAAGGCGGCGTTGTCGCTGTTGAGCCCGTCGAACCCGGCCGAGACGGTCAGGTTGCGCTTGTAATCGCGGATCAGCGGATAGCTGTAGGTCAGCCCCGCGATCTGCGCGTCGCCGGTGATCGGCGAACGGCGCGGCTTGGTCTTGAGATAGCCCAGCGATGCCGCCAGCCGTCCGCCGTCGCTGCCGATCGCGGTTGAATGGCTGAGCGAGGCATAGCGGTAATTGTTGAAATTGGCCGACGCGCCGAGATTGATGTCGGTCTGATCACCGCCGCGCACGAGATGGTAGAGCGTCGCCTTCGCCGTGAACTCGCCACCGCGATAGGTGGCGCCCGCGCGGTTGTCGAAACCGGTCGAGAAATCGTTGCGCTTGTCGGTGACGATCAACGTGACGCGCACGAGGCCGCGCCCTGATCCCTGAACGATGTCGATATCGGTCTTGGTGCCGGGGACATCCTGGATCAGCGAGATGTAGCGCTGCAACGTCGACTTGCGGAGCGGCTTCTCGGCGGTCAGGTGGCCGGCGATCCGGGCGACGAGACGGCGTGCCCGGCCGGTCGATTTGTCGATGACGGTCACCTGTTCGACCGCGCCTTCGATTAGCATCACCCGCAGGACGCCGTTCGATATGTCCTGGTTCGGGATCAGCACCGAATAAAGGGCGATATCGGCCTTGGCGTAGCCGCTCGATATGGCGGCAGCGATCGTCTGCAGATTGGCCCGTGTCGCCGGCTTGCCGATGAAGGCCTCGGCCGCGCGTGCCGCTTCGGCCGGTGCCCTGGTGCCGATAAACGTGATGGCGCGGATCGTCGTGCCGCCCTGCTCGGCGCCGCCTTCGATGACCGGCGTGGCTGCGGCCGGCGCTTCGCGGGCCGGGTCGGCGATCGTCGGTGTCACGGGCTGGACGCGGTCGGCGCGACCGCGGTCGAGAATCAGCGGCGACTGTGCGTGCGCCGTCGTTGCCGGCGCGGCGAGCATGAGCCCGGCCACGACCAGTCTGGTCGATCGCTTCATGAAAATCCCCTGTACCGACACGCCCGACGGGAGGGCGAAGCCGCGGCTCCGCCCTCCTTTCGTCGATCAGTTGCCCTTGCCGAGCAATCCGCCGACGAGCCCAGCGGCCCCCGACGTCGTCGCGCCGCCGGTCGCCGATCCGCCGGCCGATCCGCTCAGCGCGCCGGTCAACGGAGCCGTCAGTCCGCCGACCGTGGCGGTGACGGCATTGCCGGCCGACAGCACACCGCCGGTCAGGGCGGAGCCGGTCGCCTGGCTGGGCGACAACACGCTGGCGCCGACCGCCGGGTTGCTGCCGCCGTTCAGGAGGGTTGTGTTGCCGACCGTGACGGTGGCGATGCCGTTGGCGGGCAGGCTCGCGCCGGGCAGGATGCTGCCCGATCCCGTCGCCGAACCACCGGCGCTGGCCCCGGCCACCGGGCCTACCGACGCCGAGATCAGGCTGGTGCCCGAACCGACGCCGATCGAAGCGACGCTGCCGCTCGTCTGCGTCGGCGACAGGACGCTGACCCCGACCGCAGGCGTGGTGCCCGTGGTACCGAGCAACTGGTTGCCGCCGACCGTCGCGCCGACGACCTGACCCAGGCCGCCAGCCACTGCACCGGTGCCTCCCGCGGCGCCGGTCCCGCCCGGCAGCACTGCCGAGACGATGGCTGCGCTGTCGGTTCCCAGCGGCGTGACGACCGCCTTTACGACGTTACCCGCGGCATCGACGCCCACCGTCGCCAGCGAACCGGCGCTCTGGGTGGTCGACAGGATGCTGGTGCCGACGAGCTGGGTTCCGCTGCCCGGCAGAACAGCCTTGTTGAGGACGTTGAGCGACACCGCTTCGCCCACCGCCGCGGTCAGCCCGTCGACCAGATAGCCCTGGCCGCTGCCGGTATCGACCAGCGCCTGGCCGGTCGACGCGATGACCCTGGACACGGTGCCGGCGATCGGCACCGATCCGGGCACCGCACGATCGACCGCCTGGACGAAGGTCGGCGTCTGGCCATTGACGTCGAGCACCGCATTGCCGGCGGAAACCAGGACGGGACCGAGCGGGCCGGGATTCGCCGCATTGCCGGTGTTTGCAAGAAGGCCGGTGTCCGCAACGCCGCCGGGGCCGATCAGACCCGGAACGGGCGCCGTCCCGAGCAGGCCGCTGCCCGTGCTGCCGGTGCCGCCGCCGCCGGTACCGCCACCGCCCGAGCCACCGCCACCGCCACCGCCACCCGAGCCGCCGCCACTCGAACCCGTGCCGCCGGAGCCCGTGCCACTGCCGCCCGTGCCACTACCATTGCCATTGCCCGATCCCGAGCCACCATTGCCGCCGGTGTCGCCACCCGACCCGCCGCTGCCGGAGCCGTCGCCGCCGTCGACGGGGGTGGTGGGAAGTTGGCCGACGCCGGCCACGCGCATTCCACCAGAGCTGTTGCACCCCGCGAGTGCGAGTGCCGCCACCGAAACCAGCAACAGACCCGAAAACGACCGTGATTTGAGTTCAAGCATCGCAACCTCCTCTGACCCGATCAAGCCAGTACTCTTCGGAGATGACAGCCGTTCCTATACCTCCGCTTTCGGATTCGAAAATCTTGCTAAGTAACTTTGCGTAATGGACCTTTGTGCCATTCACAGTGCGATTGGTGAATAAACTGGACAGGTTCAGTCCATTTTGGACCAAGTAAACTGATCCATATCAACCGGCGAACAGAATTGGGGATCGACCGTGGCCATTATTAGGCCTGTAGACATAGACACCAGCCATCCGGTCTCGGATGAAGACTTCCAGATACTGCTTTCGGCGATGGAAGCACCTTGCCGCGAGGTGTCGACGGTTGCCGCTACGGAGCGGCTGCACCTCCTGTCCGCCGGCACGCTGCGGTGGCGTCGGGTTCAGCGCAGCATCTTTCCGGACGCGGTGTTTCGCGAATCCTGTTGGGACATCATGCTGATGTGTTTCACCAGCGACCTCGAACAAGGGTCGTTGTGCGTGAAGCAGATTCGCAGCGAGCTCGACGAATCGAATACTTCGCTGTTGCGCCGTATCCAGGAACTGGAAGACGCGGGCATGGTGCAGCGCCAGCGCGACGATGTCGACGGTCGCCGCACGATCGTCCGGCTTACGAACGACGGGAAAGCGGCGATGGCGCGCTTCTTCACGATGATCAGCGACGAAAGCGCGCGCTGAACCGTCGCGGCGATAATCGGCCGCAACCTCGCGTCCTTACAAACGTTCAACTCTTGTTCACGCTCGGCTTGCGATAAACTGTGGCCGAACTAGGTTGAAGTCCGCTCCCCTGCGAGCTTCATGGATAAGATAAGGCGTTTCCCACCCATGCCGATTCTCCGCAAGTTTCTCGCCGCCGCAGCGCCCCTTGCGCTGCTGGCCGTATCCGCCTGCACCCAGCCTTTCGAAGCGAAGGTGTCGCGCTTTCAGGCTTTGCCGGTGCCGCAGGGCCAGACCTTCGCCATCGCCGCCGCCGACGCGCGCAACGATGGCGGGCTTGAGTTCGCCCAATATTCGGGGCTCGTGACCCAGCGCCTGGCCGCTTATGGCTATCGCCCGGTCGAGGCCGGCGCCAAGCCCGAACTGGTCGTCAAGTTCGGCTATGGCGTCGACCAGGGCCAGCCCAAGACGGTGTCGCGTCCGACCGCAGGTCCGGCGTTCGGCCCGTGGGGCGGTTGGGGCGGCGGCTGGGGCGGTGGCTATGGCCGTCGCTGGGGCTACGGATCGGCCTTCTATTATGGCTGGGACCCCTATTTTTACGACCCCTTCTACCAGCAGATCGATACCTACACCGTCTATACCAGCCACGCCGAGCTCGTGATCGAGCGCGCGGCCGACGGCAAGCACGTGTTCGAGGGCAAGGCCAAGGCCCGCTCGATCGAGGATTCGCTGCCGAAGCTGGTGCCAAACCTGGTCGAAGCGCTGTTCACGAACTTCCCCGGCCAGTCGGGCGAGGAAGTGCGGATCACGATCGCGCCGGAGAAGAAGGGCAAGTGAAGAATGCGCCCCCTCCCTTCAAGGGAGGGGTTGCCGCATACGAGACTATGCAGAGATCAGAGCGCGCTCACGGCAAGAGAAACGTCATCCCGGACCTGATCCGGGATCCCGCTTTCTGGGCCGCGTAAGAGGAAGAAGCGGGATCCCGGATCAGGTCCGGGATGACGAAGCTCGTATGCGACAGTCCTCCCCTTCAAGGGGAGGGCTTATTCAGGTCATCCCACCACCGACAGTTGCGGCCGGCCGGCCGTGCCGATCCGCGCGGTCATGCCCGGCAGCCGCTCGATCCGCGCGACCAGTTCGGCGTCGAGCTGAAAATCGCGGCCGAGCAGGACCTCAGCTCGGGTGCCGTCGGCCAGCAGCGCCTTGAGATACATTTCGCCGCGCCCGCCACGCTCGTCGGCAACCAGCGCCGCGAGCGCCGGAATCACCTTGGCATCGGCGGTCTCGACATCGATCCGCAGCCGGATCTGCTGCATCGATTCGTAGCTTTGCAGACCGCGCACCGTGATTCGCGGGGTTTCCTCGCCGGCGCGCCAGTCGAGCTCGACCCGAAGCAGCGAACAGGCCCCAGTCCGCGCCGCGTTCTCGAGCTCGTTCGAAGCATTTTCCTCGAAGCAGGTGACGATGAACTGGCCGCTCGAATCGGAGCAGGTGGCCATCATGTAGCGCTTGCCGCGGGCCGAGGTGCGGTAGCGCGCATCCTCGATCAGCGCCGACATCACCGAATTGACCCGCCCGCCGTCGACCGGCGCCGGCAGCGCGCACAGCGCGGCAAAGCTGCGCGCCCCGTTCGCATCGGCCAGATGGCGCACCTGATCGGTCGGGTGCGAGGAGAAGTAGAAGCCGAAACTTTCCTTCTCGGCCGCCATCCGGTCGGCCAGCGACCAGTGGAGGCCACGATCGATCCGGATCGGGGCGACGCCGCCGGCGATGTCGCCGAACAGCCCGCCCTGCCCGCTCTCGCGCTGGTCGGCGGCGCTGGAGGCATGGGCGAGGATGAGCTCGGCCGAGGCGAAGACGCCCGCGCGCTCGTCCTCGATCACGTCGAAGGCGCCGCCGCCGGCCAGGCTTTCGAGCTGGCGGCGGTTCAACAGCCGCGGATCGACCCGGTCGGCGAAGTCCTCGAGATTCTTGAATGGGCCATTGGCCTTCCGCTCCTCGACGAGCTGTTCCATCGCCTTTTCGCCGACGCCCTTGAGCGCGCCGAGCGCATAGCGGACGGCGAGGCCTTCGGCGGTCTGCTCGACCGAATATTCGGCCTCGCTATGGTTGATGCAGGGCCCGAGGCTCTGGACGCCCATGCGCCGCATGTCGTCGACGAAGATGGCGAGCTTGTCGGTCTGCGCCATGTCGTAGCACATCGAGGCCGCGTAGAATTCGGCCTTGTGATGCGCCTTCAGCCAGGCGGTGTGATAGGCGACGAGCGCATAGGCCGCCGCGTGGCTCTTGTTGAAGCCATAGCCCGCGAACTTGTCGATCAAGTCGAACAGCTCGTTTGCCTTCACCGAGCCGATGTCGTTCTTAGCGCAGCCATCGACGAAGCGGCTGCGCTGGGCATCCATCTCCGCCTTGATCTTCTTGCCCATCGCGCGGCGCAGCAGATCGGCGTCGCCGAGCGAATAGCCCGCCAGGATCTGCGCGGCCTGCATCACCTGTTCCTGATAGACGAAGATCCCATAGGTCTCGGCGAGGATGCCTTCGAGCAGCGGGTGGGGATATTCGATCTCCTCGCGCCCGTTCTTGCGCGCGCCGAAGGTCGGGATATTGTCCATCGGGCCCGGCCGATAGAGCGACACGAGCGCGATGATGTCCTCGAAACAGGTCGGGCGCACCGCGGCCAGCGTGCGGCGCATGCCTTCCGATTCGAGCTGGAACACGCCGACCGTATCGCCGCGCTGGAGCAGGGCGTAGACGCCCGGATCGTCCCAGGCGAGCGTCTCGAGATCGACCTCGACGCCGCGCGCCTTGAGGAACTGGACGGCCTTCTGGAGCACCGAGAGCGTCTTGAGGCCGAGAAAATCGAACTTCACCAGGCCCGCGCCCTCGACATATTTCATGTCGAACTGAGTGACGGGCATGTCGGAGCGCGGATCGCGGTAAAGCGGGACGAGCGCGTCGAGCCGCCGGTCGCCGATCACCACGCCGGCCGCATGGGTCGAGCTGTGGCGCGGCAGGCCCTCGAGCTTCATCGCCAGATCGAGCAGACGGCGGACCTCGATGTCGCCCTTATATTCGGCGGCCATTTCGGGCACGCCGTTGAGCGCGCGGTCGAGCGTCCAGGGATCGGTCGGGTGGTTGGGAACGAGCTTGGCGAGCCGGTCGACCTGGCCGTAGCTCATCTGCAGCACGCGGCCGGTGTCCTTGAGGACCGCGCGCGCCTTGAGCTTACCGAAGGTGATGATCTGCGCGACCTGATCGCGGCCATATTTCTGCTGGACGTAGCGAATGACCTCGCCCCGCCGGGTTTCGCAGAAGTCGATGTCGAAGTCGGGCATCGACACGCGTTCCGGGTTGAGGAAGCGTTCGAACAGCAGGCCCAGCCGCAGCGGATCGAGATCAGTGATGGTGAGCGCCCAGGCGACGACCGAGCCCGCGCCCGAACCACGGCCCGGCCCCACCGGAATATCGTGGTCCTTGGCCCATTTGATGAAGTCGGCAACGATCAGGAAATAGCCGGGAAAGCCCATCTTGATGATGATGTCGGTCTCGAATGCGAGCCGATCGAAATAGCCCTTTCGCGCCTCGGCGTCGGTGATGCCGAGCTTTTCGAGCCGCTTCTCGAGGCCGGCGCGGGCATCGTTGCGCAATGCTTCGGCCTCGCCCTCGCGGTCGCCCGCGAGGCTGGGCAGGATCGGCTTGCGATAGGGCGCGGACACCGCGCAGCGCTGCGCCACCACGAGGGTGTTGGCCAGCGCCTCGGGCACGTCCTCGAATCGCTTCGCCATGTCGGCGGCGGGCTTGAGCCACAGGTCGGGCGAGCTGCGCGGCCGCTCGACCGTGTCGATATAGGAGGAGCTGGCGATGCACAGCATCGCATCGTGCGCGGCGTGGAAATCGGGCTCGGCGAAGCAGGCCGGATTGGTCGCGACCAGCGGCAGGTTCCGCGCATAGGCGAGGTCGATCAGCGCACCCTCGGCTGCTTCCTCGATCGGGTCGTTGCGGCGGACCAGTTCGATGTACAGCCGTCCGGGAAACAGCGCCTCGAGCGAATCGGCATAGCTTGCGGCGGCGGTCGCCTGCTCGCCGGCCAGCAACCGGGTCAGCGCGCCCTCGCCGCCCGCCGTCAGCGCGATCAGCCCGTCGGTCCGCCCTTCCAGCGTCGCGAGCGGAATGTGCGCATCCTCATGCACCGGCCGGTCGAGATGGGCGGCCGAGACGAGCGCGCAGAGATTTTCATAGCCCGTCATGTCCTGGGCATAGAGCGCCAGCCAGTCGACGATCAGCTGGTCGATGCCCGGGCGACGGATCGCCAGCATCGTGCCGATGATCGGCTGCACGCCTTCCTTCTTCGCACCGTCGGCAAAGGCCATCGCCGCATAAAGCCCGTTGCGGTCGGTCAGCGCCGCCGCGGGAAAGCCGAGTTTCCGGGCATGTTTGGCGATCGCCTTCGGGTCGATCGCGCCTTCGAGCATCGTGTAGGCGGAGAAGATTCGCAGCGGGACGAAGGGCTGATAGGGCATGGCGCCAATCTAGGCCCCCGGGCAGGATTCGCCAAACCCGACCGGCGGCTTATCCACAGTCTTCGTTTATTTGGCCTCAAGCGCCGGCGGTCACATCCGTGACCTTGGCTATCCTCGCATAAGCTCGGGCGCGCGTTCGCGCTTGCGGAGCCTTGCAGGCTCCGACGATGCGCCTTGCGTCGGCCTCAGGCGCCGGCGGTCACATCCGTGACCTTGGCTATCCTCGCATAAGCTCGGGCGCGCGTTCGCGCTTGCGGAGCCTTGCAGGCTCCGACGATGCGCTTTGCGTCGGTCTCAAGCGCCGGCGGTCACATCCGTGACCTTGGCTATCCTTGCACAAGCTCGGGCGCGTGTTCGCGCTTGCCCCGGCGACCATCTCAGCATTCAGATGCGCCCCCAATAATCGTCATTCCCGCGAAGGCGGGAATCCACCGGCGAATATTGTCCGAACCAAGCGAGGGTCGACCAGGCGGCCTGGTGGATTCCCGCCTTCGCGGGAATGACGGGTGTGGGTGGATTGCGTCCAAGCCTCAACTCGCCTCAGCCGGCTGTGGGGCAGCTTCCGTGGTCAGCTTGATCCCTTGCCTCGGGCGCGTGTTCGCGCTCGGCCCGACGACCACCTCAGCATCCAGATGCGCGCGCCTCTAACCGTCATTCCCGCGAATGCGGGAATCCACCGGCGAACAGTTTCCGAACCAAACGAGGGTCGACCAGGCGGCCTGGTGGATTCCCGCCTTCGCGGGAATGACGGGTGTGGGTAGTTGCGTCCAAGGCTCAATCCACTCAGCTGGTGGTGGGGCAGCTATCGTGGTCAAGCTCGATCCCCTGCCTCGGGCGCGTGTTCCCGCTTGCCCCGGCGATCATCTCAGCATTCAGATGCGCGCCCTCTGACCGTCATTCCCGCGCAGGCGGGAATCCACCGGCGAACATTGTCCGAACCAAGCGAGGATCGACCAGGCGGCCTGGTGGATTCCCGCCTGCGCGG
>JAZKDN010000017.1:0-80792 GCA_040387595.1 Pseudomonadota bacterium
GATCGACATGATCGAGGCGAGCCGGGACTGGGACATGCAGGTCAAGATGATGAGCTCGGCACAGGACATCGACAAGGCGTCGGCTGACCTGATGCGGTTCGACTGATTTCAAACGGAGTAGCTTGCCATGAGCAATGCAGCACTACATGTCGCCCGCACGGGCCTCGATGCCCAGAACATGCGGATGCAGGTGATCGCCAACAACCTGGCGAACGTGAACACCACCGGCTTCAAGCGCGATCGCGCGAGCTTCGAGACGCTGGCCTATCAGGCGATGACCGCGCCCGGCGCGGCGTCGTCGGAATCGACCAAATATGCCACCGGGACCAACCTGGGCACCGGCGTCCAGATCAACGGCACCGCCAAGATCCAGACGCAGGGCTCGCTGCAGACCACCGACAATCCGCTCGACATGGCGATCCAGGGCGACGGTTATTTCCAGATACTGCTGCCCGATGGTCGGACCGGCTATTCCCGCGACGGCAATTTCCAGCGCTCGCCGGACGGCAATATCGTCACCAGCGACGGATATCAGCTGCAGCCGCAGATCCAGATTCCGGAGAACACCACGAACCTCACCATCGGTGCCGATGGCACGGTCAGCGCATCGCTCGCCGGGGACGCGGCACCGAGCGAGCTCGGCAAGATCGAACTGGCGCGCTTCACCAACCCCGCCGGCCTCCAGGCCGAGGGCAACAACATCATGACCGAGACCGCCGCGTCGGGCCAGCCTTTGACGGGCGCCGGCGGCATCGATGGTCGCGGCACGATCCAGCAAGGATCGCTCGAGGCCTCGAACGTGAACATCGTCGAGGAACTGGTCGACATGATCGAGACCCAGCGCGCCTATGAAGTGAACAGCAAGATGATCTCCTCGACCGACCAGATGCTGCAATATGTCAACCAGAACCTCTAAGGGCGACATCGACGCTCTGTGGGCGCTCGGCGCCTTTGCGGTGCTGTCGCTCGCGGTCGCCGTCGAACCGGTTCATGCCGGCAAGCGACGCGCGGCGATCGACTATTCGCCGGTGTTCGCCAGCGAACCGCTGCCGCCGCAGGCCAATGGCGCGATCTTCCAGGCGGTAAACGGCTATTCGGCGCTGACCAACGGCGCGCGGGCCGCGATGGTCGGTGACATCGTCACCATCGCGCTGGTCGAGCGGACCCAGGCGGCGAAGTCGAACACGGCGTCGACCGATCGCTCGGGCAGCATCGGGCTAACCCCGCCGACGACGGGCCCGGCCTCCTTCTTCAACCCGACCGATATCGGGGCGAGCGGGAGCGGGACCTTCTCCGGCAAGGGCGCCGCCGCCCAGTCGAACCAGCTGAACGGCGAGATCAGCGTCTCGATCGTCCGGGTCTATCCGAACGGCACGATGCAGGTGCGCGGCGAAAAGCTGCTCACGCTCAATCGCGGCGATGAGAATATCGCCATCACCGGTTTGATCCGCGCGGCCGATATCGGCCCGGATAACCGGGTTCCCTCGACCCGCGTTGCCGACGCCCGCATCACCTATTCGGGCAAGGGCGAAATCGCGCGGGGCTCGCGGCAGGGATGGCTTAACCGTTTCTTTGCCATCTTGAGTCCATTCTAATTAAGCAATTCGAGGATTGGACGTTAATGATCCGCGCTCTGATAACCTTCATGGTCTGTTTTTCGGGTTTCACCGTCGCCGGTGCGGGCCATGCGGAGCGTATCAAGGACATCGGCAACTTCGCCGGTCTGCGCGCGAACCAGCTGACGGGTTACGGCATCGTCGTCGGCCTGGCCGGCACCGGTGACGACAGCCTCGATTATTCGACCCTCGGCATGAAGGGCGTCGCCTCGCGTTTCGGCCTGCAGCTGCCGGCGGGCGTGAACCCGGCCCTCAAGAACGCCGCGGCGGTGATGCTCACCGCCGAGCTTCCCGCCTTCGCCAAGCCCGGCCAGCGCCTCGACGTCACCATCTCGGCGTTGGGCAAGGCCAAGTCGCTGCGCGGCGGTACGCTGATCATGGCGCCGCTGATGGGTGCCGATGGCCAGATCTACGCGATGGCGCAGGGCAATCTGGCGGTGGGCGGTCTCGGTATCGACGCGGCCGACGGGTCGAAGCTGACGATCAACGTCCCGACCGCCGGCCGCATCCCCGGCGGGGGCACCGTCGAGCGCAGCGTCGACGCTGGTTTCGCAACCACGCCGCAGCTTCGCTTCGACCTGGCCGAGGGTGACCTCACCACATCGCAGCGCG
This sequence comes from Pseudomonadota bacterium, assembly GCA_040387595.1. Lineage (GTDB taxonomy): Bacteria > Pseudomonadota > Alphaproteobacteria > Sphingomonadales > Sphingomonadaceae > Rhizorhabdus. The sequence continues at coordinate 2,229 of JAZKDN010000017.1, forward strand.
TCGCCGCCGCGATCAACGGCCGGCTGGGCCAGCCGGTCGCCCGCTCGATCGACGCCACCACGATCACCATCGAAGCGCCGCAGGGCGCCGAAGTGCGTACTGCCCTGATGAGCCGGATCGAGAATTTCGAAGTCGATACGGCGCAGGCGCCGGCGCGCGTCGTCGTCAACGCCCGCACCGGCACCGTCGTCATCAACGGCGCGGTCCGCATCTCGCCGGTCGCCGTGACGCACGGCAAGATGACCGTCCAGGTCGACGAGAAGCCGCAGATCATCCAGCCGCAGCCCTTTTCCAAGGGCCAGACCGCCGTCCAGCAGTCGAGCGCGATCAACGTCGAGCAGGAGGCACGGCCGATGTTCGAGTTCAATCCGGGAGCGTCGCTGTCCGAGATCGTCAAGGCGGTCAACGCGATCGGGGCATCGCCCGCCGATCTGGTAGCGATCCTTGAGGCGCTCAAGCAGGCCGGCGCGATGAAGGCGGAGCTCGTGGTTCTGTGATCGGCAGCGTCTCCATCAAGACCGGCGCGCTCGCCGATCCGAAGGCCGCCGAGCTCGACCAGCTCAAGGCCGCGGCCAAGCAGTTCGAGGCGATCTTCACCCGCCAGATGCTCAAGTCGACCCGCGACGCCAAGCTGTGCGACGACGACCTGTTCGGCAGCGATGCGACCGATCAGTTTCGTGACATGCAGGACGGCAACCTCGCCGATCAGCTGGCCGGGAAGGGGGCGATCGGCATTGCCGACCTGCTCGTCCGCCAGTTCCAGGCCCGGGTCGCGAAGCCCGCCGCCGACGCAGCGACCACCGACGCTGGTTCCAGCGGTCAGGCGACGGCGCAGGCGCAAACCGACGGAACTGCTTCATGAGCGACCTTCTCCAGATCGGCCGATCGGGCGTCATCGCCTATCGCGCGGCCCTGGCGACCGTGGGCGAAAACGTCGCGAACGCCGAGACCGAGGGTTATACGCGCCGCAAGGCGGTGCTCAACGAGTCGGCGATTTCGTCGGCCAACAACTATATCTACAAATCCTCGGCCATCTTCGGCGGCGTGGAAGTCGGCAGCGTCCAGCGCGTGTTCGATAATTACCGCAGCTCCTACGCCCGCTTCTCGAATTCGGAAGCGGCACGCGCCGACGCCAAGGCGACATGGCTCGACACGGCGGAAGCCGCGCTTGATGATTCCAACGTCGGCCTCGGCGTCAAGATGGCGAGCGTATTCACCTCGGCCGAAGCGCTCAGCAGCGACGTGTCGAGCGACACCAACCGCCTGACCATGATGACCGCGCTCGGCAATGCGGTGAATCAGTTCAAGACGACGTCGACGGCACTGGCCAATGCCGCCGACGGCGTATCGACGGCGGCCCAGAACAGCGTCACCAAACTCAATTCGGACCTGAAAACGCTGACTCAGCTCAACGCCGCCCTGCAACGGTCGGCTCCCGGATCGGCGGGGCAGGCGCTGCTTCAGGACCAGCGCGACAGCGTGTTGCAGAGCATTTCGGACGCCGTCGGCGTCGACGTACGGCTGGAAGACGACGGTCGCGCGACCGTCAAACTGCTGGGCGACAGCACCGTCACCCTCGTCGACGCGACCAGCACCAATCCCGGTTATGTTGGCCTCGTCCCGTCGAACAGCGGTCGTTTCTCGCTGGTGGCCTCGGGCTATGGCCAGGAGGTGTCGATGGCGCCGCAGTCGGGTTCGCTCGCCGGCCTGGCCGACGCCGCCAACATCATTGCCGCGCGCCGTGACTCGCTGGATGCGATCGCGGCGAATTTCGCGCAGGTCATCAACAGCTGGAACGCCAACGGCGTCGATCGCAACGGCGATCCTGGCGCCGATCTGCTCACCGGCACGACCGCCGCGACGCTGTCGGTCGCAACCACCGATCTTTCCAAGATCGCGGCCGCCTCCGCTTCCGGCGTGGCCAACGGCAACGCGCTGGCGCTGAAGGATGTTCGCAATGCCAACGGCCCCGAAGCGCAATGGGCGCAGCTGATATCGTCGCATGCCCAGAGCGTCTCTGCCGCGAAGTCCGAGCAGGCGGCGACGGCGACGCAGCGCGATGGTGCGCTCGAGCAGCTCGACGATGTCACCGGGGTCGATCTCGATGTCGAGGCGGCGCAGCTGCTGCGCTTCCAGCAAGCTTATAGCGGCTCCGCCCGGATCATTCAGTTAGCCCGCGAAACGCTCCAGGAAATCCTGGGCCTGTTCAATTAAAAAGGATTGATCGTTGATCTCCGCGACCCGCTACAACGCTATGGCGCAAATCAACCGGCAGGCCAGGCTGGGCTCCGAAATCGCGCGCATCGAGACCGAGATCTCGACGGGAAAGAAGGTGCAGGAGGCATCGGACGATCCGATCGCCGCCGCCCGCATCGCCGAGCTTCGCCGTTCGCAGGCAGATCAGACCGTCTGGGGCCGCAACATCCAGACCGCGAAGTCGGTCGCGTCGCAGGTCGATACCGCGATGACCAACATGTCCGACATCTTCAACCGGGTGAAGGAGCTTACCCTGGCGGGGCGGTCGGAATCGGTCTCCGCCACCGATCGGTCGGCAATGGTGCAGGAACTCACCTCACTGCGCACGTCGCTCAGCAATCTTGCGACCTCGACCACGCCGACGGGCCAGACCTTGTTTCCCACCGATGCTCCGCTGCAGATATCGGTGTCGGCGACGGTGCGCCTGTCCGCGACCGCGCAGCGCTCGACGGTGTTCGACGGCCTGCCCCTGACGCACGGCATGGGCTCGCTCGACGATGTGATAGGAACCGCGATCGTTGCGCTGTCCACCGAGGATACCACCGGGCGCGCGGCGGCGGCCAACATCGCTCTCCATGATCTCGACATCGCGATCGGTCGGATCACCGACCAGAGCGCCGCCCACGGTGTGCGGGCGGCGCAGCTCGACACAGCGGGGGAGACACTCGAGGACACCTCGATTCAGCTGGCCGAGGAGCGGAGCACGCTCGAGGACACCGACGTCGCCTCGGCGATCATGCAGCTGAACGCGAAGACGCTGACCTTGCAGGCCGCTCAGGCGGCGTTCGCCAAGGTCAACAAGAACACATTGTTCGACTTTCTGGGATAAGCCGCTGCGGCGAAAAGTGGCTAAAGAATCCGCTTATTCGGCCGTTAACATTGATCGGGGAAGCGCGGCGACTGGCCTGCATCCCAAAAGATCTCTCGGGAGTAAGCGTTCATGTTTGCTGGCATCGGCCTCGTCATCCTCCTGGCCATGGTGTTCGGTGGTTTCGCCCTCACCGGCGGCGACCTCGAACCCGTGCTCCACGCGATCCCGCACGAAATGCTGATCATCGGCGGCGCTGCGGTGGGCGCCATCGTCGCCGGCAACTCGATGAAGGAGCTGAAGGCCTTCGGCGCCGGCTTCGGCAAGGTTTTCAAGGGCCCGAAATACGCCAAGAAGGACTATCTGGACGTCATCTTCCTCGTCTCGACGCTGATGAAGAAGCTGCGCACCGAAGGCCCTGTCGCGCTCGAGCCGCATATCGAGGATCCCAAGGCTTCGACCCTGTTCGCCGAATATCCCAAGCTGCTGAAGGACAGCACGCTGATCCACATGATCACCGACACGCTGCGGCTGGTCGTGATCTCATCGGGCACGCTCGATCCGATGGCGGTCGAGGATGTGATGGATAACGCGTTGAAGACGCACCATCATGACGAGATCAAGCCCGCCGACATGATGCAGAACCTGGCGGACTCGCTGCCGGCACTGGGCATCGTCGCGGCCGTTCTGGGCGTCGTGAAGACGATGGGCTCGATCGACAAGCCGCCGGCGATCCTCGGCGCGATGATCGGCTCGGCGCTCGTCGGTACCTTCCTCGGTATTCTCCTGGCCTATGGCATCGTCGGACCGTTCGCGAGCCGCTGCAAGCAGGTCATCGAAGCCGATGCCGCCATCTACGGTGTCGTCAAGCAGATCATCATCGCTTCGCTCCACGGCCACCCGTTGCCGCTGGTTATCGAGGCCGCACGTTCGGGCATCACCCATTCGAACCAGCCGGCCTTCGCCGACGTGTTCGATGGCATGCGCGGCCGTTAAGTCCAGGCATCCGGGGAACGCTGATCCATGGCGCAATCGCCTACCAAGCGCGGCAAGAACGAGCCCGAACCCAGACCGATAATCATCAAGAAGATTATCGCGGAGGGGCATGGCGGTCACCATGGTGGCGCCTGGAAGGTGGCCTATGCCGATTTCGTGACCGCGATGATGGCATTCTTCCTGCTGATGTGGATCCTCGGCGCGACCGACGAGAAGCAAAGGAAAGGCATCGCCGACTATTTCACGCCGACGATGGTCCAGTTCAAGGAGAAGAGCGCCGGTGCCAACGGCATCTTCGGCGGCGAGTCGATCGTCGACAAGGACAATTACCCGCATCGTGCGGCGCAGACCGGTTCCAAGTCGATCACCATCCCCAAGGACGCGTCGGGCGGCCAGAAGGACGGCGGCGAGGCGGCCAAGTCGCGCGACCGCGTCGCCTTCCAGAAGCTGAAGGCGATGCTCGAAGCCAAGATGGCGAGCGATCCGAAGCTCGCCCAGATGATGCGCAACGTCCGCATGGTCGAAACCCGCGAAGGGCTGCGGATCGATCTGGTCGACCAGGCCGACTTCGCGATGTTCACGTCGGGAACCGACCAGCTGTCGGTCCAGGCGCGCTGGCTGATGAAGCAGGTCGCCGAGGTGACCAATTTCGCCGACAATTCGGTCATCGTGCGCGGCCACACCGATGCCATGCCCTATTCGAAGGGCCGGACGGTGAACAACTGGACGCTGTCGGCGGCGCGAGCCGAATCGACGCGGCGCGCCCTGTCGGACTTCGGCGTGTCCAACAGCCGCTTCGCGCGGATCGAGGGCGTCGCCGACCGCGAGCCTTATGTGCAGGGCGATCCCTATGATCCGCGCAACCGCCGCATGTCGATCACGCTCGCCTGGTCGGCGGCGCAGGGTGGCGATGCCGGGCAGGCCTCCCCAGCACCCCATGGTTCGACCGACCTGATGGCTAGTGCCGGCCATGATCCGACCGCGATGCCGGCCGAGGCGCTGGCACAATTCGAAGCCGCGAAGAAGGCGAAGAAATAAGGGCAGACGGTGTCCGGCTTTGTTTGGCCGCTGTCGTGTTTCTCACGACAGGTAGACTGGACGCCTCAGGCGTCGAGTGTCGTGTCGGTGATGCTGCCGTTGCCGTCGGACGCCAGCATCATATAGGCGAGCCGCGCATTGGCCGGATTGGGCTTGAGCAGGTTGAGCCGCTGGCCGGATCCCATCATCGCGAGCATTTCGGTCGTGTCTGGCATTGCGGTGCCGTCACCCTCGAACACCTGTTGCGCATAGGCAAGGCGGAGGTTGTCGCTTCCGAAACCGCCGTCGTCGCCGGCGGGTGCGTTGTTTAGAGGAGCGCCATCGTCATCGATCTTCTTCGCCATCAGCGCATAGACCTGCGACAATGACCGGGCATCGCCCCCTTTGTCGTAGAAGATCGACCGGTTGGCGCGCGCCTCGCGCGGGAAGAGCGCCGCAGCGTTCGCATCGGGCTGGGCATCGGCGGCCTTGAGGAAGCGGGTCGCGCCCTGAAGGCCAAGAAAATGGGCGAAATAGAGATCGGCCGACCGCGGCTGACGGCCGAGCGAGGCCTGTAGACCTTCGGCATTGTCGCTTGCGAACTCGGCCGCCATCAACGACGAGGCCTCCGGATCGTTCTTGAGCGCCATGACCTGTTCGCGGGCGGCGCCATCGACCTTCCAGCTGCCGTCGCCGCGCCGGCTGATCGCGTCGGATGCCCAGCCGAGGCCGTGCTTTGCCCCGTGCATCTTCACTGCGCCGAGCCAGCTCTGGTCGATGAACTGGAATAGGCCGCCCGCCGAACTCGACTGCGCCCTGGCGTTCGGGTCGAGCCCGCTTTCGGACCTGGCCTGGTTGAGCAGATAGGAGAAATCGACCCCCACGCGCTGCGCCGCGCGACTGATCGCGCTACGCACCCCGGCTTCGCGCTCGACGCGACCGAAGCTCTGGAGGCTCATGAGGGGAGTCCTGTTAACACCCCTTAATTGTCGCTGATGATGGTTAACGAAAGGTTGCCGACCGGCATTGGACAAAGGTCGGACAGCTATCGGAGGTCGTCAGGCCGCTTTCGGCGTCGACATCCGTATGCGACCGAACCAGATATCGATGCGCTCGGCGATCTGCTTCAGCGCGGACGGGACATAATGATAGGCGTGCACCGCCATATCCGCATCCTCGACGAAATCGCCCAGTTCGGTGCAACTGATCAGCTCGGGATGGCGCGCGGCGAAGGACCGCCACAAGCCATTCCATTTTCGGGTGCGTGTTTTCATGCTGGCGGCGGAGACGGCCGTGACGATGTCATAGCGGCCCTCCGGCGCATTTTCGGGCGGCAGGACCAGCAGCAACTTGTGCCTGCCGCCGACGATCATGGCACAGAACCGGCGCGCGGCCTTTTCATAAGCGGCGGGATCGATCACGTCGGGCCCGTCCCAGCGCCAGTCCATATAATCGGTGGCCGGGGTGTAGACGAGGTGATCGGGAAAATGCTGGTCCCGATATTCGCCGGTCAACATCATCGGCAGCGTAAACAGCCGGGGGATGTTGTCGAAGTCGATCTCGTCGCGGAAGCGGCTATAATGGTGGAAGGCGCCCGACTGGCAATCGCACATCAGCCGCAGGCTGATCTTCGACCAGTCGCGGGGCGACTCCTCGGCAAGGATGCGGCCACGGACCCTGGGATCCTCGAAGGGAAGATTGGCGATCGCACGCGACGACTGCGGGGGCAGAGCCTTCTGCAAGCGGTCGAGCCCGACCCTGTCATAGCGTTCGGACAGGGCGCGCAGCAGATAATCCTCCACCCCCATATGCATGATCCGACAGGAGAAGGCGAAGTGGATCAGCTGCTTTGCGGCCTTGTCAAACACCGCCGCGCCGACGAGGCCATAATAGCCGTAGCGATCCCAGACGAAGGCGCAGAACACGTCATAGTCGGACACGTTCATGATCAGCTCGTGCAGCGAACCCGCGTCGACGCGGGACGCGGTATAGTTGAGCTGGTTGCTCCGGTTGATCAGTTCCTCGATCCGCCCGGCGAAATCGAGATTGTCCATCCGATGGGTGTAGGTCGCCTCGATTCCGCTGTGGAGCAGGAACGCCTCGTCGGTCATCACCGATGCCTGCCGGGCGGCGGCCCGGGCTTCGAGCATGCGATATTCGGCCACCCGGCTCTTGGCGATATGGCGATGATCGTCGAGAATGCTCTGGAGCAGCGCGTCGCAGTCCGGTGCGCGCGCGTCGACCACCCGAATGCCTGGCACTGCTTCGGCGACCTCGGCCAGATTGCGGACATTATCGTCGATGAAAACGACGTTGGCGGGGCGCAAACGCATATCGGCGACCATCTGCCGAACGACATCGCCCTTGGGCAGGAAGGCGATGCGCGGAAACACGAACGCGTCCCACAGACCGAAAGCTTCGAGCCGCGCACGGGCCGCCGCGTGGTCGTTTTTCGAACAGATCGCCGAGACGATGCCATGGCCGTTCAGCGCGTGCACGAAGGCGGCACGATGGCCGTACAGCACCGGCTCGTCGCCGTCGGCGAGCGTCCCCTGCCAGAGCGTATCGTCGAGATCCCAGATGATCAGCTTCGGCGCATCCGCCGGCAGGCCGGGCGAGACGCCCCGCGCGGGAGCCCGATAGTGCTCAATCTGGGGAGGCGAACCGACCCGGTTGTCCGACGACATCCACATGAATCGGCTATCTGCCCGCAAAATGAAGAATGGACCATGCCAAAAGATCCTTATCCACCGCAAAAGAGCAGTTGGCACCGGTTGCCGGGTCTCGGGACCTGCGCAATTCGCGCTGCGCGGTTTGCGCCAAGGGCTGCGAAATGCTACGGTCGGTCATCGTTTCGCCGTGCTCGCAAGCTTGGAACGACCGAGAGACGATTTTCGCTCCCGCTTGCTGACGGAGAGCGATCATGGCCGATCCAGCATGCGATACCCGGATGCTTCAGAAGTTGCGGAGCAGCGCGCTTGTTCAGGCCGCCGCCGCGACCGATCCGCTGATCCGCCAGCAATATGTCGATCTGGCGCAAAGCTACGCGACCACCGCGACCGAGTTGCGCGAACATGGTGCCGCGGTCATGCCGCCCGCCAGCATGACCAGGATGCCGTGGCGTTCGGTCTCGCTGTGGGTCACCAACGACCACTGACCGGCGCATCGAACGCAGGCCTCGCCGCCGTTCCAAAGCCTCTCGGCCAGACATATTCGCACCGACGTTCAGACCACCAGCAAGGAAATGACATGGCCAAGGGTCAACAGAAGAAGAGCAAGGAAGCCCGAAAACCCAAGAAGGAGGCACCGCCAAAGGCGAATGCGTCGAATCCTTCACTGAAGGGCACGGTGGCGGGCGCCCTGAAGAGCTGATCGGGCATGACGTCCGGGGCGAGGGCAGGGCTAAACGTCCTTGTCCTCGTCCTCGTCCTGTTTTTGACGCGGCAGCCGCTTGATGCGGCTGATCCCGGCGAACATCGGCAGCAACAGGACCAGCAGCAAGATCGCCGCGACGATCTGTCTCTTCATGCCGCCACCTCCAGCGCCGCGGCCAGAATCGCGTCGTAGATCGCATCGAGATCGGCATCGCTCGTGCAATAGGGCGGCATCACATAAACGGTATTGCCCATCGGCCGCAGCAGCAGGCCGCGGTCGCGAAAGAAGCGGCCCAGCACGGGCGCCATCGCCGACAGATAATCCCCATAAGGATCGACGAACTCCATCGCGGTGATCGTCCCGAGCTGTCGCTTGCCGACGATGACGGGATGATCGAGCCTCTCGAGGCGCTGGGCCTGGCGCTGGCCGAGTTGCCAGACGCGGTCGAGGACGGGCTCGCTGCGCCAGATCGCGAGATTGGCGTTGGCCGCGGCACAGGCGATCGGGTTGGCGGTGTAGCTGGAGGAGTGGAAGAACATCGTCGCACGGTCGTCGGAGACATGTGCGTCGAAGATGTCTTTGGTCGCCAGCGTCACGGCGAGCGGGATCGCGCCGCCGGTCAGCCCCTTGGACAGGCACATCAGATCGGGCGTGACCCCGGCATGCTGGCAGGCGAAGAGCATGCCGGTGCGGCCCCAGCCGGTCATAACCTCGTCGGCGATGAACAGCACGCCTTCCCGCGTGCAGATGTCGCGCAAGGTCTTCAGGACGTGGGTGGAATAGATCAGCATGCCGCCCGCGCCCAGGATCAGCGGTTCGACGATCAGCGCGGCGGGAGGGTTCCGGGCGCAGATCGCCTCGAATGCGGCGATCGTCCTCTCCCCGTCGCCATGGGGAAAGGGCAGGGTGTCGACGTCGAATAGCAGCGGTTGATAGGCGCGGTTGTAGACGCCGCGCTCGCCCACCGACATCGCGCCGATGGTGTCGCCATGATAGCTGTGTTCCATCACGACAATGCGATGGCGCGGCTCGCCCCGATTGAGCCACGTGCCGAGCGCCATCTTCAGCGCGACTTCCACGCTCGTCGACCCGCTGTCCGAAAAGAAGACATGGTCCAGCCCCGCCGGGGTAATGTCGACCAGCGCACGCGCCAGGGTCTCGGCCGGCTGGTGGGTCCAGCCCGCGAAGATCAGCTGATCGAGCTTTTCGGTCTGGGCGCGGATCGCCGCCATGATCTTCGGGTGACAATGGCCGTGGGTCGTTACCCACCAGGAGGAAATCGCGTCGATATAGCGGCGCCCGTCGGTCGCGAAGAGCGTGGCGCCCTCGGCCCGGTCGATCATTGGTATGTCTTCGCCCAGGCCGTGCTGGGTAAAGGGGTGCCAGACGGGGGAGCTCATGGGGCGAAATCCTCGCGCGAAAAGGCTCCGTCGAACGCCTGGGCCAGCGTCCGGGCGTTCAGCGGGTCGATGCGGGGCAGGCGGCCGAGGCGGCGGACGCCGCCGATCGCCGCGATCGTGCGCTCGCTTTCCTCCACCGGATCGCCGACGAAGGCGATGCCGAGAATGGGAATATCGCGCGCGCGCAGCGCCTCGATCGTCAGCAGGCTGTGATTGATCGTGCCGAGCGCGGTGCGCGCGACGATGACCGTCTCGAAGCGCCAGCCGGCGAAGATGTCGGCGAACAGCAGCCCACCCGCCAGCGGCACCAGCAGCCCGCCAGCGCCTTCGATCACCATACGCCGGTCGCAGGCGGGCGGCGTCAACAGGTTGGGATCGATCACGACGTTGTCGATCGCGGCGGCATAATGGGGCGAGGCGGGCGTTTTCAGCCGATAGGCTTCGGGCAAGATGCGGTCGTCGGGCAGGCCGGAGAGACGGCGGACCGTATCGCTGTCGGTCCCGTCCGCCAGTCCGGCCTGGACCGGCTTCCAATAGCAGCCGTCGAGCGCGCGGACGAGGCCCGCGGAGAAGACCGTCTTGCCGACATCGGTGTCGGTCGCGGTGACGACGATCGCCTGGGTCATCGGAGCTCCTTGACGGCATCGGCCAGCGCGGCCACCGCCGCCTCGTCGACGTTGAGGGTCAGCGAGATGCGCAGGCGCGAGGTTCCGGTCGGCACCGTCGGCGGGCGGATGCCGCGCACGTCGAAGCCGCGCTGCTGGAGCGCCGAGGCGACCTCCATGGTGCGTCCATCTTCGCCGATGACGATCGGCAGGATGTGCGAGCCGCTCGGCGGCAGGCGTTCGCCCGCGAAGGCGACAAGGCGGGCGAGGCGGTCTCGCCGCTCGGGCTGGGCGCGGACCAGGCCCAGGCTCGCACGCACGGCGGCGGCAGCCAGCGGCGAAGGGGCGGTCGAGAAAATGAAGCCGCGCGCCTTGTTGACCAGCACATCGGCGATCACCTGCGGGCAGCAGACCAGCGCCCCTTCACAGCCGAGCGCCTTGCCGCAGGTGCGCAGGGTGATGACATTCTCCCGGCCGTCGAGACCGTCGGCGAGGCCGCGGCCATCGATCCCGTAAACCCCGGTCGCGTGCGCCTCGTCGATGACCAGAAAAGCCTCGTCGCGATCGGCCAGCGCCATCAGTTCGGCCAGCGGCGCGATGTCGCCATCCATGCTGTAGAGGCTTTCGACCGCGATCCACACCCGGCCCGTATTGCCCTCGGCGCGCCAGCGATCGATGGCATCGGCAAAGGCGCCGATGTCGTTATGTGCGGCGGCGACTGCCGTGGCGCGGCTCAGCCGCATACCTTCATGCGCGCTGGCATGGATCAGCGAATCGTGGAGAATCAGGTCGCGCCCTGCCGGCAGGGTCGCGAAGATCGCACTGTTGGCGGCGAAGCCCGACGAGAAGAACAGGCTGGTTTCGCTGCCGAAGAAGGCGGCGGCATCGGTCTCCAGCGCCTCATGTTCGGGATCGTTGCCGCGCAGCAGTCGCGACCCGCCCGCGCCGATCGCTACGCCGCGATCGAGCGCGGCGGCAACGGCCGCGCGCAGTTCGTCCGATCCCGAAAGGCCCAGATAGTCGTTCGATGCGAAATCATGGCCCGCACGCGCGATCAATGTGCGGGTGCGCGACCGCCGGGCGATGAGGGCAAGCGCCTCGCGATGAGTGTCGAGGATCGACATGGCGCTGCACCTAGCGGCTGTTTCCACGTCCGTCACGGGGATTGGATGCGAAAATGAACGGGACCACTGGTCGTTCCGTCAGGTTTGACTATATCAGCCGCGAACCGAGGTCGGATCGACCCGCGAACAGACCGGAAGAAGGCATGAGCGAAGATACTATCGGCGAGAATGAGGTAGAGGCCTCCGAGGTCGAGGCTGCCACGAACGACGCGGAAGGGGAGAGCCCCTTTGCCAAGCTCGAAGGCGAGCTCGAAAAGCTGCGCAACGAGGTGCTCTACGCCCAGGCTGAGACCCAGAATGTCCGTCGTCGGCTCGAAAAGGAAAAGACCGACGCGTCGGCCTATGCCTCGACGGGTTTCGCGCGCGACATGCTGTCGATCGCCGACAATCTCGGCCGTGCGCTGGGGGCGATCCCTGCCGAACTGCGCGAGGACGACCGCATCAAGGCGCTGCTCACCGGCATCGAGATGACCGCCAAGGAGCTGGACAACGTCTTCCAGCGCAACGGCATCAGCAAGATCGAGGCGATGGGCGCCAAGCTCGACCCCAACCGCCACCAGGCCATGATCGAACTGCCGAGCGCCGATGCCGAGCCCGGTACGGTGATTCAGGAAATGCAGGCCGGCTACATGATCAAGGATCGGCTGCTGCGCCCGGCGCTGGTCGGCGTCGCCAAGACTCCGGACGCCTGATCCCTTCATCCTCCGCCATCGTCACGTCATCCCTCGCAGGGGTGGCGATGACGGGGCGGCAGAAGACTATTCCTCGTTTCGCGACAATATGTCGTACAGCCGGCGCTTCATCCGCGCTTTGGCCTTGCGGCTGCCCATCTTGTCGACAAGCCGACTTTTCAGCCAGAGCGCGGTGCCCAGCTTGTCGCGGCGGTTGTTGCTGAGCGCCATCCTGTTCTGGAGGTTCAGCGCCAGGCCACGCAGCACCGACGGCGGGCGCACGGTGCCGCTCAGGAAATAGCCGCTCTGCAGCAGCCAGCGGGCGGCGCGGTGTTCGGCGGCGGGAAGGTCCCCGCTTTCGCTCTTGCGCCAGCGGCCCGTCGGTTCCTGATCGAGGATAGCCGCCTGCTGGAGCATGGCCGGCGCGAACGGCACGCGCAGGAAGTCGCACAGCCGGCGCAGTTCGGGTTCCGGATCGCTGGCCACCAGCTCGTATCGCAGGGTCATTTGTCGATCGAGCGGCAGCTTGTGAGACATCCGGTCCCACAGCATTTCGACCTCGACCCAGTCGCTGATGCCGTGCCAGAGATTGCCGGCCTCCCGGCTACGGACATTGGCCGCTGCGACGTCACGCCCGTCGCGGACAAGGTGGATGAAGCGGGCATCGGGCCACAACCACAACAGCCGGTCGAAATCATGCTGAACGGTCGCGCCGATCGCCGTCGCGCCTGGCTTGCCAGCGGCGACCTGCTCGATCAGCGACCGGGCGATGCCGGTGAAGGGCAGGCCCGTCGGGATGGTGAGGCCAAGCCGCTTGAACCGGCCATTGAATTCGATCGAGCGCACGAAGGCGTCGCGCTTCATGAAGCGGCCGTCCGGGGTAATCGCTTCGACGAGGAAATCGAATTCCGGGGCGATCATGATAGCCGGATGCAGCGCCAGGACCTGGCGGAGCGCGGCACTTCCCGATCGCGGGGCTGCGACGAGGAAGACCGGTGGGCCGATGGAGGAGGGGGCCTCCGTCAATGCTGCATGCCGTCCATGTCGCCGCCGGCGCCGGCGGATTTCGCCTCGACCTCGATCTTGGTGCCGCTGGCGAAGGTGAACAGCATCGGCACGCCCGTGCCCGGCGTGATTCGCGGATCGACGCCGAACAGCATCGCATGGCTGCCGCCGGGCGCGAACGCGATGCTCGCCCTTGCCGGCAGCGGCACGTCCGCCAGTGGTCGCATGGTCATTACGTCCCCGTTCATCACGCTCTCATGCAACTCTATCTTGTTCACCACGGCGCTGTCGATCCTGAGGAGGCGATCGTCCTTCGCGCCGCCCGTCAGCGTGAAATAGGCGCCCGCCGGGCCGCCGGCCACCGCCGACAGGCGGACACGCGCCTCCTTTACGGTGGGCTGGTCGGCTCCCTTTGGCTGACAGGCGGTCAATGCGAGCAGGGCCAGAGCGGCGACAATCGGACGGTGCATCGGGAACTCCGTGTAAAACAGCATGCGATTAGGGCCTGTTGCGTCTTGCAGCAAATGAATCCCCTCCTATATCGCCCCCATTCATTGCGATCGGCCGCGTGCTCGCCTCGTTTGCTGGGGGCATGGACGGGATCGACTTTGGGGGTTTGAAAGGACTGGAATGGCTAAGGTAATCGGTATCGATCTGGGCACGACCAACAGCTGTGTCGCCGTTATGGAAGGTGGCAAGCCCAAGGTCATCGAAAATGCGGAAGGCGCACGTACGACGCCTTCGATCGTCGCATTCGCCAAGGATGGCGAGCGGCTTATCGGCCAGCCCGCCAAGCGGCAGGCCGTCACGAATCCGGACAACACCATTTTCGCGGTGAAGCGTCTGATCGGCCGTCGATTCGACGATCCGATCACCCGCAAGGACACCGAACTGGTCCCGTATCACATCGTGAAGGGTCCGAATGGCGATGCGTGGGTCAAGGCGGGTGGCGAAGATTATTCGCCGTCGCAGATCTCGGCGTTCACGCTGCAGAAGATGAAGGAAACCGCCGAGAGCTATCTCGGCGAGACCGTGACCCAGGCGGTGATCACCGTCCCGGCCTACTTCAACGACGCGCAGCGCCAGGCGACCAAGGACGCCGGCAAGATTGCGGGCCTCGAAGTGCTGCGCATCATCAACGAGCCGACGGCTGCTGCGCTGTCCTATGGTCTCGAGAAGAATGACGGCAAGACGATCGCGGTCTACGATCTCGGCGGCGGCACGTTCGACATCTCGGTTCTCGAGATCGGTGACGGCGTGTTCGAAGTGAAGTCGACCAATGGCGACACCTTCCTCGGCGGCGAAGATTTCGACGCCAAGCTGGTCGAGTTTTTCGCAGCCGATTTCCAGAAGGCCGAAGGCATCGACCTCAAGAAGGATCGCCTTGCTCTGCAGCGCCTCAAGGAAGCTGCCGAAAAGGCGAAGATCGAGCTGAGCTCTGCGCAGTCGACCGAGGTGAACCTGCCGTTCATCACCGCCGATGCTACGGGCCCGAAGCATCTCGTCAAGTCGCTGACCCGCGCCGATCTCGAGCGCCTGGTCGAGCCGCTGATCCAGCGGTCGATCGAGCCGCTCAAGCGGGCGCTGGCGGACGCCGGCCTGAAGGCCGCCGACATCGACGAGGTCATTCTCGTTGGCGGCATGACCCGCATGCCGCGCGTTCGCGAAGTCGTGAAGAGCTTCTTCGGCAAGGAGCCGCACACCGGCGTCAACCCCGATGAGGTGGTTGCGATGGGTGCAGCGATCCAGGCCGGCGTGCTTCAGGGCGACGTCAAGGACGTGCTGCTGCTCGACGTCACCCCGCTGTCGCTGGGCATCGAAACCCTGGGTGGCGTTTTCACCCGGATGATCGATCGCAACACGACGATCCCGACCAAGAAGTCGCAGACCTACTCGACGGCCGACGACAACCAGAACGCCGTTACCATCCGCGTCTTCCAGGGCGAGCGTGAAATGGCGGCCGACAACAAGATCCTGGGTCAGTTCGACCTGGTCGGCATCCCTCCGGCGCCGCGCGGCGTGCCGCAGATCGAGGTCACCTTCGACATCGACGCCAACGGCATCGTCAACGTGTCGGCCAAGGACAAGGGCACCGGCAAGGAACAGCAGATCAAGATCCAGGCGTCTGGCGGTCTTTCGGATGCCGACATCGACACCATGGTGAAGGATGCCGAGCAGTTCGCTGACGAAGACAAGAAGCGTCGTGCATCGGCCGAGGCGAAGAACAACGCCGAAAGCCTGATCCACTCGACCGAGCGCCAGCTTCAGGAACATGGCGACAAGGTCGACGAGGCTCTCAAGTCCGAGATCGAGGCGGCGATCGTCGAAGCCAAGAGCGCGGTCGAGGCCGGCGATGCCGATGCCATGACCGAAAAGGCCCAGGCGCTTGCTCAGGTCGCGATGAAGCTCGGCCAGGCGATCTACGAGAAGGAACAGGCGGCTGCCGCCTCGCCTTCGTCGGATGAAGCGCCGAAGAACGACGATGTCGTCGATGCCGAATTCTCGGAAGTCGATGACAAGAAGTAAGGCATAGGGAATGCCATGACATACCGGCCCCGTCAGCGATGGCGGGGCCGTGTATTGTCTGCGATGGACAAGAATATTTTTTGGCCGCTTCTGGGAAGTCGCCGGGGCATGTGATGGTTTGCGGGGCCAGATGAGCACGGACATCGATTATTACGAACTGCTCGAAGTCGAGCGCACCGCTGACGACAAGGTCATCAAGACCTCGTATCGGCGGCTGGCGATGCAGTTCCATCCGGATCGCAATCCCGGTGACACCGAAGCCGAGGCCAAATTCAAGGCGATCAGCGAAGCCTATGACTGCCTGAAGGATCCGCAGAAGCGCGCAGCCTATGACCGATTCGGCAAGGCGGCGTTCCAGAACGGCGGACCCGGTGGCGGCGGCGGCGGCGGATTCGAAGGCTTCTCCGACATCTTCGAGAACATCTTCGGCGAATTCATGGGCGGCGGCGGTGGTGGTCGCGGCGGCCAGCGGTCGAGCGTTCGGCGCGGCGCCGATCTGCGCTACGATCTCGAGATCAGCTTCGAAGACGCCTATGCCGGCAAGCAGGCGTCGATCACGGTCGATGTCGCCGCGCAGTGCGATACCTGCGAAGGGTCGGGCGCCAAACCCGGCACCGGCACCCAGCATTGCAAGACCTGCGGCGGCCACGGCAAGGTGCGCGCGCAGCAGGGCTTCTTCGTCGTCGAGCGGACATGCCCGTCGTGCCACGGCGCCGGCCAGGTGATCTCGGATCCCTGCGACGATTGCCACGGCGAAGGGCGGATCGAAAAGACCAAGACCCTCGACGTCGGTATTCCGGCCGGTGTCGACGAAGGCACGCGCATCCGTCTGACCGGCGAAGGC
The DNA here is from genome assembly GCA_040387595.1 of Pseudomonadota bacterium. GTDB lineage: Bacteria > Pseudomonadota > Alphaproteobacteria > Sphingomonadales > Sphingomonadaceae > Rhizorhabdus. The sequence goes on from JAZKDN010000017.1 coordinate 18,856, forward strand.
GAGGCCGGTGCGCGCGGCGGTCCGCCCGGCGATCTCTACATCTTCATCCATCTGCGCGAGCATGATCTGTTCGAGCGCGACGGGACGACGTTGTTCGCACGCGCGCCGATCAGCTTCACGACAGCGGCGCTCGGCGGCTCGATCGAAGTGCCCGGGCTCGACAAGAGCCGGCACGAGATCCGCATTCCGGCCGGGATCCAGTCGGGCAAGCAGATCCGCCAGCGCGGCGCTGGCATGCCGGTGCTCAACGGTCGCGGTCATGGCGATCTGGTCATCCAGATCGAAGTCGAAACGCCGACGCGTCTGAGCGCCCGTCAGAAGGAATTGCTCGAGGAGTTTCGCTCGACCGAGACCGGCGAGGAATGTCCGCAGTCGAGCGGCTTCTTTTCCCGGCTCAAGGGGGTCTGGGAAGATCTGACCGAATAGGACGAATTGCAGCGCAAGAAGCGAGGCGCATCCTGGCAGCAACGCTCCTAAAGGGGCATCATGGACGGTGTCGCCGTCCAGCCGTCCGGAATCCGATGCCATGACTCTCGCTTGCAAGATCATCCCGTCCCCCGTGGGGAACCTCACGCTGGTGGCGAGCGCTGCCGGGCTCGTTGCCATTCTCTGGCAGGATGATCGTCCCGGTCGCGTGCCTTTGGGCGGTTTGACCGACGATCCCGAACACGGCGTGATCGTATCGGCGGAGCGGCAGCTGCGGGCCTATTTCGGAAGGACGCTGGAACGCTTCGACGTGCCGCTCGATTTTCGGGGCACCGAGTTCCAGAAACAGGTCTGGTCGGCCTTGCTGACCATCCCGTTCGGCGAGACCCGAAGCTATGGCGAGATCGCCTGGCAGATCGGCCGTCCCTCCGCATCGCGGGCAGTCGGCGCCGCCAATGGTCGCAACCCGATCTCGATCATCGCGCCCTGTCACCGGGTGGTTGGGTCTTCCGGGGCGCTGACGGGATTTGCCGGGGGGCTGGAGGCCAAACGCTACCTGCTGGCCTTGGAGAATCGCCAATTGGCACTCTGACGCAAAAGGGTGCGCCGCCCCCCGCCGGGCCGTTCCCATCGGGAAGCGGCTTGGCGAGAGACGGCGCTCCGGCTCTATCGAAACAAGGGAGCCCTAGCCTCAGCTCTGCCAGGCGGGGCGGAACCCTGGGCGCGGAGGGCTCTTGATCCGCGTCGTGATATGTTCGGTCTGGCGGGGAGCCACGGCCGGCTTGGCGACGGGAGCCGCGGCGGCCTGCGATGCCGGAGCGGTGCCCTGGCTTGCCATGCGTTCACGCTGGTCCAGGAAGCTCGCGCGCTTCAGACGACTTCTCAGCGACAGGAACGGATTGTCCGACGTCGGGCCCTGATAGGCTGCCTGGGTGTGGCGGCCGAAGCGCGACAGATCGAAACCGGCAGGCAGGGTCGTTGTGGGGCCGTTCGACGCCAGTGGCATCCGGGCACCGGTCGCCGGAGCAACGGTCGGCGCCGCGCGCGGCGCGGCATAGGCCGCGGGCTGCGGTGCAGGCACAACCGGTGCGACGATCGCATCGGGCGCATAGACCGGCAGTTCATCGTCTCGACGGCGACGACGCAGGGCGAACACGCTGCCGCCGATGAGGAGAACGGCTGCACCAGCGGCACCGACGATCGGCAGCATGTCATCGCTGGCGTCGGCCGGCCCGGTCCGCGTGGCGGTCACTGCTGCCGGGGCTGCAACCGGGACTTCTGCGACCGGAGCGGCTGGCGCCGGCGCAGGCGCTGGCTCTGCTGCGGCAACCGGCGGGGCGACGGGTGCGGCGCGCTCGACCGCGACGGGAGCCGCTGGCGCGCTTTCCCGCGGTGTGGGTGCCGCAGTTGCACGCGCGGTTCGTGCCGCCGGACGGCTTTCGGCCTCGATCTGGGGCGCGGAAACGGCTGCCGGTGCGATCGGCGCTGCGTTCAGCTCGGGTGCGATACCGCCCGGTCGAATGGGAACGGTCACGAGCCCAGCCGAAGGAGCTGCCGGCGCGACTGTCTCGGCCGGTGTCGCCGACGTGGCGGTGGCGGGCGCTGCAGTCGTGACCGATGGCGGCGTCACGACGGGCGGCGGAGCCACCGTCACGGTGGCAGGCGCGACATCCTGCGCCAGCAGCGGGGTGGAGGACAGGGCCAACACAGCGGCAATCGCGGTGAGGCCGGGGCGGACGGTGTGAAGTTTGTAGCTCATGCCGGAAACAACCCGTGGTCTCGCGATCGGCTCCGCCTAAACCGACAAGTTGCGCAAGCTGCGCGATGAGTCGATGCTTGGGTGCAACGATCTGTATCCCAATGACCATAATAGATGAACGGTTGTTCATATCTGCTTAGGGCATTGGTTGGGCAGATCTTCTATGCCGATACTTTGTCCGAGCTCTTACGCGCGCATGGCTTCGGCCATCCGACGGATGGCCTGCACCTTCAACTCGAGCGGCGCCCAGTCATCGTCCGTATCGATGGCAGACCAGATCGCCTCGACCTCGTCGATCAGCATCGAGCAAGGCGCCGCATCCGACCAATATTCATGATCGAGCGCGCCCATGCTCCGATAGTCGGCGATCGCCGTCCGGAAGTCGGCAAAGTCCTCGCCATCATAGACATCGTCGGCTGGGGACGGGCCACGGCGGCTGCCGCCGCGCCAGTCGAAGAAGAAGCGGTCGATCCCGACACTGCTGCGCTGCAGGGCAACATCCATTGCCTGCAGCAGCGCGAGATCATGCGCATCGCCGCGCGGAGCAATGCCGAGCCGGCCGCAGATCGTCGCCGCGGCCTCGGCCTCATAATGATCGGACCATGCGTCGAGGGCCGGCGCCAACTCCTCGGCTTCGGCGATCGTACGCAAGGCGATGGCAAGCTGGACCACGTCCCAATGGATCGCCTGCGCCTGCCGGCCGAAGGCGTAAAGTCCCTGCTGATCGAAATAGGCTGCGGTGAAGCCGGGCGCCCAGGTCGGGTTGAACCGCCAGGGACCGTAATCGAAGCTCTCCCCGGTCACGTTGATGTTGTCGCTGTTGAGCACGCCGTGGACGAAACCGGCGGCCATGTAGCTTGCCGCCAGGCGCGCGGTGCGTCGGCAGACGAGATCAAGCATCTGGCCGGCGGGGGCGTTGCCGGGTGTCTCGCCATAGAGTTCGGTCAGGACATAGGTGACGAGGTCGCGCATCGTATCCGCCTCGCCCAGGGTCGCGAGCCGCTGAAAGCTGCCGATGCGGACATGGCCGTGGCTCAGCCGGACCATCACCGAGCCGCGGGTGGGGGAGGGCTCGTCATTGCGTCGAAGCTGCTCGCCGGTCTCGATCAGCGAGAAAGTCTTCGACGTTTCGACCCCGAGCGCTTCGAGCATCTCGGTCGCGAGAATCTCGCGCGCGCCGCCCTTCAGCGTCAGCCGCCCGTCGCCGAAGCGGCTATAGGGAGTCTGGCCCGATCCTTTCGTGCCCAGGTCGAGCAGGCGGCCACCCGGATATTCCGTCGCCCCGTCGCGCAGCTGCGCAAACAGGAAGCCGCGGCCGTCGCCGATGTCGGGATTATAATTGCGGAACTGATGACCGTGGTAGCGCAACGCCAGCGGCTGGGGCAAATTGTCGGGAAGGGGTTCGAAGCGGCCGAAATGCGCGATCCACTGGTCGTCGGTCAGGCCGTCGAGCCCTACCGCCTTGTCCCACCGGCGATTGCGAAAGCGCAGGATGGTTTTCGGAAAGTCGGCGGCGGTTACGGGATCGGCCATGCGATCCTGCAATGTCGCGATTGCGGTGTGCGGACGATAGGCGGCGGCTTGCGGGGCGATGGTCATGCGGCGATATGGGGCTCGAACAGTGGAAGGTGCAAGTATGGCGGGTTGGGAAGACGGCTACTGGACCTCGAAGGATGGCCTCCGCCTTCATTATCGAGACTATCCGGCGGCGGCGGATTCGTCCGGGCTGCCGATCCTGTGTCTGCCTGGCCTGACCCGCAACGCCCGCGACTTCGCGGCGGTGGCCGATCGGCTGGCCGGCGGCCGGCGCATCATCGCCGTCGATCTGCGCGGACGCGGCGAGAGCGAGAAGGCCAAAGACCCGCTGAGCTATGTCCCGCCGGTCTATCTGGAGGATGTTTCCGCGCTGATCGACGAACTGGGGCTCGATCGCTTCATCCTGTTCGGCACCTCGCTGGGCGGAATATTGTCGATGCTGATCGCGGCGACGCAGCCGGGCAAGGTCGCTGGCTTTTTGCTCAACGATATTGGCCCCGCGATCGACCCGGCGGGGCTGCTGCGGATTCGCGGCTATGTCGGCCGCAGCGGCAGCTATCCGACCTGGCTTCATGCCGCCCGGTCATTGGCCGACATCCACGCGAGCGCCTATCCCGACTATACGCTCGACGACTGGCTCGACATGGCCAAACGGCTCTGCCGGCTGACCCAGGCCGGGCGCATCGTCGCCGATTATGACAGCTCGATCGCAGAACCGTTCAAGGTTCCCGGCAATGAGAGCGCCGGCGACCTCTGGCCGCTGATCGACGCGCTGAAGCCGATCCCGGGCCTGCTGGTGCGCGGTGGCCTCTCCGACATCCTGTCGGCGGCGACGGCGGATCGGATGCAGGCCGAACTGCCTCTGCTGGAGCGGATCGACCTGCCCAATATCGGCCATGCGCCGACCCTGTTCGAACCCGAGTGCGAGGCGGCGATCGATCGCCTGCTCGCACGGATGGATACGGCCGGCTGACGATGGAGCGGCCGATCCGCATCCTCCATTGCCATTCGACCTTCATGTTGGGGGGCAAGGAGGCGCGGGCGGTCCGGCTGATGAACGCGTTCGGCGACGCAGCCGAGCATGTCGTGCTGAGCGCCGTGCCCGATGCACTGGCGGCGCGCGATGCGATCGACCCTGCGATCCGGGTGAGCTTCCCCGGAGAGGCGGCGCCATCGCTGCGCGGCCGTCCCGGCATCGCGCGCTATGCCGCGTTCGCCCGCTATATGGCCGGGTTCGATCTGGTGCTCAGTTACAATTGGGGAGCGATGGACGTCGTCGGCGCGCGCCGCCTGTTCGCGGGCCTGCGCCGGCTGCCGCCGCTCATTCACCATGAGGATGGCTTCAACGAGGATGAGGCCGTGCGGCAGAAGCCGGCGCGGGTCTGGTTCCGCCGGCTCACCCTGGCGACGGCCGAGCGGCTGATCGTCCCATCGCATCGCCTCGAACGGATCGCGCGCGAGATATGGCTGCGACCGGCCCGGCGCATCGAGCGCATCCCCAACGGCATCGGCCTTCCCAGCGACGAGGACCTCGCCTGTCCGATTCCGATCCCCGGTGTGGCGCCCGGTCCCGGGTTGATCGTCGGGACGGTTGCCGGCTTGCGGCCGGTGAAGAATCTGGCGCGTCTGGTCCGCATCTTCGCCGCGGGCGCCCCCGGCGACGCGCGACTGGTGATCATCGGCGAAGGGCCGGACCGACCCGTGGTCGAGGCCGAGGCCAAGCGGCTGGGTGTGGCCGATCGGGTGATCCTGCCGGGCTTCATGCGTGATCCTATCCGCTGCATGGCGCGGTTCGATATCTTCGCCCTGTCGTCGGACAGCGAGCAGTTCCCGATTTCGCTGGTCGAGGCGATGGCGTGCGGATTGCCCGGCGTCATGACCGACGTAGGCGACATCGCGGCGATGGCGACGGCGGACAATCGGCCGTTCATCCTGCGCCGCGATGACGAGGCCGGGCTGGCCGCTGCGCTCGCCCAGCTGGCCGCCGACCCCGGGCTGCGCCGTGCAATCGGTGCGGCCAACCGAACCCTCGCCATGCAGCATTATGACGAAAAGGCGATGATAGAGCGCTATCGATACCTTTACTGGAGCGCTGTCACACCCCATCTGAGACGGTAACAAGCTCCCATATTCGGGCGCGCAGCGATTTTGCGCGCATTTTTCGCCCCTTGGGATTATAGGGCGCGAATTCTGGAGCGCCGGGGGCGCGTGCGTGGAGGTTTCTTTGTTCAAAGGTCTGCGGCCGATCCAATATGGTGGACGCGAAGTTTGGCCCCTGATCGAAGGCGGCAAGGGTGTTGCAGCGACCAATCATGCCAGTTCGGGCGCCTGGGCGGCGGCCGGCGGCATCGGTACCGTGTCGGCTGTCAACGCCGACAGCTACGACCCCGAAGGCAAGATCATCCCGCAGGTCTATCATGCGCTCACCCGCCGCGATCGCCACGAAGAGCTCATCAACTATGCGATCGATGGCGCCGTCGAGCAGGTGAAGCGCGCCTTTGAGATTTCGAATGGCAAGGGCGCCATCAACATCAACGTGCTGTGGGAAATGGGCGGCGCCCAGCGCATCCTGCATGGCGTGCTGGAGCGGACCCGCGGCATGGTCGCCGGCGTCACCTGCGGCGCGGGCATGCCCTACAAGCTCAGCGAGATCGCCGCGTCCTATGGCGTGAGCTATCTCCCGATCGTCTCTTCGGGCCGCGCCTTCAGCGCGCTGTGGAAGCGCGCTTATTCCAAGGCCGCGGAATGGCTGGCCGGGGTCGTCTACGAAGACCCCTGGCTTGCCGGCGGCCATAATGGTCTGTCCAATGCCGAGGACCCTCGGCAGCCGCAGGATCCCTATCCCCGCGTCAAGGCGCTGCGTGATACGATGCGCAGCGGCGGCATTTCCGATGACGTGCCGATCATCATGGCGGGCGGCGTATGGCATCTGCGCGACTGGAACGACTGGATCGACAATCCCGAACTCGGCCAGATCGCGTTCCAGTTCGGAACGCGCCCGCTGCTGACCAAGGAAAGCCCGATCCCGCAGGGTTGGAAGGACCACCTCACCACGCTCGAGCCCGGCGACATCCTGCTGCATCGCTTCTCGCCGACCGGCTTCTATTCCTCGGCGGTCCGCAATCCCTTCCTGCGCAGCCTCGAGGCGCGCTCCGAGCGGCAGGTCGCCTTCTCGATGGAAGCCGCGGGTGACCATCAGTATCAGCTCGATGTCGGTGTGAAGGGCAAGAATTTCTGGGTGACGCTCGGCGATCTCCACCGCGCGCGCGAATGGTATGGTCTCGGTTTCACCAACGCGCTCAAGACACCCGACAACACCCTCGTCTTCGTCACCACCGACGAAATGAAGGTCATCCGCAAGGACCAGGCAGACTGCATGGGCTGCCTCAGCCAGTGCGCCTTCTCTTCCTGGGCCGATACCGAGAACAACTCGACCGGCCGTCTCGCCGATCCGCGCAGCTTCTGCATCCAGAAAACGCTGCAGGACATCGCCCATGGCGGCCCCATCGATGAGAACCTTATGTTCGCGGGTCACGCCGCCTACAAATTCAAGCAGGACCCCTTCTACTCGAACGGCTTCGTGCCGACGGTGAAGCAACTCGTCGATCGGATTTTGACCGGGGATTGAAGCTCCCGGCGCACGCAACACAAAAACTTGCAATGTAGGATTGCATTTGTTCTCTTCATGTTCTGTTATGGAACATGAAGGATTGAATGGCAAAAGATCCGAATTACGATCGCTATGCGGGCATAGAATCGTCGCCGGGCTTGGATGGCAAAATGCCGCCCCCTTTTCGCGTCGACGAGGATGGGAACGTCATTTACCGGGACCGGGAGACCGGCCTGGCGCAACCCGATCGGTTAGCGCCGGCGGAAATCCTGAGTTGGGACGAACTTGATCGCAAAGCGACCGAAGACCGGTTGGCGAAACTGGTCGGAGAGGGCGCCGAACCATTGGTCGATCTGCCGCTGTTTCTGAGCGACAAGGTTAGCGGCACGCGCAAGAGGATCGGTGGCGTCGACTATGATGTGATCAGCGCGAACACTTATGATCCCGCGCGGTCGAACGGGCGAACCGGGATCCCCAATGCGGACATGATCGCTACGATGAATGCCGATAAGAGGCAGATCGCGGTGACGGATCCGAGAGCGATAGACGAGGCGGCCACGCGCATCATACGATTGCCGATCGATTTTCGTGGTCAGTTCGACAATAGGCCGGCCAGCGAAAAAAACCTGCCGCTGACAAATCCTAAATCCGACATGCTTTATTCACTACCTGTCATAGATCCAGAGACAAAAAAGAGAGGAAGAGCTTCCACGCTTCGATTTGGCAAATTGTCTGACGGAACGGTCGCGCTCGGCCACGGCCACATCGATAAAGGGCCTGAACAGAGTGATGGAGTGATCGACGTATGGGATCCGTCGCAAGATTTGTATGGAGACGTAGAATCACTTCTCGGCGATAATCCTATGCCCATGGCCACTGTATCGAATGGGCGCGTGGGCTGGCACCAGTTGGACAACGGCAGGGTCCAGTTTATGTATCCTTCCGGCTTACTCTCCAAGCATGAGGTCGACGCGATCCAAGCGAACTTGGATAAACAGCAGCGAATGTTTCAGAGGAAAATCCCATGAGACAGGTCCCATTATCATTGCTTTCGGCCGGCATATTGGGGCTGACCCTGTCAGCATGCTCCATAAATGGAGAGCGCATTCGGACAACTGGAACGATGCCCGACGAAAACCTCGAAGGCGAGCTCTATAGCGCCCTGAATTATGATTTTCAAATGGACGCAATAGTCGGAAATGGAGGCTGGGGTCCCACTCTGCAACGCGTGGAAGCTACGATCCATTTTCATGATTTGCGCTGTAAATTGGCAGGGCGCCGACAGGTCTGCGCTTTCGATATCCGTATCGAAGCGGAAGTACGACATGTGGAGTTCTATCGTGAGGTTCCAGAGGCACTTCGCTGCACCGTCAAGTTCAGACCTGACGGTGAGGGTTGGGCAGTCGAACATCTCGGCCCGAAGCACGGGAGGGGACACAGTCGAACCACGGTAAAATGCGCGCCACTCGAAAGCGTAAGTGTAATACCGTCCCATCCTTGAGAACGCCTTCGGAAAGGGGATCGGCAACGTCTGACTGACGTTGTATCTCTAGGGCGGGCAGGTCTTTATTCTACTAGATCAGTAGATTTTATCTTTCCCCCGGCCAAGAAGCCTTGCCGTTGGAATCTGCGATCGCCGCGCTAATCTCGCGGTCATGAAGTCCGCGCTCGTCATTCGCCACGTTCCTTATGAAGGCATCGCCGGTTTCCGCGCTCCCGTGGAGGAGGCCGGCTATGTCATCGATCGGGTCGATGTCACCGATCCCGATTTTGCCAATGTCGATTTCGACGCTCCGGATCTCGTCGTTATGATGGGCGGCCCGATGGGCGTCTATGAGACCGATCGCTATCCTTGGCTCGGCTGCGAGATCGCGCGCCTCGCGCGGCGGATCATGCTCGATCGGCCGACCCTCGGCGTGTGTCTCGGCAGCCAGATCATCGCGGCGGCGATGGGCGCGCGCGTCTATGCCGGGCCGGCCAAGGAGGTCGGTTTCTCGCCGGTGACGATCCACGACGCCGGGCTTGCGTCGCCGCTGCGGCATATCGAAGGGGTGCCCGTGCTTCACTGGCATGGCGACACGTTCGACCTGCCGGAGGGCGCGGAACTGCTCGCCTCGTCCGACCGGTATGACCATCAGGCCTTTCGCCGCGGCGAGAATATCCTCGCGCTTCAATGCCATTCCGAGATGGGCGAGGATCCGCGCTTCGATGCCTGGCTGCAGGACGAGCCCTATATCGCAGCGGCCGGCCAGACGGTCGCGGAATTGCGCCATCAGCACGATCGCCACGGCTCGGCCGCGGTGGCGGCGGGACGCCGGATGATCACCGACTGGCTCGAGCGGCTGAACAGCTGAGCCGGTGCGAAATTGCCCAACTTCCCTGCGCTGGAAATAGTCGCTAGCATCCGGCCACGAGGGGGCGTGAACTATGATGTGGACGGAAGAGGTGCGCGACGGCGCGATCGTCGCTGTGCCCAGGGGCAAGATCGACGAGAGCACGGCTCAGGCGTTCGGCACCAGCCTCGAGGAAGCCGTGGGCCATGCGGCGGATGCTGCGGCGCGGCTCGTTCTCGACTGCAGCGGAATCGATTATATGTCCTCGCGCGGTCTGCGCGCGCTGACGCTGGCCAAGCGGAAGGCCGACGGCGCGGGAGTGAAGATCCTGCTCGCCGCGCCGAACGGCGTGGTCCGCGAAATCTTGGCCATCAGCCGCTATGACAAATTGTTCGGGGTGACCGACACGGTCGAGGCGGCGCTGACCGTCTGAAAGCAGCCATTCGGGGGACAATCGATGCTGGTGCGATTTTGGGGAACGCGCGGATCGCTGGCGGTGGCCCAGACCGCGGGATCGATACGGAGCAAGATTGCGCGCGCACTGGTTGCAGCGGGCGGGCGCAGCTTCGCCGATGAGGCCGAAGCCGGGGCCTTCGTCGAAGCTGAGCTCGATTTCGCGACCGGCGGCACTTATGGCGGCGCCACCACCTGCATCGAGATCGAGGCGGATGGCGACGGGTCGTTCATCGTCTGCGACATGGGCACAGGCCTGCGCGAGTTCGGTATCAACGCTTTCGGGCGCTGCGCTGCGGGACACCAGCGGGTCTATAATTTCTTCATGTCCCATCTCCACTGGGATCATATCGGCGGCTTCCCCTTCTTCGGCCCCGCCTTCGATCCGGGCGCGCATATCATCATCCATTCCGGGCATCCCGATGCCGAGGAGGCGCTGCGCCGCCAGCAGCAGGAGATAAGCTTCCCCGTCGCCTTCGACTGGCTGCGTGCGAAGATCGAGTTCCGGACATTGGTGCCCGGCGAAAGCTACCGGATCGGCGGGCTCGATGTCGAGGTGATGGAGCAGCACCACAGCCACAAGAGCTATGGCTATCGGTTCACCGACGACAATGGGAAGACGGCGATCTTCTCGACCGACAGCGAACACAAGATCGAGAGCATGGAAGGCGAGGCGGACGTCGCGCACTTCTTCCGCGACGCCGATCTGGTCATCTGCGACACCATGTATTCGCTCGCGGACTCGGTCTCGATGAAAGAGGATTGGGGGCACAGTTCCAACATCGTCGCGATCGACCTGTGCCATGAGGCGGAGGCCAAGCGGCTGGCGCTGTTCCACCATGAGCCGATCTACAGTGACGAGGATATTCAGCGGATGCACAAGGAAAGCATCCGTTACGAGGAACTGACCCGCCGCGACCGGCCGCTCGAGGTGCTGTGCGCCTATGACGGGCTCGAGGTGCGGTTGTAGGGCGGCGACGCTTTGCAACCAATCCTGCATCGCCCCAGCGCAGGCTGGGGACCATGTCTCGCGACAGCCAGATGGCATTGCGTGAGAAGACTGACATGGATGCCAGCCTCCGCTGGCATGACGGTGAGGTGATGGGGCGCCGATCAACCTTCATGGACAGAATCCGATGAAGCGCCGCATCTGGCTCTCCGGCATCGCCGCCCTCCTGCTCGCAGCCTTGCTGAGCGCCTTAGCGGGCGAGGCGATGCGCCGGCCATTATTCGATCTGTGGCAGCGTAGCGCTCCACGCGACCTGTCGGGCACGCCGGTCCATGTCGTGCTGATCGATTCGGAAAGCATCGCCGCCGTCGGCCCCTGGCCGTGGCCGCGCTATCATATGGCGCGGTTGACCGAGGAGATCGCGGCGCGAGGGCCCAGGGCGATCGGCTTCGACATGCTGTTCCCGGAGCCCGACCGGGTTCGCCCCGATATCTTCGCGGCGCTCTATCCCGAACTCAGCCCCGCGGCAGCTGCCGAGGTCCATGCCCTCCCGCCGATGGACAGGCTCTATGGGCAGGTCATCGGCAAGGCGCCGGTGGTGCTTGGCCGTGCCGGCCTCGCAGCCGACGGCGCCGACCCGGCACAGCTCGTCATCGATGCCGCGATCGAGGGACCGCAGCCGCCTGCGCTGCCCGACATGCCGGGGGCCATCGCCAATATTCCCGAGCTCGAACAGTCGGCGCTTGGCCATGGCCTGCTCAACGGCCAGCCCGACAGCGACGGCAAGGTACGGCGCATTCCGCTGCTGATGAAGCTGGGCGGCCGCGCGATGCCGGGTCTGTCGCTCGAGCTTGCCCGGGTGGCGCTCGATCAGGACAAGGTGGTCAGCAGCATCGGGAGTGTCGCGGTCGGCAAACAGCGGGTGCCCGTCGATGCGCACGGCCGCATGCTCCTGCGCTTCGGACATTTTCCGGCTGTCGAGATCAGCTCGGCCGCCGACGTGCTGCGCCAGGATTTTCCGGCCAATGCCTTTGCCGGAAAGATCGTGTTGCTCGGTCTAGCGGCCGAAGGAACCACCGATATCGTCGCGACCCCGCTCGCGGCAGAAGGGTTTGGGACGCTGGTCCAGGCGCAGGCGATCGACGCGATCCTGCGCGGCGGCTGGCTCGACCGGCCGGTCTGGGCCGCGCCCGCCGAATGGACGGCAGGGCTGCTACTCTCGATGCTCGTCCTGCTCCTCGGGCCGGCCCGTCGCCGCCGGTGGCTGCTCCTGCCGCTCGGGCTGGCGGTGGCGATCGTGCCGGGAAGCTGGTTCGCCTTCGATCTGGCCTCACTGCTGATCGATCCGCTCCGGCCGTTGGTGCTTGGCGGCGCCACCGCGCTCGGCGTGGCGGGCGCCATGTTCGTCGAGGCGCGGCGCGAACGGGAAAAGCTGCGCGACACGCTCGTGCGCGAACGTATCACCGCTGCGGCGACCGAGGGCGAACTGCAGGCGGCACGCTCGATCCAGCTTGGCATGCTGCCGCCCCGCGGCGATCTCGCCAGCTTCGATCCAAGGATCGATATCGATGCGCTGCTCGAGCCCGCCAAGTCGATCGGCGGCGATCTCTACGACGTGATCCGGCTCGATGCCGATCGCATCGCCTTTCTCGTGGGCGACGTGACAGGGAAGGGCGTGCCCGCCGCATTGTTCATGGCTCTGTCGAAGGCGCTGGCGAAGAGCGTGGTGTTGCGCGGCGTCCCCAGCCTCGCCGATGTGGCCTTCATCCTCAATGAGGAACTGATGCGTGACAACAGCGAGTCGATGAACGTGACGATGCTGATCGCCATCCTCGACCTGTCGAATGGAAAGCTGGTCCTGATGAGCGCCGGGCATGAGGACCCGCTGCACATCCGCACCGATGGCGCCATCGCTATCCACAAGCTCGACGGCGGGCCGCCCTTCTGCATCCTCGACTTTCCCTATCCCGAAGAGCCGATGACGCTCGCGCCGGGCGAGGCGCTGGTGCTGATCTCCGACGGCGTCAGCGAGGCGCAGAACGGCGCCAGCGCGCTGTTCGGCCATGACCGGCTGGTGGCGGCCCTGCAGGGGCGGGCGAGCGCGTCGGCGATGGTCGAAGCGATGCGCGATGCGGTGCGCGCGTTCGAGGACGGCACCGATCCGACCGACGATCTGACGGTGATGGCGGTGCGCTATCTGGGGTGAGGGACGGAGACCGTCGCTCGCTCGTCCCAACCGGCCGCTAGCGGATCGTCACCACCACGCGCCGGTTGGCAGGTTCGCGGACGCCGTCGGGGGTTGGTACACGCAGATCGCGTTCGCCCCGCCCGACGGCGTTCAGCATCTCCGGGCTGATGCCCTGCGCGGCCAGGATGGTGAGCACCTGCTCGGCGCGCTGCTGGGACAGCCGGTCATTGTCGTCTTCGCTGCCAAGCGTGTCGGTATAGCCGGTGACCTGCACTTCCGCGCCGGGTCGCTCGGAAACCTCCTGGGTCAGGAAATTCAAACCCGGTGTCGATTCGGGGGTCAGCGAGGTGGTGCCTTCGAGGAAATAGAGTGTCAGCCGGACCGGCGGCGGCGGCAGGGTCTGCAGCAGCGCAAGCTGGCGTGCGGTGAGCTTCGACGGGTCGATCGACCGCGTGCGTGGCCTTCCCGAGAGGTTGGTGCGGCTGTTGAGTTCGTTCACGACCGTTTCCACCGGCCGGCCGTTCTCCTCGAGCACCGCGACCGCGCCCTGCTTGCCTTCTTCGCTCGGCAGCAGCGTCAGCGACGGCGTGGCGCATCCCGCGAGCAGGGCAGAGGCCGCCAGCGGCGCGAACAGACGAGGGCTCATTTCGGCACCTCGACGATGAAGCGGGTGCCGCGCACACCGAGCAGCGAGGTCGGCGTGCGGACCTTCATCGCATCCTGCCTCGACTTGGCGATCTGCCCCGAAATCACCGCGAGCGAACCGCGATTGACCCTGGTGACGAAGCTGCCCGCCTGGGTGGTGCGATTATAGTCGAACTCGTCGACCGAGATGCGGCTGTTCGGGCCCACCGCGAAGCGGGTGTCGTCGATGAAGGTCAGGCTCATCTGTCCGTCCTTGCCGGTCACCAGCGTATCGCCGGGTTGAAGCTGGAATCCTGGGGCCGGGGTGAGCTTCGCCTTGCCTCGTTCGATCGCGGTCGCGCCGACGCTGCGCTTGATCCGGCCGATTTCGGCCCATGCCGGCTGCGCCGTCACGGCCAGCCCCAACGCGATCGAAAGTACCCGAACCATCATTCTCGGCATCCCCATGACCAGCGAGTCATGACATAGCCCAATTATGGGCTACCGCGACTCATATTCGGCGTCGGTTACAATCCGTTGCAATGGCGAAGCCGCCATTCATTCCTGCGTCGAAGCGGCTGGCTCCTTCTGCGCAGAGGCAGGGATCGAAGGCGCTCCCGCCGCGCGGCTTGCGATCATCATCGAAGAACTCGTCACCAACATCGCCGATCATGGCGGCATGGCAGTTGGCGAGATGGTGGAACTGACGCTTCGCCGCGCCGAAGGCGGCCCGGTTTCGGTCGTCCTCAGCGACGCCGGCATCCCTTTCGATCCGCGTGGAGCGCCGGCTGACGAAGCGATTCCCGATCGTGGCGGCGGCGCGGGGCTGAACCTGGTACGCTCGTGGGCGATCCTGCGCGATTATCGCCGCGAGAGCGGACGCAACCGGCTGGAACTCGAACTCCCGGTCGACTGAATGCCGGCCGTGGCATCGCCGCCCTTCCGCTTGGCTGATCGCCCCGCTATGGCAGGCGCAGTCCAGCCCTTCGGGGCCAGCCTTCCGGGGAACGTCCTTGCAACAGCCCGCCATCGCCCACGCTGCCCAGGCGATTCACTATGACGATCTGGGCCTGAACCCGATCGCGCTCGATCTGGGGTTTCTACAGGTTCACTGGTATTCGCTGGCCTATATCACCGGGATCCTGCTGGGCTGGTACTACCTGACCCGTCTGATCGATCGGCCGGGCGCTCCGATGGCCCGCCGCCATGCCGATGATTTCGTGTTCTTCGCGACGATCGGCATTCTGGTCGGCGGACGTCTCGCCTATGTCTTCTTCTACCAGCCGGAGATTCTGGCCCACCCGCTTGACGTGTTCAAGCTGTGGCAGGGCGGCATGTCCTTCCACGGTGGTGCGCTCGGCGTCTCGGCGGGCATCTTCTATATGGCGCGCAAAAACGGGCTCAGCTGGCTGCGCATCCACGACTATGTGGCCTGCTGCGCACCGTTCGGCCTGTTCTTCGGCCGTATCGCCAATTTCGTGAACGGCGAATTGTGGGGCCGGCCCACCGACGTTCCCTGGGCGGTGATCTTCCCCGGCGCCCCCGACGGCCTGCCGCGCCACCCCAGCCAGCTTTATGAAGCCGGACTGGAAGGTCTGGTGCTCGGTCTGGTGCTCGCCTTCTTCTTCTGGCGCACCGATGCCCGCAACCAGCCCGGCAAGCTCGTCGGTATCTTCCTGCTGGGATACGGCATCAGCCGCTTCGTCATCGAGTTCTTCCGGGAACCCGACGTCCAGCTGGGCACGCTCAGCTGGGGCCTGACGATGGGACAGACGCTGACGGTTCCGATGGTGATCGGCGGCATCTACCTTATCGCGACGGCGTCGAAGCGGAAGCCGATCAACGTCGAATAATGTTTTGCTAACCATGTTCGCCTATCAAGCGGCAATATTGACGTTGAAGAACCGAGTGAGATGGAAACACCAGCGGAGCTGGCCGAAGCGCTGATCCGAGTGATCAAGGCCAAGGGGCCGATCCCTGTCGCCGACTATATGGAGGCGGCGAACGGACTCTATTACGCGTCGCACGATCCTTTCGGGATCAAGGGCGACTTCATCACCTCGCCCGAGATCAGCCAGATGTTCGGCGAACTGATCGGGATTTGGATCGCCGATCTCTGGTCGCGTTCGCGGGTGCTGACCGCGCATTATGTCGAGCTAGGGCCAGGCCGGGGAACCCTGGCTGCCGATGCCTTGCGGGCGATGGGCGCGCTGCGCCGCAAACCGGACGTCCATTTCGTCGAGACAAGCCCGGTGTTGCGCCGCCTGCAGAAGGAGCGGGTTCCCGAAGCCATCTGGCATGAAGGGATCGAGACGCTGCCGACCGACGCACCGTTGATCGTCGTCGCGAACGAGTTTTTCGACGCGCTGCCCTATCGCCAGCATATCAAGACCTACAGCGGCTGGCGCGAGCGCGCCGTCACCCATGACGACGAAGGCTTTCGCGCCGTGCCGGGCTCGGCGCCGACAGAAGATCTCGTGCCCGAGCATCTCCATGATGCGGTCGCGGGCAGCATCTACGAAACCTCCCCAGCCGGCCTTTCCCTCGCCCGCGCGCTCGCCGCGCGGATCGCGAAGCAGGGCGGGGCGATGCTGGCGATCGATTATGGTCATGAGGATTATGACGCGGGCGACACGCTGCAGGCGTTGAACGCCCATGCCTATGCCGACGTTTTCAGCAATCCCGGCGCAAACGATATCACGGCCCATGTCGACTTCACCGCACTAGGCCAGGCCGCGAAGCTCGGCGGTGCGCGGATCGAGGGGCCGGTGTCGCAGAGCTATTTCCTGGGTACGCTGGGCATCGCCGCCCGTGCCGCAGCACTCTCTCGCCACCATCCCGACCGCACCGAAGAGATCGGCAGCGCCTATCACCGACTGACGTCGGAAGAGGAAATGGGGACGCTGTTCCGGGTGATGGCGATGGTCAGCCCGAAATGGCCCAAGCCCGCCGGGTTCGACGTCGCCTGAGCGGGGGAGCGGGCCGGCACCGCGACTCTCCATGATTGGAGCCTATCCCTCGCTCTCCGGGACGCAGGGCGCCGGGCGCGTGGTCTTGCGGGCGATCCGGGTGGTCTCGAACTCCGCGGGGGTGAGGGTCGCCGACTTGTCGGCATCGGCCTTGGCAAAGCGATCGGTCGTCTTGACCGACCATTCTTCGAAGGTCAGCCGGCCATCGCCGTTGGTGTCGAGGCGGGCATAGGCCTTGCGGCGACTGGCCAGGAATTCCTCGCGGGCGACCTTGCCGTCCTTGTCCTTGTCATAGCGCCCGAAGCGTTTCTCCTCGCGGGTCTTTTCGGTCGCGGCCGGCGGTTCGGCGATGGGGCCCGGTTGGGCGGCGTGAAGCGGTGCCGGGGCGAGCTGCGGGGCCGCGTCTCCGCCCTGCCACAGCATCAGTCCGCCGCCCGCCAAGAGCAGTGCGCCAGCCGCACCCGCCAGATATCGCCACATACCCCGTCTCCCGTTGTTTCCGGCAGAGTTTAACGCCCCGTCAGCCGATAGGCGAGCGCCCGAAGCATCCGTTTCGGTGAGCCCTGTCGCCGCTGTTCGGCCGCCGGCATGGCCGCGTCGCGGCGCGCCAGCAGGGTCAGCAGGCCTAGCGGTCGCAGAGCGGCCGGCCAGAGGCCTATCGTGACGTCCGCTAGCCGTTCGGCGGCGGCGGCCCGAGCACAGCGCCGCGCCTCCGGATCGCGCAACCTGTGGCCCAGATCGGCGAGTGCCCAGCCTTCGCCGGCGCGACCGATATCTTCCGGCACGGTGCCGAGCAGGGCGGCCGACAGCGCGAAGAGAGGGGCGCCGCGGCCTTCGCCATGCGCCATGATCTCGGCCTCGCCGGGAACCTCGTCCTCCAGCAGTGCGGACCAGCCTTCCTCGATCTCGGCGATCGACCGACCCGGAAGACCGGCCGGCAGCAGCAACCCCGCGGCGGCGGCGAGCAGCGGTTCGGCGGGCGGCGGCAGCCCCGGTTCATCGAGCCGGATGAGGGCATCGCGCCACCAGATCAGGCGCATCGCCCCGATCGTGGGTTCGCGCGCGGCCGCAACGATAGCTCCCAGTCGCTCGTCGATCTGCCAGAGCAGGGCGAGCGCGGCGCGGCGATCCGGTGGCGCATAGCTCAGCGCCAGCAGACGTTCGGGATCGGCGAGAGCCGCCGGATCAGGCGTGCTGATAGACGGCGCCGTCAAGGTGGCGCTGGAGGCATTCGAGCAGGGCGCCGCGGGTGAAGGGCTTGCGGAGGAGTTCATATTGAGCGCCATAGCCCAAAGCGAGCTCTTCGCTAAAGCCGCTGACAAGAACGATCGGCAGGGCGGGCCAACGCCGGTTGAGCCGGCGGGCAAGCTGAACCCCGCTGATCCCCGGCATCACCACGTCGGTCAGCACGATGTCGAAGGCGCTCTCCTCCTCGTCGGCCAGGCGCAACGCCTCTTCGGCTGAGTGGGCCTGGACGATCTCGAGCCCGCTATCCTCGAGCAGGAGGCAGGTGATTTCCGCGATCTGGACATTGTCCTCGACATAGAGGAGCCGGCCCACAAAAGCATCGCCACCGGGAAGCGCCCGTTTCCGTCCCATAAGCATACTCCCCAGCCGACTCGTGTCAGCTGGGGGAGAGTAGCATGTCGGGCGATTACGGCTTTCCGCAAAACCCCTTAGAAAGGCAGTTTATGCTCAGCCTTTGTAGGTTACGGCCTTCGCTGCGGCGACGACGTCGGCCACCTTGAGCAGCGCGATCTTCTCCAGATTGGCCGCATAGGGCATCGGCACGTCTTCGTTGGTCACGCGGCGAACCGGCGCGTCGAGGTCGTCGAAGCCCTCCTCCATCGCGATCGTGATGATCTCCGATGCGATCGAGCAGGTCGGCCAGCCTTCCTCGACGACGATCATGCGATTGGTCTTCTTCAGGCTTTCGAGCACCGTCGCCTTGTCGAGCGGACGCAACGTGCGCAGGTCGATGACCTCGGCGTCGATGCCTTCGGCTTCGAGCTGCTTGGCCGCCTCGAGCGAGACGCCGACGCCGATCGAATAGCTGACGATCGTCACGTCCTTGCCCGGACGGCAGATCCGCGCCTTGCCGATCGGAAGGACATAATCGTCGAGCTTCGGCACGTCGAAGCTCTGGCCGTAGAGCAACTCGTTCTCGAGGAAGACGACGGGATCGGGGCACTGGATCGCCGCCTTGAGCAGCCCCTTGGCGTCGGCCGCCGAATAGGGTGCGATGACGATCAGGCCGGGGACGCTGGCATACCAGGGGGCGTAGTTCTGGCTGTGCTGCGCACCGACGCGCGCGGCGGCGCCGTTGGGACCGCGGAACACCACCGGGCAGCGCATCTGGCCACCCGACATGTAATTGGTCTTGGCGGCGGAGTTGATGATGTGATCGATCGCCTGCATGGCGAAGTTGAACGTCATGAACTCGACGATCGGCTTGAGGCCGCCCATTGCGGCGCCCGTCCCGATGCCGGCGAAGCCATATTCGGTGATCGGCGTGTCGATGACGCGCTTGTCGCCGAACTCGTCGAGCAGTCCCTGGGTCACCTTATAGGCGCCCTGATATTGCGCGACTTCCTCGCCCATCACGAAGACGTCGCCGTCCTTGCGCATTTCTTCGGCCATCGCATCGCGCAGCGCTTCGCGAACGGTGGTCTTCACCAGTTCGGTTCCCTCGGGGACCTCGGGATCGTCGCGGGTGTCGGTGACCGCAGCGACCAGTGCGTGCGCACCGCTTTCCGCCTTCTGCGGCTTCGGGCTCTCCGGGGCGGGGGCTTCGGCCTCTTCCTTGGCGGGTGTCTCGGCAGCCTCGGCCTTTGGCGCGGACTCTGCCTTCCTGGCCGGGGCGGCGTCATCGCCTTCCTCGGAAATGCGGGCGATCACGGTGCCGACCTTCACCCCTTCGGTGCCGGCCGGGATGGTGATCTCGGCGATCGTGCCTTCGTCGATCGCCTCGAACTCCATGGTGGCCTTGTCGGTTTCGATCTCGGCGAGAATGTCGCCGGACTTGACCGTATCGCCTTCCTTGACGAGCCACTTGGCGAGCGTGCCTTCCTCCATCGTTGGGGAAAGCGCGGGCATCTTGAGATCGACAGCCATCAATATTGTCCCACCAGCACGTCGGTATAGAGCTCCTCGGGCTCAGGTTCGGGCGACTGTTCGGCGAAGTCGGCGGCCTCGACCACGATCGCGCGAATGTCCTTCTCCATCTTGCGGAGATCCTCCTCGCTGACGCCGGCCGCTTCGAGCTCCTTCTTGAGGTGATCGATCGGGTCGGACTTGTCGCGCACCGCCTGGACTTCGTCGCGCGAGCGGTATTTCGCCGGGTCGGACATCGAATGGCCGCGATAGCGATAGGTCTTGAGCTCGAGCAGGATCGGGCCCTTGCCGGCGCGGACCCAGGCGACCGCTTCCTCGGCGGCGCCGCGCACCGCGAGCACGTCCATGCCGTCGACCTGGAGGCCGGGGATGCGGAAGCTTTCGCCACGGCGATAGAGCTGGTCTTCGGCCGAGGCGCGGTTGACGCTGGTGCCCATGGCGTACTGGTTGTTCTCGATCACGAAGATGATCGGGAGCTTCCACAGCTCGGCCATGTTGAAGCTCTCATAGACCTGGCCCTGGTTGGCCGCTCCGTCGCCGAAATAGGCCATGGCGATGCCGCCATCGCCCGCATATTTATGCTTGAAGGCGAGACCGGTGCCGAGACTGACCTGCGCACCGACGATGCCGTGCCCGCCGTAGAAGCGATGCTCGACCGAGAACATGTGCATCGATCCGCCCTTGCCGCGGCTGATGCCGGCGGCCCGGCCGGTCAGTTCGGCCATGATCAGCTTGGGGTCGATGCCATAGGCCAGCATGTGGCCATGGTCGCGATAACCGGTGATGACCGAGTCCTTGCCGACTTCCAGTGCCGATTGCAGCCCGACGGCGACCGCTTCCTGGCCGATATAGAGATGGCAGAAACCGCCGATCAGCCCGAGGCCGTACAATTGGCCGGCCTTTTCCTCGAAGCGACGGATCAGCAGCATCTGCCGATAGAATTCCAGCATCTCCTCCTTGCTGGCCTTGTACCGATCCGGTTCGGCGGGGCGCTCGCGGTTGGAGGGGGCCGGCGCGGCCGACGGAGATGGCGTCGCTTTCGCGGTCGAGGGTTTACGCGGTACGGCCGTCTTTGCCGCTGCGCGTGGCTGTGCTGGTTTAGCCAAGCGGATTGCTCCTTGTCCCGGGGAGGGGGTGACGGGCATGCATATAGGCCGCGGCGCGCGGCGATTTCAACGGACTCTGCAATTTAGTTGCCCGCATGATACGATGCGGAACCCGAACGTTGGGCTCGGCTCAGTTGCGCGGAATGATGATCTCGTCGGGACGGACCTGTCCGGTCGACCGCCGCACCAGTTCCTCGCCGAAATCGGGATCGACACTCCGCGGGTTAAGCAGCTTGGCATGATGCTGCAGCCGATCGCGAATGGCTTCGGTCCGATGCAGCTCGTCCGACTTCATCTTGAGCTGGCTGCGATAGCCACCCAACGCGAGCAGGCCGTTCGGCCCGATCAGCGCCGAACTCGCGAAATATCCGATGATCAGAATCGCGACCGCGGGCAGCGCGGCGCTGCGGGCGATCTGGAAGAAGGGGACGCGATTCATCCAAGGACAGAATCACCGATGAGTCGCGCGATCAAGCCCTTTCACGCCTATTGGGCGTTGAATTCTCGTTATTTTTCGACGAATCGAGCAAATCGTTCGGGGCGTAACGACTTCCTTCTGTAAAGCCTGACCACAACATGTGGTGGGTATGTTTCCGCTAGCCTCATTATACCGCGATGGGTTGTGGCTATCGATCAGGCTCGTGCCGGCTCCGATATGGTGTGCGTCACGTGCGAAACGAAATCGCGAGGGAAGCTCTCCCGGCGCCGAGACCCCACGATCCCCGTCATGAAAGTTCAGGTGTGAATATCCGGTGGTTGGATAGACAGCGTCGGTGACGACGCGGGCTTTACCGGCCCGAGGATGGGGTGTCGCGGCGGGGGCGTCGCGACAAAGGGATCGGACAGGGGAAAAATGCAGAAATTGCGTCATGTGGCGACCGCCGCCATTATCGGGCTCGGCCTGACCGTCGCCGGTCCGGCGATCGCGAAGAAGGACCGCTCGCATCAGGCGGTCGATCTCGATCCCGACCAGCGCGGGATCGTCTCCGGCGTCGGCATCGAGGGGCAGGATCTCGGCCGTATGGCCGACCAGATGGTCCGCGACCTGATGGCCAATCCGGAGGTCTCGAACCGGGCGACGCCACCCCGGATCATCCTCGACAGCTCGGACCTGCGCAACCAGAGCTCGCAGCGGATCGACAAGGACATCATCACGGACGAACTGCGCGGCAAGCTGATGGGCGCGGCGCGCGGCAAGATGCGCTTCGTCAGCCGCGAGTTCATCGCCGCAGTCGAACAGGAACGCGCGCTCAAGCGCGAGGGCGTGGTCGACAGCGGCACGACCGGCCTGACCCGCGCCACCGCCGGCGCCGATTACAAGCTCGTCGGCAAGATCACCTCGCTCGACAGCCGCAACAACGACACCGGCATGCAGGAGCGGCTGACCGTCATCTCGCTCGAGATGCTCGATCTCGAATATGGCACGCTGGTCTGGAACGGCACCTACAAGATCCGTCGCGCCGGCGCCGACGATGTCGTGTATCGCTGAGGACGGGCCGATGAAGATCGTCCATCGGCTGGCGACCGGGATCGCCGTGGCATCGTTGCTGTCGCTGTCCTCCATGGCATCGGCGCAGGATGCGGTGGATCCCGCTGCCAAGGCCGCCGCGAAGGCCCGTGCGAAACAGGTCGCCGCCTGGAAGGCGCAATATGGTCCCGGACCCTATCCCGACGAGGTCGAGGCCTTCGTCCAGACCCGCGAGGAAAGGCTGCGCGAATATTATCGCGTCCTTTATTATGACGGCGAACATAATGCCGTCCTGAACTTCGAACGGCTCGGGCTGCTGTCGATGGAACTCGGCTATTATGCCGATGCGGAGAAGGCGTTCGACGGCGCCCTCGATCGGATCGAGGCTTTTTACAGCAAGGACAAGCAGGCCGAGAAGGCGACCTCCGCCACCCGGCTGGAGGTCAACAAGGACTTCAAGGGCGAGCCCTACGAACGGGCGATGGCCTATTATTATCGCGGCCTGCTCTACCTGCGGAAAGGCGATTACGATAACGCCCGCGCCTCGTTCAAGGCGGCCGAGTACCAAGACACTGTGTCCGGCGAGGAGACCTTCCAGTCCGATTTCGCCCTGCTGACCTATCTTCAGGGCTGGGCGTCGCACTGCGCGGGCGATGGCGGACAGGCCGCCGACTCCTTCGAGCAGGCGGCGAAGGTCGATGCCAGGCTGAAGGCGCCGGGGCCGAACGACAATCTGCTCGTGCTGACCGAGGTCGGCGCGGGGCCGGTCAAGGCGACCGACGGCCAATATCAGGAGAAGCTGGTCTTCCGTCCCGGCACCGCGATGCCCGAGAACAGCGCGATCGTCACATTGGGCACCGGTAAGACGACTCGCGCCTGGCCGCTCACCCCCGCCGCGAACCTCTATACCCAGGCGTCGACCCGCGGCGGCCGTGCGATCGACGGCATCCTCGACGGCAAGGCCCAGTTCAAGAGCGGCCTGGAGACGACCAGCGCGCTTGTGACCAACATCGGCACCCGCTTCTCCGAACAGATGGGCGGCGACGCTCTCTATGCTCAGGGCGCGGGTGCGGTGATTGGAATGTTCTCCAAATCGGTGCGGCCGACCGCCGACACCCGCATGTGGGACGGGCTTCCGTCGGGCATCCTGGTTGGCACGACGCGCTGGGGCGGGGCAACCGCCGCGCCGCCCGTCGCGAAGGGCAAGAAGGCGGTACCGGCCGCATCGGCCGCGGCGCCGGTCGGCTGGAGTGTGCCTCCCGTCAGCATGGCCTATCGGCAGGACGACACGATGCTCGAGTTGACCGGCATCAAGCCCATGTCCGGCAATGCGGGAAAATGCGGCGTCGTCTGGGCGCGATCGCGCAGCGTCGCCGGCTTGCCGCCGCAGGCGCCGGGCAACAACGCGAAGATCGCGCTGGAGCGCAAGAAGGACAAGGGCGTGTGGGCCAAGGACGAGGCCTTCCGCGCGACGCTGCGCTGATGGCCTGATGGGAGACGGTTGATGAGACGATATCTGCTCGGCGTGGTCTCTGTCGGGGCCTTGCTCGCGGCTCCGCTGCAGGCGCGGGAGAACCGCCCGGTCAAGTGCGACATCGGCGACGCGAAGCGATCGATGTCGGCGGGCGGGCCGGCCTTGGTCGCCAATGTGCCGTCGGCGATGACGCCGATCGACCTCAACGCGGTCCAGATGACCGACAGGAAGCTGGCCAACCGGGTCGTCGTCGAGGCCATGTTCGCGCGGCGGACCGATACCAATTCGATTGAAGTCATCACCCGCTTCGTCAACTGCACCAAGAAGACGGTGGAACTCGACGCGCGATCGTCCTTCATGGACGAGAACCAAGTGCCGACCGAGGATTCGACCTTCTGGAAGAAGGTGATCCTCGGACCCAAGTCGACCGGCGTCTACCGCGGGCTCTCAATCGGCCGCGACGAGGTCAAATATTATCTCGTCGAAGTGCGGACGTCACAGCCATGATCCGCAGGGTCGCCGCATGCGCGCTCGGCCTTTCTACGGTTGCGGCGCAGGCCGGTCAGGACGTTCCGCCGCCGCGCTTGATCCGTCCGGTGCAGTCGCCGTTGGCCGCCGCGCCGTCGGTCGCTGCTTGGCGTGATACGCCGCCGGTGATCGAGGGCTGGTCGCGCGACCGGCATATTCCGGTCATCGACTGGCTCGACCGGGACGCGGGCTATGACGATGCCGATTTCGGCGATGACGGCGTCTCGTCCTGGGGGGATATGTGATGCGTAAGGCCTGTTTCGGAGCAATGACGATCGCCGTCCTGCTGGGCGCGACCGGCGCCGTCGCGCAGCAATATCGGGACAACATGCCCGAGGTGCTGGCAGCCCCGCCGCGCGCCGGCGGTGCCGCGCAGAATAATGCGGTGACCGCGAGCGCCTTTCGCGCCGCCTACGCCCGTAAGAAAAGCCCGCGCATGGTGATCTTCTGGAACCGGCAGCTCACCGACTCGCTCTCGACCAGCTATGAGGAATGGTCGCGTTACACGCTGACCGACGGCCGCATGGCCGACAAGACGCTCTATGACGACGGATCGACCACCGTCGCCGGGCGAGCAGTCGAATCCGAGCTGCGATCCGGGCGGACCGCCACGGCGGCGGACGGCGGTCGGTCGGGGGGCCTTGCCGAGCGCGCCGACTGGAAGGCCGCGCAGGGCTTCAACCGCACGATGCTGTCGGGCGGTGCGCTGTTGATCGATCGAACGCTGATCATGCGCGCGACGGCGCTGGGCAAAGGCATCGATCGGAGCGACGCCCAGTCTGTCGAGATGTCGGCGCTGGTCGGTAAGGCCGACCTGCTGGTCGAGGTGCTGCAGACCCCCGACGACAGTGCGCCGAGCGGCTACACCTTTCGCGTCGATGTGAAGGATATTCGCAGCGGGACGCTGCTGGCGACGGTCGTGACCCAGGGCGTGCCGTCGAGGGGCGGCCCCGGCCGCTGGGTCGCGGGACCCAATGGCTATCAGCGCGAACGGCCGCTGCCACCCACGGTGGATCAGGTCGGTGCGCGGGTGGCGACCGAGGTGATGCAGGCTCTGGTCGCGAACTGGGGGTAGAAAGGCCGTCATCCGCCGCTATAGGCGGATTGCATGCAGCCCTATCTCTACGCGATCGGGATCGGATCGAATCGCCGCCACGGCCGCCATGGCGGGCCGGACGCGGTGGTGCGGGCGGCGATGGCGGCGCTCGATGACGGTGGCATCCGGATCGTCGGCCGGTCTCCGATCATCGCGACGCCGGCGTTGGGGCCGGCGGGCCGCAGCTTCGCCAATGCCGCCGTCCTCGTCGAAACCCGGCTCGATCCCCCCGCGCTGCTCGCATGTCTGAAGGAGATGGAGGTCGCTTTCGGCCGGCGGCGCGGCAGGCGCTGGGGCGCCCGGGTGCTGGATCTGGATATTCTGCTCTGGTCGGAAGGGCGCTGGCCGCGGCGGGGTGGACGCAGGCTGACGGTGCCGCATCGCGCCCTGACGCAGCGCGACTTTGTTCTGCGGCCGCTCCTGGCAATCGTGCCCGGCTGGCGGGTGGGGCCAGGCGGCCGGACAGTGCGCCATGCGCGAGCCCGGCTTCTCCGCAGGGCGGGTTGACCACGGGAGCCGCGCTCAATAGGGAGGCGCGATCAGCGGGTCGGCGACCCGGCTGGACGAACGGGCGGCTTCCAAATGGCCAGTTCGTTTGACAGCGCGGAATTGGTAAGGGCTCGTAGCTCAGTCGGTAGAGCAACGGACTTTTAATCTGTAGGTCCCGGGTTCGAATCCCGGCGAGCCCACCATTCCGGAGATGCTCGGCGCACGCCATGGGCAAGAAACTGTCGATCGCCTATATCCACCTGGCTGTCATGGGCCTTTCATTTGGTGGCTCAGCTCTCGCTCCAATGTTTTCGCCAATCCTCAGGGAATGAAAATGGCGATGATCTGGCTCGCGATGAGCAGAATAGCGCCGATGCCGATCACGGCGGCGACGAGAATGGTGTGATCCGGGAACTGGTCGATCATGAATGGCAATCCTGTGCGAAGCTTGGCGCGGCCTTAGGCGTGCGGATAAACAGACTCAATCGATCAGATCCTATCCATATGATCGCTTTTCTTAATATCTTCATGTCGAGGCCAAGCTCCGCACGGAAGAAATCCGAGCATTTGTTGGTTTTCTACAGGTTAACCTTGAGGGGTTACCGCGTATTAAGTTCGCAGGGATTAGACCAAAGTCGTACAAGGGACGGCAAAAGGATGGTCCGAATGCGTAAGTTCACCAAGCTTCTTCGCGACAACCGCGGCGCGACTGCCATCGAATATGGCCTGATCGCAGCGCTGATCGCCGTCGCCGCCATCACCGCCATGACGGCGCTGGGCGATCAGCTTTCCACGACGTTCAGCAACGTCAGCAACAATATGAAGGCGTCTTAACAACCAGCCTTCCACCTCGCTTCCGCTGCCCCGGCCGGTGTGTCCCCGGCCGGGGTTTTTTCTGTCTGCTCAACGCGGCGCGACGTCATCCGGCCTTGCTCCTGCCGCTCGCGTTCCCTAACTGTTCACGGGTGACTCACGATATTCCCGTACCCGAGCCCGGCTATCTGCGCGGGCTCAATCCGCCGCAACGCGAAGCGGTGCTGACCACGGAGGGGCCGGTGCTGGTCCTGGCCGGCGCAGGCACCGGCAAGACTGCGGCGCTCACCGCGCGGCTGGCGCATCTCGTCGCGACGCGGCGGGCCTGGCCGTCTGAGATTCTGGCCGTCACCTTCACCAACAAGGCCGCACGCGAGATGCGCGAGCGGGTCGGGCGGCTGCTGGGCGAAGCGGTCGAGGGCATGCCCTGGCTCGGGACTTTCCACTCGGTTGCGGCGCGGATGCTGCGCCGCCACGCCGAACTGGTCGGCCTCACCCCCAGCTTCACCATCCTCGACACCGACGACCAACTGCGCCTGCTCAAGCAATTGCTCGCTGCCGCCGATCTTGACGAGAAGCGCTGGCCCGCGCGCCAGCTGGCCGGGCTGATCGACCGGTGGAAGAATCGCGGGCTTATCCCAGCCGATATCGATGCGGGCGAATCCGAGCAATTCGCCAATGGCCGCGGCGGCGAACTCTACCAGCAATATCAGGACCGGCTGCGCGCCGTGAACGCCTGCGACTTCGGCGACCTGCTGCTGCACATGCTGACGATCCTGAAGACGCATCGCGACGTGCTGGCCGACTATCAGCAGCGCTTTCGTTATGTGATGGTCGACGAATATCAGGACACCAACAGCTCCCAATATCTCTGGCTTCGCCTGATCGCCCAGGAGCGCAAGAATATCTGCTGCGTCGGCGACGACGATCAATCGATCTACAGCTGGCGCGGGGCCGAGGTGGAGAACATCCTGCGCTTCGAACGCGATTTCCCGGGCGCGGTGGTGATCCGTCTCGAGCAGAATTACCGGTCGACCCCGCATATCCTGGCCGCCGCCAGCGGATTGATCACCCATAATGGCGGGCGGCTCGGCAAGACCTTGTGGACCGAAGAGGCCGACGGCGAGAAGGTTCGCATCGTCGGCGTCTGGGACGGCCCGGAAGAAGCGCGGCGGATCGGCGACGAGATCGAGGCGCACCAGCGCGACGGCGGGACGCTCGACGATGTCGCCATCCTCGTCCGCGCGCAGTTCCAGACCCGCGAACTCGAAGACCGGTTCATCGCGATCGGCTTGCCCTATCGCATCGTCGGCGGCTTCCGCTTCTACGAGCGCGCCGAAATCCGCGATGCGCTCGCCTATCTGCGGGTGATCACCCAGCCGGCCGACGATCTTGCCTTCGAACGGATCATCAACACGCCCAAGCGCGGCCTGGGCGACAAGGCGGTGGCGAAGGTCCACCAACTCGCCCGGATCGAGGGCATTCCGATGACCTTGGCGGCTGCGCGCATCCTCGGCACCGACGAGCTGACGCCGCAGGCGCGCCGCGCACTCGGCAATCTGGTGGGTGACATCGCCCGCTGGCGCGACCTGACGTCGCAGCTGTCGCATCCCGAACTGACCCGGCAGGTGCTCGAGGAATCGGGCTATGTCGCGATGCTTCAGAACGAGAAGTCGACCGAGTCCGAAGGGCGTCTCGAAAATCTCAACGAACTCGCCCGCGCGATGGAGGATTATGAGACGCTGGGGGATTTCCTCGAGCATGTCAGCCTGGTGATGGACAACGACGCCGAGGCGGACACGCCGAAGGTGACGGTGATGACGATCCACGCCGCCAAAGGGCTGGAGTTCGGCACCGTCTTCCTGCCCGGCTGGGAGGAGGGGGTGTTCCCCTCGCAGCGCTCGCTCGACGAAGGCGGGCTCGCCAGTCTCGAGGAGGAACGACGGCTCGGCTATGTCGCGATCACCCGCGCGCGCCGCCGTTGCATCATCATCCATGCCGCCAATCGACGCATCTATGGACAATGGACTTCGTCGATCCCGTCGCGCTTCGTCGGCGAACTGCCGCCGCAGTTCATCGAGACCGAGACGACGATGGCGGGCGGCGAGTCGCTATGGCGCGCGCAATGGTCCGAACATGCCGATCCCTTCGCCCATGTCGGGCGGTCACAGGGCAGGGGCCCGGGCTGGCAGCGGGCGACCGCGGCGGGCGGACTCGGCAAGCCGCAGGCGGGATCGCGCGTGGTCGAGTCGCGGGCCTCGGCGGTCAGCTTCGCGCAGGCGCCGCGCAAGGATATCGCGCTGGGCCAGCGGGTCTTCCACACCAAATTCGGCTATGGTGAGGTGGTCGAGATCGAGGGCAACAAACTTGAGATCGATTTCGAACATTCCGGTCGCAAGCGGGTGCTCGACAGTTTCGTCAGCCTCCCCGAATGATATTTCTATCAATTAAGTAGAAATATCCGCGATCCGCAGTTGCGGGAGGCACGGGCGAACGCTTAGAGGAGCATCATGGCGAAGAGCGTGCATCCCCTCTCGATTCCGGCCTATCGCTGCTACTGGCTCGCGCGCTTCACCTCGACGATCGCCATCAACGGCATGGTCGTGATCATCGGCTGGCAGGTTTATGATGTCGCCCGGCGGACCATGCCCCCGCGGGAGGCGGCGCTGCAGCTCGGGCTGATCGGCCTCGTCCAGTTCCTGCCGCTGATGCTGCTGACCCTGGTGACCGGCCTCGTCGCCGACCGGGTCGACCGGCGCTGGATCTCGCGTGCGACCGGCGCTCTGGAAATGCTCTGCGCCGCGGCGCTGGCGACGATGACCTGGCTGCACATCATCAACCTGCCTGCGCTGTTCGTCATCGCCGCCTTGCTGGGCGTCGCGCGGGCTTTCGCGGGCCCGGCGCTTCAGGCGTTGGCGCCCAATCTGGTGCCGAAGGCGATATTGCCCGCCGCGATCGCGGTCAGTTCCTTCGCCTGGCAGATCGGCGCCATCGCCGGTCCGCCGCTGGGCGGTTATCTCTACGCCATTCACCCGCCGCTCGCTTATGCGGTCAGCGCGACCCTGCTGGGTTTCTCGACCCTGATGCTGATGTTCATCGGGCCGGTGCCGCGCACCGCCATCGTCGGGTCGCAAAATCCCTGGGCACAGATGCTGGAGGGGATTTCCTATCTCCGCCGCAACCGGTTGGTGCTCGGCGCGGTCTCGCTCGATCTGTTCGCGGTGCTGCTGGGCGGCGCGACGGCGATGCTGCCCATCTATGCGCGCGACATCCTCCATGTCGGCGCGTCGGGCCTGGGCCATCTGCGCGCCGCGCCCGCAATCGGCGCCTCGGTGGTCGCCATCTGTCTCAGCCGTTGGCCTTTGCACAACAATGTCGGGTTCAAGCTGCTGGTCGCGGTCGGCGTGTTCGGTGCGGCGACGATCCTGTTCGGCATCTCCTACCGCTTTCCCGACCCACTGGCGCTGTCGCTCGTCTGCCTCGCGCTGTTGGGGGCGGCGGACATGGTGTCGGTCTATGTTCGCCAGACATTGATCCAGCTCTACACGCCCGACGAGATGCGGGGCCGGGTCGGCGCGGTGTCTACGCTCTTCATTTCCGGATCCAATGAACTCGGCGAGGCCGAATCCGGTTTCCTCGCGGCGCTGATCGGCCCGGTGACGGCCGTCGTCGCGGGCGGTATCGGCACGATCATGATCGCGGTCGTCTGGGCGAAACTCTTTCCCGAAATACTGCGGGCCCGGACCTTCGATCCGCCCAAATCGTTCGAGAATATTCCAGGACAGGAGAAGACGGCATGACGAAATATGCATCGATTCTGGAGACGATCGGCGGCACGCCGCACGTCCGGGTCAACCGCCTGTTCGGCGACGCCGAAGTCTGGATCAAGTCGGAACGCAGCAACCCCGGCGGATCAATCAAGGACCGCATCGCGCTGGCGATGATCGAGGCGGCGGAACAGTCGGGCAAGCTGAAGCCGGGCGGCACGATCATCGAGCCGACCAGCGGCAACACCGGCATCGGCCTCGCCCTCGTCGCGGCGGTCAAGGGCTACAGGCTCATCCTCGTCATGCCCGAGAGCATGTCGGTCGAACGCCGCCGGCTGATGCTCGCTTATGGCGCGAGCTTCGATCTGACCCCGCGCGAGAAGGGCATGAAGGGCGCGATCGAACGCGCGCTGGAACTGCAAGGCCAGACCCCCGACAGCTGGATCCCGCAGCAATTCGAGAACCCGGCCAATATCGACGTCCATGTCCGCACCACCGCCGAGGAGATCTTCGCCGATTTCAAGGACAGCCCGATCGATTTGCTGATCACCGGCGTCGGCACCGGCGGCCACATCACCGGCGTCGCCCAGGTGCTCAAGGCGCGCTGGTCGAACCTGAAGGTCTTCGCGGTCGAGCCGACCCTGTCGCCGGTCATCTCGGGCGGCCAGCCTGGCCCGCATCCGATCCAGGGCATCGGCGCGGGGTTCGTACCGGCCAATCTCCACACGCAGCTGCTCGACGGCGTCATCCAGGTCGATCCGGCCGACGCCAAGGATTACGCCCGCCGCTCGGCGCGCGAAGAGGGTATCCTGGTCGGCATCAGCTCGGGCGCGACCCTGGCCGCTATCGCCCAGAAGCTGAAGGAAGAGCCGGGCAAGCGTGTGCTCGGCTTCAACTACGACACCGGCGAGCGCTACCTGTCGGTCCCCGACTTCCTGCCGGAGTGAGCCCAATCCCCTCTCCCTCAGGGGAGAGGGGGGGGCCCATTGCAAAGCAATGGGAGGGTAAGGGCACGCTGATGGCAAGCGTGCCGTTCCGCCTGATCGTGCCCTCACCCTCCCGCTGCCTGCGTCAGCGGGCCCCTTCCTCTCCCAAGTGGGAGAGGAGCTTCAGGCGGGGCTTACCTCTTTCGCCTCCTCCTCACCCGCGCTGCCGATCGATTGGTCGATCAGGCCCGCGCGCATCATCAGCCAGAACAGGACGATGCCGGGCAGCGCGGCGACGGTGGTGAGCAGGTAGAAGTTCACATAGCCGATGCCGTCGAGCATCGCCCCGGCGGTCGTCCCGGTGACGATGCGGCCGACGACGCTCGCCGCGGCCGAAATCAGCGCATATTGGGTGGCAGTGAAGCGCAGGTCGCACAGCGCCGAGAAATAGGCGACGACGCACACGCCGCCGATGCCGCTGGCGATATTTTCGAAGCCGATCGCGCCGGCCATCGCCCAGTTGTTGTGGCCGCTGGCCGCGAGCCCCGCGAAGCTGAGGTTCGACACGCCCATCAGCACCAGGCTGAGCAGCACCGATCGCTTCATGCCCAGCCGCGAATACAGCATGCCACCGATGAAGATGCCGATCAGATAGGCCCAGAAGCCGAAGCCAATATCGTAGATCGCGATCTCGTCATTGCTGTAGCCGAGATCGTCGAACAACAGCCGGAACGTCAGGTTGGCGAGGGTGTCGCCGATCTTGTGGAGCAGGATGAACAGCAGGACGAGCGCTGCGCCCTTGCGGCGGAAGAACTCGAGCAGCGGTCCGACGATCGACGCGAGCAACTCGCTCTTCGTGCGCTTCATCGTTGGTTCGCGGTGGCGTTCGGGTTCGCCCATGATCAGCGCGGCGAGCATCGCGGGCAGGGCGAAGGCGGCGCAGGCGATATAGGCGATGTTCCAGCCCATGCGCTCGGCCAGCACCAGCGCCAGCGCGCCGGCCGCGGTCGATCCGATCCGCCAGCCATATTGTGACATGCCCGCACCGACGCCGAGCTGGCGCGCCTCGAGCAGTTCGATGCGGTACGCGTCGATGATGATGTCGAAAGTGGCGCCCGCCGCCCCGACCAGGATCGCCGCCACCGCGGTCTGCATGAGACTGGCCTTGGGGTCGACCAGGCCGAGATGAACGACCGAGGCGATCACCAGCACGCCGATCACCAGCATCCACGACACACGCTGGCCTAGCCTGCCGATCACCGGCAGACGCACCCCGTCGACCACCCAGGCCCACAGGAATTTAAGGTTATAGACCAGAAAAGCGAGGGTGAAGGCCGTGACAGCCTTCTTGTCGATCCCGTCCTGCGCGAGCCGAGTGGTCAGCGTTGCCCCGATCATCGCGAAGGGGAAGCCCGAGCTGATTCCTAGGAACAGCGCGGCGAGCGGTGCCGCTTCGGTATAGGGCTTGATTGCCCCGATGATGCCCTTGCTCCCGACGGCCGTGCCGTCCGCCCCCGATGCGCTATTCATCGCCCCAGCATAGCGGGGGCGCGGCGCGAGGGAAGGGGGACTATTTGTACAGCGTCAGCCCCTTCGGCATTCGCTTGGGTTTCACGCCATCGAGCATAGCCTCCACCGCCTCGATCGCCTGGCGGAGTTCCTTTTGGGTATAGGGCTTGGCGAGGCAGCCGATCGCGATCTCGGGGGCATCGATCGGGCAGCTGCCGGTCACGAACAGCACCGGGACGCCCGCGCTCTTCGCCGCCACCGCGACATCGCGGCCATCGCTGTCGTTGAGCTTCACGTCGGACAGGATCAGGTCGATCCCGCCCGCCGGCAACAGCTCCAGCGCCGCGCTGGCGTTGTCGACCGTGGCGATCACGATATAGCCGTGCGTCGCCAGGAAATGCTCGTTGTCGAAGGCGATGAGCGGCTCATCCTCGACGATGAGGAGATTCTTCAGCCTGGATTCCGTGCGACCGAACAGCATCTCGTCTCCTTGCCGGATCGCCGGCACTTGACCCGACCAGACTTTGGCCCGACCACGGGTGATATTCATTCGGGAGACGCCCGTGGCCAAGCGCCTCACCTACTATATTCTCGGAGCTATGATCGCCGGTATAATTCTCGGCATCACGCTTAACCGCACGATCACCGATCCCGCTACCCTCTCCAACGTTACCGGCTATATTTCGATCCTTACCGATCTGTTCCTGCGGCTGATCAAGATGATCATCGCGCCGCTGGTTTTCGCGACCTTGGTGACCGGCATCGCGCATATGGGAGATACGGCTGCGCTCGGCCGTGTCGGGTTTCGGTCGATCGCCTGGTTCCTCGGCGCCAGCCTGCTGTCGCTGACTCTCGGCCTGATCATGGTCAACATCCTCCAGCCCGGCTCCGGTGCCGAGCTCGTCCTGCCGCCCGAAGGGGCGTCGGCCGGGGTTTCGCAGGCCGATTTCTCGCTCAAGCAATTTGTCACCCATCTCGTCCCCAAAAGCTTCTTCGAAGCGATGGCGGAAAACGAGATTCTGCAGATCGTGGTCTTCTCGGTCTTCGCGGGAGTCGCGATCACCGCGGTGGGCGAGCGCGCCGCGCCGCTCGTCCGCGGTATCGACGCGCTTGGCCACGTCATGTTGCAGATCACCGACTATGTGATGCGCTTCGCGCCCTTCGCGGTGTTCGCGGCGGTGACCACCGCGCTGGCCGAACAGGGGCCGGGCATCCTGATCAGCTTCGGCAAGTTCATGGGCGGCTTCTACCTGTCGATGCTGCTGCTGTGGGCGGTGCTGCTGACGCTCTGCTACGCGATCTGTGGTGGGCGGTCGAAACTGTTGATCCGCTATATCCGCGAGCCGATCCTGCTGGCGTTCAGCACGGCGTCGTCGGAAGCCGCCTTTCCCCGCACGCTAGAGGCGCTCGATCGTTTCGGCGTGCCGCCCCGGATCGCCAGCTTCGTGCTGCCGCTCGGCTATTCGTTCAATCTCGACGGATCGATGATCTACTGTACCTTCGCGACGATGTTCATCGCGCAGGCTTACGGCATCGAGCTGACCTTCGGGCATCAGGTGACAATGCTGCTGATCCTGATGGTGACGTCGAAAGGGATCGCCGGCGTGCCGCGCGCCAGCCTGGTGGTGATCTCGTCGACCCTCGCCTTCTTCGACATACCCGAGGCCGGCGTGCTGCTGATCCTGGCGGTCGACCATTTCCTCGACATGGGCCGATCCGCGACGAACGTCGTCGGCAATGCGGTGGCGAGCGTGGTTGTGGCGAAGTGGGAGGGGAATCTCGACATCATCGAGCCGCCGGAGATCGAGCCCGCGCACGCGCCCTGAAGCTGGCCAGATGTTTCGCCCCGGCCTGCGCCGGGGCGACGATGACGTCAGTGCGCCAGATAGTCGAAATAGGAGCCGTCGGGCGGACCATCGAGCGCTTCCATCAGCGGACCCATCGGCAATTCCTTGAACCGCGCCTGGGTGGCCTTGTGATCGTCGACGCTGGCCCATTTCTCGATGAAGACGAAGCGGCGTTCATTGCCCGCATCGCGGAGCAACTCGGTCCCTTCCGATCCCGGGAAAGCGACGACCGCCGCCGCAAGGTTGCGCAGCGCGGTTTCCAGTGCGGCGTCATGGCCTTCCTTGGCGTGCATGATGTAGAGCCGGGCGATCGTCATGGGCTTTCCTCTCCGATGTGGCGGTTTCAGATATCCTCGGCCAGCCGCCCGTAAAGGTCGGGCCGCCGGTCGCGAAAGAAACCGAAGGCGGCACGGTGCCGCTTGGCGAGATCGATGTCGAGCGTCGCCACCAGCACGCCGGTCTCGGTCGCGCCGAATTCGGCCAGCAGGTCGCCGCGCTGGTCGCAAATGAAGCTGTGGCCGTAGAAGGTCTGGCCGTCCTCGGTGCCGATCCGGTTGGCGGCGACGACCGGTACGACGTTCGACACGGCATGGCCGATCATCGCGCGCCGCCACAGCCGGCTGGTGTCGAGATCGGGATCATGCGGTTCGTTGCCGATCGCGGTCGGATAGAAGAGGATCTGGGCGCCCATCAGCATCATCGCGCGGGCGGTTTCAGGATACCATTGGTCCCAGCAGATGCCGACGCCGATGGTGGTGTCCTGCGCGGGCCAGACCTTGAAGCCGGTATTGCCGGGCCGGAAGTAGAATTTCTCTTCATAGCCGGGGCCGTCCGGAATGTGGCTCTTGCGGTAGACGCCCATGATCTTCCCGTCGGGATCGATCATCGCCAGGCTGTTGTAATGATGCTGGCCGTCGGCTTCGAAGAAGCTGGTCGGGATGTGAATCTTCAGCTCGGCGGCCAGCGCCTGCATCGCCTTGACGGCCTTGTGCTCGGCGGTCGGCTTGGCGCGGGTGAACATGCCCTCGTCCTCGACCCGGCAGAAATAATGGCCCTCGAACAGCTCGGGCGGCAGCACGACCTTCGCACCCTTGCGCGCGGCTTCGCGGACGAGCTTGGAAACCTCGGCGATATTGGCGTCGATATCGTCGCTGAAGGCGAGCTGGAGGGCCGCCACGCTGATCTCGGTCATTCCTGCTATCCTCAGGCCGTGGGGAGCTGCTGGCTGATGCAGTGGAAGCTGCCGCCGCCGGTCAATATATGGTCGGCGCGGAAACCGACAACCGCGCGGCCGGGAAACAGCGCGCCGATCGCCTCCACCGCCGCTTCGTCATTGTCCGCCCCGTAGAGCGGGACC
The DNA here is from genome assembly GCA_040387595.1 of Pseudomonadota bacterium. Taxonomy (GTDB): domain Bacteria; phylum Pseudomonadota; class Alphaproteobacteria; order Sphingomonadales; family Sphingomonadaceae; genus Rhizorhabdus. The sequence goes on from JAZKDN010000017.1 coordinate 55,197, forward strand.
ACGACGGCGGCGTTGCCGATGTAGAAGTTCATGTAGGAGGCGGGGATGATCTCGCCATCGCTCTCGACCGCGCCGGGCGAAGGAATGGCGACGACCTCAAGCCCGAAGGCTTCGGCGCGCTGCTTCGCATCGGCATAGATCGCCGCATTGGGATCGTCCGCACCGGCCGGCTCGGGAATGGCGATGACCCCGGGCGCCACGAAGCGCGCGAGATTGTCGACATGGCCGTCGGTATGATCGTTGGCGAGGCCCTCGCCCAGCCACAGCAGCCGCTCGACGCCGAGGCCCTCGGCCAGGCGCTCCTCGATCGCGGCGCGGTCGAGGTCGGGGTTGCGGTTGGGGTTGAGCAGACATTGCTCGGTGGTGACGCCGATGCCGGAGCCGTCGATGTCGATCGCGCCGCCTTCGAAGATCCAGTCGCGGGTGCGGATCGGGAAGCCGGTGCGGGCGGCCAGCCGGGCGCCGATGCTCTCGTCGCCCGCCAGTTCATATTTGCCGCCCCACCAGTTGAAGCCGAAATCGGTCGCCGACAGGCCTTCTCCGCCGCGAACGATGATCGGCGCGCTGTCGCGCAGCCAGATGTCGCCGAACGGTTCGACGATCACCTGCGCGGCGTCACCCGCCAGTTCGGCGGCGCGGTCGGCCGATGCCTCGTCGGCGGCGACGAGGATCACCCGTTCACCCTTGCCGCCCGAATGGACGGCGCGAGCAAATTCGATCACTTCGGCGCGGGCGGGTTCCAGATCGTCTTCCCATAGGTCGGGATGGCTCGGAAATCCGATCCAGACGGCGTCGTGCGGGGCCCATTCGGCGGGCTGGCGATAGTCGGTCATGGGGGCCAAATAGCGATCGGACGTGACGGTTCAAAGGAGGAATATCGCGAACGGCTGCGAAACGGGTCCATCGCCAATTCCCGTGCGACGAAAGTTGGGCTAGGCGTCGGCCATGACCATGGATCTCGATCAGGCGCTGCGCGCGCGCCAGGCATATTGGCTGGTGACGGGAGCGGCCGGGTTCATCGGCTCGCATCTGGTCCAGACCCTCCTGGGTGCAGGCCAGCGGGTGCGCGGCCTCGACAATTTCGCGACCGGTCACCGCAGCAATCTCGAAGATGTGCGCAGCCGGGTGGGGGATGAGGCCTGGAGCCGCTTCGACTTCATCGAGGGCGATATCCGCGACCGTGCAGCCTGTGCGACAGCGCTGGCCGGGATCGACCATGTCCTGCACCAGGCGGCTCTGGGATCGGTTCCGCGCTCCATCGCCGATCCGCTGACGTCGCACGACACCAACGCCACGGGCTTCGCCAACGTCATCGACGCGGCCCGGCTCGCCGGGGTGACGAGCTTCGTCTACGCGTCGTCCAGCTCGGTCTACGGCGACGAACCCAATCTGCCGAAGGTCGAAGCCCGGATCGGCCGGGTCTTGTCGCCCTATGCGCTGACCAAGCTCCACAACGAACTGACCGCCGAAGTCTATCGCCGCAGCTATGGCTTCGCTTCGGTCGGCCTGCGCTATTTCAATGTCTTCGGTCCACGCCAGGACCCGAACGGCGCTTATGCCGCAGTGATCCCGCGCTGGACCGCGGCGATGCTCGCGGACGAAGTGGTGCGGATCAACGGCGACGGCGAGACGAGCCGCGACTTCTGCTACGTCGCCAACGCGGTGCAGGCCAATCTGCGCGCGGCGCTGTTCGCGCCCGCTGGCGAGGCGCATCTGCTCAACGTCGCGGTCGGAGATCGGACGACCCTCAACGAACTGTTCGGGCTGCTGCGCGACCAGCTCGGCCGGGACGGCGTCGTCTATGAGCGTCCCGCCGAACACGGCGATTTCCGTCCCGGCGATGTCCGCCACTCGCTGGCCGATACCGGTGCGGCCGCCGAACTGATCGGCTATGCGCCGACCCACCGGATCGCCGAGGGTCTGGTCGAGGCATTGCCTTGGTATCGGCAACTCGCCAAGGTAATGCCGCACTAGGCCGAGCGGGCGGCCGGGGTGACAGCGTAAGGGGTGGTGTGAAATGAGCCGGATTGCAGTGATCGGCCTGGGATATGTCGGCCTTCCGCTCGCCGCGGCGCTGGCCAGGCATTTCCCCACCCTGGGCATCGATATCGATCAGGGCCGGGTCGACGAGCTGCGTCGCGGCCATGATCGCACCAACGAGCTGACCTCGGAGGCGCTCGCCGCGTCCACCCTGGTTCTCACCACCGACATCAAGGAAGCGGCCGACGTCGATGTCGTCATCGTCACCGTGCCAACTCCGGTCGATCACGCCAACCGGCCCGATCTCAGCCCCGTCATGTCGGCGACCCGCGCCATCGCTTCGGTGCTGAAGCCCGGCCGGGGAACGATCATCGTCTATGAGAGCACCGTCTATCCCGGCGTGACCGAGGATATCTGCGGGCCGGAGCTGGAAAAGCTGTCGGGCCTCAAGCGCGGCACCGACTTCTTCCTCGGCTACAGCCCCGAACGCATCAACCCGGGCGACCGCGAGCACACCGTCGACCGCATCACCAAGGTCGTCTCCGGCGAAAATCCCGAAGTGCTCGACACGCTCTGCGCGATGTACGGCGCGATCACCACCGGCGGCACCTTCCGCGCCGCATCGATCAAGGTCGCCGAGGCGGCCAAGGTGATCGAGAACGCCCAGCGCGACATCAACATCGCCTTCGTCAACGAGATCACCCAGATCTTCGGCAAGGTCGGCATCTCGATCTGGGACGTGCTCGCGGCGGCGGGCACCAAGTGGAACTTCCTGAAGTTCGTGCCCGGCCTCGTCGGCGGCCACTGTATCGGCGTCGATCCCTATTATCTCAGCTATCTCGCCCAGCAGCTCGGCCATTATCCGCGCGTGATCCTGGCGGGACGCGGCATCAACGACGGCATGGGCGCGTGGATCGCCGACCAGATCCACGAGAAGGTCGCCAGCGGCTCGCGCATCCTGGTGCTCGGCCTGACCTTCAAGGAAAATGTGCCCGATTTGCGCAATTCGCGGGTGATCGACGTCGTCCGCCGGCTCGAATGGCTGCGGCATGAGGTCGTCATCCACGATCCGCTCGCCGATCCGGCCGAGGCCCGCCACGAATATGGGGTCGATCTGGCCGACGGCGCGCTCGAAGATCGCTACGACGCGGTGATCGGTGCGGTCTCGCACGGCGACTATGCGCAGCTATCCGCCGATCGCCTGACTGCGCTGGTAAAGGAAGGCGGCCTGGTCGCCGATCTCAAGGGCATGTGGAGCAAGGTGGACCTGCCGGGCCACATCACGCGCTGGTCGCTCTGACCCGGCGACAGCTTAGCCGCCTGTGCGCTCTGCCTGATCCAGACTCATGATCCGGTCTTTGCACCGGACGTAGGACGCCGCCGGTGGCGACCCGGACCGCGACCAGCAAATTCGCTGGCGGTGGTCCGGGTCGATCCGGTTTGGCTATGGTTGATTTATTTGGCGAGTTCGGCGTCGATCGCCTCGATGATGATCGGATCGTTCGGGGCGATATCCGGCGCGAAGCGACCGGCGACGGTGCCGTCCTTGGCGATCAGGAACTTCTCGAAGTTCCACAGCACGTCGGTGTCGTTCTCCGGAACGATGCCGTAGCCGGCCAGCTTTTCCTTGAAACCCTGGTCCTTGAAGGTCTTGGCCGGCTTCTCGGCAACCAGCTTTGCATAGAGCGGATGCTGGTCGTCGCCCTTGACCGAGATCTTGGAGAACATCGGGAAATCGACGCCATAGTTGGTGGTGCAGAAATCCTGGATCTCGCTCTCGGTGCCGGGCTCCTGCGCGCCGAAATTATTGGCGGGGAAGCCGAGGACGACGAGGCCCTTGTCCTTGTACTGGCCATAGAGCTCCTCGAGCGCGGTATATTGCGGGGTCAGGCCGCATTTCGACGCGACGTTGACCGCGAGCAGCACCTTGCCGGCATAATCGCCGAGCGTGGCGTCTTCGCCTTTGATCGTCTTGAGCGGGACTTGCTGGATCGCGGTTGCCATGGTTCGACTCTCCTGTTGTTGGACCGCGACGATATCGGATGGCTGGCGAGACGGCGCAAGGGGCGGTCAACCGGGCGATCCGATTCTCGGCTCCATTGACGGGACTCGGCTGGGGCGGCAAAGCGGGCGCGCGATGAAGAAACTGACTGGCCAGGACCGTTCGATCACGACCCGCTGGAGGCCTGCCACCCAGGCGATCCGTGGGGGCACCGCCCGCTCGCATTTCGGCGAGACCAGCGAGGCGCTCTTCCTCACCTCGGGCTATGCCTATGACTGCGCAGGCGATGCCGCGGCGCGTTTCGCGGGCGAGCAGAAGGGGATGACCTATTCGCGCCTGCAGAATCCTACGGTCGAGATGCTCGAGGAACGCATCGCCCTGATGGAGGGCGCCGAGGCGGCGCGCTGCATGGCGTCGGGCATGGCGGCGATGACCGCCGCACTCCTCTGTCAGCTGTCCGCGGGCGATCACGTCGTCGCGGGACGGGCCGCCTTCGGGTCGTGCCGCTGGCTGACCGACTCGCTGATGCCGCGCTTCGGGATCGAGGCGACGATCATCGACGGCCGCGACAACGACGCGTGGAAGGCGGCGATCCGGCCTAACACCAAATTGTTCTTCTTCGAGACTCCGGCCAACCCGACGCTCGACATCGTCGATCTCGAAGCCGTCTGCCGCATAGCGAAGGATGCCGGGCTGCTGACCGTCGTCGACAATGCCTTTGCGACCCCGCTGTTGCAGCGGCCGCTCGATTACGGCGCCGATATCGTCGCCTATTCGGCGACCAAGATGATGGACGGGCAGGGCCGCGTGCTCGCCGGCGCGGTGTGCGGCACCGACGCGTTCATCAACAACACGCTCCTTGCCTTCACCCGCAACACCGGGCCGACCCTGTCGGCGTTCAACGCGTGGGTGGTGCTGAAGGGGCTGGAGACGCTCGACCTGCGGATCAACCGGCAGAGCGAGAATGCGCTGCAGGTCGCGACGTTCCTCGAAGCGCGCGTGCCGCGCATCCTCTACCCGGCATTGAAGAGCCATCCCCAGCATGATCTGGCGATGAAGCAGATGTCGGCCGGCGGCACGATTCTGTCGCTCTATCTCGATGGAGGCCGCGAACAGGCCCATGGTCTGCTCGATGCGCTCGAACTGGTCGACATTTCCAACAATATCGGCGACTCTCGCTCCCTGATGACGCATCCTGCGTCGACGACCCATGCCGGGCTGTCGGCCGAGGTGCGGATCGAAATGGGAGTCGAGGAAGGCATGCTGCGCCTCAATGTCGGACTGGAAGACCCGCTCGACGTGATCGACGATCTCGACAGGGCATTGAAGGCAGTCAGCCTATGATCATGAAGGCGCTCTTCCCGCATCTCGCGCAGACGCGCAGCGTGGTCGTGCGGGTCGCTGTGTCCTTCATGCCCGAACAGTCCGAACCGGCGCGGGGCCGCTGGTTCTGGTCCTACCACATTCGCATCGAAAATCAGGGCAAGCAGGCCGTCCAGTTGCTCACCCGCCACTGGCTGATCACCGATGGCCGCGGCGTGAAGCACGACGTGCGCGGCGAAGGCGTGGTCGGCGAGCAGCCCGTCATCGAACCGGGCCAGGCCTATGACTATGTGTCGGGATGCCCGCTGCAGACCCCGACCGGCTCGATGCAAGGCAGCTATCATATGGTGTCGGAGGACGGATCGACCTTCGAGGCGGAGATTCCGCGCTTCCCGCTGATCGGGCCTGCGGTGGCTCTGTAGGAGGCTTGGGGGCGTGAAGAGAACCCATCTGCCGCTCAATGGCCTGCGCGTGCTCGATGCCGCCGCGCGGCATCTGTCTTTCACCCGGGCCGCCGACGAACTGGCGGTGACGCCCGCCGCCGTCGGCCAGCAGATCCGCGCGCTCGAGGACACGCTGGGCGTCGTCCTGTTCCGCCGCACCGCCAAGGGCCTCGAACTGACGCCCGAGGGCGAGGCCGGTCTCGACGCGCTGCGCGCCGGGTTCCTCCAGTTCGAGGAAGCCGTCCGCGCGATGCAGGCGGGGCAGTCGTCCAAGACGCTGACCATGGCCGCACCGCGCGACTTCACCGCCAAGTGGCTGGCGCCGCGCCTCGCCGATTTCGGCCGCACCGATCCCGAACTGCGCTTCGTCCTGCTCTCGTCGGACGAAGGGCTCGACTTCACCCAGGCCAATCTCGATCTTGCCATCTGCTATGCGGAGGGACCGGGCGAGCATGAGGGCGTCAGGCTCGCCGATGGCGCAATGGTCACCGTGGGACTGGCCGATGGCGCTCCGATCGGCTGGCCCGGCGCCCCCACCGCCGACAAGGACGCGGGATTGATGGTGGCCGACGCCGGCCTGGCGATCGACGCCGCCGCCTCGGGCTTCGGCACCGCCCATGTCCCGGCGCTGCTCGCCGAGCGCGACATCGTCGAGGGTCGGGTGCGTGCGCAGGGCGAACCGGTTCCGTCGCCCAAGGCCTACTGGCTGGTCGCGCCGACTCCGCAATGGCGTCAGAAGAAGGTACGGGCGCTGGTCGCGACCCTTACCGACCTCTAGGATATCTTCGCGTCCGGGCGGCTGCGTCCGGCGACATTCATCTTCGCAACGTTAGGACGGTCCAATGAAAACCTCTCCGATCCTGCTGCCGCTTGCGACGCTCCTGGCCGCGCTGGTGCTGGCTGGCTGCGTCAGCACCGCGAAGACCGTCGTGACCGCGCCGTTCAAGGTGGTTGGCAAGGGCGTCGACTGGGCGACGACCAGCCAGGACGAGGCCGACCGCAACCGCGGGCGCGAGATGCGCAAGCAGGAAGAGCGGGACGCCAAGGAGCGAAAGCGCGCCGAGAAGGAATGGCGGCGACAGCAGCGCGATGATTGACGCCCGTTCGGATCGAGGCCTGCGAGCTTGATCGTGGGCAGGGGGAACCCGACGAGCGCCCCCTGCGCCCCGATGGTCACTCAGACCAGTAGTTGAGCGGCGGCTTGCCGTCCTTCATCAGCGTTTCATATTTGTAATTGGGGCCGCGTCGCTCGGCCCATTCGGCCTTGGCCTTCTTCAGCACATCCGGGCTGGTCATCAGTTCGGCGGCGGTCAGCGCCATGGTGCGGGCGGCGACGCCGGCGCCCTTCATGCCGACCGGATGGCCCGAGGCGGCGACGACCTGCCAGCTATGGCCGGGCGTGCCCGGCACGAAGGTGGCGGTGGACAGGCCGACCGTCGGCGCGACATAGCTGACGTCGCCGACATCGCTGGACGCCGAGACCAGCTCGTTCGTCGTATAAGGCCTGATCGTCTCGAACTCGGTGAGCGGCTTCTTCGTGCCGGCGGGCAGGCGGGTCTGCACCTCCCCGGCCCATTGCTTCTCGGCCGCGGTGAGCTTGACGCCGCCGACCGTGCGCAGATTGCGGTCCATGACCTGCCCCAGCGTGTCGTTGATCAGCATGTTCTTGAAGCTGCCGACCAGCGAATAGGACATGGTCGTCCCGGTGCCCAGCGCGGCGCCCTCGGCCGCCTTGACGACGCGATCGAAAATCGCCTTGTCCTCGGCCTCGTCGGGATGACGGATCACATAGAAGACCTTGGCATAAGCCGGCACGATATTGGGGGCCTTGGGCGTGTCGGTGATGGCGTAGTGAATGCGCGTTTCCTGCGGCACATGTTCGCGCATCATGTTGACCATCGCGTTCATCGCCTCGACCGCGTCGAGTGCCGAGCGGCCGACCTGGGGAGCGCCTGCGGCATGGGCGGAAGCGCCGCGGAACTCGAAATTGACGTTGATGGTGGCCAGCCAACGGGACTGGGCGGCGCTGTTGCTGTTGCCGGGGTGCCAGTTGACCACGGCATCGACGTCCTGGAAGAAACCGTCCCGCGCGAAGTAGACCTTGCCGCCGCCGCCTTCCTCGGCCGGGGTGCCGTAGAGGCGGACTTCGCCGTTGATGTTGTTCTTGGCCATCCACTGGGCGGTGTTGATCGCGGCCGCGACCGAGGCGGCCCCGAACAGGTTGTGGCCGCAGGCATGGCCCGCCGCCTTACCGGCGATGCCCTGTTTCTCCGGGGCGATGGTCTGCGCCATATCGGGCAAGGCGTCGAACTCGGCGAGGATACCGATGACGGGGCCACGGCCGCGCTTGTAGCTGGCGATGAAGGCGGTCGGCATGCCGGCAACCCCGGCTTTCACCTCGAAACCCGCCTTGGTCAGCTCGTCCTGCAACAGCTTCGAGCTGCGCGTTTCATGATAGCCGACTTCGGAATAATCCCAGATCGCCTTGGCGACCGTATCGAGCGATGGCTGGTAGCCATCGGCGAACGACAGGATCTGCTTCTGCTGGGCGGTCGGCAAAGGCGCGGCCTGTGCCTGAGCGGTCCCCAGGGCGACCAGCAGCAGGGGGAGGGCGGTGCGGCGAGAGAAGTCCGAAGGAGTCATGGAAATCCTTGCATGTTAGGGTTGCTGACATCGAAGCAACGGTTGCCGCCCCTGGTATCGCGTTGTTTTCGAGCGCGAAGGTGCGGCGGCCGCCACAGGCCGTCAACGTGCTAATCGGGCGTTCGCCGACGCTATTATCCGCTCCTGCGGCGGTTGCGACCATTTCGTGCATGAGATTTCCGCTCAGTCCGATTTTCTCACAACGCCTTTGTATCAAGGGCGGCCTGCGGACGGAAAAACGCAAATACCGTTCGTGGATCCCGCACGATCACGACGCAATGTCGCCCCAGGCGCAAAATGTTACAGAGGGGTTTGAGACAAATCGGGCCTCGGCTGCTACTCAACCCGCATGCACTATTCCACCTTTCGCCTTCCGATCGCATGGCTGACCGTCGGTGTCGTCGCGATCGCGCCGACGATCATCCCTGCCGCAATGTCTCCGATACTCGCTGGCGTGCTCTTTGCCTGGCTGCTTGCCGTCATCTTCTGGTCGGCGTTCGGCGTCGTTCATGAAGCCGAGGAACTGGCCGAGATATTGGGGGAGCCTTTCGGCACCCTTGTCCTGACTCTGTCGATCGTCATCATCGAGGTCGCCCTGATTTCGGCGGTCATGCTCGGCTCCCAGGCGGTGCCGACCCTGGGCCGCGACACGATGTTCGCGGTGCTGATGATCGTCCTCAACGGCGTCGTCGGGCTCGGCTTGCTGGTCGGCGGGCTTCGGCATCACCAGCAGAGCTTCAACCTGCAGGGCGCGAGCGCCTATCTCGCCGTCACGATTCCGTTGGCGGTGATTGCATTGGTTCTCCCGAACTTCACCACCTCCAGCTCGGGTGGCACGCTCTCCGCGACGCAGGCCGTGTTGTTCTCGCTGTTGACGATAGCGCTCTACGGCATCTTTCTCTGGCTGCAGACCGGACGGCACAGAGGCTTCTTCCGGCCCGCCGACAACGGCCCGGAGGTCGAGGACGCCAGCCCGCTGCCCCATCCGGGGCCATCCGGCTCGCGCAGGCAACATGTGGTGCTCCTGCTCGCGAACATCCTGCCGATCGTCATCCTGTCCAAGAGCCTGGCCAAGCTGCTCGACGCAGGGATCGAGGCGCTGGCAGCGCCGACCGCGCTGGGCGGCATCATCATCGCGATGATCGTGTTCACGCCCGAGGGAATATCGGCGCTGCGTGCGGTCGCCGCCAATCAGCTGACCCGCGCCATCAACCTGTGCCTCGGTGCGGCGGCATCGACGCTGGGCCTGACCGTCCCCGCCGTTCTGCTGATCGGCCTCATCAGCGGCCAGCCGGTCATCCTCGGCCTCTCGGCGGCGAACATGATCCTGCTCGCGACGACGCTGGTGCTGAACGGCATCACCTTCTCGGGGAGCCGGACGACGATGCTGGAAGGCGCCGTGCACCTTTCGCTGTTCTCGGTCTTCCTGATCCTCGTGTTCAGCCCCTGATCACGGAGCCCGGAGCCGCTCGCTCGTCAGAAGCGCCGCGATCGCGACGCTCCGGCATCAGTGGAGCGACCGGCGATAGAGGCCGGCCTCGGCCATGGCCTCGAGGACGTCGGTACCGAGCAGGTCGCACAGCACCATGTGCACATCGCGTCCCATCCGCTGACTGCCGCAGACGTAGAGAGCGCTGCCGGCCAGCACCCAGTCGAGGATCGGGGCCTGGGCATCCTGGATCTGGTTGATGACCAGGCGCTGTTCGCCGGTTTCCCCCGGAAAGACGAGGTCGCAGCGTTCGAGATGCCCGGTCGATACCCAATCGGAAATCTCGGCGGCGAGAACCTCGTCATCGGCACTGTTGCGATCGCCGAAGATCAGCCAGTTGCGGGTACCCGCCGGCCGCGCCTTGATATGGGCATGAAGCCCGGCCAACCCCGTCGAATTGCCGACCAGGATCAGCGGCACCTGATCGGGCGGCGGAAGAAAGGCGGGATCGTCCTGCACGAACAGGGCGATACATTGGCCGGGCTCGACCTCTTGGCACAGCCACCGGGACCTGGCGCCATGATTTGGGCCGCTGGCGGGCACCAGACGGACCACCAGATGCAGGCCGCCCTCGATCGGCAGCGATCCCGCCATATAGGCACCCGAAAGGGCCGTCGGAACGCCGCGCTCGTCGAGAACGTCCTGCGCTGGTCCGCAATAGACGTGGACGACGGCGCCGGCCTGCCACTGCGGCAGAGCTCCCTCGGGTTCCAGTCGCAGCCGATAAAGTGGTCCGCCTGCGGAATCCTGATTGGCGACGGCCCGCGAGATAAGGCGCCATGGGGCAAAAGGGAGCGTGTCGACGGGAGCGGAAGCTGATGGGGCTTCGCGACTTGATGGGCTTGTCGCGACCGGTCGTCGATCGGGAGCCTCCAACCCCTGGCCGCGGGTCCGCTTGGCCAGGATGAAGGCGAACAGGACGAACAGCAGAACGGCAATGGCTGCGGGAATCAGCATGAAATAGTTGAAATCGTTCACCGAGGCGCTCTTCGATGCGATTTCGCACCGGCCATGGCGACGAGTCGACATGGGGCGACCGGGTCGAACTCACGCTCCAGCAAGGGGAAAATCACCATTAGCCGCCGCCTCCCGCCAGCCGCAGGCAGAACGGATTGGCGAGGTTTCCCCCCTGTCGGCCGATCGACGGCGCCATTCCCCTGCGGATGTCATGATAGGACACCGTTGGCCCCACTGACAATGATCTAGACCAAGTCAGAGGGAAATTCCCCATATGTTTCTTAGGCGTAGCGATCCGTTGCCAAATCAACGCATCAGCAGCGACCGCGCCTGAGCGGCGATCTGGGCAAGCATCGCGGCCGTGGGGGCCGCCGCGGACCGCGCACGACCGACGGTCTGGCGGAATTGTTCGACGCGAGCCTGGTGCGTTGCAAGCCAGGCGGTCACGGCATCGCCCGGCCCCTTGCCACCATGACGGGCCAGGAAGTCGAGCCGGATCTGGCCGAACTCGCGGGTCAGACCGGCGATCAGGAGTCGTTCCCAGGCATCGCCGCTGCTGAAGCGCGCCGCCGCCGCCTTGGCCCAATCGAGCCCCAGCGCTTCGCCGAGAACGACATAAGCGCGGGTGACGTCGACCTCATCCGCCGACAATTCGCTGGCGAGCGCGGCAGTCCCGATCGCCCCGTCGATTTCGGCGACCTTGACGATCGCATCGACCAGCGCCGGATCGACCCCGTCGGCGGTGATGTGCTGGCGCAGCAGATCCGACAGCTGGCGCGCCTCGCTGCGCACGAGTTCGCTCCGCGCCTTGTCGAGCCGGGCCAGCCCCGGCTTGAGCATCGCCACCATGGTGCCGATGTCGGTCTCGGCCGCAATGCTACGCAGCAGATCGGCGACGTGACCGCGCGCGATCGCGGCGAGCGCGGCGAGCAGGGTGAGCCGCGCCTGTTCGCTGATCGCGGCTGTCTCGATGCGGTTGAACAGCGCTTCCAGGCCGAACAGGGCGTCGACGGTGAAATAGGCGGTCGCGGCCTGCGCCAGCGAGCAGCCCTCTTCCTCCGCCATCTCGAACGGGGCGACCAGACCGAGCCGGTTGATCACCCGGTTCGACATCTTCGTCGCCAGGATCTGCGGCCGCAGGCGGTGGGTTTCGATCGCATCGGCGAAACTCTTCTGCATCGCCGGCGGGAAGGCCGCGTGCAGCAGCGGATCGAGCATCGGATCGCCGGTACGGTCGCTGGTCTCGATCGCGTCCTGCAGCGCCAGCTTGCTGTGCGACAGCACGACGGCCAGTTCGGGACGGGTCAGCCCCTGCTGGTCCTGGGCGCGGCGCAGCAGCATGTCGTTGCTGTCGAAGCCATCGACGGTGCGATTGATACGGCCGGATTCCTCGAGGATCTCGATGACGCGCAGCTGCGACGGCAGGGCATTGGCGCCGCCGCGCTCCGCCAGCGAAACCGCGAGCGTCTGGAGGCGGTTGTCCTCCAGCACCAGATGCGCGACATCGTCGGTCATCTTCTCCAGGAACGCGTTGCGCTTGTCGAACTCGAGGCGGCCTTCGAGCATTTCGCGGTTGAGCGCGATCTTGATGTTGACCTCGTTGTCCGAGCAGTCGACGCCTGCCGAATTGTCGATGAAGTCGGTATTGATCCGCCCGCCCCTCATCGCGAAGGCGATCCGGCCGGCCTGGGTCACGCCCAGATTGGCGCCTTCGCCGATCACCCGCGCGCGAACCTCTTCGCCGTTGACGCGGTGGGCCTCGTTCGACCGGTCGCCGACTTCGGCATTGGTCTCGGACTTCGCCTTCACATAGGTGCCGATGCCGCCGAACCACAGCAGGTCGACCGGGCTTTTCAGGATCGCGGCGATCAAGGCTGAGGGATCGAGCACGTCCTCTTCGATGCCGAGCACGGCCTTCACCTGCGCCGTGATCGGAATTTCCTTCTGGTCGCGCGGGAAGACGCCGCCGCCCTTGGAGATCAGCTTCGCATCATAATCGGCCCAGCTCGACCGTGGCAGCGCGAACATGCGGTTGCGCTCGGCCCAGCTCTTCGTGGGGTCGGGATCGGGATCGAGGAAGATGTGGCGATGGTCGAACGCCGCGATCAGCCGCAATGTCCTCGACAGCAGCATGCCGTTGCCGAACACGTCGCCCGACATGTCTCCGCAACCGACCACCCGGATCGGGTCGGCCTGAACGTCGACGCCCATCTCGGCGAAATGGCGCTGGACGGAGACCCATGCGCCGCGCGCGGTAATGCCCATCGCCTTGTGGTCATAGCCGTGGCTGCCGCCGCTGGCGAAGGCGTCGCCCAGCCAGAAGCCCTGGTCGACCGCGATGGCATTGGCGATGTCGGAGAAGGTCGCCGTGCCCTTGTCGGCGGCGACCACGAAATAGGGATCCTCGTCGTCGCGGATCACCACCTTGGCCGGATGCGTCACCTTGCCCTCGACGATATTGTCGGTGACCGACAGCAGCGCGCGGATGAAGACGCGGTAGCTTTCCGTACCTTCGGCGATCCAGGCATCGCGATCGGACGGGGAGGGGAGCTGCTTGGGATAGAAGCCGCCCTTTGCGCCCGTCGGTACGATCACCGCATTCTTGACGATCTGCGCTTTCATCAGGCCGAGAATCTCGGTGCGGAAATCGTCGCGCCGGTCCGACCAGCGCAGGCCGCCGCGGGCGATCGGCCCGCCGCGCAGATGGATACCCTCCACCCGTGGGCTGTAGACCCAGATCTCGCGCCACGGCACGGGCGCGGGAAGGCCGGGCACACCGCTCGAATCGATCTTGAACGCGAGCGCCTCGTCCGCTGCTGGCGAAAAGGCGTTGGTGCGCAGGGTCGCGCGGACGACGGCGCGGAAGCGGCGCAGCATGCGATCGTCGTCGATCGCGGTAACTTTCTTCAGCCCTGCCTCGATCGCCGCGTGGATACGCTCGGCCTCGGCTGCGTCCTGCCGGCTCGGATGGTGGAGCGCCCGGAAATAGGCGATAATGTCGCGGGCGACACCGGGTGCCTTCTTCAGCGCTTCGACCGCGGTCGCCAGGCCGTAGGAAAAGCCGGTCTGGCGCAGGTAGCGGAACCAGGCCCGGAACAGCAGCGCCTCTTCGGGGAACAGGCCGACCGTTACGATCAACTCGTTGAACAGGTCGTTCTCGGCGCGGCCTTCCAGGGTCGCGGCGATCGAGGATTCGGCCACCGCGCTATGATCGATCACCCGCGTCGCCGTTTCCGCATCGGGCAGGTCGAGCTTGAATTCGTGGATATAACCGATCGCGCCGCCGTCGAGCGGGGTCGGCATTTCCTCGATCACGCGGAAGCCGAAATTCTCCAGCACCGGCACCGCCTCGGACAGCGGGATCAGGGCGCCGCGACGATAGACCTTCAGCCGCAGCCGGTCCTCGGGATCGCGCTCTTCGCGGTAAAGACGGCAGCCGCGCGCCGAACTGTCGGCCAGGGCATTGAGCCGCAGGATGTCGGTCGCGGCTTCGGCCGGGGTCGAATGGGTGCGATAGGCGATCGGGAAGGCGGCGGCATAATCGAGCGTCAGGCGCGCGGCGCGGTTGCCGGGCTCCGTCTCCGCCAGCTTTGCTTCGACCGCGGGCTCCCAGCCGCGCAGCATCTCGGTCAGCCGTCGGTCGAGCGGTTCGTTCTCGGGCACGGCGGCGCCCGCGGGCAGATCGAGCATGTAGCGGATCTGGGCGATGTCGCCCTCGCCCAGCTGGAGCGACCAGTTGGACAGCGTCGCGCCGGAGGCCTGCGCCAGCATCTCGCCGATCGCGACGCGGCGGCCGGTGGTGAGCAGTTCGCGGGGCAGCCATACGATCGCGACCAGATGCTCGGCCAGGGTCGAGCGAACCAGTTCGAGGCGAGGCCGCGGCCGATCGACCAGCGACATCGCGGTCAGAACCACCTTTTCGAGCGATTCGACCGGCAGCGCCAGGACGAGATCCGCCGGCAGCTCCGACAGCGCATGGTGCAGCGCCTTGCCGGCATGCCCCCTCGGGTCGAAGCCGAGCCGTTCCTCGAGCGCCGTGAGGCGGCTGCGCAGGACCGGAATCTCGTCCGCCGGGGTGCGAAGGGCGGCGCTGGTCCACAGGCCGGTGTGGATCGACAGGCCGGTCACCTCCTTGCCCTCGCGCACCGGGGTGACGATCAGGTCGAGCGGCGCCCGGCGGTGGACGGTCGATCGGCAATCCGACTTGAGCAGCAGCGGAGCGGTGCCGCCCTGTTCGAACCAGGCAAACGCCGCCTTGGCGGTGGACTCGCGCCACAGCTTGCGGCTGCCGACGCGCAGGATGCCGAGCGTGTCGCGGGGTTCGCCCTTCGCCGGATCGACGCGGTGCCCAAGCAGGGTCAGGTTCTGGTCGAGCAGCCAGCGCATCAGCGCTGCGCCTTCGCCGTCGGGCAGCCGTTCGGCGTCGTCGCGCATCGCGATCTGCATCGCCTGCCAGTCGCGGACCGCGGCGCGGACGTCCTCGAGCACTGCTCCGAGCGACTGGGCGAGCGCCTGCCGTTCGCGCGCATCGACGCGCTCGGCTTCGAGATAGATGAAGGATTCCTTGCGCTCGCCGGTCGATCCCTGCGGGAGGACCGCCAGAAGCGTGCCATCCTCGTCGCGGCGCACCGCGATGACGGGATGGAGCAGGCGGCGGACTTCGACGCCCTGCGTGGCCAGCGCGGCGGAGACCGAGTCGACCAGGAAGGGCATGTCGTCATTGACGACCGCGATCCGCATCAGCCGGCTGCCGTCGATATTGCCGGCAATCGTCTGCACCGCGATCGCCGAACGGCCGGGCTGCCGCTTGCGGGCGGTGTGCGCCAGGAAGCTGGAGGCCTTTTCGAGCTGCTCGCCCTCGAGTCCGGCGAGTTCGCCGGGCAGGGCGCCCGTCGTCAGCGCCTTGGCGAAAATATCGGTGAATTCCTGCTTGTCCGAAGCCGTGCGCTTAGCCGTCTCGGTAGTCATGAAGATCCGCTCCTCCTCCCCCGTGCCCGATTGTCCGGGTCGCGGCTGGGAAACTGCGGAGCCGATATGGACCCCTCGGGGGACCGTCACAAGGGCCGCACCTTTTGTTACGAACAACGCAACGAACGTGCGGCGATGCGATCGTGACGCCGATATTATCGCGCAGCTTCAGGCAGGCGCGGGAGAATTTCCCGGCCGGGCGATATCGGCGAGCCGCTGGCCCGTCAGGCGGTGAAGCGCTGCAGCGCCTTTTCGACCAGCGCCCGCTCTGCAATCGGTCGCGACACGATGGCGAGCTGGCCGTCTCCTTCGCGCCTTGCGATCAGCAGGACGATGTCGCTCTCGACCTCGCCCATATCGATGAAGGCGCGCGCCGGGGCGCTGCCCAGCATCATCCGCGCGGACAGGATCTTGTCGACTTTCAGGGCCGGGCGCCGCTCGCCGCGCTCGGCGGTGACGACGCCCTTGATCCCGCCGGCCAGTCCCGGCAGCCAGGCTTCGACCATGCCGGTCGCCAGGCAGAGGCGGCGGGCATGGGTGAGGACGGCGGCGAATTCGGTAACCCGCTTGCGGTCATAATCCCGGCCGAACACCAGTTTGACCACCGGCGTCATCGGCGCGCGCGCCTGCGGCACGATGCCGGCGTCGGCCAGCAGGGCGTCGAAGCCGGCTTTGTCGCTTTCGGCGGCGAGGGCGATGTCATAGGCGAGCGAGATGGCGCGATAGAGCGCGGCGCGGGTGCGGCCCTCGCAGTCGCGCGCCTCGATCGCGCGTTCGCGGGCATGCTCGACCAGTTCGGCCAGATCGGGTGCGTCGATATCGATCGCGGCCGCCGCCGCCTCGTCCGCCACGATCTCGGCCGGCGGCTGGGCCGGACCGGCAAAGGCGGTGGTGATCGCGTGCAGGATGTCGGGCGACAGCGCCTGTTCGGCGGTTTCCTTCCAATTGATGACGCCGTGGACCAGGTCGATCGCTTCGCCGTCGGACGAGTAGGGCATCAGGATGCCGCGATAGAGCATCGGCTGGCCCCGGTGGCTGACGAACTCGGCCTCGAAGCCGACGGGGGCGCGGTTCTCCAGGATTTCGGCATAATGGGCGGTCAGGCGCGACAGCAGCGCGCGCGGCGGGACATCGGCGACGGTGGCGACATCGGGGCCCAGCTCGTCCTCTTCGCGCAGCGCGCGGCCCAGATAGGCGATCGCGGGATTGTCGCGGTCGCCGGCGAAATCGAGCAGCACCGAATAGGGGCCGAACTCGCCCAGCGACTCCGAATCGAGATCTCCGATTGCCGGATAGTCGCGGCCGTCGAGCAGCGACAACCACATCTCATAGGCGCGCACATGCATGCGCCGCTCGTCCGCGCCGATCATCGGCGGCAGGTCCATGCAGGGTTCGTCGGCGACGGGGAAATCCCAATCGGCGAGGTCCTCGGCAGTGAACGAGCGATAATCTTCCATCTTCGGTCCCCGATACCGGCGGCCGATCCGGGAATCGCCGCCTCCTGCGCGAACCATGCGCCGCCGTCGGTTGAGGATTGGTAAAGGCGAGAAAGAAACCCTCCCGCAAAGATTGCGCGCACGGCGCTTGAAACTCCCGGGCACCACTGTTAATGGCGCGCTTCGGTTCGCCGCTTTAGCTCAGTTGGTAGAGCATCGCATTCGTAATGCGGGGGTCACAGGTTCGAGTCCTGTAAGCGGCACCATTTCCTTGATCGCCAGCAGCCGCCAATGGTTAGCTTTGGGAATGGTCGATTATTCCCCGATGACTCCGACACGGGCAATCTAAGCGCTTTATGCCAAAGCTGCGATGCCCCGATTCATCGCCGCGCCCGCAAGGCCGGCACGGTCTCAGAACCTGAGCCATGCCGATGTGCTGACAACATTCACGAGCTACGGGAATGTTCAGGTGCATCGGCAGGGGGAACTGATCAGGGGCGGCGCTGGCACGACACGGGTGACCCGCGCGCCGGAGATCGATCAGTCGGTATTGCTCGCGGTCATCGCGAAGCTGGTGGAGAATGGATCAATCCCCGCCTTGCCCGGCGCAGGCTATGCCCGCTAGACCGTCTCGGCAGAGGGGGCGCGGATGCAGCTATTCAATCCAAAGACGATTAGACGACATATCTTGCACGCGGCTCCCGCTCCTGCCGAACACCTCCAAATATTGAGAAGCTGGGCCGATACCATTCGGGATGGCTCAATCCACACCCAGAAGGAAACTGCGCTTCACGGAAATTTTAAGCAGCGGATCATTTGCGATGTGCTGGGCTATCGGGATTTTAACGATAGTGGCCAATGGACTGTCGATGTCGAGGCGCAGATTGGCGCGGGATCGGTTGACCTTGCCTTGGGACAATTCGCCAAGGGCGAACGCCGGATCATCGCCCCGTTCGAACTGAAGGGCGCAAAGACCAAGAACCTTGATGCTATCATGCCGGGGCGGGCCAAGACCCCCGTTCAGCAGGCATGGGAATACGCCAGCGATAATGTCGGCACCAAATGGGTGCTGGTGTCCAACTACCTTGAAATCCGCCTCTACAGCTATGCGGACGGGCGGCAATTCCACGATAGCTTCGATCTGGCGAAGCTGCATGATCCAGCCGAATACCAGCGTTTCATGCTGCTGCTGTCAGCCGACAATCTGCTGTCCGGGCAGACGCTGGCGATACTGGACGAAAGCCGGAAAGAAGACCGCGACATTACCGCGCGGCTCTATGCCGATTATCGCACCCTGCGCAGCGACCTGATCGGCGCGGTTCGGACAGCGTTGCCGGAAGGCGACCCGTTGGAATCCATCCGGCTGGGCCAGACCATTCTGGACAGGGTGCTGTTCATAGCCTTTGCCGAGGATAACGGCCTGCTGCCCAATGACAGCTTGTTGAACGCATTCCAGCATAATGACCCCTACAACCCCAAGCCGGTCTGGCAGACGTTCATGGGCTTGTTCAACGCGATTGACCGAGGCAACGACCAGCTTAAAATTCCGCGTTACAATGGGGGCTTGTTCCAGCCGAACGCCGCAATTGATGCGCTGGCCGTCCCTGATCATATTTGCGAGGGCTTCAAGCGGCTGGCGGAATATGACTTTGCCAGCGAAATTTCCGTCACCGTGCTGGGCCACATATTCGAGCAGTCGATTGCCGACGTGGAGCAGCTTCAGGCCGAAGCGCTGGGCGAAGCGCCAGTGGAGAAGAAGGCCAGCGGCACCAGCGGACGGCGCAAACGCGACGGCGTGGTCTACACCCCCGACTACGTGGCGCGTTTCATTGTGGACCAGACGCTGGGCACGCACTGCAAAGAGATTTTTGCCCAAATCCTGGGCCAATATGCCGCCAAAGGCGCGAAGGCCGATGACGACGCGATTGCATGGAAATCGGCCAAGGCGGAACGGCAGGCATGGGCCGACTATCGGGATCGCTTGACCGCGCTGCGCATTGTCGATCCGGCATGTGGATCGGGCGTGTTCCTGATCATGGCCTTCGATTTCCTGAAGGCCGAACTTGGGCAGGTGAACACCCGGCTGGCCGAGCTTGAAGGCAAGGGGATGGCGGGCGACCTGCTGGACCCTGACAGTGAAATCCTGACGCACAATCTGTTCGGCGTGGACGTGAACAGCGAAAGCGTGGAAATCGCCAAGCTGAGCCTGTGGATCAAGACTGCCCGGCGCGGCAAGGTGCTTGATAGTCTCGATGCTAACCTGCGCGTTGGTGACAGCCTGATCGAAGACAGCAGCTTTGCCTATCGCAGCCACGGTTTCGAATGGAGCACTGCATTCCCGGACATTTTCGCGGCTGGCGGGTTCGACGTGGTGCTGGGCAATCCGCCCTATGTCCGCATGGAGCTGATCAAGCCAATGAAGCCTTGGCTGGAAAGGCGCTATGAAGTCGTTTCCGACCGGGCGGACCTTTACGCCTATTTCTTCGAACGCGGGATCAAATTGCTTAAACCCGGTGGGCGGCTGGGCTTCATCAGCAGCTCGACATTCTTCAAGACTGGATCGGGTGCGCCGCTGCGCGATTTCCTGCGCACGAAAGCCACGCTGGAAACCGTGGTTGATTTTGGCGACCACCAGATTTTCGAAGGTGTCACCACCTATCCCGCCATCTTGACTATGCGGGCCGGTTCGCCGCCGTCGGGCCACGATCTGCAATTCTGGAAGATTGGCGAAATGCCAGCCGACAGCTTTGCGGATGCCTTTACCGATGCGTCCAAGCCGTTCCCGCAAAATGCGCTCGGGCGCGGTTCATGGGAGCTAGAGAGCGATAAACTTTCAGACTTACGGCGAAAAATCCTATCACACGGCGTTCCGCTGTCGACTCTGGTAGGGGCACCAATCCTAGGAGTTAAAACGGGCCGGGATGAGCCATTCCTGATTTCCCGATCTAAGGCGATGGCACTGATCAGTCAGCATCCATCCTCGCAAAAACTCATTTTCGATCACCTCGTTGGTGACGATCTGGAAAAATGGCACCATGAGAACCCTAATCGGAAAGCGATTTATATTAAAAAGTCGGCAATTTCGATCGCTGATTATCCTGCAATTGAAGAGCACCTTCTTTCTTATAAAGATTCTCTGGAATGCAGAGCTACCAAACAAAAGTACTATGAATGGCAGCAGGCTCAATCAAATAGAAAGGATGATTTTTCAGAGCCAAAAATTGTATATCCGCTTATGTCTCAAGGGCCAAAATTTTCTATAGATTATAGTAGAAGTCTAACTAATCAAAACACATTTATTATAAGATCAGATGATGCATTTCTGTTGTCGATTTTAAACTCAAATGTTTCTTGGTTCATTCTTTCAGGAATAGCAGATAGTCTTAGGGGTGGTGTTTGGCGACTAGTTTTGAAATCGCATTTCGTAGCACAAGTGCCCATCCCTTATGTCACAGAGGAGCAGAAAGTCGCGCTGCGCGAACTAGCGCATGCTGCACAAGCAGCGGCGGAAAAGCGTTATGATCTGCAACAGGCGATTACCCGTCGCGTTCCAGACCTTGCCGTCGATCCGGCCAACGCCAAACTTTCGGCCAAGCTCAAGGAATGGTGGAACCTGCCCAATTTTGCCGCCTTCCAGAAGGAAGTTGAAAAGGCGCTGAAGGCAAAAATCCCGCTTCAGGAACGCAACGATTGGGAAAACTGGATCACCACCAGCCGCGCTGAGGTTCACGCCCTGACCGCCGAAATCGCCCGGCTGGAGACAGAAATCAACGCCAAGGTCTATGCGCTGTTCGATCTAACCTCTGATGAAATCGCCCTGCTGGAGGCCAACGTCTGAAGCGGATCAAATCAATATTCGGTACTGCAGGCGGGGGCCATATTGGGGGCCAATTCCCATGGCGTCAAAAACATATCATTTTATATCAATTTGATAGAAATTAAGTTCGAGTCCTGTAAGCGCACCATCCACTATAAAATCGTTGAAAACCTGTTGTTTAGTCAGTGGGTGAGCCGCGGCTGCGCGCGCGAAGGCCCCCAAGCGAGGGGGGGGGGGCTCAGATAGTACGGAACGGCTGCCCCACCTGTAATGCATCCGTCGCACCGTCGCTGCTCGAACGGCGATAGACAGTTTACCGTATCGCGTCCGCGTTTTCGGCCATTCTTCAAGAGATAGTGGGCGATCCCCACTCGCAATCGGGCGATATTTTCCCACAGTTCGCCGCTGGCAACATCCCCCCGTTCCCGCTAGGTCGTTTCGGCTGCCCAAGGAGCGTGATCGTTGAATTGCACCATCGTCGTCCGCTCGCTGAATGAGGCCGATCGGCTCAGACTGATGCTCACCTCGCTGACCAGGCAGTCGGTCCCGTGCGAGGTCGTCTTGGTCGATGACGGATCGACCGACCATAGCTCGGTCGTGATCGCGGAATTCAGGGATAGGCTGAAGCTGCGCGAAATACGGCATGCCTATCCCCATGGGCGCAGCGCCGCCTCCAATGCGGGCGCGGCGGCGGCTTCGGGCGATATCGTGCTGTTCATGGATGGCGATACTCTGCTCGCCCCGGATGGCGTCGAGCATCACCTGGAGGCGCATCGCCGCGCCGCGGACAGGATGGTGCGCGGCTCGCACTTTCATTTGCGCTGCACCCGCTTTCTGCAGGACCCTGCGAACGCCAGCCCCCAACCGGGCCAGGAGGCGCGGATCGCGCAGCTTTCCCCGGCGCAGAAGGACAGGCTCAAGGTCACGACGGCTCAGATCCTCGACCATTTCGACCAGATTACCGATCGGGCCACGCCGGGCATCTATCCTGGCATCGGCCCCAGCCGCCTCTTCGAACTGGAACGCGAGGCGCTGGAGCAGCATCCCGACTGTTCCATGCTGTGGGCGGCGTCGTCCGGCACCAACTTCTCGGTTCGCCGGGAGGCTTTCCTTGACGTAGGCGGCTTCGATCCCCTGCTCGATCAGAACGAGCACCGCGAGCTCGGGCTCAGGATGACCCTCGCCGGCGGCCGGGTCGCCTTCGCCGCCAAGGCCAACAGCTATCACCTCACCCACCGCAGCGGCTGGCGCGACCCGCTGCAGCTCTCCGACTGGGAAGCGATCTTCTACCGGCGGCATCCGATCCTGGCGGTCAAGCTGCTCAGCGTGTTCTGGGCGGGTATCGCCAGTCCGTCGCCGGTACCCGCCGCCGCCAGGATAGAGAATTTCCTGGACCTCGAACGCGCCGCGGGCGGGCATACCGGGATAGATTATGACGCGGTGCGCCGGTTGATCCCGGGCCTGCTGGATCTCAGCGAAGCGGGATGTTGAACCCGGGCGACGCCTTGGGGGGCGGCGCGTCTTGGGCCGTGCGCACCGTGCGCGAGCGGGACATTCTCGATTATCTGCTGAGCTGGTATCTGCCGGCGCCCCGCGGGCAGGTGCAGGAGGATGCGGCGCGGCGCTCGATGTCCACGGCGCTCGGCCGATGGCGGGCGATGGGGCTGGCCTCGGCGGCGGATGCCGATGGCCTCCCGCTCTTCGATCCCGCCGAGGTCTTCAACTTTGCGATGGCCGCCAGCGTGGAGGGCCGCGATCCTTTTTGGTTGGACTATTACGCCTCGGCCCATGCCGCGATGGTCGCATCCTTCCATGGTCCGGCCGCACCGATCGATACGGCGCCCGACGCCGGCGATCTGCCGCCGCGCCGCTTCCGGGTGGCCTTGCGCCGCGACTATGATCTGAGCGGCTTTACGGCCGGCCGAAAGATACGGTTGCGACTTCCCGTCCCGATCGGTGACGACTGCTTCGACCTCGAGGCGATATCCTTCGCCATCCCGGACGCGGCGAGCCATCGCACCGATCAAGGCCGGCTGGAGGTGCAGTTCACCCTGGCCACGCCAGGGATCATATCGCTCGGCTTCGATGCCTGCTTCGTCGCCCGGCCGGACCAGGGCCAGCAGGATGCGCTCTCGGCGGACGATGTCCGTCTCTATACCGCGCCCCGCGAGAACCTGATCGTGGTCAGCCCGCTCATCCGGCAACTGGCCCAGGAAATCGGGGGAGGGGACGCTGCGATCGGCGCCCTGGTCCTGCGCTTCTACGACCATGTCAACGCCGCCTTCCTGCTCGGCAGGGTGCCCTATCATGCACTGGATCGCGAATGGCCGACCGACTGGCCGATCCGCGAGGGGTGGGTCGATTGCCAGATGGGATCTGCGCTGCTGTGCGCGCTGTGCCGTGCGGTCGGCATTCCGGCCCGCTTGGTCAGCGGCTATCTGCTATATGAGAGCAATCTGGCCTTTCATTACTGGGCGGAGATCTTCATCGACGGGCACTGGCGGCCATTCGATTTCCTGACGTGGGGCCTGATCCGCACGCTGCCGCAGCAAGGCTGGCACCGCGCGTTCGCGGGTCGGATCGACTATCGTCTGAAGGTCCAGATCATGCCGAAGATATTCACCGGACCCAGCAGCATGAACCTGTCGCCGATATGGCATAATTTCACGCGGCGCGAAGGGCGCAGCCTGACCAACCAATTCACCGACGCGCCGACCAACACATTGCTTTATCGGGATCGCCTCGAGCTCATTTCGAGTGATCTCGTTCAGGGGGAAAATTGATGATGATATCGGTGGTGACGCCAACCTTCCAACAGCCGGGCGAGTTGGTAACCGTCGACAAGGTCCATGTCGCGATGGGACAAGAGGTCCGGCCCGGCACCAAATTATTCGATTGCATCGTCGATCTGAGCGCGAGCAATCCGCATGACTGCCCGCCGCAGACGCTCTACCGCGTTTCGACGCGCGATGGCGGGTGGATCCGTTCGCTCGCCATCGCGCCCGGGCATGTCGTGACCGCCACCGAGCCGCTTGCCATTTTGTCCGCCGACCCGGACGCGGCATATGCACAGGGCCCCGTCCGCAACGCCAGATTGGCGATCGCCGCGATATTGTCAGAAAATCTGTGGTGACCGACGCGGCAGCCGATCGGCTTCCGATCCGGCTTCCCCCGATCGTCCCGCGCGAATGGCGGAGCAAGCGCGCCGGGTTCCAATGGCTGGTGCCCGATGGCGGGCGATGTGCAGCGCATCAGATCATCGCCCATTGCGTCTTTGGCTTCTCGCCGCCGGCATTGGACAGCAGCCATGCCGCCCGGCTGAATCAGGAAGAGGGCAGTTTTCGGATCGCGCTGGTCGCTCGGCATGCGGGCATCGTCCATCATGCCCGCAGCAGTTCGAACGGCGGATGGCATGACATGCTCGCCCTGGTCGACCATATCCCCGGCACCATCGCCGGGGTTCTGGCGCCCTTCGCGCCGGTGGCCGAAGGCGACACGGGAGGCGCGTGCCTCACCCAGATCGTGGTGGGACGGAAGGCAACGCCGTTGAGCGAAGACCAGTCGTCCTTGCACAGCGGTTGGCACGATCGCCGCCGCACCTGGATGCTCGATCACGGACCGCCCCGGACGACCGTGCTGGGCCTGGGCATATGCGAGCTTACGGGCGTCATGCTGGGTGCGGACAACAGCTTCGGCGAATTGCTGACCATGCTCGACCGGCCGGTGCAGTTGGTCAACGTCCCCGATATCCCGCTGGTGCACACGGCAGGAATAGTGACCCAGCAACTGGGCCGCAGCGAGACGGAGCGGAACGCCATATGGGCCGACTTCTGTGCCGGCATGGCGGCGCGCAAGCCGCTCAGCCAGCCCGACGACTGGATCTTCGGATCGTCGCTGATCAAGGCGATCTGCGCATCGCCCGCCGGCGAAGACTATACCACATTCTCCGATCAGGGCATCGGCGCGTTGCCGCCCGCAGATGTCGTCATCATGTCGCTTCATGCCGAAAGCCCGATCCGCCTGCGACACCGCCGGCTCGGCTATGACATTCGTCTTCACCGCTTCCGCTTCCTGCAGATGGGGCCGGCGCTGCGATCGTGGTTGAAGGACAATTTCGTCCAGACCACCCGGAGCATCGAGGACATCAGGACCGATTATCTCGCCCTGATCGAATCGTTGAAGCAGGGGCCTCAGCGGCGACGGCTGATGCTGCTCAACATGCTGTCATCTCTCCCCGGCGAGAATATCCAGTGCTATCAGCCCTATGACGAACCCGGCCGGCTGACGACGGTCTGGGCGAAGATGATGAACCTGATGGCGGAGGACCTCGCCCGCGACCATGGCGTGACCGTCATCGATGCCGACGCGATCGGGGTCGATCTCGGCATCGGATTTTCGGCGTCCGACGGTATTCATCAGAGCGGCGAGATGCAGACGGCGCTGCGCGCGGAGATCGTGCGCTGCCTGGACAGGACCGCGCCGGTGTAGACTCTGTTTCAGCGAAGCTGAAACGGCGGTACCGGCCCGCTCCCCCGCCC
>JAZKDN010000018.1:0-6747 GCA_040387595.1 Pseudomonadota bacterium
GTCGCCCGCCGACGCCCAGATCGTCAGCCACAAGCTGATGCTGCGCGCCGGGCTGGTCCGCCAGACGGCGGCCGGCATCTATGCCTGGCTGCCGCTCGGCCATCGGGTGCTGCGCAAGATCGAACAGATCGTCCGCGAAGAGCAGGACCGTGCCGGCGCCGTCGAGCTGCTGATGCCGACGATGCAGTCCGCCGACCTGTGGCGCGAATCGGGCCGGTATGACGCCTATGGCCCCGAAATGCTGCGCATCAAGGATCGCCATGACCGCGAGATGCTGTTTGGTCCGACCAACGAGGAAATGATCACCGCGATCTTCCGCGACAACACCCGCAGCTACCGCGATCTGCCGCGCACGCTCTATCATATCCAATGGAAGTTCCGCGACGAGGTCCGCCCCCGCTTCGGCGTGATGCGCGGCCGCGAGTTCCTGATGAAGGACGCCTACAGCTTCGACCTCGACGCCGACGGAGCGCGCCACAGCTATAACCGCATGTTCGTCGCCTATCTGCGCACGTATCGGCGGATGGGCCTGTCGGCGATCCCGATGCAGGCCGATACCGGGCCGATCGGCGGCGACCTGAGCCACGAGTTCATCGTCCTCGCGCCCACCGGCGAGAGCGAGGTCTTCTACCACAGCAACTGGGAAGCCGAGCGCTCGCTCGATGTCGATGCCGACGACGCCGCGGCGCTGCAGGCCTTCGTCGGCGGCCTCACCGCCGACTATGCCGCCACCGACGAGAAGCGCGACAGCGCGCGCGAAGCCGAGGCGGGCGACAAGCTCAAGCAGTCGCGCGGCATCGAGGTCGGCCACATCTTCTACTTCGGCACCAAATATTCGGCGGCGATGGGCATGACCGTCCAGGGCCCCGACGGCCAGCCGGTCACCCCCGAAATGGGCAGCTACGGCATCGGCGTGTCGCGGCTGATGGGCGCGATCATCGAGGCGAGCCATGACGATGCCGGCATCATCTGGCCCGATTCGGTCGCGCCTTACGCCGTCGGCCTGATCAACATGCGCGCCGACGACGCGCGCTGCACCGCGGCCGCCGACGATCTCTATGCGAAGCTGCAGGCGGCGGGCGTCGAGACGCTCTACGACGACCGTGACGAGCGCGGCGGCGCCAAGTTCGCGACGATGGACCTGATCGGCCTGCCCTGGCAGATCGTGATCGGCCCCAAGGGCCTCGACAAGGGCGTGGTCGAACTCAAGCGCCGCGCGACCGGCGAAAAGGTCGAACTGTCGGTCGAGGACGCGCTGGCGAAGGTGAAGGGGTGAAAAAGGAAGAAAAGAAGACCCTCACCCAACCCTCTCCCGCAAGCGGGAGAGGGCTCCTCTGCGGCGAGGCGGCTCGATTCTCCTTCTCCCGCAAGCGGGAGAAGGTCGGGATGAGGGTCTTCTGTCTTCTTGTTTCTGGCGTATCTTCTTCATGATCCTCAACCGCTACGAGCGCATGATCGCCAAGCGCTATCTTCTGCCCGGCCGTGGTGAGGCGTTCATCTTCCTCGTCGCGTCGATCAGCCTGGTCGCGGTCGCGCTGGGTGTCGCCGCGCTCATCGTCGTGATGAGCGTGATGAACGGCTTCCGCGCCGAACTGTTCGACAAGATCGTCGGTCTCAACGGCCATGCCGTCATCCAGGGCTATGACGGCAAGCTGGGCGACTGGCGCAAGATCGCCGACCAGGCGCGCAAGCTGCCCGGCGTGACGACGGCGACCCCACTGATCGAACAGCCGCTGATGGCGACCTTCGGCGGACGGGTCGAAGGCGTGCTGGTGCGCGGCATGACGGTGCAGGACATCCGCCGCAATCCCGTGATCGGCGACAAGGTCGTGCGCGGCTCGCTCGATGCGCTGAGCGCAGGATCGGGGCGGGTCGCGATCGGCGCGCGGCTGGCCGAGCAGCTGGGCGCCGACCTCGGCAGCCAGATCAGCCTGATCAGCCCGCAGGGCCAGACGACCCCCTTCGGCACGGTGCCGCGAATCGTATCCTATCAGGTCGCGGCGATCTTCGAGGTCGGCGTCTACGACTATGACAAGGCCTTCGTGGTCATGCCGATGCCCGATGCGCAGACCCTGCTGATGCTCGACGATGCGGTCGGCATGATCGAGATCCAGACCGTCGATGCCGATCGGGTCGGCGACATATTGGCGCCGCTCAAGCCGTTGATCGTCCGGCACGGCCAGATCCGCGACTGGCGCGATCTCAACAGTTCGCTGTTCGAGGCGCTGGCAGTCGAGCGGGTGACGATGTTCATCGTGCTGTCGCTGATCATCCTCGTCGCAGTGTTCAACATCCTGTCGTCGCTGATCATGCTCGTCCGCGCCAAGCGCCGCGACATCGCGATCCTGCGCACGATGGGCGCGTCGCGCGGCGCGCTGATGAAGATTTTCATGACCGTGGGCATCGTGATCGGCGTGCTGGGCACCGGCACCGGGATCGGCCTGGGCGCGCTGTTCCTCTTCTACCGGCAGGCGGTGGTCAATTTCGTTCAGTTCGTCACCGGCCAGAATCTGTGGGATCCGTCGATTCGCTTCCTGACCGAACTGCCCGCCAAGAGCGATCCGGTCGAGGTCGGGGTGATCGTCGCAATGGCGCTGGGCTTCAGCTTCCTGTCGACGCTCTACCCGGCGTGGAAGGCGGCGAGCACCGATCCGGTCGAGGTCCTGCGCTATGAGTGACATTCTCCCCGCGCCGATTCTGGACGTCCGCGCGCTTAGCCGGACCTTTCACCAGGCCGATGTCGCGATTCACGTGCTGCGGCAGGTCGACCTGAGCATCGCACCGGGCGAGATCGTCGCGCTGCTCGGCCCCTCGGGCTCGGGCAAGTCGACCCTGCTCCAGGCCGTCGGCCTGCTCGAGGGCGGGTTCGAGGGATCGATCCGCATCGCCGGCGAGGAAGCCGCCAAGGCCGACGCCAGCGGCCGCACCCGCATCCGCCGCGATCGGCTGGGCTTCGTCTATCAGTTCCACCATCTCCTGCCCGATTTTACCGCGGTCGAGAATGTGGTGCTGCCGCAGCTGATCAAGGGTGCGGATACGGCGGTGGCGCACGAACGGGCCGGGAGCCTGCTGACCGCACTGGGGCTGGCGAAGCGACTCACCCACCGGCCGTCGCAACTGTCGGGCGGCGAACAGCAGCGCGTCGCCGTGGCCCGCGCGCTCGCCAATCGGCCCGCGCTGGTGCTGGCGGACGAGCCGACCGGCAATCTCGACGAGGCCACCGCCGATATCGTCTTCGCCGAATTCCTGCGGCTCGTCCGGCATGAGGGATCGGCGGCGCTCGTCGCGACCCACAATGAGCGGCTCGCGCTGAAGATGGACCGGGTCGTCCGGCTCCACGAGGGCCGGCTGTCCTGACCAGGCGAGCCTGCCGGGACAACGCCGCCCGACGATCGTGAGGCTGCAACGGTCAGGGTTCTTTAACCATGACCCGATGCAATTTTATTAGTCCTTTGATCCTATGCCGGCCGCATGTTCGATATCGGCATCCGATCGATCGCGGCCCGCATGCGCCGCTTCGCCGGCGACGCGCGGGGCGCCGTCGCGGTGATCGGCGCGCTGTCGCTGACGACGATGGTCGGCATGGGCGCCTTCGCGGTCGAGATCAGCCGGGGCTACGCCGCCGACACCGCCAACCAGCGGATTGCCGACATGGCGGCGCTGGCCGGGGCGCTCGCCTATAATGTCAACAGTAACCCGACGCAGATGACGGCGACGGCCAAGGCCGTGGTCGCGGCACAAGGGTTGCCGGCCAGCGCCGCTACCGTCGCTCTCGTCACCGACGCGGCGACCTCGAAGCAGCTCGTCCAGGTCACCGTCACCACGGCAGTGCCGCTGGCGCTTGGCCGGGTCTTCACTTCGGCGCTCAGCTATGACGTGACCGCGGTCGGTTCGGCGACGACGACCTCGGCAACAACGAGTTCGCCCCCTTGCATAGCCGCGCTGTCGGCTACGCCGACCAACGGTATCAGCCTGTCCGGTGGTGTCAGCATCATGGCGCCGGGCTGTGCCATCAACACCAACGCCGGTGTTTCCATCACCAACGGGCCGACCATCACCGCCAAACAGGTCAACGCTGGCAAGACCATTTCCGGGAGCGGCGGAATCGTCACCTCGCCGACGGCTAATAATTTTGTCCAGAACAAAGCCAATGCTGCCTCTGACTGGATGAGCAGCAATGAGGCGCTCAAGGCGGCTCTGTGTCAGGTCAACAAGCTGACTGGCACGACCGACAGCGATTATGCCGATGGCAATACGGCCTGCATTTCAGCGAGGGTGCTTCCAACGACCCCAACGGCAAGCAGCGGTGCGACATGGTCGCTCGGCTACGAAGCCAAGGGCGCAACCGAGCCGAGCAAATATCTGACCGGTGGCTGGACCTGTGTCTATAATGTGCCAGCCGGCACCTATACGCTGGACCGGATCGTCGTCCCGGGGGGCTGTGAAATCAATTTTGCCAGTGGATCGACCATTAAGGTCAACTCGATCGACATGAGCGGCAAAACGATGACCATCGGTGATGGCGACGTGACCGTCGTCGGCAATTTCAAGATCAATGCGGACAATCCGATCACAATTGGCAACGGCAATCACAGCTTTGGCTCGCTGACGATACCGGGTGGCAAAAAACTGAGTGTCGGCAGCGGAAATTTCAACCTCAGCGGCGGCATAAGCGTATCGGGTGGCGCCTATCTGAAGGTGGCGGTGGGTGTCGGAAACACCGTTGTGCTCGGCAAGGATGCTTCCAATAATTCCATCAATGTCGGTGGCGGTAGCCAGGTTTGCTTCACCGCGGATTGTAAGGTCGCGACCGCCGCTGCGGGTGTCTTCAGCGCCAATGGAAACATCCTCAATACTGGCGGCGGCAGCCTCATCGTGTTCACGAAATCGGTGAATCACATTATCAATGGCAACCTTTCCCTCGCATCGGGCGCCATTTTCAGCCCCGGCCTCTATGTGGTCGCAGGTGATTTCACCAATGGTACCGGCGACCCAATGCGGGGCTCGGACATCACGATCGCGATGGGCGGAACATTTGCTTTCGCAGGTGGCGCGACCCTCGATCTCGCGGCACCGACTGGCACCTCCAGCTATGGCGTGCCGGGTGTACTGTTCGCTACCAAGTCGACTGCCGCAACGTCGATGTCGGCGGGCGCGGGCGGGAAATATTCCGGGTTGCTCTATTCGCCCAAGTCGGCGGTCTCGCTGTCCGGCGGCACGTCGATGTCGGCCTCCGGCGGTAGCTGCATGATGATGATCGTAAGCACGCTTACCCTGCTCGAAGGCGGGACGACGAATACGGGGAGTTGTTCCGCGCTTTCGGGATCATCCTCGTCGTCGACTCCCAATGTGGCCCTGTTCAAATGATCGGGGCTCGAATGATCCGGCGCCACCTCCTCCGCCTCCGCGACGAGCAGCGCGGCGTCGCGACGATCGAATTCGCGCTGCTGTCGGTCATGTTCTTCTTCGTGATGACCGCCGGGCTCGATCTCGCCATGTGGTATCAGCAGCGCTTGCGCCTCGACAGCGCGGTCGAGCAGGGCGCGATGATCGCCTTCAACAGCCGCGCGACCGTCAACACCGCGACGATCGGCACCTATGTCGCGGCGGCCGCGAAACTGTCGGCCGCGCCGACGGTCACCGTCGGCTGCAATGGCGGCTCGTCGAACTGCGTCAACACCTCGCGGACCTGCGCCTGCGTCAGCGGCACGACGCCGAGCCCGACCTACACCACTGCGGCCTGCAACGCGGTCTGCGCCGACGGCAGCCTTGCCGGCTATTATCTGAACATCAAGGCGGTCTCGACCGCGAACACCCTGCTCGTTCCCGCCGCGATGCTGGGCGGCACGATGACCCAGACGCGCAGCGCGGTGGTGAGGCTCGAATGATGCGCCTGGTCCGCGACAGCCGGGGTGTCACCGCGACCGAGTTCGCCCTCGTCGCCCCCGCCTTCCTGATGTTCATGTTCCTGATCATCGACGGCGCGCGCGTCGCCTGGACGTACCAGACGCTCCAGGAGGTCGCGACCAACAGCGCGCGCTGCGCCGCGCTCGGCGTCACCGGGTGCAAGACCGCGTCGGAGGTGCAGGCCTACGCCGTCGCCCGCGCCACGGCGCAGGGGATCAAGCTGACGACCTCGGCGGTCACCCTGACCCCCGCCACGACCTGCGCCTCGGTCGCCGGCATGACCAGGGTCGCGATCGCGTCGACCTATCAGGGCGCCTCGACCAAGCTGCTGCCGAGCAGCCTGACCACGCTCACCACCGAAAGCTGTTTCCCCACCGCCGGCTGAGGTGAGTTGAGGCTTGGACGCAACCCACCCACACCCGTCATTCCCGCGCAGGCGGGAATCCACCAGGCCGCCTGGTCGACCCTCGCTTGGTTCGGCCAATGTTCGCCGGTGGATTCCCGCCTGCGCGGGAATGACGGTCAGAGGCGCGCGCATCTGGATGCTGAGGTGGTCGTCGGGCCGAGCGCGAACACGCGCCCGAGGCAAGGGATCAAGCTGACCACGGAAGCTGCCCCACAGCCGGCTGAGGCGAGTTGAGGCTTGGACGCAATCCACCCACACCCGTCATTCCCGCGCAGGCGGGAATCCATCAGGCCGCCTGGTCGACCCTCGCTTGGTTCGGCCAATATTCGCCGGTGGATTCCCGCCTGCGCGGCAATGACGGTTAGAGGCGCGCGCATCCGGATGCTGAGGTGGTCGTCGGGCCGAGCGCGAACACGCGCCCGAGGCAAGGGATC
>JAZKDN010000019.1:0-76052 GCA_040387595.1 Pseudomonadota bacterium
TTCCGTTGTCCTCGGTCACGATAGGTACGTTTTTAGGGCGGTACAGCCTATAGAGGGTCGTGCGGCTGAGCGGAACAGGAAAGTGTCGTAAGGGGCATTATTTCCTTTCAAAAGTCCCATTCGGAATTAGGTTGGCGTAGCGGTCTGAGGCCGCCGTTTGCGACGGCGTCAGGCACGGAGAAGTCGTAGCGGCCGAGGAAATTGATGTGACGCCAAGATATCGGCGAGAGCCGAGCGATATCGGCGGGCAGCGGCGGCGTCCCGGCCTCGCTGAGTTGGCGCACGGTTTCCTGCATGTAGACAGCGTTCCAGTGGACGATGGAGTTGAGGGCCAGACCGAGGACCCCAAGCTGCTCCTCTTGGCCCTGACGCAGAGGGCTTCTGATTTCGCCCCGATCGCCGTGATGGACGCGCCGACCGAGCTTGTGGCGCAATTCCTGCCGGTTGAGCTGAAACAATATTCGTCGCCGGAACGGCCGGTCATCGATGTATCGCAGGATATGCAGCGTCTTGATGATGCGGCCGAGTTCAGACAGGGCCTTGGCCAGCGTTGTTGGGCGGTCTTTGACCTGCAGCATTCGCATGACGCCTGCGGCCTTGAGGTGGCCGAGCTTGAGCGATCCGGCCAAGCGGATAAGGTCGGACCAGTTTTCCCGGATCAGATTGATTTTAACCCTGCCCCAGGCGGTCTGATCGAACGGCCCATAGCTCGCCTGGCGGTCGATACGCCAGAGTTTGGCGTCGCCGATGTCCGCCAGACGGGGGCTGAACCGGTAGCCCAAGAGCCAGAACAGACCGAAAATGGCGTCGGAATAGGCGGCGGTGTCGGTCATGATCTCCAGAGGATCGAGCTCGGTTTCCTGCTCCAGCAGGAGAGCCAGGACGACCAGGCTGTCGCGCAACGTGCCGGGGATGACCGCTCCGGTCAGACCGCTGAACTGATTGGAAATCATGTTGTACCAAGTGACGCCGCGCTCCTGGCCGTAATATTTGGGGTTGGGCCCGGCGTGTATGGCGCTCGACGGAGCGACAAAACGCATGCCGTCGGCGCTGGCCACCTCGCCTGCGCCCCAATGTTGGACGATATCCAGACGACTGTGAGCGGAAACGATCGCGGCGTTGGCCGCGGCGATGGTCTCGGGCCGAATGAAATTCTGACCGACCCAAGAAAGACGGTCGCGACGCAGAGCCGCAAATTCCGGGCGCACGATCGGCTCAAGACCGATGTTGCAGGCGCCGCCGACCAGGGTCGCGCACAGGCTTATCTCGAAGTGCTCGACGGTGGCCTGACGCTCGCTCAGATGCGTAAAGGACTTGGCAAATCCGGTTCGCGCCATGACTTCAAGAAAGATGTCGGGCATTCCGGCCTTCGGCATGCGCGTTTGGACGGCGGCGCGAAGTGCTCGAAGGCTCTCGGGTTCATCAAGCTTGTCGAGGGGCGTGACCACAATCCCCATCTTGTCGGCGACCGTCTCAAAACGCAGGTCCGGATTGTCGCCGGCGCGCGCAACGACATGTCGATATGCCTCGTCGAGAAGGCGGGAGAGACCGTCAATCTCAATGTCGGCTTCCAGAGATCGGCCCAGGGCGCGTGCTACCATCAACCTGGAATTGTGCCAGGACTCGCCCTCGAGCATCCCGCGCCGGGGATCCCCGTATCGGATGCCGGGCTTGGCGAACACATCGCGACGCTTGATCGCCAGACGCCACGCATCGATGATCGCGAAGACATAGGCCTTCGGGTCGCGCATCCTGCCATCGTCATCCAGGACATGTTGCCTCCACGCCTTCGAGACCGCAGCGATCGGTGCGCCGCGCATCTTGACGAGAGAGGACCAGTCGTCCACGCCCTTGAGGTAGCTGATCGCGGCCTTGACGTTTTTGCCACCTGGGGCAGCGTCGGTCTCGATGCGGGTAGCGATTTCAAAGAACAATCGCCGGGCGCTCCGCCATTTTGTTCGCAGTTGATCATAGGGCTTGGTCTCCGCGGGCTTGGCGATCGCCTCCACCTTGGACATGGCGGCCTCGATGTCGGGACGGGGCAACCGCTCGAAGAGCACATCTCGCCATTCATTGAGGGGCAGGGCGTCGTCGGTCAAAACCAACAGACCCATTGCGTGGAGCAGCATCGCGGCGCCATCGAGATCGCGCAGACTGCGCAGGCGGGCCTGTTTGTCGGCGGCTTCAGCCCCTTTCACCAAGTCGGCGAGCAGAGCCTCGGCCAGCTCGGCGGCGTCGTCCTGGGCCGCCGCTTCGAGCGTATGGAAGAGCGCGGCTACGGTCGCGGTTCGACGAGGCTCCTGAAGGGCGGCGATGGCCGAGGGCTTGCCGACGCGCGCTACCCGCGCGAGCCGCTCAAGGGTTGTGGCGGGAACGCCCCGCGGTGGCGCCGGCCGCAGATTGAACGCCCGGACCGCATCGAGCCGATCAAGGTGTCGGAAGAGTTCGGTCGGCATGCGCTTGGAGGGAACGGTCCGGAGCGCGTCCAGGGCGGCGAACGTGGATGTGTCGCCATCGTCAAACAGCGCGGCGATGCGCACGCGCTGGTCATCGCTCAAGCTGGCGACCAGATGGCGCCAAAGCCTGGTCCGCGCACGATCGCGGATCCTGCCAACCAGGCGCTCGACGACCGTGACGCCCGGCAGCAGCACCTTGTTGGCGATCAGCCAGGCCGCAGCTCGATCAATCAGGGGGCCGGGCCGATCGTCGCCGCTCCAGCAAAGGGCGTAGAGCCATCGGGTCAGCCGGAAACGTGCCACCGCGTTGTCGCCAAAGTCCGTGAAGCCGCAGTGCGTCCGGATGAGCGCGAGGTGCCGGATGCGTCGGCTTCCCGCAAAATAGGCGTCCACGTCCGTGCCGGGTTCAAGAGCGAGTTGTTCGATCACGGCCGCCAGGACCGACGCTGGGATCTCGGCGGGCGAGACTGGAAATGCGCCCAGAAACCGGGCGCTCGTCAGCATCACGGCAAAGCCGAGCCGATTGTGGTCGCCGCGCAGAGTTCCAATGAGGTCGCGATCAGTTTGGTCCAGATGGAAATATCGCGCGAGTTGATCGGCCGACGGTTCGCCATCAAAGCGGGCAAAGCCCTGACGCTGGGCGTCAGTGAGGTGACGGGTGGGCATACCGTGCGAAACTTTCAACTTTTGCGAAGGGGACGGCCCATGCCGATAAACAAGGCGAATTTCTTCGCAAAACATATGTGCGAAACAAAATTGTTTTGCAGTAACTTTCGCACAATATCTGGAGCAGTCGCATGAAGCTCGGCTACGCGCGCGTTTCCACCGAGGATCAGAACTTGGAAATCCAGCGCGGTCGGCTCTCGGAGGCGGGCTGTGAAATGATGTTCGAAGAGAAAATATCGGGGGCCGCTCGTGGCCGGCCCGAGCTTGAAAAGCTGATGGGTCACCTGCGCAAAGACGATGTTCTCGTCGTCGCCCGCCTCGATCGTTTGGCGCGATCCACCATCGAACTCCTGCACATCGCGGAACGCATCAAGGAAAAGCAGGCAGGATTACAATCGCTTGATGAACCTTGGGCCGATACCACGTCCCCGTCTGGCGTGATGATCATGACCGTATTCGCTGGGATCGCCCAGTTCGAGCGGACTCTCATATTGAGCCGAACCGAGGAGGGGCGAAAGGCGGCGATGGCGCGCGGTGTGAGCTTCGGACGCCCAAAGAAAATGCGCCCAGATCAGGCGGAGCTCGCTCGCCAACTCGTTCTCGAGGGTAAGTCCATTAGCGCCGTCGCAAGGACCTTCAACGTTCACCCGGCCACCATCTATCGCTGTATCGAGCCAAACAGTGCCTTATGACACTTTCCTGTTCCGCTCAGCCGCACGACCCATGTTCGCGACGTGGCCTGTCGAAGAAGTATGGGGCATTGGCGGCGCGCTGGCGGCCCGGCTGCGCCCGCTGGGTGTGAGAACCGCGGCCGATCTGACGGCACTCCCCGCGGCCGTCGCCCGCGACGTGGGAACGGTCGTGCTCGAACGGCTCGTGCGCGAACTGAACGGCATCGAATGTTCGGATTTCGCGCCGGAGCCGGAGCCGTTGAAGGGAACGGCCGTCACGCGCTGCTTTGGGGAGCCTGTCGGCAATCGGGACGCGCTGCGCGAAGCGATGGTGCGCCGCGCCGTCCGCGCCGCTGAGAAGATACGCGCGCAAGGGCTGGTCGCCTCACGCATGATCGCCTTCGCACATGGAAGCCGGTTCAAGCCCAACGCGCCGTCTGCGTCGCGATCGGCGCGACTGTCGCCGGCAACGCATGATCCGCGCTCGATCGCCGGCATGGCCGGGACGATGGCAGAGTCCATGTTCGTGCCCGGCTCGATCTATTCCAAGTGCGGGGTCATGCTGGAAGGGCTGCACCCGGCAAGCGCGGCGCAAATCGATCTGTTCGCGGCCGTCGATCCGAAGGCCGCCCCGCTGCTCGCCGCGATCGACGGGCTCAACGGTCGGTTCGGCCGTAATACGGTGCGCGTCGCGGCCGAAGGGCAGGGCGATCGATCCTATGACACGAAACGGGAGCGCAAGAGCCCGTCGTGGACGACGCGGATCGCTGAGATTCCGATCGCGCGTTAGTGGTCGTGGATCTCATAGACGTTGGCGACTATGCTCGAGCAGGCCGTCCGCGCAGCGGATCTCGGTTTGCTCGAGCACAAGCCGGCGGCCGTGCCCTACGCGCGAGCGGACCCGTCAGGGTTACGGCCCGTCATCATATACCATTGCTCAATGGGAGGGGGCGCGCCGATCAGCCGCTCGATCGCCTCGCATGTGAGCGCGGCGGCGTCTGGTTCATCGTTCTTGTCGAGGATCGCCAGCGCACGCTCTAGGAGCTTCTTCGCGTCGGCCAATTCCTCGGTAAGCACTCGTTCGCCAAAATGCTCCATATCGCACCTCCGGATAGTTGGGTCCGGTGCCAGATTCATAGACACCGATCTCTATGCTGCAGCGCCGGTTCATCGGCGCGGCAATGAGGCCGTGCCCCAAAGCTCTCCGTCCGCCTCACTGCTCTCAATGATCTCGTAGGCGACGCCGTTCCGCTTGGGCGACGTCGCCCTGCGGCGAAGGGTGGCGCGAACGTGGCGCTGGGCGTCCTCGATCGCGACGAACGAAACTATCTTCTCCTGCCCTCGCGCTCCGATGCGGCCCCAAGCGGTGCGAACGACGATGGCGCCGAATAGGTCGGGGGTCGCCTCGATCGCGTAGCGTCGATGGATATTCCGCGCCGGCTCGCGGGCGATCAATTCGACGTGGCAGGGGCAGGGATCGGGTTCTAGCGCCATGGTTGGACGCCATAAGCAAAGACGCCGCGCCGCTCGCGCTGGGCGGCCTGCTGATCCGCCAGATATCGGCCGTGGGAAAACGTCGACCAATTCACGGCCCATCCTGTGCGCGCCATGGCTGCGGCAAGATCGGTGCCCTGCCAATTCCAGCATTGCGCCACGATCCGATCGTGGTTGCGCTTGCCGGTGTCGCGGCATGTGACACGGCGATCGGCGACAAGCTGCACGAGCTGGGCGCGCGCGGCCGGGCCGAACTGCGTTTCGAGCTCGGGCGCGTCAATTCCCCAAACGCGGACCCGGAGCTTGCCAAAGCGGAAGGTGTCCCCGTCATGGATCGACGTGGGAACGCCCGTGGTCGCGGCGATCGGAAGCGGGGTGCTTGGTGGTTGGTAACGTCGGGCGGCGGCCGTGGTGGCGAGGCCGGCGACGGCAAGGGCGGCGATCGTCGCCCCTGCCATCGTGCGGATCATATGCGCGCGCTGCGCCGATGGGCCGGCTGATCGTTGCCGATCGCCGGCCCTGAACGCCGCTGCTGCTGGGTTTCCTCGTCCACGCTTAGGCGTGGTCCGGTCAAAGCCTGAGCCCGTGGATTTTCCACGGCGGCTTTGACCTGGCGCTCAAGCCCCTCGCGACCTAGCGAACTATTCATCGCTAGATCGTTGAAGTCGGTGAACCGCTTGGGATCGGCCGCCTGCTCGCCGGGGGCGAAGGTCGGGAACATCGGTTTGCCCCCTACAGCGTTGGCCGCCTCGGTCGCCTTCTCCCGGCCCGGGTTGTACCCGTGCCGCTCAAGCACGCGCTGATCGTCCTCTCCGACGATGAAGATGGGCTTGTCGGGGAAGCGTTCGTGAAGGGCCTTCGCGACGGCGGGGAGATTGCCGGAATCGAACGCGGAAACGGTCGGATGCCCCACGACACTGCCGATCGTCGTCATGGTCGCGTAGCCCTCGCCGATCATAAGGCGCGGAGCGGCGGCAAGGGCGGCTAGGGCCTCCTCGGGCGTCCTGCCCCCGTTGACGACGTGGAAACAGCCCTCCTTGTGGCTGTCCTTGGCAAACCGCTTGGTCCCGTCTTCCTGAATGTATTGCGTCGTCCAGTGCGTGCCCTGCGTGTCGATCGCCGGAAGGTGGATCGTGCCATCGCGCCCGTCCATCATCGCGCCGATCGTCGGCTCGATCCCCTTCCTGACCATGTAGGGCGTCGGGCTCTCGATCTGCGTTAGGGCTGCGGCCCGGCGCTGCACGCGCTGGGCGGTTTCCTCGTAGGTCGCGGCCTGTTCGCGCTCGCGCGCGTCCCGCTTTGTCGCGGCCTCGGCGTTAAGCCGGGCTTTTTCCTCCTCCGAAAGCGTGTTCCCGGTGCTTTTCCATTTCATGTCCAAGCCGGTGCGGAAATTCTCGATGTGCCCGGCGGGGTGGCCGTCCAGATAGGCCCGATAGGAGCCCGTCGTTTCCTTCCCCTTGTCGCCCTCGGCCGGCACGCGCTGACGTGTGCCGTCCATGATCGGGTGGCCGTGAGGGACGGTCAGCCCCATGGCTTTCATCGCCTCGGCAAATTCCTGCTGGGGGCTGACGGCCGCCTCCTGACGGTTCGGCCGGTTCTCCGGATTCCAGCGCGCCAGCTTCGCCGGGTCGCTGCCCTCGGGCGCATACCAAGATTTAGCGGCTGCATCCCATTTCGCGCCGGCGGCCTTGGCGACGTTCCGTTCACCGAAGGGAACCGCCAGATAGTTACGCTCCGGGGGCTGCTTGGGGGTGCTGGTCATCTGTTCGCCTTCCTGTTCGGCGCTGGCGGGCGCTGCGGCCCGATCTGCGGCCTCTGGCTCTGCTGGTGCCTGTTGCTGGTCCCGGCCTTCCACGGCCGGCGCTGGGGCTTCCTTGGCCCATTTCGCAAAGGGGGTAAGATCAGTGCCGGCGGGGACGAACCACGTTCGCCCTTCCTTGTCCCATTTGGCCCCAAGCCCCTTCGCCTCGTTCTTCTCGCGAAAGGCGACGTTGATGGGGGTGTCCTGCTCGGCGATCTCCCCGGCGACGCCCTGCGCCGGCACGGCAAGGGGCGGTGCCTGTATCAACTGCTCGCCGGCACGGGCGAAGGCGTCCGCCAGCCCCTTCCGTTCAAGGTAGGCGTTCGTCATGGTCATGTCGTCGGGAGCAATCCCGAAGACAGGGGACAGGCGCTCGATCGCGGTTTCCCACATCGCGCTATAATCGCGGCTGTCATCGCCTACCAGGCCCAGTCGGCCCGAAGCTGCGATTTTGGTCATCTTGGAGAACACGTCGGGAACGGGCTGGTTGTTGTTGACGATCGCCCATGCGAGGAACGACGTTCCGCTCCGATAAGGGAGCGGCGTTATGAGCCTTGGCGTTTCGAGTGGGGATCTGATCGGCTCCTGGAGCCTGAGTTTTTCGGACATCGCGTTCGTGACCGGCAAAGCGGAGACGGCACGACTGGGATTGGCGGTTCAGCTTAGATTTTTCGCCGGGCATGGCTTCTTTGTGCCGGATCATGCGTCGATACCCTCCGACGGTGTCTTGTATCTGGCGGAGCAACTTGGTCTCGATGCCAAATCCGTGAACCACTATGATTTTTCCGGGCGCACCGCCCGCCGGCATTGCGCGGAGATTTTGCGGCATCTCGGGTTCCGCCGTATGACGCAGACGGATCGCAGGGCGTTGTCGAGGTGGATTTCCGACGATCTTTGTGCGGGCGGGCAGCCGATCAATGCCATGCTCGAGCATGTTTTCCTGTGGTGCCGCGACCGCCGTATCTATGGGCCGTCGCGCA
This sequence comes from Pseudomonadota bacterium, assembly GCA_040387595.1. GTDB lineage: Bacteria > Pseudomonadota > Alphaproteobacteria > Sphingomonadales > Sphingomonadaceae > Rhizorhabdus. The sequence continues at coordinate 8,069 of JAZKDN010000019.1, forward strand.
AGGAGCTGGAACGCCTCGTCCGTTCGCAACGACACCTCTATCTGGAGGCCCTGTTGGCCCGAGTCCGCGATCGGCTTGCGCCGGATGCGGTCGCCTTGCTGGAAGCCTCGCTCGCCGATCCCGATGGCCCGACCGGCTTCAACACGATGAAGGGGGATGCAGGTCAGGCGACGCTCGAAAACATTCTTGGCGTGACCGCCAAACTCGCCTTTATCCAACGGCTTGCTCTTCCCCGAGATTTCCTATCGGTCACGGGCAAGGCATGGGTCGATCAGATCGTTCGCCGGGTTGCCGGCGAGAAAGCCTCGGAGATGCGCCGGCATGTACCGGCGCGCCAGCTCGGGCTCTATGCCGTTTATCTGATGGCGCGGGAAGCTCAGCTTACGGATGCGATGGTCGACCTGCTGATCGAGACGGTCCATAAGATCGGATCGCGCTCGAAACGCAAGGTGGTGGGCGATATCGCGAAAGACATCGAGCGGGTCTATGGCAAGGAGCGACTCCTGGTCGAGATTGCCAGCGCTTCGATCGACGATCCATCCGGGCGCATCTGCGATGTCATTTTCCCAATCGCCGGCAAGGACAAACTGGCGGCGATCATCAAGGAAAGCCAGGCAAAGGGCGCCTTGGATCGGCGGATCTACAAGGTGATGCGGAGGTCATGGGCCAATCATTATCGCCGTATGCTGCCAAGCCTGCTTTCGGCACTGGAGTTCCGGTCGAACAACGCCGTGTGGCGTCCGGTGCTGGCGGCCCTGGACTGGATCAGAAGCAAAGTGGATGATGGATGCCGCTACGTGCCGCCGCACGCAGTGCCGGTCGACGAGGTCATTCCGGCGAGATGGCGCAGTTCCGTCATTGATGAAGAGGGGCGCGTAAACCGGATCAGTTATGAGCTTTGTGTCCTCGCGCAACTGCGCGATCGCATCCGTTCTAAGGAAATCTGGGTTGTCGGGGCGGACCGATACCGCAATCCCGATGACGATCTTCCCAAGGACTTCGATGCGCGGCGAGAAGCATATTACACAGGATTGAACCTGACGGCGGATGCGCGTGCATTTTCAAGCGCCATCCGGGAAGAGCTTGCTCAGGAACTGTTGCTCCTCAATGCCAATATTCCCCGGAACGACAAGGTTCGGCTGCTGTGGCGCGGCGAGAACCGTATATCTCTCACCCCGTTCAAACCCTTGCCCGAACCCAGGGGTCTCGCCTCGATCAAGACCGAGATCGGCCAACGCTGGCCGATGACCGGGCTGCTCGACGTACTGAAGGAGGCTGCCCTTGATACGGGACTTCTCGAAGCGTTCGAAACATCGGCCTCGCGTGTTGCACTGCCGAAAACCGCGCTGGATCAACGTCTCCTGCTATGCCTCTACGGCCTGGGAACGAATGCCGGGCTCAAGCGGATCGCCGGCGCCACCCCCGATGTCAGCTATGAAGAGCTGCTGCATGTCCATCGCCGCTTCGTTCATGCCGCGGCGCTCAAGGAGGCGTGTGCCAGGGTTGCGAATGCGACCCTGGCAATCCGCAATGCTGCAGTCTGGGGGGACGCCGGCACGGCCTGTGCGTCAGATTCCACAAAGTTCGGAGCCTGCAGCCGATCCTCTCCAGTCCGATCAACTGGGATGAGATCGAGCAGCAATATGACGAGATGGTCAAATATGCAGCCGCGATGCAGACAAAAACCGCCGACCCGGAGGCGATCCTGCGCCGGTTTAGCCGCTCCGAGGTGATGCACCCGACCTACAAGGCGTTGAGTGAGCTGGGCCGCGCGGTCAAGACGATCTTCCTGTGCCGGTATCTGCGCGAGGAGTCCTTCCGCCGCGAAATTCATGAAGGCCTGAATGTCGTTGAAAACTGGAACAGTGCCAATGGGTTCGTTTTCTTCGGCAAGGGCGGCGAGATCGCCACTAACCGCATCGATGAGCAGCAGCTCTCGGTCCTGGCGCTACATTTGCTGCAAGCGTCGCTTGTCTATGTGAACACCCGAATGCTTCAGAGCGTGCTGGTGGAACCGAAATGGACGGGCCGGATGACGCCGGATGATTATCGCGGCCTCACACCGCTGATTTACAGCCACGTCAATCCTTATGGCCGCTTCGACCTCGATCTGAATAGCCGGATCGATTTTGGGCGGCTTGCTGCCTGACCGGGGCCTTTCCGCTCGCACCATTTGGGTGCACCCGAACGTGACGATCGGAAGTGACATATACGACATGTCACAAAAGGGTGGTTCCGTCACCAATGTTACTGTACGAGGGCAAAGCCACCCTAATGTGACGGATTTGCCCATGACCCGCGTCGGCTACGCCCGCGTCAGCACCATCGACCAGGATCTCGACATCCAGGTTGCCCGGTTGAAGGCAGCGGGCTGTGAAATCCTCCGCTCCGAAACAGGCTCGGGCGCATCGCGCACTGGACGCACGGAGCTTGAGACGATCATGCAGTTCCTGCGCGCCGATGACGAACTCGTCGTCCTGCGTCTCGATCGGCTCGGTCGCTCCACACGCGATGTTCTCAATCTGGTTCATGAACTCGACCAGAAGGGAGCCTCATTGCGGGTGCTTGAGCCGGAGGTGACGACGGCCGGAAGCATGGGGCGGATGGTGATCACCATTCTGGGCATGGTCGCGGACATGGAACTGACGTTCATCAAGGACCGGCAGCGCGCCGGGATCGAGGCGGCGCGCGCCGAAGGCGTCTACAAAGGCCGGAAGAAAAACATCGATGACGATGAAATCCGACGCCGGATCACCGCCGGCGCGAGCAAGGCCAGCGTCGCGCGCGACCTCAAGATCTCAAGAATGACCGTCTATCGGGCGCTTGACGTCATTCCTTCAAGGATCGGGCTGCCGGAAAAGCCGCCTTCTGTCACCATCGCCCTGCATCTGACCATCGAGAACTTCAACAAGCATGGTCGTGGCAGAAAGCCCGCTCGCGAGCGCATTGAGGCGATGCTGGAGCGGGATTACCAGATGCAAAAGACCGGGAACTGCGATTACACGCTGACCGTCGCCTATGATCAGGGTGCCGATGGCGTCAGCCTCGATGATGAGATCGCATCTCTCCAGACAGAGATGTTCAACATCGCAGAGAGCTACAGGTGCTCGATCGAGACCGATGTTTACGAGATTGGAGGACAAGAGCGAGCCTGGTAGATCGCCATGTTCAATCTTTGTTCTTCAACATGGCCAAAATCGCAGCTTCGGGCCGACTGGGCCGGGTTGGCTGCCGCTCGTTGAGCGCTTGCGGCCGCAGTTGCCTTGGGCGTTGGTGTTGCGGCACATTCGGACGCTCAAGCCCCCGGTGCGCTCGTTTTCTGAACGCACGCTGGTGAAGGCGTGCCGAACGCTTGTTGATGCAGGGTACGCAGATCCTGTGATCCTTGAAACGGCGCCGCGCCTTTCGCGTGATAGCCGCGTTGCTCTACTTGTCGCCGACAAGCTCAGAACTGAGCCAAACGCCACGCTGCGCGGCATTGCGGCTTGGTTGAGTAAGGATTTGCGAGAGCCAACCCCGCGAGGGGGGATGCAATGGTCACCTGAGGGCGTGAGACGCATCATCGCCCAGGCCCAAGGTCTAGGCGTTCTTCCTAATAGGTCGCCGGCCCAGGAGATTGGCGAATGAGCGTAGAGGAGGAGCACGAAATAAGAATTCCGTTAGCGGTGCGCTGCCCGCCTCGGGCGAATCAAGCAGACCGATTCTAACGTGATCTGGGACAAAACCGACGTTCGCGAGCTGGGCCGGGAATGACGGGTCCCGATCCAACATCCGCCATTCCCGAAGCCCCAACGATCGTTTCAGGAACGGCCGGCGCTGGCCGATAGATAAATAGCCCGTCTCGGAGACGAATTTGCCTCGGCAATTTGTCGAATCAGGGCGGTATAACCGTTCAAATAGCCCCTAAATGGTCAGCGGTGGCAAGGGGGCCAATATCGCCTGGGTGCCCATCAGGATTGCGTCTTCGATCTGCAGATCGAAGGGTGGGCCGACGAGCTTTTGCTCGCTCGCCCGTATGAGGTTGTGGAGAAATATGACTACTGCGGTCATGGTTCGGTGCGAGACAATAGCGCGGTCCATGTAGTGTAGGCGGGCATCGATTAGCGACAGCGTCTGCACAAGGCAGGGCACCAGATTGGGCTGCGCGTCGAACGGGTGCGTCGAAGCCGATGGTCCGCGATACCGCAGCATGAAATCCAGCAGGAACTCACCGAAGGGGAAACGCCCGGCGTCATCGCGTAGGGCGATGTGAGGCATGCACAGGATACGCAGAAGAGTCTCGAGACTGCCGAGTTGGCCGTTACTCTCTGCGGTCGTCAGCATGGCGGCGCGAGCCGGTTCCATTTCGATGACCCGGTTCAGCATGATCTCGCGGACCAGGTTGTCCTTGTCGGCAAAGTGGTACTGGATGACGCTAGCGTTGCTTTGCCCGGCGGCGGTTGCGATCTGGCGGAGGGAGGGGCCGTTCATGCCCTCTGCGCCGTCCTCTTGACACCATCAGCTGTATTAGACCATATCGGTCAGCAAGACTGAAGAGGTACTTTGCTGACAGCATCGCCGATGTCGCTAGGTAGTGATTTGCGCTCAAGACTGATTGTCCCTTGAGCAAGCACGGAACCAGACGAAGTTTGCGATAGTTGTGAGATGGTACCACTCGGCAATCGAAGCGACTGCAACAAGTAGTCGACTAATAACTTGGCAGGAGAGGTATGATGCTGACGAAGCACAATTCGATGATGTTCACGGTGTCCGCGATCTCGCTGGCGCTGTCTGTGCCCGTGGCCGCGCAAGAGGTGTCGGGCGACGCTCAAGTGGCCACGCCGGTCGACAACGCGGTGAATCCCGTGCCTGAGGCGCAGGCGTCATCGCGCCAGGCCACCGTCGCAGACGGAGAGATCATCGTTACGGCGCAGAAGCGCGACCAGCGTCTGCTCGACGTGCCGTTGTCGATCACCGCAGCTTCGGGTCAGCAACTCGCGAGTGCAGGTATCACCAGTACTGCCGATCTGGGTAAGATTGCCCCCGGCTTTACTTTCCAGGAAAGCCAATACGGTACGCCCGTCTTTGGTATTCGCGGCATCAGCTTCTTCGACTTCTCGAGCGCTTCGAGCCCCGCCGTCAGCGTCTACGTCGACCAGATCCCGCTCCCGCTTTCCATTCTCACCAACGGCGCTTTGCTTGACGTGGAGCGGGTCGAGGTGCTCAAGGGCCCGCAGGGTACGCTGTTTGGCCAGAACTCGACCGGCGGTGCGGTCAACTACATCGCTGCCAAGCCGACTGATGAATTTTCGGCTGGCCTTAACGCCACTTACGGCCGTTTCAATGAGAAGAAACTTTCGGGTTTCGCCAGCTTCCCGATCACCAGCACGCTGGGCATCCGAATCGCGGCGCAAGCCGAGGATCGCGGGGATTATCAGTACAGCATCACCCGCGACGACACCGCTGGGCAGCGCAGCTACTTTGCCGGCCGCGTTATCCTGGACTGGAAGCCCACCGACACCGTACGCTTCGAGCTGAATGCTAACGGCTGGCTCGACAACTCGGATTCTCCCATCCAGCAGTTCAAGGGGTTTGCACCGCAGTTCCCCGGCGCCAACCCGCCGCTTGAGGCAGCGCTTTCCGCGTCGCCGATCGCGCCGAACAACAACCGCGCCGGCGACTGGGATCCAGGTTTCAGCCTGAAGCGTGACAATCGCTTCCAGCAGATCTCGCTGCGCGGCGACATTGACCTGAGTTCGGACGTCACCCTGACCTCGCTGTCTTCGTACATTGACTTTAAGGGCTTGATCCCGACTGACAACGACGGTTCGGCCGTGCGCAACATCGCGACGCGCAGCATGCAGAACTTCAAGATCTTCAACCAGGAACTGCGCGTCGCTGCCACGATCGACAAGCTGCGCCTGATGGTCGGTGGAAACTACCAGCGCGCTAATCTTAACGAGACGCTGTTCCAGCCCGGCAGTGCCACCAACACCGTTCTGGCTCCGATCCCGGGCGGTTCGTTCTTCGGCCTGCGCCAGCAGAACGACCAGTTGATCAAGACCAAGGCCGCCTTTGGCAGCGCGGAGTACGAGATCACGCCCGAACTGACCATCCAGGGCTCGGTCCGCTACACGGACCAGAAGAACGACTTCGTGGGCTGTACCGCGGACCAGGGCACCGGAGACGCGGCGAGCGCGTTCGGCATCCTCTCGACCGCGCTGCGTAGCCAGCTGCCCGGCTTCAATGGCGTGCCGACCACGATCGCGCCGGGCGCGTGCGTCACTCTCGGTGACGACTTTCGACCGGTCGATATCGTCAATTCCGACCTGGACGAGACCAACACGTCCTGGCGCGGCGGCATCAGCTACAAGCCGAGCTCGACCAGTCTGATCTACGCCAACGTTACCAAGGGCTTCAAGGGCGGCTCGTTCACGCCGGCGCCGTTCATCCGCACTTCGCAGATCACCCGCGTGCAGCAGGAATCGGTGCTGGCGTACGAGGCCGGTTTCAAGACCAACCTGAGCCGCCTTGCCCAGATCACCGGTGCGGCATTCTACTACGACTATCGCAACAAGCAGATCACCGGCTTCGTCGACATGTTCCCCTTCGGCAACCTGCCCGCTTCGGTGAACGTGCCCAAGTCGAGCATCAAGGGCGCTGAACTGTCGATCGAGACGCGTCCGCTCGAAGGGCTGCGCGTCACGGCTTCGGGCACTTACGTCGATGCCAAGGTCGATCGCTCGTTCGTCACCGCGACGCCTCTGTCGCGTCCCGTCGACATCAAGGGTGAGCAGCTTCCGAACGCACCCAAGTGGCAGCTGAACGGCGATATCGAGTATCGCCGCGAAGTCAGCGTCGGCACCGAAGTGTTCGTCGGGGGCTCGGTCAGCTACCGTTCGGACAGCTACGCGCTGTTCGGTCGTGAGCCGCAGTTCGAGATCCCCGGCTATGCGCTTGTCGATCTGCGTGGCGGTATCGAGCTGCAGGACGGCCGCTGGCGTGCGGAGGTCTTCGGCCGCAACATCACGAACAAGTACTACCTGAACAACGTCTCGCGATCGATCGACTCCATCACGGCGATCGCAGGCATGCCGAGCACTTACGGCGTGACGCTCGGCTTCCGCTACTGATCGACCACGAGCGGGCGGAGCGATTACTTTCGAAAATTCGCGGACTCCGCATTGGAGACGCACACGGCTTCCACCCCACTGGCCTGCCGATTGCCTAGCAGTCGGCAGGCATTCTTTTTGAGATTTGACGCACGTTCCTGAGCAGAACGGAGTCTGGCTATCAGCGCGGTAGGCATGGCCTGCCAATCAGGGCGGACATCATGCCGGTCCGTGTTTGCCTGATCCGCCAACCTCATCATTGAAGCAGTTGCAGGCTCCGCGCGCGCGCCAAGGCGGAGGTGCGGTTCTTCACGCCCATCTTGGCGTAGAGATTGTGCAGGTGCCATTTGACGGTGCGCACCGAGATGCCGGTCGATCCCGACATCTGCGCATTGTCGAGCCCCGCATCGAGCATCCGCAGCAGCTCCAGTTCGCGGCGGGTGAGCGGGTCGGACAAGTGAATGGCCGCGCCTGTCGCCGGCAGTTCTTGCGCGCCGACTAGCGCTACCACCTTGTCGTACATGGCCCGCGCATCGTCGCTGGCCAGCGCCAAGTCCTTCACCCGCGAATGGCGCAGCACGTTAGTGACGAGCAGGCGCTGTTCGTAAAACGGCCGTGCCGAGCCACAGGTCGCGGCATGGTTCAGCGCTCGCGACAGCGCGCGCGTCGCCTGCCGCTCGTCGCCGCTGGTCATGTGCAGCCCGCATTGCGCCAGATGCAGGTCGATGATCGCACCGCGACGGCCTGCACGCCTGGCTGTCGCAGTTTCCTGCTCGATCAAGTCGCCGGCAGCCTTGTGCTCGCCCGCCGCGGTCAGCAGCGCGATGCCCGCCATCGCCGCCGCAGTGCGCTCGTTCTCAAGCACGATGTCGTCCAGAGTAATGTATCGGCAATCCTGGCTCCAGATACCGACCCGTCGGCCGAGCGCCTGCGCATGAGCCGGATCGCCGACAGCGCAGTGAAGCCGGATGAGCGCAAGATCGAGCAGGCTGGTCAACCGCCGGGGATAGTCCGAGGCGACGCGCCGCAACTGCTCGAGGGCGATCGGCGGCGGCGCGTCCTGCGCGTGGACGGTGGCGGGGAGGAGCACCTCCAGTCCCAGCCACACGAAGTCCAGCAAACCGCAGGTCCGGCCGACCGGCAGCGCCTGCGCGGCAAGTTCGAGAGCCGTGGCCAGTTCGCCACGCTCGTAGAGCAGGCGCGCTTTGACGCAGGCGGTCACCGCGGCGATCAGCGTGTCCTCGTTCCGGCTCGCCCGCATCTGTGCTTCGAGATCGTCCAGCACGTCGCCAACGCTGTCGATGTCGCAAGCGGCAATCTCGATGGCCGCCGCGATGTTGGAGGCCCAGGCCCGGCCGTAGATGCTTGTGGTGGGTGCAACGGCGGACATCGACGTGCGTGCGGCGCTGCGCCCGGCGGTGAATTGGTTGTCGACCATAAGCGCCAACGCGAGCGTTCCCGCCGCCGCGCCGCGTTCGAACGGATCGGCGTCGGACGCGTGCTCTAGCCACTGGGGCACGATCGCCTGCAGCGCGCGCATGTCGTCCATGTGCAGCTTGAGCACGATCCTTGCCAGGCCGGCTTTGGCGCGGGCGAGCCGCTTGTGCGCATCTGACGACGAACTCGTCTCGATTTTCGCCTCCATGTCGGACACTGCCGCCGAGGCGTCTTCGTAGCGGCGTTCGAAGACGAGCGCCCACGCCAGCCAGAAGCTCGCTTCGGTGCCCGGCATGCCGCCCAGGCGCGTCACCTTGTCGGCCCAGGCGATGAACGAGGGCAGGTAGCCGTTGCGGCGCACCAGACTCCACGACAGCTTCTCGAGCAAGCGGACCGACAATGTCGAATCTTCGACCTGCACCGCAAGATCGAGCGCCGGCTCGATGAAGCCCTGGCGCTCCAGCCACTGCGCCCCGCGCCGGGCGACGTGCTGTCGGCGCTCGGCGGGCACCACCGTGTCGGCGATCCGCAACAGGTAGCGGCGGAACAGCGCGTGGAAGCGGAACCACTGGCCCTCTTCACCCAGCGTCACGATCAGGATGTTCCTGTCCACAAGGTAGCCCAGGAACCCGGCCGCGCGAGGGCCTTCAACCGACCATGTCAGCAGTTCGGGCGAGAAGCTGGCGAATGGCGCGATCTCAGCCAAGAATTGCTGAAGCTCCCCCGGCAACCGGCTCATCAGGTTTTCGAACAGGCTATCGGCCAGTCGCTGGCCCTCGAAGCGAAAGGGCGCGTCCAGGCTGGCGGGGCCGTTGCCGGTGGATGCCAGGACCTGGATTAGACGGATCGCGGCCGGCCAGCCCTCGGTCTGGGCGAGGACCTGCGCGATCGTACGCGGCGTGTAGCCGTGCATACCGGCGTCGTCGAACAGCGCCGCCACCTCCTCGGGTCCGAAGCCGAGTTCGGCCGGACCGATCGACCGCAACTGCAGCTCCATCATCGCGCGGCGCATATCAAAGGGCGCGTCGGTGGCGCACGAGACCACCAGGTGGCAATCGAACCCGGCATCGAAAGCCAGTCTGTCGATCAGCTCCCGATTTGCGTCTGCATCGCCTAGATCCGCGTTGTCGATGAAGATCGCCACTGGCTCGGGCAAGGCGGCGAGGGCGCGCGCGATTGCCGCGATCCGCTGCCGGGTGGACGGTCCGCGCCGATAGTCAAAAACCGGAGGGGCGTTCGCGGTATCGAGGCCAAGATGCTGCTCCAGAGCGTCGATCGCAGAGGCCTGGCCGCTGTCGTAGGCATCGATGCCCACCCACAGACAGGGCGGGCCTGCCGCGGTGCGCAGGCGGAACAGCTCGGCCAGCATGACCGTCTTCCCATATCCCGGCGGCGCCGTGACCAAGGTGAGCCGGGGCAGGGCGTTGTCCTCAAGGAGCGCCAGCGCCTTGCTCCTGACCGCGGTGAAGGCATAGCGAGGTGGGGCCAGGCGGAACGCGTTGGTCGTCGACGTGCCGGCATCGACCTCATCTTCGGACGTTTCCTGTCCATCCACTGCGGTTCACCTCCCGTCGCAACGCCATTCGCGCCATCGTTGTCTCGTGAGCGGCAATAGGGGCACGCTCGCCAAAGGTGAAGCTATGCGCCGCCTCTCTTTGCGACGGCTGTGAGCCGGTCGCCCGCAAATAAAGCGCGGTCGGGTTTGTAAACCAATACTTTGGGTCGGTGCGACCCGCCCCCGGGCCTGTCAGAGTTCCTTCACAGACGGCGAAGAGCCGATGACGCGGCAAGTCGAGAGGATGCACATGCTCAAAAATCCCAACCAGGCCTCGCCCACGCCGACGTGGTCTCCGGAAGCGATCAAAGGCTTGTTCAGCGAAGACGGCGGGTTCGTCGATCCGCGCATCTACACCGACGCCGGCATCTACGAGCTGGAGCAGGAAATGATCTTCGGGCGCTCGTGGCTGATGCTGGGCCACGAGACGCATGTGCCCAAGCCGGGCGACTTCCTGTCCACCTACATGGGCGACGACCCGGTCATCATGGTGCGCCAAAAAGACGGCAGCATCCGCGTGTTCCTGAACCAGTGCCGCCACCGCGGCATGCGCATCTGCCGGGAAGACTTGGGCAACGCCAAGAGCTTTACTTGCACCTACCACGGTTGGGCCTACGACACGAAGGGCATGCTGGTCAGCGTTCCCTTCGAGGAGCGCGCCTACGGCAAGTGCCTCAACAAGGCGGAGTGGAGCCCCAAGCAGGCGCGGGTCGAGATCTACAAGGGCCTGGTCTTCGCCAATTGGGATCCTGAAGCGCCTTCGCTGGCCGAGTGGATCAGCGATGCCGGCCTCTACCTCGACTTCATGCTCGACCGCTCGGAGGAAGGCACCGAAGCGATCGGCGGCATCCAAAAGTGGATCATCCCGTGCAACTGGAAGTTCGCGGCCGAGCAGTTCGTGACCGACTTCTATCATGCCAGCACGGTGTCGCACCTCAGCGGCTTCACCGCAGGCCTGCCCGAGGGCGTCGAGCTGCATGAGATCGAGATGCCCACCGAAGGCGTGCAGTTCCGGTCCGAGTGGGGTGGCCACGGTAGCGGCTTCATGCTGCGCAACGCCGCGGTGCTGGCGGGCGTGATGGGCCGCGATGTCGCCGGGTTCTGGATGGAAGGCCCGCACGCCGAGGAGGCCGAGCGGCGCCTGGGAAGCGCGGAATTTGCCAAGCATCCGGTGGGCAACCACATCACGATCTTTCCGACGATGTCGGCGCTTCCGGGCGTGAATACGGTGCGCACCTGGCACCCGCGTGGGCCGGAGGAAACCGAGATCTGGGTGTTCACGGTCATCGATAAGACCGCACCGGCCGAGATCAAGGAACTCTACCGCCGCCAGAACATCCGTACCTTCTCGGCCGGCGGCGTGTTCGAGCAGGACGACGGCGAGAACTGGGTTGAGATCCAACGCGTGCTGCGGGGTCACCAGGCCCGCAACACGCCCTTCAACGTGCAGATGGGCATGGGCATGCGCGACACCGGCAACCCGGTCTATCCCGGCCGGACCGGATACGTCTTCTCGGAAGACGCCGCGCGCGGCTTCTACAGCCACTGGCAGCGCATGCTGACCGAGCCGAGCTGGGAGACGCTGGCGCCCGACACCATGGCCATGGCCGCCGAGTAAGCGATCAGCCGTACCTGCGGGGTACGGCGACGGGAGAGGATGCAAATGCCTACATTGTTGAAGGAGCCGGTCGCCGCGTTCGATCCGGCCAGGGTCGGAGTCGAGCTGCAACACGAGATCGAGCAATTCTATTATCGAGAGGCGGCGCTGCTCGACCGCCGCGAGTTCAAGACCTGGTTGTCGCTGCTGGCCCAAGACCTGCGTTACTTCATGCCCTTGCGCATGAGCCGCATGAACCGCTTCGACAAGAAAGAGTTCTCCGACGACGACGAGTTCGCCAGTTTCGACGACGACATCGTCGCCATGCGCGGGCGCGTCCGCAAGATCTCGACCGACGTGTCCTGGTCGGAGAACCCGGCCTCCAAAACGCGCCATGTCGTCAGCAATGTCATCGTCGACCCGCAGGATGACGAACCCGGTACGTACAAGGTCGACTCGGCCTTCATCACCTATCGCAACCGTGCCGAGCGCCAGGTCGATATCTGGACCGGCGAGCGCCGTGACGTGATCCGCAGGGCCGACAACTCGTACGGCTTCCAGATCGCCAGGCGGACGATCCTGGTCGACCAGAGCACGCTGCTGGCGAACAACCTGAGCATCTTTTTCTAGGGTCTATTTTCCATGGGTTACATCAAGGTTTGCCAGGCGAGCGAGGTCCCGGAAGGATCCAGCTTGCGGGTCGAGGATCCGGCCGGCGCGCTGGCGGTCCACAACTACGAAGGTCAGTTCTACGTCACGCAGGACCGCTGCACGCATGATGAGTGGTCACTATCGGAGGGCTACCTTGAAGATGGCATGATCGAGTGCTCGCTGCATTGGGCCAAGTTCTGCGTGAAGACCGGACAGGTCAAGGCGCCACCGGCCTGCCAGGCGCTCAAGATCTATCCGGTGCGCATCACCGGCGACGATATTGAGGTTGATGTCGAGGCAGGGCACCTCACCTAATCGCGACCGGCGGGGGGTCGCCGGAGAGGGACTGGCGCTGCCAATCTGCAGGGCACGTAAGCCTCGCGCGCGCCTGTCCGCTCAGGTGATCCGCGGCGGCACAATAGAACAATCGGGAGAGACAAGCATGAGACTTGAAGGCGAGGTCGTGTACCTCACAGGCGGCGCATCCGGGCTTGGTCGCGGCATCGTGCAGCGCTTCATCAAGGAGGGCGCCAGAGTCGCAGTGCTCGACCGCTCGGCCGAACGGCTGGACGAGATGAAGCAGGAACTCGGCCACGCTTTCCTCGGCATCGCCGGCGACGTACGCCAGTTCGCCTCGCACAAGGAAGCGGTCCAGCGCGCGCTCGACGTCTTTGGCAAGATCGACTGCGTGATCCCCAATGCCGCGATCTGGGACTTCAGCACACCGCTGGTGGACATTGCCGAGGATGCGCTGGGAGATGCCTTCGACGAGCTGTTCGCCGTTAACGTGCGCGGCTACCTGTTCGCGGTCAAGGCGGCGCTCAAGCCATTGGTGCAGAGCCGGGGTAGCGTGATCTTCTCGATCTCGACCTCGGGCTTCTACACCGGCGGCGGCGGTCCGCTCTACGTCGCGAGCAAACATGCGGTCGTGGGGCTGCTGCGGCAGCTCGCATTCGAACTGGGGGTTTGAGTAGCAACGGAACAGAAAACCTACATAAGGGGCTTCAAGCATCGTCGATACCTGTGGCACCAGGATCGCGTAGCGGCCTCAACTCGCCGCGCGCCACGATGTCGGGAATGGTGAAGGCATAGCGCCCGAGCATGTTGATGTGCCTGGAACCAAGCGGCGAGAGGCGGGCGACGTCCTCGTCCAGGATCACATGGCCTTCGGCGCGTAGCTGGCTGACCGCCGCGTCGATGTAGATCGTGTTCCAGAGCACGACCAGGTTGACGACGAGCCCGAGCGCGCCGAGCTGATCCTCCTGCCCTTCGCGGTAGCGCTGGCGAAGTTCACCGCGCTTGCCGTGGAATATGGTGCGGGCAAGCAGGTGGCGGCTCTCGCCGCGATTGAGCTGGACCAGGATCCGGCGCCGGTAGGTTTCGTCGTCGATGAACCGCAGCATGTAGAGTGACTTGATGAGGCGGCCAAGCTCCTGAAGGGCACGTGCCAGCCTGGTGGGGCGATCATTGGTCTGAAGGACACGGGTGAGATCGGTCGCGCGCACGACGCCGAGTTTGAGCGATCCGGCCAGTCGAAGGAGATCATCCCAATGTTCGACAATCAGCCTGGTGTTGATCCTATTCGCGGCGAGGTCATCCAGCACGCCATAATCGGCCTTGCCATCGACACGCCAGAACCGCGCGCCGCCAATGTCGGCGATGCGCGGCGAGAACTGGAGCCCGAGCAGGTGAAAAATGCCGAAGATCGTGTCGGTGTAGCCGGCTGTGTCGGTCATGATCTCGCCTGGCCGCAATTCGGTTTCCTGGTCGAGCACGACGGCAAGCAGATAGAGGCTGTCGCGCAACGTGCCGGGCACCGTCAGAGCATTCAGCCCGGAAAAGCGATCAGAAACCAGATTGTACCAGGTGATGCCGCGTTCGCGCCCGAAATAGCGCGGGTTTGGGCCGGCGTGGATCGTGCGGACTGGCACGGTGAAACGCAGTCCATCGGCAGAGGCGACCTCGCCGCTGCCCCAAACGCGGGCCAGTGGTATCCTGTTATGGGCCGCGACCAGCAGCGCGTTGGCTGTGGTCAGCGTCTCGGCGCGGATGAAGTTCTGCTTCACCCAGCTCAACCGTGACCGGCGCAGCGCGGACACCTCGGGACGGACAAGCGGTTCGAATCCGGTATTGGTGGCCTCCGCGACAAGCACCGCGCAGATCGTCGTCGCTATATCCTCGGCGCGTGCATTGCCTTCGCTGGCATGCGTGAACGCCGCCGCGAAACCGGTTCGCGCATGCATCTCCAGGATCAGCTCGGGAAGATCCAGCTGCGGCAAGCGCGCGTCGATTGCCCTATGGAGATCGGTGAGGCTGAGTGGCTCGTCGATCCTGTCGAGCGGTGCGATCGACAGGTCGGCGCCGCTCGCCGTTTTCGTGATGGTCACGGCATCGTTGTCCGGTACGCGCGCCGCTGTCTCGCGGTAGGCGAGATCGAGCCGCGCGGACAGCCTGGCGATCTCCTCGTCGCCAGCGACCGCCACGCCGACCGTGCGGCATACCGTCGGTCGCGCCGCTTCCCAGGCGGCTCCTGTCAGCAGGCCTTTGCGCGGGTCGGCGTAGCGAAGCGAGCGAACAGGAAAGACGTCGCGACGGCGAATGGCGCGGCGTAGCCGGTCGAGCGTACAAAGCCGGTATCCGGTCAGATCGAATGTACCGTCATCACTCTTCAACTGGCGCCCCCACCCCTTGGGGACGAACGATGTTGGTGCCGGTCCACGGCGCTTCTCGCCCCTGTGAACCCTTCGCAAGTGGTCGACCGCGTCGAGCAGCGGCTGTCCTGCGGGCGCGGCTGCAAGATCGAGCGCTGCCAGCATCTTCGGCAGATAGCGCATCGTCCCGGCCTGCCGGCGCAACTCGACAAAATAGCTCTCGTCGTTCGGCCGCGCGAGAAGGTTCACCTGTGCGACGGCGTCGGTCAGCGCTGTCCGATCGACGAGCGCGAACACGGCCGCGCGCACCTGCGCATCGCTGATGCTGTCATCGAGCAGCACAACGCCGGCATCGCGAAGCCGGAGCGATGCGGCATCGAGATCACGCAGCGAACGCATCCGGGCATCCCTGGCGTTGATGCGCGCGTTGGAAAACATTCGGGTCGACACGACGTCGAACAGGTCGATGACATCGTCGCTGGCCGACGCTTCGAGGGTGCGGATGAACGCGACGAGGGTGGCAGCGCGCCGATCGTCGGGGAGTCGGGCCACGGCCTGCGCCCGCGCCGCACCGGCAAATCGCGCCAATGCGACCGCCTTGCCGGGTGGCACCCGATCAAGTTCGGGCAAGCCCGCTGTGAACGTGCGGATTTCGGTAAGGCGATCAACGGCGCGGCTGATCTCGGGGCCGCTTTGCAGGTATGGACCGTCACGCAGTCGATCGAGCGGGCTTTGCCGCCCGTCGCCAATAACGGCGACCAGCGTGTCGAGCCGGGCGCGTTGCTCCGACGTCAGCCTGTCGATGAGACGGCGATGAACGTGCGTGGCGACCCGTGTGCGGACTCGTGCGATATCGCGCTCGAGGACGGACAGCCCTGGCAACAGCACCTTGCATTCAATCAGCCACGTCGCCGCTGCATCGAAGAGCGCCGATGGCCGATCGGTGCCCGTCCAACACAGCGCGTACAGGAAACGATGCAATCGGAACGCGATGCGTGGATCGGAGAAAACTTGGTAGCCATAATGGTCGCGGATGCGCGGGCCGTGCCGCCATCGTCCCTTGGTCGCGCAATATTGCGCCATCCGTTCGCACGGCTCGTCGATCGCCAACTGGCTGCCTGCGAACCGCGTGACCGACGCCGGTGTCTGTGCCGGATCTTCGAGAAAGGTGCCGAGCAGCCGCAAAGAGCCAAGCTGTACCGCTACGCCGAGCCTGTTGTGATCGCCGCGGTGCGCGCCGATGAACGTCCGGTCTGCATCGTCGAGATAAAAATGGCGCGCCAACTGCTCCGATGTAGGATCGCCGACGAAGCGACCATAGCGCAGGGCCTGCTCGTCCGAGAGAAAGCTGACCGGCACTGCTCGGCCTATGCTGCTATTTTAGGCTGAACCCCGCGCTTGCCCAGCAATTCGCTGGCCCGCTCTCGCGGCTGACCTTTCGCATCGACATAGGCATAAAGCGTCGACACTGATACGCCGAGTTGGACCGCAACATCGCGTGCGGCATTGTCGCGATCCGCCATCAGCGCCATCGCGGCCTTCAGCTTCTGCTTCGTCATGACCCGCGGCCGACCACCTGCACGGCCTCGCGCCCTGGCCGCGGCCAGCCCCGCCATTGTGCGCTCATGGGTCAGATCGCGCTCGAACTCGGCCAGGGTCGCGAAAATACCGAACACCAACCGGCCCGTAACGGTCGTCGTGTCGATATCGCCGGTCAGCACCTTAAGGCCGATCCCGCGCTTCTGCAGATCGCCGACCAGCCCAACGACGTGGGGTAGCGACCGTCCGATCCGGTCGAGCTTCCAGACTACGAGGGTGTCGCCATCACGCATGATGTCGAGTGCCTTGTCGAGCCCGGCCCGTTCGGTCGCACGGCCCGAGCACACGTCGTCGAACACCCGGCCGCATCCGGCACGATCCAGCGCATCGCGTTGCAGATCGAGATTTTGCTCGCCTGTCGACACCCGCATATATCCGATCAGCATCGACGTCCGCTCCTTCTTTCATTAATCTATCGAAGGATGGGTTTACCGGCTATAGGTTTCTGGATGGGTAGATGTGAGATTGAGGGTCATCCAGCGGTCCGATCGTAACCGCCGGCCCGCTTCGCATCAAACCGGGGTTTATTGGAAAAACCAGACGGCCGCTTCCGCCCCAATTGCGGACGTCGCGGAAAGCGATAGCTTCGAGCCCATGAGCGAGTATCGGGACAGCAGCACGCTAGGTGGAAAGATCGGCTGCGGTATGGCGGCCTTTGTCGGTGTTCCCCTCATCGGGGTCGTCTTCATCGTGAGTTCGCTCGGCGACTGTGCGCCAGATGCCGAATGCCACAGAGGCTTAGACTGGCCGCTGCTAGGTGGGGCAATCGCGATAGCCGCAGCGGTTGGTTTGGGTGTTCGGTCGCTAACAAATTGGATCAAGGGGCGTCGGAGGGACGGCAGCTAACCACCACTTCGCGCCCTTCCGGAATGGCCCGCGGCCTTGAGGCGTGCTGCCTTATGTAGGTTTTCTGTTCCGTTGCTACTCAACCCCCTGCCATGGCGTCGAGCCGGTCGAACGGCAGGGCAATGAACAGCTTGATGCGGTTCTCGAGGTAACGGAGCGCCGTGACGAAGGCCCGCTCGCGTTCCACCGGGGTGCCCTGGACGTGGCTTGGATCCTCGATGCCCCAGTGTGCGGTCATCGGATGGCCCGGCCAGATCGGGCAGGTCTCGCCTGCTGCGTCGTCACAGACTGTGAACACGAAATCCATCACGGGCGCGTCGGCGCTGGAAAACTCCTCCCAGCTCTTCGACCGAAGGCCCTCGGTCGGGTATTCGATCCGATCGAGCAAGGCGATGGCATCCGGGTTGACGGCCCCCTTGGGAAAACTGCCTGCGGAGAAAGCCCGAAAGCGACCGCCGCCGAGCTTGTTCAACGCACTTTCGGCAAGGATCGAACGCGCCGAGTTGCCGGTGCACAGGAAGAGGATGTTGAAGATGCGATCGGACATGGTGGACTCCATCAGCAGCAGGGGATGAGTTCGGCGATCAGCGGCTCGCACAGCTCCGCCCTGCCGCCGCAGCAATCCTTGACGAGGAACACGGTAAGCGCCTTCAACTGATCGAGGTCGGCGCGGTAGTTGATGATCCGGCTGCGTCGTTCCGCGTGGATCAGCCCGGCGCGCGCGAGCGTCGCCAGATGCACCGACATGGTGTTCTGTGGAACGTCCAACTGTCGCGCGATCTCACCTGCGGCGAGCCCGTCGGGCTCATGTCGGACCAGAAGACGAAAGGCATCGAGGCGGGTGCCTTGTGCAAGCGCGCCAAGGGCGGCGATGGCCGAATCACTTTCCATATATCTACGATAATCGATATATAGAAATTGTCCAGGCAGTTTGCCGCGCGCTCAGGGGCACAGGATCGCTCCCCCATCATCGTTGCCCTCCCGTCATATTTGACGTAATTGTCCGATGTCTTGATGCGCGCCTTGTCTCTTTTTCTCCTTCTTGGAGCCCTGATCGGTCTGTTCGGCCAGGCGGTCGCTTATGCATCCGTCCAGTCTGCGGTGTCCGCGCCGATGGCGATGTCCGGGATGGCCGATTCAGGCATGTCCGAAGACTGCATGAAGATGATGGCGCAGCAACAGCAGCCCGCGCAAAAGCCCTGCAAGGGCATGACCCTGGCCTGCATCGCGGCAATGGGCTGCGTCGTTCCCATGGCCGTGCGGAATGACGCACCGGTGCTGGCGGCGCGCGCGGCTGATCCGTCCCTGGCCTTCTGGACGACCACCACTGTCCTGCGCGGCAGTGAACTTGCTCCCGAACCGGAACCACCGACTCTCCTTGGCTGATCGAACCCGGTCGTAAGGCTGGCAGGATCGTTGCGCCTATCGCGCATCGAAACATCCTGTCCGACCTGCGGCTACCACGATTATTTGCCAATGGATTACAGTCATGAAAAACCGTGTTTTCTATGCCCTGCTGGGCGTAGCCCTTGCCGTACCCGCCGCCGCATTCGCTGGCCAGCCCGACCACAGCCGACAGTCGGGTCGTTATGAGTGGAAGTCGGTTCCGCAATATGGCCCGCGTGCCATGGGACCGGCTCAGCGGCGCGTCTGGGTGCCCGATGCCAAGCAGGTGGCAAGCTGCGACTGCGACATGATGAAGATGAGTGCCGCGGACTGCATGAAGGAGATGCATAGCATGGCATCGCCTTCGTCGGCCTCTTCGGTCGGCTAGGCACAGGTTCTGGCCGCTTCAGGTCGCATAGACGGCTAGGCCAGCAGTGGCGGCGGGATGCCCCCCATTCCGTCGTCACTGACATGCCTGTCATAGTTCGCGATGCTGGCCTGACCCTCCGATCAGGAGTTTTTTCATGCGATTGTTTCTGTGCCTGCCGCTCCTGGCGGTGATCCCCGGCGCTGTGTTCGCCGGTCCGCTCACCTTCGAAGCCGCGCTCCAGCGCGCCCGGCAGGAGGCGCCGTCGATCAAGGCCAAGGCGCTCGGCGCCGACGCCGCGCATTCCGCGCGCGGTGCAGCCGGCGCGCTGCCCGATCCGACGCTCGGCGTGGGTGTCGAGAGCTTTCCCATATCGGGGCCGCTTGCGTTCGAGCCCAGCCAAGACGATTTCACCATGGTGCGCGTCGGCGTGTCGCAGGACATTCCCAACCTCGCCAAGCGCCATGCCCAGCAGGCCCGCGCCGATAGTGATATCAAGGCAGCCGAGGCCGATACGGCTGTGGAGGCCCGCACTGTCGAGGTCGGCACCGCACTTGCCTGGATCAACCTGGCCTATGCGGAACGCAGGCTTGCCGCGCTCGATGATGTTCTGTCCCGGCTCGAGCGCGTGGTGGGGACGACACCGGGCGCGGTCGCCTCGGGCACTGCACGACCGGCGCAGACCCTCGCCGGGCGACTGGCCGTCGCCGCCATGCAGGATCGCCGGAGCGAACTGGTGTCGAACGTGGCGCGGGCGCGCGCCACGCTGACCCGCTGGACTGGCGATCCGGACCCCGAGATTGCCGGGCCAATTCCCGATTTTGCAGTCGATGCAGAAGTCCTGCGAGCGGGTATCGATCGTCAACCGACGATTCGGATGATCGATGCCCAGGCCGGCCAGGCGGATGCCGATGTCCGCGTGGCCGATGCCGGCCGACGCTCCGACTTTGGTGTCAACCTGGCCTATCAACGCCGCGATCCCCGTTTCGGCGACTATGTCTCCGCCGGGGTGACGGTCAGCCTGCCATTCTTCACCCGCAATCGCCAGAATGCCGGCATCGCCGCGGCCCAGGCCAATGCCGGCCGCATCCTGGCCGAACGCGAGGCAGCCCGGCGCGCGCTCGCCGCCGACCTCGAGGCCGATCTTGCCGATCACGTCATGCATCATGAGCAGTGGATGCGCGCACGGGACACGTTGCAGCCGCTTGCCGAGCAGCGCGTCAAACTGGAAACCGCCAGCTACGCGGCAGGGCGGGCCAGTCTCGTCGATATCGCCGAGGCCCATGCCGTGCTTGCCGACGCCTCCCTCAATACCCTCGATCGCGAGGCCCTGGTCGCCGCCGACGGTGCCCGATTGACCCTCACCTACCGGAGCGAAGACCGATGAGCCTTGAGATATCGCCCCGTGTCCGGCTGCGTCTTGCCGCCGCAGTGCTCGCACTCGTCGCCGGTGGCGCGGGCTATGGCATTGCCCATCTCGGCGGGACCGAAACTGCTCCTGCGCAAACCGCTGATGCCGGCCGGAAGCCGCTCTACTGGTATGATCCGATGGTCCCGTCGCAGCATTTCAACAAGCCGGGCAAATCGCCGTTCATGGATATGCAGCTTGTCCCCAAATATGCCGATGAAGGTGGCGGCAATGCCTCCGGCGTCCGGATTGATCCGGCGACGTCGCAAACGCTTGGCCTGCGCACGGCTGTTGTCCGGCGCGGGGAACTGGCGAGCAGCATCACCGCCACCGGCACGATCGACTTCAATCAGCGCAATGTCGCGATCGTTCAAGCGCGCGCGGGCGGGTTCGTCCAGCGCATCTATGGTCGCGCGCCGGGTGACGTGGTCGGCGTTGGGGCCCCGCTTGCCGATATCCTGGTGCCGGAGTGGGGCGGGGCGCAGGCCGAGTTTCTCGCGGTACGCCGCACCGGGAACGCAGCACTGACCCAGGCGGCGCGCCAGCGGCTCATGCTGCTCGGCATGCCGTCTGGCACGATCGCGTCGGTCGAGCGAACGGGGCGGCCGCACAATGTCGTGACGATCTCCACGCCGACCGGGGGCGTGATCAAGACATTGGATGTGCGCGCAGGCATGACCCTGACGGCAGGACAGACGCTCGCCGAGGTCAACGGCCTCGGCACGGTCTGGCTCAATGCCGCGGTGCCCGAGGCGATCGCCGGCCCGCTCAGGCCCGGGCAAGCCGTGCAGGCAACGCTCGCGGCATTTCCCGGCGAGATCTTGTCGGGCCGTGTTTCCGCGATCCTGCCCCAGACACAGGCGGATAGCCGAACGCTGACCGTGCGGATCGAGCTTCCCAATCGTGGCGGTCGCTTGCGGCCCGGCATGTTCGCCACTGTCTCGTTCGGTGGCAGCGCGCAGCCGGCATTGCTGGTGCCATCCGAAGCGCTGATCCGCACCGGCAAGCGGACATTGGTGATGCTGGCGCTCGACAAGGGGCGCTACCGGCCCGCCGAGGTGCAAACCGGAAGGGAGTCCGGTGGCAACACTGAAATCCTGGCGGGCGTAGCCGAAGGCGAGAAGATCGTCGCGTCGGGGCAGTTCCTGATCGACTCCGAAGCGAGTCTTTCCGGTGTGGAAGCACGGCCGATCGGTGGCAGCACGCCGCCGGCGGCTGGCAAGCCCGCCGCTCCAGCCGCGCTCCACGAGACGGTCGGCAAGATCGAGCAGCTCACCGCCAATTCGGTGACGCTCAGCCACGAGCCGGTGCCCGCGATCGGCTGGCCGGCGATGACGATGACCTTCCAGCTTCCCGATGCATCCATCGCGCGTGGCCTGAAGACGGGCGACCATGTCCGCTTTGGCTTCGATAGACCGCCTGCGGGGCCGACTGTGCGGCGCATGGCCAAGGTGGCGGGCCAGTGATCGCCCATCTCATCCGCTGGTCGGTCCGGAATCGCTTCTTCGTGGCTGTCGGCATGCTGGCGCTGGTTGGCACCGGTCTATGGGCGGTGCGCTCGACCCCGATCGACGCCTTGCCCGACCTGTCCGACGTGCAGGTCGTGATCCGCACTTCCTATCCGGGACAGGCGCCGCAGATCGTCGAGAACCAGGTCACCTATCCGCTGACCACCACCATGCTCTCGGTGCCGGGCGCCAAGACGGTGCGCGGCTATTCGTTCTTCGGCGACAGCTTCGTCTATGTGATCTTCGAGGACGGCACTGATCTTTACTGGGCACGCAGCCGCGTGCTCGAATATCTCAACCAGGTGCAGGGGCGATTGCCGGCCAGCGCCCGCAGCGCGCTCGGTCCCGATGCGACGGGCGTCGGCTGGGTCTATGAATATGCGCTGGTCGACCGGACCGGCCGCCACGACCTGTCGCAGCTTCGTGGGCTTCAGGATTGGTTCCTGCGGTACGAACTGAAGACCGTGACCGGCGTCGCCGAGGTCGCCAGCATCGGCGGCATGGTCAAGCAGTACCAGGTGCTGCTCGATCCGGTGAAGCTCGCCGCCTATGGCGTAACCCACGCCCAGGCGGTCGAGGCTATCAGACAAGCCAACCAGGAAGCCGGCGGTTCGGTGCTGGAGATGGCCGAGGCCGAATATATGGTCCGCGCTTCGGGCTATCTGAAGACGCTCGACGATTTTCGCGCGATCCCTCTGAAGACGGCAGCAGGCGGCGTGCCGGTGCGGCTAGGCGATGTCGCCACCATCCAGATCGGCCCGGAAATGCGCCGTGGTATCGCCGAGCTGAACGGGGAGGGCGAAGTCGCAGGCGGCGTCGTGATCCTGCGCTCGGGCAAGAATGCGAGGCTGACGATTGCGGCAGTCAAGGACAAGCTCGCCGAGCTCAAGAAGAGCCTGCCGCCGGGCGTCGAGGTGGTGACGGTCTATGATCGCTCGCAGCTCATCGACCGTGCGGTCGAGAATCTCACCCACAAGCTGGTCGAGGAATTCATCGTCGTTGCAATCGTCTGCGGCTTGTTCCTCTGGCATGTCCGCTCGGCCCTGGTCGCGATCCTGACCTTGCCTTTGGGCGTGCTCGCCGCGTACGTTGTCATGCGGTTCCAGGGGGTCAACGCGAACATCATGTCGCTGGGCGGGATCGCCATCGCCATCGGCGCGATGGTCGATGCGGCCGTCGTCATGATCGAGAACGCACATAAGAAGATCGAGCGCTGGGAGCATGACCATCCCGGCAAGACCTTGGCCGGCGAAACGCGCTGGACGGTGATTACCGATGCGGCTGCCGAGGTCGGGCCGGCCCTGTTCTTTAGCCTGCTGATCATCACCCTTTCCTTCATTCCGGTGTTCACGCTGGAGGCGCAGGAGGGCCGGTTGTTCGCGCCGCTCGCCTTCACCAAGACCTATGCGATGGCGTCGGCGGCGATCCTGTCGGTCACGCTGGTGCCGATCCTGATGGGCTGGCTGATCCGGGGCCGTATCCCCGCCGAGCAGGCCAATCCGGTCAACCGCTGGCTGACCAACCTCTACCGCCCCGCGATCGACTGGACGATGCAGCGGCCGAAGACGGTGCTGCTGATTGCGGCTTTGGTGTTCGCGACCACGGCCTGGCCGCTCACCCGGCTCGGCGGCGAGTTCATGCCCAACCTCGACGAGGGCGACCTGCTCTACATGCCCTCGGCGCTGCCGGGACTATCGGCGGCGAAGGCGTCGCAACTGCTCCAGCAGACCGATAGGCTGATCAAGACGGTGCCCGAGGTCGAGAGCGTGTTCGGCAAGGCCGGCCGCGCCGAAACCGCCACCGACCCGGCACCGCTCGAAATGTTTGAGACCACCATCCAGTTCAAGCCGCGTGACCAATGGCGGCCTGGCATGACCCCGGAGAAACTCGTCGAGGAGCTGGACCGGACGGTGAAGATTCCCGGCCTCGCCAATGTCTGGGTGCCGCCGATCCGCAACCGCATCGACATGCTGGCGACCGGCATCAAGAGCCCGATCGGGGTCAAGGTATCGGGCGCCGATCTCGCCCAGCTCGATCGCATCGCTCATGATATCGAGACCGTCGCCAAGACGGTGCCTGGCGTCAGCTCTGCCCTCGCCGAACGACTGACCGGGGGACGCTATGTCGATGTCGATATCGACCGCACCGCCGCGGCGCGGTTCGGGCTCAACATCGCCGACGTGCAATCGATCGTCTCGGGCGCGATCGGCGGCGAGACGATCGGGGAGACGGTTGAAGGCCTTGCCCGCTACCCGATCAGCGTGCGCTACCCGCGCGAGCTGCGCGACAGCCTCGAAGGCTTGCGAACCCTGCCGGTCTTGACCCCATCGGGCCAGCAGATCACGCTCGATACGGTTGCAACCGTCTCGATCGCCGATGGGCCGCCGATGCTCAAGACCGAGAACGCCCGACCATCGACCTGGGTCTATGTCGACGTGCGTGGACGCGACCTCGCCTCGGTGGTCGGCGACCTCCAGCGCGCAGTCGCGAAACAGGTCAGGCTCTCGCCCGGCGTCAGCATCGCTTACTCCGGCCAGTTCGAATATCTCCAACGTGCGGTCGAGAAGCTCAAGCTGGTCGTCCCCGCGACTCTGCTCATCATCTTCATTCTGCTCTACATGATCTTTCGGCGCTTCGACGAAGCGGCGCTGATCATGGGCACGCTGCCGTTTGCGCTCACTGGGGGCATCTGGCTCCTCTATCTGCTTGGCTATCACCAGTCGGTGGCGACCGGGGTCGGGTTCATCGCACTGGCCGGCGTCTCCGCCGAGTTCGGTGTGGTTATGCTGATCTATCTCAAGCACGCCTATGAGGATCGCGGTCCAGCCCCGGATGCGGCTCAAGTCGAAACGGCGGTGCGCGAAGGCGCGCTGCTCCGCGTCCGGCCCAAGGCGATGACGGTGGCGGTGATCCTCGCCGGCCTGCTGCCGATCCTGCTCGGATCGGGCGCGGGTTCAGAGGTGATGAGCCGCATCGCCGCACCGATGATCGGCGGCATGCTCACCGCGCCGCTGCTGTCGATGTTCGTCCTGCCTGCCGCTTATCTGCTGCTGCGCCGGCCGAAGACCAAGCCGATACCTCAACCCGTTTAACCTGCAGGAGAAGACCATGAACTATGCACGACTGACCATTGCCCTCGGCCTCGCCGCCCTGACCGCCGCCTGCGGCCAGAAAGCGGAAACACCGGTCGCGGCGGAAACCAACCAGGCAGCGCCCGCCGCAGCCATGAGCGGCGACATGGGCAACATGGCGATGGCACCTTCGGCCCCTGCGCAGATCATGGCCAAGGGCCATGGCACGGTCACTGCCATCGACAAGGCCGCAGGCACGATCACGCTCGATCATGGCCCGATCCCCGAAGCCAAGTGGCCGGCGATGACAATGGCGTTCAAGGCGGCCCCGGCGATCACCGATGCGGCCAAGGTCGGTGACAAGGTCGATTTCGATCTCACGCTGACCGGCAATACCGGCGAGGTGACGGCCATCAGCAAGAAGTAGCCCACGAGCCATTGTCGCGAAGACATCCAACGGCCGCAGTCGGCACAATCTTCTGTGCTCATACTGCGGCCGGTGGTCTGGGCTCTGATCGCCGGTTGTCGGAAATTGGGCTTGACCCTCTAGTTGCTAGAGGGTGCAAACCGCGAACCATTCTTAACAAGAGACTCGTCGATGCGCTCCGGCCACTTTGCTGCCTCCACTGCTGTTGTCGCTCATCGGCCGTTCCCGATGCGATGGCTCATCCTGATCCTCGCGGCGCTAACGCTGTCGCTGCCCGCACGCGCGTCAGCCAGCGACGCCGAGGTGCAAACGGCCTGGCGGCTGCTCGACTATATCGCGGTCGACTATTCAGGTGCGGTTTCAGACGGCAGGGTGACCAGCGCTGCCGAATATGCCGAGATGACCGAATTTGCCGGGCAGGTCGAAGCCAGGATCCAGGCACTGGCTGCAACTTCGGCCAAGGCGGATCTGCTTCGCCGGTCGGGGACGCTGCGCAATGCGATCGCCGCCAAGGCGCCGCCAGCGACGGTGGCGGAACAATCCCGAGCGCTCGCCGCAGCGCTGCTTGCGGCATATCCCGTACCGCTCGCGCCGAGTTCGCCACCGGATTTGACGCGCGCCACTGCGCTCTACGCGCAGAATTGTGCCGCCTGCCATGGTGCCAGCGGTAACGGCCACGGGCCCAACGCCGCCAAGCTCGATCCCCCACCGATCGCCTTCACCGACAAGGCGCGCGCCGATCAGCGCAGCCTGTTCGGCCTCTATCAAGTCATCAGCCAGGGCCTGGACGGCACCGCGATGCAGAGCTTCGAAGCACTGCCCGACGCCGATCGCTGGGCACTGGCCTTCTATGTCGGCCAATTCGCCTATCCCGAGGCCGCCGCGCGCGACGGCGAGCGGTTGTGGCGCGGCGATGCCGCGCTCCGTGCCAAATATCCCAATCTCGCGGCCCTGATCGGCGTAACCCCGGCCGCGCTGGCGGCCGATATCGGCCCGGAAAAGGCGGCCGCGCTTACCGCCTTTCTGCGCCGCCATCCCGACGCGGTGACCGTGCGCGTCGATGGCTCGCTTGCCTTGACGCGCGAACGGCTCGACCAAAGCATGGCAGCGTATCGCGCAGGCGACCGCAAGGCCGCAGCAGATCTTGCGCTTTCCGCCTATCTCGATGGCTTCGAGCCGGTCGAGCCGGTGCTTGCCGCACGCGATGCGGCCCTGATGGCGCGGATCGAGGGGGCGATGGGAAAGCTTCGCGCGGCGATCGGACAGGGGCGTCCGGCAAGCGAAGTCGAAGCGGCGAACCGCGCGCTGGCCAGCCTGTTCACCGAGGCTGAAGCCGCGCTGGTGCCCGAGCGGGCGAGCAGCGCGTCGAGCTTTCTTGGCGCGTTCGGCGTGCTGTTGCGCGAAGGGCTCGAGGCGCTGTTGATCGTCGTCGCGATGATCGCATTTCTCAAGAAGACCGAGCGCCCCGAAGTCCTGGGTTTCGTCCATGGCGGATGGATCGCCGCGCTCGCGGCCGGTGTCGCTACCTGGTTCGTCGCGACCTACTTCATCAGCGTGAGCGGTGCATCGCGTGAACTCACCGAGGGCTTCGGCTCACTGTTCGCGGCGATCATCCTGCTCACCGTCGGCATCTGGATGCATGGCAAGAGCAACGCGGAGGCGTGGCAGCGCTATGTGAAGGCAAAGGTGACCGCCGCGCTGTCGCGCCAGTCGGGCTGGTTCCTGTTCCTGCTGTCGTTCGTGGTCGTCTACCGCGAGGTGTTCGAGACGATCCTCTTCTATGCGGCACTGTGGGCGGAAGGGAATGGCGCGGCGATGCTGGCCGGAGCCGGCGCGGCGACCGGACTGCTCGCGCTGATCGCATGGATCATGCTCCGCTTCAGCGCCCGGCTGCCGATTACCCAATTCTTCTCGTGGAGTTCGATCCTGATCGCGATTCTTGCGGTCGTCCTCGCCGGCAAGGGCATTGCCGGACTGCAGGAGGCAGGCATCCTCGGCGTGGTGCCGCTGGCCAATATACCACGCATCGAACTTCTGGGGCTGTTTCCAACGACCGAGACCGTGCTTGCGCAGGCCGCGGCAATCGTCGTGCTCGTCGCCGGCTTCTGGTATAGCGGGCGCAGTGCGGCCACGGCCCGTTCGCCACGATCACCCGCCGAATAGCCGACCGAGGAGCATCGCAAGCGCGACCAGGTAGCAGGCCAGCGACGCGAGCGCGGTCGTCGCCATCCCGAAGGCACGCGCCCCGGCGCCGCCCGGATAGCAACGATAGAAGCTCCATCGGCCGATAGCGAACAGCACGGACGATGCGACCAGCAGTCCCAGCCAGCGGCCACCGGTGACCGAGGCGAGAAGCAGATGCGCGCCGACGCCGAGGAATGCCTGCTCCAGCGTGTTCTGCAGGAATGCGGTCTTGACCGCGATCGCGGGGCTCGGCGGCCCCTTGGCCGCACCGCCGATGTCGGCGGCCGATCGGTAGCGCCCGCTTGAGACCATGCGGACAGCGAGCAGGACGATGGCAAAATGGACGAAACTCGTCTGGATCGCGAAGGCAAGCCGCCTTGCCACCTCCGACGGGAAGGTGACCAACTTGGGCAGGAAAAGGACGCATGCGACCGAGATTGCCGCACACAGCAGAAAGGCCAGCAAGGACTGCTTCCTGATCTCCCTCTGCTCCGCTTTGAGGTCCGTCAGGGCAGCCTCCCGTCAGCCCGGCCGATCCGCCGCGATCAGCGCGATCGTGCCCGTCACCGTGTGGATGCGCGCTGCTTCGCACACATTTTCGAACCCCGTCGCGCGGACGAGCTCTGGAAGCACGCCGTCGGCATTGGGCTGGGTGTCGGCCACGCCGTCGAGCCGCTGGATGGTCAGGCGGAACAGCAGCCGCATCAATCCCCGTTGCCGTCCATAATCGGCGATCACGAGCCTGCCGCCGGGGCGGAGCGCCGCGTGCATCGCCGCGAGGCCAGCCCGCTTTTCCGCCATCGGCACCTGGTGGAACATCAGGCTCGACACCACGGCGCCGGCCGAACGGGAACCGATGTCCCGCGCGAAGCCGCGCTCCCAATGGATGTCCGCGCCGGCGGCGTCACCCTTGGCGCGAGCGATCGCCAGCGCTTCTTGATCGGGATCGATGCCGATGACATGCACGCCAGGCGCGGCTGCCTTGAGCATGACCGCGAAGCTGCCTGTCCCGCACCCGACGTCGATGACGGTCTCGCCGGGGCGCGGGGCGAGCAGCTCGATCATGGCACCGCGCCAGCGCAGCTCGCGGGTCCAGCGCCGGATGGCGCGATCGTAATCCGCGGTATCGCCGGTCCCGAGCGGCGGTGTGTAGGCGCGGTCGCTCATGCCCGTGCCCTCGTCGCATGTTCCGCCAGCTCGCGTCGCGCGTCGCGGATGATGTCATAAGCGGAATGGAGGAACAGCAGCGCGATCACGCCGGCGACGACAAGATCGGGCCAAGCCTGGCCCGTCCAGCCGACCAGTGCGGCAGCGGCGATCACGGCGATATTGGCAAGCGCGTCGTTGCGCGAGAACAGCCAGATGGCGCGCGACGTCGCATCACCCTGGTCCCGGAACCGCGCGAGGACGAGGGCGGCCGATACGTTGACGACGAGCGCCGCGATACCGATCCCACCCATCAGCTCGGCTTCGGGCGGGATCGCATGGAACGCGCGCCATGCAGCGAACCCGATGACCCCGAGCCCGAGGCTCGCGAGAAAGATTCCTTGCACGAGCGCGACGCGGCTGCGCGCGACCGCGGCCCAGCCGAGCGCGATCAGCCCGACGAGCGTGATCGACCCGTCGCCGATGAAATCCAGCGAATCCGCTTTCAGCGCCTGCGAACCGGCGACGAAACCGCCGACCAGCTCGAACAGGCCGAACCCGATGTTGAGGATGACCACGATCCACAGCGCACGCCGATAGGCCGGATCGGTGCCCGCCCGCTTGGTGTCCGCCTCACATCCGCAGTCGCTCATCATCATCTCCGCCGCGAGTCGCGAGCATGTTCTGCACCCTCTAGCAGCTACAGGGTCAATGCCTTGCGTGGCTCGACGGTCCCAGTGCTTCGATGATCCGGCAGTCGGAAATCGCGCCCTGGCTGCACTGGCCGATCACTTCGTCGAGCTCGCGGCGAAGCGCGCGTAGATCGGCGATCTTCTGGTCGATCTGGGCGAGATGCGCACGCGCGACGCTATCGACGGCGCTGCACGAGCGGGTCCGATCGTCGGAGAGGGCAAGTAGCTCGCGCACCTGATCGAGCGTGAAGCCGAGGTCGCGCGCGCGGCGGATGAAGGAGAGCCGCGCCAGATGGGCGGCTCCATAGTCGCGGTAGTTGCCTGCGGTACGCCCGGGTTCGGGAAGCAATCCGATCTTCTCGTAGAAACGAATTGTCTCGACCTTGGTCGAGGTCGTTCTCGCCAGTTCACCAATCTGCATCAGAAATCCCGCTTGACCCTATAGTTGCTACAGGCCGCACATAGCGCATGACATCGAGTCGTTCGAGGTAATGAAATGGCCTGCACCAGTTGCGCCTCCGCGAAGCCGGACCCATCCAACGATCCGCGCTGGCGCCGCGCGGTCTGGATCGCGTTGATCATCAACGCGATCATGTTCGGCGTCGAGATTTTCGCGGGCGTTACCGCCCACTCGGCCGCACTCAAGGCCGATGCGCTCGACTTCCTCGGCGACAGCGCCAATTACGCGATCAGCCTCGGTGTTGCAGGCATGGCGCTCACCTGGCGTGCGCGCGCGGCGATGCTCAAGGGTGCCACCCTGTTCGCGCTCGGGGCGTGGGTGATCGGCAGCACCGGCTATGCCGCGTTCGCGGGCACGCTTCCGCAGGCTGAGACGATGGGGATTATCGGTGGTCTCGCGCTGGCGGCCAATGTCGCGGTCGCCTTCATCCTGTACCGTTTTCGCAGTGGCGAGGCGAACATGCGCTCCGTGTGGATCTGCTCGCGCAATGACGCGATCGGCAATGTCGCCGTGGTCGCCGCCGCGTTCGGCGTGTTCGGCACCGGTTCGGGATGGCCCGATCTGATCGTTGCCGCGATCCTCGCCACGCTCGGGATCAGCGGCGGCATCCAGATCATGCGCCAGGCGGGCGCCGAGTTGCGATCGGCGTATCTGCCGCGCACGGCGCCCGCACAGCCTATTCTTCAGGGGGAATAAATATGGCGTCGAATCAGAATGGAAGCCGATCCCGCCCCGCCGCTTTGCTTGCCGGCACCGTCCGGCTAGGTGGACAGCCGATGCGACAATCGCTCGCCCTGGTCGCCGGCCTGATGCTCGTCCTCTCCTTGTGGACGGGTCTCTCGGTGTCGGCGGCGCACGCGGCGGAGATCGTCGGCTGCATCGAGCTGTCCGCCGGCGCCGGAGACCATGTCGCTGGCGATGGCGACGAGGTTCCGGGCGACATGGACAATCCGGCGCCGCATCACCACGGCAGCTGCCACAATCATCATCTGGGCATGCCGACCCTCGACGGCCTGGCAACGACCACCCCGATTGCCCGGACTGCGCTGCGGATCGATCCCGCGATCGAGCCCGACGCGATAGCCGCGGCGCGCAACCTGAGGCCACCCATCGCCTGACGCGCCGTTCGTCCACGCGGCCGCATGCCGCGAGGGACTCTGAGCCATTCGTCAGGAGACCGTTCCCTATGTCCCGTATCTTCGCGGCCGCCCTCGCCGCGGCCCTCTGTTCCACTCAGGTCGCAGCACAGGACGCGCCGCCGGCCACGGTGGCGCTCACGCTCGATGAAGCGCTCGCTGCCGCCCGTCAAAACTCGCCCGCGCTGGAAGCGGCATCGGCCGACCTGCGCGCCAGCAGCGCGGCGCGCACTGTCGCCGGCCTGCGCCCCAATCCCTCGATCGAGGCGCAGACCGAGAACGTCGCCGGCAGCGGCGCCTATCGCGGCATCGACAGCGCAGAGACCACCGTGGGGTTCGCGCTGCCGATCGAACTAGGCGGCAAGCGTTCGGCGCGGATCGGTCTCGCCGAAGCACAAGGCGCGCGGGCAAGGATCGACGCGGCAATCGCCGATGCCGATGTCACGCTGCGAGTCACCCAGGCCTATGTCGCCGCCGTGGCCGCCGAGCGCAGGCTTGGTATCGCCCGCGCGCAGGCGGGGATCGCCGCCGAGGCGTATCGCGCCGCCAGGATCCGCGTGAGCGCGGGACGCGCGTCGCCAATCGAGCAGCAACGCGCCGACGTGCTCCGCATCAATGCCGAGGCGGCGGCGGCGCGCGCCGAGCGCGACACCGCAGTTGCCCGCGACACGCTGGCCCGGCTGATCGGCCGCCCGGTCGTGGCCGGGCTTGACCTTGCCTGGTTCGACCGGATCGACGGCTATGGTCCCGTGGCAAGAACCAGTGTCGACGGCACGCTCGCGCTTGCCGCCGCCGATGCCGAGGTCGCGACCGCCGATGCGCAGGTCGGGCTCGTCCGCTCGCAGCGCATTCCCGACGTGACGCTGAGCGGCGGCGCGCGCCGGCTCGAGGCGACCAACGACACCGCCGCGGTATTCGGCGTGTCGATCCCGCTTCCGCTGTTCAACAATGGCAGCGCCGGCGTCGCTCAGGCGCGCGCCGAGCGCGACCGGGCCGACGCGCGACGGCGCATGGCGCGAATCGACGCCGAGCAGGCGATCTCTGCTGCCGAGGCCGAAGTGGCGAACGCGGCGGCCGACGCGCGCAACGCGACCGGGCCTGCGCTTGCCGCCGCGGTCGAGACCGCACGCATCGCGCGGATCGGCTATCGCGAGGGCAAGTTCGGCCAGCTCGACCTGCTCGACGCCGAGCGCACGCTGGCGGAGACCCGCGCGGCTGCGGTCGATGCGCTCGCCGCCTGGCATGACGCGCGCGCGCGCCTCCAGCGCCTCACCGGCGCCGCTCCCACGATCACGAAAGACTGAGCCCATGAAGATCACGATTTTGCGGGCGACGTTGCCCCTCGCGCTTGTCGCCACGCTCGCCGCTTGTGGCGGCACCAAGCCCGCCGAGGAAAAGACCGAGGCCGAAGCCAAGGAAAGCGCCGAGGCGCCAGAAGGCATCGTCAACCTCACGCCCCAGCAGATCACAACAGCCGGTATCCAGCTCGTGCGTCCGACCATCGGCGGCGGCGGAGCGATCGAGCTGCCTGCGACCATCGAAGGCGACCCGCAGGGCACGCAGGTCGTGTCGGCGGCAATCGGCGGACGCATTGTCGCGCTGACCCGCAACCTCGGCCAGTCGGTCGGACGGAGCGAAACGCTGGCGGTGATCGAAAGCCGCGAGGCCGCCCAGCTCAACGCCGAGGTCGAGGCGGCACAGGCGCGCGCCGTGCTCGCCCAGTCCAATCTCCGGCGCGAGCAGCGCTTGTTCGACGAACGCGTGTCGGCCGAGCAGGATCTAATCGCGGCGCGCACTGCCGCGCGCGAAGCCGATATCGCGCTCAGGCTCGCCCGCCAGCAGGTGTCAGCGGCGGGCGGTGGCGGCGGCTCGCTCAACCGTATCGCGATCCGCGCCCCGATTGGCGGCCAGGTGATCGCGCGCTCCGTGACGCTCGGCCAGACCGTTGCCGCCGATGCCGAGCTGTTCCGGGTCGCCAACCTCTCGACCGTATCGCTGACCCTGTCGCTGTCCGCCGCCGATGCCGGCCGCGTCCGGCCGGGCGCCACCGTCGAAGTGAGCGCGTCGGGCCGGCAAGCCACGGCGCGCGTCACCTTCGTCTCGCCGGTGCTCGACGAGACTACCCGGCTGGTGCCGGTGATCGCGACGCTCGACAATCGCGCCGGCCAGTGGCGGGTCGGCGAGAGTGTGCAGGCGGCGATCCTGCTGGGCGGCGGCCAGGGCGGCAGCGCGATCAGCGTGCCGTCGACCGCGGTGCAGATGGTCGAGAACAAGCCGGTGGTGTTCGTCCGCACGGCCACCGGGTTCCGCGCGGTGCCGGTCACGCTTGGCCAGGCCAATGGCGCCTCGGTCACGATCCTGTCGGGGCTGACCGGCCGCGAACAGATCGCCGCCGCCAACAGCTTCACCCTCAAGGCCGAACTCGGCAAGGGCGAAGGCGGGGACGAGGACTGAGCCATGATCGAACGCATCGTCACCCTCGCGGTCGAGCGCCGCTGGCTCGTCCTGCTGCTCACCGCCATCGCCGCCATCGTAGGCGCCGCCTCGCTCTATCGGCTACCGATCGACGCGGTGCCCGACGTCACCAACAACCAGGTCCAGATCAACGTCCGCGCGCCCGCGCTTTCGCCCGAGCTGATCGAGAAGCAGGTCACCTTCCCGGTCGAGACCGCGCTTGCTGGCATCAAGGGGTTGGAAAGCACACGCTCGCTGAGCCGGAACGGGTTCGCTCAGGTCACGGCCGTGTTCACGGATTCGACCGACATCTATTTCGCGCGGGCACAGGTCGCCGAGCGCATCAACGACGCCAAGGAGCGCCTGCCCGACGGCGTAACCCCCGAAATGGGGGCGATCGCGACCGGCCTCGGCGACATCTATATGTGGACCGTCCGCTATCAGGATCGCGGGCACGACCAGCACAAGCCGGGCGAGCCCGGCACCCAGCCCGACGGCAGCTACATCACGCCCGAGGGCGACCGGCTGGTGAGCGAGGCCGACAAGGCGACCTATCTCCACACCGTGCAGGAATGGATCGTCGCGCCGCAGGTCAAGTCGGTCGCCGGTGTCGCCGGGGTGGATTCGCTCGGCGGCTACGACAAGGAATATCTGGTCGTCCCCGACGTGCAGAAGCTCGCCGCGCTCAAGCTGTCGCTGAGCGAGCTTGCCGCCGCGCTCGAGGCGAACAACAGCGCGATCGGCGGTGGCATCGTCGACCGCAACGGCGAGGGTCTCGCGGTCCGTGCCGATGCGCGGATCGTCAGCACCGCGCAGCTCGCCAGCACGGTCATCGCCACGCGGGAGGGCACGCCGATCCTGCTCGGGCAGGTCGCGGCTGTGCGGCTGGGCCAGGCGATCCGGCTCGGCTCGGCGTCCGAAGCCGGGCATGAGGTGGTCACCGGCACCGCTGTGATGCGAATCGGTGAGAACAGCCGGACGGTCTCGACCGGCGTGGCCGAACGGCTGCGCCGCATCGGCCCGTCGCTGCCGCCCGACATCGTGATCGAGCCGGTGCTCGATCGCACCGACCTCGTCAACGCGACGATCTCGACGGTCGCGCGCAACCTCGGCGAAGGTGCGCTGCTCGTCATCGTCGTGCTGTTCGTGCTGCTCGGCAATTTCCGGGCCGCGCTGATCGCGGCGGCGGTGATCCCGATCACCATGCTGCTGACCGGGTTCGGCATGCTCCAGGCCGGTGTCTCCGCCAACCTGATGAGCCTGGGCGCGCTCGATTTCGGCCTGATCGTCGATGGCGCCGTGATCATCGTCGAGAACGCGCTCAGGCGGATCGCCGATCGTCAGCACCATCTCGGCCGGCCGCTCGATCGCGGCGAACGTCTCGCCCTGGTCGCGCAGGCCGCGCGCGAGATGATCCGCCCGTCGGTCTTTGGCCAGGCGATCATCATCCTCGTCTATGTGCCCCTGCTCACGCTTTCGGGCGTGGAGGGCAAGACGTTCGAGCCGATGGCGCTGACCGTCATCATGGCGCTGCTGTTCGCGTTCGTATTGTCGCTGACCTTCGTGCCCGCGGCGACAGCGATCTGGCTGAGCAAGCCGGTCGAGGAGAAGGAAGGCCGGATCGTCGGCTGGCTACGCCGCCGCTACGAACCGGGACTCGACCAGGCGATGCGCGCGCCCAAGCGGACCTTCGGGATCGCGATCGGCGCGCTCGCATTGGCTGGCGCCGGTTACGCCACGCTCGGCCAGGAGTTCCTGCCGCAGCTCGACGAGGGCAATGTCCTCGTCCAGGCGTTCCGGGTGCCCGGCACGTCGGTCGACCAGAGCCAGAAGATGCAGTTCCAGATCGAGAAGGCGCTGTCGGGCATCCCCGAAGTGCGGGTCGTGTTCTCGCGCACCGGCACCGCCGAGCTTGCCTCGGACCCGATGCCGCCCAACGCCACCGACACGTTCGTGATGCTCAAGCCGCGCGGCGAATGGCCCGATCCGGGCGAGACCAAGGCCGATGTCGTCGAGCGGATCGAGCAGCGCTTGGCGCAGGTGCCCGGGCACAGCTACGAGATCACCCAGCCGATCCAGATGCGATTCAACGAACTGATCGCGGGCGTACGCAGCGATGTCGCGGTCAAGGTGTTCGGCGACGATTTCGCCCAGATGAACACGACGGCCGACAGGATCGCGGCGCTGCTCCGGCGCACTCGGGGCGCGCAGGACGTCAAGGTCGAGCAGACCGAAGGGCTGCCAATGCTCGACATCGCGTTCAACCGCGACGCGGCGGCGCGCCTGGGCGTGACCGCCAGGGACGTGCAGGACGTCGTCGCTGCGGCAGTCGGCGGCCGCGCGGCGGGTGTGATCTACGAAGGCGACCGCAAGTTCCCGATCGTGATCCGCCTGTCGGATGCCGAGCGTGCCAATTTCGCGACGCTCGGCCAGACGCCGGTGCCGACGCCGTCGGGCGCATTCGTGCCGCTCGCCAACGTCGCCGACATCCGCGTCGCCGATGGCCCCAACCAGATCAGCCGGGAGAACGGTAAGCGCCGCGTGGTGGTCCAGGCCAATGTCCGTGGCCGCGACGTCGCCGGCGTGGTCGCGGACGCTCAAGCCGCCATCGCCAAGGATGTTCGGTTGCCCGCCGGAATCTGGCTCGAATGGGGCGGGCAGTTCGAGAATCTCGCTTCCGCGCGCGACCGCCTGATGCTGGTCGTCCCGGCCTGCTTCGCGCTGATCCTGCTGCTGCTCTACGGCGCGCTCGGCAGCGCGCGCGACGCGGCGATCGTGTTCACCAGCATACCGTTGGCGCTGGTTGGCGGCGTGGCTGCGCTGATGTTGCGTGGCATGCCGTTCTCGATCTCGGCGGCGGTCGGATTCATCGCGCTCTCCGGCATCGCGGTATTGAACGGCCTGGTGATGGTCACATCGATCCAGGACCTGATGCGGGCTGGCATGGATCGCGTCCGGGCGAGCCGCGAGGGCGCGTTGCTCCGGTTGCGGCCGGTGGCGATGACCGCGCTGGTCGCCTCGCTCGGGTTCGTGCCGATGGCGCTCGGCCACGGCGCCGGCTCGGAGGTCCAGAAGCCGCTTGCGACCGTGGTGATCGGCGGACTGATCTCCGCGACGCTGCTGACGCTGTTCGTGCTGCCGACGCTCTACGCGTGGCTCGGGCGTCGAGAATTGCCGGCGTCGAAGGTGGCCCATGCCGACGAGTTGCTGCCATATCCTTCCGCGAAAGCAGAGGCCAGACGCTGATCATCCGTATCGGCATCGCGCACCGGGAGCGGCAATCGCTTGGATGACGCGGCAGTCGGCCATGCGCCTGCCCGCGCAATCGCTGCGAGTGCGGCGCGGAAACGAATGTCCGGCACGAATTCCGTTCGCTTCCACAACCCGATAGCCGAAAAATAGGGGTGACTTTGAGTGCGATGAAACCTGCCTTTCGAGCGATGGAAGGTGGCGTGGGCGATTTGAGCCGGGAATGCCTGTTGGAGATTTGCGCGACGGTGGTCCTCGGCGCTCGGTATACGGGGGCACGCTGCCTTTCGCGCTGACCAGAGAAATCTGGACGCTCTATCTGCTCGGATTCAACCAGTCGGTCGCGAGCGGGGTCGGGTTCATCGCGACGGCCGGCGTCTCCGCCGACTTCTCGGGCGCGGGCTCCGAGGTGATGAGCCGGATCGCCGCGTCGATGATCGGCGGCATGCTGACCTCGCCGCTGCTCTCGATGTTCGTTCTGTCCGCCGCCTATTCTGTTGCTTCGCAAGCCGCGACGCGGCGCCCATCTTCCGAAATTACCCCCGCCTCTCAACAAAGGAGATCATCATGAGAGCATTACGCGCCGCACTGTTTACCGCCGCCATTCTGGCCGCTGGTCCAGGCTTCGCCCAATCCATGAGCGGAGATATGAAAGGCATGTCCGGTATGGCGGGCATGGACAAGAAAGCGCCTGCCGCCAAGACGGGGCAGGGTGTCGGTGTCATCACCGCGATCGATGCCAAGGCGAACAAGCTCACGATCCAGCATGGACCGATTCCGGCGGTGGGCTGGCCCGCTATGACCGTGGCGTTCAAGGCCAATCCGCCGACGCTGCTTCGCGGCCTGCGGGTGGGCCAGCGGATCGGGTTCGACGTCAAGACCCAAGGCATGGCCGCCGAGGTCACTGCCGTTCGACCGCAATAGGGACTATCTGCGCGAGGCGGGCACCATTTGGGTCCGCCCGCCTCGGCGAGATGTCTTGCAGGAATAGCCTGACCTCATGGAGATCAGTCAGGCGCAGCAAGAAGCGCCTGGACCCGAAAGTTGAATCGGTGGGCACGCTACCGTCCCATAGGAGCAGAACACACAGCAATCTCCTGCCATCGGGCGCAACAAGGCGCCGCAGCCGGTGCAATCGTAGAAATATTGGCAGGCGTTCGTCGGCATCGTTTCCGTCTTCACCGTGCCGCATTGCGGGCAAGTGATGGTCGATTCGAGAAGGGGCGCGCGCTCAGACATAGGCATATCCAAGCCAGAGCAGGATCGCGCCGACCGTCAAGCCGACGAACACCACAACACGTAAGGCAGGTGGCGTGCAGGCGCCGTCGGGTCCACAGGTCATCGCCACGCGCTGTGGCCGCCAGAGCATGATTGCGCCACCGACAAGGCAGAGTGCACTCAAGCCGAGGAGAAGCGTCCGATAGGGAGCTGCGGCAACGGCGATGCCGCTCAGCCACCCCACACTGACGCCAACGGTGGTCAGCAAGATCGGCAAGGCGCAGCAGGAGGCTACGCCGAATGCCGACGCTATTGCGCCGAAGGCGAGTAACAGCGCCCCACGCGCGCTCGAAAAGCGGCCCAGGACATATGGTTTGGACGTCATCGGCGACTCCTTGCGATCAATTGGCTGGAACTCTACCATCTGTAGGAACTACAGACTCAACCCCCCAATTTCGAAAGGCGAGGGGCGGCCATGGAAGCCATCGCGATTGGAGAGCTGTCGCGGCGCACGCGCTGCAACATTGAGACGATCCGCTATTATGAGCGTATCGGACTGCTGCCTATGCCGGCTCGCCGGGGCCGGTACCGCAGCTTTGGTCTCGCGGATGTTGCGCGGGTCCATTTCGTCCGGCGTGCGCGCGAGCTGGGCTTTACGCTAGACGAAATTCGGGCGCTGCTCGGAATCGCCACCGCCGAAGATATGGCATGCGGCGACGCCCGCGAAATCGCGGCTTCGCACCTCCGACAGGTGCGCGCGCGGATTACCGACTTGAGGCGTATGGAGCGCGTGCTTGCCGACACCGTCCGTGCCTGCGACGCCGGCGATCAGGTCGGATGCCCGTTGATCACGACATTGTCGGCTGCCGCCCAATTGGGGCTTAGTCGGCGATGAACTGCCGCACCTGCCCCGAAACATTCAACGACTGACGCGATCCTGGTGGCCAGAAAGGATGCCCGCCGCCAACTCGGCCGCGAACATGACAATGTTGATCGCTAGCGATGCAGTGCTCCGACGCCAAGCGAGACTGGGGGTGGGCCGGCTCTGTCGGTTGCACCGTCGCGGCAGGCGACCTCTTCGGCAGCCGCCTGATCAGTGCTGCGGCCCAGAGCTAACGCATGTCGACCGTAGCATTTGGTTCGACCGGTAGATCGCAGCTGCGGCCTATACGTATATCGAGGCTGGACCTGGGACCGTACTCCGACGCTTGAAGAGAAGTTCTTCCCCTCGCGTTTCGAGCGGTGGTGTCAACATCTATTAAAGGAGGAGAATATGATCAAGAAGTCCATCACGGTTGCGCTGGCCGGAATTTCGATGCTTGCCGCCGTTCCGGCGATGGCTCAGGGTATCGGGCACAGCTTCTTCATGCGTGGCTCGATCGTGGGCGCGGATGCCCAGGGCACGATCGTCTGCATCGGCAAGAGCGATGGCGCCGAAGTCGGCCAGACGCTGGAAGTCTATCGTGTCGTGACCCATCCTGGTCCCTCGAAGGGCGTAGCGCCAACCTACCATCGCCAGCTTGTCGGTCATGTGACCGTCGACCACATCTACGATGATCACTTCGCGCACGTCGCGGTGAAGGATGGGACGCCGGCAAAGCACGACATCGTCGAGCTTCGCCGCAGCAACTGACACGGCCTCGGCATCGGTCGGAGCCGTGGCCGGAGCTGAACCTCCGCCGCCGCTCCGAACGAGATAGCCGAGGGTTCGCACTCAGCTAATGAAGGAGTTCGACATGAAAGCAGTGATGCTTGCCGCAGCGGGTTTGGCCCTGCTATCGGCAGTCCCGGCCGCCGCGCAAGGTATTGGCCACACATGGTTCATGCGCGGTTCGATCGTTGATACCGATGAGACCGGTCCGGTTGTCTGCATCGGAAAAGCCGATGGTGCGGAGGTCGGTCAGGTTCTCGACGTGTATCGGAACGTCCCCGTACCGGGCGGTTCCTATAAGGGCACGGGTCCGGCATTCCGTCGGCAATTCGTCGGTCATGTGAGGATCAATCACATCTACGACGATCACTTTGCCCGTGTGACCGTCGCCGACGGCACACCGGCCAAGCACGACATCGTCGAGCTTCGCAAGAATTGACCGTGCCTCCGGCGACCGGCCGGCAAAAGCTGCCCGACGGCGAGGATGTCGGGCAGTCCGCCGGCTGGCATAGCGCCGGTGGCCTAAACAGGGCCATTCGGGGTCGCAGTAAAACTGCTTGACCCAGGACCACGGTCCCACCGGCATAATCGAGCGGATGTCATGGGTAATTTCAAGATCGGCGAACTGGCCGCGGCCGCAGGCGTGGGGCGTGACACGATCCGCTATTACGAGCGGATGGGTCTGTTGCGTGCGCCTGAGCGAACCGCATCAGGCTATCGGCTGTACAATGAGACGGACCTCGAGCGCGTCAACTTCATCCGCTCGGCCCAGGAACTCGGCTTCACTCTCGAGCAAGCTCGGCAACTGCTGGAACTCAGGGCTTCCGATACCTCCAGTGCGCAAGCCGTACTCGACATCACGCACGCCAAGATCAGTGACACCGAGGTCCGGCTCAAGCGTCTGTCCGACATCCGCGAAATGCTTCGGATGCTTGCCGACGAGTGCCCGGGCGAAGTGCCAGTTTCCGATTGCCCGATCTTGGCCTTCCTGACGGCAAGGCGGAAAGACCAACATAAAAAAACAAAAGACGAAGCGGCGCAGGGTGAACGATCACCGTTATCAAAAGGGGTCTTATCATGACGAAAAAGCATATCATCGCAGTAACAGTTCCGGCGTTACTTCTGGGAGCCTGTGTGACCACACGGCCCACTAGTGCACAGGTGGAGAGCTGCCGGGCGATGGAGAGCAATATGGGTCTCCAGACGCCCCATGACCATGGCGAGATGAAGGGCCAGGGCCGCAACCCCATGAATCTCTCGCACGACCGGTGCCTTCAGATTCTCCGTAACGCGCAATGATCTGGTCCGGGCGGCGGAGAGCCGCCCGGACGTTTCCAATGAGAAGGAACAAGCCATGATCGGACATGACAAGACCGTTCTGCCCCTCGTCGGCGGGACCCTGTTGATGGCGCTCGTGCTCTCCGGCTGTGACCGCAAGAGCGATCAGACGGTGCCGCCCGCGGCGAACAGCGTTGCTGCGGTCCCGCTCCCGACCGACACGGCGAATGGCGCTGACGCGGGTCCCTCGGACGAAGTGAGAAACCAGGAGGAGATGGAGCGCCATCATCGCCAGGCCATGGACCATGATGCGATGCGGGCGGGGGGCTCGAACGGGAGCGCTCCGGCGACGGACCCGGCGCCGACGAACCAGGCCATGCCGATGAAGGATATGTAGGCGCACGAAGGGGACGAGGATGCGCAATCGGATCGGCCTTCGCCGCTGGAGCCTTTGGCTCGCGCTCGCCCTGAGCCTGTCCATGAGCGTCAAGGCACAGGAAGGCGAGGATCATGCCGCCCATCATGGCGGCGGCATTGGCGCCGCCTCGATGCCGGCTGACGGGGCTATGTCCGCCCCGTCGGCGCCGGGATCGTCCGACATGGCGAAGATGATGAACCCCATGATGGACCGCATGATCAACGGCGAGGGAGAGAACGAGCACGGCCACGATTCTCGCCGGGCGGCCTTCTTCTCCCAGCTCCTGGCCTTTCCAGCGCTCGACGAAGCCGCCCGGCAGCGTGTGGCGTCGCAGGCCAGTGAACGGGTCAACACGGGCCTGGCGATGATCAATGCCGCGTCGGCCGACGGAGCGCGGGCGACGACGATCTCGGCACGGCTGGAGGCGGCCCGTCGCATGCGCGAGGGGACGGATCTGTTCCGTGCAGGCTCCGCCGCGCAGGGCGCGATTGGCGGCCTGCAGCCGCCCCGGGAGGTAGGCCTCTCCTGGTTTCGCGATCAGCTCGATCTGGACGAGCCCCCGTCTGGCCACGCCAACCATTGGTTCGGCATTTCCCCTTCGCATCTGCTTCTCATGGTGTTCCTGGCGCTCGTCAGCGCCACGCTGATCGCATTGCAGATGTTTCGCCTGCGGCGGATTGCCGCGATCGTCGGCGGGGGTGCCGCCAAATCGCCGCCATCGGCGGCGCCGGTGGCGGCTCCGGTTGCCGGCAAACTCGCGGCGCCGCCCACGCCGGACATCGTGGCGCTTGCGCCCAGCAACGCCGCACCGCCAGCCGGCGCCTCGCTGCGCAAGCCGAAAAGCTGGGCCGGGCAGCTGCGCGTCGTCCAGATCGTCCGCGAGACGCCGACGGTGCTGACCTTCCGCCTCGCCGATCCGGCGGCCGATCGGCTGCCGTTCGACTTCCTGCCGGGCCAGTTCCTGCAGGTCGAGGTGGAATCCGAGGATGGCAAGGCGGCGCGCCGATCCTATACCATCGCCTCCTCCCCGACGCAGCGCGCCTATGTCGAATTGACGGTCAAGCGCGAGGAGCAGGGCGTCGTCTCGCGCCATCTGCACGACAAGGTTTCCGCAGGCGACCTTCTGAAGGTGAGCGGTCCATTTGGTGCCTTCACTTTCACGGGGACCGATGCGCAGAGCATCGTCCTGATCGCGGGTGGGGTGGGCATCACACCGATGATGTCGGTCCTGCGCTATCTCGCCGACACGGCGTGGGATGGTGACATCTTCTTCTTTTACGGCGCTCGTTCCACCGAAGAATTTGTGTTCAGGGACGAGATCGAGCGTCTCGAGCGCCGCTTCGCCAACCTCCACGTCATAGCGGCCATGCAGCGCTCGCCCGGCACGGTCTGGATGGGCCCCGAAGGCCCGATCACCCGGGAAATGATTCTGGCGGCGGTTCCCGAGATTGCGAGCCGCCGCATCCATATGTGCGGCCCACCGGCAATGATGGGCGCGATGCGCACCATACTTGCCGAGCTTGGCGTGCCCGAAGCGCAAGTGCACACCGAAGCGTTCGGCCCGGCCTCGCTGCCTGCCGATGCCAGCGATCTCGAGGTGAAGCCCGCTCCCTCACCAGCGCAGCGGCCGCCCCCCGGTTCAGAGGTCGCGCCCAGCACGGTCACATTCTCCGTATCGGGCGTTTCGGCGGCCTTGCCCGCGGAAGAGACCGTGCTCGAGGCGGCGGAAGGCGCGGGTGTGGAAATCCCCTATGCCTGCCGCGTCGGTCAGTGCGGCGTCTGCGTCGTCAAGCTGCTCGAGGGTGAGGTGACGATGGCGGTCGAAACCGGCCTGGCGCCGTCCGACAAGGAACAGGGCTATGTCCTCGCTTGCCAGGCCAAAGGAACGGGTACACCGCTCGTCGTGGAAGCCTGATGCGCGAGCGGGGTGACCTCATAGTCGGCCTCCTGGTCGCCTTTCTGCTGCTGTTTCCGCTCGGCTACCTCGTGCATGTGTCGCCACGCTTTCCAGGCAGTCTGGCAGGTGGGATCGTCGGCATCGTGGCATTGGTGCTGATGCTGCTGACCCTTCCCTATGTGGCGGCAAAGCACATCCCATGGGTCGACAGGGGCCTCTCGCATTTTGTGAGGAAACCGACGCTGCTCGCGATCCACATCTATGCCGGTGTGCTCGCGCCGATCCTCGGGTTGGTGCACGCCGCGCACAAGTTCGAGAGTCCGGTCGGTCTACTTCTGACGATCATCCTCTTGATGACGGTCATCACCGGCTTCATCGGCCGCTATCTGCTCGCCCAGATCGCCAAGGCGCTCAGGGGCCGCAAGTCGGAACTGGCCTCGCTTCGGTCCGCCTTTCTCGACGAGCCGGCCACGGCATTGACGATGGCAGCACCCAAGGCGCCACTGTCTGGCTGGAAGCGCTATCTCTTCGTCGTGGCCGATGCGCCGGGCGCCGACCTGCCCGAGGACAGGGGGGCGCTCGCAGCGGCGCTCGCCGACACCGAATTTGCGATCCGGGCAGAAGAGGCGACCAACTCGCTGTTCGCGAAATGGCGGTTCCTGCACATCCTGCTGGCCTGCCTCATCTTCGGGCTGCTGGCGCTTCATATCGGCGCCGCGATCTATTTCGGGCTGCGCTGGCTATGAGGTGGCACCGCCTCTTCTATGCCGTCTTCATCGCAGCCCTGCTGGCGATCATGATCGCGATTCCGGTCCGGATGCGATCGAGCGCGCCGGCGGATGCGGGATTGGTCGCACGGCTCGTGGTGCCGGGTCCGCTGTCGAGTGCCCACCAGGCGTTCGCGAGCCAATGCACCGCCTGTCATACGCCCGGCAAAGGCGTGGAAGCCAAGACGTGCCTAACCTGCCATGCCGGAACGGATTTCGGCTTCAAGCAGTCGACGCAGTTTCATGCTCGCGCGACCGAATGCACGTCCTGCCATGTCGAGCATGAGGGTGATCGCGGGATCATCCGCATGAACCATGCAGCGCTGCTCGACCCCCAAGTGTTCCGACAGCCCATCAACGGGTCCGCCGTCAATCCTCACGGGTTCTCGCCCGAAGCCGGGCTGAACTGCGCGAGCTGCCACGTCTACCGCGATCCCCATCAG
Organism: Pseudomonadota bacterium; assembly: GCA_040387595.1. GTDB lineage: Bacteria > Pseudomonadota > Alphaproteobacteria > Sphingomonadales > Sphingomonadaceae > Rhizorhabdus. The sequence continues at coordinate 52,656 of JAZKDN010000019.1, forward strand.
GGACTGTTCGGCAGCGATTGCGCGAGCTGCCACAAGACCGACAGCTGGCAAATCGCGAACTACCGGCATCCGTCGGTCAATTCGACCGAATGCTCCGAGTGCCACAAGGCGCCTCCAAGCCATTTCATGGAGCATTTCAGCATGGTCTCGGAGCGTGCCGCCGGCAGGAAGGCGCGCGTCGACCAATGCTACGCCTGCCACACGACCGACAGCTTCAACAATATCCGCCGGCGAGGCTGGTATGATCACCATTGAAGCGGGATGGCTGAGCGCCTTCTTCCGGTTCGCGGTGATCGGTCTCGAGCTCGCGGGGACGCTGACGATCCTCGTCGGCGCTGCGTTGGCAACGGTGCTGTTTGCAAGGCGGGCAAGGGCTGGCGATCGGACGGAAGCCTATAGTGCGTTCCGCTCCGCCCTAGGCCGCAGCATTTTGCTCGGTCTCGAATTCCTGGTCGCGGGCGACATCGTCAAGTCGCTGGTGATTAACCCCACGCTCGATGATCTCATCGTGCTTGCCGGTCTCGTGCTGGTCCGCACTTTCCTCAGCATCTCGCTCGGGGTCGAAATCAACGGCCATTGGCCGTGGGAGGAAACCCGGATGGCGCGGGAGAAGGCGCGCGACGCATCGGATGGTTCGTCGCCGAAGACTGACGCAGCGTCCCGAGGTGGAACGCCAGCGGTGAAAGAGCAGATGGGAGCATGATGATGATCGAAAGACGCGAATTGCTGATGGCGGGCGCCGGCCTAGCGGTGGCCGGTGCGATGGCCGCTCCGGCGGCGGCGCAGCACCGTTCAATGGAGGGGATGGCGATGCCCATGTCGGACTGCGTCGATCAATGCATCACGTCGCACCGCATGTGCCTGGAGACTGCAACCTATTTGACGAAGCAGGGCGGTGCTCTGGCGACGGCCGCACTGATCGCGATGCTGACCGACTGCGCCGAGATATGCCAGACGACGGCGAACTCCATGCTGCGGCAATCCTCCTTCCACCGGATCCTGTGCCGCGCCTGCGCCGAGACCTGCGAGCGATGCGCGCAGGAATGCCTCCGTCATTCCGAGGACCAGCAGATGGCTCGTTGTTCGGCTACCTGTAAGGAGTGCGCCGCAAGTTGCCGGATGATGGCGGATATGGCCGGCTGAGCGGCGGGCTTCGCATATTACGTATACAGCTAGGCCGAAGGCGACACCATTTCACGGGCAAGCTCCGAGAGGAGCGACAGTCGACCGGGCATCTGCCCGGTCGAGCCGAAAACCCAGACGTGAAGGAATGGATACTTGCGCAAAAAGACGGCAGTTATCGTTTCGCTCGCAGCTCTCGGCATCCTTGCCGTCGGCGCCGGGCCTGTTCTCGCCGACGGAATGCCGCCGGGCATGCCTGATCTTGAGGAGACCCTCAAGGCCAAGCCGGCGCCCGCCCAACCCGATACCGCCCACATGCAGGGCATGCGGCATGGCAAGGAACAGATGCACGGCCAGATGATGCAGGGGCATCGGATGGCGATGCAGGGCTCGCGGGACCAGGATGGCGCCTCCGGCATGTCGCGGATGTCGCGTGGCGGTTGCTGAACCGGCAAAGAAGCCGGGTTCGGCGACAGGGTTGACCGCTGGCCCACAGCCGTGACGGGCAGTTGAGCTGCATGGTTCGGCCGAAGCTTTGGCCCGCCGTTCCCCCACGGCGGGCCAATTGCCTTTATGGCTGGTCTGAACCAGCAAGACCGGTCGCGGGCATGCAGTTGCTTGACCCCGGACACCATGATCCAACCCGCGTAAACCAGCGAGTACCACTGCTGATCGAGCCGGATTCGTAACTTACGTATACAGAGTAGATCCCGTTTGCAGCATTGCAGTGCCGGAATTGCCGGGATCGGAACCTCGATCGGGCAAGAGGGACAACATTTCGGAGACCTTCAATGCGAAAGACGACGCTTTTCACCGCCGCGGTCAGCTGCTTGGCGACCTTGACCCTCACCGGCACGGGTCTGGCCCAGTCGGCGCCCGCGACGCCGCCCCCTGCCGCCCAGCCGACGCCATCGCCGTCTCATCCTCACCAGCAGGGCATGGATCATGGCGGGCAGCAGATGCACGACCAGATGATGCAGGATCATCAGTCCGGCATGCAGAAGCAACAGGGACAGCAGGGCATGCCCGGCATGGCAGGCACGTCCAGCGGATCCGCCGCGGCGAATGGATCGGGCATGGCCGACAAGCCGGCGAGCGGCTGCTGTGAGATGCCGATGAAAAAGGCGAAGCCGGCCCCCAAGAAGAAGGCCCCCAAGCCCATGGCCGACAAGCCGATGAGCCACATGTGAGGTTTCCAGCCCCGAGAACAAAACCCCGGGGGCTGAGGGCCCGCCGCCGCCCCCGCGGCGGGCCAGTTCTTTGACAATGCAGACGGTTCGCCGTCTTCCCCGGTCACCATTCCCGGGAAGCAGGCGTCCGTCGCGAGAGGGGGAGACGGCGATGCGGAAACATCTGAGCATTGGCGCTACAATAAGCCTTCTGCTGTTCAGTAGCACGCCGCTCCTCGCGCAGGGCGTCGGCCATAGCTTCTTCATGCGGGACAAGATCGTCCGAATGTATGCGGGCGGCGCGGTCGCCTGCGGCGGCCAGGCCGATGGTGCGCAGGTAGGGCAGATCCTCGAAGTCTACCATGCCACGCCCCGTCATCGCTGCATGGTCGGCCATGTCCAGGTCGACCAGGTCTTCGACGATTATTTCGCGCACTTCCAGGTCACGAATGGCACGCCGCTGAAGGACGACTGGGTCAGGCTGAAGCGTAGTACCTCATAGCGTACACGATGACCGCCAAGTGATCGGGGTGCATTTAAGAACGCCGATAGCGTGGCCGCGAACCATTTGTCTGCGCTCACGAATATACCGTCCGTAATTCAATGAGACTCGTCGGCTCTTCAGTCATCTTTGATGCCTCATCTTGCTAGCGCGGCATCCGACTGGTTCCTGCGGAACTTACTTATAGGACGGCTTGCCGGAGGGTCTACTCCATCAAGCGCCGATGGAGATGGAGACAGGCGATGTACGAGAAAGCGATCGGGACCATCAATGCCGCACCGTCGTTCCGGCATCGGTATGACAATTTCATCGGCGGCCACTGGAGCGCTCCCGCCACGGGCGAATATTTCACGGACACGAGCCCGATCAACGGCGCCGTGATCGCCGAGTTCGCGCTTTCAAGCCCGGAAGATGTCGAGCGCGCGCTCGATGCGGCGCACGCTGCCAAGCATCAGTGGGCCAGGCTCTCGCCGGCCGAACGCGCCCGGCTGCTCAACCGGATCGCGGACCGGCTGGAAGATAATCTGGAGCTGCTAGCGCTCGCCGAGACGATCGACAACGGCAAGCCGATCCGCGAAACGCGCGCCGCTGACGTCCCGCTGGCAATCGATCATTTCCGCTACTTCGCCGGCTGCATCCGGGCGGAGGAGGGCGCGATCTCGACGATCGATGCCAATACGATCGCCTATCATTTCCGCGAACCGCTGGGCGTGGTCGGCCAGATCATCCCGTGGAATTTCCCGCTGCTGATGGCGGCCTGGAAGATCGCGCCGGCGCTTGCTGCAGGCAACTGCACGGTCATCAAGCCCGCGTCCCAGACGCCCTTGACGCTGATGATGCTCGCCGAGCTCACCGCCGACATCCTGCCGCCCGGCGTGCTCAACGTCGTGACCGGTCCGGGGCGAACCGTAGGTCAGGCGATCGCCGCCAATCCGCGCATCGCCAAGGTCTCCTTCACCGGCGAGACCGTCACCGGCAAGCAGATCATGCACGCCGCCGCCGATCATCTCATCCCGCAGACGATGGAGCTTGGCGGCAAGTCGCCTAACATCTTCATGGCAGACGTCCTTGATGAGGACGACAGCTTCTTTGACAAGGCGCTCGAGGGCTTCACGCTGTTCGCCTTCAACAAGGGCGAGGTCTGCACCTGTCCCTCGCGCGCGCTCATCCATGAATCGATCTTCGACCGCTTCATGGAGCGCGCGGTGGCGCGCGTCGCAGCGATCCGCCAGGGCGACCCGCTCGATCCCTCGATCCAGGTCGGCGCCCAGGCATCCGAGGACCAGCTTCGCAAGATTTTGGGCTATATCGAGATCGGCAAGGCCGAAGGCGCGCAATGCCTGACCGGCGGTGCCAGAGCGCTTCCCGGCGGCGAGTTCGACCAGGGTTATTTCGTGCAGCCGACCGTGTTCGTCGGCGAGAACCGCATGAGGATCTTCCAGGAGGAAATCTTCGGGCCGGTTCTCTCGGTGACGCGGTTCAAGACCGCCGAGGAGGCGATCGCGATTGCCAACGACACGGCCTATGGCCTCGGCGCGGGCGTCTGGACGCGTAACGGAAACAGCGCATACCGTCTCGGCCGCGCGATCCAGGCCGGGAGAGTCTGGACCAACTGCTATCATCAGTATCCCGCCCACGCCGCCTTCGGCGGCTACAAGGCGTCGGGGTTCGGGCGCGAGAACCACAAGATGATGCTCGACCATTACCAGCAGACCAAGAACCTGCTTGTCTCCTATGACGAGCATGCGCTCGGCCTGTTCTGACACCCTCGCAGTAGGAGAAGAAGACATGGCAAAAACCATGAAAGCGGCCGTCGTCCGCGAATTCGGCGCACCGCTCGTAATCGAAGAGGCGCCGATTCCCGAAGTCGGCCCGGGCCAGATCCTCGTGAGGATCGCGGCGACCGGCGTGTGCCACACCGACCTGCACGCGGCCCAGGGCGACTGGCCGGTAAAGCCCAATCCGCCGTTCATTCCCGGCCACGAAGGCGTCGGTCATGTTGCCGCCGTCGGATCGGGCGTCACCCATGTCAAGGAAGGCGACCGGGTCGGCGTTCCCTGGCTCTACACCGCCTGCGGCCATTGCGTGCATTGCCTGGGCGGCTGGGAAACCCTGTGCGAACTCCAGCAGAATACCGGTTACTCGGTTAATGGCAGCTTCGCGGAATATGTCCTCGCCGATCCCAATTATGTCGGGCATCTGCCCGACAATGTCTCCTTCATCGATATCGCACCAATCCTCTGCGCGGGCGTTACGGTCTATAAGGGCCTGAAGGCGACCGAGGCAAAGCCCGGCGACTGGGTGGTTGTCTCCGGGATCGGCGGGCTCGGTCACATGGCGGTGCAATATGCCCGCGCGATGGGCCTCAACGTCGCGGCCGTCGACATCGACGACCGCAAGCTCGATCTCGCCACTCGTCTCGGCGCGGCGCTGACCGTCAACGCGCGCGACCAGGATCCATCGGCCGCCGTGAAGCAGGCGATCGGCGGCGCACAGGGCGTCCTCGTCACGGCGGTATCGCCCAAGGCCTTCCAGCAGGCGCTGGGCATGGTCCGGCGCGGCGGTACGGTGGCACTCAACGGCCTGCCGCCCGGCGACTTCCCGCTGTCGATCTTCGACACCGTTCTCAACGGCATCACGGTGCGCGGCTCGATCGTCGGCACCCGGCTCGACCTTCTCGAAGCGCTTGCCTTCGCCGGCGAAGGCAAGGTCCAGGCGACGGTCCACACCGAAAAGCTCGAGAACATCAACGATGTCTTCGCGCGCATGCACCATGGCGACATCGAGGGGCGGATCGTCCTCGATCTGGCCTGACCATCCATGACGAAAGCAACAGTCATGCCTGCGTTCCCTCGCTTGCCGATTGCGCGGCGCTGCTTCGTCCAGGGGCTGGCGATCGGCGGAGCCGTTGGCGGCTTCGCACCGGCGCTGCTGGCGAAATCCCTTTCCGCGTCGGCCGCTGAACTGCGCGGAACCGAGTTCGACCTCGAGATCGCCGAGTTGCCGGTCAACTATACCGGCAAGCGCCGGGTCGCGACGGCGGTGAACGGCACCGTGCCCGCGCCGGTCTTGCGGCTGCGCGAGGGCGACACCGTCACGCTGCGGGTTCGCAACAGCCTCAAGGAGATGTCGAGCATCCACTGGCATGGGATCATCCTGCCCACCGAAATGGATTGATCTGCCCCCTTCTGAGTGGTCCAAAATTGATGATATTTTGGATTACGAAGGAGACAAGGAATGCCGAGCAAAAAGCATCGCCCGGAAGAGATTATCGGCAAGCTGCGTGAAGCGGAGGTTGTGCTGGCGCAGGGCGCGACGACCGCGGAGGCGTGTCGGCGGATCGCGGTCAGCGAGCAAACCTATTATCGGTGGCGTAAGGAATATGGCGGCCTGAAGACCGATCAGGCACGTCGGATGAAGGATCTGGAGAAGGAGAATGTGCGGCTTCGCCGTGCGATCTCGGACCTGACGCTAGACAAGCTGATATTGCAGGAGGCCGCCCGGGGAAACTTCTGAGCCCCGCGCGCCGAAGGCGCTGTATCGATCACATCAGAATGATGATGCCGGTGTCCGAGCGACGGGTCTGCCGCGTGCTCGGGCAACATCGATCGACACAGCGCAAGGTGCCTCGCGGGGCCGATGACGAAGCAGCTCTCACCGCGGATATCATTGCGCTGGCGCGGCAATATGGTCGTTATGGCTATCGCCGAGTGACGGCGTTGCTGCGCAATGCAGGGTGGCATGTGAACCGCAAACGGGTCGAGCGCATCTGGCGACGCGAGGGGCTCAAGGTGCCGCAAAGGCAGCCGAAGCGCGGGCGGCTCTGGTTGAACGACGGATCGTGCATCCGGCTTCGGCCGGAATATCCCGGGCACGTCTGGTCCTATGACTTCGTCGAGGGTCGCACCCACGATGGTCGCAAATACCGCATCCTGTCGATCATCGACGAGGCGAGCCGGGAGTGCATGGCGTTGCCCGTGGCGCGTAAGCTGAAGAGCGACGATGTGCTGGCGGCGCTGGCCGAACTGTTCGTCACGCGCGGTCCGCCCGCGCATATCCGGTCCGACAATGGCCCGGAATTTATCGCGACGGCGGTGCAGGAATGGCTGGCGAAGGTCGGCGTGAAGACGCTCTACATCGCCCCCGGATCGCCATGGGAGAATGGATACTGCGAGAGCTTCAACGGGTCGCTGCGCGATGAATTGCTCAATGGCGAGATCTTCTACTCGCTCGCCGAGGCCCGGATCCTGATCGAGGCTTGGCGGCGACATTACAACACAGTCCGGCCGCACAGCTCGCTCGGGTATCGGCCACCGGCGCCAGAGGCCGTTCCATCGCCAGTGTCGCCCTCCGGTTCCGCTTCGCTCCACCTACGGCCAACACTGGCGATGGAGGCGTCAATGCACTAATAGTCCACGCGGACCACTCGGTGGGGGTCGGTCAAGTCTTTGCGGACTTGCGATGTTGGCGGCGCAGTTGTTCCACACCAGGGTCCCGTGGCTGGTGACAGCCCCCAGATTGCTCGTGTGCCTTACACTCGCGCTTCTCGCCGCCGCCTTGTTCGTCTTTCCCTATGCGTCGTCCATGATCGGGATCGCCGGCCTCATTGTCGCAGCCGGCTGGAGTTCCGCGAGCCTTCGTCTCGTGACGAGCTTCTGGATCAGCGGCCCCACGCTTCCGTCCGGCTGGAAGCTGGGGCTGCAGCATGCCGCAGCCAGCATTGGCCAGGCTCTGGCGCCACTGGCGATTGCCTTAGCCGATCCAGGGGAGCAGTCGTTGATCCTGATAGGCATCGGCTGGATGTCGATCCTTCTCCTTGTGGCGCTGCCGCTGGTCTGGCGACGCAGGCCGGGTTCGACAAATGCCACCGTTTGATGAGGGGGAGGCGGCATTGGTGCGTATTGAACAATAGGTGCAAACGTCTACCGCTCATCGTCACTGTTCAGGAATCTGTCCATGAAGACCCGTTTGTCTGCCGCCTTGTTGTTCCTCACCATGCCGGGCGTCGCTCTCGCCGCCAGCGATGTCGTCGTTCGCCGGGACCCGGGATATGGATGCTGTGAGAAGTGGGCGCGGGCTGTCCAGGCGAAGCTCGGCCGCAAGGTCATCATGGAGGACGATGCCGCGCGGCCTGCTTTGCGGCGTAGGGTCGGCGTCCCCGTGCAATTTTCTTCCTGCCATACGGCCCTGATCGACGGATATGCGTTCGAAGGCCATGTCCCGATTTCCGACATGAAGCGTTTGCTCGCCACCCGTCCCGCAGGCGTCAAGGGGCTCGCCGTCGCTGGCATGCCGCTTGGCTCGGAAGGCATGGAAGTGCCGGGCGTCAAGTCCCATAGCTATGATGTCATCGCCTTTGGCGCTGCCGGCCCGCGGGTCTTCGCACGACATTGAATTGCATAGATGCCGGTCTCGCATTGTCGGAGCGTTCGGACCTTTGGTGGCCGCTGCACCTTCAACCTCTGCGCTGTCACGCGGAGCGGATTAGAAGACCCCTTTAATGACCCCGGCGATTTTGCGCGCTGTGCTGCCCGACGGCATCGAGGAGAGCCCGACCGATCAACGGCTTGGCAATGATGTGATCAAAGCCGGCTTCGGCGGCACGCTGCGCCAGCACGACGTCATGAAAGCCCGATATCATGATCGCGTGTCCCGACCAGCCAGTCTGCCTGAGATGGCGCAGGATGGCGAAACCGTCGATATCGGGCATCCGATAATCGAGGATTACACAGTCGGCCTCGTTTGCTCGAGGATCGGCCAACAGCGCACGACCTGTCGTGTAGCCGTACACCTTATAGCCGCGCGATCGCAGCAGCAACTGAACGCTGCGCCGCACGCCCGGATCGTCGTCAGAGACAAGGATGGTGTAGCGGCCATCGCACCGGGCACTGACAGATAACATCGCGCGTGATCAATATACCGGTTGAAACCGCTATATCGGTCGCACGGTCACGGCTCAGGGTCGCTACGTAAACTTCGCAGTTACTAGGGTTTGCGGCCCAATCCGGCGGCGAAGGCGATCCTGAGCGCCTCGGACAGGTTGCGGACATCCAGCTTGGTCATGACGCTGGCGCGGTGAACCTCGACCGTCCGCGATGAGCATCCCAGATCGTAGGCAATGGTTTTGTTGGGGTAGCCATTCGCCAAACCCTCGAGCACTTCACGCTCCCGGGGCGTCAGGGCGGCGATGCGCACTTGGGCGTCGGTTGCCTCTATCGCGCGGACGTCGGCATCGTCTATGCGCCCAAAGGCGCGGGTAACTGCTTGAAGGAGGGCAGCCTTCTCGAACGGCTTTTCCAGAAAGTCGACGGCGCCGGCCTTCATCGCCTGCACTGCGACCGAGACATCTCCGTGCCCTGTGAGGACGATGACCGGCATGTTGATCCCGCGATCGGCCATGGCGGCCTGAACCTCGAGTCCGTCCATTTCCGGCATGCGCACGTCGAGGATAACGCAGCCCATTACCGCGCACTTGGAGACCTTGAGAAACTCCACGCCAGACGCATAGGTTTCGACGCCATAGCCTGCCGTCTTCAGGGCAAAGCCGGCCGCGCGCCGAATTGCCTCTTCGTCGTCAACCAGGTGGATGATCCGCCTATCCTCCATAACCTTCCTCCGCCTTCGCGTGGATCAACGTGAAATGAAATCGCGTGCCTCCACGCGGGGGTTGCTCGACCCAGATCCTTCCCCCGTGCGCCTCGATGATGGTCCGGCAGATCGAAAGGCCGAGGCCCATGCCATCCGCCTTGGTCGACACGAAGGCCGTGAAGAGCTGCTGCCGAATTTCCTCAGCGATGCCCGGTCCCGTATCCTCGACGGATACTTCGATCAGGCCATCGGGGCGCAGCATGCTCGCGATCCGGAGATCGCGGATCGGCACTTCTGCCATCGCCTCGATCGCGTTGCGCATCAGATTGACGAGCACCTGCTGGACCTGCACGCGGTCGACGAGAACCGGTGTCGCTGCCGGGTCGAGTGCGAAGAAAGTACGAACGCCGCGTTCGCGCGCGCCGACCAACGCCAGCTGGCTTGCCTCGGCGATGACATGCGGCAAGTCATGAACGCTCTTCTCGACCTCTCCGCGCGCCACGAAATCGCGCAGCCGGCGGACGATATGGCCGGCTCGCAAGGTTTCTTGGGCCGCGTCGTCCATCACCGAACGCAGCGACGCGAAGCGCTCGCCCTCCTCTGCCTCGAGCAGATCCCTGATCGTTTCCAGGTAGAGTGCTACCGCCGCGAGAGGCTGGTTGAGTTCGTGCGCAAGGGTAGAGGCCATTGTGCCCATGGCGCTGAGGCGGGAGACGTGCACGAGTTCGGCCTGAAGCTCCTTCAGCTTCAGCTCGTCTTGTTCCTTGGCGGTGAGATCGCGGACGAAGCCGGTGAACATGCGCTGGCCGTCCTCGCCTGCCTCGCCGACGGATAGCTCCATCGGAAAGGTCGAACCGTCGCGGCGCTGCCCGACGACCACGCGGCCGAGCCCGATGATCCGGCGCTCGCCGGTCTGGAGGTAATGGGCGATATACTCGTCGTGACGGCCGCGGTCCGGTTGTGGCATCAGGCACGAGACGTTGTGTCCGATCAGCTCGGCTTCCTGATAGCCGAAGAGGCGCTCGGCGGCTGCGCTGAACGAGGTGATGCTGCCCCCCTCGTCGATGATGATCATCGCGTCGGGGACGGTCGCAAGGATGGATTGCAGATGCTGCTCGCGCGTCTCGATCGAGGCGCGAACGGCAGCCTCATCGGTGACGTCGCGGGTGATGCACGCGAAGCCGCGATGAAGTTCGCCATCGAACAGCGCCGTAATGGTGAGGCGCGCCAGATACTCGGAGCCGTTCTCGCAAACTCTCCAAGCTTCGCGCTCGAATGTTCCTTCGTCTAGCGCCGCTGCCAGATCGGCCCGTGGTCTGCCGGCGGTGATCTCGTCGGGCGGATAGAAAAGATCATGCTGCTTTCCGAGAACATGGTCGAGCGGCCAGCATTCGATCCGCTCGCCTTCCTCATTGTAGCTCAGCACCCGCCCGGAGACATCGAGCAGCGAAAGGACATAGCGGCCGGCCTGACGCAGAAACAGCGCGGCAAGCCGCTCGATCTCGGCAGTGGCATTCTTGGCGTCGGAATCTTTCTTGTCCATGACGCCCGCTCAGCCCAGGAACCAAAGGCGTTTGAGGGATCGAGGTTCAAAGGAGATGTTCAGCGACGCGCCAGGATGGCCTTCATCTCGTCGATTTCCTGTCGCTGCGACTGTTCGATCGACGTGCAGAGACGGACGACCTCCGGGTCGCTCAGCCGCGCTTCGCGGCACATCAGGATCGCGCCCGAATGGTGCGGGATCATCGAGCGCAGGAAGGCTGTGTCGCCGATCGTCGTCTGGGTGCGGATCAGGGCGAAGCTGCCGAAGAAAGCGGTGAGCGAGATGCCGATCAGCGCGATATTGGCGGCCTTCGACGGGAACATGTGCCACATGGCGAGGATCATCAGCACCACCATTGGCGCGACCATCATCATCGTCATGTAGAGCATGTTCAGGTTGTTGTAGAAGCTGTCGAGACCGTCGATCATGACGAACATCACTAGATACATGATGACGCCGCTGACGAGGGTCTGGAGCGCGAGGCTCCAATAGGCACCCGTTTTCGGGCTGCCGTGGCCGGATGGGTGGTCCATAGGTCCTCTCCTTGGTTCGGCGTGAATCAGATACAGCGGGATCGCCGCACATCCTCTTGCCCATCTGCCGCATCGCCATTCGCCGCTCCCGGACTAGAACCAGAAGCGGACGCCAGCGACGAAGCTCGTGGCATGGACATCCTCCCCGGCAAGGCGGGAGAGCCGTGCCGTATCTCCCGTTTTGCGCAGATAGGACACGCCGATATAGGGCGCGAACTGGCGGCTGATTTCGTACCGCAGCCGCAGGCCGGGTTCGACGTTGACGAGACCTGAGCCGATGTCGTTCTCGGGCACATCCTGCGCACTGAAATTCACCTCGACGCGTGGCTGGAGGATGAGGCGCTGGGTGATGCGTTGGTCGTAATAACCTTCGACCCGGCCGAGCAGGTCGCCCTTGGTGGAGAGGAACAGTGCGCCTTCCAATTCGAAGAAGCCGGGCGCCAGGCCCTCGAAGCCGACCGTCGCATAGGTGCGGTCGGGCCCGCGCCCGAAATCCTGCCGGACACCGGCCTGGACGTTGAAATAGGGGTCGATGGCGCGGCTGTAGAGCACCTGCACTTCGGCGGTATCGATCCCGCGCCCGAACTCGCCTTCGCCCTCGCTCTTGAGCCAGAGCCGGTTGATGTCGCCGCCGTAGAAGCCTTCGCCGTCCCAGCGATAGCCGTCGCGGCCGCTATGGGCTTGATACTCGAAGACGTTGAGCAACAGCTGGCCGAAATTATTGCCGCCGCTCTCCTTCATCATGGCCATGCGCGGCTGCGCCATCTCACCGCCGGGAAAATCGCGATCGGCATAATGGTCGTGCGGAACAGGCGGCGGCGGTGCGTCACCGGCGGGAAGCGCCGTCCCCGTCATCTCCATCCCCGGCATCGCGCCCTGGCTGTGCTGGGCGTGATCCATGCCAGGCATGTCGGGCATTGCGCTGCCCTGATGCTGAGAATGGTCCATTCCCGGCATGCTGTCTGGCGAGGCGGCCGGATCCTGCGACTGCGCAGGTGGGTTGGGGCGCGGCGCGGCGTCCTTGTGCTTCTGCTTGTCCTGCGCCGGCTGCGCCCCGCCCGGCGGTGTCATGCCGGGCATGTCGTGCATCGAATGGTCCTGGGCAAAGGTCGGGGTGGCTGCCATGAGCGCGATCACACTGCCCAGTGTGGCAAGTGGCCGGATCATTATGCGTCTCCCTTCGGGCGCACGCTCACGACCCGCATCATGCCGGCATGCATGTGGTAGAGGAGATGGCAGTGGAATGCCCAGTCGCCAACGGCGTCGGCGGTGAAGTCCCAACTCACCTTGCCGCCGGGCTGGACGATCACCGTGTGCTTCCTCGGCGCGTGATCGCCGTGTCCCGTCACCAGTTCGAAGAAATGGCCGTGGATGTGGATCGGGTGGCCCATCATCGTGTCGTTGATGAGGTTGATCCGCACGCGCTCGCCTTCGGTGAAGGGGATCGGTTCGTGATGGTCCGACATTTTCTCCCCGTCGAACGACCACATGAAGCGCTCCATGTTGCCGGTGAGGTGGATGTCGATGCTGCGGCCAGGCGCCCGGACATCGGGGTTGCGCTCCAGTGCCATCAGATCCTTGTAGACGAGTACCTTGTGGCCGACGTCGGCCAAGCCCTGGCCCGGTTCGCCGGTGCGATCGACCGGCATCGGTGAGATGGTCTGAACGCTCGGATCGCGCTTGACCTGCGGTGCATTTGCAAAGTCGCGCATCTTCATCGAGGCCATCTCGTGCCCGCCATGATCCATGCCGTTCATCTGGTCTCCGGCTTCCGCCGCCATTGCCGAATGATCCATCCCGGCCATGCCGGAGTGGTCCATGCCGCTCATCCCGGAATGATCCATGCCCGGCATCACCGCTGCCGTGCCGCCGAGACGCGCCGAGGCGTTCTTCTCGGCGCTGGGATCGACGCCGCGCGGCGCGCCACCCGACATGTCCATGCCTTCCATGCCGGGCGTCGAGGACATGTCCATTCCCATGTCCTTCATGTCGGCGAGCGGTCGCTTGCGCAGCGGCGGCACCTCGGCGGCCATGCCGGCGCGCGGCGCGAGCGTGGCGCGCGCCATGCCCGAGCGGTCGATCGCCTCGCCGACGAGGGTGAAAGCCTTGTCCTCGCCGGGCGTGACGATGAGGTCGTAGGTCTCGGCGACGCCGATCTGAAACTCGTCGACCGTCACCGGCACCACATTCTGCCCGTCGGCCTGGACGATCGTGAGCGGCAGTCCCGGAATACGGACATTGAAGGTGGTCATCGCCGAGGCGTTGATGACGCGCAGCCGCACCCGCTCGCCGGGCGTGAACAGCGCGGTCCAGTTGTCGAACGGGCCATGGCCGTTGACGAGATAGGTGTAGGTCGAGCCGGTGACGTCCGAGATGTCGGTCGGGTCCATCCGCATCTGGCCCCAGTCGAGCCGGTCCTTGAGCGGCTGGTCGCGCCCCGAGAGCAGCCCGGCGAGCGTCTGGCGCTGGAAGTTGAAATGGCCCGGATTGACCTTGAGGCGACGGAAGATCGCCTCCGGCGACAGCGGGCTGTGATCGGCCAGTACGATCACATGCTCGCGGTCATAGGCAACGGGATCGTCGCCCGCCGGGTCGATGATGATCGGCCCGTAATGACCTTCCTGTTCCTGAAGGCCCGAATGGCTGTGATACCAATAGGTGCCGCTCTGGATGACCGGGAAGTCGTAGAGATAGCTCGAACCCGGCTTGATGCCGGGGAACGACACGCCCGGCACGCCGTCATGCTTCGCCGGGACCAGAAGCCCGTGCCAGTGGATCGAGCTGTCCTCTTCGAGCTGGTTGACGACGTTAAGCCGCACCCTTTGCCCCTCGCGCAAGCGGACCAGCGGCGCAGGGACCGTGCCGTTGATACCGATTGCGCGAAAGCGATGCCCGTCGATCGTCATCGACTGGCGGGCGATGGTGAGGGTGATGTCCTCGCCGGAGACGGTTGGGATAGTCGGCCGCAAGCCCGCCGACAGGGTTTGCGCCCAGGCAGGCAGCCAGGCCGACAGCGCGGCGGCGCCGCTTGCGAGCGCGGCGCCGCGCAGGAACTGGCGGCGGTCGAACACTGAATTCATAACGCGCTGTCTCTGCTCACATCCAGGAGGGGTTATTGGGAATACGCAGCGTGAGCGCTTACCCCTCAGGAATTTTGCAAGATTTCCGAAAGTCGCGTCCGAGCGCGGTAAAGTCTGGTTTCGACCGCCTTCTGGCTGATCCCGAGGATCTCGGCGGTCTCGGCTTCGGAGCAGCCTTCAACTGTCCGCAGAAGCAGCACTTGCTTGAGCGCGACAGGCAGAGCCGCGATCGCCGTCGTCGTGCGCTCCAGCTCGGTTTCGCCAGCTAGCGTTCTGTCCGCGCCAGGCGTTTCGTCTGCCACGTCGCGTGCTTCGCCCAGCGGCAAAGCGAAGGCGAGCAGCCTGCGAACGGCGCGGCGGCGGTGCCAGTCTCTGCATTTGTTGAGCGCGATACGAGACAGCCAGGCGCGGAACGATCGTTTGCCGTCATACCGGCCCAACGCGGTGAACGCCGAGACGAAGCAGGTCTGGGTTACATCGATGGCTTCCTCGCTATCGCCGACGTGACTGCGCACGAGCCGGTAGACCCAGCCCTGGTGGCGTCGCACCAGTTCGCCGAACGCTGCTTGTCGGCCAGCCAGGGCCAGATCCGCAAGCTCCCCGTCCGAGCAGTCGGGGAGGTGGAGCGTCATTTTTTCTGGGCCGTGAGAGCTTTCACCACGGCTTCGTCGAACTTCGCCGCCTGGTCGGGACGGAGCACCGCGCGCATCGCGAAGATATGCTCCAGCGTCTCCTTCTGTAATTCGCCCATTGCCTGATGCGAGCGGTCGACAGCGGCCGAGACCCTCGGGCCATAGCCATGTTCGGCATCGATCGCCTCGGCAAGGCGTACATTGTCGGCGCGCAGCTCAGCCTCGAGCGCCTGACGACGGATCGCATAGCTCTTCTCGATCGTCTCGAGACGAGCATGCTGTCCGGCATCGAGCTTCAGATCGCGGTGTAGCAATTCGTGAAGTTCATTCTCGACGGGCCGATCGGGCACCACATAGACGCGCCCGATCACCACGCCGGCGATCGCCGCGGCAAATGTCAGCAGCGCCAGAAGAACCAGCCGCCGAGGATCGCGCATCACCGCGATCCAAGCAGCGACGAGGGCGCCAAGGCCAGCTGGGCGTCGAACGGCGTGATGGTGCTCGCACCGGCGGATGCCGCGGGCAGCCCAGAGCCGGCAATCCCGATGAGAAGCGCCGCGACCGCAGCAATGCCGAACATGGTGTTGCCTACGCTCGGACTTGCCTGGATGCGCGCGATCTCCGCCATCACCCGATCGTCGAGACCGTGTAGCCGCCGATCGAGCGGCGCATCGCGCAAGCGTCCGAGAAGTGTGTCGAGATCCGTCATCTGCATTCTCCTTCAACCTTAGAATACGCAATAACCCATCATGCCCCTCATGCGATGCGCGCGTGAATATTTTGAGGGGTAAGCCTCGGCGCTGCGTATTCAGCAATACCGTTCTTCGAGAAGGAGTTGCTTTCATGCCTGCACCGCATCGCCTTGCCCTGGCCGCGCTCGCCGCCAGCGTGCTCGTCGCATCCCCGGCCTTCGCCCATCCCAAGCTCCTGTCCTCGACGCCTGTCGCCAATGCGAGCGTCGCGGCCCCGTCGAAGATCACGCTCACTTTCAGCGAGGGCTTGATGCCCAGGTTGTCGGGCGCCGAGATCGTCATGACCGGCATGCCCGGCATGCCCAACCATCGCATGGCGGTCACGGGCTTCAAGACCTCGACCGGCGCTGACGGCAAGACGCTTATCCTGACGCTCGCGCGACCGCTCTCGGCCGGCAGCTATCAGGTCGCCTGGCATGTCGTCTCGACCGATACGCACCGGATTCAGGGCAACCTCGCCTTCACTGTGACGTGACCCGGTGAGCGACGTGGCTCTCGTCGCGATCCGCTGGGCGCTCTACGTCGACCTCGGGCTGCTGTTCGGTCTGCCGCTGTTTGCGCTCTATGCGCTCGGCGGCGGGCGGACCGGGCGGCGGCACCTGCCGATGGTCGCTCCGCTCATCGGCCTCGCGGTGCTCGGCCTCATCCTCTCTTCGCTGGGTTTCCTGTTCCAGGGAGCGGCCATGGCCGGCGTGCCGTTCACCCAGCCGGACATGTCGATCCTCGGCGACCTCCTCGACGAAACGGCGCTGGGCCTCGCGCTCAAGATACGAATGCTGGCGCTTCTTTTCGTGCTGTTCGGCGCTGCGCTGCTGAGCCGATTGCCGCGCGGCGCCACCCTGGGTGTGACGGTCGCAGGCGCAGTCGCGCTGGCGACGCTTGCCTGGTCGGGTCACGGCGCGGCCGGGGAAGGCAATGCGGGGTGGCTGCAACTTGCGGCCGACCTCCTTCATCTCTTTGCGGCCGGGGCATGGGTCGGGGCGATCGCCGCCTTTCTCATCCTGACCCTGCCGACGATCGCGACCGATGACATGGAGCGGGCAATGCTGGCCGAGTGCGCCCTGCGCGGCTTCGCAAGCGTCGGCACGCTGATCGTTGGCCTGCTCATTCTCACCGGCGCCATCAACGGCGCCTTTTTGGTCGGCCCTGACCATGTCCTGACGCTGGCGCAATCGACCTATGGGCTGCTGCTGATCGCCAAGCTCCTGCTTTTTGCCGCGATGGTCGGCCTTGCCGGACTCAACCG
Source organism: Pseudomonadota bacterium (assembly GCA_040387595.1). GTDB lineage: Bacteria > Pseudomonadota > Alphaproteobacteria > Sphingomonadales > Sphingomonadaceae > Rhizorhabdus. The sequence continues at coordinate 69,823 of JAZKDN010000019.1, forward strand.
CTTCCGCCTCACGCCCGCGCTGAATTTCGCCATTGCGCAACAGGACGCGGCGGCGGCGATGGTCCTGTTGCGCAAGAGCTTGCTCGTCGAGGGCTGCCTGGCGGTCGTCATTCTAGGGCTCGTCGCATGGCTGGGAACACTGTCTCCGCCAATGTCGGTCTAGCGCAATGCCAACCGCCCGAGCAGAGCGAGCGCCATGCAGTCCTACGCGCCGCCCTTGGGAGCCGGATCAACGCAGCCCGGGATCGACTTGAGACATATCCCTGTTTCGCGCAGCCGGGTGTCGAGCGTGGGGGCGTTGAGCGCCAGCCTCGCCGCTTAGGAGAATACGTATTGACCCTGACACGGTGTCAGACCCTACATCGTCAGGCGTCGAAAAGGAGCAAGGCGATGAACGAGACACACTCAGCGGCGCATGGAGGCGGTTGCTGCGGCGGCCACGGTGCGGCGAAACCAGTGGCGGGCGTGAAGGATCCGGTCTGCGGCATGACCGTCGATCCGGCCAAGACCGCCCATCATGCCGAGCATGGCGGCAAGAGCTGGCATTTCTGCAGCGCGGGCTGCCGCTCCAAGTTCATTGCCGATCCGGAGCGCTACTTCCGGCCGGCCGCGTCGCCGGCCGAGGCCCCCGAAGGCACGATCTGGACATGCCCGATGCATCCCGAGATCCGTCAGGACCATCCCGGTGCCTGCCCGATCTGCGGCATGGCGCTCGAGCCGGCAACGGTGACCGCCGACAGCGGCCCCAGTCATGAGCTGATCGATTTCACGCGGCGGTTCTGGGTTGGTCTGGTGCTCGCGGTTCCCGTGTTGATCCTCGAAATGGGGGCGCACCTCTTCCCGGTAATCCATCGCTTGGTGCCGATGTCGGTCTCGGTCTGGGTTCAGCTCGTCCTCGCCACCCCGGTCGTGCTCTGGGCCGGATGGCCGTTCTTCGTGCGGGGCTGGGCCTCGCTCAAGACCCGCAATCTCAACATGTTCACTCTGATCGCCATGGGGACCGGCGTCGCCTGGGTCTACAGCGTCGTCGCGACGCTCGCCCCGCAGATATTTCCGCCCGCATTCCGCGCCGGGGACGGGATGGTCGCGGTCTATTTTGAGGCGGCCGCAGTGATCACCGTCCTTGTGCTGCTGGGGCAGGTACTGGAGCTGCGTGCGCGAGAACGCACCTCCGGCGCGATCAAGGCTCTGCTCAATCTCGCGCCCAAGACCGCGCGTCGCATCGCCGCTGACGGCGCGGAGGAAGAGGTCGGTCTCGAGTTGATCGCCGTGGGCGACCGCCTGCGGGTACGTCCCGGCGAGAAGGTGCCGGTCGACGGCGTGGTCGAGGATGGACGCTCCTCGCTCGACGAATCGATGGTCACCGGCGAATCCATGCCCGTTACCAAGGCCAGGCAAGACAAGGTCATCGGCGGCACGCTCAACCAGACCGGCGCGCTCGTCATCGTCGCCGACAAGGTCGGGCGCGACACGATGCTCGCGCGCATCGTCCAGATGGTCGCGGAGGCGCAGCGCTCGCGCGCGCCGATCCAGCGCATGGCCGATCAGGTCTCGGGCTGGTTCGTCCCCGTCGTCATCGGCATCGCTATCATCGCCTTCATCGCCTGGAGCATCTGGGGCCCGGAGCCGCGCTTCGCCTACGGGCTCGTCGCGGCCGTTGCCGTGCTGATCATCGCCTGTCCCTGCGCGCTCGGGTTGGCCACGCCGATGTCAATCATGGTCGGTGTCGGCCGGGGCGCGGGGCTCGGCGTCCTCATCAAGAATGCCGAGGCCCTTGAGCATATGGAAAAGGTCGACACGCTCGTCGTCGACAAGACCGGCACGCTTACCGAAGGCCGTCCGGCTGTCACGCAGGTCGTGCCGGCTTCCGGCTTCGACGAAGCGGAGCTGCTGCGTCTTGCCGCATCGGTGGAGCGTGCGTCCGAGCATCCGCTGGCACTTGCGATCGTCGAGGCCGCGAAAGACCGTGGCATCGCCATGAGCGAGGTGAGCGACTTCGACTCTCCGACAGGGCGCGGCGCGCTCGGCACCGTCGATGGCCGCCGGATCGTCCTCGGCAATGCCCGCTTCCTGGGCGAGGAGGGGATCGCGACGGAAGCGCTGGCTGAGCAGGCCGACACGCTTCGCCGCGATGGCGCCACGGCGATCTTCATCGGTGTCGACGGCAAGGTGGGAGGAGCGTTCGCGATCGCCGATCCTGTGAAGCAGACGACACCCGAAGCGTTGGCCGCGCTCAAGGCGGAAGGTATCCGCGTCGTCATGCTGACCGGCGACAACCGCACGACCGCCGAAGCGGTCGCGAGACGCCTCGGGATCGACGATGTCGAGGCCGAAGTTCTGCCAGACCAGAAGAGTGCCGTGGTCGCTCGTCTTAAAGCCGAAGGCCGCGTCGTCGCGATGGCTGGAGATGGCGTCAACGACGCGCCGGCGCTGGCTGCCGCCGATGTCGGCATCGCCATGGGCTCGGGGACGGACGTTGCGATCGAGAGCGCGGGCGTGACGCTCCTCAAGGGCGATCTCATGGGCATCGTGCGGGCACGGCGGTTGAGCCAGGCGACCATGTCCAACATCCGCCAGAACCTGGTCTTCGCCTTCATCTACAATGTCGCCGGGGTCCCGGTCGCGGCGGGCGTCCTCTATCCGCTGTTCGGCATCCTCCTGTCACCGATCATCGCGGCGTTGGCGATGGCGCTGTCTTCGGTGAGCGTTGTCACGAACGCGCTCCGCCTCAACCGGCAAGCGCTGTGAAGCAAGGATCATGGCTGCCGACACCGCCGTGATGTCGCAACTCACGCATCACCTCGAAGAGGTTCGCGAAACCGCTGCCGCTTCGGATGCGCTGTTCGTGCGGCTCGACGATCCGGCATCGCTCGCCAGTCACATGACCGGGTCGTTCTGGATGATGGGCGGCGGCGGGATAGAGTATCTGCTCGATGAGCAGTGCGGCAAGGCGATCGGCTCGCGTATCACCATGATCGGCTCGGCCTTCGGGCTCAACCTCCGAGTGGACGAGGTGGTGGTTGAGCATGAGCCCCCGCGGCGCAAGCGATGGCGAACCGTCGGTGCACCGCAGCTCCTGATTATCGGCGGCTACGAGATGGGCTTCGAGATCGAGCCCTTGCCGTCGGGATCGCGATTGCGGGTGTGGATCGACTATGGCTTGCCCGGTTCGTTCCCGGGGCGACTCTTGGGCGCGCTGTTCGCGGGCTTCTACGCCCGCTGGTGCGTGGACCGGATGGTCGGGGATGCCGCCCGCACCTTTCCTCTCAAGGCGGGCGAGAAGGGCTCAGCATGAATATCGGGGAGGCTTCGAAACAGACCGGCGTCTCGGAGCGGATGATCCGCCACTATGAGAAGATCGGCCTCATCCCGGCGCCGCCGCGCCGGGGCGCGGGCTATCGCGACTATGGCGAGCGCGACCTTTATCGCCTGCGGTTCATCGCCAATGCGCGCGATCTCGGCTTCCCGATCGCGGAAATTCGGACCCTGCTCAGCCTTTGGGCGGATAATGGCCGCAACAGCGCCGATGTGAAGCGGGTTGCGCTGGCGCGTGCGGAGGAACTTCAGCGCAAGGCCGAAGCCCTGACTACCCTGCGGAAGACACTCCTCGATCTTGCCGAGCAGTGTCACGGCGACGAACGGCCGGATTGTCCCATCATCGCTGAGCTGACTGTCGGTAGAAAATGGTAAAGCAGCCCGTCTCTCGGATCAGACCCGCTCTGGTGGGCGGAGTGTTGATCGCACTTGGCGTTCTCACGATGGGGCTTTCGATATATTTCCTCGGATTCCGTCCACCACTGCTCCCGGAGGATGTTCGCTATATTGGCGGCAATCCGCAGGCTCTTTCGCCAGCATTGCGGGATTGGCTTGGCATCGTATTTAACACGTGGGGAGGCTTTATCGCGGGATACGGAACCATGTTGACCGGAGCCGGCGTTTTCATGCTGACTGGGCGGAATAGCTGGCTGATCAGGGCGACCGCACTAAGTCTCCTGATCGTATTCGGCCGCTTTCTTTACAGCAATATCGTCCTGAGTTCCGACTTTCTGTGGGTTATTGCGGGCCTGTTTGCGTTGTCATTGGCCGCCGTTTATCTTCTCATCGTTGAACTCTAACGCGATTTTGAGATAGCGATCGAAGATCGGCTTGCCCTTTGGCAGGAATGAGCCCGCACCAAAGCCGCCGGCCGGGGTGGTATCATCACCTTCTTGGCGAAGGTGGCGCAGCTTATGACGGCGTTTCGCTGTCACTCCGGGCTGGCTAAGCCGAAGGAAGCGCAGTTATATGGCTGTGTTTAGAGGCTCACGGCAGCTTTCCCATTCCTGCCGAAAAGGCGATCCTCAAGGTTTGGGAAAGGGTATGGACGCCGAGTTTGGACATGAGGTTGGCGCGATGGACCTCGACCGTTCGGGAAGAGATGCCGAGGTCGTAGGCGATAGTCTTGTTCGGGTGGCCCTGGGCGAGACCTTCAAGAACATCCCTTTCACGCTGCGTCAGCAGATCAATCAGCCTCCGCGCTCCGGCTTCTTCGACGGTACGGCTATCTGCCCGATCAATGCGCGCGAAAGCGCGGTCGATCGCATCGAGCAGTATGGCCCTTTCGATCGGCTTGGCGAGAAAGTCCACGGCGCCTGCCTTCATCGCCTGGACTGCCAGCGCCACATCGCCATTTCCGGTCAGCACGACGACCGGCATGTCGATGTTTATCTGTGCCAGGGCGGCCTGAACCTCTAGACCATCCATGTCCGGCATATGCATGTCCAAAATGACGCACCCGTTCTCGGCCTCATCTGCACTCTGCAGAAATTCCGGTCCCGACGCATAAGTCTCAACGACAAACCCCGCCGTGCGTAGCGTGAATCCAACTGCTTTCCTGATTGTCTCTTCGTCATCGACGATATGAACGACGCGCTTGTCCCCCATGGTCCTCCTAGGCAAACCGAACCGGCACCATGCTGCAGCGGCGATCATGGCGCCGCTTCGCGCGGGCCTTGTGCGGGTTGGACCATAGTCCAAGGTCAAGAGGGATTTGCACTGTTGCACGCGCGGGGCTGATCGCACACGCGTTCCAGTCGGTGCGGACGGTCAGGAACGTGCGATCGTTGGCTCACCAATCGCGAAGGTGGACCCATGCCGATTACAGGAGGCTGTGAACCGCCTCGGCGATCATGGGCACCGTGTCGATACCGTTAGAAGCGTGGACAACTGTGTTGGTGCTGACGATGCGGCCAACAAGCGCGCCCAGCACCTGTGCTGCGTCTCCCGCGAAGAGGGGATGCACCACCGCGCAATCGGGCGGCGCAAAACCCATGCCAACGAGCTGGCGCGCAGCGCCCGCGAGTGTGCGGCCCGATGAGGCGATATCATCTACCAGCACCGCCTGGCGGTTGGAAAAGGTGGAGGCATCGGGGATCGAGATGGTCACCTCGCGATCGCCGGAACGCGCCTTCTCGCAAACGAGGTCCGGCGCGTCAGCGTCCGCTGCTACCTGCGCCACCCATTGCTGGCTTTCCGCGTCGGGTCCAATGATCAGCGGTCGGGCGACATTCTGCTTGATCCAGGACGCCATCAGCGGCGCGGCATGAACGACCCGAGTAGGAATGCGGTAGATTTCCGACAGATCATGATAGCGGTGGAGATGGGGATCGACCGTCACCATCCAGTCGAGATGGCGCGACAGGACGGCGGAAAAGGTGCGCGACGTCACGGCCTCGCCGGGATGGAAGCGCACGTCTTGGCGCATGTAGGCAAGATAGGGAGCGACAAGGCCAGCCTTGCGCGCCCCAAGCTCGCGAACCGTGTCCGCTGCGAACAGAAGTGGCAACAGCTTTGCATTCGGACGATCGAGGCTGCACAGGAGGACGACGTCACGATCGGCGACATCGCTTACGGTCCTGAGATACGATTCTCCGTCCGGGAACTCGCGGTGCTCCAGTACGCCCGGCTGTGCGCCGAGCGCGGCACACAAGGCCTGGAGGAGCGCCTCACTGCCGGGAAGCGCGAAGACGATCGGCCGGCTCATTCCGCGGCGATCCCGAAGATCGCACCATTGCTCACCGCGAAGGCTGCCGCATAGTCGAGTTCGCCTGGGCTCTCGGCATGTATGGTGCACAGGGGTGTGCCTGCCTCAACTCTCTGGTTCAGGCGGCTATGGAGCGCGACTCCCGCGGCTTTGGCTGTCAATCGGCGTGCAAACGGGACCCCCTATCGGCGCGCAAAAGGGACCCCCT
>JAZKDN010000020.1:0-198345 GCA_040387595.1 Pseudomonadota bacterium
TCAAACTCCCGCGGAAGCCTTCTTCAACCCGTTGCACTTCAAATGTGAATCCACAGGGGCCTAAACCCGGGGCTGACGGTACCGCTGTTCATACCCGGCCATCATTACGGTTTCATCACCGCCGTGGGGAATGGCGGCCTCGAAGGCTGGGATGCCGCTGCCGAACAGGCGGGACCGGCCCTGGCGATGATCGCGAACTATTTCGACAATTTCGCGATCCGCCGTTTCGGCGGCCCGCCCAAGGAAAGCCAGAGCCTCAGCCGGCGCGAACTGGAGTGCCTGACCTGGTCGGCGCGGGGCAAGACGGTCGAGGATATCGCTGTCATCCTCGACCTGTCGGCCGACACGGTCCGGGTCTATCTGAAGCGGGTCAATCAGAAGCTGGATGCCGTGAACCGCTCGCACGCCGTCGCCAAGGCGATGTGCCTGGGAATGATCGACATCTCCTGACGCGCGCGCAGTCGCGCACCACCCAAGACCGCGCGCGAACCGGCTCCGTCGGAGCCGCCATCTGTCCCTTCCGGAGCATCGTGATGGACTTTCCCTTCCACGCTACCGACCGCCAGCAAGACTATTATGCCGAGTTCGACCGGCGCATCCGGCGCTATCTCCGCACGCTGGTCAGCGATGCGGTGATCGAGGAGCATCGCCGCAAGCCGCTCGGCCAGCACAGCGACGCGCTCGATCGGCTGCTCAACTATTTCCGGCGCGGCGGCATGGCGGGAAAGCTGGGCCTGCACCAGCCCGATCCGGCGATCACATCCTACCGGATCGTCCGCTTCTCCGGCGCGCGGGGGATGCCGTCGGTGATCGAGGACGACGCCTATGGCTCGCTCGACGAGGCCTATCACGCGGTCTTCCTGCGCCGCATCGACGAACTTCTGGGGCGCTGAGAACATGACAAACAAACTATACGGCTATGCCGACCCGCTGGCGATCACCGCCGGCGAAACGGTCGAGTTCATGCTCTCCGCCGAGATCGAGGCGGGCGCCGACATCCGGCTGGTGCGCCTGATCCACGGCGATCGCAACCCCGCCGGGCCGGGCTTCGTCGAAGAAGAAGTCGATGCGGACCTGCCGGCGCAGGTGACGATCGAAAAGCAGTTCACCCAGCGCGGCGCCTATGCGGTGGTGCCGTCGAGCGAAGAGGCTCTGGCCGACCTGCGCATCGGCGCGCTGCACGCCTTCATCTGTCCATCGCGGCCGGGCGCTGGCGAGCAGGTGATCGCGGGATGCTGGAACGATGCGGCGGCGAAAGGCTATCTGCTGCTGATCGACACTGCCGGTGTGCTCCGCCTGCGACTGGGCGACGGAAAGCAAACTACGGAGCTCGCCCTCTCGCGGCGCGTGGCGCCGGGCTGCTGGTACTTCGTTACCGCCGACTGGGACGTCGATTGTGGAATCGCCGGGCTGCGCCAGTTCGGCTGCGTCGGTCGCTGGAACTCGCGGATCGGCCGGGTGGCACCCTATGATTATGACGACAGCGCCGACCATGCCGGCGGCATCGCCTTCGCGCCGGCATACTCAAGCGAGTTCCTCATCGCCGGCGTTCGCTCGGCAGGGGCCGCGGTGGTCGCCTGCTATAATGGCAAGATCGATCGCATCGGTCTGCAGGCACGCGCGCTTGATGCGGCGGCGATCGAGGCGATCCGCGCCGGCGGGATGCCGCCCGCGGCCGACCTCGTCACCTATTGGGACACGAGCGCGGGCTATACCGCCGACGGCATCGGCGACGTCATCCGCGACATCGGGCCGCTGGGCCTAGACGCGATCGGCGTCAACCGGCCGATCCGGGGAATGAAAGGCTGGAACTGGCGGGGCAAGGAGGACAGCTTCCGGCTCGACCCTTCGCAATATGGCGGCATCGCCTTTCACGAGGATGCGCTGATCGATTGCCGCTGGAACGCGACGGTGCGACTGACCACGCCGCGCGACATGCGGAGCGGCGTGTACGCGCTGCGGGTGCGATCGAACGGCGTGGAGGACCGCGTGCCGTTCTTCGTCCGTGCTGCCGTCGCCAAGGCGCCGATCGCGGTGCTGATGCCGACCTTCACTTATCTCGCTTATGCCAATGAGCATCTCGCCTTCGAAGCGCCGATCGCGCAGGCGATCTGTGCCAATACGCCAGTGGCCGGCGCGCTCGATCTCCACTGGAGTGGCGACGCACAGTTCGGCCTGTCGACCTATGACGTCCACAGCGACTATGCCGGTGTCTGCTATTCGTCGTGGCGGCGGCCGATACTGAACATGCGACCCGATTACCGTATGCCGGCAACGGGCGTCGCCTGGGCGTTCCCGGCCGACCTGTCGCTGATCTGGTGGCTCGAACATGCGGGCTACGACTATGAGATCATCACCGACCACGATCTGCACCGCGACGGCGTGGCCGCGCTCGCGCCCTATCGCACCGTCCTGACCGGCACCCATCCCGAATATTATTCGGAAGCGATGCTCGATGCGACCGAGGATTATCTGACCGACGGCGGGCGTCTCTTCTATCTGGGCGGCAACGGTTATTATTGGGTGACCGCAATCCGCGCCGAGGAGCCGTGGTGCATCGAGGTCCGCAAGCTGGAATCGGGATCGCGCGCCTGGCAGGCCGAGCCGGGCGAAGGCTATCTCGCCACCACCGGCGAGCGATCGGGCCTGTGGCGGGTGCGGGGCAGGGCGCCGCAGAAGCTGGTCGGCCTGGGCTTCACCACCGAAGGCATGGACGAGAGCCAGCCGTTCGAACGGCTGCCCGACAGCTTCGACCCGGCGATGGCCTGGATCTTCGACGGGATCGGCGAGGATGAGCTGATCGGCGATTTCGGCCTCGCGCTCGGCGGCGCATCGGGGATCGAGATGGACCGCTACGACCTTGCGCTAGGCACGCCACCGCATGCGCGGCTGCTCGCTGCGTCCTTCGGCCATTCGGACAATTATCCGCTGGTGTCGGAAGATATCGGCTACGCCTTTCCGGGGCGCGGCGGCAGCCAGGACCCCCAGGTGCGCGGCGACATGGGCTATTTCACCACGCCCAATGGCGGCGCGGTGTTTGCGGTCGGATCGATCGCCTGGAGCCAGGCGCTGCCCTGCTTCGGCGGCGATAACAATGTCGCGCGCATCATGCGCAATGTGCTGGACGTGTTCGTCAAGGACGAAGCGCCGCCGGCGTGACCCGGCGACAAGGCGGGATCAGTCGCCGACCAGGGCGTTGATCTCGCCGGGCTTCAGCGATTTGATGATGTGGAGGAACGACCGGAAAGCGAGCTGCTCGATCGCCGGCATCTGCCTGCGCCACGGCTTTTCATAGCCGGCGAACATCGTCATCCCTTCCATCGACGCCGACATGAAGAGCGCGACGATCTCGCGCTCGTCCACTGGCAAGGCCGGGTTGATCTCGGCGACGAGTTCGTTGAGCGCGACGCGGGCGCGCTGGTAGCGCTCGTTGACCCGTTCCTGCACGAACGGATCATGGTTCGACAGGGCCCACAGCTCGGGAAAGACCCGGCTGGTCTTCTTCGTCGTGATGTCGTCGAGGATGAGAATGATCAGCTTTTCGAGCCGGGTATCCGCCGACTCGGTCGGTTCATGGACGATCGCGTCGAACGCTTCCTCATAGGCGCTGATGAGCGCGTTAAGCAGTTCGCGCAGCAGCTCTTCCTTGGACTTGAAATAATAAGCGAGATTGCCCGCCTTCATCCCGCATTCGGACGCGATACGGCGCAGGGTCAGCGCCTTCGAACCCTGTTCGACCAGGATTGTGAGCGCGGCATAGAGGATTTGCTCGAGCCCCTCCTGCCCACGCGCATAGCCGCCTTCGCGCGGCGTGATCTTCAGGTCCGGAACAACTGATTCGGTCAACGGGACTACCCCCAACGCACTGATCTCCAAGCCTTAATGTCGCCGGCTCAAGGCAACAAGGTGATCCCGATTTTTTGACACTTGACATAATTTGGTCAAACGACAAACATTCATCTCGACGCATCGGAGTCGGTGGGGTCTCGGGGGGGTTGTCGTCGATGAACGTGAGAAGATTTCTCGGGGCGGTCGCCCTGACCGTGCTGGCCGGATCAGCCCAGGCCGCGAGCTATCCCGAGCCGTTGCCGAGCGAGCCGATCCCCAGCGTCGTCGAGCTGCAGGCGCAATATCCGGCGAGCTGGGTCTATGTGCAGGACCTGCATTTCAACAGCCTGCCCGATGGTCGCGCGGCGATCGTCGACGTCGCCGCCGACGTCAGCGCCTTCAAGGGACAGGTGCCGGTCGCACAGTTCGGCACGCTGCTGCCCGCAACGACCAAGCCCGAAATCTACGTCGCGGAAACCTTCCATGCGCGAATGACCCGGGGCGAGCGCACCGACGTCATCACCATCTGGGACAAGGCGACGCTCAAGTCCAAGGGCGAGATCGTGCTGCCGGGGGGCAAGCGCGGCCAGTTCGTCACGCTGCGCAACAGCTTCCAGTTGGCGAACGGCGAGAAATGGGCGCTGTTGTTCAACTTTACTCCCGGTTCTTCGGTATCGGTGATCGACCTCGACGCGCGCAAAATCCTCAACGAGATCGACCTGCCGGGTTGCTCGCTTGTCTATCCGACCGGCGCGCGCGGCTTCATGTCGCTGTGCGCCGACGGAACGATGACCAGCATCGAGCTCGATGCCGACGCCAAGGTCGTCACCAGCAGCACCAGCAAGGCGATCAACGACATCGATGATGACCCGATGTTCATGACTCCGGCGATGGTCGGCAAGACCGCCTGGTTCGCGACCTTCAAGGGCAATATTCACGGCATCGACCTGGCCAATGCCAAAGCGCGCGACCTGGGCGTCTTTCAGATGCCCAAGGAGAAGACGGCCGAGGGCGAATGGCGGCCGGGCGGCTGGCAGGTGATCAGCGCCGATGCGGCCGGCAGGGTCTATGTCCTGATGAACCCGGCCGGCAAGGAAGGCAGCCACAAGGACGGCGGCAGCGAGGTGTGGGTCGTCGATCCCGCCAAGAAGCAGCGCGTCGCCCGCATCCCGCTCCAGAACCCGGCGGTGTCGGTCGAAGTGACGGCGCAGAGCGCGCCGCTGCTGGTCGCATCGCGCACCGACGGTTCGCTCGACGTCTACGACGCCGCCAGCGGCGCCTTCCAGCGCACCCTGGCACAGGTCGTCCATGATCCGATGACGATGACGGCGTCGCGGTGAGCGGGGTGGTCGCTCCGCTCGCTCTCTTTCTGGCGGTCGTCCTGCTGACCGCGGCGGCGCACAAGCTCGTCGCGAGAGATCGGCTTGCCGCCGCCGCCGCCAGGCTGGCCGGGGTATCCCCTGCGCTCGGCCAGCCGCTCAGCTTCGCCGCCGCCGCGGTCGAGGCGGGCGCCGGGCTCGCGCTGGTCCTGCCGACCGCGCGCCCGGCGGGCGCTCTTGTCGCCGCCTTGCTGTGGGCGGCCTATGCGGTGCTGCTGCTCCGCGCGCACCGTGCCGGCCGGGCGTTCGATTGCGGCTGCAGCTTCGGCAGCCAGGCGAAGGTCGCGAGCCTCTATCCCGCCAAACGGGCGGGCGTGCTCGCGGGGCTGGCGGCGATCGCCGTTGTGCTCCCCACCGTCATGCCGGGCGTGCTCGATCTGTTCGCGGCGCTCGCCTTCTTCGCCCTTTATCTGGCCGCCGGCGAACTCGCCGCGGTTCCCTCCACTGTCAGGAGCGTCGCTCGATGACCGGTTTTGCCCTCGCGTCTCAGATCATGTTGTGGATCGCCGTCGGCGTCCTCGGCGTGTTGGTGATGGCGCTCGCCCGCCAGGTCGGCGTGCTGCACGAACGCATCGCCCCGGCCGGTGCCCTGACGCTGCACCAGAAGGTGTCGGTGGGCGACAAGGGACCGGAGATGGAGCTGACCGCGCTCGACGGCCAGCAGGTCCGCATCGGCGGCATGCGACAGGGCCGCAGCCAGTTGCTGTTCTTCCTCTCGCCCGATTGCCCGATCTGCAAGACGCTGATGCCGGTGCTGCGCTCCGCCGCCCGCGCCGAGGCGCACTGGGTCGATACCGTCCTGGCGAGCGACGGCGAGGAATCCGAGCATCGCCGGCTGGTGATGAAGCAGGACCTGGCGGGCATTCCCTATGTCCTGTCGGAAACGCTGGGCCGGTCGCTGGGTGTGTCGAAGCTGCCCTACGCGGTGCTGATCGACGAGCAGGGCAAGATCGCCTCGCTGGGCCTCATCAACAACCGCGAGCATCTGGAGAGCCTGTTCGAGGCCAAGGAGCGCGGCGTCGCTTCGATCCAGCAATTCCTGGCCGGCGCCTGAGCGCGATACGAGAAAAGGGGCCGATACGATGAAAGACATGGACAGTTTTGCCGAACGCGCGGTGCGCAGGGTTGCCAGCCGTACCTCCCGTCGCAGCCTGCTGACGCTGATCGGCGGCGCGATTACCGGCGCGGCGATCATTCCGGTTCTGCCGGTGTCGCGCGCCGTCGCGTCGACCCATGGCGGCGGCAAGAGCGGTCTGCCGCCACAGACGACCGGCAATCCGCAGGATCCGGGCGACCAGACCCAGTGCGATTACTGGCGCTACTGCGCGATCGACGGTTTCCTCTGTTCGTGCTGCGGCGGCACCGCCAGTTCCTGCCCGCCGGGGACCGAGATGTCGCCGATCACCTGGATCGGCACCTGCCTGAACCCGGCCGACAAGCGATCCTACATCGTCAGCTACAACGACTGCTGCGGTAAATCTTCGTGCGGGCGCTGCCTGTGCAACCGCAACGAGAGCGACCGGCCGATGGTGCGTCCGCAGGCGAACAACGACATCAACTGGTGCCTCGGCACCGAGTCCGGTTCGGTCTACAACTGCTCGACCGCGGTCATTCTCGGCACGGCGCTCGAGACCAAATGATGATGCGCCGTCTGGCCGTCCTGTCGATCGCGTCGATCCTCGCGGTATCGCCGCCGTCCATGGCCCAGGCGGTCGTGGACGGCGCGCAGATCTACCATCGCTGTGCCGCCTGCCATCTGCCGACGGGCAAGGGCGTCCCCGGTGCTTTCCCGCCGCTGCAAGCCGACGTCCGCGCTCTGGCGGGGACTCCTGCCGGACGCCGCTATCTGTCTCTCGCGGTGATAAAGGGGTTGGCCGGCCCGCTCACGGTCGAGGGCAAGGCCTATCGCGGAATGATGCCTGCCCAGAGCGGCCTCGATGACGAGGCAGTTGCGGCGGTGCTCACCCATGTCACCGCAACGGTTGCGAGCGGCAACAAGGCGGTGAAGCCTTTCACCGCCGCTGAAGTGAAGGCCGCGCGTGACGGCGGAGCGGGTCTCGATGCCGCCGCCGTGGCCCGCCTCCAGCCGAAACTGTCCGGCAAGTGAAAGCGGCGGTGGCTATAGCGATCCTTGGGATCGGGATGGCTGCCGGGGCCGCCGCGGCAATCGGGACGGCGATGGCCGGCGTGCCCAACCCGCAACGCGCGCACATCAACTGGATGATCAAGTGCCAGGGCTGTCATCGTCCCGACGGCACCGGCAGCCCGACGTCGGCGCCGGCGATGGCCGGACAGGTGGCGCAGTTGCTGGCAGTGCCGGGCGGGCGCGAGTTTCTGGGCCGGGTGCCCGGCGTCGCGACGACGCCCTTGCCCGATGACGAACTCGCCGAATTGCTCAACTGGACCCTGCTGACCTTCGACAGGGAGCATGTGCCGGCAGGGTTCCGGCCCTACACGTCAGACGAAATTCGGAAGCTGCGGGAAAAGCCGCTCCGGATCGAGGCGGCTGCGACGCGCGCGCGGCTCGTGGCCGACCTCGAGATGCGCAAGCGCATCGATCCAATCAAAAATGAAAAAGGGGAACGTCAATGAGGATGTCGAAACATTCGCGGGGGTCGGCGCACGCGCTGGTTCTGCTCCTGTCGGGGCTGTCGAGTCAGGCGCTGATGGCGCAGGTCACGGCGGAGACGGCAGTCGCGGCCGGCGATCAGGAGATCGTCGTCACCGCCCAGAAGCGCAGCGAGCGCCTGCAGGACGTTCCCATTTCAGTTTCCGCGATCGGCGGCGACGCCGTCCGCAAGCAGCGGCTGACCTCGGCCGACGACCTCGTCAGCAAAGTCGCCAATCTGCAGCTGACGTCCACCGTCGGCGACGGCACGCCGATCTTCGCGCTGCGCGGCGTTTCGATGTCGGACTACAGCCTCAACCAGTCGGGCCCGGTCGCGACCTATTATGATGAGGTCTACAAGGGCAATTTCGCGTTTCTCGGCGTCGCGCTGTACGATCTGGAGCGGGTCGAGGTGCTGCGCGGTCCGCAAGGCACGCTTTACGGCAAGAACACCACCGGCGGCGCGGTCAACCTGATCAGCCGCAGGCCCGAGATCGGCAAGTCCGACGGCTATCTCAACCTGGGCTATGGCAATTACAACCGGCGCGAGGCGAGCGGCGCCATCAACCTGCCATTGGGCGAGACGCTGGCGGCACGCGTTGCCTTCACCGCTGCCCGCGCCAACGGCTGGTTCAAGAATCTGCTGCCCGGCAAGCCGGACCTGAATGAGACCCGCGAATATGCGGTGCGCGGATCGCTGCTCTGGGAACCCAGCGACGCCACCTCCTTCCTGCTGCGGGCATCGACGAGCTATCAGAACCCCCGAAATTACGGGATCTTCGCCGCACCGGGCCCCGATGGCGTGGGCGCGGGCCTGTATGAATCGCTCGGCCAGGGAGCGAGCTATTTCCGCACCGGAGTCGGGCGGCGGGAGATCGAGTCCAACTATACGCCGCGCCGCCGCGCGCGGACCTATGCGGTCGCCCTGACCTCGACCTTCGACATCGGCAACGACCTGTCGATCGTGTCGGTGTCGTCGTGGGACAAGGGACGTCTGAACTTCGGCGAGGACACCGACGGCGCGCCGAACAAGACGCTGGAAATCTTCTACGGCGACCGCGCTACCCAGATTTCGCAGGACCTGCGCCTCGCCAGCGGGTTCGGCGGACCGTTCGAGTTCATCCTCGGCGCCTATTACAACCGCGAGAAGGTGTTCAACACGACCGACTTCGGCATTTTCAAGGATGCCGATATCGACGGCAATGGCACGGTCGATGCGGCCGATTGTGCGGCGGGGCTGCCGGCGGCGTGTAGCGTCGTCAACCGCTTCGACCAGCTGAAGCACAGCTATGCGCTGTACACCGACATGCATTATGATTTCGGGGCGGGCTTCACCCTGCGCGGCGGGTTGCGCTTCACCCGCGACGATGGCAGCCAGACGGGGCTGATCTCAGACGCCATCGGCGCCGATGGCGTGCTGGTCGCCAACCTGATCCCGTCGACCGACCTGCGCTTCAAGAACAACAACCTGTCGGGCAAGATCGGCATCGACTACAAGATCGACCGCGATACGCTGCTCTACGCCAATTACAGCCGCGGCTACCGCGCGCGCAGTTTCAACGCCCAGGCCTTCTTCGATCCGTCGGAAGCATCGGTCGCCAAGCCCGAGACCATCGACGCGTTCGAGGGCGGCGCGAAGATGCAGTTTGCCGACCGGCGGGTGACGCTGAACGTCGCCGGCTTCTATTATCTCTACAAGAACCAGCAGTTCATCAGCATCAGCCCGCTGACCGCGGCGCAAACTCTGGTCAACCTCGACAGGTCGCGCATCTATGGCGGCGAGGCCGAGCTTAGCATCCGGGCCAGCGAGTGGGTCAGCGCACGGGCCGGCCTCGGCCTGCTCAATGCGCGGATCAAGAAAGGCGTGCTGAGCGGCGTCGACATCAGCGGTAACAAGCTCTCGAACGCGCCGTCGATGAACGCCAATGGCGGCCTGGATATCACCCTGATGGACGAGGATGCCGGCAAGATCAGCATCCATCCCGATATCAGCTATGTCTCGAGCCAATATTTCGAGGTGTTCAACACGCCGCGCCTGAAGCAGGGCGGCTATACGATGTTCGGTGGCCATATCGACTTCGAGCGCGGGCCGTTCACCGCATCGGTGTGGGGCAAGAACCTGACCAATCGCTACTATCTGACCTCGCGGGTCGATCTCGTCGGTGGGTTCGGCTTCGACTACAATCATGTCGGAGCGCCGCGCACCTACGGTTTGACCGTCGGATACAAGTTCTAGCGTCCAGAAGAGAGCCGGGCCGACCGCCAAGGCGGGACGGCCCGGCCGAGGAGAGTATGATGTCGGACTACAAGCTCTTGATCGGTGGCCGGCTCGTCGACGGCGCCGCGACGATGGACGTAATCAATCCCGCGACCGAGGAGGTGCTGGCGACCTGCCCGCGCGCATCCGAGGCGCAGCTCGACGAGGCCGTCGCAGCGGCGAAACAGGCTTTCCCCGCCTGGGCCGCCAAGCCGATCGCCGATCGCCGCGCGCTGATCCTGAAGCTGGCCGACGCGATCGAGCAGGATGCCGAGGCGCTCGCCCGTCTGCTGACCCAGGAACAGGGCAAGCCGCTGGCCGAGGCGACCGCCGAGATTGCCTATACCCAGGCGTTCATCCGCCAGCTCGCCACCCATGACCTGCCGGTCAAGGTGCTGGAGGACAGCGACCATCGCCGGATCGAGCAGCGCCGCCGCCCGCTGGGGGTCGTCGGCGCGATCATCCCGTGGAACTTCCCGGTGCTTATCGTCGCGTTCAAGCTGCCGCTGGCGCTGCTGGCGGGCAATACGGTGGTGGTAAAGCCCGCGCCGACCACGCCGCTGACCACGCTCAAGCTGGGCGAGTTGATGGCCGAGATCTTCCCGTCCGGCGTCGTCAACGTCATCACCGACCAGAACGACTTGGGCGGCAAGCTGTCGACCCATCCCGATGTGGCGAAGATCAGCTTCACCGGATCGACCGAGACCGGGCGCAAGGTGATGGCGAGCGCGGCGTCGACCATCAAACGGATCACCCTGGAATTGGGCGGCAACGACGCCGCGATCGTGCTGGGCGACGTCGATCCGGTCAAGGTCGCGGCGGGCATTTTCGGTGGCGCCTTCATGAACGCCGGTCAGGTCTGCCTCGCGATCAAACGGGTCTATGCTCATGCCGATATCTATGATGCGCTCTGCACCGAACTCGGTCGGCTGGCCGAGGAGGCAATCGTCGACGACGGGCTGAAGCAAGGCGTGCAGATAGGTCCGCTGCAGAATGCCGCGCAATATGAGAAGGTGAAAGGCTTTCTCGACGATGCCCGCGCCAACGGCACGATCGTCGCCGGCGGGACCGTCGAGGACCGGCCGGGCTATTTCATCCGGCCGACCATCGTGCGCGATATTAGCGACGGCACGAAGCTTGTCGATGAGGAGCAGTTCGGCCCGATCCTGCCGGTGATCCGTTACGAGGACAACGAGGACGCTCTGGTGCGCGCCAATGCGTCGACCATGGGCCTGGGTGGCTCGATCTGGTCGACCGATCGGGAGGCGGCGCGCGACCTGGCCGGGCGCATGGACAGCGGCACGGTCTGGATCAACAAACATCTCGACTTCGGGCCAAATGTCCCGTTCGGCGGGGCGAAGCAGTCTGGCCTCGGCGTCGAGTTCGCCGAAGAAGGGCTGCACGAGTTTACCCAGATCCACGTGATCAACGAGGCGAAGTGACGATGATCGACGTCGGCGATCGTCCCGCCTCGTTCAACTTCACCCGCGACGTTGTCGGGCATTGGGCCTCCATTCGGCCCGACGAGCCCGCCATGGTCTGGACCGACCCGACAGGCACCGTGATCCGCCGCAGCTTCGCCGACATGGCGGCGGCGGCGGCGCGGGCGGCGGCGGTGCTGGCCGATGCCGGCGTCGGGCGCGGGGATACCGTGCTGATCCTGCTCAATCGCGAGATCGAATGGTGGGAACTGATGCTCGGCTGCATCGCGATCGGCGCGATCGCATCGCCGGGCACGACCCAGTTGATGGCCAAGGATATCGCCTATCGCTACGAGGCCGCCGCCGCCCGGTGCGTCGTGGCGAGCGGCGAGATGGCGGAGCGGGTCGAGACGGCGCTGGCCGATCGCGATGTCGCGCGCCTTCATATCGGCGGCGCTAGGGATGGGTGGGGCGACTACAGCACATTGCGTGCGGCGGTGACGCCGATCGCCAAGACGGCGGACACCGGCTTCGACGAGGATGCGCTGTGCTATTTCACCAGCGGCACCACCGGCCAGCCGAAGATGACGATCCATTCGAACGGCTATATGCTGGCGCACCGCATCACCGGTTCCTACTGGCTCGATCTGAAGCCGGGCGACCTGCATTGGAACCTGTCGGATACCGGCTGGGCCAAGGCGGCATGGAGCAGCCTGTTCGCGCCGTGGCTGATGGGCGCTGCGATCTTCGTCTATCATGCGCCGAGCTTCGATCCGGTGACGACGCTCGACCTGCTGGAAACCATGCCGGTGACGACGCTGTGCGCGGCGCCGACCGCCTATCGCATGTTCGTGCGCAGCGACCTGAGCGGACGGAGCTTTCCCAGCCTGCGACACTGTGTCAGCGCGGGTGAGCCGCTCAATCCCGAGGTGATCGACCTGTGGAAGGCGGCGACCGGCCTCGATATTCATGACGGCTATGGCCAGACCGAAACCGTCCTGCTGTGCGCCAACCGGCCGGGTGCCGCGAGGCAGGGATCGATGGGGCGCCCCGCGCCCGCGTTCGATCTGGCGGTGATCGATGGCGAGGGCCGGCGGCAGCCGCCGGGCAGCGAGGGCGATGTCGCCTTGCGCATCGCCGAGGCGCGGCCGCCGGGACTGTTTGCGCGCTACCGCGACGACGCCAAGCGCACCGCCGAGACCTATCGCGACGGTTGGTATCTGACCGGAGATAGAGCGATCGTCGATGCCGACGGCTATTTCTGGTTCGTCGGGCGGTCGGACGATGTGATCCTGTCGTCGGGCTATCGCATCGGCCCTTTCGAGGTCGAGAGTGCGCTGTTCGAGCATCCCGCCGTCGCCGAAAGCGCGGTTGTGTCGAGCCCGGATCCGACGCGCGGCGAGGTGGTGAAGGCCTTCGTTATCCTGGCGGCGGGGTTCGAGCCCGGCGACGAACTCGTCAAGGCGCTGCAGGACTATGTAAAATCCACTACCGCCCCGTACAAATATCCCCGTAGGATCGAATTCGTCGCCAGCCTGCCGAAAACGGTGAGCGGCAAGATCCGCCGCAAGGAGCTGCGCGATCGCGAATGGGAGAGGGGAGCCGGATGACCGTATCGCATGTCAAAGGGGCCAGCAGCCCAGCCCTGCTCGACATGACCATCGGTGCGCTGATCGAGGCCACCGCCACCCGCATCCCCGACGCGACCGCGCTGATCGTCCGCCATCAGGGCATCAGATGGACCTATGCCGAACTGCTTGCGCGCGTCGACGATCTGGCGCGCGGTTTCGTGGCTTCGGGCCTGCTCCCGGGCGATCGCATCGGCATCTGGTCGCCGAACTGCGTCGAATGGGTGCTGGTCCAGTTCGCGGCGGCGCGGGCAGGGCTGATCCTCGTCAACATCAACCCCGCCTACCGGGCCGGCGAAATGCAGCGCGCGCTGGAGATGGTCGGCTGCGCGGCGCTGGTGCTGGCGCCATCGTTCAAGTCGAGCGACTATGTCGCGATGCTGGCCGAGGTTCGCGACCAGTTGCCCGACCTGCGGCTGGTCTTCTCGATCGGTGAAGGCGAGCATCCGGGATGCCGGCCGCTGTCCGGCATTGCCCGCGGCAGCGATGCGGTGTTGCCCGACGACATCCGTCCCGAGGATCCTACCAACATCCAGTTCACAAGCGGGACCACCGGCCTGCCCAAGGGCGCGACCCTGTCCCATCGCAACATCGTCAACAACGGCTATATGGTCGGCTATCGGATCGGCCTGTCGCCCGCCGATATCGTCTGCATCCCGGTGCCGCTCTACCACTGCTTCGGCATGGTAATGGGCAATCTGGCGTGCGTTTCCCACGGCGCGACGATGTGTTTCCCGGGCGAAGGCTTCGACCCCGCCAGTGCGTTGGCGACCGTTGCGGCGGAGCGCTGCACCGCGCTCTACGGTGTCCCGACGATGTTCGTGGCAATGCTCGAACATTCCGATTTCGATCGCTACGACCTGAGCAGCCTGCGCACCGGTATCATGGCGGGCTCGCTTTGCCCGATCTCGGTGATGCAGGCGGTGCTCGGGCGGATGAACATGCACGAGGTGACGATCGCCTACGGCATGACCGAGACGAGCCCGGTCAGCTTCCAGTCGGCGATGGACGACTCGGTCGAGCTGCGCGTCTCGACGGTTGGGCCCGTGCAGCCGCACCTGGAGGCCAAGGTGATCGGCCCTGATGGCGACATCGTGCCGCTGGGCGAGCCTGGCGAATTGTGTACGCGCGGCTATTCGGTGATGCTCGGCTATTGGGACGATCCCGAGAAGACAGCCGACGTGATCGATGCCGAGGGCTGGATGCACACCGGCGATCTCGCGACGCTCGACGAGCAAGGCTATTGCCGGATCGTCGGTCGGATCAAGGACATGATCATTCGCGGCGGCGAGAATATCTACCCGCGCGAAATCGAGGAGCATCTGCTGACCCATCCCGACGTCGTCGACGCGCAAATCTTCGGCGTACCCGACGAAAAGTTTGGCGAAGAGGTCTGCGCCTGGGTGATTTCGCGCAGTGGCGGGCTGTCCGAAGCGGAGGTGTTCGCCCATTGTCGCGGGAAGATCGCGCACTACAAGGTGCCCCGCCATGTCCGACTGGTCGAAGGCTTCCCGCTGACCGTCACCGGCAAGGTCCAGAAGTTCCAGATGCGCGAGATGATGACGGCCGAACTGTCTGTCGGAGCTGACGAGCCTGCCTGAACGCAGCCTCCGCCCTGTCGCGATCGGGCTGGGCGTTATCGCGATGCTGGGGTGCGCCGTGCAGGCGGTGTGGGCGGACAAGCCCAGGCAGGCGGAGATCAGCCGCGAAACCTACCGTCAGCGCTGCCTGCTCTGCCACAAGGTCCCGCCGGACGGCATCGCGCCCGAGATCGTGGCGGGGCTTGCCGTAAGACCGGGACCGCGCGCTCGCGAGTTGATGCCCAACACGACCTGCTGGCGACGTTGCGAGAAATGCTGGCCGGCGGCGCCTGCTGCGCGCTGAAGGGCGTCAGGCGACCCGGTCGCGCGGCACTTCGCCCGCGGCCCATTGCCCGAGATTGGATGCCGCCCGCATTCCCATCTCGATTCGCGTATCGATCGTGGCGCTGCCGAGGTGGGGCAGCAACACGGCATTTTCGAGAGCGAGATAGCCGGGGTGCAGCTCCGGTTCGCCCCGGTACACGTCTAGCCCCGCCGCCGCGATCACGCCGCGCGTGAGGGCGTCGATCAGCGCGTCGTCATCGACGACCGATCCGCGGGCTGTGTTGATCAGAACCGCCGTGGGCTTCATCCGGGCCAGCCGCTCGCGATCGATCAACCGATCGGTCTCGGGGCCACCGGGGCAGTGGAGCGACACGATGTCGGCGGCGGCGAGCAGGCTGTCGAGATCGGGATGATAGATTGCGCCGAAGGCGTCTTCGATCGCACGCGGCTGACGGTTTCGCGAATGATAGGCGATGGTCATGCCGAACGCGGCCTTTGCCTTCTGCGCGACCGACTGGGCGATGCGGCCGAAGCCGATCAGCCCGAGCGCGCGGCCACGCAGGTCGAGACCGATATGCGAGGTGGGCGACCAGCCGCCCCACTGGCCCGCGCGAAGCATCCGTTCGGCTTCGCCCGATCGGCGAGTGGCGGACAGCATCAGCAGGATCGCGATGTCGGCGGTCGCCTCGGTCACCGCATCGGGGGTGTTGGTGACGATGACGCCGAGTTCGCGGCAGCGGGGCAGGTCGATATGATCGACCCCCGCGCCGAAATTGCAGAACAGCTTCGTCCTGAACGGGCCGTCCGTGAGCAACGTCGCGTCAATCGGGTCGGTCACCGTCGGCAGGATCGCATCATAGTCGTGAAGGGCGGCCGCGAGCTGCTCTGGACCGAGCGGCACATCGTCGTTGTTGAGCGTTACGTCATGATGCTCGCGCAGAAAGGCTTCGACCGGAGCCGGCCAGCGGCGGGTGACGAGGACACGAAGGGTCATGCGGCAGCATCCGGTGAGGGGGACGGGGGCGGGCGATTGTCTATGCGCCGTGCGACCTTCTGGTCGTCGTCGAGCAGATAGGTCGTATCGGCGTGACCGGCCATGGTATCGAACAGATGCTGGGTGATGCGTTCGTAGAAGAGAAGGAAGCGATCGAGCGCGGCATCGTTCATGACACCGCTGGCCCCGTCGGCACGAATCGAGGTGGCGACCGCCTCCTGCAGCTTGCTTTCCTGGATACCGCGCCAGCGACGGACGGCGGCAAAGTCGGGGGCCTTCAGATAGACAAGGTGATCGAGCCGATCGAACAGGGTGCGATAGGGGCCAGCGAGCTGCTCGTTTACATAACCGCGCCAGTGCCCATCGCCGTCCTCGTCCCGTTCGAGCGCATTGATCGGGTCGGCCAGGCTTTCATCGGATTGCGGCAGTGCGCCGACGCACCAGCCTTCGAACAGGATGATGTCGACCGGCGCCGACACCTGGCTCCAGAGCGAAGGGGCGACCCGATCATCGGTCGACTTGTCGAAGGAGGGCAGGGCGACGGATGTCCCTGCGTCGCCCGAGGTCAGCGCATCGATCGTCCGGATGCCGAGTGCGACGTCATGCGTTCCCGGAACGCCCCGCGTCGCCAGCAGGGGGTGGACGTCGGTCGCGAGGCGGAGGCGTTCGGCGTGCGAGAGATAAAGATCGTCGAGCGAGAGATATTCGGCACGCCACGTCCCGTCGCCCTCGATCAGCAGCTTGAGCAGCTTGGCCAGGGTCGATTTTCCGCTGCCCTGCGCGCCGCAGATGCCGATGACGATCGGCGCCCCGGCTGAGCTGCGCCACGCGACGATGGCCCTTGCGAGGTCGGTCCAGAAGGCGTCGATCTGCCCGCGATACTCGGCAGGCAGGCGCTCCGAGCGCAGAAAAGTCCCAATGTCCAAGTCCATGTCGCTACGGTCTCTGCCATGACGGCAAGGCGACGAATAGGCCCCTCCGGACGAAGTTCGTTATGCGACCAGCGCCGTTCGGCGCAAGCGCCGGGCCTGGGGCTTTGGGTAAAAAGAGAGGGCGGGGGCGCCGAATGCGCCTCCGCCCCTGACAGAAGTGGTTGGCAACGGCGGACCGACATTGGATAAGGGTAGAACGTGTAGCGCGCGCCCACGCCGTAGGTGCGCGGATCGTTGACGACGGCCGAGACGGCAGCGCCGAAGCGGAAAGCCATGCCTGCTTGTTGGCGGCTACAGACTGCTGGCCGACGGCAATGGCGCGTTCGGCGACGGGCTGTTTCCCACCCCAATGAGCAACCTGCCCGATCGACGGGTATCGGCGTCGATGGCCTCTCTCGACCGGGCCACGCGCGACCGGGCCAATCTCGAAATTCTGTGCGATAGCGAAGTCCGGCCCCGAGCAGGACATGTTCCTGTTCGCCTTCAACAAGACAAGCTGGCACGCGATGGGGCGGGCGGTCGGATCGATCAACGTCGCGGTCTACAAATCCTTTTCGCGCGGACGGGTGAGCCTGTCCGATGCCAATGCGAAACGCCCCGATATCGCCTTCAACCTGTTGTCTGACGATCGCGATCGGCAGCGGATGATCGCCGGGACCCGGCTTGCGCTCGAACTGCTCGACGAGCCCGATGTGCGGGCAAGGCGCCACGACGCGTTTCTTCCCAAGGGATATACCGCGCAGCGGCTGGCGCGGCCGGGAATCGGCTGCCGCCTCGCGGCATCGGGGATTGCGGGCCTGTTCGATCTTGTCGCTCCCCTGCGACGGGCGATGCTGGCCGATGGGCGGGTCGAGCCGGATCGGCTGCTGCGCGATCCCAAGGCGCTGGAGGATTTCGTCGTCGCGAACGCTTTCCCGATGGGCCATGTCTCAGGCACCTGCGCGATGAGCGATCCCGCCAATGCGACGAGCGTCGTTGGCCCGGATTGTGCGGTGATCGGGGTGGACGGGTTGTTCGTCGCCGATGCCTCGATCATGCCGACGGTGGTGCGCGCCAACACGCATATTCCAACGCTGATGATCGGCGAGCGCGCCGCCGATCTGATCGCCGCGAGGATCGACGGCGCGGCCTGACGACCTCCCGTGCAGGCCGGGTTAACGGCGAGATGACGGACTTCAGATCTAGCCCCGAGATTAAGTCGCCGCACGCGCAGAGCCGGGCGGCCCGTGTCGGCGGCGGAATGACGAACGCCGCCGGCACCGCACGTCCCGCTTGTCGGCGGCGGCATGCGCGATCCCGGACTGCCTGACTCTATCGAAGGGTGCGGTTTGACGATATGGCTGGGCCATGACGCTTACTCCGCTGCTGCTGCTGGTCTGCTCCAACATCTTCATGACGATCGCCTGGTATGGCCATCTGAAGTTCACCGACACACGACTGTGGATCGTGATCCTCGCGTCCTGGGGTATCGCGCTGGTCGAATATTGCTTTGCGGTGCCGGCCAACAGGATCGGCTATCTGCACGGCTGGACGGCCGGGCAGCTCAAGATCACCCAGGAGATCATTACGCTGCTGGTGTTCGCGGTTTTCGCCGTGCTGGTGCTGGGGGAGCAACTCGGCTGGCGGCATCTGGGCGCGTTCGCATGCATGATCGGCGCGGCCTGCTTCATGTTTCTGGGCCGAAACTAGGCCTCCTATCGCGCCCGATTGCACTGGCGCAAACCGCTCCCCATATCCGGTTCGCAAAGCACTTCAGGTTGGCCGCGATTTCAGGCCGGCTGGCGTCCTGCCAGCCATGAAATCGCTAGTAGGACGGATATGAGCGAACTTCCCAAATGGCATGGCACCACGATTCTGTCGGTGCGCAAGGGCGGCAAGGTGGTCGTCATCGGCGATGGCCAGGTTTCGATGGGCAATACGGTGATGAAGCCGAACGCCCGCAAGGTCCGCAAGCTCGACGACGGTTCGGTGATCGGCGGTTTCGCCGGCGCCACGGCTGATGCCTTCACCCTGTTCGACCGGCTCGAACGCAAGCTGGAGCAATATAGCGGCCAGTTGCTGCGCGCCGCGGTCGAGCTGGCCAAGGACTGGCGGACCGACAAATATCTTCGCAACCTAGAAGCGATGATGATCGTCGCCGACAAGGACGTGACGCTGATCCTGACGGGCAATGGCGATGTGCTCGAACCGGTGGGCGGCGTCGCAGCGATCGGGTCGGGCGGAAACTTCGCTTTGTCGGCTGCGCGTGCTCTGGTCGAATATGAAGCCGACGCCGAGACGATCTGTCGCAAGGCGATGGCGATCGCCGCCGAGCTCTGCGTCTACACCAATGACAGCCTGACGATCGAGGCACTCGACAGCGCCGCCTGAACGGCCGCAGCGCGTCCTCACGAACCGAAAGCAAGAGATTCCATGAACGAGATGCTTACTCCCAAGGCGATCGTCGCCGCGCTCGACGCGCACATCGTCGGCCAGGCCGATGCGAAGAAGGCGGTTGCGGTGGCCATGCGCAATCGCTGGCGTCGGCAGCGTCTGCCCGAAAACCTCCGCGACGAGGTGACGCCCAAGAACATCCTTATGATCGGCCCCACCGGCTGCGGTAAGACCGAGATCAGCCGGCGCCTTGCCAAGCTGGCCGACGCGCCCTTCGTCAAGGTCGAGGCGACCAAGTTCACCGAGGTCGGCTATGTCGGCCGTGACGTTGAGCAGATCGCCCGCGACCTGGTCGAGGAGGCGGTGCGCCTCGAAAAGGAGCGTCGCCGCGCCGCGGTCAAGGACAAGGCCGAAGAGGCGGCGATGGCGCGCCTGCTGGATGCGCTCGTCGGCAAGGATGCGAGCGAGGCGACCCGGCTCGCCTTTCGCCAGCGTTTCGAAGAGCATCAGCTCGACGACAAGGAAATCGAGATCGAGGTCGAGGAAACTGGCGGCATGCCGCTCGAAATCCCCGGCATGGGCGGCCAGGTCGGCATGATCAACCTGGGCGACATGATGGGCAAGGCCTTCGGTTCGGGCCGCACAAAGCGGCGCAAGATGACGGTGCGGGCCGCATGGACCAAGCTGGTCGACGAAGAGGCCGACAAGCGGCTGGACCAGGATGAGGTCAGCCGGGTCGCGTTGCAGGATGCCCAACAGAACGGCATCGTGTTCCTCGACGAGATCGACAAGATCGCGGTCAGCGACGTGCGTGGCGGATCGGTGAGCCGCGAAGGCGTGCAGCGCGATCTGCTTCCGCTGATCGAAGGGACGACGGTTGCGACCAAATATGGGCCGCTCAAGACCGACCATATCCTGTTCATCGCCAGCGGCGCCTTCCACGTCGCCAAGCCGTCCGACCTTCTGCCCGAACTGCAGGGGCGGCTGCCGATCCGGGTCGAACTGAAGGCGCTGACCGAGGAGGACTTCGTTCGCATCCTGTCGGACACGCGCGCGAGCCTGACCGAGCAATATCGCGCGCTGATCGCCACCGAGGGCGTCGAGATCGGTTTCACCGAGGACGGCATCGCCGCGATCGCGAAGATCGCCGCCGAGGTGAACGGCCGGATCGAGAATATCGGCGCCCGGCGTCTGTCGACGGTGATGGAGAAGCTGCTCGAGGAGATCAGTTTCGAGGCCGAAGACCGGCAGGGCACGAGCATCACGATCGACGCGGCCTATGTCGGCGCGCAGCTCAACGATGTGGCGCGGGACACCGATCTGTCGAAATATGTGCTTTGAGGGCCATAAGGCTCGATCATTAAGAGGGGACGCCAATGGCCATCACCATGTACGGCATCAAGAATTGCGACACCATCAAGAAGGCCCGGACCTGGCTGGACGATCACGGCCTCGGCTATGAATTCCACGATTACAAGGCGGTCGGGATTGATCGAAAGACGCTGAAGGGCTGGGCCGATGTGGTCGGCTGGGAGGTTCTGCTCAACCGGGCGGGAACGACCTTCCGCAAGCTGCCCGATGCCGAGCGTGGCGATATCGACGAGGCGAAAGCGATTGCGCTGATGGAAGCGCAGCCTTCGATGATTAAGCGACCGGTGCTGGATGCCGATGGCAAGCTGCTCGTCGGCTTCAAGCCGGATATCTATCAGGCCGAACTCGGCTGAGCCAAGGTGGCGCTTCCAAGCAAATATGCTGGAGCGTGAGCCGGGACGGTCTGGGGACCTCTGCCAGAAGATGTGGCGCGGTACGCCGGCTTCACCTTCGCGATTTTCCTGTATATCGCCTTGGTCAAGGAGACTCCCCTATGACCCCCATCGCCAGGATATTGTTGCTCGGTTCGGGCGAACTCGGCCGCGAGTTCGTGATCGCGGCGAAAAGGCTGGGCGCCTATGTCATCGCGTGCGATTCCTATGAGAATGCCCCGGCGATGCAGGTTGCCGACGACCATGAGGTTTTCTCCATGCTCGACGGCGATGCGCTGGCGGCCGTGATCGAGAAGCACAGGCCCGACCACATCGTTCCCGAGGTCGAGGCCATCAGGACCGAGGTGCTCAAGGATTTCGAGGATCAGGGCTATTCGGTCGTTCCGTCGGCGCGCGCGACGATGCTGACGATGAACCGCGACCGCATTCGCGATGTCGCTGCGAACGAGCTCGGTTTGGTCACGTCGCGCTTCCTTTATGCCGAAACGCTCGATGAGATGCGCGAGGCCGTCGCAACGGTGGGTATCCCCTGCGTGGTAAAGCCGGTCATGTCTTCGTCCGGCAAGGGGCAGAGCATCGTCACCGCCGACGGTGCAATCGATGCTGCCTGGGACTATGCGGTCGCGGGGATGCGGGGCGATCGGCAACGGGTCATCGTCGAAGCGTTCATCGCTTTCGATTATGAAATCACTTTGCTGACGATCCGCACCCGCCAGGGCGTATTATTCTGCGAACCGATCGGTCACCGCCAGGAGCGCGGCGACTATCAGGAAAGCTGGCAGCCGACGCCGATGTCGAAGAAGGCGCTCGCCGCCGCGCAGGACATGGCCAAGAAGGTCGTCGACGATCTGGGCGGCTATGGGCTTTTCGGCGTCGAGTTCTTCGTCGCTGGCGAAAAGGTCATCTTCTCCGAACTGTCGCCCCGGCCGCATGACACCGGGATGGTAACGCTGATCTCGCAGAACCTGACCGAGTTCGATCTGCATGCCCGCGCTATCCTTGGTCTGCCGATCCCGCATATCCACCTCAATGGCGCTGCGGCTTCGGCGGTCGTCCTGGCTGATCGCAATGCCGACGCGTTTCATTTCGAAGGGCTTGCCGAGGCATTGGCGCCGGTGCCCGGGATCGAGACCGATGTGCGGCTGTTCAGCAAGCCGGTGACGCGACCGAACCGCCGCATGGCCGTCGCGCTCGCCTTGTCGCGGACCGGCACGGCGGACGACGCCCGCGCCGCCGCTCGCGCCGCCGCGTCCAGGGTGAAGATCGTCTATGCGGGGGAGGATTGATGCCGCGGACGCTGATTTCTTCGGGCTCGCCCTTCGAGAAGCAGGTCGGGTATAGCCGGGCCGTGGTCGATGGTGACTGGGCATTCGTGGCCGGGACGACCGGCTATGATCCCGTGACCCGGAGCATGCCGGAAGCGGCCGCCGATCAGGCGCGCAACGCGCTGGCGCTGATCCGCGCAACGCTGGAGGATGCCGGTTTCTCATTGGCGGATGTCGTCCGCGCTACCTATTATTTCACGGATGCCGCCTATTGGGACGAAGTTGGTCCCGTGCTCGGCGAGGCCTTTGGCGAGATACGCCCGGCGGCCAGTGCGCTGATCGTCGGCCTGATCAAGCCGGAGATGAAGGTGGAGATCGAAGTGACGGCGTTGCGTCGCCGCTGAATTGGACAGCGGCGCTCGCGTCGCCAGGAGGAGAAGCACGATGCGTTACAAGGCTCTTGGCCGGACGGGCCTGTACGTTTCTGAACTTTGCCTCGGCACAATGACCTTCGGCGGTGGCGCCGAGGGCATGTGGGCATCGATCGGCAATCTTCAGCAGGACGAGGCCGATCAGATCCTCCGCCAGTCGCTCGATGCCGGGATCAACTTCATCGACACCGCCAATGTCTATGGCGAAGGCCGCTCCGAGACGATCACGGGGCAGGCGATCCGCAATCTCGGCATCGCGCGCGACGAGATCGTCGTCGCGACCAAGGTGATGGGTCCGATGGGGACCGGGCCCAACCAGGTTGGTCTGTCGCGCTATCACATCCTGGACGCCGTCAAGGGCAGCCTGAAGCGGCTCGGTCTCGACCATATCGACCTTTATCAGGTCCACGGTTTCGATGCGACGACGCCGATCGAGGAAACGCTGGAGGCGCTCGATACGCTCGTCCGGCACGGGCATGTCCGATATGTCGGCGTGTCGAATTGGGCGGCTTGGCAGATCGCCAAAGCGCTGGGCATCAGCGAGCGGCGCGGACTGGCGTCCTTCATCTCGCAGCAGGCTTATTACTCGATCGCCGGCCGCGACCTCGAGCGTGAACTTGTGCCGATGCTGCAGTCGGAGGGTCTCGGCCTGATGGTCTGGAGTCCGCTGGCGGGCGGCTTGCTGTCGGGCAAGTTCGATATCGGCAACGAGACGAGTGGCGAAGGGCGGCGTGCAGGGTTCGATTTCCCGCCGGTCGATCGCGATCGAGCGCGTGTCGCGGTCGACGCGATGCGGGCGATCGCCACAAACAAGGGCGTCACGGTTGCGCAAATCGCGCTGGCCTGGCTGCTGCACCAGCCCGTCGTGACGAGCGTCATCATCGGCGCCAAGCGCATCGACCAATTGAACGACAATATTGCCTCGACCGAGGTGAAACTTAGTCCGGACGAACTGGCGACCCTCGATACGGTCAGTGCGCTCCCGTCGGAATATCCGGGTTGGATGTTCGAACGACAGTCGATCAGGTCACGGGTGAAGAGTTGGTAATTTTCGCCATATAAGAGAATATCACATCGATATTTGGTAAATGAATGTAGCTTGAATCCGAAGAAATCGCATATTTTTCAAGCCAAATGCATTTGGCACGGTTCCTGCTGAGTGATGTGCATCCACAACGCACATACAAAGGGACGTTAAAATGCAGAAGTTCAAGAACACCGTCGCCGGCACCTTCGCTCTGGTCGCAACCTTCGTGACCGTCGCCGTAGCGACCCCGCTTCGCGCCGAATCGGTTGCCGTTCCAGTCGCTTATGGCGACCTGAACATCGAGAGCGATGCTGGCATGGCTCGCCTCGAAACCCGCATTCGTCGTGCCGCGAACGTCGCCTGCGGCCATGCCGACATCGGCAACGCGATGCAGGTCGCCACGTGCCGTCATGACGCGATCAGCACTGCCAAGGCCAAGCTGGCTTCTGTCGTGCGGACGTCGGACGTGAAACTCGCCGCTCGCTGATCGAATTGCAGAATATGGCCTCGATAAAGGCCGCCAGATGAAGAGCCTCCAGCCTTCTCTGGCGGCTTTTGCCGTTTCAGGGGGATCGTCGGACTGGCTGACGGAGATTTCAGCGGTCGATATTTCCTGTGCTTTGAGCAATTTTTACTATGGAGCTTAGAAAGATAGGTATCGGTAGAGCGGCATCATGCAGCGTCTCTTCCATGCGACTTCGTTCGCGCCCTGGAGGGCCGGGTCCACGCGATCGTCCTGTCGCCTAAGGAAAAGGACGAACTGGTCATGCCGACCTTGCCGGACGAACGACGATGACTGACATCGAACTGGCGATCCGCGTGGCCGAACGGGCCGGGACGATGCTGCTCGACCTGCGGAAAGCCCCCGGCCTCGAGGGCAAGGCGCTTGGTATCGAGGGCGACCGTATCGCGAACGCCTTTATCATGGAGACGCTGCGCCGCGAGCGGCCCGACGACGCCATTCTCTCCGAGGAGGAGGTCAACGACGTCGCGCGCTGTTCGGTCGAACGTGTGTGGATCGTGGATCCCCTCGACGGCACCCGCGAATATGGTGAAGGCCGCAATGATTGGGCAGTGCATGTCGCGCTGTCGATCGGCGGCGAGGCGGCTGTCGGCGCGGTGGCGCTGCCGGGGCTGGGCGCGGTTCTCGATTCAGGCACGCCGATTGCGCGGACGCCTCCTCCTGACCTTCTGCGGATGCTGGTCAGCCGCACGCGGCCGGCCGCTGAGGCGATCGGCGTGGCCGAAAAGCTGGGCGCCATACTGGTGCCCATGGGATCGGCGGGCGCGAAGGCGATGGCCGTGGTGCGCGGCGAAGCCGACATCTATCTTCATTCTGGCGGGCAATATGAATGGGACAATTGCGCCCCCGTTGCCGTCGCCCGTGCCGCCGGTCTGCACTGTTCGCGCATTGACGGATCGCCATTAAGCTACAACCATGCCAACCCATGGCTTCCCGATCTGCTGATCTGTCCCGTCGACCTGGCCGCCGAGGTCTTGCGCCACGTCGAGGGTTTGGGTGCGGCCGCATGAGGACCTGTTAACACCGATGCTTCCCACAGATTGGCTCAACGCGCTCGCCGGCCTGCTGGTCGGGGCCATCGTCGGCGTCACCGGCGTCGGCGGCGGGTCCTTGATGTCGCCCATATTGATCCTGATGTTCGGTGTTGCGCCGACGACCGCGGTCGGCACCGACCTTTTCTTCGCAGCCGCGACCAAGACCGTCGGCTCGATCGTTCATCACAAGCAGAAGAGCGCCGACCATCGCATCGTCGGCTGGCTGTGCCTGGGAAGCATTCCCGCAGCGATCGTGACCCTGTTGCTGCTGTTCGAATTCGGCGGGCATCAGATGAAGCACGGGCTGATCGTGACGCTGCTCGGCGCGATGCTGATCGTCACGTCCTTTGCGACGCTGTTCCGCCGGCAACTCGTCAATGCGGTAATCGACACCAATGACGAGGAGAAGGCACGCCGCTTCATTCGCTTCCAGCCGATCCTGACGGTCGCCGCCGGTGCGATCCTGGGCGCGCTCGTCACGCTGACCTCGGTCGGCGCTGGCGCGCTGGGGGCTACGCTGCTGCTGATGCTCTATCCGCTTAGGCTGACCGCGCGAAAGCTGGTCGGTACGGATATCATGCATGCCGTGCCGCTGACCCTGGTGGCGGGCACCGGTTACATGATCGCCGGCAGCGTCGACCTACGCCTTCTCGGCATGCTGCTCATCGGTTCTATTCCCGGGATCATCATCGGATCCCGCCTGACGGTTTACCTCGACGAACGGATCGTGCAGCGCTGCCTGGCGGTGATCCTGTTCATTACCGGAATGAAGCTGGTTGTGGTCTGAACCGGTCCTAGAGTGCTGCACGCTCGATCATGGACCAGCTGACGCCGGGAAAGGCGTCCTCGATCAGCCTGCGCGCCAGGTGACGGCCAGCTTCGGCGATGTGATCAGCATTTTGAGCGGCTTCGGCATGCTGGTCCCGATCGCATCGGGCGGCGTCATGGTGACGGGCATCCCGTTCCGCCTCGACAATAGTCGCCAGCGTCATCGCCAGTCTGACAGCGGCATGATCATCGCCGCCGATCATGCGTCGACCCCGCCGGTCTCGATCCACGCCTGGTGAATCGCATCGATCTCGAACAGACGGTAGGCGGAGTGCAGGCAGTCGGCCCAAGCCGCGTCGCGCAAGGTGGCGGCGGTCGCGAAGAGGCGACGTCCGCGATCGTCGACATATGCACGCCGCGTCGCTGCGGCGGCAGACCAATGGCGGAGATTGCGCAAGGCACGCTGAAGAGCATCGATTTCAGCCACTTCGCGGCAGCCGCTATCGATTAGGTGATGGAATGTCATCGCATCTCCGGAGAGGGTGCGATGCATATACAATAATCTTGGACAAAGTCAATCGAAATTCTGGGAGGTGTAGCTGGGACGGCGGCGCTCATGAATTGACGGTATCGCCGGATATTGGTGTTTTTCAGCATCGGTGTGAACAATTGTAACGCAAGCTGGAGTCCTATTTTCTTGTTGTTAACGCGCGTGCACAGAGAAGGGGCGGATGCGTGCAGCAAGGGTGAGTCGCGATGAACATGATGACGGCGCAATGGATGGAGCAGGCGGAAGCCGCTTCCGTCGAAATGCTCATGCAGATGAATATCCACATCTCCGAGCAGCCGCGGCCGATGCCGCCTGCCTGGATGATCGCGCCATCCTTCCGCGGGGCGGAACAGGTCTCTGCCAGGGCTGACGCAGTCGCGACCGCAGCCACTGCCTCTTTATCGGCTACGGAACCTTATCGATCGCTTCGCGAAGTTCCGCGGGTCTTCTGACAGCTGGCACGCCCGCGCTACTCGTACCGCGGGCACTTTTTTGCCGCTTGAATAGGAAAAATCCTAGACATGTAGGATTGATTGGATAGGCTGGAACATAACAAGAACAATGTGAGTCGGTCCATGGGAAAGCCAGTCTATCGCGCCTCGCCGGGTTGCGATTTCGAATGTCCGGCGTGCGACATCAGATGTGCGATCCTGGCGGGCGAGGCTGACGACGCGTGGCGGGTGTTGGAGCAACTGCGGCGCGAACAGGGCCTTTATCCCGCGCCGCTACGGGCGGCGATGCTGTCGCGCGCTGAAGCGCGGCTGGCAGGCGCAGAGCAAGCGTTCGCGCGAGCGCGTCCCGTCGAGCGGCCGGGATTTCGTCCTCCAACATGGTCTCGAACATCCGGGTCAGGGCTTCTGCACTAGGGAGGGCGACATCGAGGCGGATATATTGAACGGCGGGTGGCTGGGCAGCGATCTCGGTTTCGATTTCGTCGTCGGCCAACCCGGCGAGCGCGAGCACCTCGCGTTGCTCGACGCCATAGGGCTGGAGCGCGGTTGCGATGCGACGGGCGACGTCGATCGGAAGCAGGCCGGTGAACCGCCGTTCCTCATAATAGGCGTAGCGGGTGTCGAGCGGGCTGCCCAGTCCTGCCGCGAAAGCGCGCATCGACAGGCCTGATCGGGCGCGGAGAAGCCGCATTCTTTCGAAGGGCTGGGACATTTGAAAACTCCCTCTGCCGGTGATCATCCCGTCAGTAAATCTTGTGCGAAATTGTTCAATCAAATTGTCGGCGGGAATTGGCCGACCAGCGACGAGGAGCGCGACCGAACATGGCGAGACCAGGACGCAAACGGAAAGTGGGCGAGCGGAACAAGGCCGGGCGGCTGATTGCCGTCGGTGGACCCAGGCTTGATCGGGGCACGGCGGAGCTTCGGCTGCACCGCGCTTTGCGCGCAGGGCCGCTAGACCCCGCCGTGCAACGGCTGTGGCAACGCGGCAAGGCCGAGCAGGCCGCCGCAAACATCGGCACAGGCGATCATGGCCAGGCGGTTGATGCCGTCGGTCGGGCCTGGCTGGCGGGTCTGCTGGCCCATCCGGTGCGCGATTCAGAGTCGATGCGCGACGCCGGGCGGGTGCTGTTCATGCTCTATTGGGCGCATTATGCGGAATTGGCCCCGAGCGGCGGGCTATATAGCGAGATGGTAGGACGCGGCGTGGTCGGGGCGGGGGCAGGGGGCAGCATCGAACGCGCGGCGAAGCTGGAAGCCGCGCTGAACCGGCGGCTTGCTACGCTCGACGATTGTGGGCGTGACGTGCGCCGGGCTGTCGAAAGCCTTTGCATCGACCATCATTTCGAGTTCGGACCCGCCTGGCTCGATCGTTTGATCGCCGCGCAGCGGGAAAAACGCATCGGCAGCGACGAGGACCAGCGACGGCTGAACGCCGCGGTGTTAGGGCTTGCAGCCATGACCTGATCGTCTCGGTACTGCACGGTGGAACTTTCGCGTTCGTCCGGGGTCCTGAGCCGTGGATGACGCCCGCCAACAAGGACCCTTGCATGCGCCTGAAGATTGACGCCGCCCTCAGCTACTTCATGGCGGAGCCGGTAGACGTGCTGCTAACCATCGAAGCGGCACAGATGCCTGACCAGAAATTGGTAGAAGACATGCTGACCATCGACGGCGTCGATCCGCTGCGGGCGATCGAAGGCGAAGATGGGATCGGGCGGCGGACCTGGATGCGGGCGCAAGGTCAGTTCTACGCGCGCTACCAGGCTGTGATCGATGTCGAGCATCGCTCGACGTCGATCGACGGGCTGACGATCACGCCGCGACGCGAACTGCCGCCGCATGTCATCCCCTATCTCTGGCCGAGCCGCTATTGCGAGGCCGATCGGTTCGAGGCCTTTGTCGAACGCGAGTTTCCCGGCGACAATCACGGCCGAAAGATTCTGGAGATGGCGCGTTGGGTTCGGGAGCATCTCGACTATTGCCCGGGGTCGACCGACGCCCGGACGACGGCCGTCGACGTGTTCGTTTCCCGGCAGGGCGTCTGTCGTGATTTCGCCCATCTGCTCGCCAGTCTGGCGCGGGCGGCAGGCGTGCCTGCCCGGCTGGTGTCGGCTTATGCCTGGCAGCTCAATCCGCCAGATTTCCATGCGGTGGTAGAGGTCTGGCTGGCGGGAGACTGGTATCTGGTCGATGCGACCGAATTGGCGCCGCTCGAGGGACTTGTACGGATCGCTGTTGGACGTGATGCCACGGATATCGCGTTCATGACGATTTTCGGCGGCGCGGATCTGATCGAGCAAAATGTCATCGTCGAGCGGATCGACGGCGGCTAACCATCGGTTCGCGCGACAAGGACGTCTGCCTATCGGTGGTCCGCAGCCATTCGAAGCGGAATGGTCGACCGCATTCGTCGCGTCCGTAGCGTCATGCCGATCGCGCCGAAGCCGAGCAGCATCATGGCCCACGTCGCGGGCTCGGGCGCGGTGCTGACCACGGCCGAGCCGACGGTAAGATTGTCGAACTCGAAGCCGCCGCCGCCGTCCTGAACCAGCTGGATACGGTTGAACGCGGTGTCGCTCTGGAAGTTGAAGAAGGCGTAGAGTTCGCCGGAATTGCCGCCCGCGAACGGATTGCCATAATAGCCGGCGTTGAAGTTGGACGAGTTTTGCAGCACCGATTGTAGCGCGTAGCTGCCCAGCAGGGTGTCGTTGTCGTAAAGCTCGACGGTATTGTTGCCATCGAGCGCGGAGCCCCACAGCCCGAAATAATTGACCGACTGCGACAACTGATAGGCCGCGGGGTCGCCCTGGATGGTGCCGAAAAGTCCTGTGGCGCCTGCGCCGCCATAGACATTCGCACCGGCGACGTTGGTGAATCCACTGGTTCGGGTACCCGTGATCGAAGAGCCCGAGAATGCGAGGGTGGGCAGCCCGTTGACCGAACTGTCGAGGTTATCGACATAGAAATTATAGCCGGGCAGGCTGGCCGTCGCCGAGCCCGCCTGGCCGACCGACACGACGATCGCGGCCGCGGCCGGTGTTGCGGCAACGCTACCCATCATCGCCAGTGCGATCATCCCCGCACGAAACATACGCATACGATCCCATTACCCCCGGCCCGTTACCCCGGCCGACTACCCGCGGATGGCCCCGCCCATTGCCGGCAACGTACCAGTACGCCGTCGTCAACGGTAGGGCAGGATGTCGCGACAGGTTGTAGCATAAGACTAAAGTCCTGCTATATCGTCAAAATGAGCCTCGTAGATTTGGATGTCTGGATCGGCAAGACGCTGTTCGTGCCGCCGATCGTGAAATTTTGCCAGGTTACCCGGCAAAGCCAATATGCGGTATCGCGGTTGTTCTGGTTTCTGACCGCTCTCGATCAGCTGCGAATCGCGACGTCCTTGACGTCGCAGATCATCGCCGGGCTGTTCAGCCTGTTCATGATGGTGACCGCCTCGCTGCGGGCCGACATGCCGGCACTCAGCATGCGCTGGTTCCGAATGGTGGCGTTGGCGCTGCTGCTGCTCGACGTTTTTTCAGGGGTCGTGAGCGGCGAATGGAGAGGCGTGGAGATCTGGATTCTCGTGCTGTTCGCCGAATATGCAGCGACGATCACCAATGTACCGCCTGCCGAGCAGAAGCGGAAACAGGGCGCGGGCCGTGCACGCGAGGCGAGGCGCTGAGCGCTGAGAGACGACGTTTTGCCTATCCGCCACATGATCGGCGCAACTCTCGGTCCCATGCCACGTTGGACGTGCAATCTTTCAGGAGCTTTCTCGATGCGCCGCTTCGCCATGTCCTTCGCCATCCTGCTCGGCGCGACAGCCGTTCCGGCGGTTGCCGAGCAGGCGCCGATCACGGGCGACCGCCCTTTTGCCTCAAAACCGTTCAAGGCCGTCGAGGTAGCGAGCTTCGAAAGCCCGTGGGCGCTGGCTTTCCTGCCCGATGGGAGGATGCTGGTCACCGAGAAGGCGGGTCGGTTGCTGATGCTGTCTCCCGACGGCAAGACTCGAACCGCCGTGAGTGGGGTTCCCGCGGTCGATTCCAGCGGTCAGGGTGCCTTGGGCGATGTTGTCGCCCATCCCGACTTCGCCGCCAATCAGTTGGTATATTTCAGCTATTCAGCGCCGGGTTCGCCCAACGGGGTCGTCCTGGCAAGGGGCAAGCTCGCTGGCGGCCTCGATGCGGCCCGGCTTGAGGATGTCACGACCATCTACCGGGCCCATCCTTTGAAGAGCGGCGGCCACTATGCGGGGCGCATCGCTTTTTCACCCGATGGGCATCTGTTCTTCGCGATGGGCGAACGGCAGAATTTCTCCCCCGCGCAGGAGCCGGACGGCGTGCTCGGCAAGGTGGTGCGGCTCACGCTCGACGGCAAACCCGCGCCTGGCAATCCGCTGGCGACCAAGGGATTCGACCCGGCGGTGTGGAGCTATGGCCACCGCAATCCGCTGGGCCTCGCCTTCGATTTGGAAGGGCGGCTGTGGGACGCCGAGATGGGGCCGAAGGGTGGGGACGAGGTCAACCTCGTCCTGCCCGGTCGGAATTATGGCTGGCCGATCGTATCCAATGGCAGCCATTATGACGGCAAGCCGATCCCGGATCATGTCACCCGGCCCGAGTTCGAGGCGCCGATGGTCAGCTGGAACCCTTCGATCTCGCCGTCCAGCCTGATCGTCTATTCGGGCAAGCTCTTCCCCGAGTGGCGGGGCAAGGCTCTGATTGGCGGGCTTTCGGCCCAGACGCTGATCCTTGTCGGATTGGGCGAGGATAGCGCGCGGGAAGAGGCGCGGTACGATATGGGCAAGCGAATTCGCGCGGTCGTCGAGGGACCGGAGGGCGCGGTCTATGTGCTTGAGGACAAGGCCGGCGGTCGCCTCCTGAAGCTGACTCCGGCCGGCAAACCCTAGCGGCGTCGCGGGCGAGAAACGGCCGGGCTCGGTAAGTGTCGCGAGCGCCAGCGGTCGGCCGCAGCGCTGCGGATTTGCCGAGCGCAAGCTGTCACCGCTGGGCCGTGAAGAGCCGATCGGAGACCCGTGGCGGCTTCGCGGCCCCGCCCTGCTCGACGTCGTCGGGCTGCAGCGGATCCATGCTCAAACGGAAGGGCGCCACGCCTGCCCAGACATCGCTGCCCATGTCCTCTTCGTCGTCGATTGGACCGCCGGTGCGAATCTTTACCGACGCTTCGTCGAGCGACATCCAGAGAATGCGGGTCGCCTTGAGCTCCTGAGCGGTGGTCGGGCGGAGTTCTTCCCATCGCCCGGGGCTCAGGCCTTCCATCATCGCCTTGAGACTGGCCATCTTTTCGTCGGCATCGACCAGAAGGCGGGCCGTCCCGAAGATCATCGCGGATCGATAATTGGCCGAATGGTGAAAGGCGGAGCGCGCGAGGACAAGGCCATCAAGATGGGTGACGGTCAGGCAGACATCGATATCTTCGCTCGCGCGGATCGCACGACTGGCGCTGGACCCGTGCCAATAGACGGCTTCGCCCTCACGCCAATAAAGCGTCGGCGTGACAACGGGATAACCATCGAAAACATATCCGACATGGCAAAGCATGCCCGCGTCGAGAACAGCGTGGAGAGCATCGCGATCATAGGAAGCGCGGTCGTGAATGCGCTTGACCCGCGTGCGTGCACTGGGCGGCGAAGACGGCAAGAGATGAACTCCCGAGAGATGGAAACGGCGGGGGTGACGCCCCGCCCTGGAGGACGGCGGGGCGGGGCACGCTCAAGCACAAACCGCCCCCGACATATGCGCGGCGTTGTACCCTGCGACGGTGATAGACGATTCTCTCACGGATCGCGATAGGGCGCAGAATATCAAAGGCAAAAACCCGCCGGGCCGTGGTCCCAACGGGTTTTCGCTTTGAGATCGGCCGGGGGTAGAGGGGGGCTTTTCCGGCCATCGATACAACATCTTGCCCGCGATACGAGTTCCGCTCAATTCACCTGAATTTCGAGTCGGTCACGCCATACACTGATGCAGATCACACTATGCCGAGGCGGGGTCGGTCGCCCATCACGGCGCCATCAGGCTGGTCAATTCTCGCATGCTGATCCCGTAAACCCCGAGAATATGGTCGCGCAGCGCTTGTTTGGCCATCGCCATTTCCGAATAGGCCGATTCCTCCGCCGACTCCGCGCTGCGATTGATATCGACAGCATTGGGCACCAATTCCTTCCAACTCGTCGCGTGGCGCAGCGTAGCCTTGCGCGCCGCCTCGACGAGTTGCCGTCCTTCGGTTCGGATATCGTGCTGCTGTTTCGACATAACTCGGCACATCAACGTGCGAGTTGGCCATCGGTGCCGAATTCGGCAGCATCTAGCCGAGGATTTTGCTCGGCTCGCCCCCTATTGGGCCTTGCCGCGCAGCTTTCCGATCAGGTGAACCACCGGGACGATCGCGCCGCCGACGATAAGCCCTACAATGCCCGAACCGATGGCTGTCACCGCCCATGCGATCATGCCGTTGGCCACCGGGGTAGCCTGGCCCGCCGCATGGCTGAGATCATGGATGATCCCCGCTGGCTGGTGGATGCCGAACGTCTCAAGCCCATGGACGATGATCCCGCCGCCGACCCAGATCATCGCCGCCGTGCCGATGATTGCAAGCCAGCGCATCACCACCGGCATGCCCTTGACGAGCAGCGTGCCGATACCGCGCGTTGCGTCCTTGCGGGCGAGGTGCAGGCCGATATCATCCATCTTCACGATCAGGGCGACCACACCGTAGACGCCGATCGTGATTGCGATACCGACCAACGCGAGCACGAACGCCTGCATCACGATCGTCTGACTGGATACTTCGGCCAGTGCGATGGCCATGATCTCCGCGGACAGGATCAGATCGGTGCGAATGGCGCCCGCGACCTGCTCCTTTTCGAGCGTCGCGGCGTCGGTGGTGGCCACATGTTCTTCGACCGGCGGGTGGTCACCGACCGCCTCGATGACCTTTTCGGCGCCTTCGAAGCAGAGAAAGGCGCCGCCGAGCATCAACAGCGGCGTCACCGCCCATGGCGCGAAGGCGCTGAGCAGCAAGGCCGCAGGCAGGAGGATAAGCAGCTTGTTGCGGAGCGAGCCGACGGCGATGCGGCCAATGATCGGGAGTTCGCGGTCGGGGGTAAGGCCGGTCACATAACGCGGTGTGACGGCGGCATCGTCGACGACGACGCCCACCGCTTTGGTGCCCGCCTTGCCGGCCGCGGCGCCGATATCGTCGAGCGAAGCGGCCGCGAGCTTGGTGAGCCCCGCGATATCATCCAGCAACGCGACCAAACCCGACGCCATCAGTCTTCCTTCCATGTCCAGCTTCGTGCATCTCTGTAGAGAGGGCCACGAACGGATCAAACGCGAACTGTTTCCGTTGTGCATCGATCAGACGAAAGGGACTTCGTGCTTCGTCCAAGGCCTCGCCGCGACCAGCGGCTGATCCTGCACCGCAAGAGCGGCACGCCTGCCTGGCTTTCGCTGGTCTTGCGGGTTTTGCTGGCTGCCGCCCTGATCGCGATCGCCCTGGTCGGCCACTGGATCGACCGTGACGGGCTGCGGGATAATGTGGACGGCCATATCAGCTTCGTCGACGTGCTCTACTTTACCATGATCACCGTCACGACGGTCGGTTATGGCGACATCATTCCCGTTACCGAACGGGCGCGGTTGTTCGATACCTTCGTCGTTACGCCGGTACGACTGTTCGTGTGGATGATTTTCCTGGGGACGGCTTATGAGTTCCTGTTCAAGAATGTCTGGGAGAAATGGCGCATGAGCGTGATCCAGCAGAAGCTGCGCGGCCATGTCGTGATCGCGGGATTTGGCACGACCGGCT
This sequence comes from Pseudomonadota bacterium, assembly GCA_040387595.1. GTDB lineage: Bacteria > Pseudomonadota > Alphaproteobacteria > Sphingomonadales > Sphingomonadaceae > Rhizorhabdus. The sequence continues at coordinate 34,935 of JAZKDN010000020.1, forward strand.
CGGAGGCCGCGAGCGAACTGATCCGGCGTGGAACGGCGCCCGCCCAGATCGTCGTGGTCGACCTCCGTCAGGAGAACCTCAGTACCGCGAAAGAGGCGGGCACCAACATCATCGATGGCGATGCGACCCGCAATTCGACGCTGGAAGCTGTCCGGGTCGATAAGGCCAAGGCGATCATCGTCGCGGCCGGGAGGGACGATACATCGATCCTGATCGTTTTGACGGCACGGCGACTGGCACCCGAGGTGCCGATCAGCGTCATCATTCGATCCGAGGACAATGAGACGCTGGCCCGACAGGCGGGCGCGGATACGGTCATCAATCCGGCAAGCTTCGCCGGATTGCTGTTGGCGGGATCCACACATGGCCCGCACACCGCCGATTATATGGCCGATCTGGCCAATGCCGACGGAAGCGTCACCCTGCGCGAACGGGCGGTAACGGCGACCGAAATCGGCAAGCCGCTGGCCGCGATAACGACCGGGCTCGGTCTGCGTATCTACCGTGGCAAAGACTGTTACGGCTTTTGGGAAAGCGCGGTCGGATCGTTGCAGGCGGACGACCAGATCGTCGAGGTGGTGCCGCGTGGCGTCGGCGGGGTTTCACCCATGGGCGGAGTTCGGTAGGATCGCCGGATGTTGTTTACCGGCAAGCTTGCGATTCTGCGCTACGACACGCCCCAACCTTCCATCCTCCGACGGGGCGACCATGTTCTGTGCGCGGTCACCGGCGACATGATTCCGCTCAATGCCCTGCGCTATTGGAGTGTCGAGCATCAGGAGGCCTATCGCGGGGCCGAAGAATCTCACGCGGCTTTTGCTGCCGGCGGCGCCGCCCGGCTCCGTTCTGACCGCTGAGCCTGCCGGAAGGGTTCAACCGACCAGGCTGAGCGCCACTGCCTCCGCGACCTTGATTCCATCGACGGCAGCCGACAGGATGCCGCCGGCATAGCCCGCGCCTTCGCCGGCGGGGTATAATCCGCTGGTGTTGAGGCTCTGGAAATCCTTGCCTCGGGTGATGCGGATCGGGGACGAGGTGCGTGTCTCGACGCCGGTCATGATCGCATCGGGATCGTCATAGCGCGGGATCTGGCGACCGAAGACCGGCAGCGCTTCGCGCAACGCCTCGATCGCGAAATCGGGCAGGCAGGCCGACAGGTCGGTCAGGTGGACACCCGGCTTGTAGGACGGCGTCACCGCACCGAGCGCCGTCGAGGGGCGCCCCGCCAGCAGATCGCCGACTCGCTGGCCGGGCGCTTCATAGGTCGATCCGCCGGCGATGAAGGCGCGCTCTTCCCAGTGGCGCTGAAGAGCGATCCCGGCGAGGGGGTGACCGGGATAATCGCGCTCGGGATCGATGCCGACGACAAGGCCGGAGTTCGCGTTGAACTCCTTGCGCGAATATTGGCTCATGCCGTTGGTGACGACCCTGCCTTCCTCCGACGTCGCCGCCACCACCACACCGCCCGGACACATGCAGAAGCTGTAGACCGACCGGCCGTTGGCGCAGTGGTGCGACAGCGAATAGGCGGCGGCGCCCAGATCGGGGTGGCCCGCGCACGGTCCGAAGCGCGCGCGGTCGATCCAGCTTTGCGGATGTTCGATGCGTACGCCGATCGAGAACGGCTTCGCCTCGATATGGACGCCGCGATCGTGGAGAGCGTGGAAGGTGTCGCGCGCGCTGTGCCCGACAGCGAGAACGACATGCCCGGTCTCGAGGAACTCGCCACTGTGGAGGTGGAGGCCACGCAGCCTACCGTCTTCGATCTCGAAATCGACGACCCGCTGTTCGAAGCGATATTCCCCGCCAAGCTCTTCGATGGTCGCGCGCATATTCTCGACCATCGAGACGAGCCGGAAGGTGCCGATGTGGGGATGGGCTTCGGTCAGGATTTCCGCCGGCGCTCCCGCCTTCACGAACTCGGTCAGGACCTTGCGGCCGAGAAACCGGGGATCCTTGATCTGGCTGTAGAGCTTGCCATCGGAGAAGGTGCCGGCGCCCCCTTCGCCGAACTGAACGTTGGATTCGGGATTGAGCACGTTGCGGCGCCACAGGCCCCAAGTGTCCTTGGTCCGCTCGCGCACGACCTTTCCGCGCTCGAGGATGATCGGGCGGAAACCCATCTGGGCAAGGATGAATCCGGCGAAGAGGCCGCAGGGCCCAGCCCCGATGACGACCGGGCGCGGGCTGCCGGCCGGTGCTGTCGCGACGAAGCGGTAGCCGGTGTCGGGCGTCGGACGGACATGGTTGTCGCCGGCGAAACGCGCCAGGACCGCGGCTTCGTCGGCGAGGGTCACGTCGACCGAATAGACCATCAGGATCGCCGACTTGCGACGGGCGTCATTGGCGCGGCGCGCCACGTCCCAGCTCAGCAGATCGGCGGGCGTGATTCCCAGCCGCGCGACGATTGCGGCAGGCAGGGCGTCGGCGGGATGGTCGAGCGGCAGCTTGAGTTCGGAAATGCGGAGCATGCCGCGCCTTTACGTGTCCGGCTTGCGTACGGCAATCTCAGAGCACATCCCAGAACATCAGGTAGAGCATCGCGAACCAGGCGATCAGGCCCAGCACGCCTCGAATCCACCCCAGATTGCGGTGAAACCATTCAGCCATCGGCTCTCCCCGCATAGATCAGGCGCCCCTTGCCGAGGGTGGCAAGGACGTTTGCGATATCCTGTTCCCCGAAGGCGAAGCAACCGTCGCTGCGGCCGAGCCTCCCCTGTTTCGCGACCATGTCGGGATTTGCGTACCAGGCGGAGTGGATCACGATCGCCCGTTCCTCGGCATGGGCATTGCTCGGATCGAGTCCGAGCAAACGACGGGAAGGACCATGGGTGCCGTTATAGGAATCTCCGGTGAGATAGGCGCCGTCGGACGTGGCGGCGGACCCCACGATATCCGAGAAGCTCTGCACCATGCCGCTGTGCGCGGGGTCCGACCCCTTGCCATGTGCGACGAGGAGCGCCGTCGTCGTGCCCTTCACGATATCGGCGAGGAAGAAGCGAGGAACCGAGGAGGGGAGCCCGAAATCGGCAATGGCGATCACATCGCGCGACCAGATGAGCGCATGATGGCGGTACAGCGCCGATAGAGCCCGCTCGACAAGGCGCGGGTTTATCATCGGCGCGACCGTGGCGAGGCCGGGAGGACGGGCGGTGGCAGGAACCGCCAGGGCCGCGACGCCCGAAAGGATCAACTGCCGACGCGAAAGGCCCGGGCTATACAGCGGCCGATCAGTCGCGCCAGAAGCGCTTGCTGTCGATAAGGGCGTCGAAACAGTCCTCGGCATCTTTCAGCAGGTGCTTGCGTTCCTTCTTGCCCGGTATCGGAAGGTCCGTGTCCAATCCCAGACGGGCAAAGAGTTCGGGCACGGTAGCTATGTCGTTGAGCCGTCCAAGCTTGTCCTGCAACGCCTCGATCCGGTCAAGGAAGCGGTCCATCCGCCGCCGGGCTTTCCGGCCCGGATATAGCGAGACAAAGAATTCGCTCGCGTAGCGCAGTTTCTTGGCATCCTTTCGGACACTGTGGCGATGGTCGTCGTTGAGGTCGGCCAGCCCCTTGCCTTCCCGCTTGATCCGCTTGCGCAGTCGTTCGAGGCGTTCGTCGGCGAAGGTTCGGATGTCGCGGTCGCGCAGGTCCGGGGCGGCGGGTTCGGTACGCCATTGACCCAGCGTCAGCCATTCGGCCAATTCGATCGGCAACAGGCGTACCTGGTCGCTGTCGAGCAAAGTGCGCAGATGACCGAACCGGCTTTCCCGGATCGAGAAGAGCGCCGATCGGGCTGGATCGGCAAGCTGGGGCACGAGCACGTCGATGTCGCGGACCTCGCCCAATTCTCCCGCGAGCCATCGCAGGTCCGCGGCGAAAAGGGGGGCACGGGCATCACCCTTGAACAACGGGGCGAACAACCAGAAGGCTGTGCGCAGGCGGCGGAGCGCCACCCGTGCCTGATGCAATTGTTCGACTCCCCCGGACAACAGCAGCAGGTCTTCGTTGCGGCGATATTGACGGATGCACGCCGCGGCGATCGCAGCGAAGGCATCCCCGGCGGTCATTGGCTTATCGAGGCGCAGGGCTTCGGCCTTGACCGCGGCAGTGAAAGCGTTGCGCGCGAGTGCATAGCCGCGTTCGGACTTGGTCATCACGCCGAGCCGCAGAGGCACCTGTTCGTTCAGCGTCCGCGCGAGGTCGAACAGCGCGCTGGCGGTTCCTTTCTGAAGTTCCAGTTCGAGTTCGCAGACCAAGCTGCGGCGCGTGCCGGCGCGGACCTCTCCGGTGTCTATGGCGTATTCGATACGACTGCCGTCCGGACGATCGAGCGGCGCGGCCTGGCGTTCGATGGCGGTGATGAAGATCGGTGTAAGCCTGCCGAGCGTGTCGGCGTCGAACAGTTGTGCCAGCGGGCCCGAGCGCTCATCGAAGACGGGCGAGGCGGTGGTGACCCGGACCTCCCATTCGCCGCGGACGAACAGGCCAGCGGCCTCGCTCGACGCGGCTTTCACCGTCTGGACACGCTTGTTGCCCTCCTTGCGGATGCGCAGCGCATAGCCGGCCTTGTCGAGATGGAAGTCGGGCGTGTCGAAATAGGTCGCGGCAAGGCGCCGCTTCGCCGCCGGCTCCGGTCCGAACACCGCGCAGGACGCCAGTCGATCCCGGTCCGCCGGATCAAAGTCGAGCTTCAGTTCTATTTCAACGGGTTCATCCATCGCCGCCGACTATACCGCGCCCGAGCGTCAGAGTCATGACCTCGATCAATGTCAGTCGAACGGACGGTCGATCGAGGCGGGTGGATGGGTGAACCAGCGCGGTCCGTCCCCCGTCATGTGGAAGCAGTCCTCGATCCGCACCCCGAAGCGTCCCGGAATGTAGATCCCGGGCTCGTTGGAGAAGCACATGCCGGGCGCGAGCAATGTGGTTTCGCCATGAACGAGGTTCACGGGCTCGTGGCCGTCCATGCCGATGCCATGGCCGGTGCGGTGGGGCGTGCCGGGCAGCTTGTAGCCGGGGCCATAACCGAGCGAGGTGTAATAGGCGCGGACCGCATCGTCGACCTTGCCGGCAGGCGTGCCGATCCGCGCGGTCTCCATAGCGATGTCCTGACCGCGACGAACCTGATCGAACAGCAGCCGCTGCCTGGCGTCGGCGGCGCGGCCGAAAACCATCGTGCGAGAGATGTCCGATTGATAGCCATGCACGGCGACCCCGGCGTCGAACAGGATCACCTCGCCGTCGGCGACGCGGCGCGGCGTATGCGAGCCGTGGGGATAAGCGGAGGATTCGCCGATCAGGATCAGGCCGCCGTCGCTGTCCGAACCCAGCGCGCGGCTGGCAGCGATCAACATCGCCTGCAGGTCCTGCTGGCTCATGCCGCGTTCGATGCGCGGCGCGATGTGGCGAAAGGCAGCGATCTGAATATCGGCGGCGATTTGCATCAACGCAAGTTCGGCCGGCGACTTGATCATCCGGCAACCGCGCACGACCCCGGCACCCGAGACGATGCGGGCTTCCGGTAGCGCCTGGTGCAGTCCATCGACCGCGAAGAATCGGACCGTCTCCTCGACGCCAACCACGCCCTTGTCGAGATTGCGCCGCTGCAAAAAGTCGCTGATCAGCCTGATCGGGCTTTCATCCTCCTGCCAGACACGGACATCGCCGGGGACGGCGAGGCTTTCGCGGATCGAAGGCTCCTCGAAGGCTGGTGTCACGATCAGCGGATCGCCCTCGGCCGGTATGATCGCGGCGGTCAGTCGCTCGCTGCGCCACCAGTCGATGCCGGTGAAATAGAGCAGCGACGAGCCCGCCTCTACGAGCAGCGCATCGATATCCTGCGCGCGCATCAGCGCCTGGGCCCGGGCGATCCGGCCGAGCCGCTCCTCGGCGGTGATGGGCTTTGCGCCGCCGGTCATCGGCTTCAATCCGGTGGCGGTTTCGGCCGCCCAACCGGTAAGCGGCACCATCGTCGCGAGCCCGGCCAGCCCGGCCAGCCCGGAGCGAATCAGGAATTGTCGTCGGTTTGCGCGCATCGAAGGACCCCCGGGCAGATCTCCCAGCGGTGATCTTAAGACAGTGGCGTCGCGCGGGCGAGCCCCTATGCTCGCGCGGGCTTTGGTGGCCGCTTGCGTCGACCCTTGCGACAAGTCGGGACGCTTCCGGCGCTATCCCAGCAGGTCGACCATCTCGCTGTCATGCGAACGATGTGGCCGTGATGGGAGGCGCCGGGAGATTGAACCGGTCGGCTGGCGCCGCAGAAGCGAGTGGGCTAGCCTATCGTCATGTCAGCATCACTGAAGCAGCTATATCCGCCGATCGAACCCTATGCGTCTGGCATGCTCGACGTCGGCGATGGGCACAGCGTCTATTATGAGCGGGTCGGAACGCCGGGAGCCAAGGCAGCCGTCTTCCTGCACGGAGGACCGGGCGGAGGATGTTCGCCCGATCATCGCCGCCTGTTCGATCCGGATCTGTACGACGTGCTGCTGTTCGACCAGCGGGGCTGCGGCCGATCGACCCCGCATGCCACTTTGGAGGCGAATACGACCTGGCATCTCGTCGCGGATATCGAGCGGCTGCGGGCGCTGGTGGGCGTCGATAAATGGATGGTGTTCGGTGGCAGCTGGGGATCGACCCTGGCATTGGCCTATGCCGAGACGCATGGCGATCGGGTCAGCGAACTGGTCCTGCGCGGAGTCTACACCGCCACCCATGCCGAGATACAATGGTATTATCAGTGGGGCGTGTCCGAGATGTTTCCCGACAAGTGGGAGCGGTTCGTCGCTCCGATCCCCCCAGCCGAAAGGGCCGATATGGTCGCGGCCTATCATCGCCGCCTGACAGGCGACGACCCTGCCGGCCGCATCGAAGCCGCAAAAGCATGGAGCCTCTGGGAAGGCGAAACCATCACCCTGCTGCCGAGCGCTGCTTTGAGTCAGGATCACGCCGACGACCATTTCGCGCTCGCCTTCGCGCGGATCGAGAATCATTATTTCTTTCATGACTGCTGGCTGGAACCTGGACAGCTTCTTCGAGATGCCGGCCGGCTGAAGGGTATAGCGGGCGTGATCGTGCACGGCCGCTATGACATGCCGTGCCCCGCGCGCTACGCCTGGGCTCTGCACAAGGCCTGGCCTGATGCCGACTTCCACCTGATCGAAGGGGCCGGACACGCCTATTCGGAGCCGGGCATATTGGACCAGTTGATCAAAGCGACCGATCGTTTTGCAGGAAAGGGGCCGCAATGAACGGTTTCATGCGGCGCAAGCCGATCGGCGGGGTGGAGCGCCATGGCGAGCGCTTGGCCGCTACTTTGTCCTGGCCGCATCTGCTGGCGCTTGGCGTCGGGGCGATCGTCGGTACCGGCATCCTGACGCTGATCGGCGTCGGTGCCGACCGGGCGGGGCCCTCGGTTCTGCTGTCCTTCGCAATCGCGGGGGCGGTGTGTGCCTGCGCCGCGTTGGCCTATGCCGAGCTGGCGGCGATGTTACCCGCATCGGGCAGTGCCTATAGCTACACCTATTCGGCGCTCGGCGAGATTTTCGCCTGGGTTGTTGGATGGAGCCTGATTCTCGAATATTCGCTGGTCGTATCGACGGTTGCGGTGGGCTGGTCGGGTTACGCCTCGCCGCTCCTGATGGGCCTGGGCTTTCCTATGGCGTTGACCCAGGGGCCAGAGCTCGGCGGGCTGATCAACCTGCCGGCGATCTTCATCATTGCCGTGGTCACCGGCCTGCTGCTGCTCGGTACGCGGGAGAGCGCCCGGATCAACACCGTACTGGTGCTGGTGAAGATCGCCACCCTCTCGCTGTTCGTCGCGGTCGCGCTGCCGCATTTCGACATGGCGCATCTCAGTCCATTCATGCCCTACGGCTTCGGCGCGACTCCGGGGCCGGACGGCGTGCAGCGGGGCGTGATGGCCGCAGCGGCGATCATCTTCTTCGCCTTTTACGGCTTCGACGCCATTTCGACGGCGGCCGAAGAGACCAAGCGGCCGGAGCGTGATCTGGCGATCGGCATCGTCGGATCGATGCTGATCTGCACGCTGATCTATGTCCTCGTCGCGGCAGCGGCGATCGGTGCGGTGCCGTTCATCGGCTTTGCCGACAGCCCCGAGCCGCTGGCGCTGATCCTGCGGCAACTGGGTCGCCCCGGCGTCGCGCAGATCGTCGCGACCGCAGCCGTCATCGCGCTGCCGACGGTGTTGCTGGCCTTTCTTTACGGCCAGAGCCGAATCTTCCTGGCGATGGCGCGTGACGGTTTTCTGCCGGCGTCGCTGGCCAAGATATCGACGCGCGGGACACCGGCACGGATCACCACGGCGACCGCAATCCTCGTCGCAATCCTGGCGGGGCTGCTGCCGATTGGAGAGATCGCCGCGCTGGCGAATGCCGGAACCTTGATCGCCTTCATGGCGGTGGGTGCCTGCCTGATCGTACTGCGCCGACGACGCCCCGATCTGCCGCGGCCGTTTCGCGCGCCCGCCGCGCTGGTCGTCGGGTCGGGGGCCGTGCTGGGTTGTCTTTATCTGTTCATAAGCCTGCCGATACAGACGCTGCTCTGGTGCCTCGCGTGGAACGTCATCGGCGTGCTCATCTATCTGGGCTATGCGCGGCGGCACAGCACCCTGGGGAAAGCAGAGCAAGAAACGGGAGGCGGGTTCCGCTAAGATCGATGAAGGCTGCGGCCATGATATCGATCGACCAACAGGACTGGCCGCGTGCAGCCACCGAGCTCGACGAACGGGGCTGGACGGTGCTGCCCAAGCTCTTCGATGCCGATGCCTGCGCGGCGACGGCAGCGCTTTACGATCGCGACGAGGCGTTTCGCAAGCAGGTGGTCATGCAGCGGCATGGCTATGGACAGGGCGAATATCGCTATTTTTCCTATCCCCTGCCGCCGCTCGTTGAGCAGTCGCGCGCCGGGCTCTATCCGCATCTCGCGCCGGTCGCCAATCGCTGGCAGGCACGGCTGGGATCGGAGGTGCGTTTCCCCCCGGACCATGCGGCCTTCATCGAGCGTTGCCGACTTGCCGGTCAAACCCGTCCGACGCCACTGCTGCTGCGCTACGGCGCGGGCGATTATAATTGCCTTCATCAGGATATCTATGGGGAGCATGTCTTCCCGTTGCAGGCGGCGGTGATGCTCTCGCGACCCGGTGACGATTTCGAGGGCGGTGAGTTCGTCCTGACCGAGCAGCGGCCAAGGATGCAGTCACGCGCCGAGGTTGTCCCGCTCACACTGGGTGACGCGGTGGTCTTCGCGGTAGCGCATCGGCCGCGTGTGGGTGTGCGCGGCTATCATCGGGTGACGATGCGGCACGGCGTCGCGACCGTTCGTCGCGGACGCCGCCACACGCTTGGCCTCATTTTCCACGACGCGACCTGAGTCCCTCCATCTGCCTTCAGGCAGCGGCCGGCTGAAGGACGGCGAGTGGTTTCGGCGAGGACAGGGCCAGGCGCCCTTCCTTCAGCAAGATATCGTATTTCGCGGTCGGTATTCCGGAATCGAAGGCGAGGCCGAAGCGGTTGCCTTTGATCCAGGCGGTGCGCGCGAGCAGTTCGACGCCACGGCATACGAGCCACACGATCTCCCCATCCAGAGGAGGTTCGGTTCCGTGGGCCAAGGCCCCCTGTCGCGAAAGATCGAGCAGGTGAATTTGGGAGGGGCGACCTGATACGAGCATCTTCGCCGTCAGAAAGACACGGCTACGCTCGCTCTGGCGTAGATCGGACCTACGTTTGAACCCCAGGGCAGACGCAATCGACATGGTAAGCGGTCCTCACACGCCTGCTCGAACAGCCAGCAGGCATGAACCGGATTAAAGACCGAGAGACTATGAACGCTTAGGGGAATTGGTGAACGCGTCGCTAAGTCTGATTTCCGTTGATCCGCGCTTAGACGATGGTGGAATCAAGAGCGTGGCGCATCGGTGAGATCAATAGACGATCATGACACCGAGGGCGACGAGCACCGCAAGCACCACGATGCCAGCCGCCCGGAGCCGGGGATTTGCGGCGGGAAGCTCGGGAGGCTGATCTTCCAATTCGGGAACCGCAGGAAGCGAGGCGATCTCGGCTGCGAGCGATGGACATTCCAACGCGAGCCGTTCGCTGCTTGCAGCGGCCAGGCGGAGTTCGTTAAAATCGAGGGGCTTAATAAAGCGGCATCCGGCCCGATTTTCGGCGATCCATATGACATCGACCTCACGCCAGCCAACAAGCGGCACTTCGACCATGATCCGTACACCTGGGACCAGATGCCCAGCACCAGCGGCCATCAGCCCTTGCTGCGAAATGTCTGTCAGCATCACCCCTTCGATATCGTCGCCGCCGGCCGCTCCTTCCAGTGTCAGACGCAGACGGGACTGCTGCTGGACCGCAAAGCGAAATGCGCGACGGCGTTCAGATGGGTGAACGGAAAAGCTGGTCATCGATGATCCGGAACTGACGATACAAAAGCGACTCCGACACGTCGGGGTTCACGTAAATCGTGATTATGGGATACTCGCGGAACGGCCAAGAGGTTCCCCTATACGTAAATTCACTGAACTGTCGAATTCCCTAAGGTTTAACAACATTAGGAAGCGCGTTTTTACCCGCTTGGTCCGGGTGGTTGCTCAATAGCGATGGGACAGATAGCGAAACAGTGTTGGCACAAGCGCGCGCCTCCGGCATTGGGAGGCATGGCCTCCGACCTGCAACCGGCTGTACAGGCTTCGCCTGCTTCCCCTTTCGGCATCCCGATCTTCCGAGCTGTCTGGGGCGCATCGATGGCGTCCAATTTCGGGGCGATGGTTCAGTCGGTCGGTGCCGCCTGGATGATGATCTCGTTGACGTCGTCCCCACAGATGGTTGCCTTGGTCCAGGCATCGACCGTGCTGCCTTTCATGCTTCTGTCGCTTTGGGCGGGGGCGGTCGCCGACAACCTGGACCGGCGCAAGGTGATGCTGGTCGCACAGAGCTTCATGCTCGTAATATCGGCGGGACTGGCGCTCTTCGCCTGGCAAGGCTGGTTGACGCCCTGGCTCCTGCTGAGCTTCACTTTTCTGATCGGCTGCGGGACAGCGGTTGGCGGTCCAGCCTGGCAGGCATCGGTGGGCGACATCGTCCCGCGCGAACAACTAGCCTCGGCGGTTGCCCTCAACTCGATGGCCTTCAACACCGCGCGTACGGCTGGGCCGGCAATCGGCGGCGCGATCGTCGCGGCGGCCGGGGCTGCGGCCGCATTTCTTGTGAACACTCTGTCCTATATCGGATTGATCATCGTCCTGCTGCGATGGCGCCGCCCTGAAACGCCACGGCTTCTGCCGCGCGAAGGGCTGTTCATGGCGATGGGGGCGGGGCTAGGCTACGTCGCGATGTCCCCCAATCTGCGAATGGTGGTGGGGCGGGCGATGGCGTTCGGGCTCGCTGCGAACGCGGTTTCCGCAATGATGCCCCTGGTCGCGCGGGACCTGGTTGAGGGCGGCGCCCTGACCTACGGTCTGTTGCTCGGATCATTCGGCGTCGGCGCCGTATGCGGTGGCTTGCTGTCAGGTCGTATGCGCAGCCGGTTCTCGACCGAGCAGATCATAAGGATATCGACCGTGACGCTGGCTGCGGGAACGGCGGTTACCGCTCTCAGCCCATCCCTTATCCTGACCATCGTCGGGCTGCTGCTGGCGGGCGCCAGCTGGGTGTTGGCCTTGTCGACCTTCAACATCAGCGTTCAGCTCGCTTCGCCGCGTTGGGTGGTCGCTCGCGCCCTGTCGGTTTATCAGATGGGAGCCTTTGGCGGGATGGCGATCGGAGCCTGGGTGCTCGGGATGGTGGCGGACGAGCACGGCGTGGTGACCGGCCTGCTGGTTGGTGCGGTCGTCCTGCTGTGCACGATGCCGCTCGGTTTCCTCATGCCTCTGTCACAGGTTGACGACCTCAACCTGACGCCGCTCACGCAGTGGCAGGAGCCCGACGTGGCGGTCCCGCTCGAACCGCGCAGCGGCCCGGTGGTCGTGACGATCGAATATTGCATCGAGCGCCAGAATATCGTCGCCTTTCTGACGGCTATGACGGAGCGGCGCCGGATCCGACGCCGCGACGGCGCGCATGGCTGGACGTTGCTGCGCGACCTCAACGATCCTGAATTGTGGGTCGAGCGATATCACGTCGCCACCTGGCATGATTATATCCGGCATAATCAGCGCCGGACCCATGCCGATGCCGAAAACAGCGCCGAGATACGGCAGCTGCAGAAGGAAGGCGTGGCGATGCGGGTGCATCGGATGATTGAACGTCAGACAGGCTCGCTGCCCAGTGCTCGCCGTCATGACCCGGTAACTGTCGACGCGCAAATGAACGATCCGACCCGCACGGCCTGATCTCCCAATTGCAAAATATTGCAAATTTGATAGAAACGTAACGATCTGTTCAGGTTGAACGCGCCAAACTACTCTAGTGACGAGTAATTTAGCGTTTTGAGAGATTGCGACGTGTCTATTTCAGGTAGCGCAGACCAGTTGAAGCGTGAAGCCGTGAAGGCTCGAACGCTTGCTGACAACGCCTTCGCCGAAGCGGAGAAGCAGCACTTGCTCGACGTTGCGGCAAGTCTCGATCGCGAAGCTGCGGCGATGGAGCGCGCACTCGCTTTGAAATCAGCCAAGGCCTCTGCCGGCTTTCGTCCGCTTGCTCCCAATCGAGCCATGCCCGTTCCGCGCGAAAGATAGGCGGTTCAGCGATCCCGCCGCAGCCTAGTCTAGGCCTCTACCATACCGTCTCTGATCCGGATCGTCCGTGCGGCCAGCCGGGCTGCTTCCTGATGGTCGTGAGTCACATAGAAAACCGGAATGGCGATTTCTCCCAGCACCTCCGTGAGCCAGTCCAACATCTCCTCGCGCGCGTTTGTGTCTAGTGCGGAGAATGGTTCGTCCATCAGCAGCAGGCGCGGCTGGCCAAGCAGCGCGCGCGCTATGCTGGCGCGTTGGGCCTCGCCGCCCGATAGCGCGGCCGGGCGCCGATCCAGCAGCAGAGCGGCGATGCCGGCGCGCGCGATGATGTCGGTCCGCACGAACGGGCCAGCGAGGGCGCGGCGTTCGGCATAGTCGAGATTGGCTGCGACGCTGAGGTGGGGCAGCAACCCCGCTCCCTGAAATACATAGCCAATGCGGCGCCGCTCCGGCGGCAAGAAGATCGTTCGGTCCTGCCAGACCACGCCATCGACGGAGATGGTGCCCGCAATCCGTTCGAGACCGGCAAGCGCGCGGAGGATGCTGGTTTTGCCCGAGCCGGATGCGCCCAGCAGCGCCGTGACGCCCGAGGACGGAACCTCGAAGGCGGCTTTCACTGCGAAGGCGCCGCCGACCTTTCCATCAAGCGCAACGGCGATCGTCACGGACGGGGTGTCCCGATTCGGCGCTCGACCAGCAGCAGCGCGAGGAGTGCCGTGAAAGAGAAAGCGACGAGGACCGCGGCGATGCGGTGGGCTTCGCCGAACTGAAGACTTTCGACAAGCTGATAGATGCGGGTCGAGAGGACTTCGGTCTTGCCCGGGATATTTCCGCCAATCATCAGGACCACCCCGAACTCGCCGACGGTATGGGCAAAAACGAGGATGGCGGCGGAAAGAAAACCCCGGCGGGCAAGAGGAAGAGCAACGGTGAAGAAGCGATCGAACGGTGTCGCGCCCATCGTCGCGGCGATCTCGAGAGGGCGATCACCAATTGCCTCGAAGGCCGTGCGCAGCGGCTGAACGGCAAACGGCAACGAATAGAAAAGCGAGCCGATGACAAGGCCGGTGAAGGTGAAAGCGAGCGTGCGGATGCCGAAGGGCTCGAGCATCGCCATCAATGGACTGGCAGGGCCGAGAGCGATCAGGACGTAGAAGCCGATCACCGTCGGCGGCAGCACCAGCGGCAGGGCGGTGAGCGCTCCGATGATCTCCTTCCACCAATGTCGTGAGCGGGCCAGCCACCAGGCGAGGGGCGTGGCGAGCAGAAGGAGCAGGATGGTGGTGACGAGCGCGAGCTCCGCAGTCGTCGCGAGAACCAGGCCCATCAGCTAACGGGTCGCATAGCCGTAGCGCCTTACGATCGCGAGCGCGGTCCGGCCCTTCAGGAAGCGCATGAAGGCTGTTGCGGCGGGGTTGGTCGCACCGGTCTTCAGGAGCACTGCCTGCTGGTCGATCGCGGCATGGAGCCGGGCGGGTACGATCCAGCGGGATCCGCCGGGCGTGGCGATCACCTGGCTGAGCGCGACGAACCCGAGCTGCGCGGCGCCGGTCGAGGTGAACTGATATGCTTGCGCGATCGAACTGCCGGTGACGACCTTCGATCTGAGAGCGTCGTACGCGCCCAAGGCTTTCATCGTCTCGATCGCGGCCTGGCCATAGGGGGCGGTAGCGGGATCGGCGATCGCAACCTTCTCGAACTTGCGGGTCTTCAGCACTGCGCCGTTGGCGTCGACCAGGCCGGGCGTTGTCGAATAGAGCACGAGCCGTCCGACCGCATAAGTAAACCGACTGCCGGTTACGCTCAGGCCGGCCTGCTCGACCTGGGCAGGGCGCCCGGCGTCGGCGGACAGGAATATGTCGAAGGGCGCGCCGTGGCTTATCTGCGTGTAGAAGGCGCCCGATGCGCCGAAGGCAAGCGCCGCCTTGTGGCCGGTCGCCGTTTCGAAGGCGGCGGCGATCCGTTTGGCCGGTTCGGTAAAATTGGCGGCGACGGCGACCTGTGTCTGGGCAGCAAATAACTGGGTTGAAAACAGCGCGGCAAGGGGAGCGAGCCAGCGGAGGGCGGCGATGATGGTGCCGGGCATACGATCGGACTCCGCGCGAGATATCATCGCGGCATGCTATATCCCGCAATATATCGCAAGCGGCCTCAGGCGGCGGGCAGGGGACTTTCGCGCAGCAAGCCGATCAGTGCCGCAAATTCCGGGTTGTCGGCGGCATCGAGCATAGACCGTTCGAGGGTGCGGTAGGCGGCGAGCACCTGCTTGCCGAAGGGGGTGATCCGAGCACCGCTCGACTGGCCGCCGCCCGGCGTGGTTTCGACCAGCTTTTCCTCCCAGCAGCGGTTCATGCTGTCGACGAGCAGCCAGGTTCGCCGATAGCTCATGCCCAGCGCCCGGCCGGCGGCCGAAATCGAACCTTCGCGATCGATCGCATCGAGCAGATCGGCCTTGCCCGGACCGATGGCCGGTTCATCGCCGCAGAAGATCTGCGCCTTGAGCTTGAGAGGACCTAACCGGGGAACCATGGCTGCTGCTTTAGCAGCCCGCGAAGCGCCCGTCATGTTTGTCGGATGGCTGTCGACAGACCGGCCCATGCGCGCGGATGCCGTTGCCATATTTTATCTATCAATTTGGTAGGGAAAAGTTGCTTTCACCATCGTCAGTTATCGCTAATCCACAATCATATTGTGAGAGAGAGGGGCAGATGACCGACGCTTATGACGAGCCGATCGAGGCGCCTGCCGGACAATATTGGGATATAGACCTGATCGCGGGCGAATTGCGCTATGCGCGCGAAGGCTGGCGCAACGCGCATAAGCGTCACGCCGAGCATGGCCAGGTCGGTTTTCCATCGCGCCATGTGCTCGACAAGATCATGACGGCTTTATGCGGTGCGCTCTTTCCCCTGCGCCTTGGCCCGAGCTTCGTGCGGCAGCACAATGAAGATGCTTATGTCGCCGAGACCCTGCAGACCGCGCTGAGCCGGCTCTACGGCCAGATTCGGCTTGAGCTCGGCTATTCGATCGGCGCGACCTCGCCCGATCTCGTCGACGTGGAGGCGGGGCGGATCATCGGTCATTTTGCGCACCAGCTCCCGCGTCTGCGACGGTTGATCGATACCGATGTCGAGGCTGCCTATGCGGGCGATCCGGCCGCGCGCAGCGTCGATGAGGTGCTGATCTGCTATCCTTGCGTGCTGGCGATCGTGCATCACAGGCTCGCGCATCTTCTCTATGGTCTCGGTGCGCCGCTGATCGCCCGGATCATCTCGGAGATCGCCAATTCGCGGACCGGCATCGACATTCATCCAGGCGCATCGATCGGCGGATCCTTTTTTATCGATCATGGCACCGGCGTGGTGATCGGCGAGACGGCGATTATCGGTAAGCGGGTTCGTTTGTATCAGGCGGTGACCTTGGGCGCGAAGAGCTTCCCGGCGGACGCTGACGGCGCCTTGAGGCGCGGCCTCGCGCGTCATCCGATCGTCGAAGACGATGTCGTGATCTACGCGGGAGCGACGATCCTCGGTCGGATAACGATCGGCGCCGGATCGACGATCGGCGGCAATGTCTGGCTGACCACGAACGTGTCGCCGGGCAGCGTCATCAGCCAGGCGCGCGAGCATCGTGACGGTGGATCCGAGCGGCTCAATTTGGTGGGAGGCAATGATGCCGCGTGAGACGCCGCTTTGCCTGGTCGTGCCCGGCCTCGACAATTCGGGTCCGGACCACTGGCAGAGTTTTTGGGAGGACAAGCGCGACAATTGCCGCCGGGTCGATCTCGGCTGTTGGTCCGAACCCGACCGGCGCATCTGGACCGAGCGCCTCGACGCGGCGGTGGCAATGGTGGAAGGACCGGTGGTCCTGGTTGCACACAGCCTTGGATGTCTCACGATGCCTGGTGGACGCTGGGCGCGTCGGCCGAACGTCTGGCGCGGATTCGGGGAGCGCTGCTGGTAGCGCCACCCGATGTGGACGCGGCTGACGCACATCCCCTTGTCCGCCGTTTTGCACCGGCGCCGGTTGCACTTTTGCCGTTCCCGTCGATCCTCGTCGCCAGTCGGAACGATCGCTATGCGACGTTCGATCGATTGGAGACGCTGGCGCGGGCGTGGGGGAGTCGGTTTGTCGATGTTGGGCAAGCAGGGCATATCAATGCCAAGTCGGGGCTTGGCGACTGGGCCGATGGCGAAGTTTTGCTGGAGGAGCTAATCGACGATGTACGGCGCCTGCGCAGGAAAGCGGGGCTCCCTCTTCAGACCAAGGCCTGGATCAGAAGGGCGCGCTAATGCCCCCAATGAACGGGTAAATGCACAGGCACGCACATTCGGCCGGTTTGGAAAACGAATGGGCGTTCTGGGAGCAGGCCTAGCCGCCTACGATATATTGCAATCGGATAACAGGTTGCGGACCGCAATGGCGAATGCCGGCTCTGCGGTCGGAGGCGTTATCGGGGGAGCTGGTGGTGCTGCTGCGGGTGCCGCGACGGGCCCCCTAGCGGTCGTAGCTGCACCTGCTGGAGGAGTAGCGGGAGCGATGGCCGGGGGCGGATTGGGATATGATCTGGGAGAAATCGCCTATGATTACATTGCAGATCTTGTCAATAATGTCAGGAAATGGAGATGATTTTCGTTTATCGATGACCATTGCAGCATTCTGGTTTGAAGGTATCTGATGCCTCGTTCGCGAATAGAGATATCCGAAGATGGTTTTACGGTTTTCACGTCCGATGGCGCCGACGAGGTTAATCTTGAAGATGTCACTGATATTTCTGTATACAAGCGGGATCTGTTAACGACAGACCTGATATGTTGCGATATCGAAAGTGAAACGGCCAAGGGAAATGTTGTTCGAACCGTCCATGAGGAGATGGACGGCTTCATGGAACTGGAAGAGAAACTAAAGCACCTTCCCGGATTCTATCGGGATTGGAGGACGGTGGTGATCTTGCCTGCTTTCCAAGAAAATTATACCGTCGTTTATCGTCGAGGGGTGGATTTCGAGGCGGTATATTCCGACACCCCATCGCACGCGCAGAGACAGTTCGATGTTCAAGAGCATGATGGCGGCTCCGACTGGCCCTGGGTGATCGCGGCTGTGTTGCTCCTCACGGTGATCATCGTCGTTAAATTCTATTCCTGAGTCCGATGATGCAGTCTCATTGCAGTTGACGCTGCGAAGATATCCGAGAAACATCCTTCCGTGGAAAGCTTCAACCGCGTCGTCGATGCGCTGACCGGCGCTGTGTTCTTCAAGGTGCCGTTGTTCGGCGTGCAGATCGAGCTGATCGTGCTCTATCTCGCCGTGCCAATGCTTTTCTTCACGCTGTGGCTCGGTTTCCCGAATATCCGTTGTGTGCGACATGCCTTCGATGTCCTCCGGCGCCAGCCGCGCGAGGGGGAAGCGGAGGGTGATGTAAGCCAGTTCGCGGCGCTGACCACAGCGCTCGCCGGGACCATCGGGCTTGGGAACATCGCCGGCGTCGCGATCGCGTTGACGATGGGGGGACCGGGCGCGATCCTGTGGATGTTCGTGATCGGCTGGTTCGCGATGACGGTGAAGATGGCGGAGGTCACGCTCGGACTGAAGTACCGCGTCACCGACGAGCATGGCCATGTCCATGGCGGGCCGATGTATGTGCTGAAAAACGTGCTGGCACGAAGAGGCTGGCCGAAGCTGGGCATTGTGCTGGGTGGCTTCTACGCCTTTTTTGCGCTGTTCGGCGCGATCCCGATGGTGCAGGTCAACCAGAGTTTCGCGCAGGTCAGCGTCGTCACCGGGTTCGATAATGGCTGGGCCTATGGCGTTTTTCTGGCCTTTGCGGTGTCGCTGGTCACGCTAGGCGGTGCGCGGTGGCTGGGGGAGGTGTCGAAGCGGCTGACCCCGCTCAAGGTGGCGGTCTATCTTTCGGGCGTGGCGGCGATCCTGATCCTCCATGTCGGCGATGTGCCGCAAGCGTTGGTGCAGATCTGGCAGGGAGCTTGGCAGGGCGATGCCGCTCTAGGCGGCGCAGTGGGCGCCTTCGTCGCTGGCATGCGGCGTGCGGTCTTCGCGAGTGAGGCGGGGGTTGGTTCGGCGGTGATGGCGCATAGTCTGGCGCGCACCGACGAGCCGGTATCCGAAGGAATGGTGGCTTTGCTCGAGCCCCTGCTCGGAACGATGATCGTCTGTGCGCTCGGCGGGCTTGCGCTCGTCGTCGCCGGGACGTGGGACGATAGCGGGCTCAAGGGCATTCAGATCACCAGTGCCGCTTTTGGCCAGGTATCGAGCTGGTTTCCCTGGCTGCTCGCGGTGGTGGTGTTCCTATTCGCCTATTCGACGCTGGTGGCCTGGGGTTTCTATGGGCTGCAGGCCTGGGGCTATCTGTTCGGGCATGGGCGGCGGGCGCAGTGGAGCTACAAGATTCTCTATATAATCGCACTGCCGCCTGCTGCGGTGATCGACCTTGGTCGGGTGATCGACATCATCGACAGCAGCTTCTTCCTGATGGCGGTGCCGAACGTCATCGCGCTTTATCTGTGCGCGCCGGAGTTGAGGCGCGATGTGAAAGACTATTGGAGGCGGACAAGGCATCGTGAACGATACGCGCACCGCCAATGACGGGTAGCCGATGACCATAGAGAACCGCTCCCTGCTTCAGCTGTTTGTGACAGCATCGTTTAGCAGGACATCTTTTTCTACTTTTCACACGACGCCCTAATAAGCCAATGCGCAACCGTCGGCCCGCATCTCGCTGGCGGCGGCATAGACGCGGTCCTTGCCGTCCATGCGATGTTCGATGCATTCGTAGCGACCGAAGCCGCCATCGGAAGCGCCGAGCGTCCAGCCCATGGACGATAGTGCCGCCTTGGTCTTTTCGGGAACGCCGCTTTCGAGGCGGAGCAGGCCCGTGGCCGGAAGACCTTCAGGATCCTCGCCCATGGCCTCTGACGATCCTTCATGGTGCCAGCGCGGGCTATCGCCTGCGGCCTGAATTTCGAGACCATAGTCGCGGCGGTTGATGATGATCTGCGCCTGGCCCTGTGGCTGCATGTCGCCGCCCATCACTCCGAAGCTCATCCACGGCTGATCGCCCATCGTCGCGAAGCCGGGGATGATCGTCTGGAAGGGGCGCTTGCCGGGGGCGTAGATGTTCGGATGGCCGTCCTGAAGGGAGAAGAGCTGGCCTCGATCCTGGAACATGAAGCCGAGGCCGTCGGCGACGAGGCCCGATCCCATGCCGCGGAAGTTGGACTGGATCATGGACACCATCATCCCGTCCTTGTCGGCGCAGGTGAAATAGGTGGTGTCGCCTTTCGACGGCGCCTGGCCGGGGCGGACGTTCGGATTGATCCGGTCGGGACGGATCAGCTTCGCCCGCTGGGCCGCATAGTCCTTGGAGACGAGCCACTCGGCCGGTACCCGCGCGAAGTGCGGATCGGCGTAATAGCGGGCGCGATCCTCATAGGCGAGGCGCTTGGCTTCGGCCTGAAGGTGGATCGAGAGCGGTGACTGGAAGCCCGCACCTTCGAGATCGAAATGCTCGAGGATGTTGAGCATCTGAAGCGTGGCGATGCCCTGGGTGTTGGCGCCGAGCGCGTGGACGCCGACACCGCGATAATCGGTCTTGTAGGGCTCGATCCATTCGCCCTTGTGCGCGGCGAGGTCCTCGGCCCGGAGCCAGCCGCCGATGCGGCGAAAATAGGCGTCGATCGTCTTTGCGATCTCACCCGTGTAAAAGGCGTCGCGACCGCCCTTCGCGATCATGCGATAGGTGCGCGCCAGATCCGGATTTCGGAAGACGCCACCTGCCTTCGGTCCTTCGCCGTCGATGGCGTAGGTGCGTAGCGCGTTGTCGACGTCCTCGATCCCCGTGCCCGATTTGCGGAAGTTCGCGAGGCTGCGGCGGATATAATAGGCGATGATGTCTGGAACGGGTGCGCCATGGTCCGCGAGGTCGATCGCTGGCTCGAAAATGTCGGCCCATTTGAGCTTGCCGTAACGCTGGTGGAGCATGCTCCATGCGTCGACGGTACCCGGAACCGAGACGCTGATCGCGCCGAGAGGCGGAAGCGCGCCATTGCGGGCGCGTGACCGCGCGGTTTCGAGGCTGAGGCCGCGCGGGGATCTGCCCGAACCGGCGAGGCCCATGACCTTGCCGGCCTTGGGATCCCACAGCATCGCATAGCAATCTCCACCGATTCCGCAGGCGGTGGGCTCCAGAAAGCCCAGGCAGGCGTTGATCGCGATGGCGGCGTCGACCGCAGAACCGCCCTTTTTGAGGATTTCGATCCCGGCGAGCGTGGCGAGTGGATGGGCGGTACCGGCCGCGCCCGACAGTCCATAGGCTGCGGTCCTCGACGCGAAACTCGCGCCGACCGGGCGGTCGCCGCCATGAAGGTCCGGGCGTTCGAACCGATCGGTGTTTGTCGCCCAGCGGGATTGCAGAGTGGTTTCGGCGATCGCCGGAGCCGCGATCGCAGCGGCGGGGAGGGTGGCGAGAAAGGTCCGGCGGTCCATTGTCGTGTCCCTGTTCCAAGGAAATCCACGTAATGAACCAGATTGTATCGGTGCCTTATCCGATTGGAAAGCAAGGAGACGGTAAGGAGCGGAGATGGCTCGTCATGACGACGATGGCATCCCGTCGTCCTGAATTTCAGGGCCGGGCTGTCGCCCGCGCGCTGGCCTGATCAATGAGCGGCGTGACCGGCCAGCCAGGTGCGCGCCTGGCGCTGCGCTTCTGCGATCTCACGCATCGACATCTGGTCGGCGATGTCGGCGCGACGATATTGCGCATCAGACGAACCGGCGAGCGCCGCGAGATTGAACCATTTATGGGCGGTGATGAGATCCATCGGATAGCCGCTGGTGCCTGTCGAATAGGCGAAACCGAGATCGAGCAATGCGTCGGTGTCGTTAGCGCCCAACATCGCGACGCCGGCTGGTGAACTTCCCATGGTCCTTAACTCCTTCCTGAGGGCCATCTTGGCGACCGGGGAGCAAAGAAATGGTTAACGACCGGTTAGACCTTCGTCGAATCGACTTGAAACAAAATCGCAAACCGACCAACCAACTATACTATCAAGTACCGATGGCGGAAATGTGGTTAACGGCCGATCCCTTGTTTGCGGGTTAATGCATGGCATTAACCGTGTGCAGACCGCGGTATCGTTAAGGCCCTGGTCCTGTTGTCTGCCAAAGACCGTCGAAGGGGACCGGCAGAGCGATACTGATCCGATATTGTGATTCACCGATGCGTAACCGAAAGCGGCTACATCCTGCCTGATGCCGTACAGTTCGCTATTTCGTAGCCGTTGGCTGGCGCTTCTCTGGAGCATCGGTATCCTGTGGAGTGCCATGAGTTTCGTCGGATCGGACGAACCGCTGAATGTCTCCGTCGAGACCAATACCGCCGATGACGGCAGGGCGAGCCTTAACGAACTTCGGGCACTGGTCGGCAAGCTGGAGGCATCCTGAGGGGCGCGTGGCTTCCCAACCATATCGTATTGCGGCAGATTGCCGGCGGGGGCAGGGGAGACAAATCATATGCGGTATTCGAACAGCCTTGCCCTAGCCTGCTGCATCGCAGTTTCCGTTCCCGCCCAAGCGCAGGTCCAGCCGGGCCAATGGGAGGCCAGCGTTACCGTCCGATCGATCGACATGCCCGGCGCGCCGCCACAGGTCGTGGCCATGATGAAGGGCAAGACGACGCGACAGACGTATTGCCTTACTGCCGAGCAGGCGGCGAAGGGACCGCAGGAAATGCTCAAGCAGAATCCATCCTGTCGGTTCACCAAATATTCGATGGCCGGAGGCGCGATTTCCACATCGATGATCTGTTCGCAGAACGGCGCAACGATGAACGCGCAAGCGAACGGAAGTTATACGGCGACTTCGTTCAATGTTACATCGACGGCGGTCATGAGCGGTCAGATGAGCATGAAGATGACATCGACCAGTTCCGGCCGGCGGCTGGGGCCCTGTAGCGGGAAATAGCCGTCAGGCCATAACCCGTGCCCGGCGATAGCTCGGTCAGCCGGGAAGTATCGGACCGATGAAGACGATAGCCTGATAGCGATATCTTCGGCACGAAATCAGGGCGCCGAGATCTATCGGGCCAGCGCCAGCGAGATCGCCGCGGTGAGAGAATCGGCGCCATAGGGTTTCTGAACGATGTCGAAGCCGGCAGCTTCGCCGCTCGCCACCTCGCGGCTATACCCGGTGGCGAGGAGGATGCGCTGCGTTGGATCGGTCTGGCGCAGCCGCCGAGCCAGATCGAGGCCTGTCATGCCGGGCATGACGATGTCCGAAAAGACGAGATCGAAATGGCGTCTGCTCAGGATGTCGAGGGCAGCCTCTGCGCTTTCGACGGCAATGACATCGGCGCGGAGTTCGCCAAGCATGGCGCGGGCGAACTGACGGACATTGTCGTTGTCTTCGACCAGCAGTACGTCGATCCGCTCCCAGTTGGCGATTGCGGACTGCGCGATCGTGCTGTTCGCCGCCGGCTTGTCGGTTCGGGGCAGAGTGAGGCTGACAGTCGTCCCGGCACCGGGCTGCGATGCGATTTCGGCGCGGCCGCCGGTCTGCGCGGCAAAGCCGTGGATCTGGCTGAGGCCGAGGCCGGTCCCCTTGCCCACCGGCTTGGTCGTGAAGAACGGATCGAAGACGCGCTCCAGCATGTCCCCGGGGATGCCCTGACCATTGTCGGTCACGGCGATGCGAACGGCCTGTTCTTTCGCGATGTTGCTCGCCGAGATGACGATCATGCCGCCGTCGGGCATGGCGTCGCGCGCATTGAACGCGGCATTGAGGAGTGCGGTTTCGAGTTCTGCCGCGTCGGCTTCGATCAACCAGAGATCGGGCGCGAGATCGAGCTGCACTTGAATATGGTTGCCGAGGGTACGGATAAGCACCTCACCGAAGGCATCAAGGCGGACGCCCAGATCGATGACCTCGGGTTTGAGCGCTTGACGACGACCGAAGGCGAGCAACTTGGCCGTGAGCGCAGTTGCCCTGTCTGCGGTTTCGGTGATGGCCCGGACATAACGCCGTCGCTTTTCGGGAGGGAGGTCCTCTTTCTGCAGCAGCTCGGCCGAGCCGCGCACCACCGTCATGAGATTGTTGAAATCATGCGCGATGCCGCCGGTCAGCTCGCCGAGCGCCTGCATCTTCTGCGACTGAAAGACCGCAGCGCGGGCCTGCTCCAGTTCGTTCTGAGCGTGGCGCCTTTCGGTAATGTCGCGGGTGATTTTCGCAAAGCCGATCAACAGGCCGTTCTCGTCGTGTACGGGATCGATCACGACATGGGCCCAGAAGTGCGTGCCGTCCTTGCGGACTCGTTCTGCCTCCCGTTCATAGCGGCCTTCGCGCCGCGATGTTTCCAGGGCGATATCCGGCTCGCCGCGAGCGCGGTCCTCCTCGGTATAGAAGCGCGAGAAATGCTCACCGACGATCTCGTTCGCCAGATAACCCTTGATCGCTTGCGCCCCTGCGTTCCAGTTGGTCACGCGACCTTCGAGGTCGAGCATGTAGATCGCATAATCCTTGACGCTCTGAACCAGCATACGAAAGCGCTGCTCGGATTCATAAAGTGCGCGATCGGCTTTCCGACGCTCGGTGATGTCGCGGGTGATCTTCGCGAAGCCGAGCAGATTGCCGTCATCGGCAAGAATCGGATCGACGACCACATGCACCCAGATCAGGGTACCGTCCTTGCGTATCCGACGTCCTTCCGCTTCGTAGCGGCCTTCGTCGAAAGCGGTCCGCAGGATGCAGGCGGGCATTCCTGCGGCTAGATCCTCTGGCGTGAAGAAGCGGGAGAAATGCTCGCCGATGATCTCATGGTCTTCATAGCCTTTGAAACGCCGTGCACCCGCATTCCAAGTCACGATCCGACCGGTCGGATCGAGCATGTAGATGGCATAGTCGCTGACCGCGTTGACCAGAAGCTGATATCTCTGCTCCGTCGCCTGCGTGTCGAAAGTTGATCGATCAGTCATGTAAACTCGAGGATCTCCGGAGCGTAGCGTCCCGGATGGCTTAGCCGTTACAGGGCGATGAAAGTTCCATCCGAAATGGGGCGCCGACAAAAAAGTCGGGATCCGGGGATGCTGGATTCCAATCCATGGTTAACGCGATGTTAGGGTGGATCGGCGATAGCGGGAAGACATTTCGCCGGATGGAAGAATGATGAAGATCAGCGTCACTGCCCAGCAAATCGCCCGCTTGCTCGATCGAGCGCCGGCACAGGTGGATGTGCTTTCGCTCGACTGTTTCGACACGTTGTTGTGGCGGAATACCCAGGCGCCCTCGGATGTCTTCGTCGAGCTGGGCCTGGAAGGCGGATCGGTCGATCCGCGCGTATATGTCGAGCGCAAGAAGCGCCAGATTCAGACCTTTCGTACCGGGCGGAGCGAAGTGTCGATCGAGACGATCCACGCAGGCCTGTTACCGGGTGCGGATGAGGAGGCTGTTGCGGCCGGAGTGCAACGCGAACTGGACGCCGAAGCGCGGCATTGCTTTGCGTTCGCACCGGTCGTTGCGTTGATCGGAGCCGCCAAGGCCCGTGGGATGCAGGTCGTCATCGTCAGCGACACCTATTTCAGCGCCGGCCAGCTTCGCACCCTGATCGAGCGGGCGGCGGGCGCAGACCTGGCAAAGTCGATCGACCGGATCTTCACTTCGTCCGACCATGGGATGAGCAAAACCGAGGGCTTGTTCGTCCCGGTGCTCAAGGCGCTGGGCGTCCCTCCATCGACGGTCCTGCATCTTGGCGACAATCGCCACGCCGATCAGGACGCTCCGGCGGCGCTCGGTGTTTGCACCGCACATTTCCAGCAGTTCGACAGCGCCACCGAGGCTCGCCTGCGCCATGAGGCGATGGCCACGGTGATGATCGATGCGAATACGCGCCAGACTGTTCCTGCCTTCCAGCCCCACCGGCCGCTGCTGTCGCTGCGCGAAGAGCAGGAGCCGGCTTTCATATTGGGCCATGACGTCATCGGCCCGCTGCTGCACGGTTTCGTCGAATGGGTGCGGGATGAGGCCGAAGCGCTCGCGAAGGATTGCGGTCGACCGGTCAAGACGCTGTTCCTGATGCGCGACGGCTATCTGCCGATGAGAATGTTCGAAACGCTGGGTTCGGACATTGCGGCGGGCGAGATCGCGATCAGCCGACTGACGGCCGGGCGGGCGAGTTTGACCGACGCGGCGGCCATACGCGCGCTGGTCGAGAACGACACGATGAAGCATCGCTTCGATGTGCTGGCGGGCCTCTTGTTGCTCGATGAGCATGAGGCGCGAAAGCTGGTCGGTCCGCACGGCGATACGGCGGAGCTCGAGAAGATCGTGATCGAGCCCGAGGTCGTTGAGAAAATCGTCGGTCGATCGGCACGCAAGGCAGAGCGTCTTATCGCGCATGTTCGGCGTGCGGGCGTCAACGATGGCGAAATGGTGATGGTCGTCGACCTTGGTTATCATGGGACGGTTCAGGACAGGATCGCGCCGTTGCTGAAAAGCAGAATGAATGTCGAGGTGGCTGGCCGCTATCTCCTGCTGCGCGAGGCTATGCCGACCGGACACGATAAGAAGGGCTGGTTCGATAAACGCCACTACGGGCGCGAGGCTCTGGTCGCGCTGGGATCATCGATCGCGGTGATCGAGCAGATTTGCACGCAGGCGAAGGGGTCGGTCGTCGATTATCACCCTAACGGCAAGCCGATCCACGAAAAACCCGGCGACAAGGGCTCCCAAAGCGCGACGCGCGACCGGATCCAGACCGGCGCCGTCGCCTACGGCCTGGCGGCGACTGCGATGGGTCGTACCGCGCAGTCGGATGACGGCGAATGCCGTCGGCGCATGGCAGCGGGAGCGCTTGCTCGCTTCATGTACATGCCCTCCGCCGCTGAAGTGGCCGTGATCGGCGAGTTCACGCATGACGCCAACCTGGGCTCCTCGAGCCACCTGAAAATGCTCGACGCTTCGCGAGCGACGCGGGGCCTGCGGCGGCGGGGGCTTCATTATGTGCAGAGCACGGCACGGATGTTTCTGCCTGGAGAGCTGCAGGACCAGGGTCTGGCGCTCAACCTCGCCCTGTTCGGGATCGTGCGCGGGGCTCTCGATGTTCGCGAGGCCGATTTCCAAGCGGGCGGCATGCCCGTGCCCGTCATCCTCGCCAATGCGCGCGAGGACTGCATGATGGAGATCGAAGCGTTTCCGACGCATGACGGCTATTATCGCCTGACCGTGCCGGCGCGCGCCGACCTGACCGTGGCGCTGTTGCTCGGCGGGCTGTATGAAGCCGTGCAGATCGAGGATATCAGTTTCCAGCCGATCGACCCGCCCGGCGCCGAACCCGGGCCGAGCGATCGCCCCGATATCGATGTACCCTATGTCAAGGAAGGCCTCGAGCCGATTGCCGGCGACCTGTTCAGGTGCACGCCCAATGCAGCGCTGCTGGTGCCGCCCATGCCCATTGCGGGCGAAGGCGAATATAAGCTCTGCATCGCGTTCCGGCCGGTCGTACGCCGAGACTCTGCAAACGAAGTGCGCCGAGCAGCCTAATCATCACGGTTCGAATGTTCTGATTTTGTTCTTGACTTCGTCCGATTTTACAGGTAGACAGAAATCCAGAGTGGTAGAGCGCTTCGTTTACACCGAAGATGTCGGCGGTTCGAGCCCGTCATCGCCCACCATTTTCCGAGAGATGTCATGGCGGCGGGCGTGCGTGCCGATCAGGTGCTGGTGGACCGCGGGCTGGCAGAGAGCCGGTCGCGGGCGCAGGCGTTGATTCTCGCGGGGCTGGTCTTTTCGGGCGAGCGCAAGATCGAGAAGGCCGGCCAGCCGATCAAAGCGGATGCGGCAATCGAGGTGCGGGGGCGCGACCATCCCTGGGTTTCGCGCGGAGGCGTCAAGCTGGCGCATGGCCTGGCGCATTTCGGCTGGAAGGCCGAGGGCGCGGTCGCGATCGACGTCGGCAGTTCCACCGGGGGGTTTACCGACGTGCTGCTGAGCGGCGGCGCTACGCGGGTTTATGCCGTCGATTCCGGAACCAACCAGCTGGCGTGGAAATTGCGCAGCGATCCCCGCGTCATCGTTCACGAACAGACCAACGCGCGCTTCCTCACCGAGGCGCAGATCCCCGAGCCGGTCGACATCATCGTCTGCGATGCCAGCTTCATTTCCCTGACCAAGGTGCTGCTGGTGGCGTTAAGCTTCGCAAAGCCGGGCGCACGTCTGATCGCGCTGATCAAGCCGCAGTTCGAGGCGGGGCGCGAAGAGGTCGGCAAGGGCGGGGTGGTCCGCGATCCGGTTATCCATGAAAGAGTTTGCGCGGATATCGCAACCTGGATCTCAGGGCAGGGGTGGAGTGTTATCGGCATTACCGCGAGCCCGATCACGGGACCGGAAGGCAATATCGAGTTCCTCATCGGGGCGATCCGAGAGGAGGCGCCGATGCAGGACGTTTCGCAGGGAAGACCATGATGGCAGAGCTCGCATCGCCACGTCAGTTACGGATCGCCTATATGCGCTGGGCCCTCATATGTGTGCCGGCAATCCTGTTGCTCGGCACGATTTCGGGCAAGATTGCCAATTCGGGCTATGGCAACCCTTGGTTCGACGCATTGTCGAAGCCCGCGTTGATGCCGCCAGGCTGGGCATTCGGCGTCGCCTGGTCGATTTTGTACGTGATGATGGGTTTGGCGCTTGCGATGATACTCAACGCCCGGGGCGCCAAGGGTCGCGGTATCGCGATCATCCTGTTCCTGATCCAGCTGGCGCTCAACCTGTCCTGGTCACCTACGTTCTTTGCCTTGCATCGGATCATGTTGGCGTTCGGACTGATCGTCGCCATCGTGCTTTGGGCCGGGGCGACGACGATAGCCTTCTGGAAGATCAGGCCATTGGCGGGCATGCTTATGCTGCCCTATCTGGCATGGCTGCTGTTCGCCGCTATGTTGAACTGGCAGATCCATGTCCTGAACCCCGCCGGCGTGACCCTTGTGCCGTCGAACGGAAATACCCAGATAATCATTCAGTGATCGCCCTTGGGGCGGCGAGTGAAAGGAATTGAGCATGCAGTCCGAAAATCGCCTGTTCGACGATTTCGTGAAGTTCATGAACGGTGCGGCCGGGACGCTGGCAGGCGTGGGCCGCGAAGCCGAATCCGCGTTCAAGGATCGCACCAAGGAGTGGATCGGCGGGATGGATTTCGTCAGTCGCGAGGAATTCGACGCGGTTAAGGCTATGGCAGCCGCCGCGCGCGATGAAGTCGAAGAACTCAAGGCGCGCCTTGACGCACTGGCCGCGACGGGCGCCCAGAAGGGGAGCTGAACCGCAGCTATCCACAGAATTATGGCCTGTGCAGGTTGAACTGAACCGCTTTCCGCGTCACGGGGAGTTTGCCTGGGCAGCGGAGTAGGGCCCGAATGGACGTGGACGACTTTGAAGCCGCGCGCGATGCGAGCGCACCCATCGACATGCTCGAGCATTATTTCGCGGCACGTGGCTGGGACTATCAACGATCTGGCGACGAGGAAATCGTCGCGCAGTTCCAGGGCAGCTGGGCGCAGTATGAACTGCGGGCCGTCTGGCGTGAGGAGGACCGTGTCCTGCAGTTCCTCGCGCTGCCCGACATTCGCGTCACTGCCGACAAGCGAACGGCGATGTACGAGACGATGGGGCTGATCAACGAGCAGCTCTGGCTCGGCCATTTCGAGATGTGGACGAGCTCCTCGATGGTGCTGTTTCGCCACGCGGCCCTGCTGGAAACCCAGTCGGGCGATGCGGTCCTGACGCTCGACCAGGCCGAGACGCTCATCGAGACGGCTATCGACGAGTGCGAGCGTTTCTATCCGGTGTTCCAGTTCGTCCTGTGGAGCGACAAGACCCCTCAGGAGGCGATCGCCGCGGCAATGATCGACACGCAGGGAGAGGCCTGACCCGATGACGGCAGGCACGCTCTGGCTGATCGGCGCCGGCAATATGGGCGGCGCGATGCTGCGTGGGTGGCTGGCGTCGACAGGATGGAACCGCCCGATCACCGTGATCGATCCGTTCGTCGGCAGTGTGCCGGAGGGTGTGACGCTGTTGCGGGAGATCCCCGCGGGGGATGTGCAGCCCGATACGCTGGTGCTTGCGGTCAAACCGCAGCAATTGGGCGATCTTCGCCCGTTGTTTGCGGCAAAGCCCGGCGGACCGCGCCTCCTGTTGTCGATCCTGGCCGGGGTCGAAACCCAAACCCTGAACGAGATTTTCCACGCCGACGTGACGGTGCGCGCCATGCCGAATCTGCCGGTTTCGATCGGCGAAGGCGTGACGGCGCTGTACGCAGCGGACATCGACGGCGGAACCCGCGGCGAGGCCGCAGGCCTCGTCTCCCCTCTCGGTCTTGTCGAATGGATCGACGAGGAGGCGTTGTTCGATGCGGTCACGGCGCTGTCGGGCTGTGGCCCGGGCTTCCTGTTTCGCTTCATCGAGGCGATGGCGGAAGCGGGCGAGGCGTTGGGGTTGCCCGCGGAGCAGGCGCTGCGGCTGGCGACCGCGACGGTCAAGGGGTCTGCGTTGCTTGCCTCCGCTTCCGACGAGAGCCCGTCGATCCTTGCCGACAGGGTCGCCAGTCCCGGGGGAAGCACGCGTGAGGGACTCAATGTTCTCGATCACGATGCCGCACTGAAGACGTTGATGCGTGAGACGCTGTCGGCGTCGGCGCGGCGCAATGCGGAACTCGCGGCGGCGGCACGGGCCGGATAGATCAGCGCCGATTGAGCGACGCAGCCTTTCCAGGCGGTGGATCTGTTGGACGATACATCAATCCGTTGCGGCCATAATTGTGGCGCAGGAAATCGCGCCAGAAGCGTGGCGGATTCTGATTCGGGCGGCCACGCACTTTCGCAATGACCGTTCCGACCGGAGACGCGCAGAGCCATAGCAGGTTGGCGAGGTGGGTCTTGAGGCGTCCTTGGTGCCGGACGAAAAAGCGGACCCGGGACGCGAACCAATAGCGCGGGCGTGGCTGTGCCGGTCGCCGATCGGTCAACCCCGTCGATTGGCCGCAGAGATGAACGATCCGGCTGGCGGGAACATGCCATGCCTCGAAACCGGCCTCAGCCGCTCGAGCGCAGAAGTCGGTTTCCTCGAAATAGAGGAAATAGCCTGGATCGAGCAGGCCGATCCGATCGAATACCGCGCTGCGAATCATCATGTGGGCGCCGGAGACCCATTCCGCGCGATAGGGATGATCGCTGATCGGCATCACCACGTCATAGCGGCGAAGCAGGCGGCGCAGCGGCCCGAAGTCGAGCGATGTAAGGAATTCGCTCATCGGGCTATGGAATCGGAACGCGGTATGACGAACCGCCCCATCGGGACGCAGACAGCGTCCCCCGCAAAGACCGGCATGCGGATGGCTGGTCATGAAGTCGACCAGAGCGCCGAGCGCGCGGGGGTTCGCGATCGTATCGGGGTTGAGGATCCAGGTGTAGGCAGGCCAGGCTTCCACGCCGCCACGAGCGGTGTGCTGCCGGTAATGTTCGAGTCCGGCGTTGTTTCCCGCCGAGAAGCCGTGATTGTCCTCGAGCGCGAGAAGTGAGCAAATGGACGAGATATCCAATTGGTCGATCGCATCCGCCAGGACCGAAGCCGAGCCATCGGCCGATCCATTATCGACGACGAGGATATGTGCGTCCCCCCGTGCCCGCACTTCCGGTAGAATCGATACGATCGCCTGGACGGTCAGTGCCGCCGTGCGATAGTTGACGATCAGCACCAGGATCGGCGCAGGGGTCATGCTCTGCAGATCACTCCGTCGACAACCGGGCCGATCTTGCGGGCCGCTTTGGGAAACATGACCCCCATTACGGCAACCCGCAATCGCATGGGCCTGGATTTAGCCGAACACCCGCGTGAAAATCGTGTCGACATGCTTGAAGTGATAATCGAGGTCGAACTTCTCCTCGAGTTCCTTCTCACTGATCGCAGCGGTCACCTGAGGATCGGCCTTCAGGAGGTCGAGCAGGGAAAGCGCGCCGTCCGATTCCCACACCTTCATCGCGTTGCGCTGGACGATCCGATAGGCGTCCTCCCGGCTGACACCGGCCTGGGTGAGCGCCAGCAGAACCCGCTGCGAGTGGACGAGGCCGCCCATCCGGTCGAGGTTCTTCTGCATACGGACGGGATAGACGAGCAATTTGTCGATCACGCCGGTAAGGCGCGCGAGCGCAAAGTCGAGAGTGACCGTGGCGTCCGGACCGATCATCCGCTCGACCGAGGAATGGCTGATGTCGCGCTCGTGCCACAAGGCGACATTCTCGAGCGCGGGCGTCACGAAGCCACGCACCAGTCGCGCAAGGCCGGTCAGATTTTCGGTCAGCACCGGATTGCGCTTGTGCGGCATGGCCGACGAGCCCTTCTGTCCCGGCGAGAAATATTCCTCGGCTTCGAGCACTTCGGTGCGCTGAAGGTGACGGACTTCGGTGGCCAGCCGTTCGACCGATGAAGCGATGACACCCAATGTCGCGAAAAACATGGCGTGGCGATCGCGCGGGATGACCTGCGTCGATACCGGCTCGACAGTGAGCCCCATCTTATCCGCGACATAGGCCTCGACCCGCGGGTCGATGTTGGCGAAGGTCCCGACCGCGCCGGAAATCGCGCAGGTTGCGATGTCCGCACGGGCTGCGATCAGCCGGTCGCGGTTCCGCGAGAACTCGGCATAGGCCTGGGCAAGTTTCAGGCCGAAGGTGACGGGCTCGGCGTGAATGCCGTGACTGCGGCCGATCGTCGGCGTCATCTTATATTCGAAAGCGCGGCGCTTGATCACTTCGAGAAGCTTGTCGAGATCGGCGATCAGCAGATCCGACGCGCGGGCGAGCTGGACGGCCAGACACGTGTCGAGCACATCCGACGAGGTCATGCCCTGATGCATGAAGCGGGCAGGTTCACCGACATGTTCGGCGACATTGGTGAGGAAGGCGATGACGTCGTGCTTCACCTCGGCCTCGATCGCGTCGATGCGATCGACCTCGAAGGCCCCCTTTTCCCAGATGGCCTTGGCGGCTTCCTTCGGGACCACTCCCAGTTCCGCCAGGGCGTCGGTCGCATGGGCTTCGATCTCGAACCAGATGCGGAAGCGCGTTTCGGGTTCCCAAATCTTGACCATCTCCGGCCGGGAGTAGCGGGGGATCATAGCTCGTCCTTGTTCTGGGATCAGGTATTCGAGGCGCGCCTAGCAGAGGGGATGCGCCCCGGCAATTGCGGCCATGGGACAAGTTGCTGATCCGATTTCGGAGCTGATTGCTCGAAAGAGCGTTGTTTCAGGGAGTGATGTGCGGCGTTTTGCACATTCCTGGAGTAATCAATGCGTAAATTATGGATATTCGGTCTGCCGGCCGTGCTCGCTCTTTCGGCACAAACTATGGCTCAACCTCGATATTCGACAGGAATCGAAACGAAGGTTGAGTGGAAAACCACGGTGCGGAAGCCGCGCCACACGATCTCAAGAGCGACGGCCGGCGAACCCAAGGCGCGGATCCGGCAAGCTAAGCGGGGCGAGGGGCTTACGCCTCTTGCTTTTGCGCGGTGGATGGCTGGAAATTCGCGCTTCGCACTCTCTGGTCAGCCATCGGTTCGCCTGGCATCCAGCCCCACCCAATTGCTCAACCAATCGGCAACCTATTTCGCGGTCGCCGATAGCGATGGCGATGGTCGGGTTTCTGCCGCTGAATTGGCGGACTTTATCGATCCCGACATAAGGAAGCGGCCGTTGATCTGGCGCGTCTGACCGCCGAAATCACCCGCTTCGTCCGCAAATCCAACAGGAAGCACGTTGCGCAGCCGAATCGGGAAACTCGACCGGGCATTGTGGGTTTTGTCAGGATCGGGAGCTCGACATCCCGAATTATAAACCGATCAGATGTCAGGAGAGACATGATGAACAAGCTGATGTTGATGGGCGGAGCCGCAATCTTCGCTATGTCCAGCGCAGCCTTCGCGCAGAGCGCAGCCGTTGAGCCCACGCCGGACGCGGCCGCGACCGTGACGGCCCCGTCCGAAGCTGCCGACGCCACCGCGCCGAGCGCGACCGGAGCGCCGCCGCCAGCTGTTGCCCAGTCCACCGCACCAGCGGCAGAGGCCCCCATGTCCGCGCAGGCTGCTCCAGACGCTGGCGAAGCAACAGCTGCCACCGTTGCGCCTGCATCCGCGCCCGCAGCACCGGCCGAGGCAACGGCAAGTGCGGATGCTGCGGCGAAGGTCAACGCCGAATGGGCGAAATATGACGACGGCAACAAAGGCAAGCTGACCGCGCTCGAGTTCGGACGCTGGATCATGGCGGCCAAGGGCCAGGACATGAGCGCTCAGGTCGAGAAGACCACGACGAGCAAGAAAGCGGATCTGCCGGCCGTCAAGGTTCTCAACGCGACCGCCACCGATTTCGCCAAGGCCGATACCGATAAGGATCGGATGATCTCGCCGAACGAGTTGGCGATCTACCTTTCGGCCTGATTGTTCGATCGCGCTGATAAAGGGCGGCTGCGGCCGCCCTTTTCTTAGAGAAGTCCCAATGACCTCAGGCTCGCCTGGCCTCTCGTTCCCACCACGATATGATCATGTATCGTGATGCCCAGCGGTTTGGCGGCGGCGATGAGGTCCCTGGTCAGAGCGACGTCCTGCCGGCTCGGCTCTGGATCCCCCGACGGATGGTTGTGGACGATGATCAGCGCGGCCGAACCCAGTTCCAGCGCGCGTTTGACGATTTCGCGCACATGCACGGCGGCCTGATCGACCGACCCCTCCGATACGAGCTCGTCGCGAATGAGGACGTTTTTCGCGTTGAGATGCAGGACGCGGACCCGCTCGACAGCACGATAGGCCATGTCTGCGCGCAGATAATCGGCAAGGGCCTGCCAGTCCGACAGAACGTCCCGGTCTTTCACTTCGCTGCGGAGAAGGCGAAGGGCGGACGCTTCGGCGATCTTGATGGCGGCCACCACTCCATCGCTGAGACCCGCGCGGGTCAGCGATCCGGCGTCGGCCGACAGCAAAGGGCCAAGTCCACCGAACTCCGCCAGCAGCGCGCGTGCCATCGGTTTGGTGTCGCGGCGGGGAATAGCGAGCGCGAGGAGATATTCGATCAGCTCATGATCGAGCAGCGCGTCGGGTCCTCCCTCCACCAACCGCCGGCGCAATCTGGCACGGTGACCGCTGGCGTCATGGGCGGGATCAGTTGGGGGGCTGGTCATCGTGGCGCAGGCTAACCGTTTTTTTTCGTTGTGCCAGCGTCACGGACGACTGCCCCTTCGTTCAGGCGAGCCGGCTGAAGTCGTGGATGTGGACGAGGCCGACAGGCGTGTCGGGGTTGTCGTGCTCCATGACGAAAAGGGCGGTGATCTTGTTCGCGGTCAGGATTGCCTTGGCGTCTTCGGCATAGGTGCCCTCGGGGACCGTTTTCGGATTTCGGGTCATGACGTCTCCAGCGGCGCTGTGGAGCAGTCGATCGATGTTGCGGCGCAGGTCCCCGTCGGTGATCGTGCCGATCAGCCGCCCATCGCCATCGGTAACGCCGGCGATGCCCAGGCTTTTTTCGGTCATGGTGACGAGGACATCCCGCATCGGCGTTTCGATCGAGACGAGCGGAAGGCGGTCGCCCTTGTGCATGATCTCATTGATCGGAAGCAGGCGAAGGCCGATATTGCCGCCGGGATGCAGCCGCTCGAGCTGTTGGCGCGTAATCCCGCGTGTCGCCATCGTCGCGACGGCGAGGGCGTCGCCGAGAGCAAGCATCATCGTCGTCGACGTCGTCGGCGAGATGTTGACCGGACAGGTTTCTCGTACCCTGGGCAGGATAATCGCCGCGCTTGCCACTTGCGTCATCGGGGAATCGCGCTGCGCGCTGATTGCGACGATCGCGCAGCCGAGACTGCGGGCATAGGTCATGATCGGTCGGAGCTCGGGGGTCGCTCCCGAATTGGACAGCACGACCAGCAGGTCGCCCGCCAGCAGCATGCCGAGATCGCCATGGGCCGCCTCGCCCGGATGGATGAAGATCGCCGGCGTGCCGGTCGAGGCGAAGGTCGCGGCCATCTTTCGGGCAATATGGCCCGATTTTCCCATGCCGCTGACGATTACGCGCCCCTGCGTCGAGAGAATGAGTTCGACTGCGGTGACGAAATCTCCATCCAGAGCGTCGCGCAGCAGGGTCAGTGCCTGCGCCTCGACTCCCAACACTTCCCGGCCATGGTCCAGAACACGCTGCCGGCTCATGGCGGACGCCTGTGCCCCGTTGTGGACATCCTGATACATTCAGGCGGCCCGCAGCCGTTCATTCTCGCGCTCCAGATCACGCGCCCAGGATGCGAGGCCGAAGCGGCGGATATCGACCTGCCGCCAGAACAGCCCGGGGTCACGCTGCCACAGTGGGAAATGGGCGAGCGCATTGGCGCATTGCGACCCCATGTCGATCACCTCCGCCAGTTCCTGCAGGTAGAAGGGCAGCGGCTGTCCATCGGCGCCCATCTGCCGATCGTGCGGAAAGGCTGCGGCCTTGAGTGCGGTATCCGCGCCGTGGCGGAAGCAGGCGAGCGCGGTTTGCGGGTCGCCGTCGGCAAGATGCATGCGCGCTTCGTAGAAGGAGGCAGCGATGCTCTTGGTCGCCAGGAGCGGTGAAAAGCTCGACCAGTCGGCTTCGGCTGCACAGCGGTACCGCCGCTTGGCAGCGGCTCGTTCCCCCACCAATTCGCTCAGTCGCCCGGCGAGGAAAGCGAGCGAAATGCGCCAGCGCCGAACGTGAACGGGCGTGTCGTCGGTGACCGATATGGCGATATACGCGTCGATCAGCGGCATCACGGCGAGCGCCAGATCGTTTCGCCGCATTTCCAGAACCCGATAGCCGAGCACCGCGATCGCCGCGCCGCGATCGGCCGAATCCGCCCGGGAATCCTCGATCACGCATTCGGCCAGCCGGGCGAGCTTGACGTCATGGGCCAGTCGCTCGCCCATCTGCACCATCGATCGGTACAGCCAGGGATTGTCATAAGCGTTGCCGAAGTCGACCAGGGCCGGAAGCGGCCCTTTCGCTCGCGGATAGGATGGGTGGTCGAAGCCTTCGGCGTAAGCCGCACCCATCAGCGGATTGACCGACGCCACGATCATCAGCCAGTCGGTGGCTGCGGGCTGCTCGACATCGATCGGAAAGATCGCATGTGCGCCCCGTGGGTCGGGGCTGATCGCCATCTGGACATAGCGCTTCTCGGGCAGGAAGCGCTCCGAAATTGCGTCGCTGAAACTGTCCCAGTCCATCGGACGCCTGGCGTCGTCGGCTCCTTGCTTCCAGCCGATCACGACGCGTCCG
Organism: Pseudomonadota bacterium; assembly: GCA_040387595.1. Classification (GTDB taxonomy): domain Bacteria; phylum Pseudomonadota; class Alphaproteobacteria; order Sphingomonadales; family Sphingomonadaceae; genus Rhizorhabdus. Next base: position 71,957 of record JAZKDN010000020.1, read on the forward strand.
TCATATTTCAGCACCCGAGCATAGTCGTCCAGCCGGGCTATCCAGTCGGTCGGTACGGCCGGTTCGATGGCGACGATCAGGTCGATCGACTCGTCGGTGAGCCTGCCAAGCTGCGCATCGACGGATTCTCCGCCGGTCGCGGACCTGCCTCCGCCGTCGACCCGCACCACCGATCCAGCCCGCGACAGAGCCATGACGATGGCGGCGCCATCGGCGGCACCAGTGCCGTCTACGAGCACCCGATCGCCGGGCCGGACATGATCGACCGCTGCTGCATAGCGGGCGATCAGCGCATCGGCCTCGACGCCCTTCTGCAACCAGGACCCGTTCTTCCCACGCGCGCGCTGCCAGATGGTGGCGCCGGGAAGTTGCGTTGCGGTCCAGTTCGGATATTCGGCGGACATCATTCCACCGGGATGGCGCTGCCATCCGGCCTCGAACAGATCGCTCTCGATCGAGCGACGGTCCTGCCCCTGGCTCTGCAGCACCAGCAGGTCCATGGCGCGAAAAGGGCTCAGCGCGGAAACGAAGCTGGCCCTGGAATAGGGCTGGGTCCATGACAGGAAGCCTGCCCTCATCCCGTGGCAGTCTGTGCGGAAACCGACCGAGATATCGGCCGTCTCGCATCCCAGCATCGCGAGTTCGCAATCGAGTTCGGGGAAGGCGGCCCGATCCAAAGCAATGCGGCAGGGGCCGATCCGCTGGACGATGGCATTCGCATTCTGAATGGTCACTCGGATCTCCAGACCGCCGATCGCCGGACCCGGCGGTCCAACGCGCATATTTCGGTAATCTCGAGGGGAGTAGGCCCAAAGCGTTGAGGTTCCGTTAACCATGTCGGCGCGTTGGGCTGCGAAACATCGTCCGGATGTGGACATCCATCGCCTGCGGGGTGACGCGGACGAAGTGAGCGGTTAAGCCTTCACCAATGGAGGATGCTTCCCGTCGCTTGTCCCGCCCGTTGATCATCGCCGGCGCGGGTGTCGTATTGCTTGCGGGGGGAGCGATCTGGCTATGGGCCGAGCGAACCCCGATCGCGGCGTCCTACATCGATGAAGCATTGCGTTCCCGTAATGTCCCGGCCAGCTATCGGCTGGCGCATATCGGCATACGCACCCACCGGATCGAAGCGATTCGCCTAGGCGATCCGCGCGCGCCCGACTTGACCGCCGATTGGGCCGAGATCGAGCTTGCGATCGGTCTGTCGGGTGTCACTGTCCATGCGGTCGACGCGGGCGGCGTGAGGTTGCACGGACGGCTGGTCGACGGCAAATTGTCGCTGGGTACGATCGATCGGCTGTTGCCGACGACGAAGGGAAACCAGCCTTTCGCACTGCCCGACATGATCTTCACGGCGCGGTCGCTCCGGGCTGATATCGCCACGCCGCAGGGCCTCGTTCAAGCGACTCTGGATGGTGGCGGCAATCTCAAGGACGGGTTTCGTGGCAGCCTCGGCCTAGGAGCGGATCGGCTGCTGAGCGGAGGTTGTATCACCCAGGGCGTCACGGCGCGGCTCGGGTTGAGGGTTGATAGTGGCCGTCCCGCGATCCGCGGGATGGCGGCGGCGAGCGGGATAACCTGTCCCGGCGCGATCATTACCGCGCCGCGCCTTTCGATCGACGCTCGTGGCAAGACTGACCTTGCTCGCTGGACCGGGCGGCTGGGGCTGCTCGAAGCCGGGCTGGCTGCCGGAGAAGCAAGTGTCGGTCGGCTTTCCGGACCGATCGACTTCGACGCATCGTCTACGAATATTTCGGGCAAGGCGCAGATCGCAGCGGAGCGAGTCCTGTTCGGCAAATCGCGGGCCGACCGGCTGGTGCTGAGCGCCGACTATCGGGTCGAACCTCGCAAGGGCAGTGCCGCTGTCGATGGCGATATCCGGCTCGCGGGCGGGCGGATCGACCCCGCGATGATCGATGGCGTCGCTCGCAACCTTTCCGCCGCCGACGCGACGCCTGTCGGACCGATCCTCGCAGCCTGGGGAGAGGCCCTGCGGCGGGCCGGCCGTGGTGTAGACGGATCGGCGGCCTTTGCTTTCAACCAGGCCGGGCAGGGGGGCAGCCTGCGTCTCGACCGTCTCGACCTCCGGTCGCCGGGCGGTGCGCGCTTGCTCGTGCGTTCGGAACAGTCCGAAGGGGTTGGCTGGCGCTGGCCGGATGGCGGGATCGTGGTCAATGCGAGCGCCGAGGTGTCGGGCGGCGGTTTGCCCACGGCCACCATCAGCCTGCGTCAAACCGTGCCGGGAGCGCCGATGAGCGGCTCGGCGACGATAGCGCCTTTTGCCGGCAACGGAGCACGCCTGGCGCTCGCCCCGGTCCGTTTCGGACCCGGGCCCGGAAATCAGACGCTTGTGACGACCCGGGTCACGATGGACGGACCACTGGCTGATGGCCGCATCGAAGGGCTGAGCCTGCCAATCGGACTGGCGGTAGATGGCCGCGGCGCTCTTGCCCTCAACCGGTCCTGTGCTCCGCTGAGCTTCAGCCGGCTTGCCCTTGCCGGGACCGTGATCGGGCGATCGCTTTTGCAGCTATGCCCGATCGACGGCGCGCTGGTTGGACGAACGGCATCGGGCCGGATGTTCGGCGGAGCGCGCATATCGACGCCGCGGCTTAGAGGGCGGGTCGGCGATCAGCCGCTCACGATGACCGCCCGGTCGATCGACGCCGCGGTGGCGCGGCCGGGCTTCCGGGTCGAAAGCTTGGCTGTCCGTCTCGGCGATCCCGCCAATCCCACGCGGTTGGACGTCGTGTCGCTCGATGGCGCCGTCAGTCCGCAGGGGCTCGGCGGTCGCTTCGAAGGAACCGCAGGCAAGCTTGCGGCGGTGCCGCTGCTGCTGTCGGAAGGCGCGGGAAAATGGGCGCTCGCCGGCAGCCGCCTCACCCTCGACGGCGGGATAAGGGTGGCGGATGCCGAAACCGGATCGCCGCGCTTTCACCCCCTCACCGCCAATGATGTCCGGTTGACTCTGGAAGGTGGCCGGATCGCGGCCACGGCAACTTTGCGAGAACCGCGCTCGAACCAGCCTGTCTCTCGCGTCGCGGTGCGCCACGATCTTTCGACGAGCAAGGGCGATGCGCTGCTCGACGTCGAGCAATTGCGCTTTGGCAAGGCGCTGCAACCCGAAGCCGTCACGCCGCTTACCCTCGGCATGATCGCTAACGTCAATGGTTCGATTTCCGGCCAGGGGCGCATCCGTTGGGCTGACGGCGATGTCACCAGCGACGGAGAGTTTCGCACGGCGGGCACCAACTTCGCCGCCGCCTTCGGTCCGGTCACCGGCCTGAAGGGAGAGATTCGCTTCACTGATCTGCTGGGCCTCGTCACGGCCCCCGATCAGACGGTGACGATCGCCGAAATCAACCCCGGCATCGCCGTCACCGACGGTGTGATCCGCTATCGCATTCTTCCGGACCGCAAACTGGCGATCAGGGACGGCATCTGGCCTTTTGCCGGTGGCACGCTCACCTTGGAGCCGACTGTGCTCGACATGGTGCAGCCGGTCGCGCGGCGGCTGACCTTCCGCATTACCGGGCTCGACGCCGCGACGTTCGTTCAGCAACTCGAGTTCAAGAATATCTCGGTCACCGGTAAGTTCGACGGTGTGCTGCCGATCGTCTTCGATTCCGGAGGTGGCCGGATCGAGAACGGCGTGCTCGGCGTGCGACCGGGCGGGGGCACTTTGTCCTACGTCGGCGACGTGACCAACGCCAAGCTGGGGCGGACGGCGCGGATCGCTTTCGACGCGCTGAAATCGATGCGCTACGATCGGCTAACGATCGATCTCAACGGCAGCCTAGATGGGGAGATCGTCAGTCAGGTCCGTTTCGACGGGACCAATGATGAACCCGAGGAGACGGCGCGACGGGGTGGCATCATCGGTCGGCTGCTCGCCCCTGTCACGCGCCTGCCGTTCCGGTTCAAGATTACGATCACCGCGCCCTTCCGGGGCCTGGTCAATTCCGCGCAGACCTTCGTCGATCCCTCGATCGTCTTGCGCAACACGATAACCGGGGCGGCCCAGCCTGTTTCGCCGACGCCGGGCCAGGCGTCCTTGCCGCTGGCCGCGCCGACCCTCATTCAGCCAAGGTAAAGCGAGAGCATGCGATGAACATCCCGAGATTGACGATGAAGCGTTGCGGTGCGAGCGTCGGGCTATGAAAAGGACGCTCTTTGCACCGATCGGCGGTTTCGGATCCGCGATACTGATGTGTTCCGGCCTTTTGCTGGCTGGGTGCATCCAGATCGCTGCTCCCGAGAAGCCGATCGAGATCAACCTCAACGTCAATGTTAAGCAGGAGGTGGTCGTGCGGCTCCAGAAGGACGCCGAAGACTTCATCTCCAACAACCCGGAGCTGTTTCCGCAATGATGAGCATGTTCAGAACCGTGATGATCGCCGCGACGCTCGCCGTCGCCGCCTCGCCCGCGCTCGCTGCGGATCCGATCGTCGAAAGCGGGCTTTCCTCCGGCGCGATCGGTGAGCAGTGGGATGGCTATATCGGCTTCGTGCGCCCTGCGTCGGGCGATCTGAGGGCTGCGGTCGATGCGATCAATATCAAACGCCGTGCCGGCTACACCCAGATCGCCGCCGCTCGCAACGTGACGGTCGACCAGTTTGCCCAAACCACCGCTTGCCAGACGCTTCGCGCGGTGAAGCCTGGACAGGCCTACAGGTTGAAGGACGGTGGCTGGCGGACGCGCAACGGATCGGAATCGATAACCCCCGATTATTGCGGGTAACTAATCCCTGTAACGGTGACCTGCCGGCCTTGGCCGTCACTGCGGTTGACTCAGGGGACCCCCCTTCCTAAAGGGGCCTCGCCTTGGCGGGGTCGCTCGTTGGCATGATGTCACCTTCCCGGCGAAAAGGAGAGGCGGCGACATGGCGACGGAAGATCCTGGACAAGACCCGGAAAGCGTGGGGGATCAGCGCCGTACATCGCTCGACGAGCGGTTGGAGGCTGCCCAGCATGCGGAAAGGGTCAGGACGGCGAGCACGCACAAAAAGCCCGAGAAGGGATATTCCCAGGGCAATCGCGTACTCACTGAACTGATCGCGGGGATCGTCGGCGGAAGTTTGCTGGGTTGGTGCTTCGATCACTGGCTCGGAACCAAGCCCTGGCTCCTATTGGTGATGTTGTTCCTCGGGATCGGCGTCGCCTTCAGGAACATCATACGGATTTCTCAGGAGCGCCCGGAATAGTTTCCGGACGCTTTTGGCATAAGCAGGGGTAAGGCAAGAGTGGCAGCCGAATCGGGCAAAATCGATCCGATGCACCAGTTCCTGATCGAACCGTTGTTCGGTCAGAATTGGGCGATTGCAGGCCATAACGTCGCTTTCACCAATTCCGCTCTGTGGATGGTGGTGACGCTGGCGGCGATGCTTTTGTTCATGGTCGGCGGCATGAAGCGTGAGCTCGTGCCCGGCCGTTGGCAGGCTGCTGTGGAAAGCTTCACCGGCTTCATCTCCGGGATGATGGCGACGAACATCGGGCCCGAGGGCAAGAAGTTCACCCCTTACGTCTTCTCGCTGTTCATGTTCATCCTGATCGGCAACATCATGGGCATGATGCCCGTCGGCATCGTCGGTGTGCACCCCTTCACGGTGACGAGCCACCTGACCGTGACCGGTGTTCTCGCCGTGATCAGTTTCGCGATCGTCCTGGTCGTCGGCTTCTGGCGCCATGGCTTCCACTTCTTCTCGCTGTTCGTGCCGCATGGCACGCCTGGCTACATGGTGCCGCTGATCTTCCTGATCGAGCTGTTCTCCTTTCTGATCCGCCCCTTCTCGCTGGGTCTGCGACTGTTCGTCGCGATGACCGCGGGCCACATCCTTATGAAGGTGCTCGCTGGTTTCGTGATCAACGGCATCAATGCCGGCGCGCTGACCGTCGCGATCGTGTCCATCCCCAGCTTCATCCTGATGATCGGTATCACCCTGCTCGAACTGCTGGTGTGCGCCATCCAGGCCTATGTGTTTGCACTGTTGACCTCGCTGTATCTCAACGACGCGATCAACCTGCACTGATTTCTACTGCAACGACTATCAACCCATTCAACGTTAAGGAGTTTATCATGGACGCAGAAGCCGCAAAGCTGATCGGTGCCGGTCTGGCCGCCATCGGCGTTGGCATGGCCGCGCTCGGCGTGGGCAACGTGTTCGGCTCGTTCCTCGAGTCCGCGCTGCGCAATCCGGCCGCCGCTGACGGCCAGCAGGGTCGTCTGTTCATCGGCTTCGCCGCTGCCGAGCTTCTCGGCCTGCTGGCGTTCGTCGTCGCGATGATCCTGCTCTTCGTCGCCTAACAGTTGGTTGTGGGGCCGGTTCGCCGGCCCCCCGAACTGCAGCAACGACAACAGGAAACATCCGATGCCTCAGATCGCCCAGATCGCCGCGACCTATGCTTCGCAGATCTTCTGGCTCCTGATCATCTTCGGCCTGATCTATTTCGTGATCGGGAAGGGGATGCTGCCGAAGATCGAAGCCACTGTCGAGGCGCGCGACCAGAAGATCGCCTCTGATCTCGCCGCCGCCGAGGCCGCTCGTGCCAAGGCCGACGAGACCGAAGCGGCGTATCGCGCCAAGATCGAAGAAGCCCGTGCTACGGTGCTGAAGGCGACGCAGGATGCCAAATCGGCGGCTACCGCCGAGGCGGAACAGCGCGTCAAGGCGGCCGATGCCGAACTGGCGACCAAGGCGGCCGAGGCCGACGCGGTTCTGAAGGCTGCGCAGACCAAGGCGCTGGCCGAGATCGAAAGCGTCGCTGCCGAAGCGGCGCAGGAGATTGTTGCCAAGGTATCTGGCATCGAGGTCGACAAGGCTGCAGCCCAGGGTGCGGTCAAAACCGCGCTCGCCGCCTGAACGGAGACGGGAATGTCAGTAAACGCCTCCCAACTGGTGGCCGAGAACCTCGCCGATGCGACGTCCCTCGAAGCTATGCCTACCAATGTAAGTGCGGGCCATGCCGCAACGGGTGCCGAAGAGCATCACGTCGATCCGGCCGCGTTCGGTATGACGGCGACGGCTTGGGTCTCGCTGGCGATGATCATCGTCATCCTTCTCCTGCTTTGGAAGAAGGTGCCGGCGGTGATCGGCTCCACGCTCGACAAGAAGATCGCGTCGATCCGCGCGAATCTGGACGAGGCCGCAGCGCTCCGTGCCGATGCCGAAGCGCTCAAGGCCGAATATGAAGCGAAGGCGAAAGCCGCCGCCAAGGAAGCCGAAGAATTGCTGGCGCATGCCCGGTCGGAAGCCGAATCGATCGTCAATCAGGCTCGCATCGATGCGGGCTCGCTGATCGAGCGGCGTGGTAAGATGGCCGAGGACAAGATCGCTGCCGCCGAGCGCGGTGCGATTGCCGAAGTCCGCGCGCGGGCTGCAAGCGCCGCAGCAGCGGCCGCATCGATGCTGATCGCGGAGCGTCATGACGCCAAGACCGACAAGGCTCTGGTCGATGACGCGATCAGCGAGTTGGCGATCATCAAGCGCTGATCCTTTGAGTCGGTGATTGAAAAAGGCCCGCCGAGCGATCGGCGGGCCTTTTTCGTCGGGACCGCCACAAGGCGACATCCCGCGGATGCAATCTTGCCTGTCCGTTTCGGGAGAATATTGACGGATCATGTTGATATCAACATGATCCGTACATGTCGAAGCTGGTTCCGTACGATACGACTTTGCACGTCCGCGATCATTGTCTGTGCCTGTTTGTTCAGCGGGCGGCGCGATTGCTGGCGCGCAGGTTTGACGATGCGCTGCGCGAGGTGGGGCTGACCAATCAGCAATTCTCGCTGCTGATGTCGCTGAACCGCCCACAGCCACCCGGCATCGGTGCGGTGGCCGAACTCCTGGGGATGGATCGGACGACGCTGACGGCGGCGCTGAAGCCGCTCGAGCGGCGGGGCCTGGCGAGAATCGCCGTCCACTCGATGGACCGTCGAGGCCGCACTATCCTGCTGACCCAGGACGGCGAGCAGTTGTTGGCGCAGGCCGTTCCAATTTGGCGCGATACCAATTCCACGCTGCGAGAGGTCATGGGCGATGTCGATCTCGGTCGACTGCGGGACGACCTCCGCGCGGTCGCGTAATGCGTCATCGGCAGTATTTACGAATTCCACACCGCTGACTCGCTAGAAGCGCGAACCATGGGCGCAATCGGCTGGATCTGGGCATGGCTGATGTTGTTGGGCGGGGTGCGCGGGTACCTGACGAACGTCCTGCCGGATACGCTTGTCTGGGCGATGCTTCTGTCCGGGGCGCTTGCCACGCCGATGTTATGGAATCGGGAGAACGGTATGTTCGCGGTCATCGCGCCGTCCGGCGTCGTCCGTGGCGCGATGGCGGTGCTGATTCTGCTGACCGCCGGCATCACGCGTCCTGACGTGGTCATGGGGCTGTTGCCCGCCTGATCGGTGCGGATGACCGTTAAACGCGGTCCGGGGCGATCCCGACATTGCGGCGGGCACCCTCCCATCCTAGATCATGGCTGTGAGCGACACGATCCAGAGCGACCGGTTCAACGAGGAGAAGAGCGTCTTTACGGTGCGCGGTACCGATGCGCCCGATATCGAGGCCGGAATCGCTGCGATCCGCAATGTGCTGAAGACCCTTCCCACAAGGCCCGGCGTCTATCGCATGCAGGATGCGCGCGGAGATGTCCTCTATGTCGGCAAAGCCAAGGCGCTCCGCAATCGCGTCTCCAATTATACGCAGGTCTCGCGCCTCCCGAAGCGGCTCAACCGCATGGTGGCGCAGACGCGGTCGATGACGATCGTGACCACCAACAGCGAGGCCGAGGCGCTGCTTCTCGAGGCGCAACTGATCAAGCGCTACCGCCCGCCGTACAATGTCCTGCTGCGTGACGACAAAAGCTTTCCCTTCATCCTGCTGCGGGAGGATCACGGCTTTCCCAGGATCCAGAAGCATCGTGGCGCACGCCGCGCCAAAGGGCAGTATTACGGTCCTTTCGCCAGCGCCGGGTCGGTCACCCGGACGCTCAACGCGCTGCAAAAGCTGTTCTTGCTGCGCTCATGCACCGACAGCTTCTTCGCCAATCGCGATCGGCCTTGCCTGCTCTACCAGATCAAGCGCTGCTCGGCGCCGTGCGTCGATCGGATCGACGCCGAATCCTATGGCGAACTGGTCGACGATGCGAAGGCCTTCCTGTCGGGAAAATCGACCCAGGTGCAGAAGAAGCTCGGCGCGGCGATGAACATCGCGGCCGAGGCGATGGATTATGAGCTGGCAGCCGTCTACCGCGACCGCCTCCGCGCGTTGACCTTCATCCAGAGCAGCCAGGCAATCAATGCGGAGGGTATTGCCGATGCCGATGTCTTCGCGCTTGCCTGCAAGGCGGGGACGGTGTGTATCCAGGCCTTCTTCATTCGCGGCGGGCAGAATTGGGGGCACCGCGCTTTCTTCCCCGCGCACACCGCCGACGTGCCCGATGCGGAGGTGCTCGCCAGCTTTCTGATGCAGTTCTACGAGGAGGTGCCGCCGCCGCGCCTCGTCCTCGTCGGTGACGAGCCCGCTGAGGCGGAATTGCTGGCCGAGGCGCTGGGCGAACGCGCCGGTCGCAAGGTGCAGATCAAGATTCCCCAGCGCGGCGAACAGCGCAAGCTGATGGAGCAGGCGCGCCGCAATGCGCACGAGGCTCTGGACCGGCGGCAGGCCGAATCCACCACCCAGGGGCGTATTTTCCAGGAGATGGCCGACCTGTTCGAACTGGAAGGCCCGCCCGAACGCATTGAAGTCTACGACAATAGCCATATCATGGGTACGAATGCTGTCGGCGCGATGATTGTCGCCGGGCCCGAAGGCTTTCGGAAAGGCAGTTATCGGAAGTTCAATATCAAGCGCCCCGAAACGGCCCCCGGCGATGACTTCGCGATGATGCGCGAGGTTCTGGAACGTCGTTTTGCGCGACTTGAGAAGGAAGATCCCGATCGGCGGAGCGGCGAATGGCCGAGCCTGCTGCTGATCGATGGCGGCAAGGGCCAGGTCAGTGCGGTGGCTGCGGTGCTGGAGGAGATGGGCGTGCAAGACGTGCCGATCGTCGGCATCTCGAAAGGTCCCGATCGCAATGCGGGCCGCGAGCATTTCCATCTGCCCGGCGGGCGAGAGGCGATGCTGCCGATGAACTCGCCGCTCCTCTTCCACCTGCAGCGCCTGCGGGACGAGGCGCACCGCTTCGCGATCGGGGCCCATCGCACCAAGCGTGCGGCCAGTTTTACCAGCAGCCCGCTCGATGATGTTCCCGGCATTGGCCCTGCCCGGAAAAAGGCGTTGCTGATGCATTTTGGAACGGCACGGGCCGTTCGCGCGGCCTCGCTCGAAGACCTCGAGCGCGCGCCTGGCGTTTCCAAGGCGATGGCACGCGCTATCCACGATCATTTCCATGCGGCCGACTGATGGACCCTAGCCGCTTCTCCCCGACATCTACGGAGCCGTCGTCGGAAACACAGATCCTGTTGACGATCGACACGGAATTGACCTGGCGGCCTGGCTCCGATTGGGACCGCTGGGAAACCGCCTATGACCGCTCCTATGAGGCGGCGGGCGTGGGCGTAAAATATCAGCTCCGGGTGTTAGCGCAATATGCGCTCAAGGCCTGTTTCTTCGTCGATCCGATGCCGGCTTGCGCTTTCGGGATCGAGCCGATCAAGCAGATGGTCGAACCGATCATCGAGGCGGGGCAGGAGGTGCAGTTGCATCTTCATCCGCTGTGGGTCGATGCCCGCGATGGGCAGACCCGCAGCGAGCGGCAACTAGCCCGCTACAGCTTCGACGAGCAGCATGACCTGATCAAGCGCGCTCGCGACATGCTGATGGAAGCGGGGGCGCCCGATCCCATTGCCTTCCGCGCCGGCAATTATTCGGCGAATGACGATACGTTGCGCGCCTTGGCGGACCTCGGTTTCCGGTTCGACAGCAGTCATAACGGCCACCAGCATCCGTGGCCCAGCGCGATTGGCCTGCCGCGCGATCAGATCGCGCCGATCCTTCACCAGGGCATGATCGAGGTGCCGGTAACCCTCATTGCAGAGGGCCGCGGTTCGCGTCACCTGCAAATATGTGCGGTTTCGCTGGGCGAGATCAAGGCGGCGATCCTCCACGCCGGCGATCAGGGTTTGCCGACCGTCAACATCGTCACCCACAGTTTCGAGCTTGCGAACCGCGCGGGTACCGCGCCCAACAAGGTTCATGTGAAGCGTTTCGAGGATCTCTGCGCCTTCCTGTCGAAGGAGCGGAAGCGCTTTCCCACCGCCTTCTTCACCGAACTGGACGACCTGCCGCTCGACCGCCCTTCGGTCCTGCTGCCCAGCGCGGGGCTCCGCCGCATGGGCCGGCTGATCGAGCAGATCTGGTCGAACCAGGTTGAGGAACGGGCATCCTGACCCTCGGGCGCTTGCGTCCGACGCCGATCCACGGCTGAGCCCGGTCATGCAGGTCCGCACCTCCGCCATCATCTGTTCGATGCGCGCGCATGGCGAACATGGCGCCATCGTCAGGGCTCTCACGCCCGATCACGGGCTTCTTGCCGGTTATGTGCGCGGCGGCCGTTCACGCCGGATACGGCCGGTGGTGGTTCCCGGTAACCTCGTCGAAGCCGATTTTCGGGCGCGGACCGCCGAGCAACTGCCGGGGCTGACGGTCGAGCTGTCGCACAGTCGTGCCGGCCTGATGGCTGAACCCCTGGCGGCGGCGGCCATCGACTGGCTGGCGACGCTTACCGCCGTCGCGCTGGCCGAGGGGCAACCCCACCCCCAGCTTTACGAGGCGCTGGATGGGGTTCTGGCAGCGATCGAATATGCGCCCTCGGCGCGGGGCTGGGCGGCGTCGGCGGTTCGCTACGAACTGCTGTTGATGACCGAACTCGGCTATGCACTCGATCTCTCCGCCTGCACGGCGACCGGGGTGCGGGACGATCTTGCCTTCGTCAGTCCGAAGAGCGGGGCCGCCGTATCGCGTGCGGCCGGTGAACCCTATGCGGCTCGCCTGCTGCCGCTGCCTGCTTTCCTGCTCGACCCGACGGCTGAAACCGGTTGGCCCGACATCATCGACGCGATGCGGCTGACCGGGCATTTCCTGGCGCGCGATATCCTGGTCGATCGTCGTGCCGATGCCCTCGACGCCCGCGAACGCCTGATCGAGCGTATTCGCAGGCTCGCTTGATCATCAAACCGATTGCACGTGCGGACGCATCGGGGCAGTGGGGCGGCGACGATTTCACAAGAGAGGTTCGCCATGTTGATTGCCTTGCTGCCGGGGGACGGCATTGGTCCCGAGGTCATCGCCGAAGCGGTTCGCGTTCTCGACCGCGTCACCGACACGCTCAGCTTCGAAACGGCCCTGGTCGGCGGCGCGGCCTATAAGGCCGAGGGCCATCCCCTCCCGCCCGCGACGCTCGATCTGGCGCGGCGTGCCAAGGCGATCCTGTTCGGCGCGGTCGGCGATCCGGATTGCGACAAGCTGGAACGCCATCTCCGTCCGGAACAGGCGATCCTAGGCCTCCGCAAGGAACTTCAGCTGTTCGCCAATCTCCGTCCGGCAACGCTGTTCAAGGAACTCGCCGACGCCTCGGCGCTGCGTCCCGAGGTTGCCGGTGCGATCGACATGATCATTATCCGCGAGCTCAACGGCGACGTTTACTTCGGCGAAAAGGGCATGCGGAAGACCGCGTCCGGCCGCCGTGAAGGCTATGACGTGATGTCCTATAACGAGGACGAGGTCGCCCGGATCGCGCGTGTCGGTTTCGAAACCGCGCGGGCGCGTGGAGGCAAGCTATGCTCTGTCGACAAGGCCAATGTCCTCGAGACTTCGCAGCTGTGGCGCGACGTCGTGATCGAGATCTCGGCCGATTTCCCCGATATCGAACTCAGCCACATGTATGTCGATAATGCAGCGATGCAGCTGGTCCGCAATCCTGGACAGTTCGACGTGATCGTGACCGGTAACCTGTTCGGCGATATCCTGTCGGACCTGGCCTCGATGTGCGCGGGCTCGATCGGCATGCTGCCGTCGGCCTCGCTCGATGCCAACCAGAAGGGGCTCTACGAACCTATCCACGGTTCGGCGCCCGACATTGCGGGCCAGGGCAAGGCCAACCCGCTCGCGACGATCCTGTCGGCCGCGATGATGCTGCGCTATTCGCTCGGCATGGCGGCGGAAGCCGACCGCATCGAGACGGCGGTCGCCAAGGCGCTCGAAGGCGGCGCCCGCACGCCGGATCTCGGCGGCACGCTGACCACCACCCAGATGGGCGATGCGGTGCTGGCGGCGCTCTGAGCGCTTATCGCTCCGAAATCATCCGAAGGCCCTGCACGACATCGTAACGGCCTCGCCCTTCGCCGGCGCGGCGCTTGCGGTCAGCGCCCCATCAGGGTCCTGGCGGCGGGCAGGTAGGTCCGGCCGATGCGGATACGCTCCTCGTCGGTCAGGACCGCGTGCCACACGCCCATGCCGTCATGGCTCAATCGGGCGATGCGGTCGCGGCGGACGATCGTCGATCGGTGCAGGCGGATGAAGTGGACCGGGTCGAGGCGACGCTCCAACTCGGTGATCGTCTGGTGGAGCAGGAAGCTTCGCTGGCCGAGATGCAGACGCATATAGTCGCGCTCGGCCTCGATCCGGTCGATGTCCTGCGCTGCTATGCGGATCATTTCCGAGCGGTGCGGCACCCAGAATTCCTGGGCATATTCCGAGCTCTTCTCAGTCTTCACCGGTTCGCGGCGGCGTTCGATAACGCGGGTGACGGCCCGCCCCAGCCGCTCCTGGGCGACCGGCTTCAGCAGATAGTCCGTCGCGGACAGGTCGAACGCGGTCACAGCATATTGGTCGAAAGCGGTGCAGAAGATGATCGCGGGCCGCATTTCGAATGCCTCGACGGCCTTGGCGACGCCGATTCCGTCCAGGCCGGGCATCGCGATATCTAGCAGCAGCATCTCCGGCTGAAGCGCTTCGATCAGACGGAGCGCTGCCTCGCCGTCGGAGGCCGTCCCGACAAGGTCGATCATCGGTTCGCGCGCGCACAGAATCTGGAGCCGTTCGATCGCGAGCGGCTCGTCGTCGACGACCAGGGTTCTTATCGGTGAATCAGAAGCCATGCCGGATCAATGGCATGAAAATCGTCACGCCAAAACCACCATTGGGCAGTGGTCCGTACCGGCAGGCCGCAGCGTCGCCGAAGCGCGCCTTCAAACGGTCCGCGACATTCTTCAATCCGACACCGGTGCCCTGCAATGTCTGCTCATCGCCCAAGGCGTCGCCATCATCCTCGACGCTCAGCACCAGGCCCTCCGAATCCTCGCGAGCGGTGATCGTTACAGTGACGGGGCGCCTCGCCCGTGAAACGCCGTATTTGATCGCGTTCTCCACCAGCGGTTGCAGGATCAGGCACGGCACGCACGCAGTGTTCAACTCTTGCGGAATCTTGATGTCGACGATCAGGCGCTCGGGAAAGCGCACTTCCTCGATGTCGAGGTAGAGGCGCTGCAGCCGGATCTCTTCGGCCAACACCACGTCTTCGGTCGGGTCCGCAGTCAGGCTCGTTCGGAAGAATGTCGACAGGTTGAGCACCATCTTTTCCGCCTCGTCGCGATGATCCTTGAGGATCAATGTCGATAGCGAATTGAGGGTGTTGAACAGGAAATGCGGATTGACCTGATAGCGCAGCGCCCGCAATTCGGCGTCGCGCGCTGCGGCTCGGTAGCCGGCGGCGGCACGTTCGGCGGAGCGGACGGCGGCAGCATAGGTCAGCGCCAGGAACAGCGCCCCCCAGGCGGCGAAAAAGAAATAGCCGTTCAGCGCCTGGTCGGCGATCTGGCTGAGGACGCCGACTTCCTTCTTCTTGTCGTAAAGATCGGTCGGCGGGCCGACCTGGATCATCACCGTGCCTGGCGTGGGCTCGGTTACGATCGGCATTGGAATGTTGATCGGTTTGGGGATCTCGATCTCGACAGGGGGGGGAGCCGGGGCGGCCGGTGGAGGGGCCATGGGCTCATCGGGCTCGGGCACCGACGCTTCCGGCGGGGCAGGGGGAGCGGGAGGGGCGGGGACGCTCGACAGGATGCTTTCGATGTTGATGTTCACACCCTGGCGCTTGGCTTCGGCAACGGCCTGACGCGCTTCGCGCAGCCCATCCTTGTAGTCGGCCATTGCCTGGCGATAGGCATCCCGCTGGATCTGATAGGCATCGCGCTTTGCCCGCTCGGCATCGCGTATCGCTTCGCGGCGGGTGCGTTCGGCATCGCGGCTCGCTTCGTCCGCCTGTTGGCTGGCTTCGCGCTGCGCGCTGTCGATTTCTCGCTGCACCTCGGTGGCCTGTAGGATGGCTTCGCGCTGCGCCTCGGCCTTGGCTTCGGCCGCCGCTCTCGACTGCTCGGTCGCCTCCAGAATCGCGTCGCGCGCTGCCGCGATTGCCACTCTTGCCTGTTCGCGGGCAGCAGCCGCGCTGCGGTCGTCGACCACGACCTTGCGGGTCGACGTCTCGCGGGCCTTGTCGGCCTCGATCTGCTTGTCGAGCTGATGGAAGGCCATCCAGTTCATGGAACTATAGGCGACTGCGGCGGGAGCGGCGAGCAGGGCCACAGCGGTGACATTGACCGCCAGGGATTTGCCGGCCAGCGGGCGCATCGCGAGGTAGACGATATAGGTCGCGACCATCGAGCCGATGGTAACGAAGGCGCGTGCCGCCAGCATTTCGGTCTGGTGGCCGAAATCGATCATGAACGATCGGATGGTCGCGATGGCGAAATAGACCAGCCAGAAGCAGACGATCGATATCAAGGCGACGCGCGGGCTAACGCTTGCCCCTCTCGGGCCATCAGTGTGCAAAGTCATCAAGCCTATATAGAGTCACGGTTGTCAGTACGCTCCTGCACTATGTGATGTTCGTCGAACCTCTCATGCCGTTCATCGAAAGTTCAGCTTCAGACAGCGGTTCCCCAGCGGGAACAGCCGCATCAGCCGGGCGTTGACTGGACCCTACATTGGCAGAGGATATCGGCTATGACCACGGATACACCGAACAAGGATCGTGGTATGCCGCACATTCGTACGGCGCACGATGCCACCGATGACAAGAATCTGGCCCGCAACCCCAGCAATGAAGACGCCAAGCTCGACGTCGCGCTCGACGAGAGCTTCCCGACGTCGGATGCCCCGTCCAATACCCAGCCTGGTAAGGGGAAAGATCCAGCCCCGTCGTCAGGCTATGATGTCGATGCGGAAAAGGCGCGGATGGCGGCCAAGGAATAGGCGTCGAGTGAAGATAATGTCGGGCGCGTGGCATATCGTGTCGCGTGCTCGGCCTGTCGTATGCGCGATCTTTTCGCGAATAATTATCCACAGGATAGTGCGGTTTAGAGAGCCCCCTGGCATTATTGCTTGTTGCATCGCAGCAGGGACGATGGTTCTTTCCTGAACAGGAGCCTTCAAAGGGCTTAAGCGTCCATAAACCACACTGGGCGCATATCCCTTGCGAGGCTTCCAGTTAGGGGGTTTGGTATGGGCATGCATATACGACCTGCGGACGGCGCGATGACTCTCTCGGAAATGAAAGAGTTCGCAAGCTATCCTGCTTCCACCCAGCGTTACATCCGCCGATCGCTCGACGTTGGCCTGAGCCGGGAGGATGCCCTCGCTCGATGGTCCCGCGACGTCGTCGAATCCGCCAGCATCATGGCGCAGGCGCGCATTTACAGCCGCCTCGATCATATCCGCGATCTGGTTCCCGACGACAGCGGTCTCGATGCGATCGAACCGTTTCTCGCCCCGCTCATCACGGTCACGGCTTTCGACCTGGGACAGGACAGGCTGTCCTGCTTCGGCGCCTACCGGTTTCTCTACGAGCGACTGATTGGCGCCCATGTCCGGCCCTGGTTGCCCGGCGCGTTTTGCGCGGCGGCGGCGCTGCCCCACCTCCATCCGGAAAAGCGACGTATTCTGCTTCAGTCGATCAGTGAAGCGGCTGCGACGGCTCCGGGCTGGTCGAACCGCGAACCGGTCTTCTATCCCGAGTGGGTCGATAAGGTCGAAGCCCGCCTTCCCAATTGATCGCCTGTCTTCCGCTGGCGCGCATCTCGGTGCGCGCCAGCCCTTCGATTGCGTTGCCCTTGTACGGACGGCATCCCGCCCTAGGTTAAGGCCCTAGGCTGCGGAGAGAAATATGCCGGCGACCATCCTCACCAATCATCGGGTCGAAAAGCCATGGGGGCGACACGACCTCGCGCCGCTTTTCGCCGACCAGCCGGCCGACCAACCTGCGATCGGCGAGATCTGGTATGATGACCGATCGCCCCAGCCGCGTGAGCTTCTCGTCAAATATCTCTTCACCAGCGAACGCCTGTCGGTACAGGTCCACCCCGATGATGCCGCCGCGCAGGCGCGCGGCTTCCTCCGCGGCAAGGACGAGGCGTGGATTATCCTGTCGGCCGAGCCCGATTCGACGATCGCGCTGGGCCTGACCGAACCGATGGATGCGGCTGCGGTTCGTGCGGCCGCCCTCGATGGTTCGATCGAGGATCGCCTATACTGGAAACCGGTAAAGGCCGGGGAGGTCATCTATTCTCCTGCCGGCACGATCCATGCGATCGGCAAGGGGCTGCGCGTGGTCGAGGTGCAGCAGAATCTCGATCTCACCTACCGCTTCTATGATTATGGTTCCGCGCGCGAACTCCACCTCGACGAGGCGATGGAGGTGTCCGACTTCGCGCCCTTCGCCGGCAATCCGGAGCCTCGCGAGCTGGCCCCGGGCCGCTTCATTTTCGCCGAAAGCCAGAAGTTCGTCCTCGAACGCTGGACAATGGCGGGCAGCTTGATCATCGCCCCGGGCAGCGCCACCATCTGGGTCATGCCTGTCGAAGGCAGTGCCGCGATCGACGGCAAGGCGGTCGAGTTGGGAGACACCATCATCGTCGAGGGCGCCGCCGCGATCGATATCGCGGAGGGGAGCACCCTCTACGTCGCCTATCCGGGGTTGAGGGTGATCGATGGCCTGTTGGGATCGGAATCGCGGTCGACATCGGCCAGCGGTGCGACCGTCACCGGATAGCCAAGCCGATCCGGGATGCACAGCCAATGCTCCCCGTCGCGCGTCTCGATCCAGGGCGTTACCAGGTCGATAGGATAGCGGCTCGCAAAAGCGACGGCGTCGTCGAAGTCGGCGACCTGGCTGATCCGCTCGAGATTGCGGATCGTCGGAAAGATCAGCGCGCGGTTGGCCAGATGCTGTTCGGCGGTGGCCCAGACCAGATGGCTGCTTTCATGGCCGTCCGCGCACGCTTCGCCGATCTCGGGCGCCCGCGCGATGTAAAAGCGGGTGTCGAACCGGCGCGACAGTTCGTGGTCGGGCCGCCAGCGCGCAAAGGGATGGATCGCGTGCGGGTCGATCCGCAGCCCCAGACTCTCGATGATCCCGCTGAGCGGATTGCCGGCGTGCAGCGCCTGGCGCATCGTCATGATCTGCGCCGCGTCGAGCACCCCGTCGACGCCGGGTGCGAGTCCGATTTCCTCGATCGTCTCGCGGATCGCGGTGATGCGGTTCGAAAGGTCTTCGGGATCGATCGCCGGGCCGGCGACCAGCAGGTCGGACCGATCGGCAAGCTGCCGGTCGTCGGGATCGACCCGCCCGCCTGGAAAGACCATCCGGCTGGCAGCGAAGGCGAGATGCGCACCACGCCCGACCATCGGGATTTCGGGCGGTGAACCGGGCCGGTCACGCAGCAGGATGATGGTGGCGGCCGGAATGGCCGGCGGCATGGTATCGGCCATCAGGAGCGTCCCGCGATGATCGTGAGCGGCCAGGATATCGTTCGGGTCATGGTGGGGTCGCCCCAGTGTGCGGTCAGATCGTCGACGACGGCATCGAAGGCGGCGCGGCCCGAAGCCTTTTCCAGCGCCCGAACCGCCGACCAGGTGTCGAGATATCCCACCAGCGCAGCGAGCGGCCATTGCACCTCGATCGTGAAGGCGGGGACATCGATCGGGGTGAAGGGCAGGCGGATGTCGCGATAGTCGTTTTCGACCAGCGCACGCTCTGGCGGCCAATAGTCCTCGAGGGTCACGAGCCGAAACCTCTCGACGATTTCCTCGATGTCGCCTTCGGTCTTCAGCCGTGCGTAGCTGATCAGCGCGATCACCCCGTCAGGCTTCAGCAGGCGCCGGGTTTCGGCGAAGAAAGCGGGCAGGTCGAACCAGTGGGCTGCCTGGGCGGCGGTCAGCAGGTCGATCGATCCGTCGGTCAGGCCGCTCGCCTCGGCCGGGGCGACGCGATAGTCGATCCGGGGATGTGCCACCGCGCTGTCTATCTGCTGCGGGCTCGGATCGGTTGCGACGACCTGCGAGAACCGCTCCGCCAGCAACAGCGAAAGCTGCCCTGAGCCACAGCCGACATCGAGCGCGATTTCTCTAGCGGGCACTAGGGACGCCAGCCAGTCGGCCAACTCCGGCGGATAGGCGGGGCGATAGCTGGCATAGGCCGCGGCGTGCGACGAGAAATGGTCCTTGAAGTTGCTCATCGGATCGCGGTCAGAAAATAGTCGAGCGCGAGATTATCGCTGAGGTGGAAGCCGGCGGCTGGAGAGAAGCTCAGGCCCTTGCGGTCGATCACCCGCAGGCCGGCGGCCTCGACATGCTCGGCGAGTTCGTCGGGGGTGAGGAACTTGCTCCAGTCGTGCGTGCCCTTGGGAACCATCCCCATGCCCTCACCGACGGTGATCAGCGCCAGCTTCGACAGCGGCGTCCGGTTGGGCGTCGACAGGATCATGATCCCGTCAGGGGCGAGCAACCCGGCGAGTCCGGCCACGAACGTCGTGGGATCGGCGACATGTTCGATCACCTCCATCGACGTGACGAGGTCGAACTGCTGCCCAGCCAAGGCTTCGACACCACCTGCGCGATAGTCGATCGACAGGCCCTGTTTGTCGGCGTGGAGGCGGGCGACCGCAACATTTTCCGGCGCTGCGTCGAGGCCCGTCACGGTGGCACCCAGCCGGGCCAGCGGCTCGGCGAGGAGGCCGGCGCCACAGCCGACATCGGCCGCACGCCGTCCCTTCAGCGGGCGGACCATGTCGGATGCCAGGCCCCAATGTCCGTCGATCGCCGCGCGAATATAGCGGAGACGGGGTGGGTTGAGCTTGTGGAGCATCGCCGACGAGCCCCTGGGGTCCCACCATTCGGCGGCCAGTCTTCCGAAATGGGCGGCTTCCTCGGCGACGACCGAGCCGTGATGTTGTGCGCTTGCGTTCATTGCGGGCCCTCTCTATCAGGGCCGCGCCCTTGGACCCAAGGGCTTTTCCGGCTCCTTGGCCTCTTTTGGACAGACGGTAGGCAATGGCTCGCATCGTTATGAAATTCGGCGGAACCTCGATGGCGGGGATCGAGCGAATTCGCAACGTCGCCAGTCGCGTCAAGCATGAGGTCGAACTCGGCAACGAAGTCGCGGTCGTCGTATCGGCAATGTCGGGCGAAACCGATCGGCTCGTCAATTTCTGCCGCGAAGCCTCGCCGCTCTACGATCCGCGCGAATATGATGTGGTCGTGGCCTCGGGCGAGCAGGTCACCAGCGGATTGCTGGCGATCGTCCTCCAGTCGATGGGCGTGAAAGCGCGCAGCTGGCTGGGCTGGCAATTGCCGATCCGCACGAGCGACGCGCATGCCTCGGCGCGGATCGAGGACATCAATTCCGAAGCGATCGGCAAGGCCATGGCCGCCGGCGAAGTCGCGGTCATCCCGGGCTTCCAGGGATTGACGGAAGACGACCGGATCACCACGCTGGGTCGTGGCGGATCGGACACCTCGGCGGTCGCAGTGGCAGCCGCCATGAAAGCCGATCGCTGCGACATCTACACCGACGTCGACGGTGTCTACACCACCGACCCGCGTATCGTGCCCAGGGCCCGCAAACTGGCCAAGGTCACCTATGAGGAGATGCTCGAGCTCGCCTCGGTCGGCGCCAAGGTGTTGCAGACCCGTTCGGTGGGCCTCGCGATGAAGGAGAAGGTGCGCGTCCAGGTGCTTTCCTCCTTCGACCAGCCGACCGACAATCCCACGCCCGGCACCATGATCGTCGGCGAAGACGAAATCGAAGGAAGCACCATGGAACGCCAGCTCATCACCGGCATCGCCTATGACAAGAACGAGACGAAGGTTACGCTGACCGCGGTCCCCGATCGTCCCGGCGCGGTCGCATCGATCTTCGCGCCGCTGGCGGACGGCAATATCAACGTCGACATGATCGTCCAGAATGTCGCGCATGATGCGGGCTCGACCGATGTCACCTTCACGGTCCCGACGGCCGAACTGGCCCGCTCGCTCGACGTGTTGGAGCGTGAGCGCAGCAATATCGGTTTCGCGAAGCTGATCCACGATACCAATGTCGCCAAGATCTCGGTGGTCGGCGTCGGCATGCGCAGCCATGCGGGCGTCGCTTCGAAGATGTTCGAGGCGCTCGCCGCTCGCGGCATCAACGTGCTCGCGATCACGACGTCGGAGATCAAGGTTTCGGTTCTGATCAACGAGGATTACACCGAACTCGCGGTCCGCGTTCTTCATACCGCTTACGGCCTTGATGCGGAGGATGCCGCTTGATCCTTCGTTTTCGTCATTCCGGCAAAAGCGGAAACCGCCCTTCCTTTTGCGCCGTAAAAGACAATGAGATACCAGCCTTCGCTGGGATGACGACGATCGGGGAACGATAATGTCTGGACATGATCGGCTGCACAGCCTGATGGCGCGCGGCGTTGCCCTGCTCGGCAGTGAATATGCGATCCTCGGTGGCGCGATGAGCTGGGTTTCCGAGAGGAACCTCGTTGCGGCAATGTCGAATGCAGGATGCTTCGGCGTGATCGCCTGCGGCGCGATGACGCCCGAATTGCTCGATGCGGAGATCGCGGGGACGAAGGCGCTGACGACGAAGCCGTTCGGCGTCAACCTGATCACCATGCATCCGCAACTCAACGACCTGATCGAGGTCTGCGCGAAGCATCGGGTCGGCCATGTCGTTCTCGCGGGCGGCCTTCCACCGGGCGGCGCGATCGACAAGATCAAGGCATCGGGCGCGAAAGTGATCTGCTTCGCGCCGGCGCTGGCCCTCGCCAAGAAGCTGATGCGTTCGGGTATCGACGCGCTGGTCATCGAGGGCATGGAAGCGGGCGGCCATATCGGCCCCGTCTCGACGTCGGTGCTGGCCCAGGAAATCCTGCCGGTGGTGGCGAACGACCTTCCGGTCTTCGTTGCCGGCGGCATCGGCCGTGGCGAGGCGATTGCAGGCTATCTCGAAATGGGCGCCGCCGGCGTCCAGCTCGGCACGCGGTTCGTCTGCGCACAGGAATCGATCGCGCATGCCAATTTCAAGAAGGCGTTCATCCGTGCCTCGGCGCGCGATGCCGTTACCAGCGTCCAGATCGATGCGCGTCTGCCGGTCATTCCCGTCCGCGCGCTCAAGAACGCATCGAGCGAATTGTTCACCGCCAAGCAGCGCGAAGTCGCCCAGTTGCTGGACGACGGCAAGGTCGAGATGCTCGAGGCCCAGCTGCAGATCGAACATTACTGGGCTGGCGCACTTCGCCGCGCAGTGATCGATGGCGATATCGAGCATGGTTCGGTGATGGCGGGCCAGTCGGTCGGCATGGTCACCAGGGAAGAGCCGCTGGCGGATATCGTCGAGAACCTGATCGCGGAAGCGACCGCATCGTTGGAAAAACGGGCCGCATGACAGCGCCCTGCCGGGCCGGTGGGAAGGGGTGATAGGTGGCTTGTGGGGCGGTAAGGATTCCATCGTTGGAAACACCGGCCGCTTTCTGATAGCGCCGAAACAATGGCACCCATGACCGCAACCTCCGCCGCACGCGAGATACTGACGCGCCTGCACGACGTGATGGCATCGCGCTCGGCTGCTCAGACCAAGCTCAATCAGGTCGTCCAGATCATCGGTGAGGCGCTCGATACCGAAGTCTGCTCGATCTACCTGCTGCGCGACGGCGCCCTCGAATTGTTCGCGACCCGCGGCCTGAAGCAGGAAGCCGTCCACGTCACCAAGCTGGGCCTCGGCGAAGGCCTTGTCGGCACCATCGCCCAGAATGTCGAGACGCTGAACCTCGACGAGGCGACCAGCCATCCGGACTTCGCCTATAAGCCTGAAACCGGTGAAGAACTGTTCCACAGTTTCGCCGGCGTACCGATCGTCCGGCGCGAGAAGGCGGTGGGTGTGCTCGCCGTTCAGCACCGCGAGCAGCGCAAGTTCGACGATGTCGAGATCGAGGCGCTGCAGACCGTGGCCATGGTGCTGGCCGAACTGATCGCCGGCGCGGGCCTGATCGACGAGGGTTCTCCCGGTTCGAAGGGCACGCGGGAAAGCGGCGCCGTGCGCCTTCCCGGCCTCAAGCTCGTCGAGGGCATGGCGCGGGGCAGGGCTGTCTACCACCAGCCGCGCATCGAGATCGAACATACCGTCGCCGAGGATATCGAGGTCGAGCGCCACCGCGTCATCTCCGCTTTTGCGAAGATGCGCGACCAAATCGACCGCATGACCCGAGAGGCCGATTTCGGCGCGGCCGGCGAACATCAGGACGTCCTCGCGATGTACAAGATGTTCGCTTATGACGAGGGATGGATCCGCCGGATCAATGAATCGATCGACAGCGGCCTCACCGCCGAGGCGGCGATCGAGCGCGTCCAGCAGCGCACCCGCATGCGCATGCGCGAGATCGGCGATCCGCTGCTTGCCGAACGCATGCACGATCTGGAGGATCTCTCCAACCGCCTGCTGCGGATCGTTTCCGGCCAGCTCGGGACCGCCGCCCAGCTTGGTCTGCGGCACGATTCGATCCTGATCGCGCGCAATCTCGGCCCAGCCGAACTGCTCGAATATGATCGCCGCCGCCTGAAGGGCGTGGTGCTCGAGGAGGGCTCGCTCACCGCCCATGTCACCATCGTCGCCCGTGCGATGGGCGTGCCCGTGCTGGGCAGGGTCAAGGACGTTCGTCGCACGATCAGCGAAGGCGATACCCTGCTGCTCGACGGCACCGGCGGATCGGTAATGGTTCGGCCCAGCGGCAGCATGGAAGAGGCTTTTGAGGCGAGGATGGTGGTTGGCCAGAAGCGCCGCGCCGAGTTCGCGGCGATGCGCGACCTGCCCGCCCTGACCCGGGACGATCTCCGGATCGAGCTGATGGTCAACGCGGGACTGCGCGACGACATGGCAGCGCTCGATGTGACCGGCGCCGATGGCGTCGGCCTGTTCCGCACCGAATTTCAGTTCCTCGTTTCGGCGACCCTGCCGCAGCGGGAACGCCAGTTGCGCCTCTACCGCGAGGTGCTGGAGGCAGCGGGCGACCGGCCGGTGATCTTCCGCACTGTCGACATCGGCGGCGACAAGGCGCTGCCCTATCTGAAGACCGGCGAAGACATCGACGAAGAAAATCCCGCCCTCGGCTGGCGCGCCATCCGCCTCGGCCTCGAGCGCGACGCGTTGATGAAGGTTCAGGCGCGGGCTCTGCTCGAAGCGGCGGCGGGCCGGACGCTCAACGTCATGTTCCCGATGGTGTCCGAGCCCTGGGAATATGACGAGGCGGTCGCCTTGTTCGAGGCGCAGCGCAAATGGATCCACGATCATGGTCGCGGCGTGCCCCATGCGATTCGCTACGGGACGATGCTGGAGGTGCCGGCGCTGGCCGAGAGCCTCGACATGCTGTTGCCGCGTCTCGATTTCTTGTCGATCGGTACCAACGATCTGACCCAGTTCCTGTTCGCCGCGGATCGCTCCAATCCCAAGCTGGCCGAACGGTACGACTGGCTGAGCCCCGCCATCTTGCGCTTCATCGGGCGGGTGACGCGGCAAACGCGCGAGGCCGGCGTCCCGGTCGGAGTCTGCGGCGAAATGGGCGGTCGGCCGCTGGAAGCCATGGCTTTGATCGGACTCGGTATCGACCGTCTGTCGATCACTCCGGCGGCGATCGGACCGGTCAAGGCGATGGTGCGCTCGCTCGACGCTGCCGCCCTGCGCGCACGGATGGGCGAGTTTCTCGCCAAGCCGGCGCGCTCACTCCGGTCGGATCTTGCGGCTTGGGCCGAAAGCAATGGGGTTGCGGTCGCCTGAAATGCGCGGCAGACCGTGGTTGCGACGGGAACGCTAGGTCTGAGGCGCGAATGTTCAGTTTGACGATTGCCTGCTTGCCTGATTGCTGCCGAGCGTGGAGAAGAGCGCGATGAATGAAGGCGCCGAGCCCGGTACCGTGGGCCAACAGCTTGCAGCAGAACGTGCGCGACAGATGCTGGATCTGAGCGATATCGCCGCGCGTACCCGCATTCCGCTGCGCCACCTCGAGGCGATCGAGAATGGCGAACATGGGGCGTTGCCCGCCTTGCCCTATTCGGCAGGCTTCGTGAAGAGCTACGCCAATATGCTGGGCCTCGACGGCCAGGCGCTGTCGCGTGCCTTCCGTGACCAGATCGGCGGCGAACAGCGCGCCTATTTCGAGCCCGAAGCCTATGAGCCGGTCGATCCGAGCCGGGTGCCGTCGCGCCTTCTGGCCATGATCGCGCTCGGTGTCGCGCTGCTGATCGGAATGGCCTATCTGCTGCTCCGTTTCGAAGGCGACAGCAGCGATCTCGCGAAGCTGGCGGCCGATACCGTGCAGGACAGTCGGCCGGTTCCGGTCCGCTCGGTGCCGCCTGCTGCCGTCCCGGCCGAACCCGCCATTCCGACCGGACCGATCAGCGTGGTTGCCAATGAGGATGCCTGGCTGAAGATTTCCGAGCGCGGCGGCGGCAAGACCTACTTCATGCATGTGCTCGTCGCAGGGCAGAACGTGACCCTGCCCGACGATGCCGTCGATCCGATCCTGCGCACCGGTCGGCCCCAGTCGCTGAAGGTGCTGATAGGCACCACCCAATTGCCGCCGGTGGGCGAACCGGACCGGCTGGTCCGTGATTATAGCCTGAAGCGCGAAGCGCTGGTCGCGATCGCGACGGCGAAGCCCGATGCGGATCAACCCGATGCCGCGAACGCCAGTGACGCGGTGGCGGTGCCGGAGGCGTATCGCAATGTGCCACCGGTCTATGACCCCTCGGCGAGCCGCACGGGCACGGCTGGGCCGACCACGGACTCCGACCGCCGCCCGCAGCCTTGATCTTCGCCGCTCCGACGCGGCATGATCCGAACGTAACGATCACGGGGAATCACCGATCATGAAGAAGGCGATTTTCGCCCTCCTGCTCCTGTCCGCAACGGCTATTCCGGCGCTCGCCCAGCAGGCGCTGCCGGTCGACAAGCGAGTCGACAAGCTGGAAAAGGAAATGAAGGCCGTACAGCGCAAGGTCTTCCCAGGCGGCTCACAGCAGTTTTTCGAACCTGAGATCAAGCCCCAGGCAGTCCCGATGGTCCCCGCCGGTTCCCCCGCTGACACGCCCGTCGCCGACCTGAATCGCCGGGTCGATGCGCTGGAAAAGTCGCTGGCAGGACTGACCGGTCAGGTCGAACAGAATAGCTATAATCTGCGCAAGCTCGAGGACCAGTTCGCCAAGATGAAGGGCGATGCCGAGTTCCGGCTGAACGCACTCGAAGGCAAGGGTCCGCCGACCCCCGCCGGCGCTGCGGCGGGCGGCACGCTGCCTTATGTCGTTCCGCCGGTGTCGAAGGGACCGGCGGGCGGTAGCGCTGTTCCTCCGGCGCCGACCATGGCCGCGCCCGCACCGACGCTGGCTCCGGGGCCCGCAGCGCTGAGCGGCGACGCCGGCAAGGATGCCTATATGGCCGGCTACGACCTGTGGATGCAGAAGAAATATCCAGAGTCCGTCGCCGCGCTGAAGGCGATGTACACCAAATATCCGAAGCACAAATATGCCAGCTATGCCCGCAACCTCGCCGGTCGCGCCTATCTGGACAATGGCCAGTATAATGAGGCGATCCGGGAGTTCTTCGAGAGCACGAAGATCGAGGACGGAGAGCGTGCCCCCCACAGCTATGTCTACATGGCGCAGGCTTTGATGAAGCGGAAGCCGCCGCTGAACGACAAGGCCTGTCAGGCCTATGACGTGCTGATGGCCAAATATCCCGACAAGGTGACCGGTGGGCTTGCCGATCTGGTCGCCAAGGGAAAGGTCGATGCCAAGTGCAAGTGAGGCTTGGCTGACCCGATATCCTCCATGCTCGCCATGTCGGTCTAGGCTGGCATCCATGTCTGGCCTGTAGCGATGGCCGACATTCAGTCTGCCCAGCGTGATCGCCTCCGAGCGATTATCGCGTGCCTGCTGCCCGATGACGCCGGCCGGATCGGCCTGGCCGTCTCGGGCGGTCCGGACAGTATGGCGATGCTCCACCTCGCAGCAGCGGCCCTGCCGGGACGGATCGTAGCGGCCACGGTCGATCATGGCCTGCGGGCGGATGCAGCGGCCGAGGCCGCTCTTGTCGCGCGCGCCTGCGCAGCGCTCGAGGTTCCGCATTCTACGCTGCGCGTCGCGGTCGAACGCGCGGCCAGCGTGCAGGCAGCCGCTCGTCGGGCTCGCTACGATGCGCTGGCGGCCTGGGCGCGGGACGGGGGACTCGCGGCGATCGCCACGGCCCATCATGCCGATGACCAGGCCGAAACGCTGCTGATGCGGCTGGGCCGTGGTTCTGGGCTGTCGGGCCTTGCGGGGATTCGGGAAAGCCGCGATCTCGGCGGGGTCCTGCTGATTCGCCCGTTGCTCGGCTGGCGCCGTAGCGAGCTTGCGGCCTTGGTCGCCGGGGTCGAGACCGTGAATGATCCTAGCAACGTCGATCCTCGGCATGACCGCACCCACGCCCGCGCTCTCCTCCAGGGCGCCGCCGAGCGTCTCGATCCGGACAGGCTGGCCGCGACGGCCGCGCATCTGGCCGACGCCGATGAAGCGCTCGACTGGCTGACGACCGAGGCGATCCGCTCGCGGGTCGATCGCGACGGGGGGCGAACCTTTGCGGACATCGAGGGCTTGCCGCGAGAGATTCGCAGGCGGATACTCGCCAGGCTGATCGGCGATGCCGATTCGGAGGTGGATGGTCCGACGCTCGAAACCGCGATGGTGCGGCTCGATGCGGGACAGGTTGCGACGCTGGGTGCGCTGAAATTATCGCCCGGACGCCGCATTCTGATCGAAAAAGCGCCGCCGCGACGTTGATCGCTGGGACCGTTCGATCTGTTCCATTGTTATTAAGGCGGCGATGCCTATCTTGACCGCGAAAGGCGGAATTGACCGATGAATGACGAAAAAGAGCCGAAACAACCCAACCCCTGGATGAAAAGCCTCGCCATCTGGTTGGGTATCCTGCTGGCGCTCGTCGTCTTCGTGTCGATGTTCGAGAGTTCGTCGCGCACCGCTGGCGCGGATCAGATCGCTTATTCGGAATTTCTCGCTCGCGTCGATCAGGGCACTGTTCGCGAAGCCGATATCGGCGAAGGCACCATCACCGGCAAATTCAACAACGGCGCCGCCTTCACCACCAATGCGCCGAACGATCCGATGCTGATCCAGCGGCTTGCGGAAAAGAACGTCACCTTCCGCGCCAAGCCCGCCGAGCAGACCAGCTTCTGGATGATCATGCTTTACCAGTCGCTGCCTTTCCTCCTCATCCTCGGCATCGCGTTTTTCGTGATGCGGCAGATGCAGAAGAACGCCGGTTCCGGCGCGATGGGCTTCGGCAAGTCGCGCGCGAAGATGCTCACCGAAAAGCATGGCAAGGTCACCTTCGACGACGTTGCCGGCATCGATGAGGCACGTGAGGAGCTGCAGGAAATCGTCGATTTCCTGAAGGACCCCACCAAGTTCGCGCGTCTCGGTGGCAAGATCCCGAAGGGTGCCCTGCTCGTTGGCTCGCCTGGCACCGGCAAGACTCTGCTGGCTCGCGCGATCGCGGGTGAGGCCAACGTTCCCTTCTTCACTATCTCGGGCTCGGACTTCGTCGAGATGTTCGTCGGCGTCGGCGCCAGCCGCGTGCGCGACATGTTCGAGCAGGCGAAGAAAAACGCGCCCTGCATCGTGTTCATCGACGAAATCGATGCTGTCGGCCGTCACCGCGGCGCCGGCCTCGGTAATGGCAATGACGAGCGTGAGCAGACCCTCAACCAGTTGCTCGTCGAGATGGACGGCTTCGAGGCCAATGAGGGCATCATCATCGTCGCGGCCACCAACCGCCCCGACGTGTTGGATCCGGCGCTGCTGCGTCCAGGCCGGTTCGATCGTCAGGTCGTCGTGCCGCGTCCCGACATCGAGGGCCGCGACAAGATCCTTGCCGTTCACATGAAGAAGATTCCGCTCGCTCCCGACGTCAATCCGCGCACCATTGCGCGCGGTACCCCGGGCTTTTCGGGTGCGGATCTCGCCAATCTCGTCAACGAAGCCGCCCTCCTTGCCGCGCGCAAGGGCAAGCGTCTCGTCGCGATGAAGGAGTTCGAGGAAGCCAAGGACAAGGTCATGATGGGCGCCGAGAGGAAGTCCATGGTCATGACCGAAGACGAGAAGAAGGCGACGGCCTATCACGAAGCCGGTCACGCCCTCGTTTCGCTCCACGTCCCCGGCTGCGATCCGCTTCACAAAGTGACGATCATCCCGCGCGGTCGCGCGCTGGGCGTGACCTGGAACCTGCCGGAGCGTGATCGCTATTCGATGACGATGAAGCAGATGAAGGCGCGTCTTGCGCTCTGCTTCGGCGGCCGCATCGCCGAACAGCTCATCTACGGCAATGACGAGCTCAACACCGGCGCGTCCAACGACATCCAGCAAGCCACCGACATGGCCCGCTCGATGGTGATGGAATATGGCATGTCGGAAAAGCTGGGCTGGCTGCGCTATCGCGACAATCAGGACGAGGTTTTCCTGGGCCATTCGGTCTCGCGCAATCAAAGCGTCAGCGAAGCGACGGCCCAGATGATCGACCAGGAGGTTCGCCGCCTGATTGAGGAAGCCGAAGCGACTGCGCGCAAGGTGCTGACCGACAATCTCGATCAGCTCCACCGCCTGTCCTCGGCGCTGCTCGAATATGAGACGCTCTCGGGCGAGGAATCCAAGCACGCCATCGCGGGCGAGGATATCGGTCGCGACCAGGGCAATTCCCGCGCTCCGGCCGCGCTCAGCACGGGTGGTTCATCGATCCCGAAGAGCCGTCGTCCGGGCAGCGGAACGGGTGGCGGCGGCTGGGGCGAACCAACGCCGGCCTGATCATCGGATCTTCAACGAAAGAGGCCGCGCTCCAGTCTGGGGTGCTGCCTTTTTCGCGGGCGCTGCACCTGAGCCGACAGCAGTTCGATCAGGCATTGGATGAGTCGGTGGTTTCGCACTTGCAGCGCGGGAAAATGAGATTTCGGGGCCAGGGTTCCAGCGGACGGAGCGACAAACGTCGATCAGAAGTGGAGACCGCTTAGCCGAGCCCAAAATAGGCGAGGGCGGTCACGCCGATCGCGGCGGCACTGAACATCGCCAAAAGGCGGCAACTGCATTCGCAAAGAGCAGGGTTAACCCGTTCCATACGACTCTCCTAAAGGTCGGCGTCGCGCTTTTCCTGCGCAATCGCTGATCCGCGGAGAGTATCACATTATCGGTAATCCACAATATCGCCCGCTTCCGCGAGCGAGCCGATCAATCGGCGCAGGATGTCGTCGAGTTGGACGCGATCCTGATCGGACAGAACCGCGCAGATTTCCTGCAACAATTCCTTGCGCAACGGTTCGGTTGCGGCGATCGCGCGCTCTCCGAGCGGGGTGATCGTCAGCCGCTTGACCCTGCGGTCCTGCGGATCGGACGATCTTATGATGAGCTGATCGCGCTCCAGCGAATCGAGCGCCTGGGTGACGGTCCGTGGCGCCAGATCGAACAATTCCGCGACATCCGCAGCGCGCGCCGCGCCGGCGCCCTTCTGGATGTACAGCAGCAATTTCGTGCGGGCGAGCGAAGCGCCCTGCTTGGTCATGGCCCGATCCACACGGCGGTGCATCAGCAGATATGCCTGGGCCAGGCCCTTGACCAGTTCATCCTCGGTTATTTTCATGAGGAGCCTCATTACATGGTATTGCATAATGCTGCAAGTGCGAGCATATGCGCCACACAAAGTTCATATGCGGACATCCAGATGAGCAACGAAACGGTACAGCCGTCCTCGTCCGAGGATAAGGAAGGCAAGGCGTCGCCCCTGCAGAATCCCCGCGTGCGGCGGATAATGTTGATCGTCCTTGTGGTCTTGCTGATCGCCGGCGTGATCGGCTTCCTGCGCTACCAGCTTTATGGCCGTTTCCAGGAGTCCACCAACGACGCCTATGTGCAGGCCGACACGGTGACGGTTGCGCCGAAGGTGTCGGGCTATGTCGACGAAGTGTTCGTCATCGACAACCAGGACGTGAAGGCGGGACAGCCGCTCGTCCGGATCGATCCACGTGACTATCGCGCCCAGGCCGCGCAAGTTCGCGCGCAGATCGATGTGGCCGGTGCCAATGTCGCCGGTGTCGACGCGCAGCTGCGCGAGCAGGAGGCCGCGATCGCCCGGGCCGAGGCCGATGTCGCCGCCGCCCGCGCCGACGCCGGTTTCGCGCAGAGCGAATATGCCCGCTATCAACCCCTGGCCGAAAGCGGTGCCGAGACGCGGGAGAAGGTCGCGCAGCTGCGCAATCAGGCGGCGCTGGC
This sequence comes from Pseudomonadota bacterium, assembly GCA_040387595.1. Classification (GTDB taxonomy): domain Bacteria; phylum Pseudomonadota; class Alphaproteobacteria; order Sphingomonadales; family Sphingomonadaceae; genus Rhizorhabdus. Next base: position 103,579 of record JAZKDN010000020.1, read on the forward strand.
CAACGCCAAGCTGAGCGCTGCCAAGGCCGGGCTTGTCAGCGCGCAACGCCGCGTCGGCACACTGCAGGCGCAGGTTCGCCAGGCCAAGGCGCAGGGCGAGGCCGCGCGCGCTCAACTCAGCGCTGCCAACACCGATGTCGAGGCGACGATCGTCCGCGCGGCAGTGAACGGACGAGTCGGCAACAAGACGGTCCGGCAAGGTCAGTTCGTCCAGGCGGCGACCCGTATGATGAGCGTGGTTCCTACCCACGATCTCTACATCGACGCCAATTTCAAGGAAACGCAGCTGGGCCTGATGCGGATCGGTCAGCCGGTCAAGGTCGAGATCGATGCGCTACCCGACGTCGACATTCGCGGCCGGATCGCGAGCATCTCGCCGGGGACCGGATCCCAGTTCTCGGTGCTGCCGCCGCAGAATGCGACCGGCAACTTCACAAAGATCGTCCAGCGCATTCCGGTTCGGATCGAGATCAATGCCGGACCGGAAACCCGTGCGCTGCTCGTCCCCGGCATGTCGGTGGAGGTGAGCGTCGATACGCGTTCCGCCAAGGGCTCGGCCGACCGGGTCCGCGAGGAGCAGGAACGGCATAATGAGCGGACCGCGCGATGAGCGCGGTCACCGCTGACGCGCGCGGCGCTCGGACGGTGGAAGTTCCCGGCCAGCGCGCCGACGCCAGCGCATGGCTGGCGGTGATCGCCGGCAGCCTCGGCGCGATGATGGCGACGCTCGACGTCTCGATCGTCAATTCCTCGCTTCCCACCATCCAGGGTGAGATCGGCGCGAGCGGCACCGAGGGGACTTGGATCGCGACCGCCTATCTGGTCGCCGAGATCGTGGTCATCCCATTGTCCGCCTGGCTCGAACGGCTGCTCGGCCTGCGCACCCTGCTGATCGTCGCGGCGACCTTGTTCACCGGCTTCTCGATCATGTGCGGTCTCGCCGGCAACCTGACCGTGATGATCATCGGCCGGGTGGGGCAGGGTTTCACCGGCGGAGCGCTGATCCCCACTGCGATGACGATCATCGCGACCCGGCTTCCACGGTCGCAACAACCGATCGGCACCGCTCTGTTCGGCGTCACCGCCATCCTCGGGCCCGTGCTCGGGCCGCTGATCGGTGGCTGGCTGACCGAGAATATCAGCTGGCATTATGCCTTCTTCCTCAACCTGCCGATTGGCATCCTGCTGATCACCCTGCTGCTGCTGACGATGCCGCACCACAAGGCGCGGCTCGACGAACTGCGACAGGCCGACTGGCTGGGCATATCGGGGCTGATCCTGGGGCTCGGCGGGCTCACCGTGGCGCTCGAGGAAGGTCAGCGCGAACAATGGTTCGAAAGTGCGATGATCGTGCAGGTCTCGATCGTCGCTGCGGTCGGCTTCATCTGCCTGTTCGCGGGTCAGATGCTGGCGAAACGGCCGGTGATCAAGCTGCGGTTGCTGCTCGACCGGCAGTTCGGCGCGGTCGCGATCATGGCGATCGTGATCGGCATGATGCTGTACGGCACGTCTTATGTGATCCCGCAGTTCCTGTCCTCGGTTGCTGGCTACAACGCGCTACAGTCCGGCAAGATCGTGCTGATCTCAGGCATTCCCAGCTTGATGATGATGCCGTTCACGCCGCTGATGATCCGCTATGTCGATATCCGCATCGCGGTCGGCATCGGGCTGATGATCATGGCGACGAGCTGCGGGATCGATACCGCGCTCACCGCCCAGTCTGTCGGCAGCGACTTCGTCGATTCGCAGCTGTTGCGCGGGGTCGGGACGATTATGGCGTTCCTCTTCCTCAACCAGGCGGCGATCGCATCGGTCTCGCGCGAGGACGCGGCGGACGCTGCGGGGCTGTTCAGCGGCATGCGCAATCTCGGCGGCTCTTTCGCCCTTGCCGGGATCGCCATCGTGCAGGACCAGCGGCAATGGCTCCACAACCGCAGGATCGAAGAGTCGCTCAGCGCCAACTCCAGCGGCGTTCAGGACTATCTGAGCGGCCTGACCCAGGCACTGGGCAGCGCCGATGCCGCACTGCGGACCCTGGCAGGCACTATCCAGCGCGATGCGCTGGTGATGACCTTCAACGATATTTTCTGGCTAATGACGGTCGGCATCCTCTGCGTGATTCCGCTCGTCCTGCTCCTCCGCCCGCTGCCCAAGGGGCCGCCGGTTGCGATGCATTGAGGTTGATGATGCGTTTGCCCTTCCTGCTCATGCCCGCCATCCTTCTGGCCGGCTGCACCGTTGGCCCGGATTATGAAGGGCCCGTCTCGGCCGGTGCGGGGGCCCCCGCCGCGGCGTTTGCGCGCGCGGGTGACAAGACCGGGCCTGCCGCTCCCCAGGAGGCGCAGTGGTGGACCGCGTTCGGCGATCCCGTGCTCGACGAGCTCGAAAAGCGTGCGCTGGCTGCCAACCCGAATGTGGCGGTTGCGCAAGCCCGACTCCAGCAGGCGCGGGCCGCACTCGGCCTGCAGCGCGCCAACGGCAAGCCCAATGCCAACGTCCAGGCGATTTATCTCCACGCCAAGGTGCCCGGCATCGATCTCGGCTCGGGCAATAGCGGTGAGGGCGGCGGTGAAGCCGCGGGCGGCGGGGATAGTGAGACCCTCAACTTTTACAATGTCGGCTTCGACGCCAGCTGGGAGATCGACCTGTTCGGTGGCCAGCGTCGCAGCGTCGAGGCGGCTCGGGCGTCGCTCGGCGCGGCGGAGGCCAATGTCGCCGACGCACGCGTCAGCCTCGCCGCCGAGGTCGCCCAGGCCTATGTCGGCCTGCGCGACCGCCAGCTGCGGGTCGAACTGGCCCGGCAGTCGGCCGACAAGCAGCGCGGCATCCTCGAACTGACCCAGCAACGCCAATCGCGCGGCGCGGCCTCGACCCTCGACGTGGAGCGGCAGCGCAGCCAGGTCGAGCAGGTCAGTTCGGCACTGTTGCCGATCGCCGCCGAGCGCGACGCCTATCTCAACGCCCTGGCGACCCTCACTGGAGAAGCTCCCGGAGCGCTCGATGCGATGCTGGCAAAGCCGGGTACGATTCCGCTGCCCCCTGCCGAGGTTGCTATCGGCGACCCGAGCGCGATGCTTCAGCGTCGCCCCGACATTCGCGCCGCCGAGCGGCAGCTCGCCGCCTCGACCGCGAAGATCGGCGTCGCCAAGGCTGCCGCGTTCCCGAAGATCAGCCTGATGGGAATCATCGGCTTCGGCGGCACCAACATCGGCGACGTGATCGATCCATCGAAGCTCGCGGCGATCGCCGCGCCGCGGCTGAGCTGGAACTTCCTCGACTTCGGGCGCAATGCGGCCCGGGTCGGCCAGGCGGAGGGCGCGCGAGACGAGGTGGCGGCGCAATATCGCGGCGCAGTGCTGACAGCGCTGCGCGATGCGGAGGATGCACTGACACGCTATGGCGCGCGCCGGCAGGCGGTAGCGAATGCTGCACGCAGCAAGGCGTCGGCCGATCTGGCGGCAAGCCTGCTCCGGCAGCGCTTCGATGCAGGCACATCGAGCCGGATCGAGCTGCTCGACGCGGAACGCCAACAGATATCGGCCGACCAGGCGCTGATCCAGGCGAAGGCCCAGATGACGACCGACTTCATCGCGCTCGAGAAGGCGCTCGGCCTCGGCTGGAGCTGATTGCAACCGACTTTACCGATCCGTGTTGCGCGCAACATTGCAAAAATCAAATCTTCGCACCATCCAGCCTATAGGCTTTGCTTCTAGCTGCCTCGCGTAGAGCGGGGAGATAGGGTTTGGCTGGTCAGCTTGTCGTTGCGCGGTCCGATTTCGAGCAGACCCCGGATTTTTTGGGGAAGGCTGGGCGGAATGCTGCCCCGCACAGGGAGGCGGCTGCCGTCGCGCCACTGCCGCGAATCGCATTCCTGTTCAACGCCCAAGCCCATCAGATCCTTCATGGCATCACCACCGCGGAGGCGCTCGCCATGGGCTGGCGCGCCAATGTCGATATCTTGTCGGCCTCCGCCACGCATCTCGATCTTGCCCGCGCGCTGACCCTGGACGAAAGCCATTGCCTGCTGCGCTTCGAGCGGATCGGCTCGCCGCTGCTTCACCGGACGGCGGGTCTGCTGCGCAGCGCCGTCCCGCCGAAGCTGCTGACCCTGGCCGCGGTCCGTCGCCGGCTCAACGGCTATGACGCGATCGCGCTGCCAGAGCGGACCTCAACGATCATGCGCCGCTTCGGGGTGACCCGGCCGCGCCTGATCCATGTCGATCATGGCGCCGGGGACCGTGCCGCCGGCTTCGATCCCCGCATCGCCCAGTTCGACTTCGCCCTCGTCGCCGGGCAGAAGCAGCGTCGCCGCATGCTGGCCGAAGGTCTGATCCGCCCCGGCGCGCATGCGGTGGTCGGCTATCCGAAGTTCGAGGCGATCGATCGGCTTCGCGATCCGCACTGGTCGCCTTTCGCTGATGAACGGCCCGTGGTCCTCTACAATCCGCACTTCTCGGCGAAGCTCGGCTCCTGGCCGCGCGACGGAGTTGCGATCGTCGACGCGATCGCGCGCGATGGACGGTTCAACCTGGTCGTGGCGCCGCATATCCGCCTGTGCGACAGCGCCCGTGGCCGCGCGTCGGTCGCGGCTGCGATAGATCGCTATGCGGGACTCCCGAACGTCCATGTCGACCTCGGCAGCCCCCGTTCGATCGACATGACCTACACGACCCTGGCGGACATTTATGTCGGCGACGTCAGCAGCCAGATTTACGAGTTTCTGCGCCGGCCGAAGCCCGCGTTGTTCGTCAACAGCCATGACAGGGCATGGCAGGACGATCCCGATTATGCGCATTGGCTTTTCGGTCCGGTGGTCGATGGCGCCGATGCCCTGATCGATGGTCTCGACCAGGCGATCGCCGGCCATGACGATTTCGCGCCGGAGCAATGTCGTGCCTTTGCCGAGACGTTCGATCTGCGCGAGGGCGAGAGCCACTCGCACCGCGCGGCAGCGGCCATCGCCGATTTTCTCGGCGCCACGCCGCGCTGAACGGTCGAATTTTCTGGGAGAAGATGATGGTGCGACGGCTGTTATGCGTTTTCGCTGGCGCGATGCTCGCCACGTCCGGGGCACCCTCCATGGCGCAGGACCTGATCGGCCTGACCCGTGCGATCGGCGTCGCCGAGCGCAGCTTGTCGGCGCGGGCGATCGAAGGCGAGTTGGAGACCAGCGGCGGCCGGCTGGTCTACGAGATCGACCTGGTCCGCGGGCAGGTGCTTCACCGCGCGCGCGTCGATGCGCGCACCGGAAAGCTGGTCTCGGCGGTGAAGCCCCAGGCCGAAAACTGGGTGCGCCGCTGGTTCGACAAGGATCGCCTGAGCAGTGGCGGCAAAGCGGCGCCGCTGTCCGATCATCTCGTCGCGCTCGAGCGGCATAGCAGGGGCGAGGTGACCGAGGTCGAGTTCGAGATGCGCAGGGGCCGCGGCGTCTATGAGATCGAACTGGCGACCGCCGCCGGCAGCGGCAAGGTTCAACTCGATGCCGCGACCGGTCGCCGGATCGAGTTGGCCTATGACGATTGAGATGCGATAGCGGGGATATGCATATCCTCCTGATCGAAGATGATCCCCGTGTGGCCGACCATGTGGCCAAGGGAATGCGCGAGGCTGGCCACATCGTCACGATAGCCCGAGACGGACGCGAAGGCCTGCTGCGGGCGGCTGCCGATCCGTTCGACGTTATCGTCCTCGATCGCATGTTGCCCCATGTCGATGGGCTCAGGATTCTCCAGACGATTCGCGCGACCGGTGATGCCACGCCGGTGCTGATCCTGAGCGCGCTCGGCGACGTCGATGAGCGGATCAAGGGGCTGCGGGCGGGGGGAGACGACTATCTGCCCAAGCCGTTCGCCCTGTCCGAACTGGTGGCCCGGGTCGAGGGCCTCGGCCGGCGCGGCCCGGCGATTCCGGAGGTCACCGAACTGAAGAGCGGCGATTTGGTGATCGATCTGCTCGGCCGTAGCGTGACGCGCGGGGGACAGCGCATCGATGTGACCCAGCGCGAATTCCGCATCCTCGAATATCTGGTGCGGAGCGCCGGCCGGGTCGTCACTCGCTCGATGCTGCTCGAACATGTCTGGGATTATAATTTCGATCCGCAGACGAACATCATCGACCAGCATGTCAGCCGCCTGCGCCAGAAGCTCGATCGCGGTTTCGACGTCCCGTTCATCGAAACGGTGCGAGGCACAGGTTATGTGGTGCGGCCGGCCCCGTGAAGCAGCTCTTCGCCAGCCTCTCCTTTCGTCTCGCGCTCACCTATGCCGGACTGTTCGTCGGATCGCTGCTGCTGCTTGTGGGTGCCTATTACACGATGGTCGTTCGCGTTCCGCTTCGCGAGGCCGAACAGGTGGTTCAGCGCGAGGCCGCACAGCTCGCCAACATCTACATCGTCGATGGCGAGGCGGCGTTGGTCGCCCGCCTGCGCGCGCGTGACGCGGCGGTCGATCGCTACAAGGCGTTTCACGCTTTCGTCGACCGAAAGGGCCGGGTGGTCACTGCCAACCTGCCGAGCTGGCCGCGCGCCGTTTTCCAAGGCTGGGGAAGGCTCGAGGCCGATACTTCGGTCGACGGCGACGAGCATGATTTCGAGGCGCTGGCGCTCGATCGCCGCTTCGACGACGGTGCCCGCCTGATCATAGGCCGTGACATCGACAACATCAGCGAGCGCGAACAGGCGCTGGCATCGGGGGCTTCGGTGGTCGCGGTGGCGGCGCTGCTGCTCGCGCTCCTCGGCGGCCTGCTGATGAGCCGGGCCATCGGCCGCCGGGTCGATCGGGTGGCGGCGACCGCGCGTGACGTCATGGCCGGTGATATGTCAAAGCGCGTGTCCATCGACGGCAGCGGCGATGAGTTTGATCGTCTCGCGGAGACGCTGAACGCCATGCTCCAGCGTATCGAACATTCGATGGAGGCCGTGCGCCGCGTTTCCGACAGTGTGGCGCACGAGATGCGCACACCGCTTGCCCGTTTGCGCGCCAGCCTCGAGGATGCGGCAGCGGGGCAGGGCGATGTTGCCGATGCGCTGGCGGAAGCGGATCGCCTCACCACGATCTTCGACGCGGTGCTGCGCATCGCCAGGCTCGACACCGGCAGCCGCGAGATCGCACTCGGCGAGGTCGACCTGACCGCGCTGCTCGACGATGTCGCCGATTTCTATCGGCCGGCGGCGGAGGAGCGCGGGATTCTCCTGACCAGCTTCATCCAGACCGGTCTGCTCCTGCGCTGCGATCGCGACCTGGTTTTCCAGGCTGCCGCCAACCTGCTCGACAATGCCATCAAATATACACCGAATGGCGGCGAGGTCGTGTTGTACGGGCAGGAAGAGACGGCGGCACTGCTGATCGCGGTTCAGGACACGGGGCCGGGCGTCCCCGACAGCGACCTGTCTCATATCGCCGAACGCTTCTACCGGGCGCACAAGGGGGCCGCCCCGGGCGTCGGGCTGGGTCTCAGTCTTGTCGAGACGGTCGCGCGGCTGCACCATTCGGCTCTCGCATTCCGCAATATCGACGGGGGGTTTCGCGTCGACTGGCGCTTTCCGGCTTGAGCGCCAGATTCAGCGACGATCCTCGATAATCATCACCGCGCCTTTCTCCGCGATCATCAAGGTCGGGGAGCTGGTGTTGCCGGACGTGATGCGCGGCATGGCCGATGCGTCGATGACACGCAGGCCGTCGACCCCACGGACGCGCAGCCGTTCGTCGAGCACGGCAGTACGATCATGGACAGGGCCCATCGCGGCGGTACCCACCGGGTGGAAGATCGTCGTCGCTAGTTCGGCCGCTGCCGCCAGCAGTTGCTCGTCGCTTTCGGCCTGTGCGCCGGGGCGGAACTCTTCCGGCCGGTACCGGGCGAGCGGCGCTTGCGCGGCGATCCTGCGTGCGAGCCGCAGCGAGTCGATCGCGACCCGGCGATCCTCGTCGGTCGCCAGATAGCCTGGTGCGATCCGCGGCGGCGCTCCGGGCTCGGCGCTGGCGAGGTCGATGCGTCCCCGGCTGGTCGGCCGCAAATTGCAGACGCTGGCGGTGAACGCGCCGAAGCGGTGCAGACCGGTCCCCCATTTGTCGAGCGATAGCGGCTGGAAATGGAACTGCAGGTTCGGCGTCGCATAGGCGTCCGAAGAAGTGGCGAACATGCCCAGCTGGGACGGCGCCATGGTCAGCGCTCCATTGCGGAACAGGGCATAGTCCAGTCCCATCGCCGCCCGGCGGAAGAGATTGGCGTAATCGGTGTTGAGGGTCCGGACGCCACGCACCTTGAAGATCGGTCGGATCTGGAGGTGATCCTGCAGATTGGCGCCGACACCGGGCAACTCGTGAAGGGGTTCTATACCCAGCGCCTTCAGCCTTTCCGGGTCGCCGATACCCGATAGCTGGAGCAGCTTCGGCGTGCCGACCGAACCGGTCGACAGGATCACTTCGCCGGTGGCCTGCGCCGTCCAGCTTTCGCTGCCGCGCCGAAAGACGAGGCCGGTCGCGCGCCGTCCGTCGAACAGGACGCGATCGATCTCGACGCCTGTTTCGAGACGGAGATTCGGTCGCTTCAGCACCGGCTTTAGAAAGGCGCGCGCAGCACTTACCCTGCGGCCGGCGCGCTGGTTGACGTGAAAATAGCCGCTACCGCTATTGTCGCCGCCGTTGAAGTCCTCGACCGGCGCGATACCGGCGGCGGCGCCAGCCTCGCGGATCGCGTCGAGGATCTGCCAACGGACACGCGGATGCTCGACCCGCCATTCGCCGCCACCGCGATGATGGTCGCCGCGCGCCGCTTCATGGTCCTCATGGCGCAGGAAATGCGGCAGGACATCATCCCAGCCCCAGCCGGACAGGCCCATCTGGCGCCAGCCGTCATAATCGGCCGCCTGGCCGCGCATATAGATCATCGCGTTGATCGCCGAACTACCGCCGATCACCTTTCCGCGCGGATAGGCGAGGCGGCGACCACCAAGCCCCGGCTCCTCGACCGTCTCGAACATCCAGTCGGCCCGGGGATTGCCGATCGCAAACAGATAGCCGACCGGAATGTGGAACCAGATCCAGCTATCCTTGCCGCCGGCTTCCAGAACCAGGACGCGCTTGGTGGGATCGGCGGACAGGCGATTGGCGAGCAGACAGCCGGCGGTGCCCGCGCCGGCGATCACATAATCGAAGCTCCCCAGATCCTTCACCGGGACGTCATCGCGGTGATCGGCGGGTGGATCAAGCAGGATCTGGTTGTCGTCGCGAGCCGCGCTTGTGCTCTGCGTCACCGCCCTGGCGTTGACGACGGTGCATGAATGCATCGTCACTGACCAAGGAAGCGACGATGAAACCGATTATCCCGATCCTCGCCGCTGTCTTCGCTCTGATCGGCGCCAGCGCGCCAGCGCAGAGCATCGACTGTGCCAAGACCTCGACCAAGCTCGAACAGGCGATATGCGCGGATCCGGTCATGCGCGATTACGACGCCCGCATCGCTGCGGCCTATGCTCGCGCGCGCACGATGTGGAACGGCGCGATCGCAACCTATGTCGAGGGTGATCAGCAGCAGTGGCTGACCGGCTTCCAGGCGATCGAACGGCTCGATGCGGCGAACGAAACCGACTGCGTGCTGAGTGACGTCGCCTGCGTCCGCGAGACGATGCGCCGCCGGGTCGAGGAGATCGAGAGCAACGCCTATCCGCATTCGGGTGTCTACCGCTCGGCTGGCGGCATGAAACTGCTGCTGCAGCCGGGCCTCGCCGATGGCTACAGTGTCCGCATCTACGATCCGGCGAAACTGCCGGGTGTGAACGTCATCACCCTGGACGCCGGCCGCGCTGGTCTCTGGGACGGCCCGCAAGCCATGGTCTCGACGATGGGCGACGCAAACGGCCTGCCGCTGGCCAAGGATGATGGCTGCACGCTGCGTCTGACGCCAGAGGCGCTGGTGATTGAGGTCGTGCAGACCGGCATCTGCCAGGGCCATAGTCTCGCGGGGCGCTACAAGCGCCTGCTCGACGAGAATTTGCGCAGCTACGAACTTGAACTCTACTAAACGCGGGCTGCGGTGGACAGTCGGCTGCGCGTGACGATTGACAGCGGGGCTGCTTGAAGCTGTCTATCTCAGGAAGAGTGCGACGACGTCCTGCGCATATTGCAGGGCTTCCTGAGCGTCGGGCGCGATCATGTCGGTCAGTCGCCGATTGCCGCGCCCCGCGACGATCAGAAACTGTTCGGCGGCAATCTCCGGATGGGTCAGATGTATCAGGTCAGCATCGCGCCATTCCTTCAATCGCATTGCCAATTCCCGGCGGCCTGGTCCAACGAGATGATGCCACGCCGGCTGAACGATGGCGGGATGCGTCTCCGCTTCGGTGATCAGCAGCCGGAGCAGGCGGATATGGTTTGGATGCCGGGCGAACGCGTCATGCTGCAGCGCTACCGCGACGAGAGATGAGGCAATGTTTGGGCTGAAGACGACTGGCGGACGGTCGGCGAGCAAATCTTCGATGGCTTGGTCGATGGCCGCGCCGAACAGCGCATCCTTGTTCCCAAAACGGCGATAGATCGTCATCTTGGCCACGCCGGTCACTGCGCTGATGTCATCAACGCTGGTGCCCCGCAGTCCGCGATCCGCGAAACTCTGGAAGGCCGCCCGGAGCAGGTCTTCCCAGCGGGCGGCTGGCAGCCGCCCCGCCTCTTCAAACGATCGCTCTTCGGTGCGCTCGATCGAGGACAGCGAACCGATTGGTCTTGTCTCGGTTTTCACCGGGGAGAGCCAACCCGTCGAGAACAGGTGGATAATTTCGTCCAGCGCAGCTTGGCGCTCGTCCTCCGACATCGCACATCCCAGCAAATGTCGCGCGCCGCCGAGTGCGAGGACACCGAACCAATTGCCAAGCATCTCGGGCGAAAGTCCTGGCAGCCAGCCTGTCCGCTGCTGCTTTGCCATGAGATATGGGATTTGCGGCAAGCCCGTCCTCAAAAGGTGGAGATCCGCCGCGAGCGCGGGAAATCGGGCTGCAGCGGCCACATTGGCTCGGTAAAGGCCAAGCGCGGCCGGCGTCAGCGAGCTGTTCTCGACCCATTCCGCCAGGACGCGCAATCCGGCTTCGAAGGATAGTCCCTCGACATCGGGGGCCGCTCCCCCGCTGACCTGAAGGGTTTGCAAAAGCACTTCCTGAAAAAGATGCTCTTTCGATCGGAAGTGGCCGTAGATCGTCTGTTTGCTCGCCCCGGCCCGTCGCGCGATCTGATCGACGCTGGCGCCATAGAAGCCCGCGACCAGGATCTCCTCCTGCGCCGCGTTAAGAAGGCGCTGACGGACGGGTTCGTTGTCATCCTTCATGGGTGCGGTCGACTTGGACATGGAACCTCCTTGCGCAAACGCCTGCCGGTTGCAAGTCGTAGAACGATACGGTATCGTACGAATAATAAGAACGATACGGTATCGTACCGAAATTGGGGGTGGGTTATGAAGGCACGGCTTCTGACAGGAATCGCTCTGGCTACGCTGGCGGGCATGGTCTCTGCGCAGACGATGCCGAGCGGCGCAAACGTCCTGCCAAAATCTGCAGAGCCCTTTGCGGGCACGATCGGCGCTACGTTCGCGGACTCGAAACCCGCTTTCCAGAAGCCGGTTGAGGCACCGGTCAATGCTCCGAACATATTGATCATCCTCACCGATGATGTCGGGTTCGCAGCCGCCAGCACCTTCGGTGGACCGGTGCCGACGCCGGCACTTGATCGGCTCGCGGCCAATGGCCTGCGGTATACGCGCTTTCACACCACGGCGATGTGTTCGCCAACCCGAGCCTCGCTCCTCACGGGGCGCAATCATCATGCGGTAGGCTCCGGTATCGTTACCGATACGGCAAGCGGCTATCCCGGCTATTGGGCCGTCATCCCCCGATCGGCGGCGACGGTTGCTGAGGTACTGCGGCTCAACGGCTACAACACCGCCTTCTTCGGCAAGCACCATAATGTCCCGCAAGGCAGCGACGATCCCAATAGCGGGCCGTTCGATCTATGGCCCACGGGTCTGGGCTTTGAGTATTTCTATGGCTTCATCGGTGGTGATACCAACCAGTGGCGGCCCAAGCTCTATCGTGGCACCAATCCGGTTGCCGAGCATCATATGGATGCGACACTCGACCATTATCTCGCCGAAGACCTGATTCATTGGGTCCACGGTCAGAAGGCGGCGACGCCCGGCAAACCCTTTCTGACCTATTTCGCGCCCGGCAGCGCACATGCGCCGCATCAGGCACCGACTGAATGGATCGCGCGCTTCAAAGGACGGTACGATCAGGGATGGGATCGGCTGCGCGAAGACAGCCTGAACCGGCAGAAAACCGGCGGGATCATCCCGAAAGATACCAGGCTTACGCCCCGGCCGGCCGGCATTCCCGCCTGGTCCAGCCTCTCGAACGACCAGCGGCGTGCCTATTCGCGCATGATGGAAGTCTTTGCCGGGATGCTCGCCTATCAGGACGACCAGATCGGAACCGTGCTCGACGAGCTCGACCGCATGGGACAGCTCGACAATACGCTCGTCATATTCGTCGAAGGGGACAATGGCGCGAGCCCCGAGGGCGACGTGACCGGCTCGCTCAACGAACTGGGTACGTTGGCCAACGGAATGAAGGAAGACACCGGCTGGCTGCTCGCCGAGATGGACAAGATGGGTGGGCCCGACAGCTATCAGGTGTTTCCGGTCGGCTGGGCCTGGGCCACCAACGCGCCGTTCCAGTGGACCAAGCAGGTCGGTTCGCATCTCGGTGGGACGCGCAACGGCATGGTGGTTTCCTGGCCGGCGCGCATCAAGGACAAGGGCGGCATTCGGACCCAGTTCTCGCACGTCAACGACATCATGCCGACGATTCTGGAGGCCGTGGGTATTCCTGCGCCGGGGATCGTGAACGGAGCAAAGCAGCAACGGATCGACGGCACGAGCCTCGTATATAGCTTCGACGCGCCGGACGCGCCGGAACGTCATGTTCGCCAATATTTCGAAATGGTCGGCAACCGCGCCATTTACGACCATGGGTGGATGGCCAGCAGCACCCCAGGTCGCCTTCCCTGGAAATCGGGCGGATCGTCCGGGCTGCCTACCGATTACAAGTGGGAACTTTACGACCTTCGCAACGACTTCAGCCAGTCGCGCGATCTTTCCGCGCGGGACCCTGATCGCCTTACCGCACTCCGGACTGTGTGGGATGAAGAAGCAAAGGCCAACAACGTTTATCCGCTCGATGATCGTCAAGGAACGATGCGGGCAATGAACTCCCGGCCGGTCTCGCCGCGCAGCTTTGTCTATTGGGGCTCGGGTGTGAGCGTCGCCCAGAGCAAGGCTCCGCCGATTAACCTGCGGTCTTTTTCCATATCGGCGGAGATCATTGTGCCGTCCGGAGGGGCGAAGGGTGTGCTGATCGGGAGTGGTAGCCAGTTCGGCGGATGGAGCTTCGGCTTCGACGGCGGCCGGCCCTTCGTTGCGCATGCAGCATCGCAGAAGCCAGAGGACCGTTTTCGTGTCGACGCGCCATTGGCTGTGACTCCGGGCGCACACCAACTTGCCTATGACTATGCGCTGGACGGGAAGCCGGAACAGGGCGGCATGCTGACGATCAGCATCGACGGCCGGGAGGTCGCACGGGGTCGGATCGGACGGACCGCCTATATCGCCGCCGGGCTCGGCGAGACGTTCGACATCGGTCGCGACACCGGCGCTGCGGTCCTCGAACTGCCGGGCGGCACCGAGTTCAACGGAGATATTGCGCGGATCGAGGTTTCGCCGCGCTGATCACGACACAAAAATCCTAGAGGGGACAGACAATGAGTAAGAAGAACACGGCGCGGATCGTCATCGGTGCGTCGGTGGCGGCGCTGGCATGGTGCGGACCGGTATTGGCGCAGGACACCACGGGTGCTGCCGACGACAATGGCCTGCAGGAGATTGTCGTGACCGCCCAGAAGCGGGTCGAAAATCTGCAGGATACGCCGTTGGCGGTGAGCGCTCTGACCGCAGAGACGCTCCAGGCGCGGCGGATCGCGGACATCAGCGATATCAGTGCGGCCGCCCCCAATCTGACGACAACGATCACGCCATCATCGACGACCAACATCGCCGTCCATATCCGCGGTATCGGCGAGTCCGACCCGGTCCTCACCGTGGACTCTCCCGTCGGCATCTATGTCGATGGCGTGGTCATCGGACGGACCGCCGGCGCCGTGTTCGATCTGGTTGATCTCGAGCGTGTCGAGGTCCTGCGCGGGCCGCAGGGCACGCTTTACGGCCGCAACACGACAGGCGGTGCGGTCAATTTCATCACCGCAAAGCCGGCCGACAGCTTCAAGGCATCGACGACCGCCAGCTATGGGCGCTTCAACTATTTTCAATCGCGGACCAGTGTCGACACCGGCGAACTGGGGAACAGCGGACTCCAATTCAAGCTCTCCTACCTGCACAAGCAGCGCAACGGCTATACCGATGATGTGAACCAGCCCGGCCGCCGTGACCCGGGCGCCCATAATGTCGATGCCTATCGCATCGCCGCACGCCTGGACCGCGGTGGGCCGCTACGGATCGACTACACGTTCGATTTCAACGACAGCAGAAGCTATTCGGTGCCGTTCCAGCTGGCAGCGGTCCGCCCCGATATCGCCGCCTATCTGTCCAATTCCGAAGCGCTCGGCGGCAACCGGCTGGTCGTTTCGCGCGATCGACTGAACTCGCTCCGGCTTAACCAGGGCCAGTTGCGCGACGAGGTGATGGGGCATGCGTTGACCGTCGAATATGATCTCGGAGACGATATCACCCTGCGCTCCCTGACCGGCTATCGCCGCTGGGAGAACAGCGTTGCCCGTACCGATCTCGATGGCAATGACGGCCTGCGTGGTTTCACGGTGAGCCCAGCAATTCTCGTTCCGCCAAATCGGTTCATCCCGATCGGGGTGACCGAAGTGGACATCTTCGCCGCCAGCAACAATCGCTTGCAGACCCAAGTCTCGCAAGAGATCAACCTGCTCGGTAAGATCGGCAGCAATATCGATTTCGTTCTGGGCGGCTTCTACTTCCGCGAACGGGCGCGGGAGAACAACCCACAGCAACTGACGCTGGTCCTGCCGTCGCCGGCGCCGATTCCGTTGGGGCCTGGCCTTAGCACCAGTTCCTTCGGTGTCGCGCTTGCGCCGCAATTGGCCTATCGACACACATCGTCGTCGAAGGCGTTGTTCGGCCAGGTGACGGTGCGACCGACCGACCGGCTGGGGATTACAGGCGGCATCCGCTATACGGAAGACAAGAAGCGTCTCGACCAGAGTGCGGCGCTGGTCCGCGATCTTCGGTCCGATTATAGCCAGTTCAACTGGGCGGCGAGCATCGACTACAAGGTGACCGACGATATTCTGGCCTATGCGCGGGTTGCGACAGGTTACAAGGCGGGAGGCTTCAATCCTCGTTCGGTCGGTGGCAGCTTCGACCCGGAAACGATCACCTCCTATGAGGCGGGCATCAAGACGGAGCTGCTCGATCGTCGCCTGCGCATCAACATCACCGGCTTCCATTCGCGCTATAAGGACCTGCAGGTCAGCCAGTTTCTGGCCGGCTCCGGCGGCGCATCGAGCATCACGGTCAATGCCGGCAAATCGACCTATACCGGCATCGAGGCGGAAGTGCTGGTCAAGCCGCTTCGCAGCATCACGCTCAACGCGACCGGCGGCTATGTCGATCGCAAGTTCAAGAGCTTCGTGATCCGCGACGCCGCCACGAACCAGCTGATCGATGTCGCAGACGAGGCTCGATTCCATTATTCCGCCAGCACGACGGCAAATGCAGGTATCCAGTATGAAAGCGATGCTCTGTCGGTTGGAAAGCTACAGGCCCGTATCGACTGGACCTACCGCAGCCGTATCTATTTCCATCCGCTCGACCGGTTGAACCCGTTCAACCAGCAGATATCCGACGGCGCCCTGAGCCGCTTCGACGCGCGGCTCGCCTTGTCGCAGATCGATCTGGGCCGCATGCAGGCCACGGTCGCGCTCTGGGGCAAGAACATCACCAATCGGGATTATCTTTATTCGGGGATCGACTTCGGTTCGCTGGGTTTCGCCGGTGTCGTTTATGCGGAGCCGCGCACTTTCGGCGTCGATGTTCGTCTCGACTTCTAGCTCATCGGTGTGAATCGGGTGTCGGGCGCTCGCGGGGGCAAACCCACGCGGGCGCCACCATCCGGTTTGCCTCCGGTTCGCGAGCAGTGGATCGTTGGGCGTATGCGGGCGGGGTACCGGCCGGATCGGCGCATTTCGCTTCTCAGACCGGTCCGCATTTATGGCTTGTTAAGGCGGTTCTCCTAACGATTGCGGTAGGGAGATCGTCCATGGCCACCAATGCCGCCACCATCGAGTGCAGCAGCCCCGCAGCCGTCCGTGCGGTTCGCCGCTGGCATCCCGGCACCCGCGTCGTAATCGCGGTCGCGCTGGCGGTTGTGTCGTGGGCGCCGATCCTCATTGCCGGGGCATTTCTCAATAGCTGATCAACGCAGGCCCAGGAACACGCGCCTCGTCAGCTTACCTTTCGCCAACACTGTTTCCAGCAGCATCGGTCCGATGATCGCGGCGGCTAGCCCCGCGATCAGGTGGATGGCGAAATTTTCGATGCCGATCTTCATGAGGAGAATCCGCATCGCGACGATGAAGAAGATATGGAACAGGAAGATCGCGAAGGACGACTTGCCGATCCGGGCGATCGTGGCGATCCGCGGCGCATAGACGACCAGAAACAGCGGCGTGATCCCGCCGATGACCAGCGATAGCAAGGTCCCTCGTCGAGCGCCAATATGCGGTGGCATCGTGGCGACATTGGAGGCGTGTAGCGCGAACGCGACGATCAGGATCGCGAGCAGGATCATCGTCCAGAGCGGGGTCAGTTCGCGAAGGAAGCGGCGCCCGGCGATGCCGATGAAGAAGAAGGGGGCGAGGAACACGGCGCCGTTGATCGACAGGAAGTCGAGCGGCTCGGCCGGCACGGTGAGAAGGAACGTGACGGCGACCACGACCGCGCAGCCGATCGGCGACGCTAGCAGATAGCGTTCGAGCAGAGGCAGCAGCAGGAAGATCAACAGCATCGCCTGCAGGAACCAGTAGATCTCGTAGGAGAAGACATAGGCGTGGAGCAGCCCGATCGCGGCATCGATCGGCGGCATCGGTGTGCGGGCCAGTGCAACAAGGTAGAAGAGGGTCGTGGCTGACAGCAGCGGCAGCGCGAGCCGTCGCAGCTTGCCCTCGATAAACGGCCGGGGCCGCGCGGGATCGAGGGGTTTTAATGTATAGACATAACCTGAGATGAAGGCGAACAGCGGCATCCGCACGTAGAGGAGGATGTCGAGGATCTGGCGGCCGACGCTGTCGTCCGCAATGCGCAGCCCGTCATCGGCTTTGCCGCCGACGACATGGAACAGCACCAGCAACAGGCAGGCGAGGCCGCGGGTCACCTGGACCCGATCGACCGCCTTCGGCACCACGGGGGCGGTGATCGGCAGCGCAGCGCCGCTCATTCCGGAATCAGCGCGGGAAGCTGTCGATCGCCGGGATTCGGCTGCAGATGCTGCCAGAGATAGCCGCTGCCCCAGCCGAGATGCATGAGCATCGCCGCGAAGCCGCTCGCCATCGCACAGATCGAACGGGCCTTCACGCCCAGCAGCAGCCCGTAGACCAGGCAGATCAAGGCCCAGCCGAGGGCGGGCAGTGCGAAGATCGGGTGAAGGAGGGCGAACGGCAGCACCGCGAGTGCGACGGGGACGAGCAGCGGAACCGCCTGGCGGGGTTTCAGCTTGGTGGCATGCAGTCGCATGGTCCGGGCGCGGCCATCGCCATATTTGAAATATTGGCGGAGCAGCGCGCCCGCCGTCTTGCGCGGATGGTAGACGACCGCCTGACTCGGTTCGAGCCAGATGCGCCCGCCCGCCGCCCTCAGCCGAAGGTCGAGCTCGGCGTCCTCGTTATGGCTCTGCGCCTCGCAATAACCGCCGACCTGCAGGAACAGGTCGATCCGCATCAACGCATGATGGCCATGGTCGACATACCGACCCTCGCCGACATGGCGGTGCGGCGATCCGCCGGTTCCGATAAGCGAGTTCTGGGCTTGCGCGCAGGCGCGCTGAAAGCAGTCGTGGCCCCGCGTGATCATCGGCACGACGACCGATGTCGCGTCCCGGCGTTCGGCGCTGGCCAGCAGTCCGGCCATATAGCCTTGCGGATAGTCGCAATGCGCGTCGATCCGCAGCAGCCAGGTCTTGCCGTGCCCCATTCTCGTCACCGCGAGGTTGACGCCTGCGCTCTGGATGCGGCGCGGATTGGAGAGGGCGTGAATGTTGCGATAGCGCCGTTGATAGGCGGCAACGATGTCGAGGCTGCCATCGGTACTGCCACCATCGGCTACGACGATATCGGCACCGCTGCCATCGACGATCAACTGGTCGAGCAGCCGTGGCAGGTTGGACGCCTCGTTGAGGCAGGGGATGACGATCAGCACGTCGTCGGCACGCAGGGCGGCGTTGCTCATTCTGCCTGTCCGCGCAGCGCCGTGGCTAGAGCGTCGCAATCTTCGCGTCGGGTTACGAGATCGTCGAGCGGAATATGGTCGAGCCGGGCGCGTTCGGCCTCATAGCTGGCATCATCCAATTCGCCGAACAGCGAGGCCAGGTCCACGACCGGATCGCGGACGAGAATGCCGGCATCGCGCTTCTGCAGCCAGGCACCCGTCTCGACATGGTCAAGCGCGATCGGCACCGATCCGTGGAAACTGCCCTCGTAAAGCCGGTTGGGCAGCAGCCAGGACGAGTTCAGCCTTTCCTCGAAATAGTCGATCGCCCAGGTAAAATGTGTCCGGCGGTACAGGTCGGGCAGGTCTTCGGGCCGATAGGGGCCGAGATACTCCATGCCATCGATATCGCCGACCATTCGTTCGAAGTCGGGCATCTCGGTCAGCGCGGGCTTGCCAGCGATCAAGACCTTCACCTTGCCGGCGCTCAACTTCACCAAATTGCCCAGCAGGTCGAGCGATCTTCGGCAGCGCAGCATGCCGAACCAGCCGATCGTCCAGGGCGGTCCCGCTTGCCTTTGCAGGTCGGGACGGGTCGTTGTTCCGGTGAGACGCAGCATCTTGTTCTCGATCAGCAGCGCGGGCTTGGGCGGGGTCAGGCGCAGCGTGAAATAGTTGGCGAGGAAAGCCGGTGAGCTCGTGACAATCAGTTTCACCCGTTCGAGGTGTGACAGTTCGATCTTCTGGATCAGCCGGTCGATCCTCCGCGTGCCGAGCAGCGTGCGGTGGATGTCGAGGCATTCATAGACCAGGCGGACATCCGGGCGTCCACGAGCGATCCGGGCTGCGAGGATCAGCGATTCAAGGTTGCGAGCCATGTAGACCGAGCAACCCTCGACCGCCTTTTCGATCCTGCCGGGGAACAGCCAGTTGCGAAACACAGCAGCAGCGCGCTGGCCCAGCCGAGCATCAGCCGTGCGGCCCAGGTCGACCGCGGGAGCGCCACCAATGTGGGCTGGGGGGAGGGAAGAGCGACGGAATCCGAGCACGACGGGTTCGATCCCACCCGCCTGCATCATGGTGATCCGCCGTGCGACTGCGGCGTCGTGCAGGTCGTGAACGAAATAGGCGACCTTCAACCTGGTTCCTTTCGAAGCCCCCGCCGCGAGTCCCTGTGTCGAACGCTTCTTATTGCGCTGCACTATGAGTGCTTCAGCAATAGCCGATTTTGCCGACGGTCACGGTTTCTTCGATGGCCCGTGCACTTTCGCGGCCCGAACGAACGCATCGTATGCAGCCAGAAATACCCAGACGTATATCCTTGCCGAATGGCTGATTTCCGCCCGATACTAGGATGCGTTTCGACGCGACAAGCCCGCTGATGCCCGCGCAACCGGGCGTATGTGTCGTCATCGCCGCCTATAATGGCGAGCGGAGCATCGCGCGGGCGATCGCCTCTGCGCTGCGCGAATCCGAGGTGCGCGAGGTCGTCGTGGTCGACGACGCCTCCACCGATGCGACGGTCGCCCGGGCGGTCGACGCCGACGACGGCAGCGGTCGGCTGAGCATTTTGCGGCATGATCGCAATCAGGGCCCCTCGGCGGCGCGCAATTTCGCGCTGCGCTCCAGCACGGCTGAACTGATTGCAATTCTCGATGCCGACGATTTCCTGGTGCCCGGGCGCTTCGGCCGGCTGCTGGCGATCTCTGACTGGGACATGGTCGCGGACAATATCGCCTTCCTGCCGGAAGATCGCGCGCAGGAGTTCGCTTTTGCGGACCTGCGCGTTTTTCCTGCCAATAGCCGGCTGATGGGGCTTGGCGACTTCGTTGCGGGCAATATTCCGCGCCCCGGCGTGCGGCGCGGCGAACTGGGTTTCCTGAAGCCGGTGATCCGGCGAGATTTTCTCGCCCGGAACGGGCTCTCCTATGATGAGGGCCTGCGTCTGGGCGAAGACTTCATTCTCTATGCCGAGGCGTTGGCGGCAGGAGCGCGGTTTCGGCTGATCGACGCGTGCGGCTATGTCGCGGTGGAGCGTGCCGGATCGTTGAGCGGCCTTCACCGCACCACCGATCTGGCCGCGCTCGCGGGTGCCCATGGGCACCTGCTTCGGCCGTCTTTGACGAGCGAAGCCGACCGCGCACTTATCGAACATCATCTCGCCCATGTCCGGCGGAAGCTCCACCACCGCGACTTCCTCGATCGCAAGCATGGCAAGGGATTGTCGCGCGCGATCTCTGACTATGCGTCGCGTCCGGCGGCGCTGTGGCGGATTGCGCAGGATATCGCGCGTGACAAGCTGGGCCGGCGGGACAAGGAACGTGTGGGCCGCGAAGCGGAAAGGGGCCTGCGCTATTTGTTCGGCTGACCGTCGAGCCGCCTGAGGGATTTGCATAGGGGTAGCGGTTTGATCATCGATCTCGAGCAGGCGGCCGATGGCCAGCTGTGGGTGAACTCCGCGATTTGTATCGTCGGCGGTGGCGCGGCGGGCGTCACGATCGCCAAGTCCCTGCTCGACCGCGGTCTCGATGTCTGCCTGCTCGAGGCGGGAGGCATGAAGATCGAACAGGACCAGCAGGCGCTGCTTGATGGCGAATCGATCGGTGCGCCGATCCGGCTCGACGAAGGCCGCTACCGGCGGCTGGGCGGCGCCACCGGCGCCTGGACAGGCCGATGCGCCGAGCTCGACCCGATCGATTTTGAGCGGCGTGACTGGGTACCGGGCAGTGGCTGGCCGATCGGTCTCGACGATCTCAAACCCTATTATCGTGCGGCCGAGGCGATGTGCGGGTTCGAGGAGCCCTGGCGATCGAATGTCGACGAACTGGATCGGCTCGCCACCCCCGACATGGCCGACGAAGCGATCCAACCTTTTCTGTGGCGCTTCGCCCCGCATGGCCGGAACCGCTATCAGGACTGGGGCAGCCGTTACCTTGCCGAGCTTCGGCGGTCGCGCCACGCCAAGCTGATCCTGCACGCCAATCTCACGCGGATCGAGGACAGCGCGGACGACGACCGCATTCGGGCGATCGTCGCCCGATCAGCCAATGGCGGGACGGTGCGGGTCGAGGCCCGGCATTTCATCCTGTGCTGCGGCGGGATCGAGAATGCCCGGCTGCTGCTCAACGCCGCCATTACCAGCCGCGGACCGCTACGCGCCGCCGGGCAGACGACGGGCCGATATTTCATGCAGCATCCGCGCGTAAAGGTGGCCGATGTCGTCCTCGATCCGGCGGGGGCGGGGCTGCAGAATCTGCTCAATCGTTTCGTCGTCCGAAGCGGCACCGAATATGAGACCGGCTTCGTCCTGCGCGACCGGCAGCAGCGGTCGGAACAGCTGCTCAACGCCAGCGCGGTAATCCGCTACGCGCCAAGGCCGGGTTCGCTGCGCGATGCCGTCCGGCAGTTGCGCGGCGGAACGCCGCTCAGGAAGGTCCGGATGACGCCACCGTCGCAGGGAGTACGGCCCGGCGCCTTCTGCAACGATGTCTGGCGCTATGCTCGCGGTCTGCATCCGATCCTGATCGATCCGGTCGCCAGCATCATCGTCGATGTCGAGCAGGCCCCAGATCCGGCAAGCCGCATTGCGCTCGCCGAAAGCAAGGACAGTTTCGGGCTCAACAAGGTCCGGGTCGACTGGCGCATCGCCGATCTCGAACGGCGGACCGTCGCCCATTTCACGGGCCGCATCCGCGACATGTTCGCGCGCCAGGGCTGGGGAACCTTGCTGCCGATCGCCGGCCTCGACGAAAGCGGTGGGTTGACCGCCGAGCATATGATGGAAAGCTACCATCATATCGGCGCGACCCGCATGTCCGCGACGTCGGCCACCGGCACCGTCGATGCCGACTGCAGGGTTCACCAGCTCGCCAATCTTCACGTCTGCGGGGCGTCGGTGATGCCGACCGGCGGCCACGCGAACCCCACCTTCACCATCGTCGCGCTGGCGCTGCGGCTGGCCGACCGGATCGCCAGGCTGAGCGCACCAATGACGACGCCGACAGTACAGCGATTCTAAACCGCCGCTAACAGCGGCTCCACGCCGAACATGCCGCGGTCGGTGCGCCGCGCCTCGAGATAAGGGCGGAGCGCCGATCCCTTGAACAGGTGGCGCGCCATCAGGCCCAGCTGGCCGATTTCGAACTTGCGGTCGGTCACCGCCGAGAGGCGGCGCATCCGGTAGGTGACGGGCAGCAGCATATTGCCTTCGATCTGGCTGCGCAGCGGCCCCGGAAAGCCCGAGATCGCGCCGAAGAAGCGCCGCGCCTCGCTGCGATCCTGGAAGATCGAGCGCGCCCCGCGTTGGAATATCCGCCGCAGCGCCGCCTTCTCCTGCTCGCACAGGTCGACGACGAGAAGCGCGCGCGCATCGCGCCCAGCCTGTTCGAAATCGGCGGATGCAAGGTCCCAAAGGCCCTTGCGCGCCATGATGCTGCCCCGCTGGATCAGCGCCGTCAGCATCTGACGGGGCGACAGCTCCTTGCCCTCGGGCGATCCGATATAGAATTCGGGAAGGGCATGGCTCTGGTGGAGCTCGCGGAAGATCAGGTGGTTATATTTGCGCCAGGCCTGCTCGACCTCATGAGCCTTCACCGTCGCGCCCTTCGGTCCGCGCACGCCGGCATGGTGGCGTTGGTGAAAGGCGATGATCGGCACGCCGACGCCGTTGAAGTTGCGACCGAGCCGCAGTGCCATTTCATAATCCTGCGAGCGGGCGAGCCGGGTGTCGAACGGGCCGGTTACCGCATAGCAGCTGCGCCGCGCCAGCATCGCACCCTGCCAGATGAAGAAGTCTTCCATCAGCCGGACGTAGAGCGCGCTGCGCTCGCCGGAGGCATAAGCGGTGTTCCGCTCGCGCGCATCGTTCGGCCACTCGCCGAAGAATTTGTCGCACAGGCCGTAGGCGTAGCCAGCGTCGGGATCATCGACCAGAGCCTGGTGAAGTGCCGCCAGCGTCCCCGGTGCGGCGATGTCGTCATCGTCGAAGATCCAGACGAAATCCTGGGTCGCGCGGCCAAGGCCGTTGTTCAGTGCGGTGGCCTTGCCGGCATTGTCCTGTCGAACATAGGCGACACCGCGAGCCGCATAGGCGGCGGCCACTTCGCTGGTCCGGTCGTCCGACCCGTCGTCGATGATGATCACTTCGGCCGGTGGAGGAACCTGTCCGAGCACGCTGTCCAGCGCTTCGGCGAGATAGTGGGCGCGGTTGAATGTCGGCATCAGCACGGTGATGGGCAGGGGGGCATTTTCGGCATGGGTCATCTGGGCCGCGTCTCCGTTGTGATGCCTCCCCCCGAAGGCGATTCGTTGAAATCCGTTTCGGCATTCGGGCTGCCGAGCTGCCTTGTTCGTCCGGACGGCGCGCCCCCGCGACCGAGGCCCGATGAGTCCGATACGGAAACCTATTCCGAAGTTCTCATGAAAAAAAGATGGTTTTATGCTGCAGTGCGAATATAACGATCACGTCGGGGGGCAGTAAACACAGCCGTAGGGTGGTGAACTGCATGCAAAGCCCGTTGGAAGAGGGGTCTTCCGCAGATAATAAAGACCTCAGGCGTCGCGCTGTTCATGGCACGGTTGCAATTGGAGCCGCGCAAGTTGTAAAATTTGCAACGCAATTACTATCCGTCGTGATTTTGGCACGGCTCCTCGCACCTTCTGACTTTGGTTTGTTCGCGATGGTCATGCCGTTGGCCGCTTTCGTGATGATGGTGCAGGACATCGGTCTCTCCCAAGCGGTGGTCACGACTCCGAACCTCACCCATGCGCAGACCAGCACGATCTTCTGGATCAATGCCGCCCTGTCGCTGCTGCTCGCCCTGCTGTTCGCGCTCGCCGCACCGCTGATCGCGGCTTTCTTCGATGAGCCGCGGCTGATGGCGCCGGCCTTGGCTCTTGCCGGATCGGTGCTGGTGTCCGGTCTTGCGACCCAGCATTTCGCGAACCTTACCAAGTCGCTTCGCTTCGGGACGCTCGCGCTTATCGATGTCGCATCGACGCTGCTCGGCTTCGGCGCGGCGGTTGCGATCGCCTGGTACGCGCCCGGTATCTGGGCCCTGGTTGCATCGGTCCTCGTCGGCATGGGCGTAGGGCTGGTCGGTGCCTGGGCCACGGCCCGCTGGCTGCCCGGACGCCCCGCCCGTTTCGCGGAGGTGCGCGAATTGCTGCGTCTGGGGGCGGGGCTATCGACCTTTACCCTCTCCAATTTCTTCGCCCGCAATCTCGACAATGTGATGATCGGGCGCTGGGCCGGTGCGGTGCAGCTCGGTTTCTACGACCGCGCCTACAAGCTGCTGCTCTTCCCATTGCAGCAGATCAACAATCCGATCGGGCGGGTGATGATTCCGGTGCTGTCGCGCCTCGGCGACGAACCGCATCGCTACCGCCATGCCTATCGGCGGACAATCCAGCTGATGCTGATGATCACCTTGCCCGGTGTCGCTTTCATGCTGATGTTCGCTGAACCCTTGGTCGTCGCCCTGATGGGGCCGCGCTGGCAGCCGGCGGCGATCATCTTCACATGGCTGGCCGTCGCCGCATTGCACCAGCCGATGAGCTCGACCTTCGGCTGGCTTTTCGTCAGCCAGCGGCGCGGCGGCGAGTTCGCCCGCTGGGGCGTGTTCAACATGGTGACGAGCGTCCTTGCCTTCGCGGTGGGGTTACCGTGGGGAGCGATCGGTGTCGCTGCTGCCTATGCGATCAGCGACGTGCTGATCCGCATGCCGGTGCTGTGGTGGTGGGTCGGCAAGGCCGGGCCTGTCCGCCACAGCGACCTGCTTTCGATCATGTGGCCCTTCGCGATCGCGCTGGCCGGTACGCTCGCGGGTCTTGGTGCCGTCCGTTTTTGGGGCGGCGGCATGACAATCCTGGGACTGGTTCTCGCTGGTTGCTTCGCTTTCATGGCCTTCTGGGCACTGCTTGCGCTCACCGCCGCCGGGCGGGGGACCCTGGTCGAAGCCGCCGGTCTGGTCGGCGCCAGACCCGGCAGATTCCGAAGGTCACCCGACGCCGCCGGGCGGCCCGAAACAGGGGTAGGGCGACCCGCTACAAAATCACGTTGAATGCCGGGAGGGGGCGCATTTGGCAGGTTAAACCGGAGGTTGATAGTCGATCATGGACCATGTGCAGGATTTCCCTAAGGCGGATAGCCGGGCCGAGGGCGGGCGGCTGAAGGGGCTGCTGCCGGACCCCGGCTACCTATGGATGATCTTCAGGCGCCATCTCTGGCTGTTCCTGGGCGTCGCCCTCCTCATTCTTGCGGCGGTAGCGATCCGAACCCTCATGATGGTGCCGATCTACGTCAGCACCGCCAGCGTCGTGATCGAGCCGCGCAAGAACGACGTGATCAAGATGCAGTCGGTGGTGCCGAACCTGCCCGCCGACAGCGATGTCGTCGATACTGAGGTCCGTATGATCACCTCGCCCACCCTGGCGATGCGGGTGGCCACCGACCTCAGCCGCCAGGGTCACGACGTCGGTCCGATCGGAACCGAGCTCCAGCTGGAGCGCGCTGCCGCGCGGCTGCTGCGCCAGGTCACGGTCGTGCGGTCGGGTCTCACCTATGTTATCGATATCAACGCCAGTTCCGACCGCGCGGACATGGCGGCGGCCATCGCCAACACCTTTGCCCGCCAATATGTGGCGGCCCAGACCGACTCCAAAATCGGCGCCACCCGATCGGCCAACGTCTGGCTCAATCGCCGCATGACCGAGCTGCGGGCCGCCGCCAGCGCCGCCGATGGCGCGCTCCAGAGCTACAAGATCCGCAACGGCCTGATGAGCGCGCAGGGCGCGACCATGGCCGAGCAGGAAGTGTCGTCGCTCAACCAGCAGATTTCGCTCGCGCGGGCCGAGCTCGCCGAGAAACAAGGCCGCCTCAGCGCAGCCCGTGCCCAGCTCCAGCGCGGCGGCAAGGGCGCCGATGTCGGCGCCGCCCTCGGCTCGGGAACGGTCGGCGGATTGCGCGCCCGCGAGGCCGAGGCGAGCCAGCAGCTCGCGCAGCTCGAAACGCGCTATGGCGAGCTCTACCCGGAGGTGAAGACCGCCAAGAACCAGCTCGCCGATATCCGCGCCCAGATCCAGCTGGAGATCGACCGGATACTTTCCAGCCTGGAGGCGGAGGTTCGGGTCGCATCGTCGCGGCTGAGCTCGCTCCAGGGCAGCCAGTCGCAGGCACGGGGCGCGCTCGCTTCGAATAGCTCGGCGCAGGTCGGCTATCTCGAGCTCGAACGGCGCGCGGATGCGAGCAAGCAGATCTATGAAGCTTTCCTCAATCGCTCGAAGGAAACCGCGGCGCAGGAAGGGCTGCAGCAGCCCGATGCGCGCATCTCCGCCTTTGCCGTCGTGCCGGCATTGCCGGATTCGCCCAACGTCAAGCTCGCGGCGTTGTTGGGTGTGGTCGCGGCGCTGCTCGGCGGGCTGATAGCGGTCTCGCTGGCCGAATATCTCCAGCGTGGGGTCCAGACCAAGGCCGACGTCGAGAAGCGGCTGAGGGTCCGCTATGCCGGCGCAGTGCCGACGCTCGCCTCCACCCTTGGCGGGCTGCGGGCAACCGAGGTGCCGCAGGACTATATCATCACGCATCCCTTCTCGTCGTTCGCGGAATCGGTGCGAAGCCTCCGGGCGTTCGTGGCGCTGCGCAGCCGGGCACGGACCCTGGCGATAACATCGGCGCTGCCGCAGGAAGGCAAGACGACCACATCGGTCTGTCTCGCCCGGACGGCGGCGCTGGCCGGGACCAGCACTGTGCTGGTCGATTGCGATCTGCGGCGGCGGGGATCGAGCGAGATGCTGAAGATTGCGCCCAAGGTCGGCCTGATCGAAGTGCTTTCAGGCCAGGCGCGGCTCGACGATGCGCTGGTCCTCGACGCGGCGACAGGGCTCCATGTGCTTGGGACCAGCGCGGCCCAGCTCAGCGCCTATGACCCGCTAACCCCCGCCAATCTGGACAGGCTGTTACGTCAGTTGCGCGAGCGCTTCGACTTCGTGGTCCTGGACACCGCGCCGATTCTGGGGGTCGCCGACGCGCGCACTGTGGCCTCGGCCGTCGACAGCGTCCTCGTCATCACCCGCTGGCGCAAGACATCGCTCAATGCGGCCGAGGCGGCGGTCGAATTGCTGGTCGATGCCAATGCCGACATCGCCGGACTGGCGCTGACCCAGGTCGATATACGCCGATACGCCAGCACCGGGCAGAGCGACGTCTACGGCTACCAGAAGAAGTTCAAGGGATATTACCAGAACTGACGGGCTTCCGGGGGGCACGACATTCAAAGGAGTATAGATGCGTATCCCCCATTTTCTCACCATTCTGTCGGGCACGGCGCTATGTTCGGTTGCCCAGGCGCAGGAGATTCCGCCCGATGTCGGCGTGGCCGACCGCGGCCGGCCAGCCTTCGATGCGCTGGGGCTGCGGGCTGGATCGCTGATGATTTATCCCAGCGTCACAGGCCGCGCCGAATATGACGACAATGTGCTGGCGAGTTCGGCCGGCAAGCGCGGCGACAGGATTTTCTACATCGAGCCCGAGGTGCGACTGCGCAGCGATTTCTCGCGCCATGCCTTCGACGTGAAGGCTTATTATCGCCGCAGCGTCCACGCGAAGCTCGATACCGAAGACGCCAGTGAATATGGCGTCAACGGCCGCGGTGTCATCGACGTCACCCGGCGAACCCGTATCCGTGTCGCGGGCAGCAGTGAGCGCGAGGCCGAAAACCGCAGCAACCTCGGCAGCTTCTCCGGGTCGCGCAACCGTGTGAAGTTCGACCGCCATACCGGATCGGCGGGAATCGAGCAGGAGGTGGGCGACCTCATCCTGCTCGGTAAGGGCGAGGTCCGCCGGATCAAATATCTGGATACCGTCGATCTGCTCGGTGCCCCGATCGACCTGAGCTTTCGCAACCTCAAGGTCCGCACGGGGACCGGCCAGCTGACTTATCGCCTGCGATCGGGCACGAGCGCCTTCGTCCGCGTCCAGACCGAGAAACGGACCTATGATCTGCGGCCGGGAGACGTGGGCTTCGATCCCATCACACAGACCGATCGCAGCTCGAACGGGCTGCGCGCGGAGGGGGGGCTCGGGCTGGAACTGACCAGTCTGATCTACGGCAATATCCGGCTGGGCTATCTTAAGCAGAACTATGCCGATCCGCTGCTCAAGGACGTCAGCGGCCTGTCCTATGGCGCCGATATTCTCTGGAACGTCACGCCATTGACAAGTTTCACGTTGACCGCCGAGCGCGCGGTCGACGAGACCAGTTCACAGACGACCGCCGGCAATCTGCGCAGCGAATTCACCGCGGGCGTCGACCATGAGCTGCTGCGCAACCTGATCCTCTCGGCCCAGATGCGCTATGCACGAATCAACCCGGCGGGCCTGTCCGCCAAAAGCCGCGAAGTCGAGGCGCGCTTCGGCGCCCGCTACCTGATGAACCGCTATATGGAAGTGCGCGCCGGCTATGCGTTCGAGAAGCGCAGTTCGGCCAATACCAATATCCGGTTCAGCTCGAACAATATCTTCGTGTCGCTGACGGTGAAGCGCTGACGGTCAGGGCGCGCGCACCGAGATCGCTTTCGAAACATGAAGCGGCCTGTCGCGTTCGCCGCGAAAGCGGACGGCACGGGCGGGCTCGGTCTCGCGCCGGTGTCCGGCGGAAAGCCAGCCGATGCTGACCACGGCGGCCGCGGCGATCATCGATGTCGTATAGTGGAACGGGCCGGTGCCGATCGACTCGAAGGGCATACGGACGACCTCATAGGTGAGCAGCGTGCACCAGCCGATCATGATCGCGTTGGGGCGGATCATCGTCCGGATCAGCAGCAATACCGCCAGCACCGCGAAAACCCCCGCGAACAGCAGCAGGCCGAAATAGCCGAGATGGACCAGCAGTTCGGTCGGCGTGCTGTGGAAGTTGAAACCCGACCGGGACGTGATCCCGGCATAGCGCCACAGCCCTTCGGCATCGAGATTGCCCTTCCGCCAGAAGCCGTTGTACCCCACCCCCAATAGCGGTCGCTCCTGGATCAGCGCTGCGGCCCGATCCCACAGATAGGTGCGGCCAGTAAGCGTGCTGTCCTTCCCCGTAGCCCGCGACATGGAGGCCACGAGCGCCGGAAGCCAGATATGCTGGGTCAGGACGGCGCTGACGATAGCGATGATCGCCGAAATCGCGGTGACGACGCGGGCAGGCTTCGGGAAGAGGCGGGAGAAACTCCACATAACGAACAGCGCAAGGGCGATCGCGGCCGCCAGGATCGCACCGGATGATCGCGCCGCGATCAGCATCTGGAGCTGAAGCGCCAGCGCCACCGTTGCGAACAGGGCGAGACGGTGTCGCCGGCTCTCGATGGCGTCGAACAGGACTGCCACCGACAGGATCACGCCGACGGCGGCGCAGTCGCCGGCCGTGTTCTTCGCCTGGGCGAGGCCGGCAAAAGCCGAATTGCCCATCGCCCCGCCGCCCCAGGCGACGCTGCGGCCGAAGATCAGCGAGGCGAAGGCGTAAAGGGCGAAAGCGTAGAAAACCCCGCGCATCGCCGATTTCCGGTCGAGTCCGGCGCCGATGATGCAGCCGATCAGCGCGGTGATCAGGAACTGGAACCCGTAATAGCCGGTCGCATCGGTGTCGATCGACCAGAGGGTCGAGCTCAGCGCGAACAGCGGCAGTAGGAGATACGCAGCGGAGTTGCGCAGCATCAGAGGCAGGCCCTCTCGCCGCCAGACGCAGTGAAACGCCAGCAGGGCCAGCAGCAGGATCGGGGTCAGCGACTTCAGTTGCGGCACGAACAGCATCAGGCTGATCGCGGCAAAACCGAATGCGCCGTCATAGGCTCTGGATGCACGAGCGGCATTCGGCCGCTCGGCCGGCGGTCCGATGGCCGGACGGGCGGGGGATCTGCTCACGGGCGCTAGAAGAAGCGTTCCCCGACGCGGATCGTATCGCCGGGCATCAGCATAACAGCCTTGCCCTTGATCTCGACCGGGCGTTCGGAGGTGTCGAGCGCGCGCTTGATGAAGACGCGTCGGGTATTTGCGCGGTAACCGAAGCCGCCCGCCATCGCGACGGCCTGCTGGACCGTGATGCCGTTGACGAAAGGATATTCGCCGGGCTTGTTGATCTCACCCAGAATATAGAAGGGGCGATAGTTGAGCACTTCGGTGCTCACCCGGGGATCCTTGAGATAACCGGCGGCGAGCTTGGACCGGATATTTTCCTGCACAGCTTCAACCGTCTGACCACTGGCCTGGATATTGCCGATCAGCGGGAAGGACAGGATTCCGGTGCTGCTTACGACGTACTCACCCTCCAGTTTGGGCTCGCCGAAAACGCTGATCCGCAACTTGTCCCCGGTGCCGAGGACATAGCCCGGCATTGCCGCAGATGTCGGAGCCGCCGATGCCGGTGCGGGCGCTCCGCTCTGCTGCGCGACACTGGGAAACGCCATGCCAAAAAAGAGCAACAGCGTCAGCGACCATGCCGCCGCGTGGCGAAGGATGGATGGTCCAAAAGCCTTCATGTTGAAATCCTCATTCCTGCCGGACGGTTTGGAGCCCGACAGGTCAATAGGCGTCCTTGTGGAAGAACAGGGTGATTGCGGTGCGGGCGATGATCACCAGGTCAAGCGAGATCGACCAACGCTCGATATATTCGAGATCGCTGTCGAAGCGCCGGATGATATCCTCTTCATGCACGGTGTTGCCGCGAAAGCCGCGCACCTGTGCCAGGCCGGTAAGGCCGGGAAGGACGCGGTGACGGGCCGGATAGCGGGCCACCACTTCCTCATAAAGCCGGTCGGCCGCCTTGGCGCCGTAAGCATGAGGGCGGGGACCGACGAGTGACATGTCGCCGCGCAGGATGTTGATCAGCTGCGGCAGTTCGTCGAGGCTGGTCTTGCGGATGAAGGCGCCGACCTTCGTCACGCGGGCGTCACCGCGCGTCACCAGCTTGTCGGCATTCTGGTCGGTCGCCGCCAGATGCATGCTGCGGAACTTGAGCATCGTGAAAGGCTCGTTGTTCATGCCACGGCGCTTCTGCCGGAACAGCACGGGACCGGGCGATTCGATCCAGATGGCGGCCGCGACGAACAGCATCAGCGGTCCGAAGAACAGCAGTGCGAGAGCCGCGACGGTCCGGTCGAGTGCGATCTTCATCAACGCGCCGATACCCTGCATCGGCCGTTGATAGAGCGCGATCGTCGCGAAGGGGCCGCAGCGCTGGATGCTCATCGTCCGACGGGCGAGCTGCAGTTCCGACGGGACGATCATCACATCGACATTCACCTCTTCGAGGCGGCGCACGACGTTTTCGATCATGCCCTGGTCCTGCCACGGCATGTTGAGCAGAATCGCATCGATATGGCCCGCACGGGCCCGCGCGATCAGGTCGTCGAGTCCCCACCGCATGTCGATCCGGCTGGGCGCTTCCACATCGACATTGCTGGATTCCCCGTAGATGCTGTCGATCTGGAAGCGGCGATCGTTGTTGTTAAGGATGTTGAGCAGATGGTCGATCCGACCGTCGGTGCCGTAGATGGCCAGCCGGTCGCCGAGCGTGCCGCGGCTGTGCAGGGAGGCAGAAAGCTGATCCGACAGCACCAGCACGCCGTAGATCACGACGCCGCCGAGGGTCACTCCGGTGGCAATCCACAGCCTGGAGAGCTCTAGATGATCCTTGCTGAGAAATGCCAGGACGATGATCGCGCCGGTAGCCTTGAGCCAATAGCCGAGCTTTTGCGCGAGCCGGTCGGTTCGACAGTCGAATGCCGAGTCCGGCCCTACGGCGCACAGGCCCGCATAGGTCATCAACCAGATGAGGGTTCCCCAGAACACGCTGACCGGTTCGTGAATGATCCATTTCGGGAACAGCGCCGCGCTCAGCATCAACGCGGCAGCGAGCGCCACGAACTCGCAGGCGCGCCGCGTATCGCGGGCAATGTGGAACGACAGTCCCCTCCGGCGGGAGGGGTGTGGATTCGGATCCGCTATGGACGGATCACGGATGATCTCGTCGGGGCGGAGTGGTGTACTCGACAGATCATTCCCAGGCTCAAGCCTGAGGTGCATCGTTGAACGAAGCATATTTAGCTCCCTAAACCCACTCGCGTGAGTTTCGATGAGCCCCCGATTGAGATTACTTTGCAATGCACAATGATCGGGGTCAACGCTGTAACGAGGTCAAGACGCGGATTTGCCAATATTCAGCGCGCATTAGGCACCTTTCGCCGCACGGCGAAATCGGTCTTTAAAAATAACCAGATTTTCGAGCTAACACCCTAATATAATATCATTTTAACGTTTTATTCCTTCCGTTCGTCGAAGGAGATTGAAAAGGTTTCGATTGGAGGGTTCCTGTTCAGCTTGCCGTAAGCCGAATGGTCGGGAAAAATAGCGAGAGCGCTCTATGTTGCGCCGCGGCGAAGGAGAACGTCCTTGCGGAATTCTTGGATAGGCGGCGTCGCTCTGTGCGCTACGGCGGCAGCGGTCATTGCGACCGGGCGCCTCGAGGCCGATGAGCCCAGGCGGTCGGGGCCGCCCTCGGGCCTCGCCATGGCCATGAGCTTTAACGAGGAATTTGATGGCCGCGGCCTGCGCAGCAATGTGTGGCGGACGGCCTACAAGAGTTGCGGCAAGCCCGGTTCCATCGCCAACCGCAGCCTTTATGGCAATCGCGAGCGGCAAATCTATTTCGATCCGCAATTCCTCGATGCCGGCGTACAGCCTCTGGCCGTGAGCGGCGGCAAGCTTGTCATCACGGCGCGTCCGCTGTCGGCGGCGGTCAAGGCCAAGCTCGACGCGGCGTTATCCAGGCAACCGGCGAAAATACAGGCTTCCGCGCTTGCCGAGGCGCGCTACAGTTCGGGCCTTATCACCACCAAGTGCAGCTTCGAGCAGGCCTATGGCTATTTCGAGATCCGGGCTCGCTGGACCGGGGGGAAGGGCATCTGGCCGGCGTTCTGGCTTCTGCCCGCTAAGGGCGGCTGGCCGCCCGAGATCGACATAATCGAAGCGCATGGCGACAAACCGAACACCATATTCCAGAGCCTGCATTCGAAAGTGCAGAAGCCGGTCACCCGAAAAGTGACGATGGCGGGGACGGGCGAGCAATTTCACCTCTATGCGGTGCTCTGGACCCCCAAGACGCTCGACTATTATATCGACGGTGCAAAGACCGCCTCGATCCCGACGACCGCCGATGCGAGCCAGCCGATGTATCTGCTCGCAAATCTTGCGATCGGTGGCAAATGGCCGGGTGATCCCGACGGTGGGACGGTCATGCCGGCGCGAATGGAGATAGACCATATCCGCGTCTGGCGTTTCACCGACCGTCCCTCCTGAGCGGGAAGCCTTTGCCTCAGGCCGTGACGGCTGCAGGCTGTGCGGGCTGATCCTGCGGCTGGGTCGCGGGGCGACCGATCGAGATATAGTGAAAACCCTGCCGCGCCATGTCCGCGGGATCATAGACGTTGCGCAGGTCGACGAAGAGCGGCGTCTCGAGCAAGCCGCGGACGCGGCTGAGATTGAGCGCGCGGAACTCGTTCCACTCGGTCATCAGAACGACCGCGGCTGCGCCCTCGACCGCCTGATAGGCATTGCTGACGAAGTCGACGCCCGACAGCATCTTTTCGGCAGCTTCGCGGCCCTCGGGATCATAAGCGCGAACCTTCGCGCCGGCCTTGATCAGCTCCGGAATGACGACCAGACTCGGCGCGTCACGCATGTCGTCGGTGTTCGGCTTGAAGGTCAGGCCGAGGATGGCGATCGTCTTGCCATCGACGCTGCCGCCGCAGGCGGCGATGACCCGGCGGGCCATTTCCATCTTGCGCTCGTCATTGGCATCCACCGTCGCCTGGACGATGCGCAGTTTGGAATGGACCTGTTCCGCGGTTCGCAGCAGGGCCAGCGTATCCTTCGGGAAGCAGGAGCCGCCATAGCCGGGTCCCGGATTCAGGAACTTGTTGCCGATGCGGCGATCCATGCCGATACCCTTGGCGACCCCCTTCACGTCGGCGCCGACATTCTCGCACAGGTCGGCGATCTCGTTGATGAAGGCGATCTTCACCGACAGGAAGGCGTTGGCGGCATATTTGATCACCTCCGCCGTGCGGCAATCGGTGAACAGGATCGGCGTTTCGCGCAGGAAAAGCGGGCGATAGATTTCCGCCATGATCTTGCGTGCCTGGTCGCTCGAAACGCCGACGACGACGCGATCGGGACGCAGGAAATCCTCGATCGCCGAACCCTCGCGCAGGAACTCCGGGTTGGAGACGACGTGCACGGCCTTGCCGGGGACCACTTCGGCAAAGATCGCTTCGACTTCGCTGGCGGTGCCGACCGGAACGGTCGACTTGTTCACGATCAAGCAGCCGTCGGGGATCAGGCTGGCGAGGTCCCGAACGGCGGCGAAGACATAGCTGAGGTCGGCATGGCCGTCGCCGCGCCGCGATGGCGTGCCCACCGCGATGAACACAGCTTCGGCGTCCTTGACGCCTTCCGCCAGATCGGTGGTGAAGGACAGGCGATCGCCCTTCACGTTGCGGCTGATCAGGTCGGCCAGACCGGGCTCGAAGATCGGCACCTTGCCGGCATTATATTCGGCGATGCGCTGTTCATCGATGTCGACGCAGGTGACGACGTGGCCGAACTCGGAGAAACAAGCCGCCGAGACGATTCCAACATAGCCCGTACCGATGATCGTCAGGCGCATAATCTTGTCTCCTCGTTGGCGACTTGGGGGATTTCTATCACGGCTTTTGCCAGCCAGTTCCTGAACGACCGATAACATGCGTCGGCGGAGAAATGGACTCGCGCAGTGTCGAGCGCCATTGCCGCGAGCGCCGCGCGCTCGGCTTCGGCCTGCATCAGGCCGATGATGGCATCGGCGAACGAAATTGGATCATCGGCCATGGCGACCGCTGGGCTGGCAATCTCCTCGACGCCCTGCAGCGTCACTCCGGTCACGACCATCGCCTTGCCCTGGGCCAGCCCCTCGATCAGCTTGATCTTGAGGCCGGACCCCTGAATCAGCGGGGAGATCACGACACCGGCGCCCGCATAGAGAGGCGCGAGGTCATCGACAAGGCCGAGAAAGCGGACACCTGCCGGACTACCCTGTGCGAAGGCCGAGGCGACCGACCCCGCGACATCGAGGGTCGCGGCCGGCC
The DNA here is from genome assembly GCA_040387595.1 of Pseudomonadota bacterium. Lineage (GTDB taxonomy): Bacteria > Pseudomonadota > Alphaproteobacteria > Sphingomonadales > Sphingomonadaceae > Rhizorhabdus. The sequence continues at coordinate 139,240 of JAZKDN010000020.1, forward strand.
GGGCTGCACGGACCGCTGGCCAGACATGATCGAAGAACCAGCGCAGCCCATGCACATTGGGCGCGGTGTTGCTGCCGACGAAAAGCAGCCGGTCGGTGATGCCGGGCTGGGGCGCGGCCACCGGATCGGCCGCCATCGGCGCGAGGATGACATCGCTATCGGGCAAGGCCTCGCGAACAAGCGCGGCTTCGGCCTGCTGGATCGCGATCACCGCATCGCTGCTGCCGAGCAGCGCCAGTTCCGCATCGCGGCCGATCGCGATGACGCTGTCGCTGCTTCCCGTGGCGGCGAAGCCGTCCGTACGGGCGTGAAACAGGTCGTGCATCACGATCGCGGTGGGTGTTTCGGGTCGGGCGACGAAAGGGAAGGCATGAGACTGGAACATATAGTCGGCGACGATGACATCGGCGCGAGGGCGGGCGTGGGCGGTGATGAACAGCTGGTCCGCCTTGCTCCAGCGCACCGAGACCGCATAGGGGGCGGGCCGATCGGTGGCCCAGCGTGCGGTCGTTCCCAGCCTGCGCGCGAGCCGGCGTCCGAGTGCGAGGGCGGCGTTGAGATAGATGCGCGGATTGCGGGCGACCATCCAGTCACCGATACGCGACGCCCCGCGCACATGGTGGGTCGCGAACACCGCCATTTCCGGGCGCAGTCGAAAGAAGGGCATGCGGCCGAAAATGGCCGGGGATGGCTGGACGAGATGCGGTTCCTGGCCCGCTGCACGGGCGGCGCGGGCAAGGTCGATCAGATAGGCCGAACTGCCGTTCGTCGCACCGATCAGCCGCTGATTGCTGACGAAGCAGGTCTTTGGTGTGTTGGCGGCCGAAGCATCGACCATGGTGCCTCGGCCCGCCAGCCGACGCAATCGGGCGGCGACCGGCATGCGGAACAGGCAGATCGATGCGGGGCGGCCTAGGATCAGGGCGGCGACGGCCATCGGGCGTCGCGCCTTCAATGCCGCGATCGTCAGGGTGAAGTCGCGCGCATTGCGGATCGCGCGGTTGCGCCGGTTCAGCGCATGTCGAACATCGGCGGGCGCATCGCCCAGATCGGCGGCCAGCCGCTCGCCGGCCGCGAGCATCGCCTCGACATTGGCGAGCGACAGCCGGTGCGAGATCGAATTGCCATGCTTGCGATAGAAATAGCCGGCATCTGGGATCGTCCAATAGCGGGCGCCGGCCCGCAGCAACTGGATGATCAGTTCGTCATCTTCGGCGATGCGCAATCCCTCGTCATAGCGGATGCCGGCATCGACGATCAGGCTGCGGCGAATCAGTGGTTTGAGGAAACCGAGATTGGGCAGCCGGCCGTACAGCACGGTCTCGCGGAAATAGTCGGCCAGGCTGATCCACCCACTCGTGCGGGCGCGAGGATTGCGGAAGAAGCTCTCCGGCGGCGAGCGATCGGCGTCGTCGAAGATGATCAGGTCGTCCGCGACGATGTCAGCACCGACTTCGTCGGCCATGGCGACGAGGCGCGCGAGACGGTCGGGATGGAGCAGATCGTCGCTGTCCAAGATCGCTACGAAGCGGCCCCGCGCGAGATCGAGCGCCCGGTTGCGCGCCGCTGCCGGCCCGCCATTGCGGTCCATGCGGTGAAACTGGACCCGCGGGTCGGCCTTGGCCAGGTCCTGCCCGATCGCAGCCGATCCATCGGTCGATCCGTCATCGACGATGATCACTTCGATATCGCGCAGCGACTGGTCGAGCGCCGATTGAACCGATCCGCGCAGATAGGATGCCGCATTGAAGCAGGCGATGATTACGCTGACACTCGGTGGTTCGACGCTACGGCTCATCCTGGGACACCCCGGCAGTCTTGCCCCGGCCACGCGCCGCGGCCGGAAATGATCCCCCGCGCGAATGATGCAATGCAAGATGATGCATGTCCAAGACGTTTGTGCTCGGCCCGTCGCGCCGGATGAAGCAACCGTCTCAACCGTCGCCAGCTGGTTCGAGTGAGATTGGCGAGGTTTTCCGCCGATGCACCGGGGGCAAACGCGGCTTGCTCGCGACCGGCGATGCATTTACACCGTTTGCCGTGAAACGTGCGCCCGATAAGATTGAAACCGGGGGTGGAGAGGATCACCCAGGCAGGCCCCTCAGGGCCGCCTTTCTTTCGATCGGCTCCGCCGGCTCTCCAGCCCGCAGCTTGCGCGCCTATTTGCTCAGGCGGATGCGGCCCCCTGCCACTGTCGACGCAAAGGAATATCGCTTTCCCGGTGCGGTGCGTGTGTTCCTCGGCATAACCCTCGCGCTCGGCAGCTGGGCGCTGCTGATCGGCGGCATATGGCTGGCGGTCCGGTATATAACGGGTTGAGTTACGGGACGAAGGCACGCGCGCTGTCCTTCCCGGTCTGGATCAGTCCGAGATCGCCATCCTCGATCCGAAGCGCCGTCAATATTCCGCTTCGATAGGCTCCGGTATCGATCCCTATCCGATTGCCCGGTAGTTCGGCCTCCTCGGTGATCGTGTGGCCGTGGACGATGATCTTTTCGAAACGATCGGCCGAGGCGGTGAACTCCGCGCCGATCCACAGCAGGTCCTCTTCTTCCTGTTCACCGATCGGCCTCCCCGGCCGGATCCCGGCATGAACAAAGGCATAGTCGCCGAGGGTCAGCATCGGCAGCGCGCGCTGAAGGCAAAGCAAGTGCGAAGCCGGCATCCGCCGAAGCAGCGCATCGCGCGTGGCGATATGCGCCGAGGCGGTGGCGTCCGGTGGCGGGGGCGCGACGCCATAGCTGCGCAGCGTCGCATCCCCGCCGAATAACAGCCACTCGCCAGCATCGACCGGCCGGTCGATGAATGCGAGCAACGCCCGCTCGTGATTGCCCATCAGCAAATGCACCTCGAATGGATGATAGCGCTGTAGCCAGGTTACGGTTTCGATCACCTGGGCCGAATGCGGTCCGCGGTCGATCAGGTCGCCGAGCAGGATGATGATCGGTCGCCGGCCTCGAGCCCCTTCCTTGGCATCCGATGCGATCCGCGCCAGCACTTCGCGCAGCAGCAAATAGCATCCATGAATATCGCCGATCACATAGACCAACTGGCCATCGACGTTCGCTGTGGCCGAAAGCTTAGGCGGAGCAGGGCGTCGTGAGGTTCCGATCATCGGCTGTTCGCTCGCTCGAACGGACTGGCGGCGACGCCCGACGCCGGGGCGCCGGAAATCGGCGTGATGCGATTGCGGGGTAGCTCCCGTACAGGATGGCAATGATCGCCATTCCGATCAGCAGGCCTGCCGCTGCCGCAGCCACTATCATGCCGACGGCAATCGGTCGCTTGATCGGCAGCGACCGGGTTGTTGTACCGCGGATAGGCATTGCGATCGTCTTGGGCACAGGTCCGGTCAGAGCGCGATCAGAGTCGCCGAAGATTTTCGCCATGTCCTGGCGGACATCAGCGAGTGACAGCGAGCCAGCCGTGACCTCAACTTCGCGGGAGGGTGGCGGGTGATCGGCCGTCACTTAGCCGTCACCTTCGCATCCGCGCAGTCGCCGAAACTTTGGGGCCGACAGAGCGTGGTCATCCGGGCGTCAACCGACCGGCACGTCGATGCTGCGCCTGCGGCTAGATACCGCGTAAGCCCGGTGGATCGGTCGAAAACTGTGATGAATAGACAGAAGGCCATTAAGTTTATGTCTCTCGAATTCACCATTAATGTGGCGGATGTCCGTGCGAGCCGAGATGAACGATCGTGAGGGTGGCCGCGAGCGATAATATGACCGGCGACGATGGGAGGCCCTTATCAGCCGCTGAACTGATGATAGCCAAATAGAATGTAAGGATTTTATGCGCGATGGCGCGAAAAGCCGTGGTGGGACGAATCATTATGAGATGATTGGTGGCTGTCACGAACCAGATAGCTGGAACGATCTCGCCTGAAATTATGCTGCGAGGCAGCAGATTTGCTCGGGGCGAGACCAACGCGGCGCCGGCCGATCGCTTTGCCCTACCGCCATACCGCTTTGCAGCATGGCCGATTACAGGTCCAAAATTGTTCAATAGCTTGAGCCAAACAAGGTTCGGCGCGGTGAGCATCGGACAATCAACAAGGGATTGGAGTATCCCGGCGGTGGAATATCGCTCTTTCGCAGATCTCGCCGCCACCGTAGCGCGGAACAGCTATCGGCTTCCTGCCGATATAGACCTTGTTGTCGGAATCCCGCGCAGCGGGATGCTCGCTGCGAACATGCTCGCAATGCATCTCAATCTGCCGTTCCTCGATCTGGAAAGCTACATCGCGGGCCTCGATCCCCATGTGGGCAGAACCGTTCGATCGACGATGCGGGTGGATGGCTCGGTGGCGCCGGCCCGGGTGCTGGTCGTCGACGACAGCATATTATCGGGTGAATCGATGGTGGAGGTACGAGCCCGCCTCGCTGAGCATAAGCCTGCTGCCGACATCGTCTATTGCGCGGTCTATGCGGCGCATGAAAATCACCGCGAGATCGATGTCTGGCTGGAGATCGTCGATCATCCGCGGATATTCCAGTGGAACCTGATGCGGCACCGGAGGCTGGGCGATGCCTGTTTCGATATCGACGGCGTGCTGTGCCATGATCCGTCGGAACAGGACAATGACGACGGCGAACGCTATGGCGCGTTCCTCACCAGCGCACGGCCTCTCCACTTGCCCGGGGTTCCGGTCAAGCATCTCGTAACCAGCCGGCTGGAGAAATATCGTGGGCAGACCGAGGCATGGCTGCACGCGCATGGCATAGTTTACGAAAAGCTGTGGATGCTCGATCTGCCATCCGCCGAGGAACGGCGACGGCTGAAGATGCACGCGGTCCACAAGGCGCGGGTGTATCGCAAGACCAATGCGTGCCTGTTCGTCGAGAGTGAGGATCGCCAGGCGGCCGAGATCGCCGATCTCAGTGGCCGCCCGGTTCTCAGCATCGAGGGGCAACGGATCATTTGGCCGCAGCACCAGGCCGAAGCGGCGCGGCGCCGCTACCGGCAAGACAAAGCCCCTGCAAATGCGGCCGCGGGAGGGATGAAGGGCGCTGTGCTAAGGATGCTGCGACGCACGCCCGCTGGCGCGGTCCTCGTCCGAAAACTGCGTTCGTTGAAGCCCTGAGGCCGATGCGATCAGGGGGACGGGTAAAGGCTGCGCTATGGTCAAAAATCTACGGCAATCGGGCAATAATGTTTCGTCGCTGATGGACTTTTAGAGTTCGTAAACCACCCGACGCCTTTTCGGGCCTGGGCGAGGTCGCGACGATGCGGGTCGATGCCGACACCTACCTCTTCTATTCGGGCAGCGGAGGCACGACAGAGGACTCGGCGGTCAATCTCGGCGCAGCGGATCCGAGCGGGATTGGCACCGCCACTTTCATCATCTGACCGGAGACTATTCGACGGTTACCGACTTGGCGAGATTGCGGGGCTGATCGACGTCGGTCCCTTTCGCCACGGCGACATGATAGGCGAGCAACTGCACCGGGATCGCATAGACGATCGGTGCGATGAGCGGGTGGACCTTCGGCATGGTGATCGTCGCCATGCAGCCTTCGCCTGCCGCCTGGATGCCGTCATAGTCGGAGATCAGCACCACCTTGCCGCCTCGCGCCTGCACCTCCTGCATGTTCGAAACGGTCTTTTCGAACAGCGGGCCGGACGGGGCGATCACGATCACCGGGACATTCTCGTCGATCAGCGCGATCGGGCCGTGCTTCATCTCGCCGGCGGCATAGCCCTCGGCGTGGATATAGCTGATTTCCTTGAGCTTCAGCGCGCCTTCGAGCGCCAGGGGATAGTCCGGGCCGCGCCCCAGATAGAGGACGTCGCGGGCGCTGGCGATGACGCTCGCCATCGCTTCGATCGACTCGTCATAGGCCAGCGCGCCGTTGATCGCGGCCGGGGCCTCGGACAGATGGCGGACCAGTTCCTTTTCCTCGCGCGGGTCGAGGCGGCCTTTGGCACGGGCAAGGTTGGCGGCCAGCGCCGCCAGAACGGCCAACTGGCAGGTGAACGCCTTGGTCGAAGCGACGCCGATTTCGGGACCGGCATGGGTCGGCAGCAGCAGGTCGGCCTCGCGCGCCATCGTCGAGGTCGGGACATTGACCACAACCGCTATCTTCTGCCCTTCGGCGCGGGCATGCCGCAATGCCGCCAGCGTATCGGCTGTTTCGCCCGACTGGCTGATGAACAACGCCAGGCCGCCATCCTCCAGCACCGGGGCGCGGTAACGGAATTCCGAAGCCACATCGATATCGACCGGCACGCGGGCGAATTGCTCGAACCAGTATTTGGCGACCATGCCGGCATAATAGCTCGTCCCGCAGGCTACGATCGTCACCCGCCGGATCGTCGACAGGTCGAAATCCGGGATCGGCAAGGACACCTGGCCTTCCAGCCGTCGCACATAGCTCTTCAGCGTCTGCGCCACGACGATCGGCTGCTCGTAGATTTCCTTGAGCATGAAGTGGCGGTGATTGCCCTTGTCGACAGACAGGCTCGACACCCCCGAATGGACGACGGCGCGTTCGACCGGCCGGTCGTCGCGGTCATATATCTGGGTGCTCTCGCGGGTGATGACGACCCAGTCGCCCTCGTCGAGATAGGCGATCTTCTGGGTCAGCGGCGCGAGTGCCAGCGCGTCGGAGCCCAGATAGGTCTCGCCATTCTCGCCATAGCCGACGACCAGCGGCGAACCGAGCCGCGCGCCGATCAGCATGTCGGGGTTTTGGCGGAACAGGATCGCCAGCGCGAAGGCGCCGTGCAGCCGCTTGAGGTTTGTCCGCACAGCCTCGACCGGGTCCATGCCGGCTTCGACATCGTGGGAGATCAGGTGGGCGACGACTTCGGTGTCGGTCTGGCTTTCGAATTTCCGGCCCTTGGCGATCAGCTCGTCGCGTAGCGGCTTAAAGTTCTCGATGATGCCGTTGTGGACAAGCGCCACTTCGCCGGTCGCGTGCGGATGGGCGTTGTCCTGGGTCGGCGCGCCATGGGTCGCCCAGCGGGTGTGGGCGATGCCGATGACGCCCGGTAGCGGTTCGGCCGCTAGTTTCCTGGCAAGATTGTCGAGCTTGCCTTCCGCGCGGCGGCGTTCGAGCTGGCCGTCATGGATGGTGCAGATGCCGGCCGAATCATAGCCGCGATATTCCAGCCGTCGCAGCCCTTCGAGCAGCCGGCCCGCAACGTCGTCCTTGCCCAGAATGCCGATAATGCCACACATCGACTACGCCCCGCATTCACCACGGCCATGCCGCCTCGCCACGCTCAAAGCACTATTGGCGGAGACTGGCAATCCGCACCGTCGCGCGGCAACGCGCAGCCGACCCATGATCTCGATCGTCGGTGAGAAAAAGGACGGGTTCCGAAACGATCCCGTGAAGGTCTGCGTGTTCGTCTGTCGAGGCCATTGCCTGCCTCGACGCTCCTTTCCCGGCTCGAGGACGATATGCCGTATCGCCCAGTTGGATGCATTGCTGCTTTCCCACCCTCCCACGCGGAAGCCGCCGGGATTGATCAACTCGTCGGCACCGTTCCACCGTCGATGACATATTCGGTTCCGGTAATGGCCCCCGCGCGGGATGAGACGAGAAAGGCTATCAGATCGGCGACTTCTTCCGGTTGCGCCGGCCGGCCCAACGGTATGCCGCCCAGGCTATCCATGATGATCTTCTTGCCACCCTCGTAATCGGTGCCCGCTTGCTCCGCGAGGCGCTTGGCCATCGCAACGGCGGCCGTCGTCTCCACCCAGCCCGGCGATACGCGTACGACGCGCACCCCGTTCGGCGACACTTCCTTGGACAGCGACTTGCTGTAGGTCGAGAGCGCCGCCTTCGCTGCAGCATAGGCTGTGGAGGATTCCGGCAACGGCATTTCGCGCTGGATCGATGTCACATGGATCACCACCCCGTCGCGGCGCGCGACCATGGCCGGCACCAGCGCGCGATCGAGACGGACCGCCGCCATCAGGTTCTGGCTGATTTCGCTGGCCCAGATGTCATCGTCGAGCGCGGCGAAGCCGCCGCCCGGTGCGCTGGAACCGCCCAGGGCATTCACGAGGATATCGATCCCGCCCATCTCCGCGTCCGCCGCCCGGGCCAGGTCACCGCAACCTTCTGCGGTCGTCAGGTCCGCGACCATGAAATGAACGCCCTCCGGCAGATCGTCCGGTCGTGTGCGAGCGGAGGTCATGACGGAGGCTCCGGCATCGAGCAGTGCCGCGACGACGGCGGCGCCCACCCCCTTGCTGCCGCCGGTCACCAAGGCCCGGCGGCCGCTCAGGTCAAGCCACGCGCCCATCAGCGGATATCCAGCGAGGAGATACGGCCATCGGTCAGTTCGAAACTGTGATCGAGCATGACCGGACTGTTCGGAAAGGCGCCGGAGACCTCTACGCTCACCACCAGCGTGCCATTCCGATCGGCTACATCCAGGGGGCGAGTGGTGAACGGCGTCTTGGCTTGCGTCTCGATGCGCCAGGTCCGGATTGCGTCGATTCCGACATAGCCCTGCTTTTCGTCGTGGACGTGCGCGTCGGGTGTGAAAATATATCCCAATGTCTCGGTATCCGCATCGGCACTGGCTTCGAAATAGGCGGCAATGGCGGAGGGAAGGTCTGGCATGTTCGATCTCCTGGGCGGCCCGTCCAGACCGCGGTTGCGATATGAAACAGATCGGCCTAGCCATCGATAATGGCAAGAACGCACGAAAAAGTAGGGTACTTACCTCGAGGTAAGCCGGTTGAATATACGCCAGTGTCGGCCGCAGCCGGTGTCGAGGACGCTATCCGAATGTTGGAGGGGCGATGGAAGCTGGTGATCCTCTTTCACCTGTTCGGCGGCAAGCTGCTGCGGTTCTCGGACCTCGAGCGCGCGGTGCCCGCTATTTCCCAGAAGATGCTGATCCAGCAGCTCCGCCAGATGGAAACCGATGGCATCGTCACGCGCACCGTTCATCATCAGGTGCCGCCCAAGGTGGAATATGGGCTTACCGCCTGGGGGCAATCGCTTTGTCCGGCTCTGGATGCGTTGCTGCAATGGGCGGAGCGGCGCGACACCCTGCACGGTGAGCTGGCGAGCCCTGAGGAGGCGGTTTCGGGCTCCTAGCCGCCGCTAGAAGAAAGCGGACGACCGAATCCCCTGCCTATGATTTGGCCTTTTGCGCCTTCTTGATCGACATGAGTTCGCGGAAGCGCGCGGCCCAGCCTGCGCGCACCTCCTGCTTTCCGCGGGCGACGGCCAGGGCGTCGGCCTCGACATCGCGGGTCACGGTCGATCCCGCGCCGACGATGGCGCCATTGCCGATCGTCACGGGCGCGACGAGGGCACTGTTCGATCCGATGAAGGCGCCTTCGCCTATGATCGTGCGATATTTCAGGAAGCCGTCATAATTGCAGGTGATCGTACCCGCGCCGATATTGGCCTTCGCGCCGACGTCGGCATCGCCGACATAGGACAGGTGATTGGCCTTGGCGCCCTTGCCGAAGCGGGCGTTCTTCACCTCGACGAAATTGCCGATCTTCGCGCCTTCGCCGATGGCGGCGCCGGGACGCAGCCGGGCGTAGGGGCCGATCTCGGCACCGGTCTGCACGGTCGCGCCTTCGATATGACTGAAGCCGCGGATGATCACGCCATCACTTATGCTGACTTTCGGCCCGAAGAAGACATTGGGTTCGATGATGACGTCGCGGCCGATCACCGTGTCGTGGGCGAACCACACGGTTTCCGGCGCGATCAGGGTGGCGCCGTCGGCCATCGCGGCGAGGCGACGGCGCTGTTGCCATTCGGCCTCGACCGTCGCCAGTTCGGCGCGGCTGTTCACGCCTGCGACTTCCCAGGGCTCGGCGTCGATCACGGCCGAGCGGCGGCCGTCGGCGGCGGCGATCATGACGATGTCGGGCAAATAATATTCGCCGGCCGCATTGTCGTTGCCGACGCGGGCGAGCAGCGGCCAGAGATCGGCGGCGCGGACCGCCATCAAGCCGGAATTGCACAGATCGACAGCGCGCTCCTCGGCGCTGGCATCCTTATATTCGACCATCTTCTCGATCGTGCCGTCGCTGTCGGCCAGGATGCGACCATAAGCGAGCGGATCGGCGGGGCGGAAGCCCAGAACCACGGATGCGGGCCTGTCGTCGGCATTCAGGCGATCGAGCAGCCGCTGCATCGTTTCGGGCCGGACGAGCGGCACGTCGCCGTAAAGGATCAGCACGTCGCCATCGAAATCGGCAAGCGCGCCTTCGCCCTGCTGGACGGCATGGGCGGTGCCCAGTTGCGGGTCCTGCGTCGCGACATCGACACCCAGCGGGGCGACGAAGGATTCGACCTGCTCGCGCCCGGCGCCGGTGACCACCACCTTGCGCGCGGCGCCGACCGCATCGACCGCAGCGAGCAGATGGCCGAGCATGGGCCGCCCCGCGATCGGGTGCAGCACCTTGTGTAGATCGGATTTCATGCGTGTGCCCTTGCCGGCGGCAAGGATCAGGGCAGCGAAGGAGCGCGTCGTCATGGACGTCACTTGCCACGAAGCGCTTGCCTTTTCCATAACGGCCGGGCGATGGAGCCGCATGCCCGCTGATTTTCCCTTCGACGTCGTCGCCTTCGATCTCGACGGCACGCTTGCCGACACCGCCCCCGACCTCACTGCCGCGCTCAACCATGCGCTGGGCGCGCTCGGCCGGCCGGCCGTTCCCGCCGAAGACGTTCGCCATATGGTGGGTCACGGCGCGCGCGCCCTGCTACAGAAGGGGCTGGCCGCGACCGGCGAGATGACCGAGGATCTGGTCGAACAGGGCTTTCCGATCTTCATCGCCTATTATCTCGACCATATCGCTGACGGCACGCAGATATTCCCGGGGCTGAACGCTGCGCTCGATCAGCTCGCGGCGCGCGGGGTGAAGCTCGCGGTCTGCACCAACAAGGCCGAGGGGCTGGCCCGGCGCTGTATCGACGAACTCGGCTGGGCGAACCGCTTCGACGCGCTCGTCGGCGGCGACACCCTGCCGGTCCGCAAGCCCGATCCCGCGCCGCTGTTCGAGGCGATCGCCCGCTGCGGCGGCGGACGTGCAGCCTATGTGGGCGATTCGATTACCGACACCGATACCGGGCGCAACGCCAACATCCCGACGGTTGCGGTCAGCTTCGGGTTTTCGGACCGGCCGCCCGAACAGCTTGATGCCACGGCGTTGATCGATCATTTCGACGACCTGATCCCGACGCTCGAACGGCTCGGTGAAACGGGTCCATGGCTGAGCTGCTCGATATGCGGCTCATCGACGTTCGTGGCGCGACAAAGGCGCGGCTATGTCCAGTGCGATGGCTGCGGGTCGAACGAGCGTACGCGGCTGCTCTGGATGATGATCGAGAAGGAAGGACTTCTCCAGCCCGGCAAGCGCGTTCTCCACATCGCCCCCGAACGTGCCTTCGCCGAAAGGCTCCATGCGATCTGGGGCGATGGTTACGAGCCGGTCGACATCGATCCGTCCAACTACGCCTTCGCGCCGAACATCCGTCGCATCGATCTGGTCGAGGACGCCGCGAAACTTCCGTCGGGCCACTACGACGCGATCATCCATTCGCATGTGATGGAGCATATCCCCTGCGACATCACCGCAGTCCTCTACCATCTCCACCGGGCGTTGAAGCCGGACGGCAGGCAGGTCTGCTGCGTGCCGATCATCCGCGAGGGCCATTACGCAGAGGATCTTGGCCCGATCGATCCCGATGACGCGACGCGGCGTTTCGGGCAGGATGACCATGTCCGCACCTTCGGCGGCAAGGATATCCAGTGCACACTGGGTATGCTTTTCGCGCTGCCGCAGGACTATGACCTTACTGCGACTTTTGACGAGGCGACGCTGATCCGGAACAACATCCCCCGGATCAACTGGCGCGGCTGGTCACCCAATTCGGTCCTGGTGATCGCAAAGGACGACCTGCTGCTGAAGCCGTAGCCGTTCGGCGCCTCTGCACAGCCCGCCGGGGTTAAGCCCCGCCCTATACCGCGCGGGTATCGAACCAGAGCTGCACCGCGTCCTTGGGGCGCAAGGTCAGCCGGCTGACCGGTTCGGGCTTGGGAATATCGGGATAGCGAAGGCGAAAGGCCCGGATGATGCTCGCGAGGATCAGTATTCCCTCCTGCTGGGCGAAGCCGGCGCCGATGCAGATGCGCGGTCCCTTGCCGAACGGCATATAGGCGCGGCGGCAGGCCTCGGCCTCTTCCGGGTCGTCGAAACGATCTGGCGCGAAGGCGTGCGGGCATTTCCAGTTGTTGCGATTGCGCTGGATCAGCCAGGGCGAGATCACGATCATCGCGCCCTTGTGGAGCAGCTTGTCGCGCATCGTCGTCGGCGCGGTCACCTCGCGCACGAGGAAGCTCACTGGCGGATAGAGGCGCAGCGTTTCGCGGAACAGATTGCGGACGCCGCCGAGCGCGCGGAGATGTTCGAAGGCAATCGGCTCGCCGTTCGTCGCACCGTCGATCTCGCCGATCAGCGCGTCCTGGAGATGCGGGCATTCGGCGAGCAGATAGAGCGCCCAGGTCATCGACGACGCGGCGGTCTCGTGCCCGGCCAGGAAGATCGTCGACACCTGCTCCATGATGTTCTGATAGGTGAAATGCTCGCCCGTCTCGGGATGGCGGGCCTCCAGCAGCGACTGAAGGATGTCGGCCTTCGCTTCGCCGGAGCCGCCATGCCAGGCATCGTAGCGGGCCTGAACGATCGGGCCGAACACGCTGTGGATTTCGGTTGCGGCGCGGATCGCACGGCGGCGATAGCCGAGAAGCGGCAGGCCGTAGAGCTTCAGCATCGCCCCCGGCTGGATGTTTTTCTGATAGCGATGGAAGGCGTGGTAGATGTGGTCCGCGCTGGCCTGGTCGAGCTTTACCGAGAAGATGGTGCGATAGATGATGTCGGCCGCGACATGCGTCATCAGCGGATCGACCGCGATCGGCTTCGACCGGTCCATCGCCATGATGGTCGCCAGCAGGTCATCGACTGCGCCCTGCATCGCCGGGAAGACGCGCTTCAGGTTGGTGTGGGCGAACGCCGGATTGACCATCTCCCGCTGCTCTTCCCAGTCCTTGCCATTGGCCGAGAAGACGCTGTTGCCGATCAGCGGATCGAGCAGTTCGTTGAGGAAGCTGTGCTTGGGAAAAACCTTCTCGCGGTCATCCATCACCCGGTCGACGACCGACAGGTCGTTGGCGATGAAGAAATCGAGCTTCGGCAGGCGCATCTCGCCCATCTGCATCGTGTAGCTGCGATCGAACAGCGTGTGGATCCAGCTGTTCCACCCCGTCAGGAAGCGCTTGAACAGCGATGCCTTGCTCTTGTGCGGAACGGGGTAGGGCGGCGTAAACAAACCGTCGCATTCGGGTGTGTCAGACATCGTTCTCGGCCTTGAACGCCGCGATCGATTCGGTCAGCGGCTGTGCGCCGGAGCTGATCGCAAGATAGTCGAGCGGGGATATCCGGTCGAACGTCCTCAGATAATCGAAATGGGTTTCGTATTTGTTGCGGCGGCGAGCCTCGTAAGTCGCAGGATCGGAATATCTAAACCATCGCGGGCTGGTCTGGAACAGGCGGGCGCGGCGTGGTTGCGCGCAGCTGATGCAGGGGTCGATGCCGGCGATGCAGGCGCCGTCGGTGATCGATCCGATGTCGAGCCAACGGAAATCGCCCTGGCCGACCTGTTCGAGCAGTCCGTGAAAGCGGCGGCTGTCTTTGCGGTTGCCGATCAGCGCGACGCAGGAGCCCAGCGTCACCAGGCTGAACCGGTCGGGCAGGGCGCCTCCGCATGCATCGAGCAGCCGCGCCATGATGGGCACCGCCAGGATCGATCCATTGCTGTGGGTGACGAACAATATCTCGTCCCAGTCCTCGTCGAAGCTGGCGAGAATCTGATCGGCAAACGCGGTCATGCGCTTGTCGACGTCGACAGGCAGGCGCTCGCTCGCCAGTGTGTCGTTGAAGATGATGAAGCGCAGCAGCCAGAAGCCCTGGATCTTCTTGACGACGAACATACCGATCGCGATGCCCACGACGGCTGCTGCCGCGAGTCCCCAGGCCGAGCCGAGCAACAGGACCAGCGGTACGCCGAGCAGCAGACCGAATAGGATCGGCAGCAGGATGGTCGAGACGCCCGGATAATAGAAGGCGAAGCGCACGCCCCACGGGAACCGCTTGACGATCGGCCAGTCGAGTAGCCGGGTGAAATTCCAATAGGCGGCGATCGAGCGCTTCAGTAGCGCCAAAGGGTTCTTGACCCAATGGGTGCGGACGACGTCGTCCCAGCCCAGGAACACGCAATCGGTGGTCGCATCGCTGGTCTTGTCCTCGATCGTCCAGGCGACCGAATGCGGCGGCTGTCGCCGACGCTTGCCGACCACGATCTCACGATCCGCCGTCTGCCCGAAGGCTTCGGCCTGTTCGGCATAGAGCTGGTGGTAGAAACGCGCACCTCTTGGATCGAAACCGCTGAGATAGAAGATTTTTCGCTTGAACCCCGGCATTGCCGCTGCTTACTCGACCCATGGCTGACAAAGAGCGTCAGTATTGCCTTTTCATGGACGGCACCAAGCATAATCGCAATGCGGGGTGCCGGTCGCATGACAATGCCTACGGGATTTATGGCGGCGGCACCGAACGGGATCGTCGTGCGGCCGACCTCTCCCTGTTCCGCCACATGCGGGCGAACGACGATCCGCTGGCACCAGTCGTGCTGTTCTTCACCACCGTATATGGCTGGTTCTTCTTCAATTACCACGGCTGCCCCTGGCGCGGACAACTCGTCCGGAAGATATTCCGCCGCTATTGAGCCATGGTTCGGCTTGGCCACGCAAACAGTCGAAGCGCATGGATTGTCGATAAGCTATTCCTGCTGCGCTGTGGCACGCGATTGGCGTCCGAAAGTCAGATGCCGTGTATATGGCTTTCTATCTCGCCGCAGGCAGACTGACCGAAGAACAGGTCGCTTCGTGGGTTCATGAGCGCATCCTATCGGTCTGAGCGCAACCACCTCCGCGATTGAGGCGTTCCCCATCAAATCATTGATAGGAGAGCTTTTATGCGCATTCCCCACGACGCTCTCGTGCTCGTTGCCGATGGCCGCAAATCGCTGTTTCTGCGCAACGAGGGCGATGGCGAATATATGAATCTCGTCGTCGAGGATCAGCACGCACAGGCGGGGCTGGAAGATCGAGAGATGAAGACAGATGCGCCCGGCCGCGCGATGAGTCAGGTCGGCGGTCGGCAGAGCACGATGGAAGAGCCCGACTATCACCAGATCGAGGAGGACCGCTTTGCCAAGGATACCGCGGCCCTGCTGTCCAAACGGGCACAGCGCAACGCGTTCGATCAACTCATCGTCGTTGCGCCGCCGCGCACGCTGGGCGAGTTGCGCCATCATTACGACAAGACGGTCGAGGCGAAGATCGTGGCCGAGGTCGACAAGGACCTCGTCAATCACCCTATCGACAAGCTCGAAGGCGTGTTGAAGGCGCTGTAATCGGCGGTCGAGATCCTCGCGAAAGCTGCGGATCTCATATGTCTGGATTGAGAGGGCAGTGAGATCCCGGCCTTCGCCGGGATCCCGTCACTCTTCGGTGTCGCCTTCGCCGCCGTCGGCGAGGTCTTCGCCGATCACAGCGTCATCGCTAGGCGCGATTTCTACTGTGCCATCACCCAGATGGGCTTCGGCTTCCTCTTCGCTCTCTTCGATCCGCGCCGCGCCGACGACATGCTCGTCCTTGGCGACGTGGAAAAGGCGAACGCCGGCGGAATTGCGGCCGATGACGCGGGTGTCGCCTACCGACATGCGGATCAGCTTGGCCTGGTCGGTGACGAGCATGAGCTGCTCGCCATTATGCGCCGGGAAGCTGGCAACGACGGGGCCGTTGCGCTCCAGATTGTCGATATTGCCGATCCCCTGGCCACCACGGCCGGTGCGGCGATATTCATAGGCCGAGCTGCGTTTGCCATAGCCGTTCGCGCAGACTGTGAGGATGAACTCCTCGGCGTCCTCGAACTCCTTCATCCGATCGGCGGGAAGTGCCGGCTCGGCTTCGTTATCCTTCCACGGCGCAGCGCGCAGATAGGCATCGCGCTCTTCGGTCGTTGCGACGAAGCCTCTGAGGATCGACAGCGACATGACTTCGTCGCCGTCCTTCAGGGTGATTCCGCGAACGCCGGTCGAGGTGCGGCTCTGGAATTCGCGCACATCGGTTGCGGCGAAGCGGATTGCACGGCCCTTGCGCGTGGCGAGAAGAACGTCCTCGTCCTCGGTAACGAGCGCCACGCCGATCAGGCGATCGGTCGCATCTTCCTCGAACCGCATCGCGAATTTGCCGTTGGTCGGCACATTGGCGAAGGCATCCATCGAGTTGCGGCGGACATTGCCGTGCGCCGTCGCGAAGACGACATGGAGCGCGCCCCAGCTTTCCTCGTCTTCGGGCAGAGGCAGCACCGTCGTGATCTTTTCGTCGGGTGCGAGCGGAAGCAGGTTGATCATCGGCCGGCCGCGCGCCTGCGGAGCACCCTCGGGGAGGCGCCATACCTTCTTGCGGTAAACCTTGCCGTGATCCGAGAAGAACAGCACCGGCGTGTGGGTGCTGGTCACGAACAGTTCGGTGACGGCGTCCTCTTCCTTGGTCGCCATGCCCGAACGGCCCTTGCCGCCGCGGTTCTGCGTGCGGAAGGCTTCGAGCGGAGTCCGCTTGATGTAGCCGCCATGGGTGACGGTAACGACCATCTCCTCGCGCTCGATCAGGTCCTCGTCGTCGATCGTATCGCCGGCGGGCGCGATCTCGGTTTTGCGCGGCGTGGCGAACTCGACGAGGATTGCGTCGAACTCCTCCAGCATGACCTCGTAGAGGCGCTCGCGATTGCCCAGAATGAAGAGCAGTTCGGCGATCGATGCGGCGAGCTTCGCCAGTTCGTCGCCGATTTCGTCGCGACCGAGCGCGGTCAGGCGATGCAGGCGCAGATCCAGGATCGCACGAACCTGCACGTCGCTGAGCTGATAGGTCGGCGAGTCGCCGATCGACTCAACCGCTTCGACCAGCTTGATATATTGTTCGATCTCGCCACGCGGCCATTCGCGCGAAATGAGCGCCGCGCGCGCAGCAGCCGGGCTGGCCGACGAACGGATGATGCGAACGACTTCGTCGAGATTGGTGACCGCGATGACGAGGCCGAGCAGGATATGGGCCCGTTCGCGCGCCTTGTTCAGTTCGAATTTCGACCGGCGGGTGATCACCTCTTCGCGGAACTTCACGAAGGCTTCGATGATGTCCCGCAGGTTGAGGACTTCGGGGCGGCCGCCGCGGATCGCCAGCATGTTGGCCGGGAAGCTTGTCTGTGCCTGGGTGTGGCGCCACAGCTGGTTGAGCACGACGTCGGGGGTGGCATCGCGCTTCAGCTCGATGACGATCCGGACGCCGAGGCGGCTCGATTCATCGCGAATGTCGCTGATGCCTTCGATCCGCTTGTCCTTCGCGGCTTCCGCGATGCCCTCGACCAGGCCGTTCTTGCCGACCTGGTAGGGGATCTCGGTCAGCACGATCGAACGCTTTTCGCCACGGCCCTCTTCGACCACATGGCGCGAGCGCATGATGATCGAGCCCTTGCCGTTGTGATAGGCGTTGCGGGCGCCGCCCTTGCCGAGAATCAGGCCACCGGTCGGGAAATCGGGACCGGGAATGATCTCGTGCAGTTCGTCCACCGTGATCGCGCCGTTGGCGATATACGCCTTACAGGCAGCGACGACTTCGCCGAGGTTGTGCGGCGGTATGTTGGTCGCCATGCCGACGGCGATGCCGCCGGCGCCGTTGACCAGAAGATTCGGGAAACGCGCCGGCAGAACCAGAGGCTCGGTGAGCGAGCCGTCATAATTGGGGCCGAAGTCGACGGTATCCTTGTCGATGTCTGCCAGCAGCGCCATCGCCGGCTTGCTGAGGCGCGCCTCGGTGTAGCGCATCGACGCCGGCAAATCGGGATCCATCGATCCGAAATTGCCCTGGCCGTCGATGAGCATCACGCGCATCGCCCAATCCTGGGCCATGCGGGCGAGTGCCATGTAGATCGAGCTGTCGCCATGCGGGTGATAGTTGCCCATCACGTCGCCGACGATTTTCGCGGACTTGCGATAAGGCCGGCCGGGGACGAACCCGCCCTCCTGACAGGCGTAGAGAATACGGCGATGCACCGGCTTCAACCCGTCGCGAACGTCGGGAAGTGCGCGCGAAATGATCACCGACATGGCGTAGTCGAGATAACTCGACTTCATCTCGTCCACGATCGAAATCGGGGAAATATCGCTATTTTCGATGGGCGGCGGTGCGCTGGCCAAAGTCTATCGGTCCGTTATCGTTGAAGCGGTCGTTTGCCCCTGGGAGGGGCGTCAGATGCTCCTAACGAAGGACGGGCGTGAACGCCAGAGCGGATAAGGAATCCCCTCCAGCGATAATCTTGAGGCGTTACGATTCCGCGACGATCAACCCCAGCTGTTGGCCACCAGCACGATGATGAAAGCGATGACGACGAGCGCAACGCTCCAGCCCAGAATGTAGCGGGTCATGCGGGGCGTAGCGCCGCCCCGCGCTTCCTCGGTCGTCAGCTCGACGCCGTTGCCCTTGTCCTTGTCGGTAGGGGGTGCTTGCGTGGTCATAATCTCAACTCCGTGAATGCTGCGATATCAACGGGTCGGATCGGGGGATGTTCCTAATGTCCGGGGCAGAACCCGCCGAACGAGCCGGCGACGATCAGCGCGGTCTGACAAATCGCCATGTCGATTCGTCCGATCCCTCGGGCGAGTAGCTGTAACCGTCGCTGTCGAAGCCTTTCAGGCCCTCGGGATCGGTGATGCGATGTTCGCACATCCAGCGAGCGATCATACCCCGGGCCCGCTTCGCGCCGAAGCTGTTGAAAACCAACCCCTGGCTCCCAAGCTCCCGAAAATCGATGGTGATGATGCGAATGCCCTCGGGTGGAGATTGCTCGACTGCGTGCCAATATTCCTTGCTGGCGCAATTGATGATGACGTCCGTTCCGTCGGCCAGGAGATCGGCGGCCAAGGCGTCGGAAATCTTGTTGCCCCACATCTGATAGAGCGTTTTCTTGCGACCCGGCGCCCAGCGCGTGCCCATTTCGAGCCGGTAGGGCCGAATCAGATCGAGCGGGCGGAGCAACCCATAGAGCCCGGACAGGATCCGAACATGATCCTGGGCGAAGCCGATCGCCGGCTCGTCGAGGGTCTTGGCTTCAAAGCCGATATAGACGTCGCCGGAGAAGGCATAAAGTGCGGGCCGTTCTTCCTGCTCGACAAAGCCGTCGTAGCGATCGGCATTCAGCTTCGCGAGCTTGTCCGAAATCCCCATCAGCTTGGACAGCTTCTTCGCGCCGAGCCTCGATGCCGCCTGTGCGGTCGTCAGGGCCTCTTCCGCAAAGCGCGGCTTCGACGCCTCGATCGAGGGCAGGGGGCTCGTGTAATCGAGCGACTTCGCGGGCGAGAGCAGGAGGAGCATGACCCCGCCCTAGCTTTGCCTGCGCAAGCGATCAACCGCCCCTCGGTTCAATCCCTATTCAGCGAGTGGTGCCTAGAGAGCGACGAGTGAAGCCGGATCGTTTCGCCCGCGCTTGTGCGGGGCCGAGGGAGCGATTAGTCAACCGGCGTGTTTTACCGGTGGCCGCTTCCCTTTCGGCCGTCGTTTAGGAGGCCTGAAGCATGAATTTCACGTCCCGTTTTGCGCTCGTTACGGCGCTTGGCATGGCTATCGCCGCAGTGGCGCCGGGTACCGCCGCCTTTGCCGCCAAGAAGAAGGAAGAAGCTCCCGCTGCTCCGCAGCTGAAGATCGGCCCGGAAATCCGCAAGCCGCTCGGCGAAGCCGATGCAGCGATCAAGGCGAAGGATATTCCCGCTGCAGAGGCCGCGCTTGCGCAGGCCAAGCAGCTGGCGAAGACCCCCAACGAGCAATACGTCGTCGCTCAATATCGTCTCAACATGGCCCAGGCGAGCGGCGATCAGGCCAAGCTGTCGGCCGCGCTCGACGAACTGATTGCGACCGGCGAGGCTGCCAATCAGCTGACCGACGAGACTCGCGCCAAATATTATTGGTTCCAGGGGCAATTTGCCTACCAGGGCAAGAATTACGCCAAGGCCGAAGCGTCGCTGACGCGCGCGATCGCGGCCGGCAGCGCCGAACCCGATGCCTATGCGATCCTGGCCGATGCTCAGAATCGCAACGGCAAGACGGCCGAGGCTCTCGCCACGCTCCAGAAGGTGATGGATGCCAAGGCCGCTGCCGGTCAGGCCGCGCCGAGCGAATGGTACGGACGCGGCGCCGACATGGCGTCGCGCGCCAAGCTTCCGACCCAGTTTGTGAAGATCACCACCGCCTGGCTCACCGCTTATCCGGTCAAGCAGAACTGGCATGACTCGCTGTTCATCTATCGCCAGCTGGCCGGCCTTTCGGGCGATATCGACCTCGATCTGCTGCGCTTGTCGCGCGCCGCTGGCGTCCTGCCGCTCTCAGCCCAGTCGAACTATATCGACTATGCTCTGGCGGTGTACCTCCGCTTCCCGAACGAGGGCGTCGACGTTCTCAAAGAGGGTATCGCTGCAGGCAAGTTGAATCCAGCTACCAGTCAGAACACCCGCGAGATCATTGCCCTGTCGCAGCCCAAGCTGGGTGCCGACAAGGCGTCGATCCCGGCCGCCGTCACGGCCGCGAACGGGCCGAAATCGACCTTCAAGTCGGTCATGACCACCGCCGATCTGGTCTATGGCTACAAGGACTATGCGAAGGCGGCCGACCTGTACAAGGTTGCGCTGACCAAGCCGGGGGCAGACACTGCGCAGGCCAATTTCCGTCTCGGCCTCGCTCTGGGTCAGGCCGGCGACAAGGCTGGTGCCAAGGCTGCGCTCGATATGATCACGACGGGTGCATATGCACCGCTCGCCGGCTACGCGAAGGTCTGGGCGGAAACCCCGCCCACCTCGTAAGGCGATCTGATGAGAAGGGCCCGTGCGTCATCGACGCCGGGCCCTTTTTCTGTGTCGCGCCCCGATGCAGCGGCGATGATGGTCAGGCGCCGTCGACCGGAATGCCTGGTATGTCCTTCGATGTCCGGATCGTCAGCGAGGTTTTAACGCTTGCGACGTTGGGAGCGGTGGTCAGCTGGGACGTAAGAAACTGTTGAAACGCCTGCAGATCATGCGCGACGATCTTCAGGATGAAATCGATCTCGCCATTGAGCATGTGGCATTCGCGCACTTCGGCAAGGGCGGCGACATGGGCTTCGAACTGGCGTAGGTCCTCCTCGGCCTGGCTGCGCAGCGACACCAGTGCAAATACCGTGATTCCGTAGCCGAGCGCCGATGCGTTGAGCCTGGCGTGATAGCTTTCGATCACGCCAGCTTCTTCCAGTGCACGAACCCTGCGCAGGCAGGGAGGCGCGGTGAGTCCGGCCTTTTTGGCGAGATCGACATTGGTCATGCGACCATCCTCCTGCAGCTCGTGCAGAATGGTACGATCGATTTGATCAAGCGATGCGCCAGACATGGATAAACCTTTCAAGAACTGGCAGTGTTCGTAGAATAAAGTTACCAGAAAGTGCAATTAAAATAGCATGCACGCTGAGCCTCAAACGCTCTTTTCGCTTGGCTCGTTGCAATCTAGTATCCCGCGCCGGGGAATGGGGGCTTGAACCCGTTCGATGCCGAGTGGAGGCGGGCTTTTGCGTTTCGATGACATGCTGGCCACGTTGCTCGCGCAACCGGCGCCGACGCCTGAAGCCAGGGCAGTGCTCTGGCGGCAGGTCGTCGACGTGCTGGCGCAGGGGCGTGGGCATCGCGTCGATGATCCGCTGGTCGACGCGCCTCGCGCAGTCGATGCCTATAATTTCCTGCGATCGGTGCGAGCCGAAATACCGGTCGATTTGCGGCTGGCGGCGGGCCGGGGCCTGGCGGGCCGCCACGTACCGCCCGAGCTCGTCATGCTCTTCGCTGAGGATCAGCCGCATATCGCTGCTCCGATGCTAGGTCACGTCATCCTCGGCGCTCGGCAGTGGCTCGATCTTCTCCCCCGCCTCAACCCCAGCGCCCGCAACCTGCTCCGCAACCGCCGCGATCTCGGCGGCGAGGTCGAAAAGGCCCTCGAAGGGTTCGGAGCCAGCGATTTCCTGATCCCCGGACCGGTCGAAAAGCCCGAATCTCGCCTGGCGCCGTTGGCTACGCCGATCGACAGACTGGTCGCCGAGGCGCAGGAGGCCGAACCCTCTGTCGCCGACCTGGCCCCCGACCTGGAGCAACCCGTCGAGGCCACCGCGTCTGCCGGCCTTTCTGCGATGCTCGAGACTCCCTTTGTGAGCGAGCCGGCGGAGTTTCTCGTGGAAGCCGCGCCTTCGTCGCCGTCGACTGGAGAAAGCCAAATCCGGGAATTGCTGTCCCGGATCGAGACATTCCGCACCCGCTATCCGAATCCTGTGCAGGCGGATGCGGATGCGACGGGCGCCGAGCCTGCAGAGAGTGACGAGCTACCCGCCGGACGCGTGGAGAATTTTCGCTTCGAAACCGGCGTGGACGGAGTCATCTGCTGGGTCCAAGGCGTTCCGCGCGGGCCCGTGATCGGCGAGACGATCGCCGTTGCCGCGCACCAGACCGACCATGGCGTCGATGGCCATGCCGCGGGCGCCTATCGCAGCCGCACGCCGTTCCGCGACGCTCGCCTGACGATCGCCGGGGAGGGCCCAGCATCAGGGGACTGGCGAATATCGGCCGTGCCGTTCTTCGATCCCAAGGATGGGCGATTCAGTGGATATCGGGGGACGGCCCGCCGACCCCGTGCCGATGAGAGCGCCACCGTTATTGCAGGCGGGGCAAGCAGCCCGGAAGAACCGGCGCTCAATGATTCGCTGCGCCATCTGGTCCACGAACTGCGCACGCCGCTAAACGCGATCATTGGCTTTTCAGAGATGATCGACGGGCAGATGCGCGGTCCCGCCGCCGCATCCTATCGCGGCCGCGCGCAGGAGATATTGGAGCAGAGCAAGAAACTGCTCAGCGCGGTCGAGGATCTCGATATGGTTGCGACCGTCCGCGCCGCCGAGACGGCGACGACGGGCGTCTCTGGCGTGGACGCCGGCGCGATCCTGACCCGCCTCCATGCGAATTTCGAGGCGGTGGCCAAGGAGCGCGCGAGCGGTCTGGCCTTCCGGATCGATTCGACGCTGCCATCAGTCGCAGTCGATGCGCCCACCGTAGAACGCATGTTGTCGCGCCTGCTGGCGGCGACCATCGCCATGGTGGGCGAGGACGAGCGTATCAGCGTCGACCTGCAGCGCGACCCCCGCCGATCGAGCCACATGCTGCTGACGATCCTGCGCCCGCGCGCGCTCGACGGCCGTGACGAGAAGATGCTTCTCGATCCCGGGTATAATCCCGGAGGCAACTGGCCGGATGCGCCTGTGCTGGGTCTCGGCTTCGCGCTTCGTCTCGTCCGGAACCTCGCCATTGCAAGTGGCGGCATGCTGGAGATCGATGCCACCCGCTTCTATCTGAGCCTGCCGCTGGGCGATCAACGGGCCGAGCAGGACGCGGTCTAGCCTTTCCTCAAGGGAACGTCCGATAGAAGGAGAGGCGATTGATCCGACCACGGCTTGCCGCGCGAAACTGGCTCGGCTATCGCCAGCCGGCGCTGGTTGGGGCCTGTAGCTCAACGGTTAGAGCTGGCCGCTCATAACGGCTAGGTTGCGGGTTCGAGTCCTGCCGGGCCCACCAGCGCTTTCTTTCAGCACCATGCTGCAGGCGTCATAAAGCCCGATTTATTTGACAATCTGATCTGATGGCCCTCCATGTCTTCTCATGGAATGTCGTAGCAGCGCAGCAAGTGTGGGGGCATCGCTGGGGCATCGGATTCCGAGATTGGGGGCATCGTGGCGCTGACCGATACTGCGATACGGAATGCTGAGAAACGCAGCAAGGACTATAAGCTCGCTGATTCGGCGGGGCTGTATCTGTTTGTCACCTCCAAAGGGGCAAAGTCCTGGCGCTTCAAATACCGTTTTGCGGACAAGGAGAAGCGGCTGACCTTCGGGCTTTATCCCGACGTGAAGCTTAAGGAGGCGCGTGATCGGCGGGACGAGGCCCGAGCCATTCTGCGGGATGGCAAGGATCCAGCGGTTGAGATTGAGCGCCGCAGGCAGGACGCAATCGCCGCCGCCGGCATGACGTTCAAACTGGTGGCGGAAGACTGGATCAAGGACGAAGGTCCTCGTTGGTCGGCTTCGCATCTTAAGCGCGTCCGCTTCCGCCTGGAGCGAGACATATATCCCCGTTTGGGCGAATTGCCGATTTCGGAGATCACCGGTCGCGCGGTGTTGGCTGAATTGCGCAAGATCGAAAAGCGTGGGTCGATCGAGACTGCGAAACGTGTGCGCGGCTATGTCTTGGCGATCTTCAAGCGCGCAAAGGGCGAACACCTGATCAAGCGTGAGGCGGTGACCGAGATAGAGGACATCGGCGCTGCGCTGAAGCCCACCCCGCCCGGTGCCAAACAGCCGGCGCTCGTGAAGGTGGCTCAACTGATAGAGCTGCAGCAGGACATCGACCGATCAACGTCGGATGCTCAAACCAAGCTATGCTCACGCCTGGTAGCGCTGACGGTCGTTCGCATCGGCGTGCTGCGCACCGCGACCTGGTCCGAGTTCAGCGGCATAGACTGGGATGATCCCGATGCCCCCTCGCCGGGGGCACTGTGGGAAATACCGGCAGCCCGCATGAAGCTCGAGGTCGAGGACAAGGGCAATGTCGCATTTGGGCATGATGTGCCGCTGTCGCATCAGGCCGTCCAGTGCCTGCGCGCGCTACGGGTGATCAACGGCCGGTGGGACCTGCTCTTTCCGGGCGCTCTGAACCGTCGCGAGCCGATGAGCGATTCTGCCGTCAGCTCGATGTACAAGCGGATCCGCGCCGGCCACTACAAGAGTCGGATGGTGCCGCACGGCTGGCGCTCGGCCTTCTCCACGATCATGAACGAGCGCGCGGCCGAGAAGGAGCGCGATGGCGATCGCATGATCATCGACATAATGCTGGCGCACGTGCCCGAAGGTATGTCCGCTTCGGAATGGGCCTATAATCGCGCGCGCTACTTGAAGCCGCGGCGCGATCTGGGACAGGTCTGGGCGAACATGATCACGGCGGGCCTGTCCGATCCATTTTCGTTGATAAGCAAGGTGGATTCTGCGGCACGCTGATCGCCAGCGCAGGTCCATTACGGAGGAATGCTGCTTTGACGCTGGGGCATTAAACCCATAGATCTGCCGAAAAGGGGGATTCTATGCCGACAAAAAGTCAGCAAACCGACTTGTTTGCGGGCCAGCCGTTAGAGTTTGAGCTGAACGGTGTCGTTCTTCCGGACGATCATTCCGTTTATAAGCTTTTCCCGGGAAAGACCTACCGACTGGCCAACGTCATGCGGGAGTCGAGCTTCGCGTTTCTCGATATTCATGGACTGGATCGTCTCGCAGGCCAGCCCGCGGAATGGAGCGATGATGATCTGCTGAGGACAATCTCGCTTGATCGAGTGCTCCGAAGCGGTACGGCGAAGGCACCGGGTAAACGGCGACGGAGGGGAAGTGAGCAAGATAAAAAGCGGCTTGGCTTTCTAAAAAATCTCTTTTTCGTAGCTAAAAAGGGCGATTTGGTAGTCGTCCCATTAGGTGAGGGCTATTCCGGGCAGATTGCTATCGGTGAACTCATCGACGATGCAGGGGTTGTTCGTAAATTAACCTACACCGCCAATGAGGAAATCACCTCGACTTTTGGCCGGCGGGTAAGGTGGGTTAATACCGTTGCACGTTACCGATTTTCGGCCGAACTGACGAAATCTCTCCATTCGCCGACTGCATTTCATCCGGTTGGTTTCTCTAACCATGAAGAAATTTACGTACAGGCATACGGGACGTTTGCTTATAAAAATATCTTTGTCGCCAAATTTCCGACGCGAAAGGAAATATTTAACGCGCAAGATTATGCAAATATTGGCGTGATTTTTAACGGTCTTTCAGTTGTTCATGACCATATTCTAGCCAATGATTTGGATAAAGATGCGCCTTTCTACGACTTAGCGATTGAGGAAGACGGCAGCGCTACGATAGAGTTGACGCGAAATTCTCCGCTAAGCGTGGTAGTGCGAACCGTCGGTCCGTTGGCATTCAGCGCGGCAATCATGTTTTCAGCTGCCGCCGAGGGAAGGCCGCTGAAAGATCTACGGAATATCACCGTGACGGCAAGGCAGGTTGGCAGTGCGACCGATCGGTGTCCGATCGAGATTCCGCCTGATACTAGCGCCTTAGCTACCGGCCTGGGAGTGAGCCGCTTCAAAACCTACTGCAGCGCCCAGAAGAAGTTAGAGCAGGAGGCGAACGTTAAGTCTCCTGCGCGTTTGAAAACCGGCGGCCGAAAGGCTAAATAGGACATATGATGGCTATGGCCTTGTCACCGGCGAGTATCGGCCCGAAAATCTGGACGGCAGTATGCGCCGGCGCGCGCCATGCGGTTGTCGCTACGAGAACGATGGGCGCGTGGTTCGTGCCGATGTTTTTGACGGCCGCCCTGACCGCATACCTCTCCTACTTCTACAACCAGAAATCGAACACTGAACTGGCCGTCCAGCAGCAAACGTTTTCTGACTTGCAGTCGTTCAGGAATAGCGGTGCAGAGCTTGATCAGTCTTTGGGCGCATTGAGTGATGCTCTAGTGGACGGTAAGGACGTCGATCAGGCTAAAGCTAAAATGCGTAGCGCGATCTCGCGGCACATTTCTGATGCCGTGGGCAATGATCGTACGCTGGGGCCAAACTCAGTTATCTATATAAATGGGCTGGCGAAGCTCCGTTTAACCGTTGATGCTGTCGATCCTGTGAATATCGAAACAGGGGCGACTCTCTGGGAACACTCACTAAAGCTGATGTCCCAGAGGAAAAAAATGGTGACGGAAGCCCAGCTCCGATTAGTGAGCAAGTGATCTCGCCGTCGCCGTCGGCCCCTGAATGAGCTTTCTCTTCTACGCGGCCTGATCAGCACGATAGTCCGACGGAGCAGCGACGAAATCACCGATGTCGCTTTCGTACCAGGCTACGCTGCGCGGGCCGAGGCGCACGCGTGGCGGGAAGGTGCCAGCCGCTTCCCGGCGGTAGATTGTCGCCACGGATAGACCGGTGCGATCCTTTACCCTGTCGATACGCAGCAGCCGGTCGGTGCGACGATCGCGTGCTGCAATTTCAATGCTCATCGGCCACAACCCTTCAGCCGGCCGCGCCGGTCATATCGATCCCATCGAACGGCAACACCTGTCCGGATCGCGAGGCACGAAACTTCGCGCCCATCAGGCAGCCGAGCCCAGGCGGTCACCCGCTTATGGCTCGTGCCGGTCGGCTCGATCGTCAGGCGAATGGGCCGGGCGAAATAGAGCTGGCCCCCATTCGGACGCCGCGTCTCGCGCTCAATCGTCGCGCCCATCGCCTTTGCCATGCGTCGCCGCTGCTTGAACGGGTCGCCAGGCACACAGGGCTGGTTCGGCCGGCACGTTCCATCCATTTCGGTTGCACCTATGCCCTGGAGGCGAAGCTTGGTGCCGTCCTGGCAGTGGATCGGGCCATCAACGTCGTGAAGCGCGATTGCGAGGCAGATTATCATGATGGTCATGCGCGCCTCCCTAGACGCTTGGTAAGGCGCAGGGCATGCTCTGAGTGGGAAACAGGGGAGAATGCAAAATGAAGGGAATGCTTGTTGCGCTGATCGCGCTTGCGGTGCCGACGATCGCGCACGCCGATATGTGTCCGGACGGGACCTATGTTTCGGGTCGTTGTCAGATGGCGCCGAACGGTCGCTACGTCGGTGGTGGAAACGCCACCATGGCGCCCGATGGTTCCTACGTTGGCGGTAAGGCGCGTGTGGCGCCGAACGGCAGCTACATTGGAGGCGGATCGGGGAAGACCACCCTGTGTCCGGATGGGACCTATGTCGTCGGCCGCTGCAAGATGACGCCGAACGGGCGGTATGTAGGCGAATAGCTCTGGGATCGAGCAACGGTCGGAAGGGGCGAGGTCACAATCGTTCACTTCCACCGTGCTCGATCTGGGCGCATCATTTCCTCCATCGACTCGGTTGGAGGATGAAATGAAGGCACTTTCTTTCGTGATCGCCGCTGCTCTGGCGTTCAGCGCGACGGCCCCAGTGGCCGCGGCTCCCTGCAAGGATCCGAAGACCGGCAAGTTCATCAAATGCCCCGAGAAGGCCGCAAAGAAGGCGGTCTGCAAGGACGCGAAAGGCAAGTTTGCCAAGTGCGGTACGCCGGGCGCGAAGCCCATCTGATTAGCGACCAGCATCCTGCCCTCCCACCACGCGTAGGCCGCGCCGTGGCCCGCTGAAGCGATCATAGGCGGCGGCAAACTCCTTCTGCAGCTTGTTCAGCAGGACCGCCTGCTCGAACAACTGCACCTGGGGTGTTGGGACCTCATGCATGTCGCGGAATGTCGCTGCGGCGCCTTGGTAGGCTTCCCAGGCTTCCAGCAGTCGGGGATGGAATAGGGTCATCCTTCAATCCTCAGCAGGGTGACGTCCACGCTCCGCTGCGGAAATCTCCGCACCAGTGCGCATTGTCTACGATGGGGAACTGCGACCGCTGCTCGAGCGGGAGATCCGGGTCAGGGACGACGACCGGTGAACGTCGCCGGCAGATGCCTCGGCCGATGCTCATATCGCTCGTCTCCGATGGTGGGGAGCTGGCCGAAGCCAGCCCCCGTTCGAGGAAGAAGTCGCAGGCATGACAGGTGTCACGCATCGAGCCCCTCCAGTTCGCGGATGATCGCGTAGACTTGGCGATCGGCGGGGCCGAAATCGGACAGAAGCACCTCATCTGCCTCATCGACTCCCGTGATCACACCTTCCACCGCAGCGGACTGCTCAGCGTACGAAAGCGCTACGCGCAGTTTCGCAGCGGCATCGGCCGAGCATGTGATGGGCGAAGTTAGGATCTGATCGGCGATCGCCTCGCGGCGACGAAACTCGGCTTTTTCCTCATCAGGCGCCAGCTCAGGTTCCGCGTGCGCTAGGCGATGCGATGCGGACCAATGAGCGATGGCAGCCTGGATGGGGGTCGGAGCAGCCGCTACCGATTTGCTAGAGTCGCGCCGCAGGTAATAATCTGAGGCGGGCATTTTCGTGCAGATTGCTATCTGTGGCTCGGCTGCGATCATGTCCCGTATGACCCCCTCCCAGCACGCATCCTCAGCATAATCCGACCCTCCCTCGCGCTTGACGACCGGAAGAAGCGGTGGCCGGTTGGCATCCGGAGAATGCTCGACGAGAGCGATCGGCAGGAGCTTCAGCACAATATCGCGATGCGATACGGCGGGCGTCGCGGCGAGTACTCGTTCCAGAGCAATTTCATTTTCGCTCAGGCGATTCATAATCTCGTCGGGACAGGGTTGAGCATAATAGCCAACCAGCTTCGCATCACGCCAAGCCCCGAACGCCTTTTCAACGGCAGAGGGGGGTGTTGGTTGGCTGTCGTTCGCGAGTTGGTTTGCAACTTCCTCAAAGATCGTGGCAACCTTCTGACGGTTGTCTCCTTCGACGCCAGGGTAAGCGATCAACGCCCTCGTTTCTGAGAAGGTTGCTGCGGCAACCTCGCGGATCTGCGGCGATCCGCTCAATTGATGAGCGAGTGCGAGGCCATCAGCCGCCATGCGTGCCTGAAATACAGCCGCCCCTGACAGTCCGTGCCCATCGTCAGCGGCGTAGAGTGCGAGCTTGATCGCGAGAGCATCGAGCGTCGGCGCCGGGATCATCATGACGTTATTGAACGCCTCGGAGTCCATCGATGAAACCTCGTCAGGGACGTCCTCGCCTTGCGGCAATTCCGCCAGCGCCTGACGCTGCGCAGCCTGAGCCCGGCGATAGGCGGCATAAGCTTCGTCCCATGTCTGCCGAGACTGCTCGTGCTGAGCGGCTGCCATCGCGAAAATCGAAGAATGTGCGTTCATCGTAAGTCTCCATCAATCGAGGGAGACAGGGGGGAGCGACGTATCTATCGCCGGGGCCTGCCATCAGCTTCTTCGGCCCGTGGGCGATCGGCTGATGTACGCTTCATACGCCCATTGGCGTACGCGTCAAGCGTTAGAATACGCTTGTCGGGGGCGGGAGTAGGTCTGAGGGTGTAACAAGCCTGTGGACAGAGATTACGTTTCGGCGCTCTAAAACAATCCGATGCCGCGGGCTGAGGAGGTCAATCTGCACCTCATCATCGTGCATAAGATACAAGCGGCCGATAATCATGCCGCCATTTTGATCGGCATCAGTAACTACAGTTACGAGGACATCATCACCTGGCGAGGGAGGACGGCGATGTTCGTACAGAACAACCTCTCCTTCGGCGAAGCGGGGCCACATTGTACCGATGGTAATATAGAGCCCAATTAGCTGTAGCCCCTTTAGATGGTCAGGGCAGGCGAAATGAAGCCCGTCGTTGCTTTCCACACGGGAAAATAAAGGAATCTCTTCACTTTGTTCGGATGTAACGTAAGCGTTCAGCCTGCGCGTGTGAAAAAGAGGAATGAATCTGCTTAGCATGTGCGTGTAAACGCTGAGCTCTGCAATCCGATGTTCGATATCCGTGCCCTCACCTGCCAGCGAGCTGATTTCAAGCTGCTCAATAGGAGGGTCTCCGCAGCCAACCAGCGCCCGCGCCAGACGATCGGCGATATGCTTCGGCAGCACTGGTGGGTCGTAATTGGGCTTGAATAGTTTCTGAATTGAGGACGCGCCCGCGTAGCCGCCACGCTTCGCGATCTGAGCCAGCGAGAGGCCGCTGTATTCCTTCAGGACTATCAGTCTGCGGCCGATGGTCGGTTTGCTCGACACTCTTTTCCCCATCTCTCATTGACTGCTGTACGCTTGCCGTATACGCTCGACGTATGGATACTAAGGAAATCATCAGGCTGTTCGGCGGCGTACGTCCTATGGCGAGGATGCTCGGTCACGCAAGTCACACCACCGTCCAAGGTTGGTGCAACCGCAATGTTATCCCGGCGCAGCACCTATATAGCATTCTCTCACATGCTGATTGCCTAGGCATTAAATTGCAACCAATCGACCTGATTCCGGACGGTCGCGGCATACTGAGCGATCGGCGGAAAATCGGCAAAAGTCACGCGCGCACGTTCGCGCTTCCTAGTCACTATCACCCACCATCCGTCGGAAAATCGGAATGAGTTCATCCGCGAACTCAGCCTCCGCTCCCACGAGCGTCTCGTCGTTTGCCAGCTCCAGCCTGTCGAGGAAGTAATGGATATAGCATTCCGGCACGTCGGCCTTCTTCAACGCCTCGATCGTGGCACCGACGAGGTTTGCCCAGGCACACATGACGTTCTTTGCGCCGCGGCGGGCTTTGCGGTCCTTAGTCATGCAGGGAGAGCCGAGGCATGAGCGCGCGAGATCGTCGAACGCTCGCCAACTTTAGCCGTTCGGCTGGCGTCGAACTCAGTCTTCATCCGATTTCCTCAGGCGATGCCGCAGATCGGCCTTCAAAAGCGCTATTTGTGCCGAGAGTGCCGCCGCTGTTTCTCGAAGAAGTTCTTCGTGCTCGGGATCGCTCGCCACAACGGCCTTGGTGGCATCGTCTATCAGCAGCATGGCGAGTTTTTCGTCCAGGCGTTCTGTGATGACGAGTGCCGTCATCAAATCTGCGACGAGCCTGAGCGCGAACGCCGCCTGCGCCTCTGTGCGTGCCGTCATGCATATTTCCCTTCGTGTCGGAGTCGCAACCAACACGATAGCCGAGCCGGCGGCGGGTTCCAGTTCCCGCCGCCGGGAAGGTGGCGAATGATATCGTCCGCCTATTTGAATGTTCATCATGCTGTCGGAGCTAAGGCATGAACGCACCGCATATCCACCGCGCCCGGCGGACGTTTTCCGCGTCAAAAGTGCTCGATGTCCAAGGCTCCGTCCTCAGCGAGATCAAAGAGCAGGACGACATCACCTACAAGGACATGGCGCGCGTCTTCGGCAAGTCCGAGGATCGAGCGGCGATCTACACTGCTGGCGGTTCCGCAATGGATCTGCCGACTTTCCTAGCCGGCTGCGACGCATGGGGAGGGCGGTTCGCTGATCCTTTGCTTCGCCTGGCTAACGGACGCTGGGCCGAAGCCGGCGCGATATGCACCTCGGATGACCGTGCCGCTCTTACGCTCGCGATGCTGCTGCCGGCCGTCATTGAGGTCGAAGCGGACGGGATGACCGAAGCCGATGAATTGCGGCCGCACGCCGACCTGATCCGCCGGGTCCACATGCTCACACACCGCTGGCTGGATATGCTGGCCCGATCGCACGGAGCCTAGCCATGAACCGGGGGCCATCTCAGTCAGCCAGATCTACGGAAGCGGTCGTCGTTGTGATCGCTGCACCGCGATCGATCCTGCAAATCTGGTATTCCCGCGTCGCTCGGACGCGCTCGAACGCCGCGTCCCCGAACGGTCCACGCCCATGACCGCGGCCGTTGCCCCTCTCACTCCTGCGGACTGCGATCTGCGCGACTTCGCTTTCATGCCGCTCGATACCGTCCGGCTGCTCGATAGCGATCTCTTCGCGCTGGCCACTGGAGACGAGTTCAAGGCCGCGCTGACGCTCTGGTGCAAGTCCTGGCAGCAAATCCCTGCCGGCAGCCTTCCGTCGGACGATCGCGTTCTAGCGCACCTGTCCGGCGCCGGCTCCCGCTGGAAGAAGGTCAAGGACATCGCGCTCCGAGGCTTTGTCCTGTGCGACGACGGACGCCTCTATCATCCTGTAGTTGCTGAGAAAGCCAACGAGGCATGGAGCAAGAAGCAGTCCTACCGCGCTCGCTCAAAGAAGGGGAATGAGAAGCGTTGGGCATCCCAAAAGGACGAGCAGGAGCAGTCCGAGAGCGATCCTTTAGGGACGGCTGAAAGCGTCCTTCAGCCTCCCAAGGGACAGGGACAGGAACAGGAAGATATTCCGTTAGCTAACGCTAACGGCCACGAGGCTTCGAAAAAGGCCCCCGAACCGAACGTCGCCGCCGACGCCGAAACCCACCTCTGGGACACTGGAAAGCGCTTCCTCGGAAGCCGCGGGGTCGCCCAGTCGAAGGTCGGCGGCCTGATCGGCAAGTGGAAACGGGACTACGGCACCGCGTCGGTGATCGAAGCGCTCGGCGTCGCTCAGACTGAGCCCGATCTGGTCGACCCGGTGCCCTTCATCGAGAAGGTTCTGAAGCGTCGTCACGGCGATGATCCCGGCGGCTTCTCGATCGGCGGCGTCAGGATGAGTTCGCCATGCTGACCAATTCCGAAATCCTGTCGGAGCTTGGCATCCGCGCCCGCCGGCATGGGCACGGCTCGTTCAAGACGATCTGCCCGCAATGCTCGCACACCCGGAAAAACAAGCGGGATTTCTGCCTGTCGGTCTGTGTCGATGACCAGGGCGTCCGCTACCGCTGCCACAATTGCCCTTGGAAAGGGGGACGATTCAATGACGCTGCACGAGAAGCACAGGGACTGGCTGGCGGAGCGTTCGCTCGATCTGGACCTCGCCGAGAAGCTCGGTCTGACATCCACGCAGGACGCCGCCGGCAAGTTCTGGCTGAGCGTGCCCTACATCGAGCAGGGCCAGGTGGTGAACCACAAGTTCCGCCAGGCCCAGGCCAAGCGCCATCGCATGGATACGGGGGCGCCCCTCGTCCTGTGGAACCACGACGTGCTGCTCTCCGAGCCGGTGCGGAGCGGGCAGGCGACCGTGGTGATCACCGAGGGGGAATGGGATGCGATAGCGGCAATCCAATCCGGGTTTCCGCACACCGTCTCAGTGCCCAACGGCGGCCCCAACGAAATGACGCCGGGCGAGATCAACGAGGAGAATGACGCGGAGCGCTACCGCTTCCTGTGGAGGGCAAAGGCCAACCTTGATCCGGTCTCCGCGTTCATTCTCGCGGTCGATGACGACAATGTGGGACGGATGCTCGGGGCTGAACTCGCGCGGCGGCTTGGGCCCGAGCGCTGCAAGTTCGTCATCTATCCCGAAGGCTGCAAGGATCTCAACGACGTCCTGCTGAACTGGGGGGAGGGGGCTGTTGCCGGCCTGCTCAACGCGGCCAAGCCTTACCCGATCAAGGGGCTGTACCGCATGGCGGACTTCCCCAAGCCGCCCAGCCTGCGATCGATCCCGCTTAACCTGCCCGGTGCTGTGGATGGGCCGGAGCTCGTCCCGGGCACGCTCACAGTTTGGACCGGCTTCGCAGGCGCCGGGAAGACGTCGCTGATGGTGTTCGTGATCGCGGACCTTATGCGCCGCGGGGTCAATGTGGCGATGGGCAGCTTCGAGACGATGGTGAAGCCGATCCTCGAAACGAAGGTTCGCGCCGCACTTCTCCGTTGCTCGGACACGGACACTAGTAATCCGACCTACGTCCCGCCGCCGCGACTGGCGGAAGCCGATGCGATCATCAACGACCGGCTGTCGATCATCTGCCAGGACTTCGCGGACGAGGACCATGAGCTGACGCTGGAGGAGTTGCTCGAGCTATGCCGCCTGGCCGTGCTGCGCGACGGCGCCCAGCTGATCATCATCGATCCGTGGAATGAGATCGAGCACAAGCGGCGGCACGACGAGAGCGAGACCGACTACACGGGCCGCTCGATCCGCGCGATCAAGTCCTTCGCTCGGCAGTACGGCGTTGCGGTCTGGATCGTGGCGCACCCGAAGAAGCCGGCGATGTGGGGACAGAAACCGGCAGCGCCGGGGCTCTACGACATCTCGGGCTCGGCGCATTGGGCGAACAAGGCCGACTACGGCGCTGTGATCCATCGACCCAACAAGGAAAGCAATCTCACCGAGTTGGTGATCTGCAAGGTCCGCATGGGTCTGCCTGGGCGGGAACAGACGCTGAAGCTCGAATGGCAGTGGACCAGCAGCACCTACACGGCTCGCGACATTCCAGCGCACGAACACAGCTACATCGGAGAAAAAGCATGAGCGACGATTCCAACCGGAAATACTTTATTGCTATGCTTGAGAAGGCGCTGACCGCGGCGAGTGACCCACGCGTAGATCTGCGCCAATCGGTTTCGGAACTGCAGCAGCAGCTATGGTTTGCGACCGGCGCCATCACGAAAGGGGCTCGCTCCGAGCGAGCACCTGGGCACGATGTTCCACTAAATGACGCGATGCTCTGCTGGACCGGTGGTGAGAAGGCTGCGGTATTGCTGCATCCCGATCGTACCGGTGCGTCTTACGCCTATGGTTCGAGCGTCGGCGCTTGCTTCAGCAATTGGCGCGAGAAGGATACGATAGGCCAGCAGCTCCAGCTGATGATCGACGCGTGGCATATCGTCGCCTTTTACGACGTACCCGCCGAGACGGTGCATCGGGCGCTTCTCGTGATCCCGGAATACAGGTCGATGCTCGCGGGCGACTGTTTGCCCGAGGCTTACCGGCATGAACGCGAATGAACGCCGGTAGCACGACGGATCGACGGTGATCCGAAATCTATCGGCGGCAATCGGGCGGCTAATAAAGGAGGGGGCTATGGGCAAAGCGACCAATCTCAGAGTGAAAAAACGAGCCGCTCAGGCTGGCCAACGGGGGGCGCTGGGAGAAGCTCAGGTGCCGGCGGTTAACCCCTTCGCAGCAGCGCACGGCGCCTATGTCGAGGGCACGGTCGTCGATCTCAGCGGCGAGCTGGGCGGCAAGCGGATGAGCATCGTGAAGGTTCTAATCAACCGCGGTGGCACGGCCGTCGATCGCTGGATCGCGAACGACAAGGCTGGCCTATTCGAGGAGCCGCAGCGCAGGGCGATTGAACATTGCCGTCAGCTATGGGCGAGGGCGGAGGATCTTCGCTCGATCAATCTCGGTCGCGATCGGGTCGATTACAGCGCGATGGAAGGCTGGTCGCAGCATGAGGCCCTGGAGACGCTCGCCGGCTACAAGCGGCGCATCCCTCGGCCGTTCTGGGAGACCTTCGAGAACGTCGTGCGCTTTGACCAGGAAGCGGGTGTGGCGGGATCGAGCCTGGCGAGCAACTCTCGGTCGGCGATCGATGCGGCGAAAACGACGGTGGCGTTCTGCGCGGGGCTCATCGCGATGTGGGAGCGGCTTTAAGGCTAACCCGGCGGCTGCCTATCAAGCCATTCATCATCATCATATTCTTTGGCTACAGCGCGGCGGGTATGGTGCTCGATCGCACGAAGCTTGCCTTCTATCCGCTGCTGGCGCTCGTCAAACTGCCCGAGATAGTACCGCACATTCTCGATCTGTTTGTTCAATCGATCGAGTGCGTCCAGCATCTTAATCGAGGCGAAGGCGATAGCGCCAATACAACCGGCTACAAAGGCAAGCTGCCACGTCACTTAGTCCTCGCATCGATCATCTTGCGCTCCTCAGGAACGGCCGCTCCGTCCGATGTGCTCGACCCGGCACATCGAGCGGAAGCCGTCGGTCCTAGAAACCCCGCTTGCGGGTCGTGCCGTAGGGGTTGGTGTAGGCCGGCCGCTGCGGCGCATACGGATTAACCGTGCCAGCCTGTCCGGTGTACGGATTATAGTTGCCCTGCGCGGAATAGTTGTTTGTCCTCGAATTGTCCGGGTTCGTCCGATAGTGCGGGGCGACATAACCACCGTCGCGGCGGACATAGCCCTGAACGTAATTGTTCGACTGGGCGAGCGCAGGAACTGCGATGGCCCCCGCGATGATCGCCAGAACTATTTTCTTCATTTAATTACTCCCCTGCCAATTCTAGATGACATTGGTTCGTTTCGGCGGAGAGTCGAGTCCTATCGCGTCCGATATGGGTGCTATGCGCCATCACCGTGTTACGATGGCATCGCTCTGGGGTCGGGGGCCAATTAAGTCCAGAATGGACCATTTGTGCTAACGCATCGATAGACGCCGTCGCCGACAAGGCTAAAAGCGGCGAACGGGGGATGTCATGATAGCTATACTTTCGCTTCTGCTAGTTGCGTGCATGGTGGGAGTCATTCGCCCTTTCATCGACGGAATTAGCCGCAAGGTTTTTGCGGTAGTGGGCGTGATCATCTTCATTCTTGTCGGTGTCGTGTCTAATGAACCCGGAAAAAAGGAAGCGTCTGCCAACTCGCAAGCTGGTTCCAACGGCTCGATGGCTAGTCCAACGCCTGAGCAACTTGCGGCGGTCACCCCACCGAAGCCTCTTGCGCCTATCGAGCCAGCTTCGAAGTGGGCATATTCTGACAGCAAGGACGAGATGCGCGGGACCACGACCAAGTATGCAATTGTTGACAGTGAGAACGCTGTAGATCTCGAGTTCCCCTACGGCTCCGTCAGAGGTCACCTGCAAATTCGCAAGCGTTCAGCGGATGGCCTAACAATTATGTTTAGTGTCGATAAGGGCCAGATCCTTTGCCATAATTACTCGGAAAGCTATATCTCGGCAAAGTTCGACGACGGTGGTGTCCAGAGGTTTAGTTGTACCAGTGCTGCGGACGGATCGGCCGATGTCGCGTTCATCGAGGCCGAGGGCAGATTTCTCTCGAAGCTGCGCAGTGCCAAGCGAACTATTATTGAGGCGCCTTTCTATCAACAGGGCAACCAGCAGTTCATATTTGAGACCAAAGATCTCGAATGGAAATAGTTATGGATTGACGGCTGCGCACCAAACTGGCACATATGACCAATCGCTGAAGATGTGCCCGGTGCCGAAAGGTTGCCGGGCTTTTTATTGCTCGCCGGCATTCTTCCATCGACGCGTCAGGATGTTTCCGGTGGGCGTCAAAGACATACACATACACTTCCGTGACGCCGCAATGAGCGCGGTGGGGTAATGCATATCTTATCTTTCGTGGTGTTCATCACACAGGCTGTTGATCTGCTTCTTCAACAGTGGTCCGGCGAAGTGGCTCTCAACGGTTGTGTAGCCCTCTTGGTTGAGCACTCTTGCCACCTCTGCCCAATCGCGACATGCACCTGCGCAAGCAATCTCGAAAGCGCGTTCGATAATCGGTTTCAACGCCGTACATCCGAGGTCGACCCGTCGATCGTAATGAGTAATTCGTCAAATATAGGGCTGTGATTGATCTGGTAGTGTCGACGGAAGCCCTCGCCGAATCTCTCAGTTTCTTGCCATAGTGATTGCCCGTTAACGGGGCTGCCGCCGTCTCGTTTCATATATTTGTCCGATGATTGTGCGGTTGAAACGCGGCAGCGTGCTGAATGGGGCCATCGTTTCGGTCGATGACTGGAGAAACAGCGTCAGCAAACTGGACTCGCCGCCTTGGCGTTGGTTATCCGCCCCTTCGACTGGCCGTTCCGACAGGGTGCCGGTTGGATTGTTCCTTGCCGTCCGAAGCAAGCAGGTTTGCCAGCTCGGGCGCTGAGACCCGACCATCTCCGTCCACGTCCGCCTTTATGAACTGCTCCCTCAAGCTCGCCGTGGTCGATGCCGACGTTGATGCATAGCGCTGAGGCTGCTTTGCCAGCCACACTGTCTTCATCCAAACGGTGAACTCGCTCTGGGTGAACTGGAAATTGCTCGGTGCTCCGCGGATGCGGACCGATGGCTGACCTGCATAAGAACTAGGTGGCGGAACGGACGGTCGCCCAGCGGCGCAAGCCGTTAGCGTAAGGATGCAGCCGATAGCTGCCAGAGGATGTCGCATAAAAGGTTAACGAGCGGCAGCCGGTTAAGGCTCACTTCCGGAGCAATAAATTAACGTTTCGGGTCGCGTCCAGCCACGTCGGTGGGGCGAGGTGACCCAGGAGAAACTTCATGGCGAACAACAAGCCGGCCAAGGAGCGATCGGCGGACCAGATGATGGCCGCGATCAATCGCTACCGTGCCGAGAACCCCAATGGCTTCCAGACGATCGAGGCGCGGCCCTTCGGTGAGGGTATCCGCACCATCGCGCGCTGGCTGCGGAGTGACGAACAATGACCGTCGAGATTAGCTATTTCAGCGGCCGGGCGACGAATGGCCTGCAGGTTGCCGCCGATCCGGGACAGGATGGCACGGCGTCCGAGGCTGAGAGCAAGGCGATCACCTCGACGCCTGCTCTCAGCGGCGCGACCCCCGATGGCCAGACCGCGGTCAGCCTGATCGGCACCGAGGCGTTTCGCTACGAGTACAGCCTCAAAGGCTCGATCGCCGCCGTCGCGAACAGCAACTTCGTCGCGGCCGGCGAGCGCATGTGGCTGACGCCGCGCACCGGTTACGCGTTCAGCCTTCGAACCGCGTGATGTCCGACGAGCGCCCGAAGCCCGAACAGGATGAGAAGGGCCGCTTCGTTCCAGGCAATGCCGGCGGCGGTCGTCCAAAAGGCTCGCGGCACAAGCTGGGGGAAGCGTTCCTCGAAGACATGCTCGACGACTGGCAGGCGCACGGCAAGGCGGTGATTGAGGCGGTCCGCGCCGACAAGCCGGATCAGTATCTCAAGGTGGTCGCCTCGATCCTGCCGAAGGAACTGAACGTCAAGGTGAGCGAGCTCGATGAACTCACAGATGACCAGCTTGCCCGACAACTCGCCCATATCGGTTCGGTCCTTGCAGCAGCAGGCTTTGACCTTGGCGCGGGAGATCGAGCGGCGGTCACGCCGCAATCGCTTAACTAAATACGCTCCGTACGCGAAACAAAGGGACTTCCACGAGGCCGGCGCGACCCACCGCGAGCGCCTGTTCATGGCGGGCAATCAGCTTGGGAAGACGATCGCGGGCTCGTTCGAATGGGCTATGCATCTCACCGGCAAATATCCCGACTGGTGGACGGGCCGCAGGTTCGATGAGCCCGGCCGCTACTGGGCTGCCGGCGAAACGCGCGTCTCGACCCGCGACACGATCCAGAAGCTCTTGATCGGCGAGCCTGAGAAGGAAGAGGAGTGGGGCACCGGGGCGATCCCAGGCGCCGACATCATGGACACGTCCCGCGCAATGGGCGTGGCGAACGCGCTCGACAGCGTGGTCGTCAAGCATGTTGCCGGCGGATCTTCGACGCTGCTGTTCAAGGCATATGAGCAGGGCCGCGGCAAATGGCAGGGCGATACGCTCAATGGGGTGTGGTTCGACGAAGAGCCACCGCTCGATATCTACACCGAGGGTTTGACCCGAACCAACGCCACTGGCGGAATCGTGATGCTGACCTTCACGCCGCTGAAAGGCATGTCGGACGTTGTTCGGATGTTCCTTTCGAATAGCGACCTGAAAGGGCTGTAGATGAGCCGCCACGTCACCCGCATGACGATCGAGGACGCGGAGCACTACACACCGGAGCAGCGCGCGGCGATTATCGCCAGCTACCCGGCGCACGAACGGAAAGCGCGGGCGAATGGCATCCCGGTCCTCGGATCGGGCCGCGTGTTCCCGATCGACGAAGACACGCTGAAAGTCACGGCATTCACGATTCCCGATCATTGGGCGCAGATCGGCGGTCTCGATTTCGGTTGGGATCACCCGACGGCCGGCGTTCGACTGGCGCACGACAGGGACACGGACTGCATCTACGTCACCGCGAGCTATGGCATTCGCGAGGCGACCCCGCTGATTCATGCGGCGGCGCTCAAACCATGGGGGGCATGGCTCCCCTGGGCATGGCCGCATGACGGATTGCAGCACGACAAGGGGTCGGGCGAGCAAC
This sequence comes from Pseudomonadota bacterium, assembly GCA_040387595.1. Lineage (GTDB taxonomy): Bacteria > Pseudomonadota > Alphaproteobacteria > Sphingomonadales > Sphingomonadaceae > Rhizorhabdus. Next base: position 179,871 of record JAZKDN010000020.1, read on the forward strand.
TGGCGCAGCAGTACCGCGACCAGGGGCTAGAGATGCTCCACGAGCGCGCGACATTCGAGGACGGCACGAACGGCGTCGAGGCGGGCATTGCCGAGATGGTGGACCGCATGCTGACCGGACGCTGGAAAGTGTTCGACCACCTGGAAGACTGGTTTGGCGAGTTTCGGCTCTACCACCGCAAGGACGGCGTGATCGTGAAGCTGAACGACGATCGCATGTCGGCATCTCGCTACGCCATGATGATGAAGCGGTTCGCGATCTCACCGCCGAAGAAGCACGAGATCCACTATAATCGCGGCGCCGGGAGTTGGATGGGCTGATGGCTGACGACATCCTCAAGGAAGCGCTGGCGGCATTCGCCGAGTGCGAGAGCCATGAATCGGACAACCGCAAGGACGCCCTCGACGATCTGCGCTTCGCTCGCCTGGGTGGCGATTGGCAGTGGCCCGACAAGGTTCGCAAGCAGCGTGAAGCTGAGGGGCGCCCCTGCCACACGATCAACAAGATGCCCGCCTTCATTCGCCAGGTGGTGAACGACAGCAGGCAGAACAAGCCAGCGATCAGCGTTCACCCGGTCGAGCGCGGCGACGTCAAGACCGCCGAGATCATGAGCGGGCTTATCCGCAATATCGAGGTCATCTCGAACGCCGACGTGGCCTACGACACCGCGGTCGATAGCAGCGCGACGATGGGCTTCGGTTATATCCGCATTAACCTCGACTATGCGTGCGACGACACGTTCGACAAGGACATCCTGATCAAGCCGGTCCCGAACCCGTTTGCGGTCTACGGCGACCCTTATAGCCAGTGCGCCGATAGCTCGGACTGGATGACGGCCTTCATCGTCGAGCAGATCCCCGAGAAGCTCTACGCGAAGAAATTCCCGAAGGCGTCGAAGGTCGATTTCTCTTCGTCGGCATGGACCAATTCCGATGGGTGGTGCGACAGCCAGGGCAAGACCGTCCGCGTCGGCGAATATTGGAAGCGGACCGAGATCAGCCGGCAGATGGTTCAATATACCCATGAGGGTATGGGCGGGATCGGCACCTCCTACGAAGACGAACTCGACAAGCTGCAGGCACAGTGGGGCTCGATCGAGGTCATTGGCCAGCCCCGCACGGTCAAATCCTACAAGGTCCGCCAGTACACGCTGAGCGCGGTCGATATCCTCAGCGAGGTCGATTGGGTCGGCAAATATATCCCCATCATCCCGGTCTACGGCGAAGAGGTGAACGTCGAGGGCAAGCGGCATTTCCGATCGCTGATCCGCGATGCGCGCGATCCGCAGCAGATGTTCAACTATTGGCGGACGATGGCGACCGAGCTTGTCGCGCTGGCGCCGAAAGCCCCGTGGGTCGGACGCAAGGGTGCATTCTCATCCGATCCGCGCTGGGCGACGGCCAACAATGCCACGCATAGCTTCCTCGAATATGACGGGCCTGAGCCGCCGATGCGCCAGTCTTTCACCGGTACCCCCGTCGGCGAGCTTCAGGAGGCAATGAACGCCTCGGACGACATGAAGGCCGTTATGGGTCTCTATGACGCATCCCTTGGCGCGCGATCGAACGAGACGAGCGGCCGCGCGATCATGGCCAGGCAGCGGGAAGGCGATGTCTCGACCTTCCACTTCATCGATAACCTGAGCCGCGCGATCCGCCACACCGGCAAGGTGCTGATCGACTTGATCCCCAAGGTCTACAACACCGAGCGCACGCTTCGGGTGCTGGGGCAGGACGGCAAGCCGCAGGAGATCAAGATCACCGGCAAGGAAGGCGAGCCGGACCCCGAGAACAACATCTACAACCTCACGCTCGGCAAATACGACCTGACCGTGAAGGCCGGCCCGTCCTACACCTCGCAGCGCGAGGAAGCGGCGACGATGCTGACCGAACTGGTCCGCGCCAACCCCGAAAGCGCCGCGATCCTGGGCGACCTGATCGTCGAGAACATGGACATTCCCGGCGGTGACAAGGCCGTCAAGCGCATGCAGGCGATGCTACCCCCGAACGTCCGCCAGGCCGAAGAGGGCGAGAATGCCGAGGCGCAGGCCGCGCAGCAGCAGATCCAGCAGATCACGCAGCAGGCGCAGGAAGCGATCGGGCAGTTGCAGCAGCAGCTTGCCGAAGCCGAGCGGGCGTCGAGAGACAACCAGGCGAAGGCCGCGGCCGATATGCGAAAGGTTGCCGTCGAAGAATATAAGGCGGTGACCGAGCGCATGACGGCGGTCTCGGGTGCGATGACGCCCGAGATGATCCAGCAGATGATTATCGAGACGCTCGCGGACGTTGCCGAGACCTCAGACCTGATTCCGGGCGGCGATGCCGACCAGGAAATGCCCATGCCTGTTCCGGGCGATGGGATGATGCCAGCGATGGAGCCAATGCCGCAGGGCATGGGCCAACCGGGACCGGCGCAACTCTAAGCCAAAGGACCATTCATGGACACCGAAACGGCGGCCAATCCGGCCGGCGAAGCGGACACGCATGTCGTCGATACGACTGCACCCGCCGACGTCGCCACGGAAGCCACGACCCAAGCCGAGGGAACGACCGATAGCGCCGCCCCAGCCCTGGACGATCTCAGCGATCTTCTACCGGTTGAGGATGAATACGCCGAGGTCGATTACGAGGGTGCCAAGTACAAGGTTCCCGCCCCGCTCAAGGATGCGTTGCTCCGACAGGCGGATTACACGCGCAAGACCACCGAGGTCGCGGAAAGCCGCCGCGCACTGGACGCCGAAAAGCAGGCCGTCCAGCAGGCGCAGCAACTGTCCGCCGCCGAGATCCGGGCTTTCGCGCAGCTCGATCGACTAACCGCTGATCTCTCGGAGTTCGAGGGCGTCAACTGGGCTCAACTCGATCACAGCGATCCCGACGTCCAGCGGGCGAAGGGAATGCGCGACGAACTGGCGCGCGAAATCTCGACGCTACAGGCCAACATCAACGGTCATCTGAGCATCAAGGCCGCCAATGCCCAGCGGGAAGCCGCCAAGGAGCGTGAAGCGACGGATGCCGCAATGGCCCGTGAAGTCAAGGACTGGTCGCCCGAAAAGCGGAATGAGCTGGAACAACTCGCGGTCAAACACGGCGTGCCTGCAGAATATGCATCGCAAGCCGGCGCCGCCGAGCTCCGCATCCTCAACCTCGCGAACATCGGCGCCAAGTTCATCGAACGGCAGCGCGCGGCGGCATCGGCCAAGGCGCAATCCGAAATCAAACCCGCAGCGGAGATCGGCGCAGGCGCCGGCTCTGGAACCTCAGATCCGTCCGCCATGTCCATGGACGAATACCGGGCATGGCGCGCGAAGCAGGAATAAGGCTCAAACACCATGGCGAATGCAACTCTTACGATCGACGTCATTGCCAAAGAGGCGCTGATGATCCTCGACAACGAGCTCGGCGCGGCGAAGGCCGTCCACCGCGGTCTCGAATCCGAGTTCGGCGATGCGAAGAACGGCTTCCAGGCCGGCAGCACCGTTTCGATGCGCAAGCCGACCGACTTCACCGTCCGCTCCGGCGCGACGGCGAGCGCGCAGGACGTGACCGAGGGCAAGGTCTCCCTGACGGTCGATCAGCAGAAGGGCGTGGACTTCTCGTTCACCAGCCAAGAGCTGACGCTGAACATCAAGGATCTGTCCGAACGCGTCATCAAGCCCGCGATGGTGCAGCTCGCCAACAAGATCGACAGCGACGTTCTGGCGCTGGCGTCGAAGGTGCCCAACTGGGTCGGCACGCCGGGCCAGACCATCAACTCGTTCCTCGACTTCTCGCTGGCTCCCCAGCGCCTCGACGAACAGGCTGTGATGTCGGACGGACGGACCGCGTTCCTGTCGCCGGCCGATCACTGGGGCATGCTCGGCACGCAGACCGGCATGTATATCCAGGGGGCCGCGAACGGGGCCTACCGCGATGGCGATCTCGGCAAGATCGGCGGTGTTGCCACCAAGATGTCGCAGAACGTGCAGTCGATCACGATGGGCACCCGCGCCGGCTCGATCCTGATGGATCTCTCGATCACCAGCGCCACGATCGCCTATTCGGCGGTCAAGGACACGATGATCCAGACCGTCCACATGGACGCGTTCACCGGCGCCACCGACACGGTAAAGGCCGGCGAGGTGTTCACGATCGGCACGCCCGGCGGCATCGGCGTCTATGCCGTGAACCCCGTGACCAAGGCACGTCTCCCCTGGCTCAAGGAGTTCACCGTCGTTTCCGATGCCACCATGGCGGCGAACGAGGGCGACGTGATCATCTACCCGGCGATGATCTGGGGCGATGCGTTCCAGAACGTCTCGGTGGTCGGCGCCACGGACCTCAACAACCTGCCCATCAACTTCAAGGGCACGGCATCGGCGACCTACGCGCAGAACCTGGTGTTCCATAAGAACGCCTTCGCTCTGGCGATCGTGCCGATGGTCTCGCCGCCCGGCGCCGTCGATGTGGCTCGCGAGAGCTACAAGGGCACCAGCGTTCGCATGATCCCGTTCTACAACGGATCGAGCGACGTCAGCACCTTCCGCCTCGATGTGCTCTACGGCCTCAAGGCGATCGACCCTCGCCTGGCCACGCGCGTCAGCGGCACCGCGTAACCTCCCAACCTCAGGGGTCCGGCTTCGGTCGGGCCCCTCACTTTTCGGGAGATGCTGAATGGCGCTCGGCAATTACACCGAACTCGCCGCCTCGCTGGCCATCTGGCTGGACGGTGCGCCGTTGCTTGGGCAAGAAAGCACGCTCGTTGCCCTGGCCGAAGCCGAGATGAACGCGCGCCTTTCTGCTGCCATCGACCAGGGGCGGGCCCTGCGCCCGCTCGCGGTCCGCAGCGATCTCACCATCGACGCCGAATATGTCGAGTTTCCCGAGACCGGGAACGACCTGATCCTCCCCATCTCGCTCGAAATCACCACCCTCGATCGGCCGTGGGAGGTCGAATATGTCTCGCCCGAAGCCCTGGTCGCCATGCGCTATGGGACCGACGGCGAACGGACGAGCGTCTCCGCTTTCATTGCCGGCGACCCGCCGCGCTATTATTCGATCGTCCAGGCTCAGCTACGGTTCTTCCCGGCGCCGGTCGATACGAGCTTCACCGCGCAGTTCACGCGCTATGAGACGCTGCCGGCGCTGTCCAATGACACCCCGACCAACTGGCTGTTGTCGCGGCACCCGAACGCCTATCTCTATGGCGCGCTCGCTCAGGCCGAACTGATGGGCTGGAACGATAGCCGCATGGCCAATCTCGCCACGCTGTTTGCGAACGCCATGGAGGGGGTGATCGCCCGCTATCCCGAGCCGGTCAGCCGCACCACGCTGCGCACCGATCTGGCGCAATTCGGCCGTCACCGCATCGACAGCCTCGATAGCTTCATCGGCGGTGGCCTATGAGGCAGATCTACGGCGAATATAAGCCCGATCAGCCCCCGCATTTGCAGGATGGCTTGCAGACGGCGGACGGCGTTGTCCCGATCGCGAACGGCTATGCGCCAATTCCGCAATTCTCGGCGGCTGTGAATGGTGCGCTCGGCGGGACATGCCTCGGCGCGGCTGCCTATCGCACGAACGGTGAGAACTTCGTGTTCGCGGCGACCGCAGGCAAAATCCGGCGCTACACCAGCACTGGCTATACCGACCTCAAGACCGGCATGTTCTCGACCGCGGCGATCGGTGTTCGCTTCTGCCCTTATGCATCGTTCATGCTGGCGACGAACGGCGTGGATGCGGTGCAGAAGTTCGATCCCACCTCTCCATCGTCGTTCACGGATCTGGACGCCTCGGCACCAACGGCGCGGTTTCTGGCGGTGGTGCGGGGCTTTGTCGTGGCCGGCTATGCCGATGACGATTCACTCCGGGTCGCGTGGTCGGACAATGGCGACCCGACCGAATGGACGCCGGGCACGCTCGAAGCCGGGCTCTACCAGATGCCGAGCGGCGGCGACATCACGGGTCTGGTCGGCGGTGAATATGGCCTGGTGTTCCAGGAAAATCGCGTTCTGCGGATGACCTACACCGCCGACGACACGATTTGGCAGTTCGATGAGATTGCGACCGACGTGGGCTGTATCGCGCCCTGGTCGCTGGCCACTTACGGCAAGATCACCTTCTTCCTGTCCACCAAAGGCTTGATGGCCTGCGATGGTATCAGCGTCGAGGCGATCGGCTCGGAGAAGGTCGATCGCGAGTTTCTGTCGGTGCTCGACCGCACCTATATCGAGAACATGTCGGCGGTGGTGGACCCGACCCGCTCGCTCTACATCGTGGCGCAACCGAGCGCGAACCCGACGAACCGCGCCTTCATCTACCATTATGGGTTGCAGCGCTGGACTACGGCGCAGATCGGGCAGCAGCGCATGTTCTCGGCGCTGGCGGCGGGCGCATCGCTGGAAGACCTCGACGCGATCTATGGCAACCTCGACCTGATCCCGATCTCGCTCGACAGCGCGGCGTTTCGCGGCGGCTATCCGGTGATGATGCTGTTCGACGCTGCGAGCGCCTTGGGCGCGCTGTCGGGCACACCGATGGGCGCCAACCTGGTCGATGCGCGCAGGGAGCTTGTCCCCGGTCGGAAATCCCGGATCACCAGCGTGCGGCCCCTTGGCGACATGCCTAGCTCAACGCTTAGCCTGTCGATGTCGGACAGTCTGTCGGAGGACGGCACCAGCACCGATTACACCGATCGCACGGCAGGCGGCTTCTACCGCATGCGGCAGTCGGCGAACTTCAGCCAGGTCAGCCTCTCGATCGCGGCCGGCGTCTCATGGTCCTATGTCCAGGGCTATGACATCGAAGCCTTCCCCGGTGGCCGCGCATGAGCTCGCCGCCGCTGATCAAAGAGAAAGAGCGCGACCAAAACGAGTGGAATCGCAAGGCGCGCGATGCGATCAACGGCCTGATCCGCTTTTGCCGCGGTGGTGGACCCACGGCAGCGCGCCCGGTCAACCCGACCAAGGGCCAGACCTATTATGACGAGGATCTGAACCGCCCGGTTTGGTGGAACGGCGCTGCATGGCAGGACGCGGTAACGATCCCTACGCCGCCAAGCCCCGCGCCGGTTACCAAGACGGCGAACTTCGCCGTCGCCGACGCCGACCTGGACCTGATCAATAACAAGAGCGGCTCGAGTTGCACCGTGACGCTCCCGACTGCCTCGTCATGGACCGGGCGCTCGCTCAGCTTCAAGAACCTGCAGGCTCAAACACTGATAAGCGCGTCGTCGAATGTCGCACCGATCGGAAGCGCCACGCTGGGCACGGCAATCTTGCCGGCGACGGTCGGCGCATGGTGTACGCTCAAGAGTGACGGCTCCAACTGGGTTATTTTGCGGCGGGGGACGTGATTTTCGGTTGCGCATCCGTCGAGCATTGGGGCCGCGCGCGGCGCCTGCTGATCCCAGCGATCGAGTGGGGCGGCGAATATACGGAAGACCAGGTTCGGCAGCAAATTGCCGATCAGGAAGCGCAATTGTGGATCGGCGAAGACGGCGAAGTCCGCTGCGCCGTCGTGACGAGCATTCGACCCGGTCGCGATGGGCCAATCTGCGACATCTGGCTGATGGGCGGCAATGACCGATCGCTCTGGCTGCATTTCATCGAGGTGATCGAGGCGGCGGCTGCGGAGCGCGGGTGTGTTGCGATGGAATTGACCGGCCGGACTGGCTGGCGCCGCGTGTTGCCGGATTATCGAGAGCAGGCGATCGTTCTCAGAAAGGCGTTGTGATGGGCAAGAAGAAGACCAAGAACGAACCGTGGGCACCCGCGCAGCCCTATATCCTCAAGGGTATGGAGCAGACGAACCAGGTGTTCGACGCCAACCAGCCCATGCTGCAGCAAATGTCGAAGACGGCTCAGGATGCGTTCAATACCATCGCGCCGGACGCATTCGGCACCAACCCGTTCGTGGCCAACGCCCAGCAGTCGGCGGGCGCGATCGGCAGCGGCGCTTTGCTTGGTGCTAATTCCGGCCAAGCGACTTATGACCGGCTGCAGGGGCCGAACCGCGACCCCTCGACCGGCCTGCTGACCAGCATGGCGAAAAATCGGAGCGGCGGCGCTGGGGACGGCACGCTCTCGTCTCTGACGGCTCCACGGGCGGGTCTCGGCGATAGCTCGCTGTCGAAGCTGACCAGCGGCGGATCGAACCCCGGCGACAAGTTCGCGTCGGCGGTCTCCGGCGGCAAATATCTCGGCGCGCAGCCGTCATCCACGATGTACGCGGCGATGATGGACCCGTCCTATTCGACGGCGAACCCCTATCTCGACCAGATGATCAAGCAGTCCCAGGACAGCGTGACCAAGGCCGCGAACCAGCGCTTCGGCGCCGCGGGCATGGGGGCGGGGCTCTCCACCGCGTTCGGCAACGTGCTGTCGCGCAACCTGTCCGACGGCGAGAACAGCCTGCGCTACCAGAACTATTCCGACAGCGAGAACCGGCGCTTGCAGGCTGGTGGCCAGTCCGACGCGGCATGGAGCGGCGAACGCGGGCGCATGGACGCCTCGACCGGGCTTCTGTCGAGCAATTACAACGCCGGTCAGGATCGCGCCCTGTCGGCGGCGCAGGCGCTCAATCAGAGTGGCCAGGCGCAGCAGCAGACGCAGTTGTCGGCGGCACAGGCGCTCAACCAGAGCGGGCAGCAGGGCGACCAGACCCGGCTTGCGGCAGCGCAAGCCCTCGGTACCCAGTACGGGCAGGGTCAGGACCGTGCGCTTGATGCTGCGCGGGCAGGCGATGCGGCCCAGCAGTCTCAGGTCCAGCAGATGCTTACCGCGCTCGGCCTTACCGGCGAACTGCGCAATGCCGAATATGCCGGCGTGGCGCCCGCCCTGTCGCTGCTCAACACGGCGGCGGATATTCCCTACGTCGGCACCGCGGCGCTCAATGGCCAGATCCGCCAGGCGTCGAACGGCTACGGCACCACGACGACCTCAGGCGGGCTTGGTCAGCAGCTTCTGGGGGCCGGCGCTCAGATGGGCAGCGCGGCGATCATGGCGTCCGATCGCCGCCTCAAGCAGAATATCAAGCGGGTCGGCGAACTCGACGACGGTCTCGGCGTCTACGATTACGACTATATCGACCCGGTGTTCGGTGAAGGGCGCCAGCGCGGCGTCATGGCCGATGAGGTCGCAACGCTGCGGCCATGGGCACTGGGTCCGAAGATCAACGGCGAGTTCGCCACCGTCGATTATGGAGCGCTCTGATGGCAATGTTCGGACAGCAGCCCCGGCCGCAATCCCCGCTCGACATCCTGATGCAGCAGCAGGCAGGATCGGGCCGAGCCCCATGGATGACGCCCGGCATCGGTGATGGCATGGGGCAGGGCGACATCGACATGAGCATTCCCGAGGACCCTTATGCGGGCGAGCGGCCGAACAAGCCGGGGTTCTTTGCAAAGGGCGGGGGATGGAAGGACGTGCTCGGCGAAGGGCTCGGCGCGCTGTCCCAGCAGCTCGGTGGGTCCAATCCCTATGCGCAGGGCCGTGATCGGCAGCATGAAGAGGCGTTGATCCGGCTGCGGGGTGAACAGGATGCGGCGGCCGACACGCGGCGGCAGGCCCAGCGCGACAGCGAGGTCAACATCTTCGGCAACGGCGACGACGGCTTCTACGGCTACAGCAAGGAAGGCGGCGTCAATCCGCTGCTGCCCGGCACCGGGCCGAAAGAGGACGCAGTCATCACCCGTCTGCGCGCCGCCGGCATCGACCCGAACTCGCCGGAAGGCAAGCAGGCGATCATGATGTCGCTGCCCGGCTATGGCTACAGCTCCGAGGTGTTCGGCCGGAAACAGACGCTCAAGGCCGCCACGCCCGGCAAGGCACCGGGTTCCGGCGGCGGTGGCAGCGGCACAGTGAAGTCAACCCGCGTCGTGAACGGCAAGGCTTATTACAAGGTCAATGGCGAATGGTACGATAACCCGGAGGGCCGATAATGGCGAAAATTACCGACCCCTCTCTGTTGTCGAAGCTGGAAACGTCGCAGCTGAACATTAACGGCGGACAAGGCAAGTCGGGCATGTCCGGTCAGGAGAACATGGAGCTCAAGCGTGCCCGCGAAAATAACGAGGGCGGGCGCAATATCTTCCCGGCGCTGGCCAATATGTACCGCGTGGCCAAGCGCTATCCGGGCGGCATTCCCCAGGCGACCTATGATAAGGCCCGTCTGGCGGTAGGCTCCGAAGCCGAGGCCGCGCAGGATAGCGACCTGTTCAGCGCCTATGCAAACAAGTCGGCGCTCTCGAAGGCCCGCCTGCTCGCCCCGGTCAGCAACACCGATATCGAGTTCCTGAAATCCACACAGGCCAACCCGAAGTTCCGGTTCGAGAACAACAAGGCGCTGATCGGCGAAGAGTTCTCGGACGCCTCGCGCGCCTATTTCACTAACGCCTTCAAGCAGCGGTGGGCGGCGCGCAACGGCGGCCTGAATGGGCAGGACAAGCAGGGACGGTCCTATGCCGCAGCGCTTGCCGATGCTCTGCGCAAGCCGGGCATCCAGCAGTTGATGCAGCCGCCGTGGAAGCGCGCGGGCGCCAAGCCGGCCGGCGGCGGGCAGGCCGTCATCGACTTCAACGATCTGGACGATTGATATGCCCGATGTTCGGATGCCCGATGGCACTATCATTCGCAACGTCCCGCCGGGGATGACGAAGGCGCAGCTTCAGGCGAAGCTGTCGCGCGGGAAGGCCCCCAGCGCTGTCAATTACGGCGCGGGCGACCTAGCCACGGCGAAGCTCAGCTTCGGGCTGTCAGATCGCGTCATGGCCGGCGCCGATTCTGTCATTCGCAGCGGCGTCGATGCGCTGAAAGGCGACTTCCACGCGCCGCGCTATTCGGAATCGCAGGCAGAAGTCGATCGCCAGAAGGATGCCTACAAGCAGGCAAACCCCGGCTTCGACTGGGCTACTCTCCCGCTCAACATCATGGGCGGCGGCGCCAAACTGCCGGCGATGCTCGCAGCCAAAGTCGGCGGCGGTGTCATGCGGCAGGCTGCCGGCGTGGGCGCGGCTTATGGTGCGGCGGCCGGTGTCGGCAATGCACGCGGCTCTGCCGCGGACCAGGCGAAACAGGTTGCCGGATCGACCGTCTTCGGTGGGGTGGCCGGGCCTGTGGCTGCCAAAATGACGCCATATCTGATCGCGGGCGCCAGCAAGGCGGCGGCTCCCGTCGGCGCGCTGCTGCGGCGCTACCGCGGCCCTGCGCAGGATTCTGTGGAGGAGGGGCTGCAGAACACGCCCGATCCGATGCCCGCCGTTCGGCGCATCATCGAAAAGACGCTGGCGGCACAGGGAACATCACCGCGCGCGGCCGGTCGAATGATCGACGAAGCGCGGGCGCGCGGCGTTCCGATGGCCCTGATGGACACGGGCGACGAGATGCGCGGGCTTGCGTCTGCCCTGTCGCGCAAGCCTGGGCCCGGTCGCACAATCATGCGGGATGCCGCCATTGCCCGGCAGGAAGGGCAGGGCGAGCGTGTCCAGTCGGCTATCACGCGGGATCTGGGGCCGGTGGCGAATGTTCGCGAGGCGTCCGAGAACCTCATCAAGGGCGCGCGGCAGGCGGCCGGGCCACTCTACGACAAGGCCTATGCACAGCCGGTCCCGATGACCGAGAAGCTGATGGAGCTGGCGCAGCGCCCGTCGATGAAGAATGCGCTGTCCCGTGCACAGAAGATCGCGGCCGAGGAAGGGCGAGACCCGAAAGCCATGGGCTTCAATCTCGACCTCGAAGGCAATGTCGTTCTCGAACCGCACAATTCCGCGCAGACCTGGGATTATGTGAAGCGCGGCCTCGACGATGTGATCGAGGCGGGGCGCGACCCGATCACGGGTCGGCTGAAGCTCGACGAAGCCGGGCGCGCGATCAATACCACCCAGCGAGAGTTCATCAAGGAGCTGACGACCGTCAACCCCACCTATGGCGAGGCGCTCAAAGCCTATTCCGGCCCGGCAAAAATGGCGTCGGCGCTGGCAAAGGGTGAGAAGATCGCAGCGCGGGACCCCGAAAAGGTCTGGGCTGAGACGCGCGATATGTCGGCGCCTGAGCTCGATCAGTACCGGCTTGGCGTGCGATCGGCGCTGACCAAGATGCTCGATGGCCGGGTCGATAGCGCCGACAAGGTGAAGGCGCTCGTTGGGACACCCAAGAAGCGCGCCGTCCTTCGCCAGCTATTCGGCGGCGGCGACGAGTTCGATCGCTTCATGGCGACCCTTGCCGACGAAGGGCGCGCAGCCGCGACCTATGGCCGCGTCAACACCGGATCACCGACTGCCTCGAACCTTGCCGACGACGCGACCCTCGATGGTCCTGGCGGGATCATGATGAATATGGCCGGCCGTGCCCTTGGTGGGCGGGGCCTGATCTCGAACGCCATCGAGACGGTCAGGGATGCCGCTCGCTATGGAGCGGGCAAATCCGGCGAGATGGTACGCTCTCAGCTCGCGAGCGGGCTGTCGGAAACCGACCCAGTAGTGCTTGCCCGCATGATGCGGGAAGCCACCAGGGCTCAGGCTCTCAAACGGCTCGGGGTTTCCCAGGCACTCAAGAAGACCCCCGTCGCCGGAGCTGCTGGCGGTGTCGCCGCCGGCCCCACAGGTGGGACATTTGCCGACTTCCTGAGCGGGGACGGGCGCCGTTAGCCAAGACCGCAGGGATTGCGCAAGACGAATGAGCATCCCGACAGCCTAACCGAAACGACCCCGTACGACCAGCCCGCCCTTATCCGGCGGGCTTTTTTATTGAGGTGACCGATGGCCAAAACCGATGTCGCGTCCTGGGACACGAATGCGACGAACAACACCGATATCGACGGGATCAACATCGGCGAAGGCTGTCCGGCGGCGGGCATCAACAATGCCCTCAGGACCATGATGGCCCAGCTCGCCACCTGGCGAGACGGAGCAATCGCCGGCCTGCTTTCCAAGGCTGGCGGCACCATGACCGGCTCGATCGCCGAAATGGGCAACAGCTCGTCGGTGAAGGACGCGACAGGCACGGCGCGCGGGGTCGGTTATCGCGACATCCCGCTGCGGGCGGCGACGTCCCAGCAGACGCTCGCGCTGACCGACGTAGGCACGATGATCTCGAACACCACAGGCGGCATCGTCGTGCCGACGAATGCGACCGTGGCATTCCGACTCGGCAGCGCGATCACCTTCTATAACGCTTCAGGCTCGACGCAGACCGTATCGGGCGCCGTAGGCGTGACGCTGCGCCTGAGCGCCACGGCATCGACCGGCAGCCGCACGGTGGCCCAGCGCGGGCTGGCGACGATCATCAAGGTCGCAACCGACGAATGGCTCGTCTCGGGATCGGGCGTTTCCTGATGAGCGGCATTTTGCAGGCCGTCGCTGGCGGCGTGACGTCGGTGGTGGCGTCTCCGCTCAACTGCTTCGCATCGGTGACGGGCGGATCGGTCCCGCTGCATGTCGCCTCGGCGGCCGGAAACACCAACGGCGTGCGCATGTTCACCGCCAACGGGTCGGGAGGGGTGCCGCCCTATACCTACACCTGGAGCCGGCAGAACTCGGCCAACAAGACCGTGCTGGAAAGCCGAACCGGGCCGGACGCCTACGTCTCTTGGTCGGGCATGCTGGTCGGCGAATATCAGAGCACGACGGCGAATTGCGAAGTGCGGGATGCCTCGGGCGCGACCGCGACGTCCTCGACGATCGTCATCGGCATTCAGAGGGATAGCTGATGGGCGACGGTGTGAGCGCTGTGGAGGCCGGCGGCATCATCGGGGGCGCTTTGTCGCTGCTGACCATGGCGGGAGGCGGGATCGTCTGGCTGTTCGGCCGGCACGATACCGAGAAGCAAACCCGCGAGAAAAAACTCCAGACATGGCAGGACGAAATCGACGCGCGGGAAAAGCGGCTCGACCAGGGGCGGACCGAATATACGGCGAAGCTGGAAAGCCGGCTGCAATTGCTCGAGGCCAAGGATGAGGCCCGCGACACGCAGATGACCGCGCTTCGTATCGCGTTCGAGCTTGTGTCGAGCGCCCTGCGGCAGATCGACCACAGCAATAGCGCGCTCGCGTTGGCTGATGATCTTCTCCGATCGGCGTTCCCGGTCCCGGCCGCAACGCCGGCCGATATGGTCGAGCAGCTTGTCGCGATCGAGAAAACAACAGGAGAACGGGGATGAGCTCTATCTGGATGGATTACGCACGATCGCTGATCGGCATCCGCGAGGTGCCCGGGCCGGCAAACAGCCCGATCATCGCCCGTTGGCTCAAAGGGCTCAAGGCATGGTGGACCGATGACGCAACGCCATGGTGCGGCGTGTTCGTCGGCCATGTCCTGCAGAACGCCGGGATGCCGATCGCCAAGCACTGGTATCGTGCCAAGGACTGGCTGAACTGGGGCCGGCCGTGTCAGCCTGCTGTCGGCGCTGTGTGCGTCCTCGATCGGCAGGGCGGTGGTCATGTCTTCTTCGTCACGAAGGTGTCGACCAAGTTCGTCTGGGGCATCGGCGGCAACCAGGGCGATGCTGTCAGCGAAGCCAAGTTCGACCGCGCCCGGGTGCTCGGCTTTCGGTGGCCGGCGGCGCTGCCCCTTCCTGCCCCCGCCAAGTTGGTAGCGGACGGCGGCGGCGCACTGTCGAGGAATGAGGCATGAACCCGATCCCTTATCTGATGCGCCGGCTGTCCGAAAAGACGACCTGGGCCTCGATCGCGGCCGCCGTAACTGGAGCCGCGATGCTCGCCACCCCGTACAGCTATATCGTGATCGGGCTAGGCGTCTGCGGTGTCCTCGCGCCGTCGCCCGGAAAGAAGCGCGACGAATGATCCCGCTCCCCCTCCTGGCCGGCGGCGCTGCAATCGCGCTGGCGGCGGGCTTCCTCGGAGGCTGGACGGTTCGCGACTGGAAAGCCGACGCAGCCCAGACGCAGGCCTTCGACACGCTGCTGTCCACCAAGGACCGGATGCAGGGTAAGGTCGATGCGAAAGCCGATCAGTTCGAGACCCTGCGCCAGTCGATCGAGCCCCAGCGTGCTGAGGTGCGCAACACCATCAGAGAGGTCTACCGCGATGTTCCGGTCCCTGCCGATTGCGCTCTGCGCCCTGACGCTCTGCGCGTGCTCGAAAACGCTCGTCAGCGCGCCAATGCCTCGACCGCCGGCCAGTCTGACGAGCCCATGCCCGCAACTGCCCGGCCCGATCCCGTCGCTGGATCCTGACCGCGCCCAATGGGAGGGCGACGTACTCGCTGCCTATCAGGAGTGCGGCGCTAAGCATCATGCGACCGTGCGAGCGTGGATTGAAGCTCTAGACCAAGGAAAGCCCGAATGATCCTCGATCCCTGCACCCGTCTGCCCGATCGCCTCACGAGGCCGGAGATGCGACTTAGCCTTGGCCCGGGGTTGCCGCCGGGTGGTGGTACAACAAGCTTCAACCCCGCGTCGGCGCTGTTCACGAATGGCGAGAAGGGCCTTGTCTGGGATTTTAGCGATCCGACGAAGCTGTTCTCTGACGCGGGCGTGACGCCGG
This sequence comes from Pseudomonadota bacterium, assembly GCA_040387595.1. Classification (GTDB taxonomy): domain Bacteria; phylum Pseudomonadota; class Alphaproteobacteria; order Sphingomonadales; family Sphingomonadaceae; genus Rhizorhabdus. The sequence goes on from JAZKDN010000020.1 coordinate 195,344, forward strand.
CCACGATCGACGGCTCGATCGGGCGGATTGTCGATTCTTCGCCGAACGGTTTCCACGGGAATCAGGCGACGAGCAGCTCAAAGCCGGCATGGAAAACCAGCGGCGGCAAATATTACGCCTTGTTCGATGGATCGGACGACAGCTTTCAGACCGGGGCGATCGATTTTACGGGCACAGATAAACTCACGATTTTCGTCGGCATTCGGAAGCTTAGCGATGCGACGGCTGGCATGGCCCTGGAGTTGTCCGCGAATATGGGGGCTAATAACGGCAGTTTCTGGCTGATGGCCCCACAAACGGCTGGCGATTTTTTCGAGTTTCGGTCGCGCGGAACGGCCACCAGTATTGCGACCGTCGATGGCCACGCAGCCCCCGTTACTCGCGTGGTTACTTGCCAGGGTGACATTGCCAGTGATGTCACTCGGATTATCGTAAACGGCGTTTCGGTGACGCAAACGACTGACCAAGGTAGCGGCAATTACGGCAACTTCGCGCTCAACGTCGGCCGCCGCAACAATGTGAGCTTTCCATTCAACGGCCAGATTTTCGCGCTGATCATCATCGGCCGGACCTGCACCGCCGCTGAAATCCTACAGACCGAAGCCTGGATCAACTCTCGGACAGGAGCTTTTTGACATGATTACGCCTTGCATTGCCGTCTGTGTCGCCTCGGCGCGAGCCGACATCAACCTGATCTGGGAGGCCATGGACCGCGGCCCGAACAACATCAGCCGGCCGCTATGCGCCATCGACCCGCTCGCAACCTTCGAGACGCCGCCGACGCATTACATGATGCAGGATATGAGCGCGATGGACACTGAAACTGCCATTTGGCAGGTAATGGCCGAAGAGGGTACGCTGCCGCCGATCGCGGGTGAATGGGGCGTCGGCGGGGTCATTTCCGAGGTCGCGGCAGAAACTGCGCTCGCGTCGGGCAATCTGCAAACTTATATCGCCTCGGGCATTCCGACCCCCGAGCTGCGTGATGCCTGGCGGAACGGCGTCTTGCTCGGGGCGGGACTTCAGTTTCTTCCAGACGAACCGCTTTAGCCCGGCTAATTGAGCTTTTGAGCATGCTCGCTCTGTTGTTTTGGTATTGCGAGGCTGGCTAAGCCTTCGAGGCTGCCGATCGCCATTTCGTTAGCAGCGCTGCAACGTTCTCTTCTGTCAGCGGTGTTCTAGCCAACGCAAGCTCATCTTTAGCTGCCTTAACCTCCTGCGCGGCATACCACTCTCTAGCGGCTTCATTCTGCGCCAAGGTATCTGAAAGAGGAATGAGCCCCGGCGATTTTCTCGCAGCAGCCGGTACATTCGCTTTCCGGGATTGTTCCAAGTGGAACACGATGAGGAGAGCCACGATCAGGGCTACGCCAATCAGTATCAAGACCGCGAGCGAGCCTGCGACCTTGGCGGTAAATACGGCGGCATCCAAAAACATTCGGCGCATCCTCGACGTCGGGTTGTGCCCGATCTATAAGTCGAGTCGGTCTTGCACGGAAGCGATGACATATTGCACCTCCGCTAGAACCCTGTATGGGCGTCGGCGCGGGCGATTAGCTCAGTTGGTAGAGCGCTTCGTTTACACCGAAGATGTCGGCGGTTCGAGCCCGTCATCGCCCACCATTCCGCAGAGAGATGACATGGCAGCTGGTGTCCGCGCCGATCAGTTGCTGGTAGATCGTGGGCTGGTCGAGAGCCGCTCGCGGGCCCAAGCGCTGATCCTGGCCGGCCTTGTCTTCTCCGGCGAACGCAAAATCGATAAAGCTGGTCAGCCGATCAAACCCGATGCCCCGATCGAGGTGCGCGGCCGTGATCATCCCTGGGTTTCGCGCGGGGGCGTCAAGCTGGCGCATGGCCTGTCGCATTTCGGATGGGATGCCGAGGGCGCCATCGCGATCGACGTTGGCAGTTCCACCGGGGGCTTCACCGACGTCCTGCTGACCGGTGGCGCAAGCCGCGTCTACGCCGTCGATTCGGGGACCAACCAGCTCGCATGGAAATTGCGCAGCGATCCCCGCGTAATCGTTCATGAGCAAACCAATGCTCGCCACCTTACCGCAGAGCATGTCCCCGAGCCGGTCGATTTCATTGTATGCGATGCGAGCTTCATTTCGCTGACCAAGGTGCTGTTAGTGGCGCTGGGCTTTGCGAAGCCCGGCGCTCATCTCATCGCTCTAATAAAGCCGCAGTTCGAGGCGGGCCGCGGCGAAGTCGGCAAGGGCGGCGTGATCCGAGACCCCGTCGTGCACGAGCGGGTCTGCGCCGAGGTCGTAAGCTGGATCGAGAGCCAAGGATGGGATATTGTCGGCATTACGCCAAGCCCGATCACGGGCCCCGAGGGTAATGTCGAGTTTCTGGTCGGAGCGATCCGGAAGGATGCGGCGCAGGAGACTGACAATGGCTGAACTGGCGTCGCCCCGGCAATTGCGGATCGCTTATATGCGATGGGCACTTATCTGCGTGCCCGCAATCCTGCTCCTCGGTATGATCTCAGGCAAGATCGCCAATTCTGGCTACGGCAATCCGTGGTTTGATGCTCTTTCCAAGCCGTCGTTTATGCCGCCGGGCTGGGCATTCGGGGTCGCCTGGTCGATCCTCTACGTGGTGTTGGCGCTCGCGCTTGCGATGATCCTCAACGCTCGAGGTGCCAAGGGGCGCGGTCTCGCTATCACGCTGTTTCTGGCGCAGCTGGCGTTGAACCTGGCTTGGTCGCCCGCGTTTTTCGCTATGCATCGTATCATGTTGGCGTTCGGCCTGATCATGGCCATCCTGTTCTGGGCAACGGCGACGACGGTCGCCTTCTGGAAGATAAGGCCGCTGGCGGGCATATTGATGCTGCCCTATCTGGGCTGGCTGATGTTCGCGGCGCTATTGAACTGGCAGTTTCATGTCCTGAATCCCAATGGCGTGACGCTGGTGCCTGCGAGCGGAAGTACCCAGATTATCATGTGGATCGGCGTGCAAAAAGGACCCCGTTAGCGGGGTGATCGGCGTCTAAAAGG
>JAZKDN010000021.1:0-108483 GCA_040387595.1 Pseudomonadota bacterium
TTCGAACAGGGCGTCGGCATCTATGTCGACGACGTCTATAATTCGCGCGTCGCCGCCGCCGTGTTCGACTTCCTCGACGTCAACCAGGTCGAAGTGCTGCGCGGTCCGCAGGGGACGCTCTACGGCAAGAACACCACCGCCGGCGCCATCAACATCACCACCAACCAGCCGACCTTCGATTTCGAGGGCCGCGCGGAATTGACGGTCGGCAATCTGAATTTCAAGCAGGCGAAGGCGGCCGTCTCGGGCCCGCTTTCGGACAGGATCGCAGTGCGCCTCGCCGGCGGCGTCACGTCGCGCCGCGGCACACTCTACAACACGACGACCCGTCAATATATCAACGAGCAGGACAATCTGGGCGTCCGCGGCACTCTGTTGTTCAAGGCCAACGACGACCTGAGCATCACCCTGTCGGGCGACTACAGCAAGCAGGACCCCTTGGGTTTCGGAACCGTCTTCGTCCGCGTCGGCCGCACGCAGCGGGCTCTCAATCGCCAATATGACGCCCTCGTCGCCAACGCCAACGCCGCCGGCCGCAACTATCAGGTGCCCAGCCGCAACCCCTATGATCGTCTGAGCGACGTCGATGCGCCGCTGCAGTCGGGCAACATCATCGGTGGCGCATCGGTGAAGGTGAACTGGGATGCCGGCGCCGGCAAGTTCACCTCGATCACCGCATGGCGCTTCTGGGACTGGAAGCCCCAGAACGACCGGGACTTCTCCGGCCTGTCGATCGTGTCAGCATCGAACAACCCGTCGCAGCAGGATCAGTACAGCCAGGAATTCCGCTATAATTACGAAGGCGAGAAGATCGACTTCGTGCTGGGCCTGTTCGGCTTCAAGCAGCGCATCGACACCCAGGGGTTCGAGCAGCAGGGCCGCGACGCCAGCCGCTGGAGCCTGACCGGCGCCCAGGCGAACGACCCGAGCATCCTCAGCGGCCTGACCGCGAACAACACCCAGTATCTCAAGAGCACCAGCGCCGCCCTGTTCGGGCAGGCCGCCTGGAAGGTCACCGACGCGCTGACGATCCAGCCCGGCGTGCGCCTGAACTACGACAAGAAGAGCGGCTTCTACGAACGCATCGTCACCAACGGCGCCGGCCAGGTGATCAGTTGCAGCCCGGCCCCGGCCGCTGGCACCACCCTCGCGGCGCAGTGCGGTGTTTACCAGCCGCAGTCGACCAGCCCGTCGGTCAGCAAGTGGAACTTCAGCTACGACGTGAACGTGAACTACAAGTTCGCGCCCGGCATCCTCGGCTACGCGACCTATGCCAAGACCTTCAAGACCGTCGGCATCAACCAGAACGGCCTTCCGCTAACGGCAGCCAACCTGCCCGATCTCAGCGCAGGCACGGTGAAGCCGGAATCGCTCCACCACTTCGAAGTGGGGCTCAAGTCCCAGTTCTGGGATCGCAAGGCGACCTTCAACGTCACGGCCTTCCGCACCAACATCACGAATTTCCAGGCGACCGTGAACGGTGGCCAGTTCGGCACGGTGCGCGGCTATCTCGCCAATGCGGAGAAGGTCCGGTCGCAGGGCATCGAGACCGATTTCCGGATCAATCCCAGCGAACGGTTCCTCGCCTATGTGAGCGGCGCCTACACCGACGCGAAGTACAAGAAGTTCACCAACGCGCCCTGCCCGCCCGAGCTGTCGGGCGGTACGCTCCAGCCGGCCAACGCCGCGCCCGATTATTCGCAGCCGGGCGTCGCCGGTGCGCTCAGCCCGCGGCAGTGCGACATCTCGGGTCAGCGCCTCCCCGGCGTGTCCCGCTGGTCTGCCTCCTTCGGTGCCGAGGCCAACGTCCCGGTCGAGCTGCTGGCCAATGACGGCCAGGCCTATCTCGGCGTAGACGGCAACTATCGCTCGCATTGGAACTCGAACGCCTCGCCGTCGATCTACACCGAGGTGAAGGGCTATGTGGTGACCAATTTCCGCGCCGGCTTCCGCACCGATCGGTTCGACCTCTTCGGCTGGGTCCGCAACGCATTCGACACGAACTACATCGATCTGCTGCAGGTTGCCCCCGGCAATGTCGGGCTGATCGCCGGCACCCTTGGCGATCAGCGCACCTTCGGCGCCACGATCAAGGCCAAGTTCTGACGACGGCCATCCGGCAAAACAGGCTTGTTTCGATCCCGGTCGGTGCCCAAGGGTGCCGGCCGGGATCTCTATGATGGAAGATCGGCACAATGTTCGCTTTCTCGCTCCCTGAACTCACCTTCGCCCATCTCGAGGCGCTGCTGCCGTTCATCGGGGTCGGCTTCGCCGCGCAGGTCGTCGACGGCGCGCTCGGCATGGCGTTCGGGGTCATCACCAACACCCTGCTCGTCAGCGTCCTCGGCTTCCCGCCGGCGCGCGCCTCGGCCAGCGTCCATCTGGTCGAGACCTTCACCACCGCCGCCTCGGCGGTCAGCCACATCACCCAGCGCAACGTCGACTGGAAGCTGTTCGCCCGGCTGGTCCTGCCCGGCATGGTCGGCGGCATCGCCGGCGCCTATCTCCTATCCAACATCGACGGATCGACCGCGCGGCCGTTCGTGATGACCTATCTCACCGGCATCGGCGTCTACCTTCTGTGGCGCGCGTGGCGGATGGATCACGGCGCCGCGCACAAGCCCGCCAAGGTCATCGCCCCGCTGGGTCTCGTCGGCGGTTTCCTCGATGCGGCGGGCGGCGGCGGCTGGGGCCCCGTCGTCACCTCCAACCTGCTGGTCCAGGGCACCGAACCGCGCCGCACGATCGGCACCGTCAACACCGCCGAGTTCTTCCTGACCTCGACGATCTCGGTCACCTTCGTCCTGACGCTGGGCCTCCAGGCGTTCACCATCGCCGCGGTCGGGCTGATCATCGGCGGCCTGCTCGCCGCCCCGCTCGGCGCGATCCTCGTGAAGCGCATCCCGGCCAAGCGCCTGCTGACGATGGTCGGCATCGTCCTGGTCGCGACCAGCGTCTTCAGCCTGTGGAAGGCGCTGTCCTGATTGCCTTTCGGACGCCGCCGCAATAGGCGCACGCGATGTCCACCCACAGCACGACCCGCCGCCAGACCCGCCTCGGCATCGCCATGGGCCTCGGCGCCTACACCGCCTGGGGCCTGCTGCCGCTGTTCATCCGCGCGCTGCAGGCGCTGCCGGTCGTCGACATTCTCGCCCACCGGGTGATCTGGTCGCTGGCGATCCTGCTCGTCCTCGCCACCGTCCTGCACCGCTGGAGCGCGATCCGCGCGACGATCCGCACCCCGCGCCTCATGCTGGCACTGGCCGCATCGACGCTGCTGATCGCGACCAACTGGGGGATCTACGTCCACAGCGTCAACAGCGGCCACACGCTGCAGGCGAGTCTGGGCTATTTCATCAATCCGCTGGTCAACGTGGCGCTCGGCGTCCTCTTCCTGCGCGAGCGGCTGGGCCGGATGGAGATGGCGGCGATCCTGCTCGCGGCGGGCGGCGTCGTCGCGCTCGCGGTCCAGCAGGGCGGCATCCCGATCATCCCGCTCGGGCTCGCGTTCAGCTTCGGCCTCTACGGCCTGGTCCGCAAGATGGTCGGGCTCGGCCCGGTCGAAGGCCTGCTGATCGAGACCAGCCTGCTCCTCCCGCTCGCGGTCGGCTGGCTGCTGACCATGCCCGACGCGATGGCCCAGCCGGGCAGCCCGCCGGTCTGGATGCTCGTCGCCAGCGGCGTCGTCACGACCGTGCCGATGCTGCTGTTCGCCGGCGCCGCCAACCGGATGCGCTATTCGGAGCTCGGCCTCCTCCAATATATCGGCCCGACCCTGCAATTGCTGATCGCCGTCGCGGTGTTCGGCGAGCCGCTGCTGCCGATCCACCTGCTCGCCTTCGCGCTGATCTGGTCGGGCCTCGCCGTCTATGTCTTCGCGACCTGGCACCGCGGCCGCGTGACCCCGGTGGTGCCCGAATAGGTCAGGCGTCGGACAGCCGCCCCCGTACCAGGTCGGCATAGTCCTGCTGGAGCTGCCGGGTCAGGTCTCCGACCTCGAAGCTCCACGGCCCGGCCGATCCGACCGCGGTTATCTCGGCCGCCGATCCGGTCAGGAAACACTGCTCGAAGCCCTCGAGTTCCTCGGGCCAGATCGCCCGCTCCTGCACCGCGATCCCGCGCCGCCGGGCGAGCGCGATCACCGTCTGTCGGGTGATGCCGTTCAGGAAGCAGTCGGCGGTCGGGGTGTGCAGCACCCCGTCCCTGACGAAGAAGGCGTTGGCCCCGGTCGCCTCGGCCACCTGCCCGCGATAGTCGAACATCAGCGCGTCGTGAAAGCCCCGCCCCTCGGCATGATGCTTCGACATCGTCGCGATCATGTACAGCCCAGCCGCCTTCGCCTGCACCGGCGCAGTGTAGGGCGCGGGCCGCCGCCACGGCGCGATGTCGAGCCGCAGCCCGGCCGCGCCCGGATCGAAATAGCTGCCCCACGCCCAGCAGGCGATCGCCATATGCGGCCGGGTCTTCATCGCCGACACGCCCATCTGCTCCGATCCGCGCCAAGCGACGGGGCGGACATAAGCGTCCTGCAGCCCGTTGGCGGCCAGAGTCTCGATGCACGCCGCATCGATCTGCTCGACCGACCAGGGCAGGTCGAACCCCAGCATCGCGGCGCTCGCGCGCAGCCGCCGGCTGTGCCAGCTCAGCTCGAAGATAGTCCCCTCATAGGCGCGCACCCCCTCGAACACAGACGAGGCGTAATGGAGCGCATGGGTCAGGACATGGACGTTGGCGTCGCGCCAGGGCACCAGCTTTCCATCCAGCCAGATGAAGCCGTCGCGGTCGTCATAGGTTATTTCCGCAGCCATTGTCCGCTTTCCACGCACGATTCTTTCATTGCCTCCAATAGCTAATGATGGCAAATTACGTCAATATGGCTGTCCTAAATTCCCCCGAGGCGTTCCGCGCCGCATCGCCGCTGTTCCTGCGCGAGCCCGAAATCCGCCGCGGCGTCGAGCTGCTCTATTTCGGCTACAGCCACCTGCTGCGCGGCATCGACGAGGGGCTGGCCGATCAGGGCCTCGGCCGCGCGCATCACCGCTCGCTCTATTTCATCGCCCGCCATCCCGACATCACCGTCAGCGAACTGCTCCGCATCCTCGCGATCACCAAGCAGTCGCTCGGTCGCGTCCTCAACGAGTTGACCGAGCGCAACCTGATCGAGACCAGCATGGGCCGCGAGGATCGCCGCCAGCGGCTGCTGCGCGTGACCGAGGCCGGCGCGGCGCTCGAGGCCTCCTTGTTCGAGGCGCTGCGCGACCGGATGTCGGCCGCCTATGCCCAGGCCGGGCAAAATGCGGTAACGGGCTTCTGGGCGGTGCTGGAGGGGCTGGTGCCGCCGGACGAAAAGCCGCGCATGCCGCATGCGCGCAGACAGGGGTAAGCCATGACGACAGCCTTCGATTTCTCCGCCCGCGCGATCGACGGCAGCGAGGTGCCGCTGGAGCGCTATCGCGGCAAGGTGATGCTGATCGTCAACACCGCCAGCAAATGCGGTTTCACCCCCCAATATGAGGGGCTGGAGGCGCTGCACGAGGAACTCTCCGATCGCGGCCTCGTCGTGCTGGGCTTCCCGTGCAACCAGTTCGGAGCCCAAGAGCCGGGCAACGAGGCGGAGATCGAGAGCTTCTGCCGCACCTCCTACGACATCCGCTTCCCGATGTTCGCGAAGGTCGACGTCAACGGCCCCAACACCCATCCGCTCTACGGCTGGCTGAAGAGCAACGCCAAGGGCATCCTCGGCACCGAGGGCATCAAGTGGAACTTCACGAAGTTCCTGATCGACCGCGATGGCCGCATCGCCTGCCGCTACGCCCCGACGACGAAGCCCGAGGCGATCCGCAGCGACGTCGAGGACCTGCTCGAGGGCAATTGAGGGGGAGCCGGGCGGGGCCGCTCGATGAATGCGGCCCTCCCCCCACTCGGCCTGCCTTCGCTTCGGAGCATCTGACCGCCTGATCGCCTGATCGCCACCTGCCGCAGGAACCGCGCCGCGAATCCCCACGTTTTCGCCATGGTTTCAACAGCGAAAGACGCAGAGGATGGCGCGGATCGACGGCACGGACGCCAGGAATATCCTGACCGGCACCGCAGGCGGAGACACGGTCTATGGCTATGACGGCGATGACAGCTCCTATGGGCGCGGCGGAAACGACGTCATCTATGGCGGCAACGGCCGCGACTCGCTGTTCGGCGAGGACGGCCGCGACACCCTCTATGGCGGCAACGGCCGCGACCTGCTCTACGGTCAGGACGGCGCCGATCTTCTCTACGGCGATGCGGGCTTCGACCAGCTGTCGGGCGGCGCGGGCAACGACGTTCTCAACGGCGGCGCGGGCTCGGACGATCTGATCGGCGGCAGCGGCGCGGATATCTTCCAATATCTCAGCTCGACCGCCGACAATGCCCCCAATGGCGACCAGTTCGTCGATTTCATCTATGATTTCAGCCGGGCGGACGGCGACCGCATCGGCGTCGCGCAGATCGACGCCAACCCGTATCGCGCCGGCGATCAGGACTTCACCTTCATCGGCACCCGCGAATTTTCCGGATCGGTCGGCCAGGTCCGCTACCAGCGCGAACTCGATCCCGCCGGCGACCCGCAGACGCGCGTCGAGTTCGACGTGAACGGCGACCGTGTCTCCGACCTCACGGTGCTCCTGGTCAACGGCTATGTGAACCTCACCAGCGACGACTTCTTTCTGTAGGGCGGCTATCACCCCCGATGTCGTCGAGTGCAGATGATCCGCGCCCGGCGACATCGTTCGGAACCCACCCGTCACAAACCTCGCCGAAATGGACTCGTCGCTGATTGACGAAGCGCAGCCGCCGTCGATACTCCCGCCCATGACAGGATCTCCGTGGCCGATGGCCTCGCCTTCGCCCCTACGGAGGTCGCACGTTCGCTCACCTTCGCAGGCGACGGACCGGGCATCCGCGGACGCCCTTGATCGATGAGGGGGCGTTATGCGTGTGTCTCGGAGAAACTTCCTTGTGGGGAGCGGCGCTCTGGCGCTGTCATCGTGCGGCGCGGGCGACGGATCCGCCCCTCCGGCATCGCCCCCGGTCTCACCTCCGCCTCCGCCGCCTCCGCCGCCTCCTCCGCCGCCGCCGCCCGAGCCGGTTCGCAACGCCTCTTTCGACGCGACGGCGACGGCCCTCGACGAATATCTTGCCGCGATCGTGCAGGAGCTCGTCCTGTATAACGCCAAGGCGCACGACTACCGGGTTTCGCTGGTTGAGACCGATTCCGATCTGATCCGCATGCACATCTGGGACGAACAGCTCGGTCGCCAGGTCGCAAGCTTCCAGCTGGAAAACCCCGATTACCGGAACCTGCCCGAGCGACTCCTGCTGATCGCATCCAACCCGCTCAACCCTCAGCAGTTTTCCGGTGTGCAGGGCTGGCTGAAGCTGAACGCGCAGGCGATCGTCGTCAGTCCAACCATCCGCCAATTCTCCGATCCGGCCTCAAGCCGCATCGACCGGCGCAGGATCACCGCGCGCAGCGCCTATACGAACCGGCATTCCGCCGATGATTTCGACGAAGTCATCCAGGTCGGGGCCGGCCGGGCCTTCACGACGATCCGGGGGGCGCTGCAAAGCCTCTATGACGGTGGGCCGCTCGCCAATCAGGACGCCCCCTCGCAATTGCCGGTCTGCCTGCGCGCCAACCCCTTTCATCGCATTGCGCTGCTGTTCGATCCCGCCGATCAACCCTATACCGGCGTGAGCGAGCATGTGCCCGACTGGGTCTACCTCGGCGGACGCGAGCGCCAGGGCGTCGTGTTCGAACATGCCCCCGGCGCAACCCGAAGCATCATCGAAGGCCATGCCAACACCGGTGCCTTCGATCTCACCATCCGCAATACCGCACCCAACGGCCCGGACGGCAGCGCCCGCTACGGCTGGCACACCGATTATGTCCATCTGGTGCAGACCCCCGATTCCGAGGGCGACGTAAACCGCGACTATGCGGTCGATTTCCGCCGGGTCCGCTTCGTCGTCGGCCGGAACGCCGGCATACAGACATTCGGATCGGGACTCGGCGTGCAGGCCGCGGTGACCTTCGCCGACTGCGAGTTCGATTGCGATCAGCGCGGATATGCCGGCCCGATCGTGTCGGCGAACAACAGCTCGGGCACGATCGGCGGCGGACGCCTGATCTTCCGGAACGGCCGGGATCTGAGCGGACGCGGGTCTGCGGGGTTCACGATCGCGGTCCAGACGAAAACCGATGCGGACCATCCGAACGTCGTTACGGTCGACGACTGCCAGGGCTTCCAGCGGATCGCGCTATCCCCGGGCACTCTTGGCAGCTTTCCGGGAAAATGGCTGCTGCGCGGCAACACCCCGATGACCGTCGTCTCGACCATTCCCGGCGATAGGATGCTGGGTTAACGGCAATCCCGGACGATCCGCCGTTGCCGCCGCGGCGCACGCCGCATCCTTCCTCCGTCGACTAGCCCCGCCGCGGACCGCGCCGCCCGCGCCCCGCCGTCATGGGGTCGGGCTTGGGCGGCGGCTCCCAGCCGGGTGGAGGCGTCACCCGCTGCTGGCTCGTTCCCAGGCCCATCGCGCCCGGCTGCTGGCGCACCAGCCCCGACGTGTCGGCCTGCTCGGCTTCGGCGGAGCTCGCGCCGCCGCGCATCAGGTTGATCTGGTCGCGGCACCGCCGGGCTTCCTCGAAGTCCAGCGCAAGCGCCGCCGCTTCCATCTTCTCGATCAGCGATGCGATTGTCTGCGTCATGCCGGCATCAACGCACGACCACGCGTTTCGCCGCCCGACCTCTATTTCGGGGACACTATACCAATTACCGCCTCCCCGTTCCGGCCCGCGCTTGGCTGGGACGGGCGTGCGATCGATGGGCACTGCCCTCCGACCGGCTTCAGCGCGACCGCGCGAGGCGGCGCTTGGCCGCGCTGTCCGTCGGTCGGGACCGGGCGATCCCGCTGCCGGACAGCCGCGCGCGGTCGCGGGCCCTGCAGGCGTCGTCCAGCACCGTTGCGAGATGCGCGCCCTCTTGCGGGCCGAACGAATAGCCGATGCTGACATTAACATGGACATCTTCGCCCGACACGTTGAGGGGTTGCGAGAGCGCCTGGTGGACTTCGGCCGCGAAGGCGTCCGCTTCGTCCGGACTGTCGAGCCCGGCCTGCACCAGGGCGAAGCTGACCCCGCCCAGCCGCACCGCGAGCCCACCCGGCGGCGCCAGGTGCCCCAGGCGCCGGCTCGCGACCTTGAGCAGTTCGTCGCCGACGATATAGCCATAATGCTCGTTCAGCTCCCGAAACCCGTCGAGCTGGATGACGTGCAGGGCGATGTTAAGGTCGCTGCGGCGAACCGAGGACAGCTCTTCGAAGCGCTCCACCAGCGCGATCTGATTCGCCAGGCCGGTCTGCTCGTCGCGCGCGCTGACCCGCGAAAAGATCGTTTCCAGCGATATCTGGCGGGCGGTCGCTCCATAGCGGCGCAACATGGTCGCCATGCCGCCACCGGCATAGACGAGCGTCAAAGCGCCGACGCCCCACAACCGATGATCCTCGACGAAGAAGGCCGCGATCACGGTCGGGACGACGCCCAGCAGCACGGCGGGCAGCCCGATCCAGGGCCGCAGCACGGCGCCGGCGGCAACCCCGGCGCCATGTCCGAACACCATGCCGACGACGAGCAGGCGGATATCCCCCGACCCCAGCACGAAGGCGCGCGCCATGAACGCGCCGAACACCGCTGCGAAGCCCAGATAGGACCAGGCGAAATGCCGCTCGATCCGCCCTGCGATCCGGGGCGCGAGCGGCCCCGTCCGATGCTTGCGATAGGCCGCCAGCACGACGATCCGCAGCACGAGCATCGCCAGCCCTCCCCCCCACAAGAGGAAGAGAGCGGGATCGCGGCTGTCCAGCACGGCCGCTGCGCCCACCAGCGCGAAGGCGGCGCCCGCGATCACCGTCAGGAAGACTGTCGACAGGATTCCCCGCACGAGCTCGACATAGGTGGAATCGGTCAAACGCACTTTCACACGGTCACTCATCGTCTTTCGCCGTCATGACTGAACCAAGTGGGGGTGACGACATGCGGTTTCGCATAGGGAATAACCCCTAGGCACGGCAAAACGGTCCGGCCAGACCGCAATATTACCGCCCCCTATTTCGGGGACACTATACTAATTAGCGTTTCTGGGTTTCGGCCCGCGCCTGGCGGGGGCGAGCGTGCGGTCGATCGCCGCTTCCTGATCGGCGATCCAGTCGTCGGCAGCGAGCGGCCGCCCGGTGCGCAGGCGCGCCTCGATCGCCTCGGCAAGCGCCTCGCCCTCGGCCCCCGCCCCGCCCGCCTCGGCGCCATGGCGCAGCATCGCCCGCCAGTTGGGGACATGCGCCCCCAGCGCCTTGACGTCGGTCAGCGGATCGTCCGCAGTCCGCCGGCCCGCGACATGGCTGCGCGCGCTCGACCAGCGCCAGTCCTCCGCCTGGGCGACGAGCCCGGCCGCGACCGGGTTGCGCTCGACATAGCGCATAGCGGCGACGAGATGCGGGTCGTCCATCGGATAGCTGGCGAACCGCCCCTGGAAGAGATAGCCGCGCCAGCCCTCGCGCAGATTGACGTGCCGCGTGTAGCGTCGATGCGCCTCGCCCAGCGCCGCGCGCAGGCCGTCGGCGTCTTCGGGAACGAGGATCAGGTGAACATGATTGTCCATCAGGCACCAGGCGAGGCACCGCACCCGCGCCCGCGCGCAGCCCTCGCGCAAAAGCTGGAGATACAGATCGCGGTCGTCGTCGGAGAAAAAGACCGGCTGCCTGCGATTGCCGCGCTGCGTCACATGATGCGCGACGCCAGGGATCACGATGCGGGAGAGACGGGCCATAGAGCGGGAGTGGTTCCACATCGTCGAGCGGATTTCAATTCAATTTAGTATTGTGTCCCCGAATTAGGGGGCTCTGTATTTCGGGGACACTATACCAATTACCACCTCTCGGTATCGGCGCGCGCTTCAGCGGCCGAGAGTTTGCGGTGGATGGCCGCCTCCTGACGGACGATCCTTTCGGCGGCGGCGAGCGATCGACCCGGTGCGCAAGCGCGCCTCGACCGCTTCGGCAAGCGCCTCGCCGTCGATCAGCATGGCCCCCACATCGCCGCACCAACCTCAGTTCAATTTACGATCGCGTCCCCGAAAGAGCGACCGACACACCACGATACCGCCCCAGCCGGCTCGACAAAGCATCGAACAGCCGCTGCCACGCACGTCGGCGGCGATCGGATAGCTCCGCCAACAGATAGGCCCCAACCGTCGCCCCCAGCAGGACGATCGCCGCGCCGTGCGGCGTGGCTCGGAGGTCGCCGATCGCCGCGCTGATGGCGAGCATGATCGGCTGATGGAACAGATAGAGCGCGAAGCTGCCATCCGCGAGCCATGCGGCCGGCCGGGCCAGCCAGGCCAGGGACAGGCCGCCGGCGCGAAACACGCTCATCGCCCCGATCATGTTCAGGCACACCAGCAGCGCGATCGCATAATCGGTCGGCCAGAAGGCGCTGTACCGCCAGAGGTGATGATCGCTGCCCAGGGCGGCCCACCCCCGCGCGGCAGACCAGTTCAGCGCCGCGAAGACGCCATATCTCAGGCCGAGCGCATAGAGGACGACCGAGCCGAGCAGCAACGCCACGCCCAGGGCCGGACCGACCCGGAGCCTGCCGCGATGCCGGTAGAGCAGCGCGCCCGCCGCCCAGGGCGGCAGAAGCAGCAGGACTTTCGGCCCGACGAAGAGCGCGCCCGCACAGAGCCAGACCCACCGCGCCCGGCCGCGCAGAAAGAACCACGCCGCGAACAGCCCATAATAGGCCGCTTCGTACCCGATCGACCAGAAGGGATCGTTCGACAAATAGGTTCGGTCGGCAAACCAGATCTGTCCGGTGAAGCTCAAGCTCGTCAGGATATTCAGCACGCTGGCCTCTTGAGCATCGCCATAGAGGCCAGGCTCGAGCGCGAACCCGACAGCATCGATCACCGGCACGATCAGCAGCATCGGAATGACCACCGAATGCAGGCGCGCGATGCGCGTGGTGAGGAAGGACCGAAGATCCGCCGCCTTCTCGGCAGAGAAGGCGATCACGAACCCCGAAAGAACGAAGAAGATGACGACCGCATGATGCCCGAACCCGGGAAGCGGCCGAGAATCGGCAAACAAATGCCCGGTAATATTTTCGTCGAAAAGATGACTGACGACCACCGTCAAGGCCGCCAAAACGCGCATCAGGTTCAGATAAATCGACCAATGCCGATCCAATGCACGCCCCCTCTTGATCCCTAAGGGGAGCGATAATCAGCACGATTGGGAGCGGCAACGTCGGTCTGGTCCATAGTGGCTGTATCGTTATTTCGACGACACGAAGTCCGGACCGCGCCGAAATGGACATGTC
This sequence comes from Pseudomonadota bacterium, assembly GCA_040387595.1. Lineage (GTDB taxonomy): Bacteria > Pseudomonadota > Alphaproteobacteria > Sphingomonadales > Sphingomonadaceae > Rhizorhabdus. The sequence goes on from JAZKDN010000021.1 coordinate 12,413, forward strand.
GCTGATTGACGGGACGTGGCCGTCATCCATAGCCAGTCCATGACCACTATCACCGTTGCCGATGGCTTCGCCTTCAGCCATTCGAGGCTCACTATCTCCGCCGCCTTTACGGGCGATCTGGTTGACCCGTCGTCGACATCGCTGCGGTTCGCGGTCGACGGAACCACCCAGTTCGCGCTGCTGGGCGGGAATATCCTTTATGACGCCGAAAACCATCCGACCGATGGCACGATCGACAGCATCCAAAGCTACGTCGACGGCACTTTGGCGTACAGCCTGACCGACGCACATCTCGACCTCGGCGATATCTTCGCGACGGATCCTTCGACGCGCGCATCGGCTGCGCGCATCGCGCTCTTCTCCGGCGACGACGCCGCCGTCGGCGGGTCGAAGAACGACTATTTCAACGCCCTCGGCGGACATGATGTCGTGATGGGCGGAGCGGGGTTCGACACCATCATCGGCGGCGACGGCAACGACCATCTCTATGGTCAGTCGCCCAACGGCGGACTCGACGGCAGCGATTTCATCAGCGGAGATGCCGGATCTGATTATATCCAGGGCAATGCCGGCAATGACGAACTAGAAGGCGGACTGGGCTCGGACCGCATCAACGGCGGGGCCGACGATGATTATGTCTTCGGTGATGAGGGCAACGACACCGTCAATGGCAATAGCGGCAACGACTATATCGACGGCTGGATAGGCAATGATGTCCTGCGCGGCGGACAAGGCAATGACATGATGACCGGCGGCAGTGGCAACAACATCATGATGGGCGACCTTGGCAAAGACACGATCGAGTCTCTGGGCGACACCGATCTCCTGACCGGTGGAGAGGGCGCCGACCTCTTCATCCGCAGCGCTTCGCGGGGCCTCGCGGCCGATTCAAGCTTGCTGACGGCGATCACCGATTTCACCCATGGCGAGGACCGCATAGACTTCCGCGCCGCCATCGGCACACGGCCCGAGGCGGTGCTGAGCGGTACCGCCGCCAGCTATGAGGCGGCGATCCAGCAGGCGCAGACGATGATGGCCGCTCGAGCGGGCGACAACGAGATCGCCGCGGTTCAGGTCGGCTCCGACACCTACCTCTTCTACACGGCGATGCGGATGAGCGATGTCCCCACGGTGGGCATCCTGGCGCTCGACACAACGGCGACCGACTTCGATCTCGAGGATTTCGTGAGGTTCTGAACAGGCAGGTGGACGGCCGCCCGACAATTTCGGGGGATTATGCCAGCTGCCATCTCTCGGCTTTGGCCCGCATTAAAATTAGTATTAATCCCTTGGGATACTTGTGTCCCTGGGATACTCAGGTAGCTAATCTCAATTTGATATTGTGGCCGAATAAATTCGGCCAGGCGATTTGAACGCCTCATATCTACTTAAATATCTTACATATTTAAGCTGGTCAACGAGTCGGCACGTCCACCTGAGTACGCTGCCGCTCGTTGCGAGCATCACGCCATTCACTGTTCAAAACATAATGGCCACCCATACGGCGGGCTAATCGGTCGGCAGTGCGAGAAACCTGTTCAATGACATCAAGAGTACGCTGATCTCTGACGTTCATTATCTGTCTCCCCATTTACCGCTTGCCTTTAATGCCTGAATCACTTTCCAATTGCCAGTGGCAACGCGCGACAGGGGGATAAATGTCCGACGAACCGAACGCAATTTCGCATCCAGAGTTGGTGTTCGGAATCGCGGGCCCTATCGGAATTGATATTGATGCAATTTCGCAAACACTAACTCACGCTCTTCAAGCTGTTGACTACCGTACGGTAAATATCCGCATTACAGCGGAAATCGAGAACGAGGTTACGGAAATACCAAAGGCGGAGACCGCTGATTATGAAGCGGTCATGTCTTACAAAATGGATCATGCCAGCGCTATTTGTCGTAATTATGGATCGGCAGATACGTTAATGAGGTTTGCCATGCGCGCAATTCGTCAACACCGCGCTTCCATGTGCGATGCTTCCGATGTTGAAGAAACTCAAGCCGACGCTGATGCCCTGCAGCCCGCAGAGCATGTTGTAGCAAAAACAGCGTATATTGTACGACAACTTAAGCGGCCTGACGAAGTAGAATTAATGCGGAAGGTTTATGGTCGCCAATTTGTTCTCATATCTGCCTACGGGCCAGCGGAGAGCCGAAAACAAATCATAGAGCAAAAACTTAAGCATTCGCTCCTCCTCAATGTTCCTGACCACGAAATCAGTTCCAAAGCTGAACGCCTTATGCATCGCGATATGAACGAGGATGGCGATGCACATGGACAGCATCTGCGCGAAACATTTCATTTAGCGGACGTTTTTATCGACGGAATCCATAAAAAGGAAATGGAGGCAAAAACCGTTAGATTTGTGGATGCTCTATTTGGAAGGACCGATATTGCACCCACGAAGGCCGAATATGGTATGTACGCTGCTAAGTCTGCGTCTCTCCGATCCAGCGATTTATCACGGCAGGTAGGGGCTGCAATTTTTACAGCAGATGGGGAACTCATAACCCAAGGATGCAATGAGGTTCCGAAAGCCTTTGGTGGCACTTATTGGGATGGCGAGGAACCGGATTACCGCGACATCAAAATGGGCCATGATCCGAACGATCTACTAAAAAGAGAAGTTATCCGCGACCTGATGGAGCGGCTTCAACGACATGGGCTGCTGTCCAATGAAGCACAAGAGATCGGCAGTTCGTCACAAATCGTCGACCGACTAACTCGCAAGCCATCCGGAAGCTCCGACGTTGGCGAAGGAGCGTTGTATGGTGCGGCAATTACAGATCTCACAGAATATGGCCGCGTAGTTCACGCGGAGATGTGTGCCATATGTGATGCTGCTCGATTAGGGCGGTCAATAAAAGGTGCAACACTCTACTGTACCACTTTTCCCTGCCATAATTGTACAAAGCATGTTCTAGCGGCTGGTATTGTCAGAGTGGTATACATGGAGCCATACCCTAAAAGCAAAGCCAAGGAACTGCACGAGAACGAAATTGAAATAGAACAGGATGCACAGGGGCGTGTCGCGTTCATGCCATTTCTGGGCATATCACCATATCGTTATCGAGACATTTTTCAGAAAGGTCGCCGAAAACAAAATGGCGTAGCAGTTCAGTGGTACGGGGGCGTTGCGCGGCCAATGATAGATGCACCGGTTCCTGCCTATGTTGACCTTGAGGCTTGGGAATATGGGCAATTATTGGGGAAATTCAAAGTTACTGCATTTACTCACAATGTTGAAGCTACTCCTATCGATAACGAGGTATCTGCTCAGCAAAGGAGATGGTGGCATTTAAGAAGGCAATAATTGCGCAAATCTGCGGGAATTTTGGCGACACTATACCAATCTCTGGCACTTCCACTTCCGTCCGCATTCAGCGGGGAATGCCTGCGATCGATTACCAGGCGCTTCGGCCATGCCATATTAGCTCGTCCCACGCCGGTTAACTCTCACCTGTGATCGCACGTCCAATCGCACGCGATTCCGCCAGCCACGCCTCCGCCTCCTCCATCGCCATGAAGGCCCTGAGATTGGGGTGCACCAGGGTCCGCTCGACCTGCTCCTTGTTGGCGAGACTTCCGACGACCACGGCCGCCCGGCCCGAGGTCAGCGCCATGCCGACGCGCATGACGTCGGCCAGCAGATCGGCGACGTCGTCGGCCTGCAGCGGAAAGTCGAACGATTCGACAATGACGTCGAAATCGTCGCGGATGGCGTTGGCGCGCCGGGCTGCGCTGCCGAGCGCGGCCGCCAGCGCGGGGACGTCGTCGGGCGACCAGAAACCCTCGACGCTGATCCGCAGGACATGGGCGTCGATGTCATGGACGAAGCTGAACATTCAGCGCTCTGCCCGAAAGAGCGCCGCCGCACGGAGAGCCGGCGCGCAGACGGCTGGCGCACAGGCAGGCCCGAAAGAGGGTGTGTCGTCGGTCGCGCTGTGCATCCTGTCCCAGTCTCCTATCGCCCAGGCCCGCAAGGCGTTGGCCCACGCTTCCACCACATTTCGCCCCGAATGTCAGAGGCATAATGACGACGCACTGTCCGATCGGCCCGTCCGACACGCCTGCTCGCATCATCACCCCTATAGCGTTCTTGTTTTGTTCTTTCATTTCCCGACTTTTTCCGCTAAGTGGATCGGTCGTCGACACCATGAGGGACGCCCGCGCCGCGCCCCATCGCGGAGCATCGCCATGCAGCACCCAGCCCCCGTTTCCGCACAGCCCGCCATCCTCGCCGCCGCCCCGCGCTGTGGCGCCCGCACCCGCGCGGGCCACCTGTGCCGCTCCCCGGCGGTGGGGGGCCGGCATCGCTGCCGGATGCACGGCGGCAAGGGCAGCGGCGCGCCGCGCGGCAATCGCAACGCCTGGAAACATGGTGGCCGCTCCGCCTGGATCCGCTCGGTCGCCCGCTATCTGCGCGCGACCAGCCCCTGCGCGACGGGTCGGCAGTTCGCGGGCGTCGCCGCAGGTGGCAATGGGGCGGACAGCCGGGCCCATGCCGGGCCGATCGCCGCGCCGGCCCAGCCGTCGTCGTGGCGGCCGACGCTGCGCGCCGGAAGCGGTCTGCGCGAAAAAAGTAAAAAAACGGCCATACAACCCCATGCACCCGGAAAAAGCGGGCTGTCCGGGGCCATGATCGTGGCATCGCGGGGCGACAGGCGGGTGCTTTCGCCGCCCGGGATTGCGGCCTCCGCCGGAAGCGCGGCGAGAGGGACGTCGCGATGGCGTCCCGCTAACCCCCTTGAGCAAAAGAAAACTTGGCGTGCCCCCAAGCATCCCTGATTTGCGCGACGGCACAAGCAAGCCCATCTGGCATAGCATGGCATCCTTGCTCGATCCCGAAGCGCGTGGGCGCGTGATATTGGTCGGCGCCGGTCCCGGCGATCCGGGCCTGCTGACCCTGCGCGCCGTCGAGGCGCTGCGCGTCGCCGACATCGTCGTCCATGACGGGCTGATCGATCCGCGCGTTCTCGATTATGCGCCGGCCTCGGCTCAGCGCATCTCGGTCGCCAAGAAGCGCGACCGCCACACCCTGCCCCAGGATGCGATCAACGCGCTGATCATCGCCCATGTGAAGGCCGGATCGGTCGTCGTGCGGCTGAAGGGCGGCGATCCCTTCGTCTTCGGCCGCGGCGGCGAAGAGGTCGAGGCGGTGCGCGCCGCGGGCTTGCCGGTCGAGGTCGTCCCCGGCGTGTCGTCGGCGCTGGGCTGCGCCGCCGAGGCGATGCTGCCGCTGACCCACCGCGACTGGTCGAGCGCGGTCAGCTTCGTCGCCGGCACCTGCAAGGGGCTGGCCGAACAGAATTGGGCGGGGCTCGCCGGCCAGGGCCGCACCCTCGTCATCTATATGGGCGTCACCTCCGCCACCGCGATCGCCGACAAGCTGATGGCCGACGGCGTCACCCCGGACATGCCGGTGGCGGTGCTCGAGCGCGGCACGCTGGCGGGTTCGCGGGCGATGCGCACCCTGCTCGCCGATCTCGGCGACATGGTCGATCGCGAGCAGGTGATCAGCCCCGCGATCTTTGTGGTGGGGGAGGTCGTCCTCCTCTCCGATGCCGAAAACCGCCTCGCCGCCTTCGCGACGCAGGCCGAACGCCAGGCGCAAGTGATGGAAGACGAAGCGTGAAGATTCTGACGGGCAATGATCTGGTCACCGGAGACGTGACCTGGTGGTGCGGCGACGGCTGGTCGCGGCATGTCGAGCAGGCGGTCGACGTCGACACCCAGGGCGACGCCATCGCCGCGCGCGAGGAAGCCGCGCGGCGCGTCAACGGCCCCTATGTGATCCAGGCCGAAGCGACCCCATCCGGCCCGCGCCCCGCCCACATCAAGGACCGCATCCGCGCGATCGGGCCGACCGTGCGCCTCGACCTGAGCCTCAAACCAGCCGACCCCACCGTCGGCGACTGGGTGATCTGACATGTACCGCTATGACGAATATGATCAGGCGATCGTCGACGCCCGCGTCGAGGAATTCCGCGACCAGGTGAACCGCCGCCTGTCGGGCGAGATGACCGAGGACCAGTTCAAGCCGCTGCGGCTGATGAACGGCCTCTATCTGCAGCTCCACGCCTATATGCTGCGCGTCGCCATCCCCTACGGCACGCTGTCGGGCAAGCAGATGCACATGCTCGCGCACATCGCGCGCACGTACGACAAGGACTACGGGCATTTCACCACCCGGCAGAACCTGCAGTACAACTGGATCAAGCTGGCCGACGCGCCCGACATCCTCGCCGAGCTGGCCACGGTCGAGATGCACGCCATCCAGACCAGCGGCAATTGCATCCGCAACATCTCGTCCGACCAATATGCCGGCGCCGCCGCCGACGAGGTCGAGGATCCGCGCCCCTGGGCCGAGCTGCTGCGCCAGTGGAGCACCTTCCACCCAGAGTTCAGCTATCTGCCGCGCAAGTTCAAAATCGCGGTGATCGCCAGCGAGGAGGACCGCGCCGCGGTCAAGCTCCACGACATCGGGCTGCAAATCCACCGCAACGCCGCGGGCGAGGCCGGCTTCCGGGTGTTCGTCGGCGGCGGCATGGGCCGCACCCCGATGATCGGGCCGGTGATCCGCGAGTTCCTGCCCAAGGCCGACTTCCTCGCCTATATGGAAGCCTGCCTGCGCGTCTATAACCGCTTCGGACGGCGCGATAATCTCTACAAGGCGCGGATCAAGATCCTCGTCCACGAGATCGGCGCCGACGAATATCGCCGCCAGGTCGAGGAGGAATTCCTCCACACGAAGACGCTCGGGCTCGACGCGCCCGAAGCCGAATTGGCACGCATCGCCGCCAGCTTCGCGCCGCCCGCCTTCGAGACTGGCCTGTCGGACGAGATCGACCGCAGCGATCCCGACTTCGCGCTGTGGGTCGACCAGCAGGTCGCCGCGCACAAGGCGCCCGGCTATGCGATCGTCAACATCAGCCTGAAGCCGACCACCGGCATTCCGGGCGATGCGTCCTCGGCGCAGATCGACCTGATGGCCGACCTGGGCGAGACGTACAGCTTCGACGAGCTGCGCATCACCCATGCCCAGAACGTCGTCCTGCCGCATGTCCGCAAGGCCGATCTCTACACGATCTGGCAGAAGCTCGACGCCGCCGGGCTGGCGACGCCCAATCTCGACCTGATCGGCGACATCATCGCCTGCCCGGGCCTCGATTATTGCAGCCTCGCCAACGCCCGCTCGATCCCGCTTGCGCAGAAGATCGCCAAGCGCTTCGGCGATCTCGACCGGCAGCGCGACCTCGGTGAGCTCAAGCTCAAGATCTCGGGCTGCATCAACGCCTGCGGCCACCATCATGCCGGCCATATCGGCATCCTCGGCGTCGACCGGAAAGGCGAGGAGAATTACCAGCTCTCCTTCGGCGGATCGGGCGCGGAGGACGCAAGCCTCGCCAAGATCATCGGCCCCGGCTTCAGCGAAGACGGCGTGGTCGACGCGATCGAAAAGGCGGTGACGGTCTACACCGCGCTGCGCGCCGACGGCGAACGCTTCGTCGATACCTATCGCCGGGTCGGCGAAGCGCCGTTCAAGGAGGCGATCTATGGGTGATCGTCTTCTTGCCTTGCCCTCCCCCTTCTCCGTCATCCCGGGCTCGACCCGGGATCGCGCTTCTTCCTTCTTCGACACCGCCGATAGAAGCGGGATGCGGAATGACGTGGAGCATGTTCGTCATGGGTGATCTCTTTATGTCTTCGCCGCGCTCCGCCCTTTCCGTCATCCCAGCGAAGGCTGGGATCTCGGGCGGTCCTGTGTCGCCCTCCTCTCCCAAGATGCCAGCCTTCGCTGGCATGACGGCGAAGCAAGCGGGAGCCGCGCATCATGGGTGATCTGGTCCGCTTCCGCACCGACGACGCGCATGAGGAACCGGCCGTCACGCTCGACGCCTTCCTCGGCCAGTCGAACGCGACCGCCGTCCGGCTCGAGCCGACTGACGATCCGCGCGAACTGATCCCGCATCTCGACCGGCTGTCGCTGATCGAGGTCTCCTTCCCGAAGTTCCGGGACGGGCGCGGCTATTCGATCGGCAGCATCCTGCGCGAGGCCGGCTATGCGGGCGAGCTGCGCGCCGCCGGCGACGTGCTGGTCGATCAGATCGGCCCGATGCGCCGCTGCGGCTTCGACGCCTTCCTCAGCGATGCCGAGATCAACCGCGATACGCTGAACCGGCTGCTGGCGCTGTTCGACGACGTCTACCAGAAGACCGTCGACGGTCGCGCGCCCATCTGGGCCAAGCGGCATGGCTGAACCCGCCCGCCGCATCGATCGGATCGACACCGCTCCGCGCTTCACCGCGGCCGACGTCGCGCGCCTCAACGCGCGCTTCGAAGGCGTGGCGACGCTGGACGTGATCCGGGCGGTACTGGCGGAGGGGCTGCTCGGCCGCGTCGCCGTCGTCTCGTCCTTCGGGACCGAATCGGCGGTGCTGCTCGATCTGGTCGCGTCGGTCGATCCGGCGACCCCGGTGGTCTTCCTCGACACCGGCAAGATGTTTCCGGAAACCCTCGCCTACCGCGACACGCTGGTCGCGCGGCTCGGGCTGACCGGCCTGCGCAACGTCGCGCCCACGCCGGCGACGATCGAGGCGAAGGACAATACCGGGCTGCGCTGGTCCTACGATCCCGACGGCTGCTGCGAGATCCGCAAGGTGCTGCCGCTGGCGGCGGCGATGAAGGATCTCGACGCGACGATCACCGGGCGCAAGGGCTTCCAGGCGTCGACCCGCTCGGGGATCGCCCGCTTCGAGCTCGACGGCGACCGCATCAAGTTCAATCCGCTCGCCGACTGGGCCAAGCCCGATCTCGATCGCTGGTTCGAGGAGCGTGATCTGCCGCGCCACCCGCTCGAGTCGCAGGGCTATCTGTCGATCGGCTGCGCGCCGTGCACCAGCGTGGTGAAGCCCGGCGAGGATCCGCGCGCGGGCCGCTGGCGGGGCTGGGACAAGGTCGAATGCGGCATCCACGGCGAACCGCTGGTCCGCCCCGGCGAAGAGCCGGTCTTCTGATCGCGGGCCTGCCGTAGCGGCAGGCCGCGACAGGCGCTTAATCTACGAGGAAAAGACCAACTTTGAAGATCATGTAGAGGGGCACGCAGAAGACGGCCACCGTCATAAACCGATCCATCACGTGATCGACGCGTTCCATGTCACACTCTCCCACCCGGCCCGCATTTTGAGGGTCCTGAGGAGAGTTCATCACGAAATTGCGCATTTGTCACGAGGATATTCTACGCAGACGCGACCCGGCCTAGTCGTCGTAGTCGGTCGTGCCGTAATAGTCGTCGGCGAGGTCCGAAAATTTGGTGAAGCGCGCCTCGAACTTGAGCGGAATCGTCCCGGTCGACCCGTGGCGTTGCTTGGCGATCACCAACTCGGCGCGGTTATGGGCGCGCTCCATCTTGATCTTCCAGTCCTCGAAGGCGGTCACCTCGACCGCGCTGTCGCCGGCCTCGATCGACGCTTCCTTCGGGCGGATCAGGTTGAGGTAATAGTCCTCGCGATAGACGAACCACACCATGTCGGCGTCCTGCTCGATCGATCCCGATTCGCGCAGATCCGACAACACCGGCTTCTTGTTCTCGCGCTGCTCGACCGCGCGGCTGAGCTGCGACAGCGCGATCACCGGCACGCTCAGTTCCTTGGCGAGCGTCTTGAGGCCGCGGCTGATCTCCGAGATCTCCTGCACGCGATTGCCGTCCGAGCTTTTCCCCGATCCCTGCAGCAGCTGGAGATAGTCAACGACGATCGCCCCGATCCCCTTCTGCCGCTTCAGGCGGCGCGCGCGCGTGCGCAGCGATGCGATCGTCAGGCCCGGCGTATCGTCGATGTAGAGCGGCAGCGTCTCGAGATCCTGCGCGGCGCGCGCGAAGAGCGCGAACTCGGCATGGGTCATCTTGCCCATGCGGATCTGCTCGGAACTGATCTCGGCCTGCTCCGACAGGACGCGGCCCGCGAGCTGGTCCGCCGACATTTCGAGGCTGAAGAAGGCGACCGGCGCCCCCACCGTCCGCTCGACGCCGTCCTGCTGGTCGCGCATGAACCGCTGCGCGACGTTGAACGCGATATTGGTGGCGAGCGAGGTCTTGCCCATGCCGGGACGGCCGGCGAGGATGATGAGATCGGAGGGGTGAAGACCGCCGATCTTGGCGTTCAGCCGTTCCAGACCGGTGGTGAGACCAGCGACATGGCCGCCCGAATTGAGCGCCGCGCTGGCATTCTCGATGACGATCTTGGTCGCCTGGCCGAAGCTCTTGACGCTGCCTTCCTCGCCACCTTCCTCGGCGACCTTGTAGAGCGCGATTTCGGCCTGCTCGATCTGCGACTTGGGATCGACGTCTTCCGACGTGTCGAGCGCGCCTTCGACCATGCCGCGCCCGACGCCGACCAGGGCGCGGAGCAGTGCGAGATCGTAGATCTGGTTGGCAAAGTCGCGCGAGCCGATGAGCGCCGCGCCGCTGCCGGTCAGCTGCGCGAGATAGGCAGGTCCGCCCAGCTCGCGCATGCCGGCGTCGCCCTCGAACATCGGGCGCAGCGTCACCGGCGTCGCCAGCATGTTGCGGTCGAGCATCCGCAGGATCGATTCGTAGATGCGGCCGTGCAGCGGCTCGAAGAAATGCTCCGGCCTCAGCTTGATCTGGATGTCCTCGACGACGCGGTTGTCGAGCATCATCGCGCCCAGGAGGGCCGCTTCAGCCTCGACATTGTGCGGCATGACGGGCGGTTCGCCCAGGGTGGGCGGCAAGATAGGAACAGGTTCGGCCATGGGGGGGATTATCCGCCCCCCTGCCCGCCGCCGCAAGCACCCTCGCGTAAAAGTTCGGGGGGCTGTTCTGTGGATATAATTGCCTTGCAGAGCTTATAGCAAGCATCCACAATGTAAGCATGCATGCAGAAATGAATCGGCGGGTCTCCTTCCTGATGCACGATATCGCCCGCCGGTCGCGCTACTGGTTCGACGCTCGCGCACGGTCGCGCGGCCTGACCCGTGCGCAGTGGCGGATGCTGCTCTTCCTGGCCCATGCCGAGGGACCGACGCAGAGCGAAGTCGCCGAAATGCTGGATGTCGAACGGATCACCCTGTGCCGCATGGTCGACCGGCTGGCCGAGGGCGGACTGGTGGAACGGCGCGCCGATCCCACCGACCGTCGCGTCTGGCGGCTCTACCTGACCGAAAAGGCGATGCCGCTCGTCGACGACCTCACCCATATCGCCGACGATATGGAGAACAATCTTCTCGCGCCGCTCGATGCCGACCAGCGTGCGACCCTGACCGGCCTGCTCAACATCGTCCGGGACCATATTCGCGAGCAGGACGATCGATCGCCGCAAGCCGTCGTAGCCGGTGGCGGCCGGTGAACGAAATGCGCGCCATCGACGCCGACGCCGATGTCGCCGCCACCCCGGCGGAGACACCCGCCCGCCGCATGGGCCGGCTGGCAGCGACGCTGTCGGTGCCGGTGCTGCTGGCCACGGTCGGCCTGTATTTCTGGATGACCGGCGGGCGGACCGTGTCGACCGACAATGCCCAGGTCAACGCGCATGTCGTCGAGGTGAGCGCCGAAGTCGCCGGACGCATCACCGACGTCCGCGTCGGCGAAAACCAGCCGGTCAAGAAGGGCGACCTGCTGTTCCGCATCGATCCGCAACCCTATCGTATCGCGCTGGCGCAGGCCGACGCCGCGGTCGGCAATGCCGAGCTGACCGTCGCCCAGCTGCAGAGCACCTACCACGCCAAGCGGGCGGACACCGCCAAGAGCACGTCCGACGTCGGCCTCGCTCGCGACATCTTCCGCCGACAACAGGAACTTCTCGCCCGCGGCTTCACCACCCGCGCGTCGTTCGATGCCGCAAAGGCCAGTCTCGCCGCCGCGCAGGCCCAGCAAGCTTCGGCGCAATCGGAGGCCGAATCGGCGCGCGCGGTGATCGGCACGTCTCGGGCCGGCGGCCATCCGCAGATCGAGGCGGCCGTCGCCGCCCGCGACAAGGCCGCACTCGACCTCGCCCGCACCGATGTCTACGCCCCGATCGACGGCCGCATCAGCCAGGCCGACAAGCTGCAATCCGGAACGATGGCGGTCCAGATGCTGCCGATGGTCAATGTCGTCAGCGACCGGGGCTATTGGATCGACGCCAATTTCAAGGAAACCCAGCTCGACAAGGTCAGCATTGGCCAGCGCGCCGACATCGAACTCGATGCGCTGCCCGGCCGCATCCTCAAGGGCCATGTGATCGGCATCAATGCCGGCACCGGATCGCAATTCTCCCTGCTGCCGCCGCAAAATGCGACCGGCAACTGGGTGAAGGTCACCCAGCGCGTCCCCGTCCGCATCCAGATCGACGACCGGCTCGACCGTGCCCTCGTCGCCGGCTGGAGCGCCCATGTCACGGTTCACGTCGCCGATTGAGTTCCTCCCCCGAGGCAAACTGGAAGCATGCAGACCCCGTGTCTGCATGCTTCACTTTGCCAATCGGCGTCGGCAAGGCTAAGGCGCAATCAGCATGTCCGATCCGCGCATCATCGCCATCGATCTCGATGAAAAGACGATCATCTGGCGCAATGCCGATGTCGAGCAGGAGCGGCGCGTCGCGATCTTCGACCTGCTCGAAGGCAATCACTTCCGCCCGTTGCGCGCTTATCCGCAGGACTATGTCGGCCCCTTTCGCGTCAAGCTGCGCGTCGAGGAAGGCCGTCTGGCGATCGACGTCTTTGCGGAGAGCGGCGACCTGCTCGAAACGCTGATCCTCGGGCTCGGCAGTTTCCGGCGACCGATCAAGGATTATTTCGCGATCTGCGACAGCTATTTCCAGGCGATCCGCACCTCGACCGCGCAGCAGATCGAGACGGTCGACATGGCCCGTCGCGGAATCCACAACGAGGCCGCCCAACTTCTCAAGGAGCGGCTCGAGGGCAAGATCGAGGTTGATTTCGACACCGCCCGCCGCCTCTTCACCCTCATTTGCGTGCTGCACATCCGTGGCTGAGCCGGTCGACATGCGCGAGATCGCCGGACGCGTCCTGATCGACGCCGCGCGCGACGTCGTCGCCCATGCCCACGCCCCCTATTCGCGCTTCGGCGTCGGCGCCGCCGTACTGCTCGCCGACGGCCGGGTCGTCACCGGGACCAATTTCGAGAATGCCAGCTACGGCCTGTCGCTCTGCGCCGAGACGGTGGCGCTGGCGACCGCGAACAGCGAGGGCAGCCTGCGCGATGTCGTCGCGATCGGCGTGATCGGCGGACAGCTTTCCCGCGACGGGTCGATCAGGGGAGCGGCGCTCGTCACCCCCTGCGGCCGTTGCCGCCAGGTCATCAACGAGGCCGCCGAGTTGGGCGCACGCGACATCGACATCTATTGCGGCTCGGCCGACGGTAGCGCCTTCGCCCATTTTCGGGCATCGGAGCTGCTGCCGCACGCGTTCGGACCAGCCGATCTCGGCATCGCATAAGGGGGAATCGCAGCTTCATGTCGATCATGTCGGACAAGTGGATCCGCGAACAGGCGACCAAGCATGGAATGATCGAGCCCTTCGTCGAGGCGCAACGCCGCGACGGCTGTATCAGCTACGGCCTGTCCTCCTATGGCTATGATGCGCGGGTCGCACCCGAGTTCAAGATCTTCACCAATGTCGATTCCGCGACGGTCGACCCGAAGAACTTCGCACCGAACAGCTTCGTCGACCGCGAAACCGACGTCTGCGTCATCCCGCCGAACAGCTTCGCGCTCGCCCGCACCGTCGAATATTTCCGGGTGCCGCGCGACGTTCTGGTGATCTGCCTCGGCAAGTCCACCTATGCGCGCTGCGGCATCATCGTGAACGTGACCCCGCTCGAGCCCGGCTGGGAAGGCCATGTCACGCTCGAATTCTCGAACACGACGCCGCTGCCCGCCAAGATCTACGCCAATGAGGGCGCGTGCCAGTTCCTGTTCCTCCAGGGCAACGAGCCCTGCGAGATCAGCTACGCCGACCGCGCCGGAAAATATATGGGCCAGCAGGGCGTCACGCTGCCGCGGCTTTGAACGCCGCCGCCTCCTGAGAGGCTATCCTACCTCCGCTTACCGCCCTTGTGCCGAATATTGGCGGGGCGGCCGCGCTTGCCCATCACCTTCCGGTCCTTGTGGCTGCCGCCGGGCCGGCGAGCAGGTCTGGCCGTCCCGCCCTCCTCGAGTTCGAAGCGCAGCGATCCGTTGATCGGATTGGCCTCGACCAGCCGCAGCTTCAGCTTCATCCCCGAATGATAGACATCGCCGCTCTGTTCGCCGACCAGCGAGCGTGACGCCTCGTCATAGCGGAAATACTCCGAGCCCAGCGTCGAGACCGGCACGAGGCCGTCGCCGCCGAGGCCCTCGACCGTGGCGAAGAAGCCGAAGGCCTGGACACCGGTAATGCGGGTGTCGAGCAGTTCGCCGAGCTTGGTCGACAGGAAAGCGGCGACATAGCGATCGATCGTCTCGCGTTCGGCCTCCATCGCCCGGCGCTCGGCCTGGCTGATCAGTTCGCCGATCGCGCCCATCCGCTCGGCCTCGTCCTGGGTCAGCGCGGTCTTGTCCGGAATGTCGCCCGATTTGCCTGGACCATTGAGTTTCGGCTTGCCGCTTTCGAGCCCGTAGGCGCCGACCAGCGAGCGGTGAACGAGCAGGTCGGCATAGCGGCGGATCGGGCTGGTGAAATGCGCGTAGCTGCCCAAGGCGAGACCGAAATGGCCCGTGTTGACGGGCGCATAATAGGCCTGGGTCTGGCTGCGCAGCACCTGTTCCATGATCTGCGGCTTGATCGCCTCATCGGTGATCTTGCTCAGGATGTGGTTGAAGGTGGCCGGGCGAACGACTTGGCCCAGCGCGAACTCCATCTCGAATGTCGCGAGATAGTCCTTGAGCGCGACCAGCTTCTCGCGGCTTGGCGTCTCATGGTCGCGGTACATGACCGGCGCCTTCTTCGCCTCGAGCCCCTTGGCGGCAGCGACATTGGCCGCGATCATGTAATCCTCGACCAGCCTGTGCGCATCGAGCCGCTCGCGCGCCGCCACCGACAGGATGCGCCCCTTCTCGTCGAGGACGACACGCCGCTCGGGCAGATCGAGGTCGAGAGGTTCGCGCGCCTCGCGTGCCCTGAACAGCGCTTTCCAGCAGGCCCAGAGCGGTTTGAGGGTGGTTTCCACCAGGGCAGGATCCCAGGTAGGCTCGCCCGCGTCCGCCGGAGCGACGCCGTTGGCGAGGTCGATCGCCGCCTGAGCATCCTCATAGGCGATGTTCGCCGCGATCCGGACGACGGCCCGGGTGAAACGCCATTTGGCGATCGTGCCATCGGCCTTGATCGTCAGGTGACAGACCAGCGCAGCGCGATCGACGCCCTGTTTGAGCGAGCAGATATCGGCCGAAAGCGCCTCCGGCAGCATCGGCACGACGCGGTCGGGGAAATATACGCTGTTGCCGCGCTTCTTCGCCTCGCGGTCGAGCGCCGATCCGGGGCGGACGTAGAAGGAGACGTCGGCAATCGCGACGATCGCCCGGAAGCCGCCGACATTGGCGGGATCGTCATCGGGCGTGGCCCAGATCGCATCGTCGTGGTCGCGCGCGTCGGCCGGATCGATCGCGACGATCGGCAGATCACGCAGATCCTCGCGGTTCTCTCCGAAATCGAGCGACGGCACCAGTTCGGCCTCCTCGATCGTCGCTTCGGCGAAGACATCGGGGATGCCGAGCTTGTGAATCGCGACGAGGCTGAAGGACCGCGGCGCGAAGGGATCGCCCAGCCGCTCGGTCACGCGCGCGGTGATGCGCGGCGGACGGCCTGCCTTTTCGGCCAGCACCAGGTCGCCGGCATCGGCATCGCCCGCGTCAGACACCAGCGTGTCGCGCTTCTCACGCTTGTCGACCGGCCGCAGCCATAATTTGTCGCCCTCGCGGTGGAGGATGCCGAGCATCAGCTCCTCGCCGCGGACGAGCTTCTTCATCGGGTGGGCGATCCAACCGTTTCCGGCCTCCTCGGTCCGCGCGAGGATGCGGTCGCCGACGCCGAGCGCCGGTCCCTTGCGGCCCCGCACTTCCTTGATGCGCAGCTGCGGCGGGGGGCCGTTCTCGCCATGCCATGTCTCGGGCACGCCCAGCGCGATGCCTTCATCGGTGATGTCGGTCACGCGCAGCACGGTCATCTTCGGGATGCCGCTCATCTTATGGAAGGCGCGTCCACGCTCGCTGTCGATCAGGCCCTCATCGGCCATGTCCTTGAGCAGCGCCTTGAGCATGATTTTTTCATTGCCCTGCAACCCGAAGGCGCGGGCGATTTCACGCTTGCCGGCGGGCACATCGGATTTGGCGATGAAGTCCAGGATTTGTTCGCGGGTCGGAAGACCGGCTGGATGTGGGTGACGCATCGACAACCCATAGTGCCGATCGCACCCGGCGTCACGCCCCGGGCCGGACAAAGGCCGCGGGGGCCACCCTTCAACCACCGCTAATGAGATTGATTTGCAGTAGGATTTGCGTTAGCGATCGGCCAACAGGGAGTCGATTGACCATGTATACGGCGCTGGCCAGGGACGCGGGGTGCGACGACAACATCAACGTCTTCGCCGACATCCCCGATTTCGGCGCGAAACAGATCAATCCCGCCGTTGCTGAGCGCTCGCCTTATGGCGCCAATCGCAAGCCCAACTGGTCGATGATCATCGCTATCGTGGCGTTGCACGTCGTCACCCTCACGGCGTTGGTGACGTTCGATGTGATCCATGTCGCGCAGAAGCCGGAGCCGCTGGTGGTCGACCTGATCGCCGAACCGCCGGCACCGCCTCGCGACAAGCCCAAGCCCGAGCCGGTCGTGGTCGTAAAGGTCCAGCCGGTCGTCTTGACGCCGACGCCGATCGTCCAGACGGTGACCCCGCCCCCGCCGATCGCGGCTACCACCACGCCGCCACCGCCCAAGCAGGTGGTCGCTGCTGCGCCGCAGCCTAGCGGCCCCGTGACGATCGGCGACCTCGACGAGAAGCTGCTTGAGGGCAACCCACCGCGTTATCCGTTGGAATCGCGCCGTAAGCATGAAGAGGGCACCGTCGTGCTGCGCCTGCTGATCGGCACCGATGGCCGGGTCAGCGACATCGCGGTCGCGCAGAGCAGCGGCTTCCCGCGGCTCGACCGGGCCGCGCTTCAGGCGATCCGGTCCTGGCGCTGGCAGCCGACAGTGCGCGACGGCCAGCCGGTCGAGATTCGCGGCCTCTACAGCATGCCCTTCACGCTGCGCGCCTGATCCGCCATGATGATCGCAATCCCCGCCGTGCTGGCAGGCCGCACGCTCGACCGTGTCCGCGCCCTCGTGACCGAGGCGGAATGGGTCGATGGCAACGCGACCTCCGGTTATCAATCCGCACTGGCGAAGAAGAACCGGCAACTGCCCGAGGACAGCGCCGCCGGGCGCGAAGCGGGGACCGTCATCCTCGACGCGCTCGGGGCGGCGCCGCTGTTCATCGCGGCTGCGCTGCCGCTCAAGGTGTTTCCGCCGCTGTTCAATCTCTACAGCGGCGGCGAGCGCTTCGACACCCATGTCGACAATGCGATCCGGCTGAAGCGCGGCACCGACTTCCGCATCCGTTCGGACCTGTCGGCCACCCTCTTCCTGAACGATCCGGAGAGCTATGACGGGGGCGAACTGGTGGTCGAGGACACGCTCGGCACGCACCAGGTCAAGCTCGCTGCCGGCGACATGATCCTCTATCCCGCGTCGAGCCTGCACCATGTCACCCGGGTGACGCGGGGCGAGCGCCTCTGCTCCTTCTTCTGGATCCAAAGCATGGTCCGCGATGACGGGGCGCGGCGCACATTGTTCGACCTCGACACTGCGATCCAGGCGGTCGGGGCTGATCGGGGGCAGGATGATCCGGCGATCATCAAGCTGACCGGGGTCTATCACAATCTGCTGCGGAGGTGGGCGGAGGCCTGACCGCTTCTGCGGAAACGGCGGCAGCCCCCCGCTCCCGATAATCCCAGTCTTCGCGCTGGGTGCCGGCAGCGACCGGTTACGCCGCCTTGCGGGCGCGCCGGGCCTTGTCGAGTTTCTTCATGACCATGTCGCGCTTCAGGCGCGACAGATGGTCGATGAACAGGACGCCCTCGAGATGGTCCATCTCGTGCTGGAGGCAGGTCGCGAGCAGGCCTTCCAGCTTCTCCTCATGCTTTTCGCCCTTCTCGTCCAGCCAGCGGGCGTGGACTTCGGTCGGGCGCTCGACCTCGGCATATTGATCGGGGACCGACAGGCAACCCTCATTATAGATCGAATAATCCTCGGACGGATCGAACAATTCCGGATTGATGAAGACCTGCGGCTTGCGGATCGGCTTGCCCTCGGCGTCTTCCTCTTCCTGCAGGTCGATCACGAGGACGCGTTGCGGTACGCCGATCTGAATCGCGGCGAGCCCGATACCCGGCGCGTCGTACATCGTTTCGAACATGTCGTCGATCAGCGCGCGGATTTGATCGTCCACCATCTCGACGGGAACGGACTTGGTGCGCAGCCGCGGATCGGGCGCTTCGAGGATCGGACGTATGGCCATGGGGCTGAGCTAGGTATTTCAGGCCGAATCGTCAAGACGAAGGCCGGTGGCCCCCTCCCATGTCGCCATGGGAGGGATGCCGGGTTCAATAGTCGGAGGCGATCGCCGCGCCGATGGCGATACCGGCCACAGCACCGAGGAGTGCGTCGCCGCCGCGGTCGCGATAATAATATCGTCCGCCACGCGGATAACCATAGCCGTAGCCATAGCGGGGCGCATAGTAGCCACGCGGCGCGTAATAGCCACGCGGCGGGTAATAGCCGTAGCCGCCGCCGCGCCAGCCTCGATCACCGCGCCAACCACGGTCGCCACGCCAGCCGCGGTCACCGCGCCAATGGCGATCTCCGCGCCGGTCGCCGTCCCAGCGGCGCTCGTAGCCGCGATCATAGCCGCGCCCGTCGCGCCGGGCTTCCGCCGGCACAGCCGCGACCATCGCGCCGGTCACGGCCAATGCCGCCACCAGCCGGGTGAACAATTGTCTCATCTGTCTTTTGCTCCTTCCCTTCGAGGGTTCCGAGCTGGAGTCGGCCAAAGCGCAAGATGGCCCGGGGATTCTGAACGCCAGCCGAACGGCGGGTCAGCTGACCGGACGCCGTGCGCGCAGCGCCTGCGCCAGGGTCCCTTCGTCGAGATAATCGAGCTCACCGCCCACCGGCAGGCCGTGCGCCAGCTGGGTCAACCGGATCGGAAAGCTTTCCAGTCGATCGGCGATATAGTGCGCGGTGGTCTGCCCCTCGAGCGTGGCGTTCATCGCCAGGACCACCTCGTCGATGCCACCCGCCGCGACCCGGCCGATCAGCAGGTCGATCGACAAATCCTCGGGCCGCACGCCTTCCAGCGCCGACAGTCGCCCGCCCAGCACGTGGAAGCGACCGGGAAACAGTCGCGACCGATCGAGCGCCCAGAGATCGGCGACCTCCTCCACCACGCACAGCATTCGCACATCGCGGCGTTGATCGGCGCAGATCGAACAGGGATCGCTGGTGTCGACATTGCCGCAAAGCTGACAGCTCGTCAGCTTCTCGTTCACCGCCTCGAGCGCGCGAAGCAACGGCGCCAGCGCGCCTTCGCGCTTCTTGAGAAGGTGCAACACCGCGCGCCGCGCCGATCGGGGACCGAGCCCGGGCAGCTTCGCCAATGCCTGGGTCAGGGTTTCTATCTCGGAAGACGACATGGATCATCGATATGGGCTTGCATCATCGCAACGCAAGCGTTTCAGAAGAAGCCATGCGCATCGCTTTCATGGGAACCCCCGATTTCGCCGTACCGACGCTCGACGCGTTGGTCGCCGCCGGCCACGAGGTCGTCGCGGCCTATTGCCAGCCGCCCCGCCCCGCCGGGCGCGGCAAGGCGCTGATGCCATCGCCGGTCCAGCGCCGCGCCGAGGCGCTGGGGATCGAGGTGCGCTTTCCGGTCACCCTGCGCGATGCCGATGCGCAAGCCGCCTTCGTCGCACTCGATCTCGATATCGCGGTCGTCGCCGCTTACGGCCTGATCCTGCCCCAGACGATCCTCGATGCGCCGCGTCATGGCTGCCTCAACGTCCACGGATCGCTGCTGCCGCGCTGGCGCGGCGCCGCGCCGGTCCAGCGCGCGATCCTGGCGGGCGATCCGACGACCGGCGTCACCATCATGCAGATGGAGCGCGGGCTCGACACCGGGCCAATGCTGGCCACGATCGAAACCCCGATCGACGGCAAGACCGCGGGCGAGCTGACCGACGAGCTGGCCCACAGCGGTGCGGCGCTGATGGTCGCGGTGCTGGCCGATCGCCTCGCCCACCCGCCGATCGTCCAGCCCGAGGACGGCGTCACCTATGCCGCAAAAGTCGACAAGGCCGAGGCGCGGATCAACTTCTCCGAAGCCGCCGGCCAGATCGAGCGACAGGTGCGCGCCTTTAATCCCGCGCCGGGAGCCTGGTTCGAACATGCCGGAGAACGTATCCGCATCCTCGCCTGCGAGGTCGTCGACAAGCATGGTCTGGCAGCCCCCGGCGAGGTGATCGACGATCGGCTGACGGTGGAATGCATCAATGGAGCGATCCGCCCGATCAAGGTTCAGCGCGCCGGCAAGGGCGCGATGAGCGCCGAAGACCTGCTGCGCGGCTTCGCCATCCCCAGGGGAACCCATCTGGCCGGCGACGCTGCGGGATGACGCGCTTCCGCCTGACCGTCGAGTTCGACGGGCGTCCCTTCATGGGCTGGCAACGACAGGCGCACGGCCCCAGCGTGCAGCAGGCGATCGAAGAGGCGATCGCCACCATCACCGGCGAGAAGGTCGTGGTTCATGCCGCCGGCCGCACCGATGCCGGGGTCCATGGCCGGGCGATGGTCGCCCATGCCGATGTGGACAAGCCGATCGCGGCCTTCCGCCTCGGCGAAGCGATCAACGCGATGCTGCGCCCCGCGCCGGTCGCGATCCTGGCCTGCGAGCTGGTCCCCGACGACTGGCATGCGCGCTTCTCGTGTGTCGGCCGCCGCTATATCTACCGCATCGTCAACCGCCGTGCGCCGCTGACCCTCGAGGCCGGGCTCGCTTGGCAGCTCGCCGCGGAGCTGGATGGGGAGGCTATGCATGTGGCCGCGCAGCGGCTGGTCGGTGCGCATGACTTCACCACCTTCCGCTCGGCGCATTGCCAGGCGCAGAGCCCGCTCAAGTCGCTCGACCGGCTCGACGTCCGCCGCGTCGGCGAGGTGATCGAGATCGAGGCGGCGGCACGATCCTTTCTGCACCATCAGGTCCGCTCGATGGTCGGGTGCCTGTCGCTGGTCGGCCGGGGGCGCTGGACCGCCGACGATCTGTCGGATGCGCTGGTGGCGGCGGATCGCTCACGGCTGGGGCTGAACGCGCCGCCCGATGGGCTCTACTTCATGGAAGCGATTTATCCGGGGCGACGGTAGAGAAGCTCTTTTCCGTCGAAGGCGCGGGAAATGGGGGCGAAAACACAACGGTCGCCCGACTGAACGAGACGGCGGCGAGAACGGCCTGACGTCCTGCGGGGAATGCCGAACGCTTCCATCCGGGCCGAGCAGGCTTTATGCGCGGAACCCCGCAAGCCCCAAAAAGCCGGTGAAAGCCCGATGACCATTCGTTCGCTCTCGATCGCCCTGTTTCTCCTGCTGGCGGGTGCGCCGGGTCATGCTCAAGTCACAGCTTTATCCGATGGCACCCAGATCGAGGACTATGAGATCGGGACCGGCAAGGAAGCTGGCAAAGGAAGGACCGTCTTCGTCCACTATACCGGCTGGCTGTGGCTTGTTCAGGAGGAAGCCCGCGGCAAGACGTTCGATTCCTCGCGTAGCGGCGAACCGATCAGCTTCACGCTCGGTGCTGGTCAGGTCGTGAAAGGCTGGGATTCCGGCATCGTCGGGATGAAAGAGGGCGGTATCCGCACGCTGATCATTCCGCCCGAGGCGGGCTATGGTGCCCGGGGCAAGGGGCCCGTTCCGCCCAACAGCTGGATGATGTTCGAAGTCGAACTGATCAAGGTCCAATGACCGAATTATCGATCGCCGTTAACGCCCGATCCCAAACAATTTCCCCAGCGATCGATCGAGCATCATCAACTGCCAGAGCAGCCGGCCATGATCGACGCGCCCGCTGCGATGGTCGGCGACGATGCCGTCGAGCGCCTTCGTGTCGAACCAGCCGGTTTCGACCAGCGCCGATCCCTTGGCGATCCGCTCCGCCTCCCCGGCGAGCGGGCCGCGGAACCAGGCGCTGATCGGGGTGGAGAAGCCCATCTTGCGGCGAAACAGGATGTCGTCGGGCAGGTAGCGGCGCATCGCCTGCTTCAACAGCCATTTGCCGGTCGTGCCGCGCACCCGCATTCCTACCGGCAAGCGGGCGCCAAACTCGATCAGCCGATAGTCGAGCAGCGGTTCGCGCGCCTCCAGGCCGACCGCCATGCTCGTGCGGTCGACCTTCGTCAGGATATCGCCGGGCAGCCAGATTTTGAGATCGGCATATTGCGCGCGGTCCAGCGGGTCGCGGGCCGGCGCCGCGCGCATCGTCGCGATATAGCGATCTTCGGCGCGGTGCCCCTGCAACTCGCGGAGGGCACGGTCGGTGTAGAGGCGCTGGCGCATCGCCGGCGCGGTTACGCCTACAGCGATGGTATAGGCTTCCTCGCTCGACCGGCCGAGCCCCTCCAGCGTGGTCTTGGCGCGCAGCATCTGCGGCGCCCAGTCGAGCTTGGGATAGGCGCGGCCGAGCGCGCCGAAGACATTGCGGCGGAAGCCGAGCGGCAGCAAGCCACGCACCCGTTCCTCCGCCTGGAAGAAGGTCTGCCGCCGGTAGCCGGCAAAGGCCTCGTCCGCGCCGTCGCCTGACAGCGCCACCGTCACCGTCTCGCGCGCCAGTTCCGAGACGCGGTAGGTCGGCAAAGCGGAAGCATCCGCGAAAGGCTCGTCGAAGGCATCGACCAGCGTGTCGATCAGGCCGTAATCATCGGACGACACGATCCGCGTGCGATGATCGGTGGCGAAGCGCCCGGCGACCTGGGCGGCGTAGCGAGTCTCGTCGAAATCGGGATGATCGAAGCCGATCGAGCAGGTCTTCACCGCCTGCGTGCTCGACTCCGCCATCAGCGCGACGACGGCCGAGCTGTCGACCCCGCCCGACAGGAAAGCGCCGAGCGGAACGTCGGACACCATCCTGTCGGTGACCGCCGACCGCATGATATCGACGAGCTCGTCGGCAAGCGCGGCGGCGCTGCCCTTTGCCCGGTCGGCAAAGCTCACGTCCCACCACTGCACCGGCCGGGGCAGCGGCGCGCCGCGCTTGAGCATCAGATAATGTCCGGCCGGCAACTTCTTGACGCCGGCGACGACGCTGCTGTCGTCGGGAACGTAGCCGAGGCCCAGATAGTCATCGATCGCACTGAAATCCGGCGACCGGCGCAGCAGCGGGTGAGCGAGCAGCGCCTTCAGCTCGGACCCGAAGATCACGCTGCCGTCGGACAGCTCGGCATAATGAAGCGGCTTCACCCCCAGCCGGTCGCGGGCGAGGAAAAGGCAGCCGCGCTGCCGATCATGGATCGCGAAGGCGAACATGCCGTTGAGATGCGACAGGCATGCCGGCCCCCATTGCCGCCAGGCCTCGACGATCACCTCGGTGTCGCTGTTCGTGCGGAAGTTGCGACCGAGCGCTTCCAGCTCGGCGCGCACCGCGCGGTAATTATAGACCTCGCCATTGTAGGTGATCGTCGCCTGGTCGTCGTTGCTCGCCATCGGCTGGCCACCGCCCGCGAGGTCGATGATCGACAGTCGCCGATGGCCCAGACCGACGCCGGCATCGGTCCAGATGCCGGCCCCGTCGGGACCGCGATGCGCGATCACGTCGGTCATGGCACGGACGCGGGCTTCCTCGACCGGCTTCGCGGTCTGCAGATGATAGATGCCGGCGATTCCGCACATGGGTCAGGTCTGTCCAATCAGTGAGTCGAGCGCGGAGAGCTGCGCCTCCCACGCGTAGCGCGCAATGACATGATCCCGCGCCTTCCGGCCCATCGCCTCCCCCTCATCGGGATGGATGAGCAGATGGCTGACTGCATTGGCCATGTCATAGCCATGCGCGACCATCAGATGATCGCCGGGCACGGCGGCGATCCCCTCGAAGGCTGCGGGCGATGCGACCACCGGCCGCGCCATCGCCATCGCCTCCAGCACCTTGTTCTGGATGCCCCGCGCGATATCGAGCGGAGCGACGACGACCGCCGCCGCGGCGAGCCAGGGGCGGACATCGGGGACCGCGCCCGTGACGATAACGTTCTTCAGCTTCGCCAGTTCGCGCACCGCCGGGGTCGGATCGCGCCCGACGATCGCGAACAGCGCGGCGGGATGCTTCGCGCGGATCGCAGGAAAGGTGCGCCGCGCGAAATGGTCGACCGCGTCGACATTGGGCCGATAGTCCATCTGCCCGGTGAAGACGAGCATCGGCTCGGCGCCCTCGACGCGGGGAAAGCCGGCCGGATCGAAGAAGCTGGTATCGATGCCGTTGTTGAGTGCACGGACGTGGTTGCTCGAGAGCCCGGCGCGCTGCCGGTACAGAGCGGCCTCCGCCTCGCTGACGAACAGGCTGACGTCGGCCCAGCGGCCGACGCTGTCCTCATAGGCGCCGAGCAGTCGCGCCTCCCGCCGGTGGGCCCACCCCATCAGGCCCCGCTCGGCGGCGCCATAAGCAGCGAATTTCTCCGAATCGACATCGACGAAATCCATGACGAAGCGGCGACCCTGCCGGTCGTCGGGAACGAATTGCGCCATCTGCCCAGAATAGGCGAAGATCGTGTCGATCGGACGGTCGACCAGTAGCTGATCGACCATCCGCATGATCCGCCGCGATCCGAAGGCCGCGACCGAGATCGGCTCGCCCAGCAAGAGCGCCTCGATGCCCGCGCGCAGCTTCGACTTGCTGCGCACCTCGATGTGGAGCGACGCCAGCATCGGCAGCAACTCCTTCGCCGCCTTCCTGTCCGCGTCGCTATCGACGAAGCCGAGCAGATGGATGCGATGCGTCCGGGCAAGGTGACGGAGCAGATGGAAGCTGCGAATGCGGTCCCCCCGGTCCGGTGGGAACGGGATCCGATGGGCCAGGAAAATCATCTCGCCCATCAGCCGAGCCCCCGCGAAATCCAAGGACCGATATGATTGGCAACCGCCAGCGGCAGCCGCTGCCACAGCGCGATCTGCAGCCGGTATTTCGGACTGAGCGGATTGATCTCTCGCGGGGCCTGACCATCGGCGGTGCGCGCGGCATAAGCCAGCGGCTGCGGCTCGAAACCCCAGTTCTTCTTGAAGGCGAACGCGCCGGTGCCGAACTTCGACCGTCCGAAGTCGAACGCCGTGCACCCGCGACGGCGCGCATGGAGCATCAGCGCATAATACATCATGTCGTTGGCACGCCATGTCCGCGCTGCCTGGGTCCCGCCGCCCCAATAGGGCATGACCACGCCCTTGTGATACAGGCTCAGCACGCTTGCCAGGGGCTTGCCGTCGTGGCTGACGGTCAGGATGTCGGCATCCTCGCCGAAGCCGTCGAGCACCGCATCGAACAAGGGCCGAGGAAAGACCGGCGTACCCAGATTGTGGACGCTTTCGGCATATATCGCATAATGGACCGTGCGATCCGCCTGGCTGCGACCCGTCACGACCGTCAGATCGAAACCCTGCGCCTTGCGGACCTCGGCGCGCTGCTTGCGCGGGATTGCCAGCAATTCGGCCTCGTCATCCCCGGCCAGCGGCCGGGCGAAGCCCGCATAGGTGCCGTCCTCGACATGCCAGCCGCTGCCGGACGGCAATGCCCCGCCGCGCAGTTCCATCGACGGACAACTCAGCCGCCCGGCCAGCGCCCAGCCGGCCTCGGCCAGTCGGTCGACCGTCTCGCCGTCGTCGCCGATCGGCCCGCCGCCGACCGCGAAACCGGCCGACACCAGCGCGCGACCGAACAGCGGCGAATGGACCGCCGAAAGGGGCAGCAGGCCGGTGATCGCTCCGTCCGCCTCGGCCATCAAATAATAGGCCGGCTGTCCGCAACCGCGCGCGACGGCCCGGCTCCAGGCCGGGCGGTGGAAGGCGCTGCCCTGCGGATGGCGGGCGATATAGGCCTCGATCGCCGCGACGACCGACGGATCGCTCAGATCGGCTGTGCGAACCCCCGCCACGCGTCAGAGCTTCGCCGCTTCGGCGGCGACGACATGATCCACCCGGTCCCAGCGGAAATCGCGGATCACTCGCTCGAGCTTGCCCTCCATCGCACCGAGGCGCGCATAGTGGCGGAGCTTGGACCTGATCGGCGCATCGGCGACCCGCGGCTGACCGGGGTCGATTTCCCACGGATGGAAGTAGAATATCGCGGGATGCTGCTCGCCATTCACCTGCCGGATCGCCCAGCGCGAGAAGGCATAAGGGAAGAGCCGAAAGAAGCCGCCGCCGCCCGCCGCGACGATTCGTCCGCCGAGCCGCGCGGTCGTCACGGGCAGTTCGAGCATTGCGCTGCCGGCGACCGGGCGGAAGGCAAAGCGCGGCGCTTCGGGCCAGCCATAATGATCGTGGACGACCGGGGCGACGCTCGACGAATAGGCATAGCCTTCCTCGGCGAGAATCTCGTGCGCCCAGGGGGTCCGCTTGTCGATCGAGAAGCTCGGCGCGCGGTAGCCGACGACCTTCTGTCCGCCCAGATCCTCAAGCAGGGTGCGGGTGCGGCGCAGATCGTCGCGGAACTGGGCGGGCGTCATCGTGAAGACGCGGTCATGCTCCCAGCCATGACTGGCCAGTTCGTGCCCGGCATCGACGATCCGGCGGATCAGCGCGGGGTAGCGTTGGGCGACCCAGCCCAGGGTGAAGAAGGTGGCCTTGGCGCCCATGCGATCGAACAGGTCGATAACGGCATCGCTGTTGCGTTCGACCCGGGGCGCCAGTGCGTCCCAGTCGTCCCGGCGGATCGTCCGCTCGAAAGCGCCGACCTGAAACCAGTCTTCGATATCGACCGACAGGCCGTTGACCACCATGGGCGGCTCAGGCCGCGTCCTGGCTGCCACCATCGCCGCCGCCCTGTGGATCCTTGGGCAGCTGCGGATCGGTCTCGACCAGTTCAACGAGGAGCGACAAAGTTCGCCGCAACATCGCCTCCTGCTCGACCAGCCGGGCTTCAAGCTCGGCATTGCGGGCGGCATAGTCGGCAACGGACGGATCGGCCGGCGTTGATCGCGACTCCGATGGAGGCGCCGGTGGCTGGGGCACATAGGGTTGAGGCGGAGGGGCAGTGTCGGCCGACGGCCCGGCGACAGGCTGCGGCGCGGCAATCGGCTCGGCCGGCTGATAGACGGGCTGAACCGGCG
Organism: Pseudomonadota bacterium; assembly: GCA_040387595.1. Taxonomy (GTDB): domain Bacteria; phylum Pseudomonadota; class Alphaproteobacteria; order Sphingomonadales; family Sphingomonadaceae; genus Rhizorhabdus. The sequence continues at coordinate 39,806 of JAZKDN010000021.1, forward strand.
GCCGCACAAATGGCTCCGGTGCCTGGACAAAGACCGGTTCGGGCGGCGCCATCGGCTGATTGTCGATGGGCCGCTCTTGCGGCCGCTGCGATGCGATCGGCGCGGCCGCCTCGGGCGGCACATAGCCGTCATAGCGCGGTGGCTGTTGAATAGCGGGCGGCGGGATGTTCTCCGGCAGCGCGGCGAAGGGATTGTCCTCGGTCGTGTAGGGGCCGGGCGCTGGCGCGGCGACCGGCGCCACTTCGTCCTCGTCCGGGGCGTAACTCGTATAGGATGGCAAGCCCGGCGCACGCGTCGGTGTCGCAGCGGGAGTGGGAGCGAGCGTCATGGGAGCCGGTGCCGCGACCGGAGCGGGAACTGGCTGACGCATCAGCGGAGGCGAAGGCGCCGGTTCCGGAGCGATCGTCAGGGGCGGCGGCACGAACTGCGCGGGTTGCGGGGCAACCGGTGCAGGTTCCGGCGCGATCGGCATCGCAGCTGGCGGCGAAGGCCGATAGGCAACCGGTTCGGCGGCCTGCTCATAGGTATCCGGCATCGCCAGCGCACGCGGTTGTGGGCCGGCAGCGGGCATGATGCTCTCGCTCGCCAGATCGGCGGCGACGTCCTCGACCACTTCGGCGTCGATGTCGATCAGCCGTTCGATCGCCCCCTGCAGCATCACACGGCCGGCGAGCATGTTCAGCCGGCGCGGAATGCCGCCCGACAGACGATGGAAAGCCGCATAGGCATCCTGCGCGAAGCGCGGCGTGCCCTTCCATCCGGCGCAGGCCAGACGGTGCATGATATAGGGCGCGACCTCATCCGGTCCCATCGCCGTCAGGTGATGGGTCGCGATGACCCTCTGTCGCAGCTGCTCGAACCGCGGCTGGGCAAGCGCATCGCGAAACTCGGGCTGACCGAGCAGGAAGATCTGGAGAAGCGCCTGGCCGCCATATTGAAAATTGGACAGCATGCGCAGTTCTTCGAGCGCCGAAATCGGTAGATTCTGCGCCTCGTCGACAATCAACAGAGTGCGCTTTCCGCTGCGCGCCTGCTCGTGAAGAAAGCGTTCGATCCGGGCGAGCAACTGCCCCTTGGCCGCGACATCGGCGGCGACGCCGAGCGCCAGCGCCACGATGCGCAGGATGTCGTCGCCTTCGAGCTGGGTCGAGACGAGATTGATCGCGGTGAGGCGCGACCGATCGATCGTCGCCATCAGGCGTCCGACGAGCATCGTCTTGCCGGTGCCGACCTCCCCGGTGACGACGATGAAGCCTTCACCCTGCGCCAGTCCATAGCCCAGATAGGTCATCGCCTTGCGATGGGTCGCGCTCTCGAAATAGAAGCGCGGATCCGGCGTAAGCTGAAATGGTCGGTCGGTCAGACCGTAGGGATCATGGTCCAAATCGAACCTCCCCGGCGGATACGCAGCGATACATCATCTCAGAATCGATACTGCACACCAAGACGAGCGCGTCCCGATACATCGGTTGGTATCCCGTCCTGTTTTGACCCATCAACCGAGACGCTCGCCTGCATTTGAATCCCACGCCCGAACGTTCGATAGTAGCTCGTGCTCAACGAACCAGACATCACATCGTCCGCTCCTATCTGCCCATTCTTAAACAAATTGCCCGAAAAAGAAAGGGACAGCCCCGAGTCACGGCTCAATGGCCTGGCGATCGACATGTTGGTGAAGAAGCTTTCATCGACCACTCCCTCCAGCGAGACCGGCGAGTTGGGGTTATCGATATAGGTCCGGCGCGAATAGCCCAGACCGCCCGAGAAGGTCCATGTCCGCATGCTGCGCGTGAAGATGATGTTGGCGGACCGGTCGCGATAGCTGCTCGCCGACGCCTGGCCCAGCGCGCCACCGATGCACTGGCCGGCCCCCGCCGTCTTGCCGAACAAACATTGCTGGTAGGAGCTGGCCGGATCGATCTGGGTGAGATCGAGCGACGGCGACGTTCCGGCGAGTCCGCTCGACAGGCCCTGGGCGAAGCTTTCGACCCGATCGGTGACGATGAAGGTGAGGCCAGACCGTTCGCTGGGGCGCATCTCGACCAGCCCGGTGACCGACAGATCGCCATAGCGACGGCCGACCCGCGCCTCCATCCGGGTCCGACGACTCGGCTTCCAGATCACGCCCGCATTGGCGACCAGTCCCGCGACATCATAGGTGAGCACACGCGGGCTTGCCGGATCGACGACGAAGCGCCCGCCCTTGCCCAGAACCGGCAAGCCGGTGAGCGGGTCGATCAGCGCCTCACGCTCCGACGTACGGGTCTGTTCGTAGCCACCGCTCGCCACCAGCGCGACCGGTATGCTTTCCAGCGGGTATCTGACTTCACCGATCACATTGAACGAACGAAAATGCTCGGCCAGGTTGGTCGTGTTCTCGTGCCGATATTCCGATGCGACCTTCCAGCCGAACGGCAGGCTGCCCGGCTCCATTCCCACATTCACGTTGAGCTGCTGGATCCGCGAACTGTCGAACCGGTCGTTGAGCGGGCCGGTGGCGCCCGAGTTGCCCTGGCTGCTCTCATTCTTCGTATAGGCGTAGCGGTAGCTCAGGCCGAGGCCGACCTCGCCGATCTGGTGCGCGATGTTCGGCTGAATGAACGCCGAGTAGGTCTGCGCCAGATTCTGGGGATTGCCGATGTTGAATTGCGGGGCCGCGCCGCTGGCGTCCACCCGGCTGCGGGTGGCGATCGCTCCGGTCTCCACGCTCAGCCATTCGTCGATGATATTGGCCTGGAGGCGCAGCAGCCCGTCCTGGTTCACGCTCTTGTCGATGTTGCCCATCTCGGGAATGCGATAGGACAGACGATAGCTCGCTGAAGCGACGATGCGCCGATTGGAAATCTGGCCGGTCAGATTGGCCGACACTTCCGTGTAGGTCGTATCATCCTCACCTGGGCCCTGCAGCTGCGATTCGGCCACCTGTTCCATGCTGACGAAAGCGCCGATCTGCGGCCGATCGGCGTGGGCCGTACCGCAAGCCGCCCCTCCGGCAAAGAGACCCAGAATGACTCGCGATGTCGCGCTGCTCATCGCGGCGCTTCATATCCGTAATAGCTGCCGAAGCGGCGCGCATTGGGCGCGAAGCGCGCACCATTAAGCAGCAACTGGATCTCTTCGCAGCCGCCGAGCAGCAGCACCGCGTCGCGCAGTTCGGCTTCCGCCGTCTTGTCCGCGCGGACGACCAGCAGGACCTGCCCGACATGATAGGCGAGCACCGACGCTGGCGACGCAGCCAGAGCAGGCGGGCTGTCGAACAGGATGATGCGGTTGGCCTTGGCCGACAGCCGCTCGATGATCGCGCGGGTGCGGTCCGCTGCAATCAATTCGGTCGCCTCGTTGGTATATTTGCCCGACGGCAGCACCGAGAGATTGCCGACGTCGGTCTTGATCACCAGCGTCTCGACGTCGATGCTGGGGTCGGCGAGAGCATCCATCAGGCCCACCGGCCCCTCGATGCCCAGCGTCGACAATACGGTCGGCTTCGCAAAGTCGCCGTCGATCAACAGCACTTCGATGTCGCGTTCGTTCGCCATCGAGAGGGCGAGGTTGACCGCACAGAAGGTTTTTCCCTCATTCGCCTGGGCCGAACAGATCAGGATACGGCGGCCGTTGGGCAACGCCGTCGGCCCGATCGCGTTGAGCAACAGGGTCCGCTTGACGATGCGGAACTCCTCCGCCAGCGCCGTGATCGCCGCATCGGGCATCACGAAACCCTGGTCGATCAGGTCGGCACGATTCACCTTCGCGGTACGGTACACCACGTTGGGCGCGCCCAGAGCCGCAGGTTCGCGAGCGCCCGTCGGCGGCGCGTCCGGAGGCACGAGGGTCCCGCCACCAAAGCCCGCCTGCGTGGCGGGCAGGGATGACGATTCGAACCCGGAGAGATCGCCACCGTCGAGCACGTCATAGGGCAGCGACTGCGGAGCCGGCGAAATCGGCGGCGCCGGCTGCAATGTCGGCTGCGGCACGTTCAGCGGCATATCGATGATGGGGGACTGCCCTGCGCCATCCGGCAGGATGACACGGGCACGCAGCACCGCTTCGAAGTCGTAGACCGACCCGGCCCGCTCGATCAGCGAGCCGCGGCCGCGACGCTTCTTGGGGGGCCGTTTGCCGCCATCGTCCTGCTCGGCCATCGTCAGGACACCATGATGCGTTTGACGAATTCGATCAGCATCAGCAGCATGAACATGCCCGGAAGGCCAGCCGCCGCCGAGGAAAACCACATCATCTGCTTGCGGCGGACCGTCCGCGTGTCGGCGGTGATAACTTCCGAAATCGACCCGAGCACCGGCAGGCCGCTGGCGCGCGCGAGCTGCTGAGTGGTCGTGAACACGCTGGCGAGCTGGCTCTTCGCGAACGCCACGCCCGAGCCGATGATGATGCCCGCGATCAATACCCCCGTTAGAAGCAGGGTACGATTGGGCGCTGCCGGCTGACGCGGCAGCGACGGCTGATCGATCACGCGGAACTGCACGCCATCGGTCTTGCCGCTTGCGTCCGACCGGAGCTTTGCGCCTTCGCGCTGGGTCAGCAATTTGTTGTACTGATCCTTCAGCACGTCATAGTCGCGGTCGAGCCGCGACTGATCGATCTGCGCACCCGGCGCGACAAGCTGGCGCTGCCCGATCATCGCAACGGCGCCTTCGAGTTGCGACTTGCGTGCCGAGAGCGCCGCAACATTGCCCGCGCGCTCGGCCTGCATCGACCGGAGCGATACATAAACGGGATTCGGCGCCATCGGAGTCGATCGCGATCCGCCACGCGCCTTTTCGGCCCGAAGCTGCGCGAGCTGGGAGCGGATGGCGATGACGTCGGGATGCTTTTCGGTCCAGCCGCGCGAGACGGCTTCCGACAGCTGCCCCTCGAGCGTGCCGATGCGTTGATCGAGCGAGTCGATTCCGCCGACGCCGGCCGGAATCTGCGCCGGTGTGGCGGCAAGTTGCCCGTTCATCGCGGCCAGTGCGCTGCGGGCCTGCATCAGATTGGATTCGAGACCCATCATCTCGTTGCGGGCGGCATCCATACGCTGTTCGAGCGTTCCGGTCCCCGGCAGCGAGCCGAGCGTGTCCTGGGTAATCTGTGCACGCCGGCGGTCGACATCGGCCAGTTCCTTGGCGCGCCGGGCAAGCTCCTGATCGAGGAAGGTCAGCGCCTCGGCATTGTTCGCTTTGCTGCCGATCACATTTTCCTGGATGAAGATATCGATCAGCTTCTGGGTGACGCTTCTCGCGATGAAGGCGGTCTGTTGCTCGGAAATGCTCTTCAGGCTGATCCGCGTCTTGATTTCCAACAGGTCCTCGCCCTGCGCGGTGATCGAGATGCCGCCGCGCAGGGCGCCGATCAGCGACAGCGATTCAGAGGATGTCAGCGGACGCTCTCCATTGGAGACGGTCCGCACCACACGCTTCAAGATTTCCGTCGAGGTGAGCGACTGTCGCACCCGATCGACGCTCTTCTGCATGTCGCTCTCGGTGCCGTCGGCGAACAGCGACTTGACCTGGACCTGGATGCGCGCGCTGCTTTCGTAGGCGGCGGGCACACGCATGACCATCACCCAGCCGACCAGGCAGAATGCCCAGGCGACGGCGAGCGCAAGCCAGCGCATCCGCCAGATCGCATATAGGGCGATCCTAATCTCGGTGTAGATGGCTTCCATCGACCTAGTCCGCGCGCCCCACTCTTGCCGTTTCTAGAACACGCTTTCGGGGATGATGATCACATCGCCCGGCTGCAGCTTCACGTTCGCCTTGATATCCCCGCGCTTCAGCAGACTGTCGATGCGCAGGCGGAATTCCTCCTGCTTCTTGGTCACCGGGTTATAGCGGATCAGCTTGGCACGGTTGCCAGCGGCGAATTGCGAGAGCCCGCCGACCGCGATCATCACGTCGAGCAGGGTCATGTCCGACCGATAGGATACCGAAGCGGGCTTTTCCGCCGCGCCGACGATGCGAATCTGCTGTGCGAACGTGCCCGAGAAATTGTTGACGATCACCGAGACGATCGGGTCGCTGATATAGGTCGACAGCGCATCGCGGATATCATCGGACAGTTTGGCCGGCGTCTTGCCGACCGCAACCATGTCGTTGATCAGCGGCAAAGTGATGCGCCCGTCGGGACGAACCTGCACCTGCGCGCCCAGTTCGGGATTGCGCCAGATGAAGACGGTGAGCGCGTCGAGCGGCCCGATCGTGTAATTGTCGCCGGGTGCGCCGGTTTCCGGCACGAAGGGCGCGGGCGGAAGCTCCTGCTCCTTGGCGTAGACGCCAGCAGGCATAGCGGCGAGCATCGCCGCCGTTACCGTAACGGCAACGGTCCTTCTTGCTGCAGCACCAAAGGCCATACCCACATCCTCCAGGGCCAAACGCTCAGAAACGAGCTTCTTACGCTCGTAGACCCAATGCCCGTCTAATGCGCTATCAACCATGAACATAAACTTAGAATCACAGGATCACGGTTCCGTCCACGGTTATTTCGCGCGGTGCCGGATGGCCGAGAAATCCCTGCGGACTGGCGCTCGCTCCATAGGCACCGGCCAGGAACACCGCGACAACGTCCCCAACCTCCGCTTCGGCCAGACCGACATGGTCCCCGAGGCGATCAATCGGAGTGCAGAGACAGCCCACCACCGTCACTTCTTCGATCCTAGCCGAAGCGTGATATTTCGTCAAAGAAATCGGATAGTTACGGCGAACTACAGTGCCGAAGTTGCCGCTGGCCGCCAATTGATGGTGCAGGCCGCCATCGACGACGAGGAAAGTCTCGCCGTGGCTCGTCTTACGGTCGACGATCCGCGTCAGGTAGACACCGGCCTCCCCCACCAGCCAGCGCCCCAGTTCGATTGTAAATTCTGCGTCGGCGAGGATCGGGTCGCGGGTCGCGAGACTGTTGCCAAGCGCCTGGCCGACCCGCTTCTCGTCGAGAGCGCTGTCGTTGGCGAAATAGGGGATGCCGAAGCCGCCGCCCAGATTGACGTGCGGCGGCGCGACCCCGGCCTCGGTGCTGATCCGACCAGCCAGGGCCAGCGCCGAGCGCTGCGCGTCGATCAGCGCATCGGCATCGAGCGCCTGCGATCCGGCGAAGATGTGGAGCCCGCGATATTCGGCGCCCGCATCGACGATCCGGCGAATGATCGCGGCCCCGCGATCGGCGTCGACACCAAAGGGCTTGGCGCCCCCGCCCATCTTCATCCCCGAGCCCTTGAGCTCGAAATCGGGGTTGAGGCGCAGCGCCAGCCGCGGCGTCCGGCCGATCCCACGCCCGATCGCCAGCGCGCGCTCCGCCTCGCCCTCGGATTCGAGGTTGATGGTAATGCCCGCCTCGATCGCCATGGCGAGTTCGCGGTCGCGCTTGCCGGGCCCCGCGAAGGAGATGCGACGCGCGTCCATGCCGGCATCGAGCGCCAGCTGCGCTTCGCCCGCCGACGCGACATCGATGCCGTCGACCAGCGGCCCGATCGCGGCGACCAGCGGCGGATGCGGGTTGGCCTTCACCGCATAATGGAGCGAGACACCGCTGAACGCCGCACGGAAGCGGGCGATCCTGTCGCGGATGATGGCGAGGTCGTACACGAACAGCGGGGTGTCGACGGCGATCGCGATCCACTCGTCGGCGCTGCGGCCGCCGATCATCAGCGCGCCATCCTGCCACAGGAAGTCGGGGGGAATCGGTCCGGTAGGTTTCATTCCGTCATCTCCGCCGCTTCGGCCTTGAGCGCCGTGCGGTCCAGCTTGCCATTGGCGTTGCGGGGCAGATCTTCGCGCCAGATCACCCGCCTCGGCTGCATGAAGCTCGGCAGGGTGCGGCGGAACCACTCGGTCAGCCGCCGCTCCGCATCCGCGCCGACCGGCCGGGCATAGAGCAGGATCGCCTGCCCCAGCCGATCGTCGGGAATGCCGAGCGCCACGGCCTCGGCCGCGGCTCCGCTGGCGATCGCCGCCTCCTCGATCTCGGTCGGGCTGATCCGGTTGCCCGAGCTCTTGATCATCTCGTCGTCGCGACCGACGAAGCGCAGCAGCCCCGCCGCGTCGCGCACGACCGTATCGCCGGACCAGACTGCCATGCCGCCGTGGCGGAACGCTGCCGGCGCGGGTCGAAAGCGCAGCGCCGTCCGCTCGGCATCCTGCCAATAGCCCTGCGCTACCAGCGGGCCTGCATGGACCAGTTCGCCCGGCTCGCCGTCACCGGCGACCGCGCCGTCGGGGCCGATCACCAGCACCTCGGCAAAGGGGATCGCCCCGCCGATCGAATCGGGATGATCGTCGATCAGCGCGGGGTCGAGATAGGTCGAGCGAAACGCCTCGGTGAGACCGTACATCGAAAAGAGCCGCGCGGCCGGAAACAGCGAGCGGAGCCGCCGGACCAGCGGGACGCTCATCCGCCCTCCGGTGTTGGTCAGCCGACGCAACGGCGCGATGCTCTCCGTCGGCCATTCGGCCTCGGCCAGTTGGATCCAGAGCGGCGGAACTCCGGCGAGCGTCGTGATGCCGTGCCGCCCGACGGCCCGCACCACGTCGCGCGGCGTCAGATAATCGAGCGGGTAGACGCAGCCGCCTGCAGCCCAGGTCGAAAGCAGCTGATTCTGCCCATAATCGAAGCTGAGCGGCAGCACCGCGAGCGTCCGGTCGCCGGGCCCGAGGCCGAGATAATGGGCGACGCTGACGGCGCCCAGCCAGAGATTGGCGTGGCTGAGCATCACCCCCTTGGGCCGCCCGGTCGACCCCGAGGTATAGAGGATTGCGACCAGCGCATCGGGATCGGCCGAGGATGGCGGAAGCCGGTCGCCCTGATCGAGCAGCGTCGCGCCGTCATCCTCGTCGAGGAGCAGGCTGCAGCCCTCGGGCCGGTCGCCGGTCTCGAGAGTATCCGCACGCCCGCGTCCGGTGACGAGCAGCCGCGCGCCACTGTCGGCCAGAATATGCGCGACCTGACCATGTTTGAGCAGCGGATTGATCGGGACGTGGACGAGGCCCGCGCGCGCGACCGCAAGCGGCAGCAGGCTGGCGAGGCGCTGCTTGGGCAGCCAGCTTGCCACCCGGTCGCCGGGGAGCAGCCCCGCCGCCAGCAGGCCGGCCGCCAGCGCACCCACCGCTTCGTCGAGCCCGCGATGGTCGAGCACGCCTGCCTTGTCGGCGAGCGCGGGCGCATCTCGCGCGCCGATGAGGGCCAGGTGGTCGAGCGGCCGGGGCGTCGGATCGGGAAGCGCGTGCATCAGCATTGCAGCTAAGCGCTGTCCGCCATCGGGGCAACGGTTCGTGCGCCGGTTCGCACGCCTGTGATCCGAATCCTTGTTCCCGCCGCCCGATGCGTCTAGGGAGCCGCGACTTTGAAACCTCCAGGGGCGATGACGTGGGCGCAACCGATTTCGACCGGACCGAGGATAGGGTGCGCGCGGTGTTGGTCGACGCACTTGCGCTGGATCCCGAGCGCGCGGCGGGTTTCACCGCCGACACGGGCTTGTTCGGATCGTTGCCCGAGCTCGATTCGATGGCGGTCGCCGGCCTGTTGACCGCGCTGGAAGATCAGCTGAACATCATCATCGACGATGACGAAGTCGACGGCGAAATGCTAGAAAGCTTCGGCGCGCTCGTCGCGTTTGTCGACGGCAAGCTGACCGGCTGATCGGACGTTGCTCCGGCCGAGGCCGGAGCCGCCCAGTCTTCAGGCCGCGATATGTTCGCGCGCTTCGAAATCCGCCTCGGCCAGGAAGCGCTCGGCATCGAGCGCGGCCATGCAGCCCATGCCGGCGGCCGTCACCGCCTGGCGATACACCTTGTCGGACACATCGCCGCAGCCGAACACGCCGGGGACGTTGGTCGTCGTGCCCCCCTTGTCGACGACCAGATAGCCGTCCTCGTCGAGATCGAGATGGCCACGGAACAGCTCGGTCGCCGGACTGTGGCCGATCGCGACGAAGCCGCCGTCGACCGCCAGTTCGGACGCCTCGCCCGTCTCGGTATCGCGCAGTGCGATCGCGACCAGACCCGCATTGCCTTCGCCGGCGACGAAGCTGTCGACCTGCTTGTTCCACAGCACCTTCACATTCGGGTGCGAGAACAGGCGATCCTGCAGGATCTTCTCGGCGCGCAGCGAACCGCGGCGATGGATCAGGGTCACGTCCTGGCTGTGGTTGGTCAGGTAGAGCGCTTCTTCGACCGCGGTGTTGCCGCCGCCGATCACCGCGACCTTCTTGCCGCGATAGAAGAAACCGTCGCAGGTAGCGCAGGCCGACACGCCCTTGCCGCCCAGTGCCGCCTCGCCTTCGACGCCCAGCCATTTGGCCTGCGCGCCGGTCGCGATCACGAGCGTATCGCAGACATAGAGCGTGCCGCCGTCGCCGCGCAGCCGGAAGGGCCGCTCGCTCAGATCGACATCGACGATGGTGTCCCACATCATCTTCGCGCCGACATGCTCGGCCTGCGCCTGCATCTGCTCCATCAGCCAGGGGCCTTGCACCACGTCGCGGAAGCCGGGATAATTTTCGACATCGGTGGTGATGGTCAATTGTCCGCCGGGCTGCAGTCCCTGCACCACGATCGGGGCGAGGCCGGCGCGAGCGCCGTAGATCGCGGCGGACAGTCCGGCGGGCCCCGAGCCCAGGATCAGCATGCGGGTCGAATGGGAGGCGGTCATGGGGACGTTCTGCTCCGGAATTGGCGTTCGAATCTCGAAGCTCCAGATAGGGATGCCTTACCCGCCTTGGCAACCGCCCCGCCTTTACCGGAGCTTAGGCTTCGGCACTTATCCTGCGTGCAATTTCTATGCGCCGCGATAGGCGGGATTGAGGGGTGACATGATCGCGACAGTCTGGCGGACGTTCCTTTGCGACACGAGCGGCCGGGCGGCGGTCAAGCTCGTCTTCGCGAGTTGTCTGGTTGCGCTGGCCGCAGCGATGTCCTCTCCGCAGTTCGAAACCAATCCGCTGATCGGTGATAGCGTCGGCCGGTTCCGTGAACATCTGCCCGCGACGCTCGACACGATCCGTCGAGCCATGGGCGGCTGACGACCTAAACCGCACACGGCGATTTCCCTGCATGCAAGTCGGGCAGGCCAGTTGCCCGGAAATAGCCAAAAGCTCAATGCCAGCCGAGCTTTCTAGCCTACACCGCTTGGGCTTCTGGCCTGAAAAACCGGCGCTTCAACGATCTATCGATTGACGGGAGGCGGAGCGGTCAGCAGGCCGGCCATCGCGATCGAGCCGACCCGGCATGCCGATCCGGTCATATGGCGTTCTCGATGCTGATTTCCCGTCTTCTGAACTTTTCCTCCCACGACATGGCGATCGACCTGGGCACCGTGAACACGGTCGTCTATCTTCGGGACAAGGGTATCGTCCTCAACGAAGCGTCGGTGGTCGCGCTCGAAACGCGCAACGGCATATCGCGCGTGAAGAGCGTCGGAAACGACGCGAAGCTGATGATGGGCAAGACACCCGCGGGCATCCAGGCGGTCCGCCCCCTGCGCGACGGCGTCATCGCCGATCTCGACGTCGCCGAACAGATGATCAAGCATTTCATCGACAAGGCGCTGGGCGGGCCGAGCCGCTTTCCCCGCCGTCCGAAAATCGTGATCTGCGTGCCGTCCGGATCGACGTCGGTTGAGCGACGCGCCATCCGCGATGCGGCGTTCAATGCAGGCGCGTCCAAAGTCTTCCTGATCGAGGAGCCGATGGCGGCCGCGATTGGCGCCGGGCTGCCGGTCACCGAACCCATCGGGGCGATGGTCGTCGACATCGGTGGCGGCACCACCGAAGTCGCGATCCTTTCGCTGCGCGGGCTGGCCTACAGCACCTCGGTCCGCTTCGGCGGCGACAAGATGGACGAAGCGATTTCTTCCTTCATCCGCCGCAAGCATAATCTGATGATCGGCGAAGCCACCGCAGAGCGGGTGAAGCATGAAATCGGCGCTGCCAAAGCGCCCGACGGCGACGGACCGCACATGCAGGTGAAGGGACGCGATCTTGTGACGGGTCGCCCGGTCGAGTTGACGATCACCCAGGCCGAGGTCGCGCACGCCATCGCCGAACCGGTCGGCCAGATCATTCGCGCCACAATGACCGCCCTCGAAAACACGGCACCCGAACTGGCCGCCGACATCGTCGACCATGGCATCGTCCTGACCGGCGGCGGTGCGCTGCTCAGCCGTATGGATCAGGTCCTCGCCGAGGCAACCGGCCTGCCGGTCGTGGTCGCAGACAATGCCTTGATGTGCGTGGCGATGGGCGCGGGACAGGCGCTGGAAGATGAGCGCTATGCCGGGGTGCTGACTGTTTCGTGATCGTGCCGGGGGTCAGGGCCCAGATTTGCTGAACAGGCGGCTGAAACGCGCGCGCGCTTCCTTGTCGGCCGTGTCGTCGCGCACGTCCTTCGCCTGCGCCCGCACTGCGGCGGTCGTTTCGCGCAGCCGTTCGGACAGGAAGACTGCGAGCGCCCGGTAGAAGCGCGCGGCGAACACCGGTTCCTGCGCAAAGCGCTCGAGGATCAGTTTGCGCGGAATCGCCAGCATCTCGGTCGCGTCGACGGCGACCACCGAGACGAGCGGCGAATGGCGCTCGACGAAGGACATCTCGCCGACGACATCGCCCCGGTGCAGTTCCGCGATGCGCGTGCCGTCGTCGAGACGCACCGCGAGCAGGCCGTCGATGACGAAGAACAGATCGTTGACCGGCTTGCCCGCCGCCACCAGCACGTCGCCTGGCCGCAGGACCCGCAATTTGCCCATCGAGAGCAGCCACAGCATGTCGGCATCGCTCAGACCGGCGGCTATGTAGCGGGCATTCTGCATCAGCGCCTCAGGACCTGGTGTCTCAGATAGGCACCATAGCTGCTCTTGCCGAGCGCGTCAGCCAGTCGTTCGAGCTGGGCGGCATCAATGAAGCCCTGGCTATAGGCGACCTCCTCGAGGCAGGCGATCTTGAAGCCCTGTCGCTTTTCGAGCGTGCGGACGAACTCTGCCGCTTCGATCAGGCTGTCGGGGGTTCCGGTGTCGAGCCAGGCATAGCCGCGCCCCATCAGCTCGACCGACAATTTGCCGGCGGCGAGATAGGCCTTGTTGACGTCGGTGATCTCCAGTTCGCCGCGCGGCGAGGGCTTCAGCGACCGCGCGATCTCGACGACGTCGGAATCGTAGAAATACAGACCGGTCACCGCCCAGTTGGAGCGAGGCTGCAGCGGCTTTTCCTCGATCGAAACCGCGCGCATGTCGCCATCGAACTCGACCACGCCATACCGCTCGGGATCGGTGACATGATAAGCGAACACGGTCGCACCGTCGTCGCGGTCGAGCGCAGACCGGAACAGATCCGTTGTCCCGTGCCCATAATAGATATTGTCGCCGAGGATCAGCGCCGAGCGCTCGTTGCCGACGAAATCGGCGCCGATGACATAAGCCTGCGCCAGCCCGTCGGGGCTGGGCTGCACCGCATAGCGGATCTCCATGCCCCACTGGCTGCCGTCGCCGAGCAGGGCCTGGAACGACGGAATGTCGCGCGGTGTCGAGATCAGGAGCACTTCGCGGATACCGGCGAGCATCAGGGTCGACAGCGGATAATAGATCATCGGCTTGTCGTAGATCGGCAGCAACTGCTTCGACGTCACCATCGTCATCGGATGCAGCCGCGTGCCCGCGCCGCCCGCCAGGATGATACCCTTCACTTCGTCATGCCCCCGTCTGGGGCACCGGCCCCACAAGCTCATCGATGATATCGCGCACGGCCGCCCGCCAGTCGCGAGGATATATGCCATAGTCGGCGATAATCTTCGCCGTCGAGAGCCGAGAATTGGCCGGGCGCTTCGCCGGGGTCGGATAGTCGGCAGTGGTGATCGCTTCGACCGCGGCCGACGGCCCGCCTGCCGCAGCGCTCAGCGTGAAGATCTCGCGCGCAAGCTCGCACCAGCTCGCCTCGCCGGCATTGACGAAATGATAGATGCCGAGCGGAGCGGATGGATCCTCGATCAGTCGCAAGGCAATGGCGTGCAGGGCCGCCGCGATGTCCGTCGCCGAGGTCGGGCAGCCGCGCTGGTCGTCGACGACCCGCAGGATCGGATTGTCGGCCCCTACCCGCAGCATCGTCTTGAGAAAATTGGCCCTGTGCGCCGACAACACCCAGGCGGTCCGCAGGATCACCGAGCGCGACTGGCCGGCCTCGACCGCACGCTCGCCCTCGCGTTTTGAGGCACCATAAACGCCGAGCGGGGAAACGGCATCATCCTCGGCATAGAAACCGCTGCCGCTGCCGTCGAAGACATAGTCGGTCGAGACATGGACCAGTGGAATGCCGGTATCGGCGAGCCAGCCGGGCGCCTCGCCATTGACGAGGAAGGCGAGGTCGCGGTCCTCCTCGGCCTTGTCGACGGCGGTATAGGCCGCGCAGTTGATGATCGCGTCGAAGCTCTTGCCGCGCAGATACGCGGCGACGCTGGCCTGCGAGGCGATGTCGAGTTCGCCGCGCACCGGGAAATGGAGAGACATATCGACCGGCCAGGCTTGTCGCGCCAGTTCGAGGCCGACCTGCCCCTGCCCGCCGGTCACGAGAATGTTGCGCATCAGGCTTTGGCCAGCCCCAGCCGGCCGGTGTCGTATCGGCCGGCGAGAATGTCCCCCCACCAGTCGCGATTGTCGAGAAACCAGCGGACCGTCTGCTCGATCCCCTCTTCGAAGGCGACCTGCGGCTCCCAGCCGAGTTCGGCCTTTATCTTGCTGGCGTCGATCGCATAGCGGTGGTCATGACCGGGGCGGTCGGCAACGAAGCCGATCTGGTCGGCATAGGCGCGGCCGTCGGGGCGCGGCGCCAGCCGGTCGAGCGACACGCAGATCGCCTGCACCACCTCCAGATTCCTGCGCTCCGAATTGCCGCCGACATTATAGGTCTCGCCCGGCACGCCGCGTTCGAACACCGCGCGCAGCGCACGGGCATGATCCTCAACGAACAGCCAGTCGCGGACATTCGATCCGTCGCCATAGACCGGCAGCGGCTCGCCGCCGAGCGCGCGGATGATGATCAGTGGGATCAGCTTTTCGGGGAAGTGGTAGGGACCGTAATTGTTCGAGCAATTGGTGACGAGAACCGGCAGACCGTAGGTGTGCCCCCAGGCCCGGACGAGATGATCCGACCCCGCTTTCGATGCCGAATAAGGCGACCGCGGATCATAGGCGGTCGTCTCGGTGAAATAGCCGTCCTCCCCCAGCGATCCGAACACCTCGTCGGTCGAGATATGATGGAAGCGGAACGCCGCCTTGCGATCGGAGTCGAGCCCGCGCCAATAGCCGAGCACCTCGGCCAACATGGTATAGGTGCCGACGAGATTGGTCTGGATGAACGCGCCGGGCCCGTCGATCGAGCGATCGACATGGCTTTCGGCCGCAAGATGCGCGACCACGTCGGGCTGGAATTCCGCCAGCAAACGGCCGACCAGTTCGCCGTCGCAGATATCGCCCTGGACGAAGCGGTAGCGCGGGCTGTTGCCGACCGGCTCGAGCGAACTCAGCACACCGGCATAGGTCAACTTGTCGAGGTTGAGCACCTCATGATCGGACTCGCCGATCAGATGACGGATCAGCGCCGAGCCGATGAAGCCGGCGCCGCCGGTAACCAGGATACGCATCGTCTCTCCGTCTATAGCGCCGTCAGTGGCTCGCCATCATAGGCGAAGGGGCTATCCCAGTCCGAGAGATGCGGCAATGCCACGTCCTTGTCCGACAGCACCGCGCCTCCGGGCGGCAGGGGCCAGTCGATCGCGATCGTCGGGCAATCCCAGCGGATGCCGCCGTCGACCTCCGGAGCATAGACGTCCGATACCTTGTACGCGACCTCGCTGTCGGGTTCGACCGTCACGAAGGCATGGCCGAAGCCGACCGGAATATAGAGCTGGTCGCCATTGTCGGCCGACAGTTCGGCGACGACATGACGGCCATAGGTCGGCGAACCAGCGCGCAGGTCGACCGCATAGTCGAGAATCCGGCCGCGCGTGCAGCGCACCAGCTTTGCCTGCGCATGCGGCGGCGCCTGGAAATGAATACCGCGGATCGTGCCGACATGCCTGGAATAGCTGTGATTGTCCTGGACGAACTCCTCGGCGACGCCCTCGGCCGCCCAGCGCGCTCGATGATAGGTTTCGGAGAACCAGCCCCGGTCGTCACCGAAACGGCGGGTGTGAATGAGCTTCACCGGCAAGAAATCGCTCCCGATCTGATCCGCTGGCGGTTCGCAGGCCCCGCAGCGGCTGTCCAGCCTCAATTGATAGAGGTTGGGAAATCGGCGTAGTATATTGCAGCGCGGCAAGTCCTCCTTTACGAGCTTTGCGGCAGATATAGAACCAAGCCAATCTTCTTATGACGCTGATATTACAATATTTTTACTGAAACATGACGCCGGGCAGAAATCGCCTGGCGTTAAGGACATCGCAATGAAGCTTCCTTTTGCCCGCCGCCTCCACCGAATGGTCACGCCCGCTTATGGTAGCGTCACGGCGACCGAGCACGTCGCGCGCGGCGATTCCGCACGTTCACGGCACGACTGGGCCGCGGCGGCAGACGCCTATCGCGCCGCGCTGCGCGACCAGCCGGCCCTGTCCGCGATCTGGATCCAGCTTGGCCATGCACTGAAGGAGCAGACTATGCTCGCGGCCGCCGCCAAGGCGTATGGCGAGGCCGCCAAGCTCAGCCCCGAACTTGCCGAGCCCCATGTTTTCATGGCGCATATCTACAAGCAGCTCGACCGCAACGACCTGGCGATCGTCCATTTCATCCGCGCGCTGCACGCCGGGGAAAAGGCACCGCACGAAGGCGACGAGCTTCTCCGCCTGATCGCCGGGCGCACCCACAAGGATCGTGCCGGACTGATCGCGCAGCTTCGGTCGCTGTTCGAGCAGTTCCCCTTCCAGGCCAACGAAGCGCCGCTGCTCAGCCAGCTTCGCGACGTGATTACCAGGGACATGGCCCCGCCGGCCCCATCGGGGCGCGCGGACATGATGCCGGCGATGGTCTTCGATATTTCCGACCTGATCAGCTATTATGCCAATGCCCGCCTGCCGACCGGGATCCAGCGGGTGCAGATCGAAACGATCGAGGGAGCCCTGGACCGCGGCGGTGGCCGCGATATCCGGCTGTGTTGTTTCATCGACGGGCGCGACGACTGGCTCGAATTGCCGATAGAGCGGATGCGCGCCATCGCCCGCCTCAGCACCTCGGGCGGCGACCGCTTCGACCCCGAATGGCTGGAAGCCGTCGCCGGCTTGCGGCTCTTCCTGTCCCTGACCGATCCGTTCGAATTCCCGTTCGGCGCCTCGCTGATCAACCTCGGCACCAGCTGGTGGCTGCAGAATTATTTCCTTTATGTCCGCCACGCCAAGGCGACGCGCGGCATTCGCTACATCCCCTTCGTCCACGACATGATCCCGATCATGACGCCCGAGCATTGCACGCGCGGACTGACCCAGGATTTCATCAGCTGGGTGATCGGCGTTTTCGATCATGCCGACCATTTTCTGGTCAATTCGAAGACGACGCGGAAGGACCTGATCACGGTCGCGGAAACGCTCGGTCACACACTCGCGATCGACGACGTAGCGGTGATCCCGCTCGACACCGATTTCCGCAAACCCGGCGTGCCCGACCTGCCCGACGCGGTGCTCGACCGTTGGAAGTTGAAGCGCGACGGCTTCGTTCTGTTCGTATCGACGGTCGAATCCCGCAAGGGCCATCTGATCGCCTTCGATAGCTGGGCCGAGCTTCTCCGCAAACATGGACCCGATGCCGTGCCGCAGCTCGTCTGTGTCGGCAATCGCGGCTGGCTCAACGACAAGATCTACGCCCGGCTGGCTGAAGACGAGGTACTGGCGAGCAAGGTGTCGATGTTGTCGCGCCTGTCGGACGAAGAGCTCGCGCTGCTGTACCGCGGCTCGCTCTTCACCCTTTACCCCAGCGTTTATGAAGGCTGGGGACTGCCGATCACCGAATCGCTTTGCTACGGCAAGGTGCCCCTGGTGTCCGATGCCGCCTCGCTGCCCGAAGCCGGTGGCCCCTTCGCCATCTATGCGAAGGCAGGATCGGTCGAATCGCTGACCGCCGCGGCCGAGAAACTGATCTTCGACGCCGATCATCGCGCCGCCGCCGAAGCGCGGATCACGGCGGATTTCCGTCCACGTGCCTGGACCGACCTGGCCGGACAGATCGCCGATGAACTCGATCGCTTCGCCGAACGGGACGCCGGCAATGGCATCGTCGTTCCGCCCCCGCTCGGTGTCCATATCGGACGCTGGCATCCGCTGAAACGCAACGAATCGATCCGCATCTGGAACGGCATGCGCACGGGCGAGGGCTTCCGATCGGATCTCGGCTGGCATTGGCCGGAGGATCGCGGCTGCCGCGTCCGCCGCGAAGGCGGCGAACTGCTTCTGCGGTTCGATGGCCCGCACCCGAAGCTGCGCGCGCTGTTCCAGATGATCGGCGACGATCATGCCCAGTCCTTCTGGTCGATCCTGTCCGGATCGGTCGCCATCAAGGGCGACCTCCATCTGCACGAGAGCAAATGGGTCGTCTTCGAGATCCCTGCCTCCGATACAGCCCATGACCTGCCGATCCGGATCACGCCGGTGCCGGCCGGCGACGGCGCCGTCATAACCTTCTTCGTGCGCGGTTTCTTCCTGCATGCGACGGACGACCTGATGGCGAGACAGGATTTCATCGAGGCGATCTCGCTTAACCGGCTCGATTCGCTCGATGCCTTCGGAGAGGATGACGCCGCGCTCCTGACGCGATAAAGCACCCGCCATGTCGACCCTGGCCGCTTCGCGGGATGCCTCATCATTGCCGCCGCTGCCCGCCGGGGTCGAGATCATCCTCGATCTTTCGCGTCTGCTGTCCCGGACGCTTCATGCCATGCCGACCGGGATCGACCGGGTCGAGCTGGTCTATGCCCGCCAGTTGCTGGCGCTGGTGCCGGATCAGCTGCGCTTCGCCGCGGTCAATCCGTTCGGCGTCTATGGCCGCCTTCCGCGCGAAGCGGTTCTCCGCTTCCTCGACGAGACCGAGGCGCGTTGGGCCAATCCCGGAAGCGCGAGCAGACGCACGCTGACGATCGCCGCGGGCCGGACATTGGCGCGGCTCGCGCCTCGGCCTGTCCCGAAACGCGGCGCGGGCACACGGCGCTATTATGTCCAGGCATCGCCGCATCATCTCCACCAGCCCGAGCGGGTCCGCGCCAAGCTTCGCGCCGAGCAGGCCCGCTTCATCTGCCTGGTCCACGACCTGATCCCGATCGAGTTTCCAGAATATGCCCGCCCCAACGGCGCCGCCACCCACCGGCTGCGCGTCGAGACGATGGCGTCGCTGGCCAGCGGGCTGATCGCCAACAGCCAGGCGACCGCGGATTCGATGGCGCGCTTCCTGGCCGGAGCGACGCAATTGCCGATCAGGGTCGCCCATCTCGGCTGCGATCCGCTGCCCGCGGGCGGGAATATCCCGCTGCCGATCCCCCAGCCCTATTTCTTGGTCCTGAGCACGATCGAGCCTCGCAAGAACCATCTGCTCCTCCTCCACATCTGGCGGCGCATGGTCGAGACACTGGGCCCGGAGCGCACCCCGCATCTCGCGATCGTCGGGCGGCGCGGATGGGAGAACGAGAATGTTCTCGACATGCTCGAGCGCTGCGAGGCGATCCGCGGCCATGTCCACGAGCTGGCGGGCCTGTCCGATCGCGGAGTGAGCAACCTCCTCCACAACGCCCGCGCGCTGCTGCTTCCGTCCTTCGCCGAGGGCTATGGGATGCCGGTCACCGAGGCGCTGATGGCCGGGACCCCGGCGATCTGCAGCAACCTTCCGGCGCTGCGCGAAGCCGGCGGCATCGTTCCCGACTTCATCGATCCGCTCGACGGTCCGGGGTGGACGGCAGCCATCCTCGATTATGTTTCCGATGCGTCGGAGGCCCGTCATCGACAGATTGAGCGGTTGCGGGACTGGACACCGCCGGGCTGGGGCGCGCATATCGCAACCGTGCTAGACCTTGTTCGCGACCTCGATGCCGGTAGGAGCGGCGACGCATGACGACTGCGCGCTCTTCCTTCTACCATGATCTGACCCTCCAGCTCGATGTGATCGGGGCGCTGGTGCTGCGCGAGCTGCACACCCGCTTCGGCCGCAACAACATCGGTTATCTCTGGATGATCGGCGAACCGATGATGCTGGCGACGGTGATCGGCGCGCTGCATGCGTTCCAGCCCGGTCATCTGGGATCGTCGATGCCGCCGGTCGCCTTCTCGGTGGTTGGCTATTGCGTCTTCATCGTCTTCCGCGGCATTTTCAACCGCGCGGAAAGCATCCTCGAGAGCAGCCTTCCGCTAATGTACCACCGGATGGTTTCGGTGCTGAACCTGTCGATCGCGCGGGTCGTGGTCGAAAGCGCGGGCTGCATCACAACCTTCGTGCTGCTTTATACCGTCCTCATTCTGCTCGGCATGGCCGAGTTGCCCGCCCGACCGCTCTGGGCGATCGGTGGCGTCGCGGGCATGATCTGGATATCGTTCGCCTGGGGGCTGAACGTCACCGCGATCACGTTCGACAAGCCGACGCTGGGACGGCTCGTCCACCCCATTTCCTATTTCATGATGCCGCTGTCCGGTGCCTTCATCGCCGTCGAGTGGATGCCGACCTCGCTCCAGAATGCCGCCAACTGGTTTCCGCTGGTCAACATCTTCGAGATCACCCGCTACGGCATGTTCGAACAGGCGTCGGACAAGCATCTCTTCCCCGCCTATCTCATCGCGAATTGCGCGATCTTCACCTACACCGGCCTCATCGGCATTCGGCGGGTTCGCAATCGCATCCACCTGCACTAAAGCCTGTCAGCCAGTTTAATCGGACAATCGATGCACGGAATCATCAAGCCCCAATCCAGCCAGGAAACCGTCGAGGATCGCAGCTTCGCGACCGCTCTGCGCGGGTGGGCCTATCGCAACAAATGGTTCGTGATCATCGTGATGGTGCCTACCCTTCTGGTCGCCGCCTATTATTATATCGTGGCGGCCAACCAATATCAGTCGGAGGCGCATTTCATCGTCCGTACCTCCGACAGTTCGCCGATGCCGTCGAGCGGGTTCAGTCAGCTCCTCGGCCTGGGCGGCGGTTCGTCGCAGTCGCGGAGCGAGGCGATCAGCGTCAACGACTATCTCGATTCCCAGCAGGCCGTCGTCGCTCTCAACCAGCGCGTGAACCTGGTCGAACGCTTCCGTCGTCCTGAGGCGGACATCGCGACGCGCCTGTGGTTCGCGGATCCAACGCCCGAGATGCTGATGCGCTACTACCGCAAGCAGGTGAACGTACGCTTCAATCAGGAAAGCGGGATTACGACGCTTCGCGTTCGCGCCTTCCGCCCGAACGATTCCTTCGCGATCATCAACCAGCTGCTGGCCATGGGCGAGGAGCGGGTCAACATGCTCAACCGACGCAGCCAGAACGATGCGCTGAAGAACGCGCGCCGCCAGCTCGGCGAATCCGAACAGGCGCTGCTGGACATCCAGCGCAAGATGACATCCTTTCGCCAGCTGCGCGGCGACATCGATCCCGAGGGATCGGGCAAGGCCCAGCTCGGCCTCGTCACGACGATGCAGGGCCAGTTGAGCAACGCTCGCGCGCAGCTCAACGCAATGCAGGGCATCATCGCACCAAGCAGCCCGCAATATGTTGCGACCGCGGCGCGCGTTCGCGCGCTCGAGGCACAGGTTTCCGGGCAGGTCGGCAAGCTCACCTCGGGTGGAAGCGCCATCGCCGCCCGGCTCGGCAATTATCAGGACCTGCAGATCCGACAGGAATTCGCCGCCAAACGCTATGAGGTCGCCGCGGCCAATCTCGAGAAGGCGCGCGATACGGCAACCAAGCAGCAGCTTTACATCGTCCGCGTCGTCGATCCCAACATGCCCGTGAAATCCGAATTTCCGGAGCGCGGCAAGGTGCTGCTGACCGTCTTCCTGTCGCTGATGATTGCCTATGGCATCGGTTGGCTGCTGGCCGCCGGCGTCCGTGAGCATTCGTTGTAAGAAAAGTTCGGGAATAAACGCGCAGTTTGCGCGTATACCGAGAAGTGCAATTCGCGCTGGCAACAGGGGAGTAGGGTTTGGAGTTGATCATTCTCCAGACGTCAGATGCGTTCAAATACAGCCGCATGCTGAGGGCCAGTTCGCGTACAGCGATCGAATATTGCCGCCGAAACGGTTTTGCCTATGAAAGCTTCGTCGGCATCAAGCGTGGCGTGCATGGTGCGCAGGCGGCGTTCAACCGCATCTTCATGCTCGATGAACTGATCGAACGCGGCTATAGCGGCTGGGCGCTGCACATGGATGCCGACGCCTATATCCATGATATGGATTTCGACCTGAAGGCCTATCTCGCCGACAAACAGCATCAATCGGCTATTATGGCGACGATCCCCGGAGAGACCGTCCCCTGGCATATCAATTCGGGCGTGCTGTTCTTCAACCTTGCCCATCCCCAGGCCGCAATGCTGATCCGCGAATGGAAGCGCCGTTTCATGGCCATCCCCGACGAGCGGCTACAGACGCTCACCTCGGTCTGGGATCACGACAATGATCAGACCATGCTGTATCAGGCGCTCGACGAAAACCCCGCCTTGCGCGAACCGGTGCTGTTTGAGGACGCGCTGCTGTTCAACCATCATCAGGGCCGCTTCATCCGCCAATTCCTGAACTCGCTCGACAGCAATATCGACAGCCGCACGGCGACGATCGAGGCGGCGGTCCGCGACGTTCTGGAGGGCGCTCAGGCGGCCGCCGAGAATAGCGTCGAGGAACGTCTGGTGGGCGACTTCTACCGCATCATCCTCGGGCGCGAACCCGATCCCGGGAGCAAGGGCTATGCGGAGTTGCTCGCCTCCCAAGGCATCCGCGCCGTGTCCGACGTGGTGAGCTCGCTGCTCAACAGCGAGGAATATCGCCGCCGGATTGGCGGCTGACCCGACAGCCGGGCTTCACCGAAGCGACGAGATCAAGGCCTCGTCGCAGACGACGCCCTCGGCCCCGGTCGTCGCTGCCTCGCCCAGGTCGATCGCGGATTGTCGTTGGGCGATCCCCGTGACGAAATGCTGGACGAACAGCCGCATGACATGCGCGACGCCGAGAGGATTCACCTCGCGATCGTCATCCTCATAATAGTTTCCACGGATCGGGCTTCCCGTGATGATCTCGTAAGACGGGAAATAATCGATCCAATCGAACCGGCGCATCGCATTCTCGGCCGCCACGCGCAGGACCGACTTGCTGTAGGTCGTCGAAACAAGAACGCTGCGGTCCTCACAGGTCGCCGCCAGAGGCACTGGTGAAACCGTCAACAAGACCTTCAATTTCGGATTGCGCGCCTTTACCGCGTCCAGAAAGGCGGTCAGGTTGGCTTCGGTCTCCGCCAGCGT
Organism: Pseudomonadota bacterium; assembly: GCA_040387595.1. Lineage (GTDB taxonomy): Bacteria > Pseudomonadota > Alphaproteobacteria > Sphingomonadales > Sphingomonadaceae > Rhizorhabdus. The sequence goes on from JAZKDN010000021.1 coordinate 63,222, forward strand.
GAAATTCACGAACTCGTGCAGCGTCTGGTCATAATCGCCACCTGCAACCCCGGGCGCGAGCGGATAGACGGCGCCATCGCTACGCGATCGCCATCCTTCCGTCAGGCCGAGGGTGAAGACGAGGATATCGCAATCTTCGAAGAGTTGCCGCACGGCACAGAAATGCGTCTGACGATCGGCAACGAGGGCTTCGATGCTATCGAAGCCATCCGGCTCGACCGTCTGACGGAAGGGATCGATCCACCGCCCCTGTCGGTTCCGCCAGGCGATATCCTGCGGCGCGAACTCGCCATAGGCTCTCTGATAGAGCTGCCATAGCTGGGCGGTGGTATAGATGTTGCCGTACCGCGCCGAGAACAGACCATATTGACGGGCCATCCGTTCGTCATCGCCCAGGCCCGCACCCGTTTCGGTAACGAAATAATAATTACCAAGTTGCTGGAGGCGACGCGCAATATGCTGCGCGAAGCAGCTTCCGGCGGTAGCGATCCGATCGGACGCGCCGATCTGGAACCGTCCCCTCACGACCGGGTCGAGCAGATGGCTTTCGACGCTCTGAATAGAGCGGCGCCAGAAATGATGGTCCGGTAAACCGGAATAGGGCGATGTCATGCGGCCTCCCTCATCAATTCCCTAATCCGCCACAAGCGAGGCCGGATACCGGGGTCGACCGAGAGCTGCGACTTGTCCCAGGCCGAGAAGACGTCGTGGCTGCGGATCAGGAATTCCTCGAGGCTGATGGGACGAGGATCATGGGCCGGCTTGAACACATAGCCCCCGGTCAGTCCCAGCCGCCGACCAACCTCCGGATAGATCGGCCACTGGGCAGCGGCCAGCGTTTCCGGTGGCGGCCAACTACCTTCGTGAATGCGCTCGTTCCGTGAGACCAGGATCGCGCGGGCAACCTCGAACAGCATCTCGATCTTAGGGTGGTTGACGGTGAACATGAAACTGCGCCCATGCGACATTCGCCTGAGCCCAGGCCCGATCGCGACGCCGGCCGCGGCGAATTGCGTCACCAGCCGATCGCGCTGCTCCTGCCACAGATCGAGATAGCCGGCATATTGATAGACAGCTTCATTGAAAAAGGTGGCCGCGCGCACCGGTGGAATATGCTCCTTGTAGGCAGCGAGCGCGATCATCGACTGGTAGGGGCCAACGACGCCATCCACGACCGCCGCCCCGGCCGTCACATAGCAGCAGTCGGGGTGAAAGGCGCTGAAGGTGATATTGGGGATATCGATGTGCGGCGGCAGCATTTCCGGCGTGTATTGGAACCAGAGCCGCGCCTCCTCGGCTATGATCGCAAAATCGTAATTCTCGAGATAATAGTCCGGCTGCTCGCGCATGCGTGTCTGAAACTCCCGAACGTCACAGCCATGGCAAGCTACATCGGGCGCCAGCGAGAGAATGCTGTTGGCCAGACCGAACGTCTGACAATTGGCAATGACGATCCAACGTTTCATCGGCCCCTACTCGCTTGGTGATGGCGACACTTGGCAACGAGGTCTTAGACGTCTTGATCCGTGCCCAATTACCGTTCCATGCTCATATCGAGCATGATGTCGAAATGGACCCATCCCGCGGGAAGGATATCCTGGCGTGTCGCTTCGGCATCGCGTTTCACCCAGAGATCCATGAGATCATTCGGCGAGTCGATCCGCGTCCGCGATCCGTCATGTTCGACCAGATGCCCGACCGAACACAGCGTGAAGAGATAATCGGCGAGCAGGCGAGGATCGATGCCGCCCTGGGCCCGCAGGCAGAGCGGATTGAACTCACACAATATCTTCGGTTTATGGCGGCGCAAAGCGCGCTCCATTCCCTTCAGCGCCGGCAGCTCGAAGCCTTCGATGTCGATCTTGACCAGATCGATCCTCGCCTCGTGTTCGAGAAGCTCATCGGCCGCAACAGCCTGGACCACGTCGGCGCTCTGCGTGGCGAGCGCATCACCCATCACCTTGGCATTCGATGCTGAGGTCAGGCCTATCATGTGCCGGTGATCGGAAAGGGCCAAGGGGAAGAGAAGCACATTGTCATAGCTATTCGCGACCAGCCCGCGCCGAAACGCCCCGACATTGCGGACGTTCGGTTCGAACGCGATCACCTTACCCGTCGGGCCGACCACATCCGCCGCCTGAAACGACATCACGCCGACGTTTCCGCCGATGTCGACGAAGGTGGCGCCCTGCGAAAGCGACGAACGGATCGCGTCAACGATGTGCGGTTCCCATATCCCGCCGCCGACGATGTGGCGGCCGAACTCAGGCTCCTGCGGATCGACGACGACCTTCACGCCGTTGGTCATCTCGACCACAACGAAGCTTGGTTTCACTTCGCGGAACTCGGCACTGTCGAGCAATATCTGCCGCAGTCCCTCGATGCTCAATGCACCTGAGCGGAGTTGCTCGGAATACCCGGCCAGACCGGTCGCGTCGGCATGACGGCCCAATATCCAGAGATAGGCGGCGCGTACCTGATCCTCGATCACATCCATGCGATAACCCAATCTGCTCGATCCAAAATCTAACGTACCCGCTGCGCAACGAAGACATGGCTCAATCCCATGTCGCCGGCGGCACTGTTCTCGCGGATCTCGAGCGGCCGGCATCCCATCTTTTCGATGATCTCGAACACCGCCTTCTGGGGAAGCGCATTCATCTCCATCGATGGCTGTTCATTGGCCAGATAGTGCGCGGCGGCAAAGGACTGTCCGCGCATGAAGGTCGGCATCTGTACGATCGCCACCCCGCCCGGCGCCAATGCGCCGAGCAGCTTTCCGTAAAGGCTAGCCATGACAGATGGAGGGTTATGCTGGAGGACGATCAGGCTGATCACCAGATCGAAGTCCCGGTACCGATCGAGGTCGTTCGGCGAAGCGATGCTCTCGAAGGATATATTCGCTGCAGCGGTTTTCAGCGCGCGCTCTTCGGCCAGTTTCAGATGCGGCGGCGAGATATCGACGCCGACGACCTGATCTGCATAGGGAATCAAACCAAGCGTCAGCCGTCCAACGCCACATCCGAAGTCGAGCGCCTTGCCGAACTTTAGCGGCAGACCTGCGCGCCGGAGAAAGTGGAGATTGATGTCGATGTCGTTTCGCCCACTGGCGTAAAAGGCATCGATATTGGCGGCCAGGTTCTCCTGACGGAAAGCATCGCTGGTAAGGACCGACCAATGGGGTTCGGTCTGCCCGAAGGCTTGCCAGGCCTGCCCGATCCTGTCGAACATCGCCTGAAGCTGATCGTCCGAACATTCGAGGTCGACGTCAGTGCTATCGACGTCGAAGAAGCGACCGACGAACGGCAGGCCGTGCCTGGCATTATATTTGCGGTTGAACTCTTCGCTTCCTAGAAATGCCTGGCGCAGATGTCCCAGGTCTGTTGCCCCCATCTGCACCTCGATTACCGCCTCGCTCTCGGGCTCGCGACCGAGGAACATGCGGTAGGCCCAGATAACCTCTTCGCGCGTGATGGTCATAATCCGTTCCGATGTTCGTAGCGTCGACGCCCCGTTCAGACGCCTCTGGATCTCGATCTCAGACGTTAATCGCCCCGCCGAGCCGATCGTTCCGCCAAACCTGCTCGCCATCGACAAACAGGACGCGCCTACCGTCCATGGTAGCCCGCAGGACGCAGGGAACCTCGGATTCGCAAACCCAGCCATTGTCGTGCAGCAGATCGAACAAGTGGCCCTCGATCGCGCGCGAATGAGTGCCGATCACGAGGCGGCGGACCTTGGCGTTGAGCGCATCAATCCCAGCGCGAAGAACAGTTTCCTCATGCCCTTGAATATCGATGTGGATCAAATCCACCCGGTCCTTGCCCGCCAACAGCGTGTTCAGCGAGATGCAGCGAATTTCCTCGAGATCACCGCGCATCGCCGCAGCATCGCGCTCTCCATCGGCGAACACCGCATTCGCGCCATAATCGTCTTCGGCGATGTGCAGTTTCGGAAAGGCGGCGATACCGTCCTCCGCGCCAACGACGGCATGATGCAGGCTGTGCGCCTCGGGCGGAACGCCATTGTTCCGGAAATTGTCGACCATGAAGCCATGATGCTCAGTTGCGCCCTCGACGCCGGTCAGGTCGATCTTGTCGATCCCCCTCGTCCGCGCAGCATTTTGCGACGCAATCAGCCAGGGCCCCCAGCCGGCGCCCAGTTCCATCGCCGTAAACTTGCCCCGGGCCTCCAGCACGCTGCGCAGCGTGCCGACCCACTCGGAGGTCCCGTGCAGACCCCCCTCCCGATCGCGCGGGACGCTGGCATAAACATAGCCGGACAGATTGTGCCAGGCGCGGTCAAGATAGCGAACCCGGGTCACCGATCCGAAAATGTCGCGAAAGCCATCGGCGACCGGCTCGCCGCGCGGGAAGGGCGCAAAGGCGTTCACGATCGCGAAGTCGGTCATCGCACTCGACCCCGGCGAGTTGACCTCGAACTCACGCGTGGTGAGCAGGCGCAGGCGCAGGGCGTTGACGCTGTCATTGTCGACGAGGTGGGCCTGCAGCTCCTCCGCACTCGGTTCGCGGCGCAATAACAGTCGAAAGGCCCAAAGCACGCCTTCCTGCCAGTCGATTGGAAGACGCGGCTGGAAAACTTCGCCGGCACGATCGAGCATCAATGCCCATTCACCGGTGGTCCGCAAACGTCTGCGCAGCGCCTGGATATCGGTAAAGCCCGCTATTTCTTTTACCAGCTCATCCTCGCTGGCCTCGCGATTCAGAATCAGGCGGTAAGCCCAGATCACGCCTTCCCGGATATTCATGCGGCACTCCCGTTATACTTGCCCGTAGTGCAATGAGGAGCCGGGCAAAGGCAAGCCTTTGCTGCGATTGAGTATTATCCAAACCGGACCGATCCCAGCCTAGCACCTCCGCACGAAAAAGATGTGACTGACCCCCGGCAGGTCGCCGATCGCGCCGTCCTCGCGCATCTCCAGAAGCGCGCAGCCGGCCTCGGCGATGAGGCGGTGGACCACAGGCTGGGGTAGGTAGTTCATCTCCATCTGCGGCTGCTCCTCCGCCAGATAAGTGGCCGCCGAGAAGCTCTGGCCATCGATATAGGTCGGCATCTGGATGATGGCACAACCACCCGGCGCGAGCGCGGCGAGCAGGCGGGCGAACAGCGCCGCCATCACCGGGGGCGGGTTGTGCTGGAGGACGATCCGGCTGACGATCAGGTCGAAGCCCGCATAGCGATCGAGGTCGGCGACCGAGGAAATCGCTTCGAAATCGACATTGACGATGCCCCGCTCGGCCGCATGCCGCTCGGCGAGGCGCAGGTGCGGCGGTGATATGTCGATGCCGACGACCCGATCGGCATAGGCGGCGAGACCAAAGCTCAGCCGGCCGACGCCGCACCCGAAGTCCATCGCCCGGCCGACCTTCGTCGGCAGGCCGGCGCGGGACAGGAAGCGCATCAGCACCTTGATCTCCCCGCGCCCGGTTTCGAAGAAGCGATCGATATTGCCGGCCAGCCGGTCTTGCCGGAAATCGTCGGCCGAGAGGACCGACCAATGCGGCTCGGTCTCGCCAAACGCCTGCCAGGCGGTCGCGATGCGGTCGAACATGGCCTGGAGTTGCGCATCGGTGCAGGCGATATCGACGTCGATCGTCGGCGCGACCATATAGCGGCCGACGGCGAGCGGGCGGCGTTTTCCGGCCCCGCACCGCTGAGCGAACTCCTCGCTCGCCAGGAAGGCGCGGTGCATCGCCAGGACGCTGTCGAACCCCATGGCATGGCGGATCACGTCCTCCGTTTCCGGTTCGCGACCGAGGACAGTTCGATAAACCTCGATCACGTCGTCGCGCGTCATGCCGCCTGACCGCTCAGCTTCGGACATAATGTTCCTCGGCATAGCCGGCGCGCAGCCAATGGCGGTGGCGCGCGACGAGGCGATAATCGCCCGTCTCGCAGATCATCCCAGCCGCCGAGGGATGGACTGGCAGGACGGCGTCGGGATTGATGCTCACGATGTGCGCGATGCCGATCCGCGCCGCATCGCGCAGATGGCCGGCACCCCCGCCAGCCGCGATTTCGACCAGCGAATCTGTGTTGAACATCATGTCGACCGTCCCCGGACGCAGACCTGCGAAGGCGGCGTTCGGCAGGATCGCCGCCGGCATATCGGCTTCGCCGGCCAGCGCGATGTCCTGACCGCTCCCGGCCAGCACATAGGCCTGGATCGCGTTCATCGCCGCCGTGTCGAACAGCCTGTATCGGGTCAGGCCGAGCCGGAGCGCATAGAAAGCCGTCAGCCCTGCGCCGGGGCCGATCTCCACGATCCTGGCCACACGGCCCAAGCCGAGCCCCTCGGACAGCTGGCGCAGGCGCCAGGCGGCGTGGATGGCATCGATCATCCGCATGTGGAGGACGATCCCGCGCCCCACGGCAATGCCGAGATGGCCGCCGATGGTCATAGGTGGGGTCAGGTCCGCACCGAGCGCAACCTCGACCTGTCGGAACAGGTCGGCCGGATCGCTCAGCGCATTGACGCCCCACGGCCCGTTCTCAGGATTTTCGAGCGGCAACACCCCGACCGCCTCAGCGAGCGAAACCAGTTTGTCATAGGTCCAGCGCGCCAGCCGCTCCGCGAACCGGGCGTCGCTCGCGCGCTGGTGCTGGCGGGCGCCCCCCAGGAATCCCTGGGCGACCGTGGCCTTGCCGAGCGCCGCCAACTGGCCGGCCACTGCGTCGGCATCGCCGCTGCGCAGCGCATCGGTGAAGCCACCGAAATGAGCGGGACACGGGTCCCGGTCGCCCTCGGCCGCAGCAAAGGCGGCGATCACCCTGGCCGCAAGCGCGGGCAGCGGCGACGGGACCGGAGCCTCGACCAGCGACGGGGTTCGTCCTTCGCGGTGGGCGAAACGGCTCGTCCAGCGCTGGTCGGCCTCCGATGCGCGGGTTCGTGGTGCAGCTTGCCCATTGCGGCGCATGGTATCGGACACCGCTGCCGCCAGCGTCTCCAGCCGGGTTTCGAGGGTCGGTGCCAATGCGCGCAACTGCTGACGAATGAAACTGGCATGCGGGCCGTTGATGAAGGCCATCGGTTCGATCAGCACGGCCTCCGCGATCGCAGCGTCGCGCCGCAAAATCTGGTGCAGCAGGTCCTGGTCGTTGCCCGGCCCCATCCATTCGCTGGCTTCGCGCAGCGTCTCGTCATCATGCGCGGCGAAGCCCACCGCCCATTGGGCGACCAGCTCGCGGCCGAGCGGATGGCCGAGGTTGATCAGCGCGACGCCCGCATTGACGTCCCAATGCTCGCCAGTGACGCCCGAGGTCGCGAAGATCGCGGCGCGATCCTGCTTGTCGGCCAGATAGGCGGTCAGGTCGAAGTCGAGGTCCTGGATATAGGCATCGGCATCGAGATAGACGGCCCAGCCGGCAAAGCCACGCGCGACCAGCTCCTCCAGCATCGGAATGCGGTTGAACGTCGCCTGCCAGGGATGGAAGCCGCGTTTGATCCCGAGGAAGCTTTCATAAGCGAAGCCCTGTCGCCGGCAATATTCGCGGACGTTGGTCGCGGTGATCGCCAGCATCGGTGCATAGCGATCGGCATCCGCGGTCTGGAGGACGAGAACGCCATCGTCTTCGCGTGCCGCCCTTGCCCGCTCACGCGCCGCGGTATCGAGCCGCAGCACCGCGCAAAACTCGTTCCGGTCGCGCGCGGTGTCGTAGACTCCGGCCAATTCGAGGCCGATCAGCCCCAGCCCCGACAATGTCTCGACGATCGTGCGGAAGCTGTCGGGGGTGAAATACCAGGCGTGGACGTCGATATAGCGGCCAGGATTGAAATCATGATCGCGGATCGCATTCTCGACCCGCGCCGCGCGGTCGGACGGGATCGGTGGACCATGATCGCCCGCCCAATGGCGGCCCGAATCATTGTGGGTGGTCAGGGCGACATGCTCGATCACGCTCGCGAGGCTGTGACGACGACGTTGCTCGCGGTGCGCCTCGACGACGTCGGCGATCGTGCTTTCGGCGAGATAATGATCCAGGCAATAACGCTTGTCGGGAATGATCAGGCAGAACAGCCCGCCCGCCGTCAATATCCGCTCGATCTGCTGGAAGTGATGGATGAGGTCGGGCTGATGCTCGACCGCATGGCTGCTGATCACCGCATCGAAGCGCCGCCGCACCCGATCGATCCCACCGACATAGTCGATCCGCTCGGGACACCCCGCCGGATCGAGTCCGATCTCGATCGCGCGGGCCCGCAGTTGCTGGGCGTCGAGCATGTCGAGATAGGCGATATTCGGACCCCGTAGCAGCGGGTTGCAGAACGGCCCGATCTCCAGCACCGATCGGCCGTCGTCGATCAGGCCGATCAGATGTTCGCGCAGCGCCAGCGGCGATGCGACCCGCCCCTCCGTCCGGCCCGTCGCCGCATAATGGTCGGCAGCCAGGGCCGTCGCGATCGTCAGATCGGGATTGGCCGAGAGATAGAATTCCGGATCGAACGCCGGCGGCAGATCGGCGCCCGGAACGGCCGCAGCATCTTCGACGGGCTTATGCTTTGCCATGGGGTCCGGTTAGCCGCTCGATTGCGCCGGGCCTAGCGCAAAAGCCGATCATCGATACCAGGCGCCCGGATCGTCGATCGGCATCGCTTCGAAGCTGTCGCGGCGAAGGGCCGGGTGCCAGGACGGATCTTCGCTCAGCCAGCGGATCCATCGCAGATGGAAGGCCGCATATTGATCCCCGCCCGCCGGCATGTCGCCCCGCGAAGCGCGTTCGGCATGGACCATTTCCGCCTCGGGCGTGCAGACGATCCGATAGCCCAGCGCGCGCAGCCGCAGGCAGAGATCGACATCATTATATTCGAGGGTGAACTGCTCGTCGAAGCCGCCGACTTCCTCCATCAGCGACCGGCGGGTCGCGAACAGCGCGCCCGTCACCGCCGACCATTCGCGCTGGACCAGAGCCCAATCCTGATAGCTGCCCGCGCTCTTCTCGCGGCACGCCCAGACATGCGCGATCGCGCCGAACAGCGGACCGATGCCGGCATGCTGGAGACGCCCGTCCTCATAGAGCAGCCGCCCGCCCACGCCGCCGACGCCCTCGTCCATGATAAAACCGATCAGCGCCTTCAGCCAGCCGGCCTCGGTGGGCAGGAGATCGTCGTTCATCATCACGATCTGCTCGGTTTCGGCGGCGCGCCAGAGCAGGTTCATCTTCGCGGCGTAATTGAACGGCTCGTCCTCGCCGCGCACAGTCTCGATCCGGCGCAGGGTAAAGGGCCAGGCGCGTTTCGCCCAGGCGGGCTCACCGGCGATGTCGTCGCCGACGATCACCGTCAGCCGGTCCATCGGCCAGTCGGTGTCGACGAGCGCCTTCAGCAGCCGTTCGACATATGCGGTGCGACCGCCAGGCAGCTTGCTGCGCCGGGTCGGCACCAGCAGCGATACGGGCGGATGGTCACGGCCGAAGATCCGCTCCTGTGCCAATGTCCCGGCGGCCCGGCCGGGGCGGAAACGATGATGGGCGAAGCGGGGCTGCGCGGCCAGCATCGCGCGCCGCACGACCGGATCGGCCTGTGGGCGCGGGCCGGGGTGAAGCAGCAGAACATGGGGGATGCGCTCGATCGAGACACCCGCATGATGCGCGCGCAGCAGCAGGTCGTCGAGCAGCGCGGTGCCCATCTCGGCGCGCAGGCCGAGTTCGGCGAGCACCGAGGCGCGGACGATCAAGGGGGCGCCGATATAGTCCTGCGCCGCGAGCAGGGTCAGGTCGAAGGCGGGCTTGAGGCGCAGTTGATCGAGCCCCCGCTCCTCGCCTGCGGCGAAATCGTCGCCATAGAAGATACCCACATCAGGGCGGGCGTCGGCGGCCTGCCGCCATTCGCGCTCGAACATGGGCGCGAGAATGCCGCCGCGCGGGGCCAGAATGATCCAACGGTCGCGGTCGACCGGCAGATCATCGGGCATCGGGGTATCGAGCACACCATCGGGCGCCAGGACCAGGGCCCGCAAGGCGGGACCGAAGGCCGCGCGCTCGACCGGCATGCCGGCAGACAGATTGGCCTGGATCTGGATCCCGCCGACAGTGTCAGGCGCGGTTCGGAGCGCCGCGAAACTCTCTTCGACCTTTGCCGCGACCGCATCATAGGACAACTGCACGGCAATCCGCTCGCGGGCCGCAATGCCCTTGCCGTCGTCGCCCGCCTCAACGGCTTCCGCCGCGCGCGCCAGGGTAGCGGCCAGCGCAGGCTCGTCGATCCGCGCCCAGTCGCCGCCCTCGGTGTAATGGCCGAAATCCTGTTCGAGCCGCCAGGGATGCGCCTTTACCGGCCAGCCGACCGAGGCGTCGAGGAAATCGCGGCTCCCGCTGAAATCGGTCGCGACCACCGGCTTGCCGGCTGCCATCGCCTCCGCGATGGTCAGGCCGAACCCCTCCGAGCAGTGCGGCGATGCGTAGAGATCGGCGAGCGCCATCAGTTCGGCCAGTTCCTCGGCCGTCATCGCCCGATCGATCAGTACTACGCCATCGGTGCCCTCGGCCAGCGTGCGAAACGCTTCGCCTTCCTCGGGCCGATCGTGGAGATGCTTGGTCTTGAGGACGAGCGACCAGCCCCGTCCAGCGAGGCCCGAAGCGGAGAAGGCGCGCACCAGCGCCGCCGGATTCTTGCGCACCAGATAGCTCGACCCGTCGAACACATAGAGGATCGTGCGCCGATCCGCGGGCAGGCCGAGCCGGGCGAGCGCCTCGGCCCGGTCGACCGTCGGCGCCTCACCGACCGGCACAGCATGCGGCACGACGTCGACCGGGGCGTCGCCCTGCGCCGCGAACAGGTCGGCACAATAGCGGCTCGGCGCCCAGATCCGATCGACGGCACCGAAATTGCGTCGCCAGGCCGGTGGAATATGGCCCATCTCCCAGACCCAATAGCCAATCCGGCGTCGGGCGGCGGCGATCGCGCCACGCTGGTCGTCGGTCAGCAGATGCCAGCTGTCTGGGTTGAGATGTACGATCGCGACATCAGGCACGCCTTCGAAATCGAGAATATCGACGGGCGGCACCAACGGTTTGTGGATGTGAAAGGGGTGCCTGACCGGATGGATGTTGAGCAGCACGCCGGTCCGCCGGATCGCAGCGACAATACCGCGACTCGCATGGCCCAGCCCGTTGTCGTAGTTCCACGGCCCGAAAAACGCGACCTTGAGCGGCTGATCGGCGTGCAGGCCGGCCGGCAGGCGGCGCGCGAGCAGCCGTCCGCCATCGTCAACGGGCCCTTCCTCGGCGCCCGCCGCCATCGTCGCCTCGGCCAGGGCGACGTCGAAGCCGGCGTCCGCCAGAACATCCTGCCAGCCCTCGATGTCGACCGTGTCGAAAGTGCCGCGCAAGAGCAGCAGCTTGACGAAAGGCATGCCCCGATCGACCAGCCCGCGCCAGCCGAACAGGGTCGGGTTGATCGCGGTGTCGCTGGGAAACAGTATCTCGACGCCGTGGCCGGCTTCTTCGGCGAGTTCGGCCAGTCGGACCTCATAGGCGCGGATGACATGGTCCTTGCGGGTCAGCAGCCGGACGTCGTTCATGAAAGCGTGGAAGGACCGCGACGACAGCAGCCCCGGCTTGATCGCCAGGAAATAGCTCTGAACGTGCCAGCGCCATTCGTGGCTTTCGGTCAAACCGACCATATCGGCTTCGCTGCGACGTACGCGATCGACAATCGCGGCGATCCGGCGATCGTCCCGCGCTGGCAAGACGCTGTCGTTGACGAGGTAGAGGGTCGATGCGCCGAACAGGCGGGGATACAGTTTGAGCGCATGCGCCCAGGCCGCGAAATCATAACCCGAATTGCGCCGGACCATCGCCGCGTCGACCAGGTCGAGAAGGTCCGCGGGCAGATCGACTGGCCGGTCGACCGTGGCGATCAGGAAGACGTCGAGCCCCGCTGCCTTGAGAGCGCGGACATAAGGCAGCACGTTCGGCTTGATCTTGCCGGAGCGCGAGTGCGTGACGAACAACGCCATCTCCCGCCCCGTCGGCAGGGTCAGCGGCTTGACGATCTCCGCCGCCACCGACCAGGCGACGGGGTGATCGGCGGGATGGCGCGACGGCGGAAAAAGGACGAACAGTCCGGGCTCGATCACCGCACCATCGGGCAGGCGCCGGGCGACGATCTCAACACCCTCGCCGTGCTCGCCGAGATCGACATCGAGCGACGCGCGGAATTCGAGCACGTCATCGTCGCGGCGGCTCGCCATCGCCTGACCGACCAGCCGGTCGCCGGCGCGGAATTCGACCCAAGGGTCCGCGATGCCGCTCTCGAACAGGATGCCCGATACCGATCGCTCGAACCATCCTTCGAGCCGGCCACCATAGACGTGGGGCGGCCCCGGCTCGGCCTCCGGCGCGGGCGCGGCGTCACCGGTATCGCCAGAGTCTTCCGCTTCGACTGCTTCTGGTGGTTCAAGCTCGGCCAGGGCCCGGGCCGCATCGACATTGCCGTCCAGCTCGACGCTGCGACGATAGAAGACGATGGCGGCGTCGACGTCGCCGCTGCGGCAGGCCAAATGCCCACGGCACAGCGAAAGATCGGAGTTGGCGGAATCAAGATCATGCGCCGTGCGATACGCCGCATCGGCCGCCACCAGATCGCCGCCTTCGGCAAGCATGTGGCCCAGCTGCACCCAGATCGCGAAATCGTCGGGCCGATAGCCAAGATAGCGGCGATAGCCGGCTGCCGCCCGCCCCCACCGCCGGCTGTCGCGAGCAGCATTCGCTATCTTCAATGCGCGCCTGACCGCGCGTCTCCGCCAAAATCCCCTCGTCATGCCATGACGGCTAACATGCGGGGCGCGGCGGAGAAATAGCATGCAGCCATCCGGAAACTCACGAAGGCCGGCAAGAAGGCCGCCCGGGAAAAGGAGCCCCATTAGGAAGAAGAGCCCTTTTAAGGCAAGCCGTTAAGGCTGTAGCAAGCCTTGGATCGCAATTGACAGCCGCGCAAAGGCAGTTATGGGGGCGCCCCGGCATGCTACGACATGCCGAGGGCGGAGCCGTCTGCGAACGGGCGGCAAATTGGATGATCTTCATCACGAACCTGACCGGCCATCGATCACGACGCCATAGGCTGCGGCTGACGCCGTTGCTGGTCGGCGTCGCCTTGGCCGTCGGCCCGGCAGCACCCGCGAGCGCAGATACTTTGATGGATGCCGTAGAAGCGGCTTACGCCAATAATCCGACCCTGGTGCAACAGCGTTATCGTCAGAAATCGACCAACGAATCCTATGTCCAGACCCGGGGTCAATATGGCCCGAGCCTGTCGTTGCAGGGGGTCGGCACCTATGAATATGAGAAATTCCGAACGCGATCGGCCGACAGCAACCAGGGCTCCGCTACGCTGGTCCTGAACCAGTCGGTCTATTCGGGCGGCCGTTTCCGTGGACAGCTGGCGCAGGCCCGCTCCAACGTTCTTGCCAGCCAGGAGGACCTCCGCCGGGTCGAGGGCGAAGTGGTGCGCGCCGTGATCTCCGCTTATGCGTCGGTGCTGCGCGACGAACAGCGGCTCTACGTCTCGCTCGAGAACGTCGCGGCGTTGAAGGATCAGCTCGACGAACGCCGCGCGCGGCGCAATGTTCGCGACGCGACCATCACCGACGTCGCCCAGTCCGATGCCCGGCTCGCCGCCGGTGAGGTGCAGGTCGCCAATGCCCAGGCGCAGCTGGAGATCAGCCGCGGCGAATATGTTCGCGTCATTGGCCGGGCGCCGGTCGACCTTCAGCCCATGCCCGAGCTGGAAGGCCTGCCCATGTCCATCGATGAGGCCTTTGCCATCGCGGACGAGGAAAACGCCAATCTGACCGCCGCGCGTCACGCGGAGGAAGCCTCGCGCGCCAACATCGCCGCCCAGCGTGGCGAGCAGCGCCCCAGCGCGACGATCAATGTCCGCGCCGGAAAGACCGGGGTCCTTTCGCCGTTCGATCGCCATGACCTGCAAACCAACGTGCTGGCCCAAGTAACCATCACCCAGCCGCTGTTCCGGGCCGGCGAGATCCGGTCGCGAATCCGTCAGGCGCAGGACCAGAACAATGTCGCGCAGGCGGTGGTCGACGGCGAACGTCGCCAGGCATTCCAGGATGTCGTGCTCGCGTGGAACCAGCTGACGGCGGCGCGGGTCGCGGTCGTCTCGGGCCGCCGCCAGGTCGAGGCCGCGCAGGTCGCTTTCGCGGGCATGCGGCGCGAGGAACAGAACGGGCTGCGCACGACGACCGACGTCCTCAATGCCGAGCAGGAACTCGCATCGGCACAGCTCAACCTGCTGTCGAGCCGGGCGCAGGAATATGTGTCGCGCGCCGCATTGCTCCTCGCCATGGGCAAGCTTGACGCCCGCACGATCAATTCGGCAATCCCCGTGCGTGACCCCGATGCCGAGTTCAGGAAAGTGCGCTGGCGCGGCATCTCGCCGACCGAACCGGTCGCCATGCTGCTCGACCGCATAGGATCGGCGAGCCCCTATGCGAAGCCCCGCCAGGACTTGCGCGGCGCCAACCAGCCGAAGCCGACCGGATCGGCGCCCTTGCCCCCGACGCCGGCCAGGACGCAAAGCACCGAGCCGCTCACGCCGATCAGCGAAAGCGTGCTGGTGCCGGCGGACAAGATTCCGGCGACGTTGGGGGATTATGGCAATCCGCCGCCGCGGATCGAACGGCCCTGATGAAAAGGCTTAGCTGCCCGTCAGCAGGATGTTAAGAGGCCCGCGGACACCGGAGATCCGGCGGACACCGCAGTCAGGATAGTAATCGAATATGCCGCCTGCCCCGATCAAGAAGAACATTGTCCTGGAGGCCCTTGTAAAGGGAAAGACCGCGTTCGTCAGCGCCGCGGTCTTCAGCCTTGCCAGCAATCTTCTTTTCTTGGCTCTGCCGATCTACACCAATCAGGTCTATTCGCGCGTTCTTACCAGCCACAGCGAGTCCACGCTGATCGTGCTGACGCTCGGCGTATTGTTCGTGTTCCTGATTTCGGGTCTGCTCGATCATTACCGTGCCGAGATCCTGACCCATTTCTCGGTCGAGTTCGACAAGGAGCTTTCGAGCCAGACCTTCTCCGCATTGTTCGATCAGGTCGTCCGGCGGGTCGGAGGGTCACAGGCGCAGGCCCTGCGCGATCTCGATTTTGTCCGCCAGTCGATTTCCGGCAATGCCGTCGCGGTGCTGTTCGACCTCCCCTGGGCTCCGCTGTTCATGGCGATGCTGTTCTTCGTCGATCCGTGGATCGGGGCCTTGACCCTTTTCGCCGCACTTACCCTGATGATTCTCGCCTTTTTCCAGGACCGGGCCACGCACAGCTCGCTCAAGGGCGCCAGCGATGCGGCGATTAAAAGCTACTCCTTCACCGATGCCGCACTCCGCAATGCCGAAGTGGTCCGCGCGCTCGGCATGCTCCCGACACTCGGCAGCGCCTGGTACAATTTCCGGCAGACATCGCTGCGGCTCGCCGTCGTCGCCAACGAGCGCGGCAGCTTCTACACCAACGCGATCAAGTTCGTCCGGATGAGCGCGCAGATCGGCGTCATCGGTCTGGGCGCCTATCTTGTCGTGGAGAACAAGATTTCCTCGGGACTGCTCTTTGCCAACATGATGCTGGCATCCCGCGCACTCGCCCCATTCGATCGCGTCGTCGGGTCCTGGAAGAATCTGTTCGACGCAGCGCAGGCCTATCGTCGCCTTGAAAAGATGCTGTCCGATTACGAACCGCCCGTGCCGGGAACGCAGTTGCCGACCCCCAAGGGCGCGATCACCTTCGAGAATGTCAGCTTTGCGCCAGCCGGCGCGTCCGCGCTCGTCCTGACGGCGGTCAGCCTGATGATACGGCCCGGCGAAATGATCGGCGTGATCGGCCCGTCGGGCGCGGGCAAGTCCACCTTGCTGCGCCTGCTGGTCGGCATCTGGAAACCCAATCAGGGCACGGTCCGGCTCGACGGCGCGGAAGTCTATACCTGGGAGCGTGGGGACTTCGGGCGTCATGTCGCCTATCAGCCGCAGGACACCGAACTGTTCGCGGGAACGGTGGCCAGGAATATCTGCCGCTTCCAACCGGATGCCGACGACGCCGACATCGTGCGCGCCGCCAAGGCCGCCGGGGCGCATGACCTCATTCTGCGCCTGCCCAAGGGCTATGACACCGAGCTTGGCGACGCCGGGTCCATCCTGTCGGCGGGCCAGCGCCAGCGCGTCGGCCTGGCCCGCACGCTATATGGCAATCCGAAGGTCGTCGTCCTCGACGAACCCAATGCCAATCTCGATGCCGACGGCGAAGCCGCGCTGGCCGAGGCCATCACCGAATTGCGCGGCCGCGGCACGACCATCGTCATGGTGTCGCACAAGCCCAACGTGCTGGCACAGGCGGACAAGCTGATGATGATCAGGAACGGCCGCGTGGAACTGTTCGGCCCGCGCGAGGATGTGATGCGCACCATCGCGTCCCAGAAGGCCGCGCGACAACCATCGCTGGAGGAGGCAAAGTCATGAGACTGCTTCCCGATCTCCGCAAAATGCTCGCGCGGTCCGAACCCGACGACAACGGATCGGCTGCGGCCGTGTTCGACGCTCCACCGAGCGACCCCGGTGCGCCGGGCCCGTCGTTCCGGTCGTCGGTCAAGACGGGCGGATTGCTGGTCCTGGTGCTCGTGATCGTCCTGTTGATCTGGGCGTCGGTCTTCAAGCTCACGGGTGCCGTGCTCGCTCCCGCCGTGGTGAAAGTCGAGAGCAACAGCAAGAGTCTCAGCCGGCTCGAGTCCGGCGTCGTTCGCCAGATCTTCGTCCGCGAAGGGCAGAAGGTGGCCAAGGGCCAGTTGCTGATCCGCTTCGATGATACCCAGACCAAGGCGTCGGTCGACATCCTCCAGGGCGCGGTCGACAGCGCCAACGCGCAGATTGCCCGCTTTCAGGCGGAAGGCGATAACGCCTCGGACGTTTCCTTCCCGGCCGAAATGATCAGCCGATCGGCCGACCCTACGGTTTCCGCGCTGATCGAGAGCCAGCGCACGCTCTTCCAGACCCGCATGACGCTGTATCGCAGCCAGGCGATGGTGCTGAATTCGCAGGCGCAGCAGCTCGAGACGCAGATCGGCGGCATGCGCATCCAGGCGCAGGCGATCAACGACCAGGAATCCCTGGTCAAGGAAGAGCTTCAGGGCGTCCGTGAACTGAGCCGGCAGGGCTATGCACCCAATAGCCGCCTGCTCGCGCTGGAGCGCAATGCCGTCGCGGTGAGAGGCCAGAAGGGTTCGATCATGGCTGACATCGCGCGAATCCGCCAGTCGATCGGCGAGATCCGGCTGCAGGTCGCGCAGTTGCAGGATCGTCACCAGACCGAGGTTTTCGAAGGCATTCGGGCGGCACAGGAACGCCTGGCGGACGCCGGACCGAAGCTGCGCAACGCGCTGCAGACACAGCAGCAAACGGAAATCCGGTCACCCGTCGCAGGCTTCGTCTTCAACCTGACCCAGTTCACCGAAGGCGGCGTGGCAGGTGGCGGTCAGATGTTGATGCAGATCGTGCCGAGCGACAACAAAATGATCATCGCCGCGGAAGTTTCGCCGCGTGACATTTCGGATGTCCGGCTCGGCATGCCGGCCCGGGTCACTCTGGTCGGATACAGCACCCGCAAGGTGTCCCCGGTCGAAGGCACCGTCAGCCTGGTTGCCGCGGATGCGCGCCTGGACGAGAAGACGGGAACGAGCGCCTTCCTGGTCGAGGTGACGGTACCGGCGGAAAATGTCGCGAAGGCCGGTCCGAACGTCCACCTCGCTCCGGGCATGCAGGCCAGCGTCGCGATCGTCACCGGGCAGCGGTCGATCATCGACTATCTGCTCGAGCCATTCACCGATTCGATGCGCACCGCCCTCAAAGAACGATGAGCGCCGGCGAGACGGTCTCGTTCCTGATCGCCGGCGTCCAGAAGGGCGGAACGAGCGCGCTGTTCGACTATCTGCGCGACTCTCCGGCCGTCTGGATGCCGGCGGTGAAGGAAGCGCATTTTTTCGATGACGAGACCATCGACTGGTCCGCGCCCGATCCGACGGCCTATCATCGGCTGTTCGGCGATGGCGACGGACTCTGGGGCGAAGCGACACCAATCTACCTCTACTGGCCCAACAGCCTGGAGCGGATCGCGCGCTACAATCCCGCGATGAAGATCGTCGTCCTGTTTCGGGACCCCATCCAGCGCGCCTGGTCGCATTGGAAGATGGAATATGCCAAGCGCAAGGAGTGCGAACCCTTCGCATGGTGCATCCGCGAAGGGCGCGCCCGGCTGGCCGATGCCGATCCCCAGGCACCGGGCCATCACCGTGTCTTCAGCTATGTCGAACGCGGCCTGTACGCGCGCCAGACCGAGCGGCTGTTCGCGCTGTTCCCGCGCGAGCAATGCCTGCTCCTTCGATCTGAAGACCTGCGCGACGATCCAGCGCCCCAACTCGCCCGGCTGAGTGCATTTCTCGGCATTCCGGCACTTCCGTCCACCTCTAAACGCGTGGTTCATGTCGCACGCTCGATCGACTACCCATCCCGACTTACGCTCGAAGACCAACATCTTCTTGCAGATATCTATCTCCAGGAAATGAAACGATTCGAAAGCATCTCGGGTATCGATGCATCCTTGTGGACATCAAAATGGCTGTGAGACCAGTCAAGACTAGCGCCGCCGATGGAGTGGCGCGGCAGAAATACGGATACGCACGTCTTCGCGCGACTCCTAGAATTACTGATCACACACCGAAACCTTCCTAAAGATCCTCGGTTTATCTACCTTTTTACGGCGAAGAAGTGGCGAGCGCCTTATGTCATCGGGGGACGTCTCACTTAACTCGCGGAGAATATAGTGCAATCGCTTATGCTGCGGTGCGCTTTTGTCTGTTGCACGGTTGAGAAAGCTTGGCTAAGCAACGTTCTGGGCTTGCTCGTCGAACCATGCCGTGGGGGATCGGTTCGCGGGCGGCAAGGGAGGCCGCGGTCCGTTGGAGGAACGCAGCCTGCCGCTTGCCCGGGTAAGGGTTCAACTGGAGGTTCTAATGGCTGATTACGTTTTCGAAACAATGACGCAGGGCGACGCCGAAGCTTTCACCAACGGTGACACGCTTCGCTTCTCGTCGACCGCTGCAACTCCCGCCAATGTCGTTTTCAGCGCCAATGGTCTTGGCGCCGTCTCCGTAACGTCCGGGACGACGACTCTGCAGTTCAACGGCGAAGAAATCGCCAATGCACCGATCGAGTTCGTTAGCTCGTTCCTCGCAGCCGTCGACTCGACTGCTTATGTCGGTTCGAACAGCGGCAACTCGCTGACTCAGAGCAACGAAGACGCCGGCAACTACTACTACGGCTTCGGCGGTAACGACACGATCGACGCTGGCGACGGCGGCGGCAACTTCCTGTACGGCGGTACCGGCGAAGATCGCATCTCGGTTGGTGACGGCGGCGACAACGCATTCGGCGGCGCCGGCGCTGACAGCATCCGCGGCGGCGACGAAGGCGACCATCTTTATGGTTATGGCCTGACCGGCACCGTCGGCAACGACACCACCGACGTCGACACCATCCGCGGTAATGACGGCAATGACTACATCCAGGGCAATGCCGGTGCTGACAGCCTGTTCGGTGGCAACGATCGCGATCGGATCCTCGGCGGCGCTGACAACGACACCATCGACGGCGGCAACGGCAACGATACGCTGAACGGCAACAAGGGCGACGACACCCTCTACGGCCAGGACGACAACGACTCGATCCGTGGCGGCCAGGGCGATGACGCCCTGTTCGGCAACGACGGCAACGACGTTCTTCTCGGCGACCTCGGCGATGACGAGATCAACGGTGGCGCAGGCCTCGACGTCCTCACCGGTGGCGATGGCAACGACCTGTTCGTCTTCGACAGCGGCGATGCTGCCTTCTCCGCTACTGGCGATTTCAAGTTCGTCACCGATATCGTGACCGACTTCGTGGCGGGCAGCGATCAGCTCTCGATCGGCCTCAATGTCACCGAGGAAGGTGAAAACCTCATCCTGCAGGGCGAGGGTGTCACCTTCACCACGTTCGAAGCGGCGCAGACCTATGCGCAGCAGCTGCTGACGATCAGCCAGGACGATAACGACGTTGCGGCGATCCAGGTCGGTGCCGACACCTATGTGTTCTACGACAGCGACACCTCGCTTGACACCGAGATCAACTCGGCCATCAAGCTCGTCGGCGTCACCGCCGCCGACCTGACCGTAGACGATTTCGCTTCGATCGCGTAAGCGACCGTCTCGATCAAAAGAGGGGGCCGATCGAAAGATCGGCCCTTTTTTTTGGACTTCGCCCGAAGCTCGATGGCGATCGCCAAGGCCAAGGCCAAGCATGTCAGCCTTGCTTGCACATCGGCGCAAAGCTTATCCGCCGATCTCTCGGCGAAAATCCGTCCCGCATTTCATTGCTGAACACTCCAGGCCTTCGACCCGCTGATGTCGACGTCCCACCCGCACGAACTCGCGCATCGGACCGCTGCCGTTACAATGCGAAGGTCGTTGGCAAGCGACGCGTCTTCTGCCCACAGCGTTCGATCCTGGTCCCACACCAGACCGTGAGACGACGATTGGGCTTCAATCCGCCGTGAAGCGCTATGCGCCGGGCAAGCGATCCCGCTCGGCAAGCTCGTCGATCATCGCGAGCCATCCGGGCACACCCATCGATTCGCGGTCGAACAGCTCCAGTGCGGTCAGGCGGGCCTGCCGGCGCATATCCCGATAGCGATCCGGTTGGCGAACGGCATCGATCATCGCCTGCGACAGCGCATCGACGTCGAAGAAATCGAGCAAGATGCCATCCTTGCCATCCGTGATCGCATCGCGAACGGGGGCCGTATCCGAACCGATCACGAGGCATTCGCAGGCCATCGCCTCGGCCAGCGACCAGGACAGGACGAAGGGATAGGTGTAATAGACATGCGCCGCGCCGATCGACAGGATGTTGATCATGTGGCGGTGCTCGACCTGTCCGACGAAATGCAGGCGCTTGCGATCCAGGCGAGAGCCCAGTTCGTTGAACATCGCCTCTCGCCAGGTCTTCCCGTCCTTGCGGGAGGAGCCATAACCCTTGCCGTCGGCACCGATCAGGATGACCTGCGCGTCGGGGACTGCGTCGAGGAAGCGGGGCAACGCCCGCATGAAGATGTGATAGCCGCGCAGCCGCTCGAAATTGCGATTGATGAAGGTTATCACGGGTGAGCTGGCATCCAGCGTGCTGCCGTCGGGCAGCTTGAAGAGCGCATCGGGATTCCGCCTGGCACGCGACAGATCGACGCCCTCGTGGAGAACGCGAATCTTCGGCTGAAGGATCGCCGGAAAGGTCGATGCCTGGAAGCGCGTCGGCGAGATGATCAGATCCGCCATCGAATAGCCCAGCAACTGGCTCGCGCTCTTGCCGGTGGTGTACATCGCACCCTTCAGGGTGGGGGTCTCGAACTCACGATCGAAATTCACGTCGGCCCCGATGTGGCGATAGAAGAACTCACCAAACAAAATGAGCGGGGCATCGGGAAAGACGGCCTTCATGTGAATCGTCTCGCCCCATCCGGGATGCCCGATGACCACATCGGGGACGAACCCCGCGTCGCGGAGTTCGACGGCGACCAGCGCCGCTACCTCCGCCCGGATGAGATCGGCCTCTGCCCGGACCGCGGGGGGGAAAATATCCTTCGCCGACCCCCGGATGTTCTTCCAGCGCACCAACCTTATGCCCTGGCGCTCTTTCGACGTCGGGCCCCCAATCGCCACGACCTCATCGCCCCGCGCCACGAGCGCATCGGCGATATGCGGAAACTGCCCCGGGAAATTCTGATGTACGATAAGCACGCGCATGATCGTCAGACTGCTCCGCTCGGACGAGCCGGTCCGCGGGAGCGACCTCCCGGCACCGCCGAATCCATCCATCCTGCGGCCCGGAGATGTCGCGCGGGCATGCTGCCGCTTGCACCAAGTCCGTCCGGGCCGAACGCCGCCGACCGTAGCGGCGATCGAAGGACGGTGGCAATCGCCTCGTCGATGAGAACGATCAGATAACGATCGAAAACCGCTTCTCGATCACAGGCTTCCCGCCGCGCAGGACCGTGTAGTGCGCGGAATAGCGACCCGCCGGCCAGCCTGCGACCGGACGCTTCTTCCCGGCGAACAGGAGCCACTGCGCCTTGTCGCGGTCCAGCGGTTGCGCACGATTGTCCAGCAGCTGCGAGCCGTCGGGTGACGTCAGAACGATGCGCTGAACGTCGCCCCCCTTCAATCCGATCGCCTGAACGAAGGCGAGAATCGCCGGCGCGTTCCGGGTCGGGCGTGGTTGCTGGTCGGCGCCCCTGTCCTGCACGGCTGCCATCGTCACCGGTCCCGTGGCAAACCCGGCGTTGAGCACCTCACCCGCCTTGTAGCTGCCATCGAGGCCGGCGGCCGGCGACCAGAGGCTACGGCCGCCCTTGCACTGCCCGGCCTTCGCCCCCGCAGCGAATGGTTCGACCACCGCGCCGTTCAGGCGCACCGTGAAATGCAGGTGGGGATATTCGGTGTTGCCAGACAGCCCGACCTTGCCGATCGGCATGCCGGCTTTCACCTGCTGGCCAGGCTTCACTGTGATGCTTCCCTTGGCCATATGGCAATATTGGGTTTCCAAGCCGCCGGCATGGGCGATCACCACGCCATTGCCGCACTCCATATTCGCTATCGCGCTCTTGCCCGCGTCCCGCATCGACATATCGGCGACGCCATCGCGCCCGCGCAGCACCGTGCCGTCGGCGGCCGCGAGGACAGCCACGCCCCGGCGCTGGTCCGCCATGCTCACCAGCCGAAAATCCACGCCGCTATGCTTGTCATAGGTCCGGCTACCGCAGCGGAAATCGCTGGCCGCGGATGTTGGGTCGAGATCGACATAATTCTGGATCGCGCAGCTCTGCCCGATCTTGCAGGCGATCGGCTGAATGAGTCTCGGCACTTCGCCACCGGCGCCAAGCAGGAGCGGCAGGGCCGCAAGCGGAAGCAACTGCAGCAGTTTCATCGCATTCTCCTAACGCCGGTACGCCTCGAGCCGACCAACGAGTGTGGCGGCGGTATGTGCGACGGTCCGGTGATCCCAGACATGGGCGTCGATCGCGCGCGCGCGCCTGGCAGCGCCATCGCGGTCCTCGAAGATACCGCGAATCGCGTCGAGCCAGCCGCCGTCGCCGGCGAACAGGGCATGCCTGGCGAGCACAGGATCGGACCGGTAAGCAGGCCCATCGCTGAGCAACGGAAGGATGCCGAGCGCCGCATAGTCGAGAGCCTTAATGTCCGACTTGCAGCGATTGAACGGATTGTCGGCCAGCGGAGCCAGTCCCAGGTCGAACGGCCCCTGCTCGCGCAGCCAGCGCACGAAACGCGGATAGCTGACGGCATCGGCCGGCGGCGCGAGCCGATGCAGCCACGGCGCCGGCGCCAGATCCGGATCGACCCCGATGACGGTAAGGTCGAACATGTCGCCGCGTTCGGAATGGAGCTGGTCGAGCGCGGGCCGAATCATCGCGAGGTCAGGCCCGTGGGTGTGCGTGCCCATATAGAGCATTCGAACCCTGTCGCCCGTAAAGGGCCGGGGCCGGACACGGCGCCAGTCGCGCCACAGCCGCGGGTCTATCGCGTTGGGGACGACAATGCTGCGCGCGCCCAGCGGCGCATAGGCGTCGGCCAGGTCCGCCGTCGAGAACCACGTCTCGGCGGCCGCGCCGACTGCCCGATCGAGCGCGGCGTTGAGCGGGCGGTAAAGGTCATGCTCGGGATGATCGGGGCCGATCAGGGTGAAGGCATCGTCGACATCGACGACAAGCGCGGCCCCCATGTCGCCCAACCTTCGTACCAGCGCATCCACCGCCTCGACCGTCGGCAGCGCGGTGCGCTGGACGATGCAGACGTCGCAATCGGGAATATCATCCTCGCGCGCGCCGAGCGTCACGTGGAGCCGCCCCGCCGCCGTCTCGTCGGTCAACGGTGCCACCAGCCGGATATACGCCGAGCTCTGCGGACCGATCGCACTATGCCTGGCGATGATGTGGACGGCGAGGCGGTCGTCGAAGTCCGGCACGTCGCCCGCCACCGGCGACGGCAGGCCGAGGATCGCGAAGGCGTCGGCGACGAAGGTCCGTGCCCGCGCGTCGAAGCTGTGCTCGGCATGGACATAGTCCGCGGCGAGGCGGGCGGCCGGATCATTGTGCGGTCGGGCCGCGAGATCGTCGACCGCCGCCTTCAGCTCGGCCGGCCCCGACACCTGCGTCACGGCATTGCCGAACACCGATGCGATCGACGGCACGGGATCGGAGACCGCCCTGCCCCCGCTGGCGACGATATCGAACAGCCGATTCGACAACAGGCCAAAGGCTCGCATCGACGGCCAGTGATCGTTGAGGACCGCGCCTGCGCCCGCATAGAGCGCACCGACAGCGCGGTTATCGATGTTCTTCGCCTGGATCAGATCGGGAGAAACCCGACCTTCCCAGCCATCGCCATAGATGGCTGGCGGACGACCGGCAGCGATCGCCCAGTTCACGATGTCGCGATCGACTCCGCGCGAATTGCCGACGAACAGGATGTCGGGCCCAGCGACCGGCGCATCGAGCGGGTGGAAGCGCGCCGGGTCGGTCGCTTGCAGCATCGGCACGACCGGCGGCGTGACGATATGCTCAAGCAGGGCAGCGTGCGAGCCGGAGGCCGCGTAAATGCGCGAGTAGCGATCATATTCGTCGAAGCCGACCTGATCGGGATGGCTGATGTTCCAGAGGAATGCCATCTGGCCGGGCCGCGGCGCATAGGGGATCAGCCCGCGCAACACGATTACGAGATCCTCGCTGGCAATCGAATGGCCATGCCATTGGCCCCGGAAGTCGATCCGTGCCGTGTGGCCGAGCTTCTCGATCGCGGTCGCAAGGCTTTCGGCGAAATGGAAGTCGCCCCAGGCGGCCTTTTCTTCCTCGGGCGCCGGAATCTTGATGGCGATGTTGAGCTTCAGCGCTGCGGCCAGCGCATGCGCATCGCGGCCGGTGGGCAGGCCGAGCCGGTTCTTGGTCCGCACCAGGGCCTGGAACGCGGCCGGCTGGGTGACGGTGATGCGCCCCTGATCGCTCTTCGCATCATGATATTCGCAGCCGACGAACGGCGCATAGCCGACCGGGCGCCCCTTGGCGTAGCGCAGGATCAGGTCCCAATCGACCATCCGCCGCAAATTGGTATCGAAGCGGCCGAGCTCTTTGGTCAGCGCACGGCGGTGGCAGAAGGCGTTGAGGTCGACATAATTCTCGGCGAGGCAGGCCTCCCAGTCGAAGTCGTCGCCGCGATAGCCGGTGAGTTGGTTGAGCTCGTCGCGCAGCGCGATTCCCGAATAGGCGGCGTCGATCGCCTCGGATGTCATGAACAGCGCCATCACGTCGAGGAACCAGCTCTTCCAGCTGTTATCGCTGTCGAGATAGGCAACGATCTCGCCGGTCGCCGCTTCGAGGCCGAGGTTGCGCGCCGCGCTCACCCCGCCATGGGTCGCCTTGATCAACGTGACGCGCGGATCGCTGGTAAAAGCAGCGGCGATCTCGGCGGTGCCATCGGTCGATCCATCGTCGACGACGAGCAATTCCAAGTGGCGGTGGCTCTGCGCGAGCACCGATCGGATCGCTGCGGCGATCCGGTCCGCCCGGTTCCAGGCGGGCATGATCACACTGATCAGCGTCTCATCGGCCGTCTGGCGGGTTTCAGCGGGCAGGTTCGCCATTGCACGGAGGAACGCTTCCTCGCGGGCAATGTCGAAATGGCGGTAGAAGCGACGCGGCCGCTCGTCGGTCGTCTCGTAGCGCGGACGGCTGACCGGGATCGCCACCCGCCCCTCCGCCGCCCCGACCTCAAGGAAGTGGCGCAGCGGATCGCCCGTCACATCGTCATGAGTCCTGCGGTAGAAGACACCGTCGAACAACGGGCCGGTCGACCGGCCCTCGGCCGCGCCGTGATGGATATAATGGTGGAGCGGCAACACGCCCGCCGCGTGCACGTCGGCGTGGATGCTGTTGTACCAGCCCGACGAGAAATAGAGATTGGGATCGAGCGCATCGCCTTCGCGACCATGGCGGATATAGTCGATCAGCGGATTGTGCGTCGCGATCAGCGCCGACAGCTCGGCATCGACCGGACCGATACCCAACCCGGCGGCATCGACCAGCGTCTGGATCACCGGCTCGTGCGACGGCGCGCCCGGCGCCTGGATCAGTTCGATGCGGCTGTCCTCGACCAGCCCGACCATGCCGCCCAGCGCGAGCGGAGCGAGGCCGAACAGCCGTTCGATCGCATGGCCCAGCGCGCCGTCGCGCTCCTGGCTGGCGGTGCCTGCCTCGCCGAAATCGGCAAAGGCCGCGACTTTTTCGAGCAGCGTGCGGCGCGCCCAGAAAAAGGTGCCGGCGAAGAAACCCCAGTCGGCCGGCGGATAAGCCGGTGCGGTCAGCCGCGGTGCGAGATCGGACAGCAATTCGGCGTTGCGGAAGAGGTGGCTGGCGACCGACTTGTAGAGTGGCTTCGGCCCGAGCAGCGACAGATCGGGGTGCGCGGCGAAGGCATCGACGATGGCAGCGACGAGGAGGTCGGACGCGATCATCCCGTCATAGGCAAGTTGGCGCCATTCGGGGGCATAGCCCGATCCGCCCTTCTTGCTGTGGAGCTTGCCGATCAGGTCGTAGCCGCGCTCCGCGAGCAGCGGCAACAGTTCGAACAGGGGCCCGATGTCCCAGCCGCGATTGGCGACCGCGATGATCTCCGCCTTGCGCGGCAAGCGATCGAGCGCGGCGAGGACGGTCTCGTCGAGCGCTACGCTGTGGGTCACGAAGACATCGACCGGCATACCGATCGCGGCAACCCGATCGATCAGTTCGACCGCGACCTCGGGGTAGAAGAGATGGAGGACGAGCGCCGCCTTCATCGGCCGCCTCCCGCCGCGATTCGCCGCGCCATCTGTCGGGCATAGAAGCCGGTGTCGAACAGCGGATTAGGATTGTGACCCAGGGCCGCACCGATCATCAGATAATGGTCGATCGAATCGAGGCCGCTGTCGACCGCATCGGGATAGGTCGCGAGATACCAGGCTTCGTCGAACAGGCCGCTATCGCGAATCATCGCGACCGCCTCGGCCTGGTCCGGAGTCGGTGCGGGCATCGACTGGCGGGGCAGTTCCACCACCGGCGGCGGCGCGACCGGCACGTCGACGGGCTCCGCGTCGCCAGTGCGGCGGTGGCGGAGTTCGTCATGGATGATATCCTCGGCGAGCCAGGGTATCGCCTCCAGCCGCGCATAGGCATGGTCGAGCATGGCGCGCGCGTCCGCGTCGTCGCGGATGGCCAGGCCGGCCAATCCGTCGCGCACCGCGGCGACGATCGCCACAAGCGGCGCGTCGATCGCCGACGCCCCTTCGGCGCCATGGTGGCGCAGCGACGGATCGAGAAAGCCATCGATCGCCTGGGCGATCTCGTCTTCGGGCATCGTCCCCCCGGTCAGCGGCAGCAGGCGAGCGGCAGTGGTGCGCCAGTCGGCCAGCATCGCATCATAATCGACCACCGCCCGCTGCAGCCCGCGCGTCGCGCGCTCCGCGTCGATCATGTGCCGCAGCCACAGCAATCGGGCGAAGGCGGGCGTCGTGCCGTCGCGCTTCGCCACCGATCGGGCGATCGCATCGGGATCGCGCAGCATCAGCACCGCACGGCTCGCCACGCCATGTTCGGCCAGCGTCTCGACGATCGTCGGCACGAAACGGCACTGCCGCGGATCCTTGATCGCCATCAGCGGCGCGTCACCGAAAGCGATGGTGACGGCCTCCCAAATCCGATCCTTGCGCGACCGCAGCGCCGAGGGTTCGAGCCGCGACAGATCGAGCTGACGCGGATCGAACCAGCTCGACCGCGCGACCCGCAACAGCTGGTCGTCGGCCTTCACGATCGCGGCCGATTCCCAATAGCCGCGCGCATTGTCGGCATGGGCCTCGATCGCATCGGCAGGCAGGGCCGCGCCCAGATAGCCGATCAGCCGGGCAAGCGCCGAGGTGCCGCTGCGATGCATGCCGAGCACCAGGATGGCGATACGCGCCTGTCGGGTTTCGGGCCGCCCCAATCTCGTCTCCTTCGCGGTCGCGGCCGACGGTTAGCGGCTTGATCGCGAAAAGGACAGTGCCTCCCGCCGTCGGCCGGTGGCGGAATGATATGGTGCCGCGTGCCGTATGGCGATAGGGCTGCGGCATGCAGGACCCATCGCGTTTCGAGCTGGCGACCGACGCAAATTTCGTCGAGCACCTCTACCTCGCCGCCAATCCCGATGTTGCGCGCCACGTCGCAGCCGGCGGGGATGCCTGGAAGCATTTCGAGCGGCACGGCCGGACGGAAGGCCGCAAGCAGCTGACCCGCGCCGCCGCCGGCTTGCCCGGCACGCGGGCGGAAGCGAAATATGCCCGCTTCGCGCCCCTCCTCGACACATCCTCCGGCGCGGGCGGCGAGTTCCGCTTTCTCGGCCCAACAGACAGCTTCCCCGTCAGCTACGGCGCCGCCGCCCATGATCTGGGCGACTATGACGCAGAATCCGCCAATCCGGGCCTCGGCGACTTCGTCGAAACGGTGCGCGGCAATCCAGACAGACTGTATCTCGATGTCGGTTGCGGCCGGCGCACGCGGACGTTCGATAACTGCCTCTATCTGGAGGTCTATCCCTCGATCAGCGCCGACCTGGTGATCGAACCGGCCTGTCGATATCCGATCGCCGACGCCTCGCTCGACGGCATAGGCTGCTTCGCGGTGATGGAGCATATGACCGAAC
The DNA here is from genome assembly GCA_040387595.1 of Pseudomonadota bacterium. Taxonomy (GTDB): domain Bacteria; phylum Pseudomonadota; class Alphaproteobacteria; order Sphingomonadales; family Sphingomonadaceae; genus Rhizorhabdus. Next base: position 92,041 of record JAZKDN010000021.1, read on the forward strand.
CCTGGGTCGCCGCGACCGAGTTCGCGCGCATGCTGAAACCGGGCGGAACGGTGTTCATCGACTATCCCTTCCTGGTGCCCGTCCACGGCTACCCGTCGCACTATTACAACGCGACGCGCGAAGGGCTGGTCCGGCTGTTCGACAGCGGCTTCGAACGCATCAAGCTGGCTACCGAGCGCAACCAGACCCCCGACCATGCCTTGCACTGGCAGCTCAATGGCCTCGCCGAGGCCCTGACGGACGCAAGCCTGCGCGAGGAACTGAGAGGGATGACCGTGGGCGCGTTAATGGACGAGCCCGCCGGTAGCCCGCTCTGGCAGCGGGTCTTGGCGGCTATGCCCGAACCGGCACAGGCGACCTTTGCGGCGGGGAACACCCTGATCGCGCGGAAGCTCTGACCGATCAGCCCAGACCGTCGTGCGGTTATCTATAGATCCGTACCATGCGGTCGAAATCCGCCTTTACATGTCGAGTTGGCGATCCTCGCTCCTGCTTTTCCAAGTGCTTTGAGACACAACGGCCGAAGCACCATCGATACGCACCGTGTTATGCATCCCAGCGCAGCAGTTCGGGACAACGCGTCAGCATTTCGCGGTGGAGGCGTTCGCGGTCGTTCCAGAGCTTCCAGTACCAATCTACCCGGCTCTCGATCTGGGTCGCGAACATGCGATGATCGCGCACATCTTCCCATGCGCGCCGGACAATCCCTTCACGAAGACTGTCGTTTTCGAGCAGACGGCACAGCGCGGGGGCCCAATCCTCCAGCCGGGGGGCGATCAGCCCAGTCTCCCCATCGCGGATGGTTTCGCCATAGACCGCCGGGGACGCGATCACGGCGGTCCCGCGCGACGCGCTTTCCACATATTTGAGATCGCTCTTGAACAGTTCGAACGGCTCCCCGGCCAGCGCGAGCAAGCCGATATCGTTCGCTTCGAGCGCATCCAGATAGGCGTCGTAACCGAGCGCCCGGCGGAAGGTCTTGCGATCGGTCGGCAGGGCTTCGAAGAAAGTGCGGTCGTTGACGACGTCGAAGACCGTCTCCGGATGGGCCTCGATCGCAGGCGCCAACGCCCGTGCGAGCGCCCCGCTGAACGCACCGCGATTGAGCGCTCCGAAGAAGACCCGTGCGGGGCCCGGCGCCCGCGGACGCAGCGGCGGGAGGGTGAAGGCCGTATTGGCGAATGCGGCGACCTCGGGATTATACTGCCGGAACATCGCCGCCAGCGGCTCGGTCGAGGTCTGGACCGCATGTGCCCTGGGGAAAGAGACGAACAGGTCTTGCTCCGGCCCCCGTTTGACCACCTGCCGGAAAAGCTCGGGATGGTCGTCATATTCGACGATCACGACCCACCCGTCGCGCAACGCCTCGCCGACATAGACCTTCCAGTCCTCGGCATCGGTGGGACCGGGCCGTTGCAGGATGAAAATCTTTGCCATGCCGTCGGGCACCTGCGGAAGCGTGACGCCATTCTCCTGATAGCGAACGCTCAATTCGGGGACGGTTCGCAGATAATGGGCCGGCAATCGGGTCCTGACGTCCATCGTGCGCGGAGCGAGCGCCGCCGAAACGATCTGCATCCGCCGGATCGGAGCGGCAGCGGCCGCTTTGGCGATGACCACATAATGGCTGGTCGCGCTGCGCTCGAGGACCGAGCGTCGATCGATCTTCATCCGACCGGCGAGTTCGCCGAGCGCCGGCAACCATATCTCGGCGGCTGCCTTGTCCGAACCGTCGTTCACCGCACGATTCCTCACGATCTGCAGGCCTGCTTGCCGGAGAACCGTCGCGAGGGAGGTGAGGGTGTACGCCGGCCCCGCGTTCTCGGGAGGAGCCCGCCCGTGGAGGAGATGCGCCAAGGCACGCCAGTGCGCCGCGTTCGGAAACCGGATGGCCAGATAGCCGTTCGGCGCCAACAGTCGGCCGATCCTGGTCAGGACGGCTTCGGCATCCGCCATCCGTTCGGTCGCCACATCGATCAGGATCAGGTCGAACGGGCCGCCATCGGAAAGCGCGGCGGTGTCCATTGTCTCGATATCGCCGATCAGGACATGATCCATGTGCGGCTGCACGATCTCCGCGACCGAGGCGTCCGCTGCGATGCCGACATAATGGCATTGGGGATTGCGAGAGCGATAGGCTGCGGCGAACGCGCCATCCCTGCACCCTACCTCCAATACCCGCACCACCAACGGCGCGAGTTCGAGCATATCCGGGTTCACGACGCTATTATCGGTCATGGGACCTGATGGCGAAGCTTCGAAGGGCGCGCAAGCCGGGCTCAGGCCTCGTCACTGTCCAGCAACGCCTCGTCGCACATCACCTCCACCCATTCCCGCGCGGCGGCGAGCGCCGGGTCGGCGGGTTCCGCGACCGGCGTGTCGAGCGGCGCCGGCAGTTCGATGCCCGCCGCATGGCGGAGGAAGACCGACATGACCTGGGCGACGCCCTCCTCGGTCACGTTGCGCATATCCGGCGCATAATAGCGCGCGGCGGCGGGCGCCCCCATGATGATTTCATAGGCAGGGAAATAGAAGACCCCGTCATGGTCCTCGACCACCTCCTGCGCCGCCGCCCGCAGCACCGATTTCGAATAGGTGGTCGCGGCCAGAACATGATGGCCGCTCGCGGTCGCCACCAGCGGCACCGGCGAGACGGTGAGGATGATCCGTGCCGCCGGATTGACCGCGCGCAGGCGGCCGATGAAGGTCGCGAGGTCTGCGGTCACATCGCCCACCCGGAAGTTGCGGAAGGCGTGGCGGGCCGGATCGAACACGCCCCCCGATACGCCTGGACAGACCGGAAAGACGGCGCCGTCGATCGTCGACTCCCATGACTCGGTCAGGCCGAGGGTGAAGACGAAGACGTCGAGCGTCTCGAACATCTCGCGCACCCGGGCGAAGTGATGCGCCCGGTCGGCACGCAGTTCGGCTTCGCTGGCATAGCCCTGCGGCTCGATCGTCGGGCGGAAGGGATCGACGACCCGCCCCTCGCCACCGGCTGCGGGCCATATATCCTCGGCCGGTGCGAAGGTCCCATAAGCCCGGTCGAACAGCTGGAGCAGCTGGCGCGCGCTGTAGATATTGCCGTAGCGCGCGCTGTACAGGCCGTAGCCATGGCGCTCCGCGGCCTCGGCCGGGATGATTGGATGGGCGGTTTCGCTGACGAGGAAGTTGAAGCCGCTGCGCCTGAGATAGCGTGCGATGTTTTGCGCGAAGCAACTGCCTGCCGTCGCCACCTTGTCGTCCTTCGACAGGGTGAGGAAGCCCCCCGCGAGCGGATCAATCGCGGGCCCCTGCCCCGCGACCGCCCGGCGCCAATAGGCGGTGTCGGGCAGGCTGCGATAGGGATGGTCGCTCACAGGGCCTCCAGCGCGCGGATCAGCGCTTCGCCATAGGCCTGATTGCCATGGGTCGCATCGCCGGCAAATGCCGGTCGCAGAAACCCTTCCGCGTCCTGCGTTTCCGCCGGAACAGGCAGAAAGCGCAAGCCGAGATCGGCACAATAGCGCGCTACGATGCGCGAATGGAGCCGCCAGATCTTGTACCGCAACGCCGCCGGGGCGACTCCGAGCTCGGCGATACCCCGATTCCGGAAATAGGCATCGGCTTGCGCGGCGATGACGGAACCGTCGGCCAGCGGCGGCGGCGACTCGAGCTGGATCACGTTCCCGCCCAATCGACGGATTTCGCGCAGCCGGATGCGATCGCGCTCCAGCCCCGCCTCCAGGGCGGCACGGACCAGCGCTTCGGTGACCGGCTCCGCCTCCGGGTCGAGCGGCGGGCCGTCCTCGTGGGACAACAGGAAATCATAGGGGCGTGGATGCCGGATCAGCGCGAACCCATTGTGGACGTTGCCGCCACTGGCGGATGCGACGAGCGGTGCGTGGCGATCGATCTGGTCGCGGATCATGTCGACAAGCGCCGGCGTGAAGCGCGCCTCGTCGCCCTCGCCGTCCACCTCTGGCGCATATCGGGGTTCGACCGTGTGGATGACGCGGGTGCGCGGACGATCGGGATCCGCCTCCCGCCGCGCCTTGGCCGCCGCGCGAACCGATGCGACATGGCTTTGCCCGATGACGAGGATTGCGCGGCTCATCGCCTGACCTTCGCCCGACCGATCACGGCCTCACTGTCAAAGGCGCCGACCATGACCTCGACCTCCTCATCGCCCAGCTGCTCCGCCGGAATCGCCAGCGAAAAACCATGACGGCCATCGCCCATGCCATGGGAAATCAGATCGGGCCGGTCGTTGCCGGCGACGCCGATGGCCAGCGAGCGCCCGCTCACGCGTGCCTCGATGGCGACCTGCACCGCTGGCCAGTCGCGCGCATACGCCCAGCCGTCGAGGAAGACCGTGCCCCCCTCGCGACGCACCGCGTCGAGGTGCCCCTCGATCCGGGGCGCATCGTTTCCGGCGGGCGCAGCCGGAAAAGGGCGTCCCGGAACCGCCATCGCATCGGAAATGCCCAGCCGGGTCGGTCGGACCATCGCCCTCTCCTGAAACATCGCGATCACGAGCCCCAGCATGCTGATCCCGTCGAAATAATCCAGCCGCCGATGACGGAGCCGGTCGATCAGCGCACCTCGGTCGATCGTCTCCCACAGCGTCAGGTCGTCGCATGCCATCGCCTCGGCGGCAATCGCGGCGCGGATCGCGGCATTGTGGTTGATCGAGAATTGCCAGTTGCCGAAGGTCGGTGGAGCGCCTGCACCGGGAAGGATCGGCGGGGTTCGCGGGACATCGTCATCCAGCGCTGCGTCCCAGCGCTGCATCGCGAACGCCGGCGCCAGCAACTCCGGCGCACACCGCCGGATGATCCGATAGTGGAGCACCTCGCGCTTGCGCTCCTCCGGCGTCAGTCGAAAGGCAAGGCGCAGCAGGGCGGGCGCGCCGAGCGGAACCACCGGCTGACGCTCGAACGACTTGATCGCGCGGATCGCGCCGAGCCAGTTGGGCAGCCGGTTGCGATAGTAAAAGATGTCCGGAAGGTCGGCCTCGGTGGCGCCAGCCGCGCGCGCCTCCTCCATCTGCGCGACGAGCTGCGCCTCCATCGCGCCCCGCGCATCGGGCCGAAGCAGGCCCATCGGATCGAAGGGGGCCTGCAACCGCACCATCGCAACAGGGTCGAGCGGCCCCGGCGGCAGCGACTTCTTCGAATAGGCCTTGAGCACTTCGCCCATGTGACCGGTGATGAGCGTCTCGGCAGCGATGCGTTCGCCCAGAATCAGATCCCAGCCGCCGACCATGCCATCGGTCTGCCAGGTTTGCGCCATCAGCTTGTCGACGAAGCGGGTGCGGCTCCAATGCGCCGCTTCGTCGCTACCATGCGGGGCCTCGCGCCGATGCGGCAGTCCGAGCGCTGCGGCGATGCCCGCTCCCGCGATCACGTCGGGATGCCCCTCATAGCCACGCGTGAACAATCGCAGCCTATCCCGCAGGCCTTCGGCCAGGCAGAGCGCCAGGATCACACGACTGTCCTTGCCGCCGGTGATCGGCAGGTCGATCGGGCCATCGGCGGGGATACCGAGCCGGATCGCCGCCCGGGCCTGCGCGATTCCCTCGTCGAGCATCGGCTCGAGCGCCGCCGAGAAACCGCGCTCGCCGTCGAAGCGCACGACCGGATCGGCCATCGCGGCGATCGTCATGCCATCGACCCCGAAACCGATCCGCTGCTCCTGGCCAAGCTGGGTGACCGCGCGATAGGCGGTCTCGGTGCCGACGCGGTAGCCGATCGCAGCAAGCCAGCGCAGCCCGGTTTGATCAGGCGTCCAGTCGCCAAGGAGCGTCGCGACCAGCCCGGCGCGGTTCGCGAGAACCGGCTCCCCGTTCGCCGCATGAAATAGCTGGTGAAGCCCGGCCCGGTCAGAAAACGCATCGAGCGTTCCATTGGGATAAAGACGGACGACGGCATATTCACCGGTCACGTCGGCGGGCAGTTCGGCGCCCGGCCGATCGAGGAGCGCGGCCACCGCCAGCGCGTCGAGCAGGACAGGTCCGCCATCGAGCGTGCGCCAGATCAACCCGTGAATGGCGCAGACGCCCATGCCATCCTGCTGCCAGAGTTGCGCATCGGCTGCATAGAAATGGGTACGCGTCGAAAAGGCCGCGAAATGCCAGCCACCATGGGCATCAGGCTGATAGCCGGTCGCCACATGATCGGGCAGCAGATGGGCCTCCGCCGCGAGCAGCGAATGAAGCTGCTCGGCCGGACATCCTTTAGCCGCCGATTCCCGCCAGAAGACAAACAAGGCCATCAACCAGGCCTTAACGACTATCGATGCAGGAGGGAATCGCCGGCGCGAGGATATCGCGGATCCGTCTGCCGGAGCCGCGCCATGCGCTGGCCCCAGAAAGTGAATAACCCGGCTTTATGGGCCGGGCTATTCGCTGGAGGATCGGTACTAATGACTTGGCCAATTTAGTCGATTGGCCCGCCAAAGCAAGCCGAAAGCGCAGAAGAGAACAAACTTTCGTCTACCATGGCGCTGTTCGATAAGTTCATGAAATCCAAGTGAAAGGCGGCGACAATTCCGATCAATCGCCGATCGGGGACGGCAGAAAATGACGTCCGCGGGACGAATCGCCGTCCGAACCCGTCGCCTTCATTGCGAATGATCCGGTCGCGGTGCGCGGTCTGCAACCGCTAAAGGAGGAGGATCATCCCCAGTACGATCAGCACCAGCACCAGACAGAGCAGCGGTATCAGCCAGCAGCATCTGCACCGCTACCTTGCCGAGTTCGACTTGCGCTAATCCAACCGCACCGCGCTTAGGATCAATGATGCGGCTCGCGCCAATCGCGCCGTACAGGGTGCAGTCGGCAAGCGCCTGACCTACGTTCAATCTAACAACAAATACGCCCACTAAGGCGCCAGGAAGAGGCCCCGCAATCAGCGGTGCGATCTAGTGGGTGCGGCCATACGGGACGCCGTCAATTTTGAAGGCGATCCCGATGGCAGACGCTATTAGGTCAAGAAGCTGTGGCGGGGTGGCGAGCATACGCTTGACCAGTTCTCGCGCTGGCGCGCGATCTCCGCATCGGGCTATTCAGATGGAGGGTTCATTGAGCGACCATAGCATAACGCCGCCGCCGACCGAAGAGCGAGATAGCGCCCTTGGGCGATACATGGATGCATGGAGCCGACTGGAGACCTCGATCCAGTTCACAACGCAAGACATCCTGGGCATTGATGGGGATGTCGCTCACGTCCTGTTCTCTGCCATACAGACGTTCCAATCGATCAAGGTTCTGCATGCAGCGGCTAAGCTAAAATTCAACGAGGCGGGGCGGACTCGCGTCGCAAAAATCTGCGAACGGGTTATTAGCCGCAATGTCCGCCGAAACTTCATTGTTCACGGCTCATGGCGTTTCAGGGTCGGCTTTGGCCTTGCTGATGGATCAACCGAAGTCGGCGAATGGCGGCGGGTTTATGACCATGTCGATCCCGATCTTCCGAAATCCGACGATGGCTCTGACCTTACAGTTCCGGAGCTCGATAAAACGACCGGTCATGTCCTAGAGATGGTCGAAGAGCTGAACCTTCTAGCGGACGACATACCGTCGCTATTAGTTCGGCCACAAACTTCCGGCCAATAATGTCGGACAGGTAGCGATTAGGCCTAGCCCATCGATGCAGCAAGTTTGCCCCCGGTCTATATCCCCTCTGTAATTTCAATCTCTAGCGCCGGCCTGTCGGTCATGATTTGTTCCTATTCCGGGCGGTATGTCAGGTGCATATTCCCTCGAGAATACTCAGAACAAAACATGAACCACACCCGTATGGACGAGGTTGTCCCCAGCCGATGCTCTCGATTTTCGAAAATTGGTGCGGGCGGTCGGAATCGAACCGACACTCCTTGCGGAACCGGATTTTGAGTCCGGCGCGTCTACCAGTTTCACCACGCCCGCATGCGGATGGGCCCGAAGGCCGCGATCGACGAGCGACGCTATAAGGGGATGGTTCGCCGATTTCCAGAGGCGATTGGAGCCGGCAGGCGGCGAATACTCAACCGCTGATGATCGGATGTTCGTCGCGAACATGGTCGCACAGCCGCTCGATCGCGGCGTTTTCGCGGATCGATCCTGACGGCATCACTGCCCAGTTGCAATGCGGGTGGGTCGCGACGTCATAGAGGCGCACCGGGCCGAGGGCGCGGCGCCAGGCGCGGCTGTCGCCGCCCTGGGCGCGGGTCAGCCGGTTGACCAGCAGCGTCAGAAGCTGATGCGTCGTCATGCGGTGGATCCCCTTCGTCGATCGCCGAAGCGCTACTCACTTAGCAGCCATCCCGTCAAACCGAAGCGGTGAGGATCGTCTCGAAAAACGGCTTGGCGGTTTCGACATGCGGCAACCATGCGTGCGCAGCGCCCGGTATCATGGCGATCCGGGAGGGGATGCCGGTCCCTTCATAGTGACGCTGCAACACCGCGATTCGTTCGATCCGGGTGCGGCCGTAAGCGGCAAAATCCGAGGCATCCATCGCCATTTCCCTGGCCGAATAGATGTCGCAATCGAGCCGGTCCTCGGTCCCGCATTGCAGCTGGACCGGCACCCGGCGCAGCGCATCCCAGTCGACCGCCTTGCCGAAAACGCTCTCGAAATCGCCGAGGCCGCTCCACCAGTCCCACGCGGTCGAGGGCAGGGTCACATAGGTCGGCGCGCCAAGTGCGACGGCCGCCAGCCGGCCGGGATCGACATAGAGCAACCGCTGCGCGAACTGCGCGCCGCCCGAGAAGCCGAACAGCAGGATCTTGCTGAAGCGGGTGCGGACGACCGCCGACAACTCCTCGACCATTGCCCAGACGATCCGATCATAGCGCAGCCGATCGCCGACCAGTTGCTTATACTCCTCGTCCGGAACCGCCATATCGAGATCCATCGGAAACAGCGGCGCCAGGACGAAACAACCCAGACGCTCGGCAAAGGCGGCGAAGCCGTCGCGGAGGTCCTTGGCGTTGCGGCTCGATCCATGGACGGCGATGATCAGCGGCGCCTCGTCCCGGCCCTCGGCCATATGCGCGACCGGTACATAAGGAAAATGGCAGAAGGCTGGAAACGCCTGGCAGCCGATCGCGGCGAGTGCTCCCGCGATCGGCTGCATCCGCGTCCGCGACAAGGGCGTGTCGGGATAGATGGCGCGCAGCACGTCGGGCGTCTGCCAGTCGCGCATCGCCGGCGTCATCCGCGACAGCAGTGCCGACGAGAGCTGATAGGGCGCGAGGTAACCTTGGTCGCCGTGCACGAGCTCGCGCGCCATCGCGACGGGAATCATGTCGGCAAACGGCGCCAGCGTTTCGCCCAATATCGCCAGGAGCCGCTCGCGATCGTCCACTCCTTACCTCCCTGTCTGGCCTCTGCGAATCGACAGCTGCTCCCTATATTATCACCCAGGCTGACAATATAGGCTTGCCAACCGCTCGCCCCGACCGGATGATGCCGGCCGGGCTGACAGAGAGAGGATGCCGTGACGAACCACCCCCATCGACATGTCTGGGCGGCGCTCCTCCTGATGTCTTTCGCGGGCGGCTGCGCGCCGATGGCGACCGGCGAGAGGCCGGCGACCGCGCCGCTTCTGGCGGTCCGCGGCAGCACCGCCACGGTGGAGATCGCGCCGGTGCTGCTCGCGGCGCGCGATCATTTTCCCGACGGCGCCGAGGTGCGCAATGGCGGAATCCCCAATCTCATCGGCGCGGCTCCCGTGACCGGCCTGGGCGACGGCGGTCCTGCCGATATCGCAACCCATGCCGAAACACAGGCGCTCCGCTATTCGGTCGCGCATCCAGAGATCCGCATCATCCTGACCGTCACCGAAGGCTATTACCGCATCGTCGCCCGCCGTTCGGCCGGCATCAGCAGGATCGCCGATCTGAAGGGCAAGCGCATCGCAGCGATCCCGACGACGTCCTCGGGATATTTCCTGGCGCGGATGCTCACGAGCGAAGGATTGAGCGTCGCCGATGTCGAGGTGGTTCGCATCTCTCCGATCGAGGATATGGCCAAGGCGATCGCCGACCGGAGGGTCGATGCGGTCGCGATCTGGGAACCGCATGCCGGCAATGCCGCCCGCGCCCTGGGCGACGACATGGTCGAATTGAGCGGTGCCGGCCTTTACCGCGAGCTGTTCAATCTCAACAGCACCGCGACCGCCCTCGCCGATCCGGCAAAGCGCGCCCGCATCGTGGGGTTCGTCCGGGCGATCATCGCCGCGACTGCCAGCCTCAAGGCCGATCCCCGGGCCGCGCAGGCGCTGGTTGCGCAGACGGGTGACTTCACGGCCGATGAGGTTGACCGCTCGTGGCAGCATCTCGCCTTCCCGGCCGCGTTGCCCGCCGACCTGATCGATGTCCTGGTGGAAGAGGAAAAGTGGCTCGCCGCGCAGGACCGTCGCACCGCGCGCGGCCGCGACGATCTGGCGAAACTGATCGATCCGAGCATCTTGAAAGACGCGCTTCGATCGCTTCAACAGTGAAGAATCTGTCATCCTTCGCGGGGGTCATTCCATGATCGCGGCACGTCGGTCGATCCTTTCGACGCCAATTCAGCCCGCCATTACAGGATATGGCTTGCCTTTTTATCAGTGTCGCTTATCAAACGTCTCGTTCCGGTTTATCGAATCACATTCAGAATAGTGAAATGATCGGATCGCTCGACAAATATCCTGGAGAGGGGAATCGGATATGGCACGGCGCAAGATTCATCGTTCGACACAGACCTGGTCGCAGCGCCTGCTGCTCACCACCGCACTGAGCGCGTCCGCCCTCGCCGCCCCCGCCTTTGCCCAAGGCGCGCCGGCGACAGGTGATTCGACGAACGCCCTCGAAGATATCGTCGTGACCGCGTCGCGCACGGCGCAGGACGGCCTTCAGGCCCCCACTCCCACCCAGATCATCGGCGCGAAGATGATCGAGCAACAGGCCGCCACGACGGTCATGGAGGTTCTGAACCAGAACCCCGCCTTCAAGGCGACCCGGTCGCCGGGCGCCAACGCCACCAACACCTCCAGCCCCGCCCAGGCGACCGCCGATCTCCGCGCGCTAGGCGGCCAGCGCACGCTGGTGCTGGTCAACGCATCGCGCGTCGTCCCCTTCGCGCCTGCCAGCAATCTCGGCGTGCCGACGACAACCGATCTCAACCTCTTCCCGACGCTGATGATCGACCGTGTCGACGTGGTCACCGGCGGGGCTTCGGCGCTTTACGGGTCGGATGCCGTGTCGGGCGTCGTCAACATCATCATGAAGAAGAAATATGACGGCCTGAACGTCACCGCGCAGACCGGCATTTCCGAACAGGGCGACTATCGCACGATCCGCGGCGGCTTCATCGGCGGCACCAGCTTCAACGACGATCGCGGCCATTTCGTCGTGAGCGCCGATTATTCCAAGAACAACGGCGTTCCCGACATCTATTCGCGTGGCTGGGGTCGCCGGGAATCGATGATCGTCAACAACGCGCAGCGGCTGACGCCTGGAACCGCGGGCTTCGGACAACCGGCCTTCATCCTGGCCGACAATGTTCACAACAGCCTCGGCGCCGGTAGCGTCATTACCAGCGCCATCCCCGGCCTGCAGAACATGACGTTCAATCCCGACGGCTCGATCCGCCCGTTCCAGAGGGGCTCGATCTCCGGCGGTTCGACGATGATCGGCGGCGAAGGCGAATCGATCATCAAGGGCACGGCGCTGGTCCCCGACGTGAAGCGCTTCACCACCTATGCCAGCCTCTATTATGACTTTTCCGATAATCTGACCGCCTATATCGAGGGCGGCTATTCGCGTTCGGTCGGCTTCCTCGACGGTGTTCCGATGCGCCTGCAAACCCAGGCGATCCGCCGCGACAATGCCTTCCTGCCCGAAGCGGTGCGCGCCCTCATCCCGGCGACGACGACCAGCTTCAATATCAGCCGCATCGCGCACGATATGGGGATCAACCATTATCGCATCGTCAACGAGACACCGCACGGCACCGTCGGCCTGGAAGGCAAGCTCGGCGGGTCGTGGAAATGGGATGCGCACGCATCCTACGGCGTGAACAACTACGCGTCCTACACCACCGAAAACCCGGTCACCCAGAATGTGAATTTCGCGGTGGACGCGGTGCGCGATCCGGCGACAGGCAATATCGTCTGCCGGGCCGCCCTGCAGGGCAATCCGGCCGCCGCCGGTTGCGTGCCGCTGAACCTGTTCGGTGAAGGCAATTTCAGCGACGCCGCCCGGGACTATATCCAGGGCGAAGGCACGGCGAAGGTCAAATATGACCAGTTTACCGCCGCCGCCAACATCGTCGGCGAACCCTTCTCGACCTGGGCCGGTCCCGTCGTCGTCGCCTTCGGCGGCGAGTATCGCAAGGAAACCCAGAAGCTGACCGCCGATCCGGTGGCATCGGCCAACGGATTCCTTACCGCCGGCAACGCCGTGCCCTATTCGGGCGAGTTCAACGTCAAGGAAGCCTATATCGAAGCGACAGTGCCGCTGCTCACCGACGTGCCCTTCGCTCGGAAGTTCGATCTCAACGGCGCCTATCGCTATGCGGATTACAGCAGCGTCGGCGGCAAGAGCGCCTGGAAGCTGGGCGCGGTGTGGGAGCCGTTCGACGGCTTCAATTTCCGCGTCGCCCGGTCACGCGATATCCGCGCGCCCGCGATCAACGAACTGTCTAGCCCGGGCAGCAACGTCACCAACAACGTCACGCTGACCGTCGATGGCAAGAGCAAGAACGCCGTAATCCCGCAGAACACCAGCCTCGGCGATCCCGGGGTGGATTCGGAATATGCCGACACCTGGACCGCCGGCTTCGCCTATCGCGGCACGGGCGCGCTGCGCGGCTTCGGTGTCTCGGCCGACTATTTCAACATCAAGGTCAAGAACGCGATCACCAACCTGTCGACGGCGAATATCGCCAGCCTCTGCAACGGCGGCGACAGCCTGTTCTGCGACTTCTTTTCCTATGGCCCCGATGCCAACGCCCCGGGCGAACGGATTCACACGGGACTGGTGGCCGGATCGCTCAACCTCGGCTCTTTCGAGCAGGAGGGGATCGACATGACGCTGAACTACGGCACCGATGTCGGCTTCCTCGGCGACGGCGGCCGCTTCAGCATCGCGGCGAGCGGCACCTATATCTTCCATGCTTTCGTCGACACGGGCACCGGCGTCGCCATCGACCGTGCGGGCGAAAATGGCTGGTCCAACCTCGGTTCGATCCCGACCTTCCGCGGCAACCTGTCGCAGACGATCGGCAATCGGGATTTCGAGCTTACCCTGCAGACGATCTTCATCAGCAAGGGCAAGCAGGACGTCACCTACAACACGCTGCCGACCAACACGATCAACGACAACAGCGTGCCGTCGGTCACCTACTTCAACCTGTTCGGCAAAATCTTCGCAGGGCCGGAGAGGGATTTCGAGTTCTTTTGGGCGATCAACAACCTGCTCGACAAGGATCCGCCGATCACGCCGTACATCATCCTGAACGGCCCGGTGAACGGCCAATATTACGACAAGATCGGCCGCAACTTCATGATCGGCGTGCGCAAGAAGTTCTGACGGACACCAACCGTAAACCTCGACTGGGGCGCCCCGCAAAGGGCGCCCCTTTTCTTTGGTAGGCTGGTCGGAGCGGATGCCGTTATCGGCTCCCGCATCACTGAGCCATCCGGCCCTTCATCTGCTCGATCTCGATCAGCCGCTGTTCGAGCTCGGGACGCCAGGACGCGTTCGCGGGCGCCCGGTCGAGCAACTCGCGCCACACCGCTTCTGCGCGATCGAGCTGCCCTGCCTGGGCATAGGCCAGGCCCATGAAGAAAGGCGGGCCGGGATGTTCGGGGGCAATGGCCGCGGCCCGCTGGAAGGCGAGCTCGGCGCCCGGCGACATCAGCCCTCCACCATGCACGACCATGGCATTGCCCAGGCCGACCCACAGGTCCGCACTTTTCGGTCGCTTCTCGAGCGCGCCCTTGATGATACCGATAGCGTAGAGATTGAGGCCCTGACGGTGAAAGGCATCAGCCGAGCTGAGCACGTCGGCATCCGAACCGAAGCGCCCGAGCAGCTTCTCCCGTTCGAGCGCGAACGCGCTGTCGGGAATTTTCGCGGTTTCGGGGGCCGGGGTCGGCTTGCCCGAGAGCCCCGGACTGCCCTGCCACGCATAGCCGGCGACCGCGAGGAACAGGGCTGCGGCGACCATCTCCATGCCGCCCTTGGGCAAGCGGCCGAAGCGCCACAGCAACGCGATAACGATCAGCGCGAGGAGCAAAAAGATCAGCCAACCCATCATGCTTTCCTTCGACGCTTCAGGCGCCCGCTCACGATCCAGATGCCAAGGACGAGAAACAGCGCCGGCAGCGCGTAGAGCGGCCAGGTCAGCTTATCCAACGGCGGCTTGAAGCTCACCCAGTCGCCATAGCGCTCGATCAGCCAGGCGCGGATCGCCTCGGGCTTCTCACCGGCCTCGATCCGGGTGCGGATCAGCGCGCGCATGTCGCCCGCCATCTCGGCATTCGAATCGGCGATCGACTGGCCCTGGCAGACGAGACAGCGGATCGTCTCCATCAACACCTTTGCCTGATGCTCCTTGGCGGGATCGGCGAGCTGCTTGTCGGCATATTTCGCAGCGGGCATCAGCGAGTCGGCCAATACCGGGGTCGAGAGCAGAAGGGCGAGCGCCCCCAGCAGAACTGGATGCAGCCAGTTCCTCATCGCGCATCCCCCAACGCCGACATGATGCCGGGCACATCTTCGGGATTGATCGCGCCGATATGCTGGCGGCGGATGATGCCCTTACCGTCGACCAGGAAGGTCTCCGGCACGCCCGACGAACCGAGCGCGATCTGGACGCTGCTGTTCGGATCGCCGCCGATCGCGCGGAAGGGGTCGCCGTTGCGCGCGATGAAGCGCGCCAGGTCCTCGGGCCGGTCGCGGATCGCGATGCCGTAGATCGGCACCCCCGCTTCCGCGAGTTGGCGCAGTTGCGGCGCTTCAGCGATGCAGGGGACGCACCAGCTGGCGAAGACGTTGACGAGATGCGGCTGGCCATTGGCCAGTTCGGCGCTGCTCAACCCCGGCTTGCCAGGCAGGCCAGGTCCGAGCGCGAAGGGCGGCATCGGCTTGCCCACCATCTTCGATGGGATGGTCTTGCTTTCGGGACTGATCAGCCCGGTCGCGAACACGACGAGGAACGTGATGAACAGGCCGAGCGGCAGCCAGATGAGGAGCTTTCTCACAGGAACTCACGCGGCGGCGAATGCCGCATCTCGCGCCGGACGCGGCCCAGCAGCGACAACAGGCCACCGAATGCAACCAGCGCCCCGCCCAGCCAGATGAAGGTCACGAACGGCTTCCACCACAGGCGGAGCTGCCAGCGACCCTCGTCGTCGGACCGGCCGACCACGACATAGAGCTGGCCGTCGAGCACGGTGGTGATCGCCGCCTCGTTGGTCTCGGTCTGCGGCGACGGGAAGTTGCGGGTCTGCGGGTGGAGCGTGAAGGGCGCGCCGTTGCCACGCTGGGCGGTGAGGGTGCCTTCGATCGCGGTGTAATTGGGCCCGGCGACCGGCTGTACGTCATCGAGCCGCACCGTATAGGGGCCGACGCGATAGGGTTGGCCGATCTCGGCCGCGACCAGCGTCTCCTTGGTGAAGGCGCTTTCCGACGCCATGCCGGCAACGGCGACCGCGATGCCGAGATGCGCGATCACCATGCCCCAGATGTAGAGCGGCGTGCGGCGCAGGTTGCGCTTCCATAGCGGGGCGAGGCTGGCGAGGCCGACGCCGCCAGCCGCAACCAGGCCGAGCAACGGCAGTATGCCGATACCGGGTGCGAGCAGGATGACCAGCAACAGCACCACCGCCGCGACCAGCATAGGAATGGCGAGGCGGGTCAGCGTCGCTTTCAGATCGTCGCGGCGCCAGCGCATGGTCGGGCCTGCGGCCATCACGAGCATGAGGACCAGCGCGACCGGCCCCGCGGCCGTGTTGAAATAGGGGGGACCGACCGACAGCTTCTCGCCGGTCAGCGATTCGGCGATCAGCGGATAGAGCGTGCCGACCAGAACGATACCGAGGATCGCCGACAGCAGCAGATTGTTGATGACCAGCGACCCTTCGCGGCTGACCGCGTCGAAGCGCGATCCTTCGCGGACCGTGCCGACCCGCAGGCCGAACAACGCCAGCGCGCCGCCGATATAGAGGGCGAGAAGCACCAGGATGAAGGTGCCGCGCTTGGGATCAACCGCGAAGGCATGGACCGAGGTCAGTATCCCCGAGCGCACCAGGAAGGTGCCGACCATCGACATCGAGAAGGCAACGACGGCCAGCATCACCGTCCAGGCGCGCAGGCCCTCGCGGGTCGCCAGCACCGTCACCGAATGCAGCAGCGCGGTCGCCGCCAGCCAGGGCATCAGCGAGGCGTTCTCGACCGGGTCCCAGAACCACCAGCCGCCCCAGCCGAGC
>JAZKDN010000022.1:0-49176 GCA_040387595.1 Pseudomonadota bacterium
ACATCTCGTAATCGACGCCCAGCGCGACCCAGCGCATCGCCCAGTCGACCTTCCACTGCAGCTTCGCCTTGCCGCCAAGGATCGACTGGGTGATCGTCTCACCCTCATCGACGAAGCGAATCAGGCCAGCTTCGGCGTCGACCACCTCGACCGGCACCTGCAGAACGATGCCGCTCTTGGGGCTGATCGGCAGCACGGGCGAATAGGTCGCCTGGCGCTCCTTGCGCAGCGTGGGAAGCATGATCCCCATGATGCCGTCATAATGCCGCAGGATGTCCTTCAGCGCCTCGTCGAACTGGCCGCCCTCATAAGCTTCGGTCGACGACCGGAAGTCGTAGTCGAAGCCGAAGCGATCGAGGAATTCGCGCAGCATCGCGTTGTTGTGCTGGGCGAAACTGTCGAACTTGCCGAACGGATCGGGAATCTTGGTCAGCGGCTTGCCGAGATGTTCGGTCAGCATCGCCTGGTTGGGGACGTTGTCGGGCACCTTGCGCAGGCCGTCCATGTCGTCGCTGAACGCGATCAGGCGGGTCGGGATATCCGACAATTCCTGATAAGCCTGCCGGACCATCGTCGTCCGCAGAACTTCGTTGAAGGTGCCGATATGCGGCAGGCCCGACGGGCCATAGCCGGTTTCGAACAGGATATGGCCCTTGGCCGGCGCACCCTTCTCGTAGCGCTTGAGCAGCTTGCGCGCTTCCTCATAGGGCCAGGCCTTGGAGACGAGCGCGGCTTCGCGCAGGGCGGCGGGGGTGATGCTGTCGGACATGATGGCGTCGCTGTAGCGCGATGCGCCCACGAATCAACAATCGACGATCGGCAAGCGGCGGTTTGAGAAAGCGCGAAATCGCGCTTTCTTTTTGCTGTACCGGCCCGCTCCCCCGCCCAACCGCCCGACAGGATCATATAGGATCGGGCGGTTGGGCGGGGAGCGGGCCGGTACCGTCTTTCTCAAAAACAGACTCTCAGGCGCCCCAGATGGTTTCGCCGAAGCGCAGGAAGTTGCCGCCCAGGATTTTCTCGATCCGGCGCGGCGTGTAGCCGCGCGCCGCCAGTAGGCGGGCAAGCTTGCGGAACTGGTCGGTTCCGCGCAGGTCGACGACGAACGGCACCGTATCGGGACGCTCGCCGGTGGCGGCGATCCCCGCCGCACGGCGCGCCTCGTGCTCCTTGGCGATTACCGCGCCATAGGCCTGCAGATCGTCGATCTGCGTGACGGTGCCGTCGGTGCCGATGCCGACATGATCCTCACCGCAGATGTTCACCGCATGGTCGATATGCGCGACGACATCCTCCGCGCTCGCTTTCCCGGACGCATTCAGGAAGGGCATGAAATAGATGCCGACGAAGCCGCCGCGATCGGCGACGAGGCGCAGTTCGGCATCGGTCTTGTTGCGGGGAAGATTGGTGACCGCCCGGCAGCCGGTGTGGTTGATCGAGATCGGCGCCGACGAGGCGCGCGCCGCCTCCAGGCACGTCTTCTCGCCGCTGTGCGACAGGTCGACCATCACCCGGCGGGCATTGGCGCGGGCGATCACCTCGCGACCGAAGGGCGTCAGCCCGCGATTCTCGGGCGCCATCGACCCGTCGCCGATCTGGTTGGCGGGATTATAGGTGAGCTGGAAGATCCGTACGCCGAGATCGGCGAAGATATCGAGCCGGCTGGCGTCCTTGCCCATCATCGCGCCGTTCTGGAAACCATAGATCAGGCCGATCTTCCGGTCGGCCTTGGCCTTCCGGATATCGGCGACGCTCAGGATCTTGGTCACGTCGCGGGCCTGTCTGCGGACCATCGCGTCGATCGTCGCGATGTCGCGAACGCTTTCCTCGAAGGGATCGGCCGGACCGGCGACATAGCCGAGCGTTATGTTGACCGCTGTCATCCCCGAAGCATGGGCCTCGGCCAGAACGCGGGGGCTCAGATCGGGGACAAGCGTATCGTTGGGGCGGTTCGGATCGCCTAGCCCGCCGAGCGCGTTGACGACGATCCACTGATCGAGGGCGTCCTTGCCGAGCGCAGGCGCGGCCAACGCCGATGTCGCCGCACCCGCCGCCGCCATTGCCATGAACCCGCGTCGATCAACCCTCATCATCGGCCCCCATTTCGTCCCTGGTCGTCGGGCGATAGTCGGCACGCCGATAGGCGCGGCCCCGTTTCACCGTCGTCTCGATACTGCGGATATTGCCGATGTCGGCAAGAGGGTTCGCCGTAAGCACCAGGAAGTTGGCCAATTTTCCGACCTCGACCGATCCCATATCAGCTGCCTGTCCCGCCGCCTGCGCGCCGACCAGAGTCGCCGACCGGATCACCTCCAGCGGCGGCATCCCGACATCGCGCGCCAGAAAGAGAAGTTCGTCATGCACTTCGGGCCAGCTCTGGTCGTATTTTGCGACATAGTCGGTGCCGGTCGAGATCGGTACGCCCGCACGCCAGGCCTGGCGGGTCAGCCTGACGACCGCCTGACCGCTGCAGCGCAGCGGCCGCTTGCTGGGATCAAGCTTACGCTTGGCGCTATATTTGACGAACAGGCTGCCCGTCGCATCTACGATCACCTTGCGGCGAACCATATCCCGGAACAGGCCGGCCATCACCGGATCGTCACCGGCGGCCAGCAACTCTTCATGGACCGGGGTGCGGTCCTCATAGGCCGCCAGCATCACCGGCTCGACCTGATAGGCGAGATAGCAGATGTGGCTCACCGCATCGGGGCCTGCGGCGATGACATCGGCGGGCCGGGTGGGGAAGACTGCGCTGTGCGCCCACACCATGATCTTCTGGCGATGCGCCTCGGCGGTGATCGCCCGCACCAGCTTCGGCGGCAGATCGGCGTAAATCTTGATCGCAGTCGCCGCCGTGCCGCGCGCGAGCGTAACGGCGCTGCCCAGGTCGGTCTTGTCGTCGATCGCCTGCACCCAGGGCGCGGTGCCCGGCACGAAGCCCTGGCTCACCGCGCCGACACGGGGATCGGCAAAGAAATCCGGCCCCGCCATCACCGCCGCATAATAGATATCGGGCCCGGGGATTTCCCCCACCCGCGACGCACGGGTCAGTTCGGCCACCGCGCGCAGATCGTCGGCCATGTCGCGGACCGCGGTAACGCCGCCGTAAAGATCGCGCCGCAGGATCGCCTCGGCATTGGCGCGGTTTGGCGGCGTGGCGAGGTGGACATGGCTGTCGATCAGCCCGGGAATGACGAAGCGCCCGGCCAGATCGACCCGGCGCGCATCGCCGACGACATCCGGCGACAATGCCCCCCGCGCAGCGACAGCCACGATCCGCTCGTCGCGCACGAGGATGTCGCGGTCGGGCTGCGCCGGGCGGCCCGTCCCATCGATCAGCGTGGCGCCGGAGTAGAGTGTGGCAACAGGATCCGCGGCTCGAACGGCGGCGGCGCTTCCGACCATCGTCATGGCGATCAGAAGGGCAGAAAGACGGAGCCGGAACCGGCCAGCACAAATATCCATCACGCTTGGTAGGAAAGCGAAGGCCCGAGAGCAAGAACGGCAGGGAAATCGCCGAGCCCCGCAAATCCCGTTCCCCAATCGTTCCCAATCACCTACAGCTGCGAAGCGATGGATTCGTCCCTCCCCTATCCCGCGCTCTATGCGACCCATGGCGGCATCTGGATTGCGTCTCCGCAAGGCGAGGTCCGGGGGATCGGGCGCGGCGAAGCGGCGGCGCGGGCGAGCGAGACGCCGATGATCGTGCTCAACGCTGCAGTGACGGCCAGCCGCCTGAACATCGCCGATTTTTCGGGGCTCGACCTGCTCGAGCTGTTCGCCTTCGTCCATCCGGCGCGCTTTGCGGTACCGACCCCGGCGGGACTCGCCCGCGCTCTCGATCTCACGCCGCCGGTCGACGACGCCCGCGCGGCGGCCTTCCTGATCCAGGCGGCGCAGGCACTGCTCGCGCGCATGGCCGACACGGAAAAATGGCCCGAAGCCTATGGCGCGTGGAACAGCGCCCAGTCGCTCGCTCGGCTGCGCTGGCCCTGGGCGCAGGCGATCGGCCGGGTCCTGCGTGAACCGTCGACGTCGCAGCGCGGCCTGTTCGCGCGCCTGCCCGAATGGGACGAAGCGGGCGGACGTCCCCAGCCGCGCAACGTCCAACTCGACGAAGCGGAGACTCTGGCGCGGCTCGCATCGCTGGTCGGCGAAGGCGCCGAGACCCGCGAGGGCCAGCGCCGCTACGCCACCACCAATGCCCGCGCCTTCGATCCGCGGATGGGCGAGGGACGCCCCAACATCGTCCTCGCCGAAGCCGGCACCGGGATCGGCAAGACGCTCGGCTATCTCGCCCCCGCCTCGCTATGGGCGGAAAAGGCCGACGGGGCGGTGTGGATATCGACCTATACCAAGGCGCTCCAGCGCCAGCTCGATCAGGAGACGAAGCGCGTCTTCCGCGATCCGACGGTGCGACGCGAAAAGGTCGTCGTCCGCAAGGGCCGGGAAAACTATCTCTGCCTGCTCAATCTCGAGGACGCGCTGCAGGGCGGCTTCCAGAATCGGGCGGCGATCCTCGCACAACTCGTCGCGCGCTGGGCGATGTACAGCCGCGACGGCGACATGGTCGGCGGCGACCTGCCCGGCTGGCTGCCGACGCTGTTCCGCCGGGCCGGGTCGACCGCATTGACCGACCGGCGCGGCGAATGCGTCTATGCGGGCTGCCCCTATTATCGGAAATGCTTCATCGAGCGGTCCGCGCGCGCCTCGGAAAGCGCCGACATCGTCATTGCCAACCACGCACTGGTGATGATCCTCGCCCAGCGCCGCGCCGACGAGGGCCATCCGCTCGGCCGGATCATCTTCGACGAGGGCCATCACCTGTTCGACGCGGCGGACTCGACCTTCGCCGCCGCGCTGACCGGGCAGGAGACGATCGAGCTGCGCCGCTGGATCATCGGCCCGGAGGCCAAGTCGCGCGGGCGGCGGCGCGGCCTGTCGGCCCGGCTGTCGGACATCGCCAGCTATGACGAGGAAGGCGCGCTCGCGATCGAAGCGGCATCGGCGGCCGCGACCTTGCTGCCCGCCGACGGCTGGCTGGGACGGCTGGGCGAGAACCTGCCGCTCGGGCCGCTGGAGCAGTTGATCGCGGCGGCGCGTGCCACCGTCTACGCTCGCGCCAGCGCGCAGGATGCCGGCTATGGGCTGGAGATCGACGTCGGTGAGCCCGATCCCGCGCTGATCGACGCCGCCCAGCCGGCGATCCAGGCGCTCGAAGCCTTGATGCGGCCGATGGCGCGGCTGCGGCAGCGGCTGGCGGCGGTAATGGACGACGCCCCCGACTGGCTCGACGGGCAGGCGCGCGCGCGGATCGAAGGCGCGATCGCCGGACTCACCCAGCGCGGCCAACTCGTCGCCGCCTGGATCGCGATGCTCGCGCGGCTCGGCGGCCCGCTCGATCCCGACTTCGTCGATTGGCTCGCGGTCGATCGGATCGAAGGGCGCGAACTGGACATCGGGCTTCACCGCCACTGGCTCGATCCGTCGCGCCCGCTCGCCGAAACCGTGCTCAAGCCCGCGCATGGCGTCCTCGTCACATCGGCCACGCTGCGCGATGGCGAGGATTGGGCCATCGCCGAGGCGCGCAGCGGTGCGGTCCACCTCGACCAGATACCGCGCCACATCGCGGTGCCGAGCCCGTTCGACTATGCCTCGCACGCCGAGGTGCTCGTCGTCACCGACCTGAAACGCGGCGATGTGGCGCAGCTCGGCCAGGCCTATCACCGGCTGATCGCGGCGGCGGGCGGCGGGACGCTGGGGCTGTTCACCGCGATCTCGCGGCTGCGCGCGGTCCATGCCCGGATCGCCGACCGGCTCGCCCGCGACGGGCTGCCGCTCTATGCCCAGCATGTCGATCCGATCGACACCGGGACGCTGGTCGACATCTTTCGCGACGATCCGCACGCCTCGCTGCTCGGCACCGATGCGCTGCGCGACGGGGTCGACGTGCCCGGCGATTCGCTGCGGCTGGTGGTGATGGAGGGCGTGCCCTGGCCGCGCCCGACGGTGCTGCATGCCGCGCGCAAGGCGGCGGGCGGCGGCAGCGTCTATGACGATCGCATCGTCCGCGCGCGGATGCGCCAGGCCTTCGGTCGACTGATCCGCAGCGCCAATGATCGCGGCCATTTCGTGCTGCTCGGCGCGGCGACGCCGTCGCGCCTGCTCGACGCCTTTCCCGGTGGCGTGCCGGTGCTGCGGGTCACCCTCGACGAAGCGATCGCGCGGGTCGCCGCCGCCAGCGGAACGCGACCGGGCGCCACGACAGCGGCTGCGTCAGGCGAGGTCCTGCCCGGTCTGGCCGAATCCTAGGGCGACGAACCAGCCGGCCACCGCACAGCCGCCGAGCCAGATCATGAACGCGGCGGCATCCCCGGCCAGCGCGCAATAGAGACCCGGCACGCAGGCCAGCGCCGACAGCAGGCGGCGGGTGCGTACGCTCTGCCCTTCGCCCGCGAGCTTGGCGGTGCGCCTCCGCTTGGGATCGCCCCGGCCGAGGATGACGATGATGGCCGCCGAGAAGGCGACCGCGAGCAACGACATAATCATGGCGATCACTCCGCCGGCTGAAGGGCTGGAGCGACGTCGCGCCCGCGCAGGAAGCGCGCCGCGTGCATCCGCCAGAGCATCCAGCCCCCGGCGAGCACGAGGCCGATATCGACCGCGACGATGATCGGCTGCCCGACCGACAGCGCCTCGCCCCAGCCGGGTCCGCCCGTCACGAGGCGAAGGACCGGGAGCAGCGCCAGGATTGCGCCCGTCGCCGTCTGCAAACCCGTGTCGAGCACCGCGTTGGACCGCAGCGCCATGCCACCGAAGATCGCGAGCAGCGATGCCCCGACGAACGCGGTCGGCGTCCAGAACACCGCGCTGCCCAGAGGCATCGTCAACAGGAAGGCGGCCGAACAGGCGACGAGGGCGAAGGGCAGACCGAAGCCGACCACCGTCACCGCGCGTTCGAGCCAGCCGAGCGAGCGGGCGGCCTCCCGCCGGCGGACCAGCCAAAGGCGCAGGCCGGTCAGCGTGACATAGCACATCGCGAAGCCCAGCCCGAACCAGATCGCCTTCGACAGGACCCCAGCGAAATTGCCGAAATGGATCGGCGCCATGATCGCTGCGAGCGTGCCGCCGGCCGAAGGCTGCTTGCCGATCGACGGCTTGACCCGCTCGAACGCCCCCGACGCGCCGCTGTAGAGCAGCGTCTGCGGTTCGAGACCGCGCTCCTTCGGCTCGTGGAAGCTCGTGATCTGGGCGTCCGCCCGACCGAAATTCTCGATCGTCACGAAGGTCGGCGCCCCGCCGGTGCGACGGAGCGCGTCCGCTGCGACCCGATCGAGATTGCCGATTGCGACGGGCCGGGTGTCGGGTTTCGCGGCGTTGCCGAACACGGCATCGTTCAGGGCTTGCACATCCCCGCCGAACGCCGCCATCGCCACGATCGGCACGCCGATCGTCCCGAAGAAAGAGAAGAAGCTGCCGGTGAACGCCAGCAGGAAGGCGAAGGGCAGACTCCAGGTACCCGCCACGCTGTGCCGGTCGCGATCGACCAGCACGGGATTGGCCTTCCGGCGCAGCGTGAAGATGTCCTTGAACAGGTGACGGTGGATCAGCAGGCCGGAGATCGCGGCGACCAGCATCGCCAGGCCGAGGATGCCGGTCAGGATCAGGCCCCAGGGATTGGGGATGTGCAGGCGGACATGGGTGTCGACCAGGAAGCTGCTCAGCGCGTCGTCGTTGCGCGGGCCGAACACCTCTTCGCCGGTGCCGTGCGCCGCTTTGACGATCCGGCCCTCGCGGTCGAACTGATAATAGATGCCGCGGCTGACGAACTCGCCGTCGGGCTCGGTCTCATGCCGATGAAAGAAGGCGCCGAGATTGTGGTCGCCGATCTCGAAGATATCGGCGCCTTCGTAATATTTGGGCGGCGTACGCGCCGCGGCGGTACGGATCGCCTGGTCGAAGGGCCGCTCGAACGCGGAGCGCGTCTCGACATGGCCGGCGGACCAGATGCCGATTTCCTCGGCGAACACCGCGACCATGCCGGTGATCACGACCGCGTAGAGCAGCAGGCCGAGCAATATGCCCGACCAGCCGTGCACGGCCACCATCAGCTTGGTATCTTCCTTCTGCAGATGGATCATTTCCGCACCTCCCCGGCCGCGACCGGACGATCGAGGAATTTCTGAGCCACCAGGCCCGCGTGAACGACGAACAGGCCGATCGCCACCAGCGCGACCCGGCCGAGACGACCATCGAGGCAGGCATGGAAGAACAGCGCCGCCCAGATCAATGGCACCAATATCAGCGGCAGGACGAGATTGTCGATTCCCGCCGCCCCGCCGGGCAGCCACAGGGCCATGCCGGCCATCACAACCAGCGCGACGATCACAGCACCTGGGCCGGCAAAGCCGATCCTTACCCATCGGAGCATTTTTGCGGACATTGCAGAACTTTCCATCGGCCTCACCTGCAGGCCGATGGCCTAGCAGGATATTGAGAGTCGTTATTATCAATGGACAAATTGTGCAAGCAACTTGCTATTGCGTTTGTTTCTCATTAGCGAGTGCGCCGCCGGAAACATTCTGTACGGCCACCGATTTTGGGGATCGACATGACCAAGCTCAGCCTCGCCGCGCGCCTCGCGCTGGTAACCACGACGGCCTTGCTGCCGATCGCGGCCTTCGCCGCCGATGCGGCGGACGCTGCCGATGACGAAAGCCGCCAGATCATCGTCACCGGCCTGCTGGACCGCACCAATAGCGGCACAAAGACCGATACCCCGCTGACGCAGACGCCTCAGGCGCTGACCGTCGTCACCGACGATGTTTTCCTGGCGCAGGGCTCGCTCTCGATCGCCGACACGCTGCGCTATGTCGCCGGCGTCGTTGCCAATCCCTATGGCCCCGACAGCCGCGTCGACAGCGCATTCATCCGCGGCATCAACGCGCTCCAGTTCCGCGACGGCATGCGCGACATCTTCAGCTATTATGCGAGCACGCGCGCCGATCCGTATAACTTCTCGCGGGTCGACGTCGTGCGCGGCCCGGCCTCGGTGCTGTTCGGACAGGGGTCGATCGGCGGCCTGATCAACCTCGCCTCGAAGGTCCCCGAGTTCCAGACGGCAGGCGAGATTTCGCTGCGCTATGGCTCGTTCGATCGCAAGGAGGCGCTGGCCGATCTCACCGGACCGCTGAGCAATACGCTCGCCGCCCGCGTCGTCGCACGCGTCCGCGACGCCGACAGCCAGACCGACCATGTTCCCGACGACCGCGTGATGGTCTCGCCATCGCTGCGCTGGCAGCCGAGCGCCGACACCGACATCACCCTGCTCGGCCTTTACCAGGAGGACGACGGCGGTTCGACCGCACAGTTCCTTCCGCTGGTCGGCACGCTCTATCCCAATCCCAACGGCAAGCTGCGCAACGACCTGTTCATC
The DNA here is from genome assembly GCA_040387595.1 of Pseudomonadota bacterium. GTDB lineage: Bacteria > Pseudomonadota > Alphaproteobacteria > Sphingomonadales > Sphingomonadaceae > Rhizorhabdus. Next base: position 9,437 of record JAZKDN010000022.1, read on the forward strand.
GGCAAGCCCGGCTGGGACCGCTACGACGGCCGCCTGCTCCAGGGCACCGGCCTGGTCGAGCATCGCTTCAACGACGCGGTAAAGATCAGCCTGAAGGCGCGCTACATCGACAGCGATGTCACCTATCTGACCCACTATCCCGATAGCTACACGAATCCGGATGACCCCTATCTCGATCCGGCCAAGCGGATCATCGGCCTGTATGCCGAAGGCAGCCATGCCAGGCTGAACATCTTCGGCACCGACAATAATATCCAGTTCAAGTTCAACACCGGCGGGGCGATCGAGCATCTGGTGCTGGCCGGCGTCGACTACAGCTGGAACCGGGTCCGCAAGACCAGCGGCTATAATTACGAAACCATCGATATCTACAATATCGATTATGCCGCTTTGTCAGATTATGGCGGCGGCATCCCCACCGCTCAAGCCGGCGCACCGGAGGACACCCGGCAGCGCCAGATCGGCGTCTATGTGCAGGACCAGATCCGCTTGTGGGACCGGGTCTCGATTGTAGTCGGCGGCCGGCGCGATCATGTCCGCACCAAGGCTCTGAACGCCGCCGCCGAAAAGGCCAGCGCCACCACCTTCCGGGCGGGCATTATCGCCGAGATCGTCAGGGGCGTTTCGCCCTTCCTCAGCTACACAGAATCTTTCGAACCGATTTCGGGTACGACGATCACTCTCGATCCGTTCAAGCCGAAGACCGGTCGTCAGGTGGAAGGCGGCATCAAGTTCCACCCCGACAACATGACGCTCATAACCCTGACCGGCTACCATATCCGCGAGCAGAACCGGCCGATCGAGGTGATCCTGTCGGACGGCAATGGAGGCACGATGCGGGGCCAGGCTCAACTGGGCGAACTGACGTCGAAGGGCTATGAGCTGGAAGCGAGCCGGAGCTTGCCTGGCAATTTCCAGATCATCGCCAACTACAGCTTCAACAAAGCGGCGCCTAAGGAAACCGGCATCCAGCTGGACAATGTCCCGAGGAAAAGCGCGTCGCTGTGGGGCACCAAGAGCTTCGCTGTGAATTCCGACGCCACCCTGCGGCTGGGCGGCGGCGTCCGCCATATCGACACGAACTATTCCCGCACGATCACCGCGACCAGCACGAAGATCGTTCGCACGCCGTCCTACACACTCGTCGACGCGCTGGTCGAGGTGAGCTGGCAGGACTGGTCGCTCGCGGTCAACGCGACCAATCTGTTCAACAAGAAATATTATGCAGCGTGCCTCTCGCGCGGCGACTGCTTCATCGGTGCGGAGCGCAACATCTTCGCCACCCTGACGAAGCGCTTCTGAGCCGAAACGGGCATCCGGCTGTGGCCGGGTGCCCGTGCGGTCTTTCTTCCGTCCCATCTTTCGGGCATCACCGATCGATGCCGAAGGAGAGCCCGACGATCGTGAAGAAGCTGACGCTGTTGCGCCACGCCAAGTCCGGCTGGGACGATCCGGTCGCACGCGATTTCGATCGCCCCCTCAACGGCCGCGGCAAGCGCGCCGCCCACCGTGTCGGCCAGTATCTCCGCGAGCATGACCTGCACTTCGACCATGTCGTCGCATCCCCTGCCGTCCGCTGTGTCGAGACGATCGAGCATCTGGCCGAGGGGACCGGCGAGACGATCGCGCCCGCATGGGACAAGCGGATCTACCTCGCCTCGGCCGTGTCGCTGCTCGACGTCGTGCAGGAAACCGACGACCGCCACGACAGCCTGCTGCTCGTCGGCCACAATCCGGGACTCGAGGATCTGGTGCTCATGCTGGTCCCCGACAGCACCGACGACGCCAGCCGCGACCAGGTCGAGGAAAAATTCCCCACTGCAAGCATCGCCGAGATCAGCTTCCCGGTCGAGCGCTGGGACGATGTCCGCGCCAATGGTGGATTGTTGTCGCTGTTCGTGCGGCCGCGGGATCTCGATCCGACTTTGGGCCCCGATCAGGATTAGCTTTCCCTCTCCGATCTGGAGAGAGGGCTCGAATCAATCCATGTCCGTTGCAAGCGCCTGCACGAGCGATTCGCGAATCGCCTGCAATTCGGCGCGATCGGTCGCGGCCATACCGGGCTGACTCACCACCAGCACGGGCTGCGGCGCGATCGGCGTGACAGCGGGTGCGGCCGGCTCCGGCGCCGATTCGGCAGGCGGATTTTTCTGTGACAGCAGCTTCTGGACACCACGAATCGTATAGCCCTGCTCATTGAGCAGGCTGTGGATTCGACGAACGAGCGCGGCATCGGCAGGCCGATAATAGCGCCGATTTCCTGCCCGTTGCAGCGGCCTGAGCTGGGGGAAACGCGTCTCCCAATAGCGCAGGATATGCTGCTGAATGCCGAGTTCGGCCGATAGCTCTCCGATGGTGCGGAATGCGTCCTCGGCCTTCTCTCCGCCAGAAGTCATTCAAAATACGCCTTAATTACCCGACACGATCCGATCACGGAGCATCTGGCTGGCACGGAAGGTAAGCACGCGGCGTGGTGCGATCGGCACCTCGACCCCGGTCTTGGGATTGCGGCCGACCCGCTGTCCCTTCTCCCGCAATATGAAGCTCCCGAACCCCGAGACCTTCACATTTTCGCCCTTGGAGAGCGCCTGGCACATATACTCCAGCACCTGTTCGACCACCGCGGCGGAATCCGCACGTGACAAGCCGATCTCACGATGCACTTCCTCTGACAGATCCGCCCGCGTCAAAGTCCCCCGATCCAACGCCATACTGCCCCCCAATCACGTTGAGTATCGGCCACCTTACGGCGACCAGAAGGCGAATCAAAGCCGATTCCAATGGGTTCAGTAGCGAATAGCTGCAGCACCCCAGGTGAAGCCGCCGCCCATGGCTTCGAGCACGAGAAGATCGCCCCGTTTGATCCGGCCGTCACGCACCGCGACATCGAGCGCCAGCGGCACCGAGGCCGCCGACGTGTTGGCATGCTGGTCGACGGTGATGATCACCCGCTCGGCCGGCAAAGACAGTTTCCGCGCGGTCGCGTCGAGGATGCGTCGGTTGGCCTGGTGCGGCACGACCCAGTCGATATCCGCTACGGTAAGGCCCGTCTCTTCCATCACCTCGCGCAGCACCTGCGCGAGATTGGTGACGGCGTGACGGAACACTTCTTGTCCCTTCATCCGCAGCTTGCCGACGGTCTGCGTCGTCGACGGGCCGCCATCGACATAGAGCAGCTGATTATGACGGCCATCCGCATGCAGCCGCGTCGTCAGGATGCCGCGCGTGCCCTCTTCGGCCTTGAGCACCACCGCGCCGGCACCGTCGCCGAACAGCACGCAGGTCGTCCGGTCCTCCCAATCGAGGATCCGGCTGAAAGTTTCCGCGCCGATGACCAGCGCGTGAGTCGCAGTGCCGCCGCGAATCATGCTGTCGGCCACCGACAGCGCGTAGAGGAAGCCCGAGCAGACCGCCTGGATGTCGAAGGACACGCAGTCGTCGATGCCGAGCGCGGTCTGGACGGTCGTCGCCGAGGCGGGAAAGGTCTGGTCTGGCGTGGCGGTCGCGAGGATGATCAGGTCGATGTCGGACGGAGCGATCCCCGCCGCTTCGATCGCGTTGCGGGCGGCTTCGGCGGCAAGGCTGGAGGTTGTCTCCCCCTCGCCGGCGATATAGCGGCTGCGAATGCCGGTGCGCTCGACGATCCATTCGTCGGAGGTGTCGACCGTCTGGGCAAGTTCGGCATTGGTGACCCGCCGACGCGGGAGCGCCGACCCGGTGCCGATGATCACGGCCCGTCGCATCGCCTCTACGCTCACGCTACGCCTTCCGTCTGGACCGCATGGCTGCGGAAATCTTCGAGATCGTCGGTAATCCGACGCGTCAGGTCCTCGCGCGCGATCTTGGCCGCGACGGCGATGGCGTTGGCGATGCCCTTTTCGTCGGCGCCACCGTGGCTCTTCACGACCAGACCGTTGAGGCCGAGGAAGACCGCGCCATTGTGATTGTTGGGATCGAGATGGTGGCGGAGCAGCTGGAACGCCGGGCGCGACAGGATGAAACCCGCCTTCGAGCGCAACGAGCTCGAAAACGCCTTGCGGAGCAGATCGGTAATGAACCGTGCCGTGCCCTCGATCGACTTCAGGGCGATATTGCCCGAGAAGCCGTCGCTGACGATAACGTCGGCTTCGCCCCGGCCGATGCGATCCGCCTCGATGAAACCGTCGAAGCTCCACGAACCACCGGTCTGCTGGCGCAGCACGGCGGCGGCCTCCTTGAGTTCGCCAGTGCCCTTCAGCTCTTCGGTGCCGATGTTCAACAGTCGCACGCGCGGCGACGTCACGCCCAGCGCGAGCCGCGAATAAGCAGCGCCCATCACGGCAAACTCGACGAGGTTGCGCGCATCGCAATCGGTGTTGGCGCCCAGGTCGAGCATGACCAGGTCGTTGTCGCCCAATGTCGGCAACAGCGCGGCCAGCGCCGGGCGGTCGATGCCGTGCATCGTTCGCAGCGAAAGCTTGGCGATCGCCATCAGCGCACCGGTGTTGCCTGCCGACAGCGCGGCCGCCGCCTCGCCGGTTTTCACCGCGAGGATGGCAGCCCCCATCGAACTGGTCTTGGTGCGACGAATCGCCTGACTCGGTTTGTCGTCGCCGGTGATCACGTCGTCACAATGAACGACGGTCGAATCGGCGATCAACGGGAAGCGTGCCAACTCGGCACGAATCACCGCCGCATCACCCGACAGCGTGAAGCGCAGGGACGAATCGCGATCGAACGCGAGCGCGGCGCCGGCAATCATGACCGCCGGGCCACCATCACCGCCCATCGCATCAATGGCGATTCGCGGTGCCTTGTCCATGCTCATGCCCTCGTTCGGCCTTTTGATCAGGCCTCGACGGAGATGATTTCGCGACCGTTATAGTGGCCGCACGCGTTGCACAGGTTGTGCGGACGCTTGAGCTCACCACAATTCGGGCATTCCTGGAATGCATCGACCGTCAGCGCATCGTGGCTGCGGCGCATGTTGCGCTTTGAGGGCGAAGTCTTTCTCTTGGGGACGGCCATATCGGCACCTGTTCCTAGTAGCTAAACAAATAAAGCGACGAACGCCCATGACCCAAAAGGGCGGGCTCGCCGCGAGCGCGCGACCTATAGCGATTTCGCTCCGCGTTGCAAGTATCGCTGCGACCTGCCAATCCGAGCCGACACATTGCACAGGAGGGGGAAGAATGATCCTGCCGATCACACTGACGATCGCCGGCGCCGCCGCGATCCTGAATATCTGGCTGGCGATCCGAATCGTTACGGTCCGCGTCAAGAACAAGGTGCTGATCGGCGACGGCGGCAACACGCTGTTGTCCGCACGGATGCGCGCGCAGCTCAATTTCATGGAATATACGCCGATGGTGCTGATCCTGATGGGGCTGATCGAGTTCGCGCGCGGCACCAACAACTGGCTGTGGGGTGCAGGCATCGTCTACATCATCGGACGCGTTCTGCATCCCTTCGGACTGGACAAGCAGACCACCAACGCCTTCCGCGCCGTCGGCATCCTTACGACCTGGGCAGTGCTGCTGGGCCTGGCCATCTATGCGCTCACCATACCTTATACGACTCGCAACGGCGTGATCACGACCGTCACCAGCGACGGCCTGCCCGCCGGGCATTGATGGTGTTCTTGCCTCGGACGTCGAGCGTCCGAGGCAAAACTCAGCCACTATCGCCCAACCACCTTGTCGCCGACGAACGGGTTTCCGGCGCGTTCATGAGCAAAGGTCGACATCGGACCATGGCCCGGCACGAAGGCGGTATCGCCGCCCAGCGGCCATAGTTTCTTCGTGATCGACGCGATCAGGTCCTCATGATTGCCGCGCGGGAAATCGGTGCGGCCGATCGATCCCTGGAACAGTACGTCACCGACCAGCGCCAGATTGGACGGTGCATGGTGGAAGATTACATGGCCCGGCGTGTGACCTGGGCAATGGATTACGTCGAACACCAGTTCGCCCACGGTCACCTGGTCGCCATCGCCGAGCCAGCGATCGGGTTCGAACGGACGGCCTTCTATTCCATAGCTGCGCCCGTCATCGCCGAGCCGCGCGATCCAGAAGCGGTCTTCGGGATGCGGTCCCTCGATCGGCACCCCCAGCTGTTCGGCAAGGATACCGGTGCCGCCGCAATGATCGATATGACCATGGGTGACGAGCAGCTTCTCGATCGTAACGCCATGCTCGGCTGCGGCCGCCTTCAGCTTCTCGAGATCGCCGCCGGCATCGACGAAAGCGCCTTTCATCGTCTTCGTGCACCACAGCAGGGTGCAGTTCTGCTGGAAGGCGGTAACGGGAATGATCGCGGCTTTCAGGGGCGGCATGTCGGGGCTGGTCATCGGCCCGAGATGATCGCTGGCGCAGGGCATTGCAAGACGCCTGCGCCCGCCCCCATCCGGGAATTCACCATGATTGAAAAATTCCGAGGCGAATCGGTAACTTGCAGCTAGACTGTGGGTTGCTGCCGAATCGAAGCCGTCGGAGCGGTAGCGACGTATCGGGACGTCGCAACGTAGGCAGGGACGCGCGATCGCAATGTCGGAACGATCCTTCGATTTGATCGAAACGATGCGGTTCGAAGCCCTCGATGGCTTCGTCGAGCTTGAACGCCATCTCGCCCGGATGACGGCCAGCGCCGATGCGCTGGGTTTCGAATTCAATCGCCATGACTGTCGCAACGACCTGCAGGCATCGACCTTCCGCCTGACCAGCGACGCGCGGGTCCGGTTGATGCTGGCCCGCAGCGGCGCATTGGCGATCGAAGTCCGCCCGCTGCCGGTGAAGCCGACCGAACCGGTCGAGGTCGCCATCGTGCCGCTGCCGGTGCCGACCGACGATCCGCGACTGGTCCACAAGACCAGCGACCGCGCCTTCTATGACGACGCCCGGCGGCGGACCGGCAGCTTCGAGGTGATCTTTGCGACAGCGGAGGGTTTGCTGACCGAGGGCAGCTTCACCAATATCTTCGTACCGCGCGACGGTGGACTGATCACGCCGCGCGGCGGATCGCTGATGCCGGGCATCCTGCGCGGGCGACTGATCGGCGAAGGCAAGGCGATCGAGGGTGACGTCCGCGCCGCCGATCTCGCCGACGGCTTCTTCGTCGGCAATTCGCTGCGCGGCCTGATGGCGGCTCGGTTGGTTACGGCAGTGCACAACTAAGGTTGAGGCTTCGGCGTCGCTCCCCTATAGCGCGCCCGTTTCCAAACCTATCCATCAGGAAAGCGCCGCGCCATGAGCCTCATCGCCCCTGCCCTCAACCGCATCTCGCCTTCGCCCACACTCGCCATGTCGAGCCGGGTGCTCGAGCTGAAGGCGAAGGGGGTCAATGTGATCGGCCTTTCGGCGGGCGAACCCGATTTCGACACGCCCGACTTCGTCAAGAATGCCGCGATCGAGGCGATCCACAACGGCCAGACCCGCTACACCAATGTCGACGGCACCGCCGAGCTGAAGGCCGCGATCGCGGGCAAGTTCAAGCGCGACAACGGCCTGACCTATGACGCGTCGCAGATCAGCGTCAACGTCGGCGGCAAGCACACGCTGTTCAACGCTCTGGTCGCGACCGTGTCGGCGGGCGACGAGGTGATCATCCCGGCACCCTATTGGGTCAGCTATCCCGATATCGTCCAGTTCGCGGGCGGCACCCCTGTCTTCATCAAGGCCGGCGCGGACAGGAACTACAAGATCACGCCCGAGCAGATCGACGGCGCGATCACGCCGCAGACCAAATGGGTGCTGCTCAATTCGCCTTCGAACCCCTCGGGCGCCGCCTATTCGGCCGACGAGCTCAGGGCGATCGCCGAGGTGCTGCGCCGCCATCCGCATGTCTGGATCATGACCGACGACATGTATGAGCATATTCTCTACGACGAATTCGAGTTCGCGACGATCGCCCAGGTCGCCCCCGATCTCTACGAGCGCACGCTGACGATCAACGGCTGCTCCAAGGCCTATTCGATGACCGGCTGGCGCATCGGCTTCGCCGGCGGCCCCACCCAGATCATCAAGGCGATGGGCAAACTGCAGTCGCAATCGACGTCGAACCCCTGCTCGATCGCGCAGGCGGCGGCGACCGCAGCGCTCACCGGCGACCAGAGCTTCCTGAAGGATCGCGTCGTCGCCTTCCAGAAGCGCCGCGATCTCGTCGTCTCGATGCTCAACCAGGCGAAGGGCATCAACTGCCCCCGCCCCGAAGGCGCCTTCTATGTCTATCCGGACGTCTCGGGCCTGATCGGCCTGAAGACTCCGAAGGGTAAGGTCATCAGCAACGATTCCGAGCTGATCGACTATTTCCTCGACGATCATCAGGTCGCCGCGGTCCATGGCGCGGCCTTCGGTCTCGAGCCCGCCTTCCGCGTTTCCTACGCTACGTCCGAAGCCATTCTGACCGAGGCCTGCGAGCGCATCCAGGCGGCCTGCGCAGCTTTGAAATAAGGATTCCCGGTTCCAGCCGCGGGCTCGCATCTCGCGGCCGGAACGGGCAAATCCTTGATTCCTGTTGGCGACAGCCCATCTTGTGTGACATAATCGCCACAGATGGGAAAAGGATGGCCTGTTGACGGACACTCCTAATCGGCCGCTGATCGCGGGAATATGCGCCGGCGCGTTGTTGCTCGCCGCCGCCGGGACCATGGCCACGCGCAGTCCGGCGATTGCGCCGTCGCCGAAGGTCGCTCCCGGCCCGATCGCTCGTGCCCCCGTGCCGGCTATCGATCCCGCCGAGACGGGAACGACCGCGACCGCGGTGCTGGCCGGCGGATGTTTCTGGGGCGTGCAGGGCGTGTTCCAGCATGTCGAGGGCGTCAGGTCTGCAACCTCCGGCTATTCGGGCGGTGCGGCACAGACCGCCGATTATGACTCGGTCGGCAGCGGCACCACCGGCCATGCCGAAGTGGTCAAGGTCGTCTATGATCCCAAGCAGATCAGCTACGGCACGTTGCTGCGCATCTATTTCGCGGTCGTCGCCGATCCGACGACGCTCAACCGCCAGGGCCCCGATCGCGGCACCCAGTATCGCACCGCGATCTTCCCGACGACGGCGCAGCAGAAGGCAACCGCAGAAGCCTATATCGGCCAACTGGGCGGCGCCAGACTGTGGAAGGCCCCCATCGTCACCAAGGTCGAGCGTTTTCGCGGCTTCTACCCCGCAGAGAAATATCACCAGGATTTCCTGACCCGGAAGCCCGACTATCCCTATATCGTCTATAATGACCTGCCGAAGGTCGAAGCGCTCCGCGTCGCCTTCCCCGCGCATTTCCGCAAGCAGGCGGTGACGGTCTATCCGATCGGCTGAGCGGCGAGCGGATTCATGGCGCCGCTTAGTCGGTTTCGATGATCTTGCGTTCAAGGACGATGTTTCGCCCGCTGCGCTTGCCTTGGTAGAGCGCGGCATCGGCCCGTTTGAGAGCGGGCTCGATATCCGTTTCCGGCGGAAGCACTTCGGCGAGGCCGATCGTCACCGTCACCCGCACGTCCACCAGGGCTCCATCGAGCCGCAGTGCGGCGATCGTCTCGCGAAGACGCTCGGCGATCCGGCGGGCATCGGCGATGTCGGCGCCCGGCAGCACCGCGACGAACTCTTCCCCACCGAACCGGCCGACCGCATCCTCCGCGCGGAATATGCGCCGGCAGGTCGCGGCGATCAGGCGCAGCACCTCGTCGCCGCAGCCATGCCCCCAGCCGTCGTTGATCGCCTTGAAATTGTCGATGTCGATCATGCACAGGCTGAGCGGGCGTCCCTGCTGCCGCATAGTGCCGAGCGCGGACCGCGCTCGCTCCAGGAAGCGTCGCCGGTTGTCGAGGCCGGTCAGCGGATCGGTATCGGCCATGATCCGCAACCGCTTTTCCAGCGCCTCGCGGCGCGCGACCTCCTCGACCAGGCGCTGCTTGGAGAGACGCTCCTCGTTCAGCAACTCGAACTGTTCGCGCTGCAGATAGGCGAGACGCCGGGCGACGACATAGCCCACGATGTTCGCCATGACGAACAGCAGGCCATAAGACCGCAGAGTTTCTAACGGCAGCTTGCCCCAATGCCATGCGCCGACGAGGAAGCCGGTCCCCATGTAAAGGCTCGCGGCGATCATGCCGCGCAGCATGACGGGGAAAAACAGATAGAAGGCCATGGTCACCACCACCGCCGCCGTCAGTTGCGTGGTCAGGGTATGCGGCCGCAATATCACGATCGTCAGCGATGCCGTGGCGATCAGGAACGGCGCGACGCTGAGGAGCCAGGGGCGGGTGAGAAGCGCGTCAGACGAGCCCAGCACCGCCGCCAGCACGAGCAACCCCGCCATCAGCGCCGCCCGGATCCCGATGAGCCAGTAGAACTCCCGCGTCAGTCCCAGAAAGCCATAGTCCGAAATGCCGAACATCGCGGCGCCGGCTGCCGCAACGATGAGGGTCAGCCTGCTGTCCTCCTGCACCTTGCTCAGGATGGAGGTCCGGAAGGCCCGCTCGGTATCCGCATCGCGGAATTGCGCGGTTACGAGGGTGAACTGGTGACGCATGGCCAGGGGAGAATCCTATGGTTCCATCGACGATAGGCAGCCGGAACCGGCAGGGGCAACCGCAATCTGCGCCCCGGCCGGGCCTGGGGCACGCCTTGCCTCAGGCCGCCAGGGGGAAACCCAGCAGCTTTTCCTGCACCGCGATCAGTGCGCGGGCCTCCCGACCCACGGTGCGCAGGATCACCGGGTCGGCGGCGTCCATTCCGCCGGTCAGCACCCCGAAGGAGGGCAGGATGAGCTTGGTCCGCCCCGCGACGAAGCACGGCCGAGAAACCCGCCGGCCGCGCAGCGTGACCTTGTACTTGGGATGATAATGGCCCGAAATCTCTGGACGCGGATCGGTGGGGTCGGCCTCGTGCCGCAGCCTGAGGCCGGCCATCTCGGCCTCTGCTACCACATCGCCGCCAAGCGGGTCGGTGAAGCTGCGGTCGTGATTGCCGACGATCCACGTCCAGCGCGTTCGCGCCGTCAGATAGCTGAGCAGCCCGCGCGCCTCGTCCCCGAGCCGGGCGATGCCATGGCGGTCATGGAAACTGTCGCCGAGGCAATAGAGCGCCTGGGCTCCGGTCCGCTCGACCAGCGCCGCAACCCGGCGCAGCGTCTCGATCGAATCATAGGGCGGCAGCATCTGGCCCCGGGCCGCATAGCTGCTCGCTTTCTCCAGATGCAGGTCGGCGAGCAAAAGGCTTCCCGAGGCTGCGTGGAACAGCCCGCCCTCCGGCAATGCGCACAGATCGACCGAACAGAACGAAAAGGGAACCATGCGATCGGGTATATCGGCTCCTGGGCGGCGAGCAAGAGCTTAGCGGCCTCCTCTCCTCCGCCGGACCGACAAAATCCGGCGCAGTCCCCTTCCCCCCGCAGCCTAAAATGATTAGCCCATCGCCATGGATCTTTACCTGCCTATTGCCGGCCTCTCGGTGAATATCCTCGTGATCATCGGCCTGGGCGGGCTGGTCGGTGTGCTCTCCGGCATGTTCGGCGTCGGCGGGGGTTTCCTGACGACGCCGCTGATGATCTTCTACGGCATCCCACCCGCGGTCGCGGTCGCCTCGTCGGCGCCGCAGATCACCGGCGCCAGTGTCTCCGGCGTGCTCGCTCACGGCAACCGCGACGGCGTCGATTATCATATGGGCGCGGTGCTGGTGGCCGGCGGGGCGATCGGTTCGATCGCCGGCGGTTTTCTGTTCCGGCTGCTCCAGGACGCCGGACAGATCGATACCGTCGTCAACGTCATGTATGTCGTGATGCTCGGCGGCATCGGCATCGTCATGGCACGCGATGCGATCGGCGCGATCCTCGCCGAATGGCGCGGCGTCCGCCCGGCCAGCGGAAGCCGGCGCCACCACCCTCTGATCGCGATGCTGCCGTTCCGCTGGCGCTTCTATCGCTCGGGCCTCTACATCTCCCCGATCGCTCCGCTGCTGCTCGGCTTCCTGACCGGCGTGATGACGGTGCTGATGGGCGTCGGCGGCGGCTTCATCCTGGTGCCGGCGATGATCTATATCCTCGGCATGTCGACCCGGGTCGTGGTCGGCACCTCGCTGTTCCAGATCCTGTTCGTCACCGCCGCGACGACGATGGTCCATGCAATGACCACGCGCGCGGTCGATCTCGTCCTCACCGCGCTGCTGCTGATCGGCAGCGTCACCGGCGCCCAGTTCGGCGCCCGCCTCGCGCTCAAGATCAAACCTGAATATCTGCGCCTCGCGCTGGCCTTCATCGTGCTGGTCGTAGCGATCCGGATGCTGCTCGGTCTGACCTGGCGTCCCACGGAGATCTTCACGGTGCAGGCGCTGTGAGGAAGCTCTTTCTCTCCCTCCTCGCGCCGCTGCTGATCTCCGCGGAAAGCCCCCGGCTGGTCCCCGACGTGTCGCAGCGCAAGATCGAGATCATCTACAGCTTCAACGGCGCAGAATTGCTGCTGTTCGGCGCGATCCTCTATCCGGGTGGGCGCACGCCCAGCGACGACGCGCAGATCGCGGTGGTGGTGAAGGGCCCGGCCGAACCCGTGCTGATCCGCGAGAAGCGCAAGATCGCTGGCATGTGGATCAACGCCGACAGCACCGATTTCCGATCGGTCCCCTCCTTCTACGCGCTGGCGTCGTCCAAGCCGATCGCGAAGATCGTCGATGGGCGGACCGCGGTGATCTACGAGCTGGGCATCGACAATCTCCAGCTCTCCCCCGCCAGCGGCGGCGACCGGGCCGGGGATCGCAATTTCGAAGAGGGTCTGATCGAGCTCAAGCGGCGCGGCGGCTATTATTCGGAGACCGACACCGGCGTCGAGATCAGCGAGGGCGTCCTGTACCGCGCCCGCATCGCCATTCCCGCCCGGGTGCCAGTGGGCAGCTACACCGCCGAGACCTTCCTGATCGAGAAGGGCCGCGTCATCGCCGCCGCCACCCGCGACATCGAGATCCACAAGTCGGGCATGGAAGCGTTCGTCGCCCGCGCCGCCGAACGCCACAGCTTCATCTACGGCCTCACCGCCGTGCTGCTGTCGCTCGTCCTCGGCTGGGCGGCCAGCACGGCGTTCAAGCGGCTGCGCGACTGATCCTGCTGGCCCGGCTGCGGGCGATATGGGCCGGCGACGCGGTGGAGACAGCCGCCTGCCGCCTGGAAAAGAGCAACCCGGAATTAACCGCTGCCCGCTAGATCACTGACATCGCATCAGGGAAGTAGCGCGCATATGAACGATATCGTCGGCGGAACCGCATTCGCTCTGGCCGGGAAGCTCGACGGCGATGCGATCGGTCGAATCGAAGCGGTCTCGGGCGGTGGCGCCGATGTTCGCTTGGAACCCCGGATGCTCGAGCTGCTGGCGGGGCATGACGATGCCGCGCTGGCCATGGCCGGCGAAATCGGGGCGATGCTCCGGATGACCGTCGCCGATCGCTGTGTCGTCGCGTCGGTTCACGACCTCAAGAGCGATCAGGGCATGATCGCGGCGCGCATCTCCTTTCTCGGCGAGGGCGTCAGCGATGCGGCCGGCCGGCTAACCAGCTTCCGTCGCGGCGTGACCCGCTATCCGCTGCCGGGCACGCCCGTCCAGGCCGTGTCGACCGCCGACATGGACGCGATCTTCAGTGCCGGAGACGTCGCCCATATCGAGATCGGCACGGTTCACCCGACCACGTCGACCCGCGCCGCGCTGCTGATCGACGCGATGCTCGGCAAGCATTTCGCGCTGCTCGGATCGACCGGCACCGGCAAGTCGACCGCGACCGCGCTGATCCTCCATCGCATCTGCCAGATGGCCCCCGCCGGTCATATCGTGATGATCGACCCGCACGGCGAATATGAAGCCGCCTTTACGCAGGTCGGCGCGTCCTTCGGCGTGTCGAACCTCGCCATGCCCTATTGGCTGATGAACTTCGAGGAACATTGCGAGGTGCTGCTGACGACCAGCGGCGCCGAGCGGCAGACCGATGCCGACATCCTCGCCAAATGCCTGCTCGCCGCGCGCCAGAGGAACCGCGCCGCCGAAAGCGTCGCCCGCATCACCGTCGACAGTCCGATTCCCTATGTCCTCTCGGACCTGACGACGATCATCCAGACCGAGATGGGCAAGCTCGACAAGGCCTCGAACAGCGCCCCCTTTCTCCGCATCAAGCAGAAAATCGAGGAGATCCGTTCGGACCCGCGCTATCACTTCATGTTCTCGGGCATGCTGGTCGGCGACAGCATGAAGAGCTTCATCAAGCGCATCTTCCGCCTGCCGGGCGAGGGCAAGCCAATCTCGGTGATCGACGTGTCGGGGGTGCCGTCCGAAATCACCTCGGTCGTGGTGTCGGTGCTGGCGCGCTGCGTGTTCGACTATGCGATCTGGGCGCGCGGCCAGGCGCAGCACCCCGTCCTGCTCGTCTGCGAGGAGGCGCATCGCTACGTCCCCTCGGACCGCTCGACCAACAACGGCCCGGTCCGCAAAATTCTCGAGCGCATCGCCAAGGAAGGTCGCAAATACGGTGTTTCGCTCGGGCTGATCACGCAGCGGCCATCGGACCTTGCCGAAGGCGTGCTGTCCCAGTGCGGCACGATCATCGCGATGCGGCTGAACAACGACCGCGACCAGGCCTTCGTCAAGGCGGCCATGCCCGAAGGCGCCCGCGGTTTCCTCGACTCGATCCCGGCGCTGCGCAACCGCGAGGCGATCATCTGCGGCGAAGGCGTGCCGATCCCGATCCGCGTCGCCTTCGACGATCTCGAGGAGGGGCTTCGCCCCGCCTCGAACGACCCGGTCTTCTCGGACTTGTGGGGCCGAACCGGCGACGAGGATGCGCTGGTCGAGCATGTCATCGGCCGCTGGCGCAATCAGGGGCGCTGAGGCTGCTCCCTCCCCCAACGTCATGCTGAATTTATTTCAGCATCCACCAGGCCGCTTTCTCACAGCCTATCGGCTCCTGCGGCTGCGGCACCCGACAACGCCGTCGATACGGCGGAGTGGAAGCTGAAATAAATTCAGCATGACGAATTTGGAGAGCGCCCTTCTCCGCAGGCCTTACTTGAACAGTCCGCCCAAAATCCCGCGCACCAATTGGCCGGCAATCCCGCTCGACCCGCGCCTGTTGCCGCCGAACACGGCCTTGCCGATCTCGTTGGCGACCTGTCGCCCGACCGAGGACGCGGCCGCCCGCGTGGCGGACTGGATCGCGCGGTCGATGCCGGTCGGCTTGGCCGCTTCGCGCGCCGCCACCGCATCGCGCCGCGCCTGCTCCTTCAGCGCCTGTTCCTGGGCCTTCGCCTCGACCTTGGCCTGTACGGCGGCGGCCTTGTCGGATTCGGCCTGCGCCTTGGCCGCCTGCGCGGCTGCGACCGAGGCGTTCCCGCGCGCGGCCAGGATCTCTTCGGCCGACTCGCGATCGATCGCATCGTCATATTTGCCCGCGACCGGCGAGATCGACTGGATGATCGCGCGTTCCTTCGCGTCGACCGGCCCCAGCCGCGAACGCGGTGGCGCGATCAGCGTGCGCTGGACGATGCTCGGCGAACCGTCCTCCTGCAGCACCGAAACCAGCGCCTCGCCCACTTTCAGCTCGATGATCGCCTTGGCGACGTCGAGGTCGGGATTGATCCGGAAGGTGTCGGCGGCGGCCGAAATCGCCTTCTGGTCGCGCGGCGTGAACGCGCGCAATGCGTGCTGGATGCGGTTGCCGAGCTGGGCCGCGACGTCCTCGGGCACGTCGATCGGGTTCTGGGTGATGAAATAGACGCCGACGCCCTTCGACCGGATCAGGCGGACGACCTGCTCGATCTTGTCGGTCAGCGCCTTGGGCGCGTCGTCGAACAACAGGTGCGCCTCGTCGAAGAAGAAGACGAGCTTGGGCTTGTCGGGATCGCCGACCTCGGGAAGTGTCTCGAACAGCTCGCTCAGCAGCCACAGCAGGAAGGTGGCGTAGAGCTTCGGGCTCTGCATCAGCTTGTCGGCGGCGAGCACGTTCACATAGCCGCGTCCCTGATCGTCGACGCCCAGGAAATCATGGATGTCTAGCGCGGGCTCGCCGAAGAAATGCGCGCCGCCCTGGCTGTCGAGCTGAAGCAGCTGGCGCTGGATCGATCCGACGCTGGCTTTTGTGACGTTGCCGTACTTCGCGGAGAGGTCGTCGGCATTCTCGGCGCAATAGACCAGCATCGCCTGGAGATCGCCGAGGTCGAGCAGCAGCAGCCCTTCTTCGTCGGCATAGCGGAAGGCGATATTGAGCACGCCTTCCTGCACTTCGTTGAGGTTCATCAGCCGTGCGAGCAGCAGCGGTCCCATCTCCGAAATGGTGGTGCGGATCGGGTGGCCCTGCTCGCCGTAGAGATCCCAGAAGATCGTCGGATTATCGCCCCAGGTGAAGCCTTCGAGGCCGATCTCGGCGGCACGGGCGACCAACTTGTCGGCATTTTTTGCGGTCGGCGAACCCGCCATCGCGATGCCCGACAGGTCCCCCTTCACATCGGCGAGGAACACCGGAACGCCGGCCGCCGAGAAATTTTCGGCGATGCCCTGCAATGTCACCGTCTTGCCGGTGCCGGTCGCGCCGGCGATCAGACCATGGCGGTTGGCGCGGCGCAGGTTTAGATGCTGCGGAAGAAGGCCCGAGGGTTGGGGGCTGGCTCCGAGGAAAAGGCCCTGCTCGTCGATCATACCGCTCTCCACTGCGCCACTGGGGACAGCAGGTTAGCGCCGGTCGCGGGCCGGCGGAAGTAAACTATCCATCCGAGGTTCGGACCAAGCCAGCGACGGGATTCCCGCCTTCGCGGGAATGACGACAATAGGGATGGACGGCGACAGGACCGACGGCGCGGTTCGTCAGCCTTTCTTGGACTTCGCCTTGTCCTTGGGCTCGGTCGCCTTGGCATCCGCCTCGGCGCTCTTCTCGACCTTGGCCGCAGCGGTGCCATTCGCGACCCGCACCGAAAGCAGGTTGTTCAGCTTCGCCTTGAAGTTCGCCAGGTCGCGGCCGGCCAGCAGTTGCACCGTCGTGAACTTCAACGAGGTCGGATTGATGGCCTTTCCGTTGCGGTACATCTCATAATGGAGATGCGGACCGGTCGACAGGCCGGTCGAGCCGACATAGCCGATCAATTCGCCCTGGCGGACCCGCTCGCCGACACGGGCGATGATCCGGCTCATATGCGCATAGCCGGTCGCCATGCCGCCGCTGTGGTTCAGCCGGACATAATTGCCATGGCCGCCATGCCGTCCGGCGAACGACACCACGCCATCGGTGGCGGCGACGATCGGGGCGCCCATCGGCGCGCCGAAATCGACGCCCTGATGCATCCGCGAAAAGCCGAGGATCGGATGGCGGCGCAGGCCGAAGCTGGAGGTCAGATGGCCGAGGACCGGCTTCTGCATCATGCCCTTCGTCTCGCCGACGCCTGACGCTTCATACCATTGGTCGCGCTTGCCGCTCGACCATTTGAGCATCCGGACCTTCTTGCCGCCATCGGTGATGCCGGCGAACATCAGGCTGCCCATCTTGACCTCGCCGGTTTCGGCGCGGGCATGTTCGATGATCGCATCAAACCGCGCGTCGGAACCGATGCTGCGCATCGCCATCTTCTGCGAGATCGCCTTGATGAAGGCTTCGATCGCATCGCCGGGCACGCCGGCGGCGCGCGCCGAGCGATAGAGGCTGGAGCCGACCCGGCCCTGGATGCGGAGCGGCGTATTGTCGACCGCGATCGGAATCCGCTTGAGGCGGAGCTGTCCGTCGATCCGCTCGACCGCAAGCTTCAGATCGAAGCGGGCACGAAAGCCAAGGGTTTCCAGCGGGCGCGGATCGCTCTTCACCGCGCGGCGGCCCAGAACGAGGTCCATGCGGGTGCCGGCGCGAAGATCGTCCAGCGGCATGGTCGCGTCGACCATCGAGGCGACCTTGCCCGCCTCGGCGCGCGAGACGCCGGCGCGTTCGAGGACGCGGGCGAAGCCGTCGCCCTGGCCAATCGTCGCCGCCAGTTCGACGCTCGGCCGTTCGGGGGTGTCGGTGAGCGGCTCGACCGCGCTGGTCGCCGCGATGCGCTGTCCGGTATCGCCGCCGAGACCGAGCGGCGAGATGCCGAGCACCCGCGCCTGTTCCTGATGCGCGGCGTTCATCGGCAGTTCGGTGATGAAGCTGATCGGCTTGATCGTCGGTGCCATGATGCCAGCGGCAGTGCACAGGCCGAGACAGGTTACCAGGCCGCGAAACCATTCGCGCGAACCGATGCGTGCACCGAGATCGACGACCAGATCGGAGCCGGCCAGCCGGTCGACCGCGTCGCCGATCGGGCTGTCGATCAGCCTGCCGATCGTTGGGAACCGACTCGCCCGAACAGCGACGAGCGCGCCGCGACTACCGCCGCCAGCGTAACCCTCTGCTGCAAATCCATGGCCGTCGTTGCGGAACAATGCCCCCGCCCCTTTTAAGAATCGTCTATCTATCTGCCCTGACGAGACATTTTTCGGGTTAGGGCAGGATCAGTCTGCCTCACTATGGTTAAAGTCAAACTAATCCCCGCGGCGGTCGCCAGGGAATGCGACGAGCCGAGTCCTTTTTTCCATGAGTCGAGTCGCCTGCCTGTTTCGCGCTTGCGTTCGTCACGGGGACTGCCAATCTTGTCGACATGGCCAATTTCAGTGCCCAGCCGGTAGTCGCCGTCCTGGGCCCGACCAACACGGGTAAGACGCATCTCGCGATCGAGCGAATGTGCGGTCATTCGAGTGGGATGATTGGCTTTCCCCTGAGGTTGCTGGCGCGCGAGGTCTATGACCGGGTCGTCGCGATCAAGGGCAAGGAGCGGGTCGCGCTGATCACCGGCGAGGAGAAGCTGCTCCCGCCCAATGCGCAATATTTCCTGACCACCGCCGAATCGATGCCGCTCGATCGCGACTTTGCCTTCGTCGCGCTCGACGAAGCCCAGCTCGGCGCCGATCCCGAACGCGGCCATGTCTTCACCGACCGCCTGCTGCGCGCGCGCGGCCGCGACGAGACGATGATCCTTGGTTCGGAGACGCTGCGCCCGATGGTCCGCGCGCTCGTCCCCGATGCCGAGATCATCGGCCGGCCCCGCTTCTCGACCCTCAGCTATGCCGGCGCCACCAAGCTGTCGCGCCTGCCGCCGCGCTCGGCTATCGTCGCCTTCTCGGCCGAGGAAGTCTATGCGGTGGCCGAGATGCTGCGGCGGCTGCGCGGCGGCGCGGCGGTCGTGATGGGCGCGCTCAGCCCCCGCACCCGCAATGCCCAGGTCGCGATGTTTCAGGCAGGCGAGGTCGACTATCTCGTCGCGACCGACGCGATCGGCATGGGCCTGAACATGGACGTCGCCCATGTCGCCTTCGCTTCTCTGCGCAAGTTCGACGGACGTCGCGCGCGCCGGCTGACCATTTCGGAGATGGCGCAGATCGCCGGACGGGCAGGCCGTCACCAACGCGACGGCACCTTTGGCACGCTCGCGCTCGAGGGCACCACCAGCGCGCGGTTCGAGGATGAGGAGGTCGACGCGATCGAGGGGCATTATTTCCCGCCGATCGACCATCTCTACTGGCGCGAGGGCGCGCCGTCTTTCGCCTCGCTCGACACGTTGATCACCGATCTGGAGCGCAAGCCCGACCGGCGCGTGCTGCGCGCGGCGCCCCAGGCGATCGACCTGTCGGTGCTCAAGCGGCTGGCCGAGGAGGATTGGGTCCGTGATCGCGCGCGGGGAAAGGCGATGATCGCCCGGCTCTGGGGGGCCTGCGGGCTGCCCGATTTCCGCAAGACCGGCCCTGAACCCCACAGCCGTCTCGTCTCCCGCATCTTCCGCCATCTCAGCGAAGGCCAAGGCCATCTCCCGGTCAGCTGGTTCGCCGACGAACTGGCGCGTCTCGACAGCGTCCAGGGCGATGTCGAAACCCTGGCCGATCGCATCGCCGGGGTGCGGACCTGGGCCTATATCGCCCACCGCATCGACTGGCTGGCCGACCCGGCGACCTGGGCAGAGCGCACCCGGACGCTCGAGGAAAAACTGTCCGACGCGCTCCACCAGCGCCTGACCCAGCGCTTCGTCGACCGGCGCACCTCGGTGCTGATGCGCGATCTGGGCGCGAAGGGCGGCGACCTGCTGCTGCCGGTCAAGGTGGACGAGGAGGGCATCGTCACCGTCGATGGCGAGGCGATCGGTCAGTTGATCGGCTTCCGATTCAAGCCCGACCATCTCGCCCGCCATGGCGACATGAAGCGGCTGATGGCGGCCGCCGAGCGGCGACTGGGGGTCGAGCTGGCCAGCCGGGCGCGGCAGCTGGCGGCCGACGAGGACAGCCATTTCTCGCTCGCGACCGATGCCGGGCGGCCGGTTGCGATCTTCTGGCGCGGCGATGTCGTGGCGCGGCTCGAAAGGGGCCGCACCCTGCTCAGCCCACGCATCCGCCTGCACCGTGCGCTGGACCCGCTGACCACCGCCGATCGCACCGGGATCGAGCAAAGGCTCGCGACCTGGCTGGAGGGGCGCATCCAGCGCGAACTGAAGCCGCTCGCCCGCTATTCCGAGGCGGCGCGCGATCCCGCCTGCCCGTCCTCGCTGCGCGCCCTCTTGTCGCCTTTGGCCGAGGCCGGGGGAATTATCTCCCGACGCACCATCGGTTCCGCGATCGATCACCTCGACCGCGAGGACCGGTCCCGCGCAGAGCGGCTCGACGTCAAGCTGGGCACGATCGACGTCTATTCGCCGACCTTGCTCAAGCCCGAGCCGACCCGCTGGCGGATAGCACTATTTGCGGCCAGCGAGGGCCAGGTGATGCCCGATCTTCCGGTGCCCGGTGCGGTGTCGATGACGACCCCGCCCGACGTCGCCACCTGCGAGGCGATGGTGCGGGCCGGCTATCGCGCGCTGGGTGCACAGATGCTGCGGGTCGATCTGGTCGAGCGGCTCGCGCGGATCGCACATGATTCGCGCAGTGGGCGAACGCCGTTCACCCCCGATCCTGGCCTCGCGACGTCGCTGGGCCTGCGCCACGCCAGTTTCGCCCAGTTGATGCTCGCGCTCGGTTTCCGCGCCTCGGCGCCTGGCACGCCCGAGGCCTGGATGTGGAAGGGCAAGCGCGAGGTGCGCAGCGAACGCGCCCAACGGCCGGGCAATGCCTTCAGCGCGCTGGCCGACCTCTATCCGGGAACGCTTCCGCGCGATGCGACTCGATAAATTTCTCTGGTTCTCGCGCCTCACCAAGACGAGGTCGCTCGCCCAGCAGGTCGCCGAAGCGGGGCATATGCGGATCGACGGACGGGTGATCGACCGCGCCCATTACGCCGTGCGTGTGGGCAATGTTCTCAGCTTCCCGCTCGACGAACGAGTCCGCATCATCCGGATCGAGGCATTGCCAGAACGCCGCGGACCGGCGGCCGAAGCGCAGGCTTGCTATACCGATCTGTTGCCCCCACCTGTTGACGAGGCGCGAGCCGCGACCTAACGGGGGCGCGTTCGTCAGACCTTGATCCCGTCAGGCCCGCCTGTTCGGGGAATCAAGATCTCAAACTTGGACGGACCTGATTGACGGGATCAGCGGCGGCGCACAGCGCCTCCTGCTCGGAAGATCAGGTTCGAGGGAGCAATAATGACCTACGTCGTCACCGATGCCTGCATCAAGTGCAAGTATATGGACTGTGTCGAAGTGTGCCCGGTCGATTGCTTCTATGAAGGCGACAACATGCTCGTCATCAATCCGAGCGAGTGCATCGATTGCGGCGTGTGCGAACCCGAATGCCCCGCCGAAGCGATCCTGCCCGACACCGAGTCGGGGCTCGAGCAATGGCTGGAGCTCAACAACACCTTCGCGGCGCAATGGCCCAACATCACCCGCAAGCGCGAGGCTCCGGCCGACGCCGACGAGTGGAAGAATGTCGAAGGCAAATACGAGAAACATTTCTCGGCGGACCCCGGTCAGGGCGACTGACACCCTTCCGCACCTGCGAAAAGCAACGTGAATCTCTGCCAGCCCCGGCGAAAAGCCGGAGATGCTGGTTTTTGGCTTACCAATGTGTTACAAGACTCGGGTACGGGCGCGTTCTAGTAGCGCCTGCAACAAGGAACCTGTGACACGCCGCGTGGAATTGTCGTCGGCCGCTGGGGGAGAGCGGATCTGATGAAACCCTGTGCGGCGCCCCAAAGAAAGGTCTGCTAAATGGCTGCCAAGGCGCTGAGCTTCGTCGTCGGCGATTATGTCGTTTATCCCAAGCATGGTGTCGGCCGCGTGGTCGAACTGCAAAGCCAGGAAATCGCGGGAGCCAAACTCGAACTTTACGTGCTTCGCTTCGAAAAGGAGCGGATGACGCTGCGTGTTCCCACCAACAAGGCGGAAGCCGTCGGGATGCGCAAATTGTCGTCCAGCGTGACGATGGGCGAAGCCCTGACCACGCTCAAGGGCAAACCGAAGGTCAAGCGCACCATGTGGTCGCGCCGGGCCCAGGAATATGAAGCCAAGATCAACTCGGGCGATCTCGTCTCGATTTCGGAAGTGGTCCGCGACCTTTTCCGGGCCGACGACCAGCCCGAGCAGAGCTATTCCGAGCGTCAGATCTTCGAAGCGGCCACCAGCCGCCTCGCCCGCGAACTCGCGGCGATGGAAGCGGTCGACGAGCCGACCGCGCAGGAGAAGATTCTCGACATCCTCCGCAAGGCGGCTGCGATCCACAACAAATAGGCCTTCTTCCTCTCGAAGAGGCTGAAAAGGGGCGGTCCGTCGGGGCCGCCCTTTTTCTTTGCAGGTTCAGCCTTCGTTGCTCGCGTCAACGCGGCCGGCTTGCGACGTGGAGCACGACGCCGTATTATCTCCATAATACAGACATGGAGAACGCGATGCGCCGATCGATCCTGCCCCTTCTCGGCGTCATGCTCACCGCAGCCGCCGCGCTGCCGGCACAAGCCGCCACCCGTGCCTTTCCCGTCCCCGACTTCGCCAGGCTGCGGGTCGAGGGCCCCTATACGGTGCGGGTGCGCACCGGCGCCAAGGTGTCGGTCAGGGCCAGCGGCCCGCAGGATCGGATCGATCGGCTGATCGTCGAACCGCGGGGACAGACTCTGGTCGTCACCAGCGAGAAGGGCTGGAACTGGAATATGCTGCGCTGGCCCGGCAGCGGCACGGTGATCGTGGACATCACCGTGCCGATGCTCGAATCCGCCGACCTCTCGGGGCCGGGCGACGTGACAATCGACAGGATCCGCGGAACCGCCTTCACCGCGTTGCTCTCGGGGCCGGGCGACCTGACGGTGGTGCGTCTCGAAAGCGACCGGCTGAAGGCCGACCTCTCCGGTCCAGGCAATCTGACGATCAGCGGCAAGGCGGGTCGCACCACCGTATCGCTCACCGGTCCCGGCGATTTCCACGGCAACGGCCTCGCCGTCGACCAGCTCAACGCCACCCTCACCGGCCCCGGCACGATGGCGGTCGGACCGACCCGCGTCGCCCGCGCCACCCTGACCGGTCCGGGCGATATCGTCATCGCCGGCACGCCGCGCTGTACGGTGAAGAAGACCGGCCCAGGCAGCATCACGTGCGGGAATTGACGAAAGCGTCGGCCGGTCAGGCGGACCAGTCGGCGATATTCTCCGATTGCCCGATCAGCGCGAGGCCATGCGCGATCGAGGTGAGCTCGCCGCCGCCGCCGATTCGGTCTTCGCCGAAGCGCTTGACGAAGATGGCCCTGATCGCCGGAATCAGGGACGATCCGCCGGTGAGGAACACGCGGTCGATCTGGTCGGGGCCCGTGCCCGCCTGAACCAGCGCCTGGTCCACCGAGGCTTCGATGCGGGCAATATCGGCGGCGATCCAGCTTTCGAAATCGGCGCGGCGCACTTCGGCTTCGATCTCCAGCCCGCCGCCGGTGAAGCGGAACCCGGCCTGTTCCTCGGTCGATAGCGCCCGCTTGAGCTGGCCGACGGCATCGTAGAGCGAATAGCCCAGCTCGTTCTCGACGATCGCGATCATGCGACCGATGGCGTCGGGATCGACGGCATTGCGCTTCAGTTTCGCCAGCTCGTCGAGCGTGCGCCGGTTGCGCATCAGCGCGAGCTTCGACCAGTCGGAGAAATCGGCAAAATAGCCCCCCGGAATTTCGAGGATCTTGTCGAAGGACCGATAATTGCTCCTCTTGCCGAGCAGAGGCAGCACCAGCCGCTCGACGATGCGCGAATCGAAGCGATCGCCGGCGATACCGACACCCGTCGAACTCAGCGGCACGCAGCGTGGACGCACATCGGGTTCGGCCACCCTGACAACCGAGAAGTCGCTGGTGCCGCCGCCGAAGTCGGCCACCAGCAAGGTGGTGGGGCGCGTCAACCGCGACGCGAAGCTGAAGGCAGCGCCGAGCGGTTCGTAGACATAATGAACCTCGGCGCCGAAATCGGCGAACATCCGGTCGTAGCGCTCGCGGGCCAGCGCCGCGTCGGCGCGGGCGCCGGCATAGTTCACCGGTCGCCCGACGACGATCCGCGCGCCGCTGGTGTCGAGTGCGCCGCCGGCATGGGCGGTGAGCCGCTCGAGGAAGAACTGGCCGAGTTCTTCGAACCGGTATCGCTTGTTGAAGACCGATGCGGTTTCGAACAGCGGGCTCGCCGCCACCGACTTGAACGACTGGATGAAACGGCTGCCCAGCGGATAATCGAGATATTCGGCGATGGCCCACGGCCCGGCCTCATGCGCGAGACCGCCGCGGACATCATCGTCCTGCCAGAAGCACAGCGCCGACCGGAATACCGAGCCCGCGGCGTGCTCTCCGGTGAACGCAAGCAGTTCCGCCGTCTCACCGCCCTGCGACAGCGCGGCAACCGTGTTGGTCGTGCCGAAATCCAGGCCTATCGCCCGGCTGGCTGCAGTGATCGGCATGGATGCTCCTGCGGGTGCGCGGGCCGGCGCCTATGGCAGCGCAGTCATCCTACGGCAAGGCGGAACCGTGGCGCATCGGGAGGAAACGCACCATTTTGGTGGGTTTCCTAATTCGGCTCACGCGTCGCGAAGAGCGGCTTCGACCTGTTCGATCGCAATGCCGAACACCTTGGCCAGTCCGTCGATACTTGCCCCGCGCCGGGCGAGTTCGCGAATTCGCCCGGTATCGACCTGGGTCACATAATTGCGCGTATCCCGCACGATCTTCTGCTCGCCGGTGCGGGACAGCGCGCCGGACGCCCGCCGCTTGGGGCGCTCCTCGCGCTCGGCGGCCAGGGCAGCGCGGCGCTCTTCGTCCTCGATGCGGCGCTTGTCACGCGCCTCTTCGCGCAGGTGCGCCGCCGCCAGCCGTTCGGTTGCACGGCGATCGCTGCGGGCCTGTGAGGCTTCGGCGCGCTCGGCGATGCGGCGGTTGCGCTCGATCTCCCGGCTGCGCGACCAATCGGTCGGCGCGTCGTCCGAATCCTGGCTCATCGGCGGGTCGTCTTCGTTCATTCCGTCTCTCGGCTATCCGATCGGTGCGGCCTTGTTCGGACCATTCATCCGTCAGTCAATGCAATTTCGCCATTGTGCTCGGGCGCCACGATATCGTAGGCAAACCGCAATATTGCAGTGATAGCAACGAGATAAGAGACCGGAGAAGGCCATGTCGGACCTCGGCGAAAATTCATCCTATTTTCTCCTGCGCGCCAAGCAGGAAGAGGAGCAGGCGGCAGCGGCCGAAAAGCCCGAAGCCGTCGCGGCACACCGCGAGCTTGCCATGCGCTATTCGGTCAAGGCGCTGCTCGCCCATGTCGAAGACGACGAAGACCAATAGGTCGCGCCGTCGCCCCGGCGATCGTCAGAGCAACCCCATAGCCGCCAGTTCGGCGTGGAGGCCGACCGGAATCTGGTCTCCCTCCGCCCCACCCTGCGGCATGTCCTTCGGGGCATCCTCGACGCTGAGATAGCGCCAGCCCTGATGCGCCCGGCGCGGGCGCGGCTCGACCTCGATCAGGGTCGGCGCGAGCACGATCCCGCAACGGCCCCCTTCGATTTCGCTGAAACCTATCAACGGCTGTCGCAACCCGAATCGGTGCTGCGAGATCCAGTAGAGCGACCCGCCCACCATCTCTTCGGCGCGCTTGGGCATGTAGCGCGTGGACAGGACGATCGGTTCGCCCAGTGCGATCCGAGCAGCCAGCCGCGCCCGAAGGTCGTCGAAGCCGTCGCAGCCGAAGGCGATTTTGGAAAGACTCAGTCCGCTCATACCGTCCATATCGGCATGATCCGTCCCCCGATCAACCGCGTGCGATCAACCGTGCAGACCCCACAGGGCGGCGAGCCCCAGGAAGGAGAAGAACCCCATCACGTCGGTCGCGGTGGTGACGAACACCGCCGACGAAACCGCCGGATCCGCCCCCGCCTTGTCGAGACCGACCGGGACCAGAATACCGGCCAGGCCGGCGGTGATGTTGTTGATGATCATCGCCATGCAGATGACGATCCCGAGATCGCGATTGCCATAGATCAGGTAGACCGCCGTCCCGAGCAGCGTTCCGATGCAGATGCCGTTGGTGATGGCGATGCGGAATTCGCGCATGACCATGCGGGCGGTGTTCGACGATGTCAGCTGGTTGAGCGCAAGCGCACGCACCGCGACCGCCATCGTCTGGGTACCGGCATTGCCGCCCATGCCCGACACGATCGGCATGAGAACCGCCAGGATGACCAGGCCAGCGATCGTTTCCTGAAACATCCCGACGACGGAGGCGGCGATCACCGCCGTGCCCAGGTTGACGATCAGCCAGCTCAGGCGGACCTTCACCGTCTCCAGAATCGGCTCGTTGATGTCGCCGTCACCCGCGCCGGACAGCTTGAGGATATCCTCGCCGGCCTCTTCCTGGATGATGTGGACGATGTCATCGACCGTGATCATGCCGACGAGACGCCCGGCATGGTCGACCACGGCGGCGGAGATCAGCGCATATTTCTGGAATCGAAGTGCGACCTCTTCCTGGTCCATGTCGACCGGGATCAGGCTCTGCTCGCGCTGCATGACGTCGCCGATGGCAATGCGGCGCGGGGTCCGCATCAGCCAGCTGAGCTTGCAGGTGCCAATCGGGTGATGCCCGGCATCGACGACGAAGACCTCCCAGAAATCGGTGGTCAGATCCTCGTTGCCGCGCAGATAATCGAGAACGTCGCCGACCGTCCAATGTTCGGGCACCGCGATCAGGTCCCGCTGCATCAAGCGCCCGGCGGACTCCTCCGGGTGGGACAGCGCCTCTTCGATCGCGGCGCGATCGTCGGGCTCCATCGCGCGCAGCACCGCGCGCTGCTCCTCTTCCTCGAGCTCCTCGATAATCGCGACGGCGTCGTCGGTGTCGAGCTGAGTCGCGAGCTCGGCCACCTCATGCGGGGCCAGCGCGTCGATCAGTTCCTCGCGTACCCACTCGTTCATCTCGGCGAGCACGTCGCCGTCGAGCATCTCTGCGATCGCGGTGGCGAGCGGACGACGCATGTCCTGCGGCGCCAGCTCGAACAGATCGGCGATGTCGGCGGGATGCAGCGGATGGACGAGCCCGCGGGCGCCCTCGATGTCGCCCTCTTCGAGGCAGGCGATGACGGCATCGACGAAGCTCGACTTCAGCCGGTCGTCCTCGTCATGCAGCGTCTCGCGGCGCGCGGGACCGTCGACGGTTTCGGTGTCCGTTTCGCTCATGCCGTCCTCCGTCTTTCGAGCCGCGCAGCGGCCCGTCTAGGCGCTGCGCCTGTAAACGGCAATGCGGTACGGGCGGAAACCGAGCCCGATCATGGGCTTGAGCGGGCCCGATCAGTCGGCCAGAGCCGCCAGACTTTCGCCGCCCTTCGGCGCACGCCGCATCGGCCTCAGCAGCAGGATCAACGGCAGCAACGCGACGATGGTCCACATCATCGCCCAGAAATCGTTGATATAGGCGACCATCATCGCCTGCCGGTTCACTTCCAGTTCGGCGAAGGCGGCGAACGGCCCGTCGAGGCTGTTCCCGGCGATGATCCGCGACAGCGGCAACGGGGTGCTGTCCGCGCCCAGTCGCGCACCGATCTCGGCATGATTGACCTGAACGCTGTGCGCGAAGGTCGCCGTGAAGATCGCCAGCATGATCGACGATCCGGTGTTGCGGAACAGCGCATACATCGCCGCCGCCTCGGTCCGCAGAGCGAGCGGGACGCTCGACATGGCGATGAAGTTGAGCACGGTCATCGCCATGCCGGTGCCGAACCCCTGCAACGTCCCCGCCAGAACGATCAGGCGCGCGTCCATCTCGATCGTGAAGCCCGTCTGGATGTACAACGACCAGATGATGATAAGCACGCCGAGCGAGACCTGCAGCCGCGCATCCATCCAGCGGCTGAAATTCCCGCCGAGGAAAATGCCTGCCGTCATCGCGAGGCCGCGCGGAAGCATCATCTCTCCCGCCGTCGAGACCGGATAGCCGAGCAGCTGCACGAACAGCTGCGGCAGCAGCGCGTTGCCGGCGATGATCGTCGGCAACAGCACGAAGGTCAGGATCATCGCGCCGGTGAAGCTGCGATTGGCGAACAACGCCGGAGAGATGATCGGTTGCCTGGCCTGCCGCAGGTGGAAGATCAGCAGCCAGAAGGCGGCGATGCTGATGCCGAACTCGACAATGATCTCCGGCGAATCGAACCAGTCCTGCTGGGTGCCGCGATCGAGCGCGATCTGCAGCGCGCACAGCGCCACCGCGATCATGATGAAACCGACATGGTCGAAGGCGCGGCGCACCGAGGGAAACTCGGGCAGCGCGAAATAGATACCCGCCAGCGCAACGATGCCGACGGGCACGTTGATGAAGAACACCCAGCGCCAATCGAAGGCTTCGGTCAGATAGCCGCCGAGCACGGGTCCGGCGATCGGCCCCACCATCGCCCCGATCCCCCAGATGGTGATCGCACGAACCTGCAGCGACGGAGGGTTCATATCGTAGAGGAAGGCCTGCGACATCGGCAGCAGGAAGGCCCCGAAAAAGCCCTGCGCCAGACGGCAGCCGACCATCATCGGCAGCGACGCCGCAACGCCGCAGAGCATCGAACTGACGATGAAGCCGAGGACGCTCACGAGGAAAACCTGCCGCCGGCCGAAGCGCCCCGTCAGCCAGGCAGTGAGCGGCGTCCCGATTGCAGTCGCCAGGATGTAGGAGGTCAGCACCCACGTGATGCTGTCGGGAGTGGCGCCGAGCGCCGCCTGCATATGCGGCAGCGCAACAGTGGCGATCGTCTGGTCGAGCACGACCAGGATGGTCGCCGCCATGATCGCGCCGGTCACGATCATCTTCGGAACTGGCGCGATCGGGACCGCCGCCCGATCCTGTTGCTGGATTGTTTCCGACTCCATGACAGTCCCATCTATAGGGGGTTGCTGCCCTGCGAAAGCCGCTGCGGCGGGCAACGGAGGCACGCCTCCCCCTCTGCACATGCCTCAGCCATTGACCGTCGAGACGCCCCGACGACCGCCGGATCCAGCAATCCCCCTCGCCTTGCCGCGAACTTCCCGATAGGGACGGCCCCAGATTCGCTTGCCTACAGGAGATTATGATGGCCGCAGATCCCGAGAACACATTGATCGTGACGCTGGACGGTGGCGATGTCACCATCGCGCTGCGCCCCGATCTCGCCCCCGACCATGTCGCGCAGATCAAGGAACTCGCTCGCGAGGGCTTTTATGATGGCGTCGTCTTCCACCGCGTGATCGATGGCTTCATGGCGCAGGGTGGCGATCCCACCGGCAGCGGCATGGGCGGTTCGCCCAAGCCGAACCTTAAGGCCGAGTTCAGCCGCGAGCCGCACGTTCGCGGCGTCTGCTCGATGGCGCGCAGCTCGAACCCGAACAGCGCCAACAGCCAGTTCTTCATCTGCCTGGACGATGCGCGCTTCCTCGACGGTCAGTACACCGTCTGGGGCGTCGTCGAATCGGGCATGGAGCATGTCGATGCGCTGCCGAAGGGCGAGCCGCCCCGTCAGCCGGGCAAGATCGTGAAGATGAAGGTCGCCGCTGACGCCTGATCTTCCGAACGATAGTCACGACAGGACGAGGCGGGGGCTTGCTCCCGCCTTTTTCTTTGCCGGCCATTGTTGGAGCGGACTCGGGACCTTAAGGGGCGCCGAACAGCCAGTCGTGGAACAGCCGCACCGCGCGCGTCGACAGCGCCGGACGGCGGCAGGCGAACCAATAGCCATAGGGGCTGTCGACGCTGTCATCGAACAGGTTCGTCAGCCGGTCGTCATGCGAATCCTCGAGGTGGCTCTTGAGCATGAAGGCGACCCCAAGGCCCGACGCCGCCGCATCAAGCATCAGCTGGCCCGAGTCGAACAGGTCGACCGCCGCGGGCTCGATATCGGGCCGGCCCAGCGCCTCGCGCCACATGTTGAACAATTCGGGCATGTCGCGGTGCAGGAAGATGGTCAGCCGACCGATATCGTCGAGCTTGGTCACCGGATATCGGCCGGTCAGCAGCGCGCGGCTGACGATGGCGACGGCCGTGTCCTTGTCGATCCGTCGCGAATAGAGGCTCGAGTCGATCTCGCGCGCCAGCACGATCGCGGCGTCGACCCCCTCGCCGAGCCGCGCAAGGGCATGGCTGGCGGTGTCGATGTCGATATGCAGTTCAGGATGGCGTTCGCGAAGTTCGGGCAGCCGCGCCATCAGCCGCTGCGACGCGAACAGCGGCATCACGCCCAGCCGCAGCCGCACCAGTTCGCTTTCGCCCGAGGTCGCATCGATCGCCAGTGTCAGCTGATCGAGCGCCGGCGCGATCCGCGACAGCAGCTTCTCGCCCTCCGCCGACAGAATCATGCTCTGGTGGCGCCGTTCGAACAGATTGCGACCCATGAATCGCTCGAGCGCCTGCACGCGGCGGCTCAGCGCCGGCGAAGACAACGCCAGTTCCTCTGCGGCGGCCTTGACCGAACCCAGGCGGGCGACCTGCACAAAGGCCTCGATAGCGGTCAGCGGTGGCAATCTGCGCATGCTTTGCTCCCAACCGGCTGACTACGTTGCAATGCAAAATAGAGCCAGGGCCGACCCATCCGACCGAAGACGGTTATAAGCTTCGGTTTATAAGGATTTCAAGATTGCATTTTATGCAACCATCCCTCCAGTTTCAGCATTTGCGAAAGTTCATGCCGCATCGCAATAAGATCAGGCCTTTCAGGCATCCTCTCCTAAAACTATACGGCCGGTCCTTCGGGATCGGCCTTTTTTTTGCCTGTCGCCGCAACCTCCGTCCGTCCGGGCGGTTGGGGAGGTCGTTCCGTCGTATCGATGATCGGTCCCGCTTGCCTTTGGCGGAATGATTTGCGAACGGGGGACCATAAGGATCACAAGCCCGACAGGGCCAGCATAGGTGGAATTATGGCGGACCGGACGCTTGGCAGCAGCGAAGCCCGCAAGCCGTCCGCTTCCCTCAACCCCTTCGCCCTGTTCTTCCGCGAGTTCCTGCGCCATCCGGTAATGATAGGATCGATCATCCCGTCGTCGCAGCGGACGATCGACGCGATGCTGGCGCGGGTCGATTGGGCGAACACGAAGCTGTTCGTCGAATATGGGCCTGGCGTCGGGACCTTTTGCGGTTCGATTCTCGAACGCCTGCCTGCCGATG
This sequence comes from Pseudomonadota bacterium, assembly GCA_040387595.1. Taxonomy (GTDB): domain Bacteria; phylum Pseudomonadota; class Alphaproteobacteria; order Sphingomonadales; family Sphingomonadaceae; genus Rhizorhabdus. Next base: position 40,959 of record JAZKDN010000022.1, read on the forward strand.
CGACCCTGCTGGTGATTGATACCAACCCCGTCTTCATCGACTTCCTGCGCCGCAAGTTCGCCGACAGCCGGTTCGTCGCCATCCATGGATCGGCGGCCGACGTCAACGAGATCGTGGCTGCGCACGGCTTCGAGAAAGCCGATTATGTGCTGTCCGGCCTCCCCTTCTCGACGCTGCCCGCCGGCGTAGGAGCCGCGATCGCCGAGGCGACCCATCGGGTGCTCCGGCCAGGCGGCACCTTCCTGATCTATCAATATTCGGCTTATGTGGTCTCGCTGGTAGAACCCCTGTTCGAATCGATCGATCGCGATCGCCAATGGTGGAACGTGCCGCCATGTGGTCTGTTCTGGGCGCACAAGGCCGCAGAAGAATAAGGGTTCCCAGCGCGGACCGCCCATTTTTCTTTACATTCGGGCCTTCGCCTGATAGCCGCCCGTCTTTCCGAATTTCCCAGTTATAGCGGAGCGTTCTATGGCGCGCGTCACTGTCGAGGATTGCGTCGACAAGATTTCCAACCGGTTCGATCTGGTTCTCATGGCCGCCCAGCGCGCCCGCCAGATTTCGGGCGGTGCCGAACTGACCATCGATCGCGATCGCGATAAGAACCCGGTCGTCGCGCTGCGCGAGATCGCCGAGCAGACCGTCATGCCTGACGAACTGCACGAAGCGGTCGTCTCGTCGCTGCAGCGCGTTCGCGTCGACGATGACGACGCTCCGGATGAGAATGGCTCGCTGGCCGCTTCGGCAGAGGCCTTGCGCCTCACCGCCGCCGCTCCGCCGCGCAATCAGAATATCGGCGGCGACTACGAGTAACGTCCTTCCGGCTTGAGGATCGAGACCCTGGATCACGCTTCGATCTGAAGCGATCGGGGTTCACGTCGGATGCCCTTGCAACGACCCGCCCGCCTCCCGGCCGGCGGGTCGTTTCGCATTTGATGCATTCGGGATGCGCTTTGTGGCTGATTCGTCACAAATTTCCGCTTTTGGCAGTTGCAACGGCGCAGGCCGAACCCCCATCATGAATTCGTGCTGAGACAATATGAACTAGTCGATCGGGTGCTGAGCTACGATCCGGACGCGGACGAGGCGTTGCTCAACCGCGCCTATGTGTTTTCGATGCAGGCGCATGGCAGCCAGAAGCGCGCCAGCGGCGATCCCTATTTCAGCCACCCGATCGAGGTGGCCGGCATCCTGACCGACCTCCAGCTCGATGACGAGACGATCGCCACCGCGATCCTCCACGACACGATCGAGGATACCGTCGCCACCGTGGAGCAGATCGAGAAGAGCTTCGGCCCCTCGGTCGCGCGGCTCGTCGACGGCGTCACCAAATTGTCGAAGATTGAAGCCCAGACCGAGAACGAGCGCGCTGCCGAGAATTTGCGCAAGTTCCTGCTCGCCATGTCGACGGACATTCGCGTCCTGCTGGTCAAGCTGGCCGACCGTCTGCACAACATGCGGACGCTGCACCACATCCCCGCCGAGGCGAAACGCCGCCGCATCGCCCGGGAGACGATGGATATCTATGCGCCGCTCGCCGAGCGGATCGGCATGTACGAGTTCATGCGCGAAATGCAGACGCTGGCCTTTCAGCAGCTCGAACCCGACGCCTATGACTCGATCACCAAGCGACTGAAGCAACTCAACGACGGCGGCGGCGACCTGATCTCGCGGATCAGTTCCGGGCTGCGGCTCCAGCTCGGCCGCGCCGGCGTCCAGGCCGAAATCCAGGGGCGCGAGAAGCACCCCTATTCGATCTGGAAGAAGATGGCCGAACGGCACATCAGCTTCGAGCAGCTGTCCGATGTGATGGCCTTTCGCGTGGTCGTGAAGGACATCGACGAATGCTACAAGGCGTTGGGCGTTCTGCACCGCCGCTGGCCGATGGTGCCGGGCCGCTTCAAGGATTATATCTCCACCCCCAAGCGCAACGGCTACCGTTCGCTTCACACCTCGATCATCCATTCGGAAAAGATGCGGATCGAGGTGCAGATCCGCACCGAGGAAATGCACGCCGAGGCCGAATATGGCCTCGCGGCACACTGGGCCTACAAGCAGGGCAAGCCCGCAAGTGAGTCGGGCAATCACAGCTGGATTCGCGATCTGGTCGATATCCTCGAGCATGCCGACAATCCGGAAGAGCTGCTCGAGCATACCCGCATGGCGATGTACCAGGACCGGATCTTCGCCTTCAGTCCGACCGGCGAACTGATCCAGCTGCCCAAGGGATCGACGGCGATCGACTTCGCCTATGCCGTCCACACCGATGTCGGCGACACGACGGTGGGCGCGAAGATCAACGGCCGGGTCGTGCCGCTGCGCACCCTGATAGAGAATGGCGACCAGGTCCAGATTCTGCGCTCGAAGGCGCAGGAACCGCAGGTCGAATGGCTGACCTTCGCCTTCACCGGCAAGGCCCGCGCCGCGATCCGCCGCTTCGTCCGCCACAAGGAGCGCGAGGAGACGATCGCGCTCGGCCGCAAATTCTATGAGGAGATCGTCCGGCGCATTCCCGCCGCGCTCGGCCCGGAAGCGCTGCCCGAAGCGCTGAAGCGCCTCAAGCTTCCCGACGAGGAGGCGCTGATGGAAGCCGTCGCGCGCAAATTGCTCGACGATGCGACGGTCATGGACGCGCTCATGCCGGGCAGCGCCGAGAAGGCCGGGGTCAAACGGCGCGAGAGCGGCCAGCGTGAGGCGATCTCGATGAAGGGCCTGACCCCCGGCGTCGCTTTCCAGCTCGCCAGCTGCTGCAACCCCGTGCCGGGCGACCGCATTATCGGCGTGCGGCGCTCCGACGAGCCAGTCGAGGTCCACACCATCGACTGCCGCAAGCTCGCCGAGCAGCAGGATGCCGAGTGGGTCGACCTCGCCTGGGGCGACGGATCGGACGGCGGCACGGCGCGACTGGTGGTCGTCGTCAAGAACGAGCCCGGCGCGCTCGGGATCATGTCGGGGATATTGGGTGCGCACCACGCCAACATCGTCAACCTGTCGCTGTCGCACCGCGACGCCGCGTTCCACACCTATGACGTGACCGTCGAGGTCCACGACGTCCAGCATCTGATGAAGATCCTCGCGGCCCTGCGCGCCGCCGATGCCGTGTCGCAGGCGGAGCGCACCCCGGCGGGCTGACGATCGACCGCCTGGATTAACGCAATGTTTCGACCCGCCCTGCCGTCACGCGGATGACCCGGTCGGCCTGGTCGAGCATGAAGCCGCCATGGCTGATCGTCACGATCGTCACCCGGCCGTGCAACGCGACGATGGCATCGGCGATCGCCGCCCGGTTCACAGCATCGAGCGCACTGGTCGCTTCGTCGAGGATCAGCAATTCGGGGCGGGTCAGCAGCGCGCGGGCAAGTGCGAGCCGCTGGCGCTCGCCACCCGACAGGCGCACGCCGTTGTCGCCGACCGGCGTATCGAGCCCCGCCGGCAGCGCCGTAACGAAGCCGGCCGAAGCCGCCGCGAGTGAAGCGAGCAGCTCGGCCTCGCCGGCATCGGGCATGGCGGCCAGAAGATTGTCGCGGATCGTACCGGCGAGCAGTGCAGAATGCTGCTCGACATAGGCGACCGATCGCCGCCAGCGTAGCCGCTCCTGCCCGGCAATCGGCTTGCCGTCGATGCTGATGACGCCAGTGTCGGCCTCGATCATGCCCATCAGCAGATCGGCGAGGGTGCTCTTGCCCGCCCCGGACGGACCGACGATCGCAGTGGTGGTGCGCGCCGGGATCGTCAGCGAGACCGCATCGAGGATCGCGCCCTCGCGGCCGGGATGCCAGAGCGAAACGCCATCGAGACGCAGCGCGTCCGTCAGGGGGAAGTGTGGCGCGTCGGCGGAAAGCCGGGGCTCTGCGGCGGCATCGAGCTTGTCGATCAGACCCAGCACGCTTTCGGCGGCGGGCACGGCGATCAGCCAGCTGTTCCAGCCATCCTGGACGCGGCCGATCATCGGTCCGACCCGCACCACCGCGAACAGCAGCGGCAACAGCTTGGCGATCGACAGTCCCATCAGCAGATGACCGAACCCGACCAGCCCGACTCCGAGCAGCGCAGTGAGTATCTGACCCAGCGCCGATATCCGCGCCAGACCGGCCGCATGGCGAAGCTGCGTGATCCTCAGCTGGTCGACCGCCGCATCGAGGTCCGCCTCGGCACGATCCTGCCGGTGGAGGAGCCGGTTTAGACGCACATCGCTCATGCCGTCTTGCGCGATACGGTGCACGTCGCGGGCCAGCGGCCCCACCGCCTGGCCGAGCTGTGAGGCACGGCTGCGCTGGCCGATCAACAGCAGGCCGACCAGCAGGCCGCCCGCAACCGAGACCAGCGCCGTCTGCCACGAAATCAGGACGATAACCGCGAGGTGGGTGAGGATCGAGATCGACACCGCGAAGACCTGCGCGGCGGAGAAGATGCCATGGCCCAACCGGCCCAGTTCGGTCGACATGACGGCGATATGATCGGCGGTCCGCTGACCCGCCAGCCAGCGCCATTCGGCGCGACCCACGGCGGCGAACAGGCGCCGTCGCATCCCGTCGACGATATGATGTTCTAGGGCACGTTGCTCCAGGGTCGTCGCCCGCCCGATCAGCGCGCGGGCAATCACGATCGCGACACCCAGCGCGAGGATGAGGAGGATCGCCTGCACGTCGGGAAGGCCCAGCCTGTCGATCACTCGCCGCACCGCCGATCCCCGGTCCTCGATCGAGGCGAGGATGGGAATCAGCACAAGCAGCCCCAACCCTTCGGTCAGGCTTGCGAGAATCGAGAGGGCCACGACCCTCCTGACCCGCGGCGCACCGCGCAGCAGCGCAGCCAGGACGCCAAAGGAGCTTCGGGACGGAATGGGTTCGATCGCAGCGCGCATGACCCGCGTGCATAAGCGGTCGGCAAGCAATCATCCAGCCATCGGATGGGCAGCCCGTCAGGGCGCCGAGCGATGCTCCGTTGCGCGCGCGAGGACGATCAGGAAATCGTCGCCGCTGTCGGTCCACTGCGCCGCCGGGCTCCACCCCCCAGCCTGCAGCATCAACCGCGCCTGGTTGGGCGTATATTTGTGGCTGTTCTCGGTGTGGATCGTCTCGCCCTGGTCCATCGCGAAGCGACGCCCTGAAACCTCGAAGGCGATCGTGTCGGTCGCCTCCAGATGCATCTCGATCCGGCTCCAGTCCTGGTTCCAGCGCGCGACATGGCGGAAGCGCTCGATGGGAATATCGCCGCCCAGCTCGCGATTGATCCGCGCCAGCAGATTGAGATTGAAGCGCGCGGTCACGCCCTCCGCGTCGTCATAAGCGGCGATCAGACGGCGGACGTCCTTCGCACGATCGAAACCGATCAGCAGGTGGGAGCGATCGCCCAGGGTCTCGCGCATCGAGCGCAGCAGGTCGATCGCGGTGTGCGGGACCATGTTACCGATCGTCGACCCGGGAAAGAAGCCGAGCCGTTCGAGGCCATCGACCGAAGCCGGCAGGCTCACCGGTTTCATGAAATCGGCCTCGATCGGAATCACCGGAACCGCTGGAAATTTCTCGGCGAGCTTCTCGCTCGACTGGCGAAGAAAGTCGCCGGAGATGTCGATCGGCACATAGGCCCCGGCATCCATCTCGCGCAGCAGCAATGGGGTCTTTACCGAGCTTCCCGAACCGAACTCGACCACCGCACGGCCAGACCCGACGCGGGTCGCCACCTCCCGACAATGCGCGTCGAGCAACGCCGTTTCGGTGCGGGACGGATAATATTCGGGCAGGTCTGTGATCCGCTCGAACAGCTCCGATCCCGCGAGATCGTAGAACCAGCGAGCGGGCACCGCCTTCTGCTGTTGGGCGAGACCGCTCAGCACATCCGAACGGAAGGCGAGGTCGACGCCGTCGTCGTCATGGTCAACCAGCTTGATATCGGCATGGACGCCCATGTCACAGATCCTTTGCGAGGCGCAGGCCGGTGAACTGCCAGCGCTGATGGGGATAGAAGAAATTGCGATAGGATGCGCGCAGATGCCCGCGCGGCGTGGCGCAGCTGCCGCCCTTCAGGACGAACTGCCCGCTCATGAACTTTCCGTTATATTCGCCCACCGCCCCGGGCGCGGCCCGAAAACCGGGATAGGGCCGATAGGCCGAGCCCGTCCATTCCCAGACATTGCCGAACATCGATGACCCGCCCTCCGGCTCACACCGCGGCGCGACCGGGCCGGCCTCGTCGAGCTGGACACCGCCCAGCGGATCCAGGCCGTGCGCCGCCGCTTCCCATTCCGGCTCGGTCGGGACCCGGGCACCGGCCCAGGTCGCATAGGCATCCGCTTCGTAGAAGCTGATGTGGGTAACGGGGGCGCGAAGATCCACCGATCGCCAGCCCGTCAGCGAGAAATGCTCCCATCCCTCGCCCGCGCGGCGCCAGTAAAGCGGGCTGGCCACATGCTCCGCCGTCACCCAGGCCCAACCATCGGACAGCCAAAGGCAGGCCGTCTCATAGCCCTTGTCCTGCATGAAGCTGAGCCATTCGCCATTGGTGACCGGCCGATCGGCCAGCGCATATGGGTTCAGAAAAACCTGATGGCAGGGCCGTTCATTGTCGAAGAAGAAGCCTTCGCCGCGATCACCGATCTCGATCAGGCCGGACGGCCCTTTGTGCCAGCGCAGCGGCGGCGGGCCATCCATAGCGGGCTGCGGGGCCCTTTCAGCCGGCCAGACGGCTGGTCCCAGCGGATTGAGGGAGAACAGGTGCTTGAGGTCGGTGAGGAGCAGCTCCTGATGCTGTTGCTCGTGATGAAGACCGAGCTCGATCAGCGCGCCGCAGCTTTCCGCCAGCTGTGGGAGTGCACTCATCATCGCATCGTCGACCCACACTCGGTAGGCGATCACCTCGTCGAGCGACGGGCGGGTGAGCAAGCCGCGCTGCGGCCGCGCGTGGCGCGCGCCTTCGGCCTCGTAATAGCTGTTGAAGAGGAACGGCCAGCGCGCGTCGAACAGGCGGTAACCGGGAAGATGATCGCGCAGGACGAAGGTTTCAAAGAACCAGGTGATATGGGCCAGATGCCATTTTACGGGTGAAGCATCGGCCATCGATTGCGCCGTCGCATCGGCATCCGTCAGTGGTGCCGCCAGCGCCAAGCTGAGCCCCCGCACCTCCGCATAGCGCAAAGCGACCGCATCCCGAGAGACCTCCGCCTGACGACCGATCTGGTTTGTCATTACCGACAAGCTGCTGCCCCTCTCACTTCGAACCCGCGGCTTCGCGCGACCTCGGACATACTACGCATGAAAGCCCATTCGGTTACACCGGCTCGACGAATTCGGGGCAGCGCGGTCCGCGAGACATATCCAGAATATCGACGTCCGTCAGTTCGGTCGCCGTCAGCTTCCACGGCCCATGGGCGTTTCCTACGCGATCGGCGGGCTTTTGCGGAGGATGATCGTAATGCGCCTGTTGCGCGAGCGGCCGTTCTCGGTCGCATTGTCGGCGATCGGCTGGTCCATGCTGCGGCCCGATGCGGTCAACCGACGGGCGCTGATCCCGTTGGCGACGAGGGTTTTCACCACAGCCTGCGCGCGCGCGATCGAAAGCGCCGCATTGCGATCGCGATCGCCGACATTGTCGGTGTGCCCAACGATCTCAACATAAACGTCCGGATAGGCCTTGAGGATCTGCGTGAACGCGGTCAGCCGCGCTTGGGCTTCCGGCGTCGGATTGCCCGACCAGGGAAGATATTCTCGCCCGCCGGGCTCGAAACTCCGCGGCTCCGGGTCGGCCGAGGACAGGTAGGCGATCATCTGATGTCCGACCGAATGAGGTGCGGCGACGATTGTCGCCCCATTGGGAAGCGCGATGATATTCGCGCTCACCGCCCTTCGGGCGACGTCGTCGGAAATCTGCGGCGACCTGTCTTGCGTGCCGTATGCGATGCGGACAATCACCGCGATCAGCGCGATACCCACAAGCGAAACCAAAACTGTCTTCGCCATGAGATCTGCCCCCGCCGCCCGAGCGACGATGCATATCGCAATGTCGGCGAACCGCAAAATGCGAGGTCTGCCTATTCCGTAGCGTTGCCGCTGGAGGAGCGACCGGCGTCGCGGCTGCCTGTGCGGAAACGCAGAAAAGCCCGGTCAGCCTGGGGCTGATCGGGCGCGAACTGCGTATGTGGCCGGGGCCGAACGACGGCGCGTCGGAGAACGCGTTTATCCCCGCGCGGAGGACCGAGCGGGGTTATGCGAGTGAGTGGGTT
>JAZKDN010000023.1:0-80836 GCA_040387595.1 Pseudomonadota bacterium
CGACCCCAACCTTGGCAAGGTTGTGCTCTACCCCTGAGCTACGCCCGCTCTGGCGCCGTTCGGCAAGTCATCTTTGCCGTCGAGGCGCGGCTATTAGCGTGGGGGTCCTGCCACCGCAAGCCTCATTCTCGAAAAAGTTTCGAGGTCTTGGCATAAGCGGGCGGCGTCCCACATAAGGGGCGGGTAAATAAGGCATGTGGGAGAATCATAGGTGGCCACTCTGGGGATGAGCGCGGCGGATCGCGAGGCGATCGAGGCGTTCAAGCGCGATGTCGTCGAACCGTCGATGACATCGCTGGTGATCCTGGATTTCTGGGCGGAGTGGTGCGGCCCGTGCAAGGCGCTGACGCCGGTGCTCGAAAAGGTCGCCGCCGACTATGCGGACAAGGGCGTGATCCTCGTTAAGGTCAACGTCGACGAGCAGAAGATGATCGCGGCGCAGTTTCGGGTTCAGTCGATCCCCACCGTCTATGCGCTGTTCCAGGGCCAGCTCGTCGCCGACCTGACGCCGGCGCGCGGCGAGACCCAGCTTAAGCAGATGCTGGACCAGATCCTGCGCCAGCTTCCCGTTCAAGGGGAAGCCGACAAGCTTCATGAGGATATCGCACCGCTGATCGCGATGGGCGAGGAAGCGCTCGAGGCGGGCGATATCGAGCGCGCCCTGTCGGTCTTCGGCCAGCTGATCGAGATGGCACCCGAGGATGTCGAGGTCGTCGGCGGTTTCGCCCGGACCTTGGTCAAGGCGGGCGATGTCGACGAAGCCGAAGCGATGCTCGCGGCGCTGCCGCCCGAAGCCGCCAAGGAAGCGCCCATCGCCCGTGCCCAGGCGGCGATCGCCCTGGCCCGCGACGCCGCGCCGGTCGACGATCTCGGCGGGCTGCGCGCCAAGGTCGCCGCCAATCCCGACGATCATGAAGCGCGCTACGAACTGGCTGGCGGCCTGATGGCTGCCGACGACCGCGACGGCGCGGCCGATCATCTGCTCGAAAGCATCGCCCGCGATCGCGAATGGAATGACAGTGCGGCGCGGCAACGGTTGCTCAAGCTGCTCGAGGTTGTCGGCCTGGAGGACCCGTGGGTGCGCGAACAACGTCGCCGCCTCTCTGCGATCCTGTTTACCTGATGGCCCAGCGCCTCTCGATCTTTCCCTTGTCTGGCGCCCTGCTCTTCCCGCGCGGGCATCTGCCTCTGCACGTGTTCGAGCCGCGCTACCGGGCGCTCGTCTCGGATGCGCTGGCGCGTGACCGCCGCATCGCGATGATCCAGCCGCGCAATGAGGCCGAGCCGCCCGCGCTGTTCGATGTCGGGTGCGTGGGCCATATCCGGGAGGTCGAGCGGCTCGACGACGGTCGGTTCAACATCGTCCTCGAAGGGCTGATGCGGTTCCGCGTGCTGCGCGAACTGAGCGTGTCGACCGCTTTCCGGCAGGTCGAGGCGGATATCGCCGCCTTCGACGATGCCGAATCGCCCGATGCGCTGCCCAGCATCGTCCGCGCCGAGATCGAACGCGAGGCGCGCCGCTTCGCCGACAGCCGGGGCGTCGCGGTCGACTGGACCGGCGTCAGCCGTCTCGACGACGAGACGCTGGTCAACGCGATTTCCTCGATCGCGCCGTTCGACAGCGCCGCCAAGCAGGCGCTGCTCGAAGCACCGACCTTGCCCGACCGCGCCGAGCTTCTCGCGCAGTTCCTCGGTTTCTTCCGGCGCGGCGACGACGAGCCCGCGACGCTGCAATGACGGACCTCGATCCCGAGCTGCTCGCAATCCTGGTCTGTCCGGTGACGCGGACGCCGCTGCGCTATGACGAGGCGGAGCGAGAGCTGGTCTCGGAGGCGGCCGGGCTCGCCTATCCGGTGCGCGACGGCGTGCCGGTCATGCTGGTCGAAGAGGCTCGCCGGCTCGCGCCGTAAAGCTCAGATCGCCATCCCTTTGAGCAGGCGCGGCAAGGCGCCGCTTTCGCCGCGGGCTTCGGCCATGAACCGATCCTTCAACGGGCCGAGCCGCTGGACCGCGCCGAGGCCGATGCGGCGGACCGTTCGCGCGGTCTTGCCGGGAATGCCGAACAGGCGGGTCAGGGTGTCGGTCGACGCCGCGACCATGAAGCTGTCGAGGCTGCGCCAGCGCTGGTAGCGGGCGAGCAATTGGGCATCGCCGGGCTCGAGACCGAGCCGCATGCCCTCGACCAGAACCTCGGTCAGCGCCGCGACGTCGCGATAGCCCAGGTTGACGCCCTGGCCTGCGATCGGGTGGATGCCGTGCGCGGCATCGCCCACCAGCGCGAGGCGCGTGTCGGTGATCCGTGCGGCATGGTGGAAGCCGAGCGGATAGGACGAGCGCGGCGACATCAGCGTCACCGTGCCGAGGATGCCGCCCATACGCTTCTCGGCCTCGGCCTGATAGGCGCGGTCGGGGAGGCCCAGCATCGCCGGGGCCTGTTTTTCGTCGACGGTCCAGACCAGTGCCGAACGGTGCCGGCCGTCGGCATCGTCCACCAGTGGCAGGATGGCGAAGGGCCCTGCGGGATAGAAGATTTCATAAGCGACATTGCCGTGCGGCTTTTCGTGCGCGATCGACGCGATCATCGCGACATGCTCGTAATTCCAGCGCGCGCAGGTGATGCCGGCGGCTTCGCGGGTCGGCGACTGGCGGCCTTCGGCGCCGATCAGCAACGAGCCATGAACCTCGCGCCCGTCGGCCAGCGTCACGCGAACCCCGTCGAGATCGCGCTCGACGTGGGCGGGGCGGGCGGGGCGCAACAAGGTCAGGCCGTCGGCAGCGCGCGCCGTGCTGTCGAGCGCGGTGCGCAGGTCGCGGTTGGCGAACATGAAGCCGAGCGCGCCGTCGTCGGCGGCCGGCTCGAAGATCAGGCTTTCGGGGCTGAGCCCGTCTTGCACGCGGATCGCGGTGATGGGGCAGCCCTTGCTATCCAGCGAGGCGCCTACGCCGATCGTCTCCAGCATCCGCCACGGCGCGCTGGCCACCGCCGACGCGCGGCCGTCGAAGCCGCTGGCCAGCACCTTGTCGGGATCGGCGGGGTCGATGACCGTCGCCATGATGCCATGCTTTGCGAGCGCGATGCCGAGGGTGAGGCCCACCAGGCCCCCGCCGAGGATGATGACGTCCTGCCGTTCCATGCACGTCTCATAAGCGGTCGCAGGCGACGACGCTACTCTCCTCGTCGTTCCGGCATCGCTGAGGCGGCGGAAGCAGGCCGGGACGGAAGAGGAGCAGCGCTTTGAGACGATCCGTTTCCTCCGTCGCTTGACCGCGACTCCCCACTATGGGATTCTCGGGAAAAGCGGGATGGACGGGCGCGGATCGCCCAGGACCGGGCGAACGGATCAATGGCAAGTCGCAGCATCAGGATCGCAGGGGACGGCACGCCGCCGGCAGCGGAGGCGGACGGCTGGCGCGCGTCGATGGCGGGCGTGAGTCGCCGCGCCGGATCGATCCTGGGGGCGCTGGCGCTGATCGGCGGTACGATCGCGCTCGGTTTCGTGCTGGCCAGCTATCATGTCACCGATCCCTCGCTGAACACGGCGGCGGGTGGCCCCGCGCAGAATATCTTCGGCGGCGTTGGCGCCTGGATCGCCGATCTCGCGCTCAGCAGCTTCGGGCTGGCGATCATCCTCGTCCTGCCGCTCGGGCTGGTCTGGGGGCTGCGGCTGTGGCGTGGTCACAGCGTCGGTCGTTGGGGACGCTCGCTGACGATCGCCTTTCTCGCCGCCGCCATATTCGGGATCGGCCTGGCGCTGTTCCGGGGCGGTTCGGTCGCGGGGCTGCCGGCGGGCTTCGGCGGCAGCCTGGGGCTCGGTGGTGCGGCACTCGCCCGCATGGGTATCGACCAGATCGCCGACCCGATGGTCGCGAACGGCGTCCGCCTCGGCGCCGCCATGCTGCTTGCCATTCTCGGGCTGTCGCTCTGGTTCTGGGGCCTCGGGCTGATGACGGATGAGCGCGACTGGCTGTTCCGCCGCGGCGCTTATGCCCGCCGGCCGTCCGAACCCTATGACGACGATGACGACGCGCCGTTCGACATCGACGACATCGAGGCGATCGAACAGGCGCCTCTGCCGGTGCGTCCGCCACGCCACGCGCCGATCGACGAGACCGTTGCGCCCGCGCCGCCGCCAGTCATCGCCGATCGCAAGAAAGCCGCTGCGCCCTCCGCCAAGGTGGTCGCGCGCGAGCGTCAGAGTTCGCTGGCCCTGGGCGACACCTACAAACTGCCCAGCCTGTCACTGCTGACGCCGGCCCCGCCGAGCCAGAACAAGACGATCGACAAGGCCGCGCTCGAACGCAACGCCCGTCTGCTCGAAACCGTCCTCGACGACTTCAACGTCAAGGGCCGGATCGTCGAGATCCGCCCTGGTCCGGTCGTCACCATGTACGAACTCGAACCCGCCGCCGGCATCAAGGCGAGCCGGGTGATCGCGCTGGCCGACGACATCGCCCGCAACATGTCGGCGATGTCGGCGCGGATCGCGGTGATCCCGGGCCGCACCGTGATCGGTATCGAGCTGCCCAACGCCAAGCGCGAGATGGTCTCGCTGTCCGAGCTGATCGCCAGCGATGCTTTTGAAGAGATTTCGAGCGGCCTCGCGCTCGTCCTGGGCAAGAATATCGGCGGCGATCCCGTCATTGCCGACCTCGCGCCGATGCCCCACCTGCTCGTCGCCGGCACCACCGGTTCGGGCAAGTCGGTCGGCATCAACTCGATGATCCTGTCGCTCCTCTACCGGCTTACGCCGGATCAGTGCCGGATGATCATGATCGATCCGAAGATGCTCGAACTCAGCATCTACGACGACATTCCCCACCTGCTGTCGCCGGTCGTGACCGAGCCGCAAAAGGCGGTCCGCGCGCTGAAATGGGCGGTCGAGCAGATGGAGGATCGCTACCGGATGATGTCCTCGGTCGGCGTGCGCGGTCTCGCCAGCTTCAACGAACGGGTGCGCACGGCGAAGACAAAGGGTCAGCCGCTCGGCCGCCGGGTCCAGACGGGCTACGACGCCGACACCGGGTCGCCGATATACGAGGAAGAGAAGCTCGAGTTCGAGCCGCTGCCGCAGATCGTCGTCATCGTCGACGAGCTCGCCGACCTGATGATGACGGCCGGCAAGGAGGTCGAGTTCCTGATCCAGCGCCTGGCACAGAAGGCGCGCGCGGCCGGCATCCACCTCATCATGGCGACGCAGCGTCCGTCGGTCGACGTCATCACCGGCGTGATCAAGGCTAATTTGCCGACCCGGATCAGCTTCCAGGTCACCAGCAAGATCGACAGCCGCACGATCCTGGGCGAGCAGGGTGCCGAGCAGCTGCTGGGCAAGGGTGACATGCTCTACATGCCCGGCGGCAAGCAGATCATCCGCGTCCACGGTCCCTTCGTATCGGATGAGGAAGTCCGCGCAGTCGCCGATCACTGGCGCGAACAGGGTGTGCCGGACTATATCCAGGCGGTCACCGAGGAGCCGGAGGATGGCGGCTTCGCGATGGAAGGCGGCCCATCCGGCCCCGACGATCCCGAGACGCAGACCTATCGTCGCGCGATCCAGCTCGTCGTCGAGAATCGTAAAGCCTCGACGAGCTGGCTGCAGCGGCAGCTGCGCGTCGGCTACAACTCGGCGGCGCGGCTGATCGAGCGCCTCGAAAAGGACGGCATCGTCTCGCAACCCGACCATGTCGGCCGTCGCGAAGTGCTGCTCGACATGGCTGACCTCGGGCGCTTTCTGAGCTAGGACGCGTGGCGCCGACGACATCGTGGCTCGGTCGCTTGACCGGCCTGGTGATGCTCGCGGGCCTGGTCGGCTGTGCGCCACCACCACCGGTGCGGACGCTCGCCATGGACCAGTCGCCCGCGCCGACGATCATGCCTGGAGATGCACCCGGCGAGATGCGGACCCGCTTCTCGGTGCTCACCTACAATATCGAGGGGCTCGGTTGGCCGGCGCGCAAGGGGCGCGCGAAGCAACTGCGCGAGATCGGCACCCGCCTCGACGCGCTGCGGCGCAAGGGCATCGCGCCCGATGTGGTGATGTTCCAGGAGATGTTCAGCGCCGCCGCCAAGAATGCTGTCGCCGGCAGCGGCTATCCGGCGATCGTCGCCGGACCGCAGCGGCTGACCTTTGCCGGCCGATCGACCGAAAAACCTCTGCCCGGCCGGTCGCGATTCCGGCGTGGCGAACTGGGCCTGAAGCTGGCCGGGAGCGGGCTTGCGATCGCGTCGCGCTATCCGCTCGATGGAGTCGAACTCCATCCCTATGGCGGCCGCTCCTGCGCAGGGATCGACTGCCTTGCGAACAAGGGCATCGTCCGCGCGCTGCTGCATCTGCCGGGCGTGCCGGTGCCGGTCGAACTCTACGGCACGCACATGAACGCGCAGGGCGCGTCGCGGGCGCCGAAGCGGCGCGCGCTGGCTGCCCATATGCGACAGTCGGCCGAAGCGGCGGGCTTCATCGCGGGGGTCAATGATCCGGCCTATCCGCTGATCTTCGGCGGCGATTTCAACATGCGCTATTCGGAGGAGCGCTTCGCAGACTTCTCCCGCTATCTGCCGTTGGAGATCGTCCACCGCTGGTGCGTCGATCCCGCGAATGGCTGCGACGTGCGCATGTCGTGGGACGGCGACGAGCCGTGGATGGACACGCAGGACCTGCAGCTGTTTCGGTCGAGCCCGAAGGTCACCATCCGCCCGGTCCGGGTCGAAGCGATGTTCGACGGCGGGGACGCGCCGCAGCTGTCCGACCATGACGGCTTCCTCGTCACCTATGAGCTACGCTGGCGGGCCGACTGACAGACTGACTGCGCGCTGGCGGATCAGTGCGCGGCCGGCGGGTTCGGCGGATTATGCTTCTCGACGAAGGCGACCGCCGCCGACAGCATGTTGAGGCGGGTTTCGCTGCGGGACAGCCAATGGTCCTCGCCCACCAGCTTGATCAGTTCATATTGCTTGCCGGCGCGGCCGAGCGCGGAAGCCATCGTCTGGCTCTGCTCGAACGGTACGACAATGTCGTCGACGCCGTGGATCAGCAGGATCGGCGCATCGGCGCGTTCGGCGAAACGGGCGGGAGATACGAGCTTCAGATCCCGGCCCGACCCGATCTCCGCCTTCAGTGCGCGGGTGAGTGTCGCATCGCCACCGCTCTCGCGCACGTCGGTATAGGACATGCGGTACACGTCGGACACGCCGGCCACCGATACCGCACAGCGATACAGCCCCTGCTGCAGGGTTACGCCCGCCAGGGACGCATAGCCGCCATAGCTGGCCCCAACGATGCAGGCCCGCTTCGGATCGACGATGCCTTCCTTCGCCAGCGCGGCGAGTCCATCCGAAATGTCGGTCTGCATCTTGCGGCCCCATTCGCCGAAACCCGCGACGCGAAAGGCGTCGCCCATCCCGGTCGAGCCACGGAAATTGGGCTGGAAGACCGCATAGCCGCGGGACGCATAAGCCTGTGCCCACCAGTCGAACACCGGATAGTCGCGCGATTGCGGTCCGCCATGCGGCAGGATGACGACGGGGAGTTGCTTCGCATCGCGGCCGGGCGGCAGGGTGAGGACCCCGCCGATCTCCAGTCCGTCGGCGGCCTTGTAGCGAAACATCCGCATCGGGCCGACATCTTCACCAAACATCGCATAGCTCAGCCCCAATTGCTCGGCGCGCCGGGTGTTCATGTCGATGACCCACCAGCTTTGCGGATCGCCGGGCCCGTCGGTGCGGACGATCACCCGATCGAAGGCGGCATTGGCGTCGATCAACCGGACGATCTTGCCGGGAAAGGCCTTGCGTGCGGCGGCCATGCGCTTTTCCAGGCGCTCGTCGAAGAAATGGTCCTCGGGCATGTCGCCGTCGCGGGTATAGCCGATCAGCAGGCGGCGATGCTCGTCGAACAGGGTTCGGTTGGAGCTGTCGTCGGGAATCACCTCGACAGGCTGGCCGCCCGCGAGCGGGACCTCGAACAGCTGCCCCACCCCCGAGTTCTCCCGGCTGTAGTAGAGGATGGTCTCGTTCGTGCGCCCTAGGCCGGCGAGGTCGATGCCGCCCGTCGGCGCCTTGCCGGAAGCAATGGGCTGGCGGTCCCGGTTGCGGATCGTCCAACTTCCGTCGGCGGTCGTGAAGTCCATGCTGGCCGCGACCGATCCGTCCGCGGCGATCGTCCAGTCCCGCCGGATGGTATCACTGTCGGGGCGGCGGGCGATCCGTTTCGCCTTGCCGGTCTCGAGGTCGACCTCGTAGAGTTCCTCTCTGGTGCTTCCGAGCCGATTGCTCATCCCGTCGTTATTTTCGAGCGTGATCCCGCCAAAATAGCCGTACCAGCGGCCTTCGCGTTCGATCGCGCCGAAGAAACCGCGAATGCCGCCGGTGATGTTGCGATTTCCCGAAAAAACCGCCCAAGGCGATTTTCCGGTGAGCGACACGACGACCATGTTGGTCAACTCGGTTTTGGAGGTGGTGAACCCGTAGCCGAGCGCCACCGTCGCACTGGTCTGTATCAACACCTTGTCTTCGCCGGCCCAGCTGATGCTCCGGAGCTTGTGGTTGCCCACTGCGGCCGACGTCAGGACCTTCTTGTCGCGATCGATGATGACCAGCCGGCGTTGATCCCCCGTCACGCCGATGATGGCGATTCGATCGCCGGACGGCGACAGCGCGGCCCTTTCGAAACCGGGAAGCCGGCCATAGGTTTCGATCGGCGGTGTGGCGTGCGCGACACCCGCCATGGCCGCGATCATGAACATCGCGGCAAGCCGCCGCACCAGAAATCCCATCATATCTAGCTCCCCCGACCCAGCAACTACCCGAAGATCGGCGAAATAATTGCGATTATTCGCTCCATATCGGAGTCATTCCGACATTTGCGTCCGGAGCCCCGGATGCGCCATAGGGCGCGCCATGGACTCGATCCCTCCCGACAGCGCCGACAGCGCCATGCCGATCTGTGTCGCAGCGCTCTACCGCTTCGCGCGCTTCGACGATGGCGAAGCGATCCGCGCGCCGCTGGCGAAGCTGTGCTGCGGCCAAGGCGTGAAGGGTACCCTGCTGATCGCGCGGGAGGGGATCAACGGCACCATCGCCGGCAGCGATGATGCGATCGCCCGCGTCGTCGCGCATATCCGCGCGCTACCCGGCTGCGAGGACGTCGACGTCAAGCTGTCGCGGGCGGCGGCGATGCCCTTCTACCGCCTCAAGGTCCGGCTCAAGCGCGAGATCGTGACGATGGGCGAGCCCGATATCGATCCACTTGCCGGCACCGGCCATTATGTCGCGCCGGAGGACTGGAACGCGCTGATCGCCGCACCGAACACGATCGTGATCGACACGCGCAACGATTATGAGGTCGCGATCGGCAGCTTTGTCGGGGCGATCGATCCCCGGACGGCCAGCTTCCGTGACTTTCCCGCCTGGTTTCGGGCGGAGCGGGCAAAGCTTCTCGGCACGGGCGAGTCGCCCAAGGTCGCGATGTTCTGCACCGGCGGGATACGCTGTGAGAAATCGACGGCCTTCCTGAAGGCCGAGGGGGTCGAGGAAGTCTATCACCTCAAAGGTGGCATCCTGAAATATCTCGAGACCGTGCCGCCCGAAGAGAGCCTCTGGCAGGGCGAGTGCTTCGTCTTCGACCAGCGCGTCGCGGTCGGCCATGGTCTCGCAC
Source organism: Pseudomonadota bacterium (assembly GCA_040387595.1). Classification (GTDB taxonomy): domain Bacteria; phylum Pseudomonadota; class Alphaproteobacteria; order Sphingomonadales; family Sphingomonadaceae; genus Rhizorhabdus. The sequence goes on from JAZKDN010000023.1 coordinate 9,651, forward strand.
CGGGAAGCTATGCGGTGTGCCATGGCTGCCGCCTGCCGGTCAGCGTCGAGGACCGCGCCTCGCCGCTCTATGTCGAGGGCGTCAGCTGCCCCGCTTGCGCCGAGACGCGCAGCGAAGCGCAGCGCGCCGCCTATGCCGAGCGCCATCGTCAGGAGTTGCTCGCGGCAGAGCGCGGTGTGGCGCATGTCGGCGCGGTCCGGCACCGCAATGACGACTAGGCCGATCCTCTACAGCTTCCGTCGCTGCCCCTATGCGATGCGGGCGCGGTTGGCGCTGCTGGCCAGCGGCACGGTCTGCGAGATCCGCGAGGTGAAGCTCTCCGCCAAGCCGCCGGAACTGATCGCGGCGTCGCCCAAGGCGACCGTGCCGGTGCTGGTGCTGCCCGACGGTTCGGTGATCGACCAGAGCCTGGACATCATGCGCTGGGCGCTCGGCCACAACGATCCCGAGGGTTGGCTCGATCGCGCCGATGAAGCGCTGATCGCCGCCAATGACGGGCCGTTCAAACACCATCTCGATCGCTACAAATATCCCCATCGGCATCAGTCGGATCGGGAGGAGCATCGCGCTGCGGGTCTTGCGATGTTGACGCCGTTCGACGAACGGCTGGCGGACGCCCCGCATCTGGGTGGCAAGGCGCGGGGCCTGACCGACGCGGCGCTGTTTCCGTTCGTGCGCCAGTTTGCGGAGACCGACCGCGACTGGTTCGACGCAGCGCCGATGCCGCATCTGCGCGAATGGCTCGATCGCCAGACGGGATCGCCGCTGTTTGCGGCGGTGATGACACGATGGACTCCCTGGCAGGCCGGCGATGCGCCGATCCTCTTCCCGGCGTCGTAAGGCGGTCTATTCGGCGGCTTCGGGCATCGTCGCGGCGGTGGTCCAGCCGAGGCGCGGGATGGTGATCGACCGCTTGCCCGACAGGTCGGTGCGCAGCACGAAGATGCCCTGCTCTTCCATATAGCCGATCAGGCGGCGGACCCGACCCAGCGAATGGGTGCCATAAACGCGCGCGAGCGCGCTGTCGGACGGCGCTTCGCTGCCCTCGCGCGCGGCGTGGGCGACGAGCAGGAAGGGGGGCAGCATATCCTCGGGCAGGGTCGCGCCGATCGCCATCGCGTCGAGCCATCCTTCGTCGAGCTGATCGGGCAGGCCGGCGCGCGCCATCGACAGGCGGCGGCGGAAGCCGGCGAGGTCGAGGCCGTGGCCGGGCAGCCGCGCCATGCGGCAACGCACGCCGAAATCCTGGAACAGGATGGCGGGCTGGCGATAGGTCGCTTCCGGATCCTCGCACATTTCGCGCAGCACCTGGCCGATCACCGCGTCCCGCTCATCGTCGGGCATGGCCGGTTCGCTGTTCGCGGCGGTCGGGGTAAGCACCGGACCCGACTTGCTGATCGCGCGCAGCAGATCGTCGCTGGTCGGCACCGGAGCGCGCGGTGGCGGAGGCGGCGGCGGAAGATCGTTGCCGGGGGCGAAGAGCAGGCCCTGCAACTCCTCCGGCGCGGAGGAGGGGAGCGGGACCAGCTTCGGGCTGCCGCTGCGTGCCGAGGTCTCGACCGGGCCGATCGTCACCGCGATCGGGCGGCGCGACACGGCCGGACCGAGCGCCAGGAACTGGCCGCGCGGCAGGTCGCGGATCTGTTCGGCCTGGCGGCGTTCCATCCCCAGCAGATCGGCGGCGCGGGCCATGTCGATGTCGAGGAAGGTGCGCCCCATCATGAAGTTGGAGGCTTCGGCGGCGACATTCTTGGCGAGCTTGGCCAGCCGCTGGGTCGCGATCACCCCGGCGAGGCCGCGCTTGCGGCCGCGGCACATCAGGTTGGTCATCGCGCCGAGCGAGGCGCGGCGCGCTTCGTCGGAGACTTCGCCGGCGACGGCGGGGGCGAAGAGCTGGGCTTCGTCGACCACGACCAGCGCCGGGTACCAATGGTCGCGCGGCGCATCGAACAGCGCCGCCAGGAAGGTCGCGGCGCAGCGCATCTGCTGTTCGATCTCGAGCTCGTCCAGCGCGAGCACCACCGAGACGCGATGCTCGCGGATACGGGAGGCAAGGCGAACGATCTCCTGCTCGCTATGGTCGAACGCTTGGATCACGACATGGCCGAATTTGTCGGCCAAGGTGACGAAGTCGCCCTCGGGATCGATCACCACCTGCTGGACGACGCCGGCCGATCCTTCGAGCAGCCGGCGCAGCAGATGCGACTTGCCCGATCCCGAATTGCCCTGGACGAGCAGACGGGTGGCGAGAAGCTCCTCGACGTCGAAATGGACGGACTGGCCGGGGGCGCTGGAGCCCATGTCGATTCGCGCGGTCACGCGCCGGTTTCTGGCGGATGGGGGTGGGGCGGGGCAAGCGGGAAGCGACAGGCGACTGTGAAAGCTGTGGATGACTTGGGTGAAATCGTCGCGCTGCGGCTCCGGCCTTCGCAACGGTGACGAAGGGATGCAATCGCCGGACGCTGCCGCTATATCGATTCTCATGACCGACATCGCAGAAATGACCGGCGTTCCGAGCGTCTCGCTCGCGATCGCCCAGGACGATCCCGACGGCTTTGCTCAGTCGATCGGCCGTTCGTTCGAACGGTTCGGCTTCGCCGTCGTCGCCGATCACGGCATCCCCGCCGAGCTGATCGCGCGTGCCGAGCGGGCCGCCAGGGCTTTCTTCGCGCTGCCCGATGCTGTGAAGCGCGCCTATGCCATCAAGGGCGGCGGCGGCCAGCGCGGCTATACGCCGTTCCGGGTCGAGACCGCCAAGGACGCGACCGAGGCCGACCTGAAGGAATTCTGGCATATCGGCCGCGATCTGCCTGCCGGGCACCGCTTCGCCGGGCAGATGCCGGCCAATATCTGGCCGACCGAAATCGAGGATTTTCGCCAGATCTCGCTGGAGCTTTTCGCCGCGTTCGAGGCGACGGGGCGGCGCATCCTGTCGGCGATCGCGCGCTATCTCGGGCTCGATCCGGCTTTTTTCGACGATAGTGTCGAGGACGGCAATTCGATCCTGCGCCTGCTCCATTATCCGCCGATCGGCCCCGACGCCCCCGGCATTCGCGCCGGCGCGCATGAGGATATCAACACCATCACCCTGCTGCTCGGCGCGGAGGAGGGCGGCCTGCAACTGCTCGATCGCGACGGCCGATGGCTTTCGGTCGGCATCGCGCCGGGCGAACTGGTGGTGAATATCGGCGACATGCTGCAGCGGCTGACCAACGGGAAGCTGCCCTCGACCAGCCACCGGGTTATGAACCCGCCCCCCGAACGGCTCGGCTTCGCGCGCTATTCGATGCCGTTCTTCCTGCACTTCCGCCCCGATTACCTGATCGAGACGCTGCCGCAGACGATCGATGCGGACAACCCGAACCGGTTTCCGGAGCCGATCACGGCGAACGATTATCTTCTGCAGCGGCTGCGCGAGATCAAGCTGATCTGAGGCGTTATCTCCCTCTCTCGCCTTCGCGGGAGAGGGTCGGGGTGAGGATCTTTTTCTGCCGACGGTGTAGCGATCAAAAGAGGAAAAAGACCCTCACCCAACCCTCTCCCATGAAAATGGGAGGGGGCTTTCGGGAAGGCAGGGGCTTCCACATCCTTCCGCAAATGGTCTAGCCTGATCCCATAACTAGGGATTTCCATATGCGCCTTACCTCCAGCCTGGCCGCCCTCGCGCTGGTCGTCGCCCCGCTGTCCGCCCACGCAGCACCCGACAGCAAGAAGGACGAGGCCGCCGCGGCCCCGGTTCCGCCGCCCACGGTGTCGGTCACGAAACACAAGGGCAGCTTCGGTGGCCAGTCGGTGGCCTACACGGCCACCGCGGGCGAGACCTATCTGACCGACAAGGACGACAAGCCGGTCGCGGCGATCTTTTCGACGGCGTACGTCAAGGACGGCGGCGATCCGAAGACCCGGCCGGTCACCTTCCTCTACAATGGCGGCCCGGGATCCGGATCGCTGTGGCTGCACATGGGCGCGTTCGGGCCGAAGCGGGTGGTGCTGCCCGACGGCAAGGATGACGGCGCGCCGCCCTATCCGGTGGTCGACAATCCCGAGAGCCTGCTCGATGCCACCGACCTCGTCTTCATCGATCCGGTCGGAACCGGCTTTTCGCATGCTCTGGGCGGCAAGGATCCCAAGGACTATTGGGGCGTCTCTGCCGACGCGAAGTCGATCGCCGAGTTCATCCGCATCTGGCTGAACGAGAATGGCCGCTGGGCCTCGCCCAAATATATCGGCGGCGAAAGCTATGGCACTACCCGCTCGATCGCGCTGATCAACGAACTCGAGGGCAGTTACAACGACGTCGCGGTCAACGGGATCATCCTGATCTCGACGATCCTCGATTTCGCGGCGCCGGCCGAGGTGCAGGGCAACGAAATGCCCTATATCCTGAACCTGCCGTCGATGGCGACGACCGCCTGGTATCACAAGAAGATCGCCAACCCGCCCGCGACCGTCGCCGAGATCGCGGCACAGGCGCGCGCCTTTGCGATCGGGCCCTATGCGGCGGCGCTGCTCAAGGGCAACCAGCTCGGCGCCGAGGAACGCGCCTCTGTCCGTGCCGAGCTCGCCCGGTTCACCGGCTTGTCCGAGCCGTTCGTCGACAATGCCAATCTGCGCGTGTCGCCGGGGCGCTTCTACAAGGAACTGCTGCGCGACCGGGGCCAGGTGATCGGCCGCCTCGACACCCGCTATACCGGCGTCGACTACGACGAGGCCGGGGAGGAGCCGGACAATGATCCGAGCTTCTACGGCATCGACGCCGCCTATACCTCAGCGATCAACAGCTATGTGCGCGGCGACCTGAAGCTTAAGACCGACCGCCATTATGTGACGATCGGCGGGGTCAGCGGCTGGGACTGGAAGCTGGCCGACCAACGCGGCCGCGACGGCGATGTCTATGTCAATGTCGCGCCCTATCTGGGCAAGGCGCTGCGCGAGAATAGCGGGTTGAAGGTGTTCGTCGGCCAGGGCTGGTACGACTTCGCGACGCCGTTCTTCGGCGCCGAATATTCGCTCAACCGACCGGGTTTCGACCCCTCGCGCATCCGCTTCCATTATTATGATGCCGGGCACATGATGTATGTCCGGCCCGAAGATCTGCGCAAGCTGAGCGCCGATGTGCGGGCGTTTATCCGGGAGCGGTGAGGAGGAAGCAGCTCGTTTTTTCAAGAAGATTGGTGTGCATAGTACCTTCGTCATCCCGGACTTGATCCGGGATCCCGCTTTTCTAAGCCTATTAAGAACAAGAAGCGGGATCCCGGATCAAGTCCGGGATGACGTTTTTCTTGTTTCGCCTTGCCGTGAACTTCCCCTTCCTTTCAGGGAGGGAAGCTGAAGTCTCACCCCCGGCCGCGATAGCCCGCGACGCCCTGGTCCGGGACCCACAGGCCCTCGGGGATCGCGCCCGACTGCCAGAAGACGTCGATCGGGATGCCGCCGCGCGGGTACCAGTAGCCGCCGATGCGCAGCCACGCGGGCTTCATCTCGTCGAACAGGCGCTGGCCGATGCCGACGGTGCAATCCTCGTGGAAACCGGCATGGTTGCGGAAAGAGCCGAGGAACAGCTTGAGCGACTTCGATTCCACGATCGTCTCGCCGGGGGCATAGTCGATCACGAGATGCGCGAAATCGGGCTGGCCGGTCACCGGGCAAAGCGAGGTGAACTCGGGCGCGGCGAAGCGGACGAGATAGAGCGAGCCGGGGCGGGGATTGGGAACATAATCCAGCACGGCCTGTTCGGGAGAAGCAGGCAGGGCGCTGGTCTTGCCCAGATGGATGGGGGAAGCGGACATGCACCGCCCTTAGACCAGCATCATCGACCGCGCCACGCTTGGCCGAAAATTACTCTACACGATGCATGGATGAAATATACTTGCAATTATAATCCAAACTTTATAATCAAAAATCTCCTCCCCAGGAAAAGCTGATTCGCCATTGTCATGGCGGGTCTCTAAGATGTGTTCGTACTGTGGAGGTGACAATGGATTTGCTGGTATCGACCGAATGGCTCGCGGGTGAACTCGGGGCCAATGATCTCCGGGTCGTCGATGCGACCTATTTCGTGCTCGATCCCGCGCGCGACGCCCAGGCGGATTATGAGGCCGGGCATATTCCCGGTGCCGTCTATCTCGACCTCGCCAATCTGAAGGACGAGAATAACGCGCTGCCGGGCATGATCCCGACCGCCGAGAAGTTCGCCAGCCGCATGCAGTCGCTGGGCCTCGGCGACGGCAGCCGCATCGTCCTCTATGACAACACCCCGTACCGTACCGCCGCCCGCGCCTGGTATATGTTGCGGATGTTCGGCGCGAACGAGGTCGCGATCCTCGACGGTGGCTTGCAGAAGTGGGTTGCCGAGGGCCGGCCGCTTGAAGAGGGCAAGGTGACCTTGCGGCATCGTCACTTCACCGTGTGGCGCGATCCCGCTGCCGTGCGCGACCTGGGCCAGATGAAGGACAATGTCGCGAGCGGCGCCGAGCAAGTCGTCGATGCGCGCTCGGCCAAACGCTTCACTGGCGAAGATGCCGATCCGCGTGGCCTCGCGTCTGGGCATATTCCCGGATCGAGGAACCTGCCGTTCGACCGGCTGCTCAACGCCGACGGCACCTTCAAGGACAAGAGTGACCTCTTGGCCGCGTTCGACGAAGCTGGCGTCGATGCCGCCAAGCCGCTGGTCACGACCTGCGGTTCGGGCGTCACAGCTTCGGTTCTCCTGTTCGCGGCGGCGCTGCTCGGACGCGAGGATATCGCGTTGTATGACGGCTCGTGGAGCGAGTGGGGCTTGCGGCCCGAGACCGAAAAGGCCATCGGTCCTGCGTGAGCGATGACGACCATCCAGGCCTGAAACCGGGGACCCGGCTGGTAACGGCCGGGCGCCATGCGAAGGCCAAGCGGGGGATCGTCAATCCCCCGGTGTGGCGCGCATCGACGATCCTGTTCGACAGCGTGGCCGAACTGCGCGCGGCGACCCGCAAGCCTCATGAGGGGCTGTTCTACGGTCGCCGCGGCACACCGACCCAATGGTCGCTCGCCGACGCCCTGACCGAATTGGAGCCGGGCGCGGCGGGCACCGTTCTTTATCCCTCGGGCGTCGCGGCGATCAGCGCGGTGCTGCTGTCGCTGCTGTCGCCGGGCGACGAACTGCTGATGGTCGACAGCACCTATGAGCCCAGCCGGGCGATCTGCGACGGGCTGCTCAAGCGCTATGGCATCACGACCCGCTATTATGACCCGATGATCGGGGCGGGTATCGCCGACCTGATCGGCGATCGCACGCGGGTCATCTTCCTCGAAAGTCCCGGCAGCCTGACCTTCGAGGTGCAAGACGTTCCGGCGATCACCGCCGCCGCGAAGGCGCGCGGCGTGACGACGGTGCTCGACAATACCTGGGCCACGCCGCTCTTCTTCCCGGCGATCGCGCACGGCGTCGACGTCAGCATCCTTGCCTGCACCAAATATATCGTCGGCCATTCCGACGTCATGATGGGATCGGCCACCGCGGTCCCCGGTCTGTTCGAGACGCTGCGCCAGGCCAGCTACGCGCTTGGCCATTATGTCAGCCCCGACGACGCCTATCTGGCGGCACGGGGGCTGCGGACGTTGCAGGTCCGGCTGCGCCAGCATGAGGCGGGCGCTCTGGCCGTCGCCCGCTGGCTGGCCGAACAGCCTCAGGTGGCGCGGGTGATCCATCCCGCTCTGCCGGGTTGTCCGGGGCATGCGCTGTGGATGCGCGATTTCCTGGGCGCATCGGGGCTGTTCAGCATCGTCCTCGCCGGCGGCGACGATGCGGCCCGCGCCGCGATGATCGACGGTCTGGAATTGTTCGGGATCGGCTTTTCCTGGGGCGGCTTCGAAAGCCTGGCGCTCCCGGTCGATCCGGCGGGAATGCGCACCGCGACCCGGTGGCAGACCGCAGGGCCGATGATCCGCCTCCATATCGGGATCGAGGATCCCGCCGACCTGATCGCCGACCTCAAATACGGTCTGGCGCGATTCGAATCAGCGCGAGGCTGATCGCTTCAGACCGCCGATATCCGCCGACACACGTTTCCGGCCCTGCTGTTCAGGCGCTGCGGCGTTGAACGAGCGCTTCCAGCTTGCGGATCGAGCCGCTCAGCGAATTGCCTAAAAAACGGGCTGCGGCGATCGTGCCGGTGTCGGTCCTCCCGCTGCGGGCGGCGATCAGGGCCAGGCCGGTAGCGCCGATTGTTTCGGCTTCGCGCAGGACCGCTTCGAAGCGACGCCGGGTGATCGGACTGGCGGCGGCGTAGCCGGCTGCGAGCGAATGCGGGGATCCCGCCAATACCGCGGAATAAGGCTGGCAATCTTTCGTTACATTCGATGCTAGATTGCCCAGCGCTTCCGTCATGGATCGCAGCGCGGCAACGCTGACCACCGGGCTCGACGAGCCGCTTTCCGCCGCCATGATTTTCGCTTCGAACATCGATCCGCCCTTGGTGCAGCGCTTATCAAACGGGCAGATTATAACGGAAACTGCTTAATAATCAGTCAACCGCCGCGGCGTCGATCGTTTCAGAAAATCGCGGAAATGCGCGGATTTTCTACTGTGGCTGATGCGCAACAGTTTGCATCAAAGGAGCAATGTTTTGATACAATTGCCATTGTGCACTGCAAGATCGTGCTGCACAAATATCGTGCTCGCATGCAGTCGGCTCGGCCCCTTCGGGGCATCAAAGAAGTCAGGCGCGGCGAAGCAGGGGAACGGAACCGCAGTTATTATAAGGGGATTAAATATGCGCGCTTCCATGATCGGCCTGTCGGCCCTTGCGCTGGCGACCACCGCCGCGCCCGCTTTCGCTCAGGACGATGTCAAGGAGTTCACGCTGACCGGCAACGCCGCGCTCGTGAGCGATTATCGCTTCCGCGGCATTTCCCAGTCGGGCAAGCACATCGCGATCCAGGGCGGTGCCACGCTGGCGCACAGCTCGGGCTTCTACGGCAGCTTCTGGGGCAGCTCGATCGACGATTACATCGCGGCCGGCGCCGATGCCGAGCTCGACCTGATCGCCGGCTATTCGACCACGATGGGCGGCGTCACGCTCGACGGCGGCGTGCTCTATTACGCCTACACCTCGGCCACCAAGGGCGCGAACACCGACTTCTTCGAGCTGTACGGCTCGGTGAAGGGCACGGTTGGCCCGGCCACGGTCAAGGCCGGCGTCGCCTATGCGCCGAAGCAGAGCGCGCTGACCCTGACCGGTCCGAAGCTCGACAACCTCTATGTCTATGGCGACGTGTCCTACACCGTGCCGGAGACGCCGTTCGGTCTGGCCGGCCATCTCGGCTATTCGAAGGACCAGAGCTTCCTGACCGGCGGCAAGAGCTACCTCGACTGGAATCTGGGCGCGACCTACACCTGGAAGGCCGCGACCTTCGGCGTCGCCTATGTCGACACCGACTTCCCGAAGGGCTTCGTGTCCAACCCGGCGTCGGGCAAGGACATGGCGAAGGCCGGTGTCGTGATCTCGGCCACCTACGCTTTCTGATCCTGCTTCTGGGGGGAGCAGGGAAGGGTCGCGGTTCGCCGCGGCCCTTTTTCTTTGGCCGAAAGGTCGGTCAGCGGCTCGCGGCGACCAGCCGCTGCGTCACCGCATGCGCAGGCGCCGCGATCAGCCGATCGGTCGGGCCCTGTTCGACGACCCGGCCCGCATCCATCACGACGATCCTATGGCACAGTCGCCGCGCGACCGCGAGGTCGTGGGTGATCATGAGGATGGCGAGCCCGCGCCGGCGCTGAAGCTCGGCGAGCAGGTCAAGGATCGTTCCCGCGACCAGCACGTCGAGCGCGGAGGTGGCTTCGTCGAGCAGCAGCATCGCCGGATCGGGGCCGAGCGCGCGGGCGATCGCGACCCGCTGCGCCTGCCCGCCCGAAAGCGCCCCCGGCCGTCGATCGGCCAGCGACGGATCGAGGCCCACTTCGGCCAGTACCGCTTCTACCCTGGCGGCAATCGCCGTCCGGCCGAGGTCCGCGCGGAGCCGGTGCAGCGGTTCGGCGACGATGTCGCGGACCTTCCACAGCGGATCGAGGCTGGCGACCGGGTCCTGGAAGACGGGCTGGAGCCCGGCGCGGTCGCGCGGGCGCATGGCGCGACGTTCGGGCAGCGGAGCGCCCTGCCAAAGCACCGTGCCCGCGTCGATCGGGCCGAGCCGGGCGATGGCGCGGGCGACGGTGGACTTGCCCGATCCGGAGCCCCCGACGATCGCGACGGCTTCGCCCTCGGCGACATCGATATCGACCCCGTCGACCGCCCGCAGCCGTCCGCGCCGCCACCCCGGCCGGGCGAAGGAGACCGACACTCGCCGCGCCTCGACCAGCGGCGCGCCGATCGGGCCCAGTGCCGGGGGCGAGCCGTCAAGCCGCGGGCTGGCGGCAATCAGGGCGCGGGCATAATCGCTGCGCGGATTGCCCAGCACGGCGCGGGTCGGGCCGGTTTCGACGACCTGCCCGGCATGCATGACCGCGACCGCGTCGACATGATCGGCCACCGCCGCGAGGTCGTGGCTTACGAGCAGCAGCGCCATTCCCTCCTCGGTGCACAGGCGGCCGAGCAGCGTCATGATCTCGGCGCGGAGCATGGCATCGAGCGCGGTTGTCGGTTCGTCGGCGACGAGCAGCTTCGGCCGGTGCGCGATCGCCATCGCGATCAGCGCGCGCTGGCGCTGGCCGCCGGACAGACGGTGTGGATATTGGTCGAGCCGTTCGGTGGCGCGGTCGAGCCCGACCCGTTCGAGCGCGGCGGCCATCGCGGCGCGTGAGGGGCGCGAAGCGCCCGCCTGGGTCCAGGCTTCGCGGAGCTGCGCGCCGATCGTCAGATGCGGGGTGAGGGCGGTCAAAGGTTGCTGAAAGACGAAGCCGACGTCGCGGCCGCGGACCCGCCGCAGGCGCTGCTCGTCGACACCGACCAGTTCCGTGCCGTCCAGCCGGAAGGAGCCCGCTACCGTCGCGGGCGAGAGACCAAAGGGGGCGAGGCAGGTCTGGCTCTTGCCCGATCCCGACGCGCCGACCAAGGCGAGCGAGCGGCCCGCCGCGATCGTGAAGCCGACGTCCTCGACGATGCGCCTGCCGCCGATGCTGATGGCGAGATTCTCGACGACGAGCAGAGTCATTGCGCGAACCGGTCGCGCAGCCGCTCGCCCGCGCGGGTCAGGCAGAGCAGCAAGGTGACGAGCACCGCTGCCGGCAGCAGCAGGGCGTGGGGCGCGACATCCATGTCGTCGGCACCGTCCTTGAGGAGGATGCCGAGCGAGGTCATCGGCTCCTGCACGCCGAGGCCGAGGAAGGACAGGAAGCTCTCGATCATCACGACCTGCGGGATGGTGAGCAGCAGATAGGCGATGGCGACCCCGGCGATGTTGGGCAGCATGTGGCGGACCACGACCGCGGCGGGGGGCGTGCCGGCGGCTTCGGCGGCGGTGATGAAGGGGCGCTCGCGCAGGGCGATCATCTGGCCGCGCACCACCCGCGCCATGGTAAGCCATTCGACCGCGCCGATGCCGAGGAAGACGAGCAGGATCGAGCGACCGAACACCACCATCAGCAGGATCACGACGAACATGAAGGGCAGCGCGTAGAGCGCGTCGACCACCCGCATCATCGCCTCGTCCACCCGCCCGCCGCGCCAGCCCGCGACGGCGCCCCAGGCGACGCCGACGACCAGCGACACAAGCGCCGCGGCAAAGGCAACGCCGAGGGTTACACGCGTGCCCACCAGCGTGCGGGCGAGCAGGTCTCGGCCGACGCTGTCGGTTCCCATCAGATGGTTTCCGGTGAAAGGGGCTGCGCGCACGGCGTCCCAGTCGATGACGTCATAGCGCCAGTGCAGCGCGAGCGGGCCGAGCAGGGCTGCGGCGACGATCAGGGCGATGACGATCAGGGCGGGACGCATCGCGCTATCTCCGCGCGCGGGGATCGAGCCAGCCATAAGCGAGGTCGGCGAGCAGGTTGAACAGGATGATGAGGGCCGCGTAGAGGGTGACGACGCCAAGAACGAGCGGATAGTCGCGGTTGAGCGCACCCTGCACGAAATAGCGGCCGAGCCCGGGGAGCGCGAACACCGTCTCGATCACCACCGCGCCGGTCAGCAGCCCGGCGGCGGCGGGCCCGAGATAGGACACGACCGGCACGAGCGCCGGGCGCAGCGCATGGACGATCAGGATGCGGGGCCAGCCAAGGCCGCGGGCGCGGGCCATGCGGATGTGGTCCTGCGCCAGCACCTCGGCCAGCCCGGCGCGCGCCAGCTTGGCGATGGCACCGGTCGCGGGAAGGGCAAGGGCGATGACGGGCAGGATCATGTGCGGCGCATCGCCGTCGCCCCAGCCCGATACCGGCAGCCACCCCGCCCACAGGCCAAAGACGAGCGCGAGCAGGGGGCCGACGACGAAGCTGGGCAAGGCGGTGAGCAGGGTGGCGCCGAGCATCAGGATCCGGTCGAGCGGACGGCCGGGGCGAGCGGCGGCGACCATGCCCGCACCGAGACCGAGCAGCAGCGCGACCACCAGCGCCAAAGCGCCGAGGGTCAGCGAGATCGGCAGGCCGCGTGCGATCAGATCGGTGACGCTGAAGTCGCGGTAGACCAGCGACGGGCCGAAATCGCCCTGTGCCAGCCGCCAGACATAGCGCCCGACCTGTTCGGGGAGCGGCTTGTCGAGCCCATAGGCCGCCATCAACGCGGCGCGGGTCTCCGGCGCGAGCGGCCGTTCGCCGTCGAATGGCCCGCCGGGCGCGACCCGCATCAGGACGAAGGACAGGATCACCACCACGGCCAGCGTCGGGATGGCGGTGAACAGGCGGCGGCGGATCAGGTCGAACATGGCGCCGCTTACCCTGTCCTGCTGACGAGGACCGGCTCAGGAAAAGAACGCGGCAGACCGCGGGCATTGGCGGGGTGACGGTTGAGAGGGTGCAACTCACCCCCGCTCGTCATTCCCTTGAAGGGGGGGCACCGGCGAACGAATCCTGGACCAGCCGAGGTTCGGCCCGGCGGCGGCATGGATTCCCGCCTTCGCGGGAATGACAGTGGTGAGGGCGGGCTGCTTGTCGCCCGTGTTATGCAGATGGGGGCGGGCATCGATGTCCGCTGTTTCCCCGATGGCCGTCCGACTGACGAAAGGCATGGCGCCCAGCCTTCGCTGGAGTGACGAGAGAGAGGGCGGGAGATCGTGCCCCCGGCCGTCATTCCCGCGAAGGCGGGAATCCACCGTCGAACGAACTCGGGACCAACCGAGGTTCGACCCGGCGGCACCACGGATTCCCGCCTTCGCGGGAATGACGGTGGTGAGGGAGGGCTGCTTGGCGGCCGTGTCCTGCTGGCAGGGGCCGGCATCCATGGCGGCTCTCTCCCCGATAGCCGCTTGGCTGACGAGAGAAAGGGACCCCAGCCTTCGCTGGGGTGACGGTGGAGAATAAGGGGAGGATTACCCCCGGTCGTCATTCCTGCGGAGGATGGAACGACGATATGCCCTGAGCCTCAGTTGCCGAGCGTGACGCTGGCATCCGCGCTGTTCGTCGCGGCGGCGGCGAGGATGGTGCGGGTGGCGGGGCCCTTGTCGACCGTGGTCTGGCTGACTTCGGCGACCGATGAGCGGATGCCGGGCTCCGGCACCGTCTTGGTCAGGCCGATGATGTCCTTCTCGGTCTGGCTCTTCGGCGCCTGCGTGCCGGCGAACATCGCCGACAGGGCCTGCTGGCTCGAATCGGCTTCCTGCGGACGCGGGGCGCCGGGCTTGGGCGGGAGCAGCGAGAAGTCGGGCGGGATCGTCAGCGGCGCGCGCTTCGACACCGCGAAGGCGTCGAGGTTCGACGAGCGGCCGGCCATCACGCCCGGACGATCGCCCCGGCTGCAGGCCGATACGAGGGTCATGGCGACGAGCGCTGAACCGAGAAGCAACTTAGACCGCATCGATATTCTCCGAAGACACCTTGGGTTCGCGCACCAGCAGGGCACGCGCCACCAGGATCAATACACCTATCGTAATCGCGGCGTCCGCGACATTGAAGACCAAAAAGGGATGCCAGTTCCCGATATGCAAGTCGAGGAAGTCGGCGACATAGCCCAATCGCGCGCGATCGGCGATGTTGCCGATCGCGCCGCCGAGGACGAGGCCGAGCGCGAGCACGTCGCCTTTGGCCTTTTCCCGCCAGATCCAGACCGTGATCGCCACCGCGATCAGCGCGGTCGCGACGACCAGCAGCCAGCGTTCGCGGTCCGACCCAGCGACGAGAAACCCCATCGACACGCCGTAATTCTCGACCCAGCGCAGGTCGAAGAAGCTGGTGATCTGGATCAGCCCGCGCTCGCGCAAGGCGACAGGACCCATGATCAGCCATTTGCTGAGCTGGTCGAGCAGCAGCACGACGGCGGCAATGCCGAAGCCCAGCGCGCGGTGCACGGGACGGAGATCAGCCATTCACCACCGTCTCGCAACGATCGCACAGCGCGCCATCGGTCTCGACCTCGGGCAGATGGCGCCAGCAGCGGCCGCACTTCTCATAATCAGTTTTGAAAGGCCTCACGCCGATTGCTTGACTGTCGTCGACCTGGATATCTTCCGGCCACGAAGCACCGGGTGCAAGGTGAGTCTTTACTGCCGATGAGATTGCAATCTCAGCAAGGTCAACAGAAGCAATCAGGCTCTCCGCATCGGGAAGGAACAGCCAGATATCGATTTGGGCTTGCAAGCTCGACCCGATAATCTTGTCCCTACGGAGGGGTTCGATTGCACTAGTGATCTGGGCGCGAATTTGCCGGAGCTTATCCCAACGGTTCTGTAGGTCGTCGTTCTTCCAGCCGGCATCGACCTCGGGCCAGGTCAGCAGATGCACCGATCCGGTGTCGGGGAAGCGGGTGCCCCACACTTCCTCGGCGGTGAAGCAGAGGATCGGCGTCGCGTAGCGGACCAGCGCGTGGAACAGCGTGTCGAGCACGGTGCGGTAAGCCCGGCGCTTCACGTCCGACGGCGCGTCGCAATAGAGCGAGTCCTTGCGGATATCGAAGAAGAAAGCCGACAGGTCGTTGTTGGCGAAGTCGGTCAGCGCGCGGGCATAGCGGTTGAACTCGAAGGCGGCGGTCGCCTCCTTCAGCTCGATGTCGAGGCTGGCGAGCAGGTGGAGCACATAGCGCTCCAGCCCCGGCATCTCGGCGACCGGCAGCCTCTCCGCATCGCTGAAGCCTTCCAGCGCGCCGAGCAGGTAACGGAAGGTGTTGCGCAGTTTGCGATAGGTGTCCGAGGTACCGGCCAGCACCTCCTTACCAATGCGAACGTCCTCGAAATAGTCGGTCGAGGCGACCCACAGGCGCAGGATGTCGGCGCCGCTCTCGTTCATGATCTTGAGCGGATCGACGACGTTGCCAACGCTCTTCGACATCTTGCGGCCCTGACCGTCGAGCGCGAAGCCGTGGGTCAGCACCGAGTCATAGGGCGCGCGACCGCGGGTGCCGCAGCTTTCGAGCAGCGACGACTGGAACCAGCCGCGATGCTGGTCCGATCCCTCCAGATACAGGTCGGCGCGGGTGCCGACGCCGTAGCGCGCCTCGACGGTGAAGGCGTGTGTGCAGCCCGAGTCGAACCAGACGTCGAGGATGTCGTTGACCGGCTCATAATCGGCGGCCGCATAATCGGCGCCGAGGAAGCTCTGGTGATCGGCGGTGAACCAGGCGTCGGCGCCGCCGGCCTTGAACGCCTCGATGATGCGAGCGTTGACCGCCGGGTCGCGCAGATAGTCGCCGGTCTTGCGGTTGACGTAGAGCGCGATCGGCACGCCCCAGGCGCGCTGGCGGCTGATCACCCAGTCGGGGCGGCCCGCGACCATCGCGGTGATGCGGTTCTCGGCCTTTTCGGGCACCCAGCGCGTCCGTCCGATCGCGTCGAGCGCGATCTCGCGCAGCGTCGCGGCGTTGCCGCGTGCATGGCCGACGACGGGCTGGTCGGCGGTTTCGACGATGGGAGCCAGGGCCTTCTCACCCTCGATCGGCGTATCCATGGGAATGAACCACTGCGGCGTGCAGCGGAAGATCACCTTGGCCTTGGAGCGCCAGCTGTGCGGATAGCTGTGCTTGAAGTCGGCGCTGGCCGCGAGCAACGCGCCGGCGTCGCGGAGGTCGGTGCAGATCGGGCCGTCGGGCGCGGTGAACTTGGCGTTGATCACCGATCCCTGGCCGCCGAGCCACGCCCAGTCGGCGCGGTACTTGCCGTCGCCTTCGACCGCGAAGACCGGGTCGATGCCGTTCGCCTTGCACAGCAGGAAATCGTCCTCGCCATGGTCGGGCGCCATGTGGACGAGACCGGTACCGGCGTCGGTTGTGACGAAATCGCCGGACAGCAGTGGGCGGGGCTTCGCGAAGAAGCCGCCCAGCGCATGCATCGGATGGCGGGCGATGGTGCCGGCGAGGTCGGAGCCTTTGAAAGTTTTTATGACCCCATCGCCGGGCGTAGTCTGAGTCAGGGGTTGCTGACCGGCAATGGCGTGGCGTTTCCAAAATGCGTCTTGCAGTTCGGCTGCGATGACGATGTTGCGTTCGGCGGATTTGATAAGAACGTAGTCCACCTCGGGCCCATAAGCCAAAGCCTGGTTGACCGGGATCGTCCAGGGCGTGGTCGTCCAGATCACCACATGAGCGCCGACCAGTTCGGGAATCTTGCTCTCGACGATCTCGAACGCGACGTCGATCTGGGTCGAGACGATGTCCTCATATTCGACCTCGGCGTCGGCCAGCGCGGTCTTCTCGACCGGGGACCACATCACCGGCTTGGCGCCGCGATAGAGCTGGCCGCTCTCGGCGAACTTCAGCAGTTCGCCGACGATCACCGCTTCGGACTCGTAGTTCATCGTCAGATAGGGATCGTCCCAGTCGCCCTGGATGCCGAGCCGCTTGAACTGTTCGCGCTGCACCGCCACCCATTTTTCGGCATAGGCGCGGCATTCGGCGCGGAACTGGACGGGGTCGACCTCGTCCTTGTTCAGCTTCTTGGCGCGGTAGGCTTCCTCGACCTTCCACTCGATCGGCAGGCCGTGGCAGTCCCAGCCGGGGACATAGGGCGCGTCCTTGCCGAGCAGCGACTGGCTGCGGACGATGATGTCCTTCAGCACCTTGTTCATCGCGTGGCCCATATGGATGTCGCCATTGGCGTAGGGCGGGCCGTCGTGAAGGATGAAGCGGGGTTTGCCCGCGCGGGTTTCGCGCAGCGTGCCGTACAGGTCCTCGTCCGCCCATTTCGCCAGGATCGCCGGTTCCTTCTGGGCCAGGCCGGCCTTCATCGGGAAATCGGTCTTCGGCAGGAAGACGGTGGCGCGGTAGTCGGTTGCTTCGGTCATGCGAGAATCTATTCCACCAGTCCGTTCGTCCGAGCGCAGTCGATGGACGTCGCGTCCACCCTGTGATCGGCCACCCTATGACCGGCCGGGGTGTCTCGACTTCGCTCGACACGAACGGAGTTTGAGGCCGGCCCTACGCGACGGGACTTTAACCGGCAAGTATCCGCTTCGCTTCGGCGCAGTCCTGATCCATCTGCGCGGTCAGCGCCTCGAGGCCGTCGAACTTTGCCTCGGGGCGGATATAGGCGATCATCTCGACCTCGATGCACTGGTCGTACAGGCTCTCCGCGAAGTCGAAGAAATAGGCCTCGAGCAGTTCCTTGGGCGGATCGAAGGTCGGGCGGATGCCGAGATTGGCCGCGCCCTTCAGCACCCGGCCGTCGGGCAGCAGGCCACGGATTGCGTAGATGCCGTATTTCGGACGCAGATAGCGGTCGATCGCGATGTTGGCGGTCGGGTAGCCGATCGTGCGGCCCAGCTTGTCGCCATGCTGGACGGTGCCCTGGATGCGGAAGGGGCGGGTCAGCAGCCGCGCCGCCTCGACCGGATCGCCCGCGACCAGCGCGTCGCGAATGCGGCTCGACGAGATTGGACCCTGCGCGTCGCTGACCGGGCCCACCGCCTGCGCGGTCAGCCCGTGCGCGGCGCCGATCTCGGCCAGCACGGCCACATTGCCGGAGCGGCCCTTGCCGAAGGTGAAATCCTCGCCGGTGACGATATGGGCGGCGCCCGCGCGTGCGATCAGCCATTCGGTGACGAAGTCGGCGGCGGAGACGTTCGCCAACTCTTCGTTGAATTCGAACAGCAGCATCGCGTCGGCGCCCGCCTCGGCAAAGAGCGCGGCGCGCTGGTCGAGCGAGGTGAGCCGGAAGGGCGGGGCATCGGGGCGGAAGAAGCGGACGGGATGCGGATCGAAGCTGGCCACCAGCACCGGGCGACCGGTCGCACGGCCATGCGCCACCGCCGCGCCGACGACCGCCTGATGGCCCCTATGGAAGCCGTCGAAATTCCCCAACGCCACCACGCCCCCGCGCAATTCGGCGGGCACGGGGCGGTCGCACGTCAGCCGCTCCATGGGGGCGCTATAGGAAGTGCTGCGGCTTCACGCAATTAGCGGAGAGGGTGGGCGATGAATTGCATTGGATGATGCGCGCAATATCGACGGAGGGTCGCCCGGCGGAGGCGGGGCCGCCACGGGTTTTGCGACCAGGTAGCGGCAGGAGCCTCTCGCGGCCCCGGCCTCCGCCGGGGCGACGGTTGAAGCGGGGTTACCGTCGCCGCAGCGTGACGAAGGCGAAGGCGGGTTTGTCGGCCACTGCGGGATGCTCCTCGCGTGCCTCCTCGCGCCAGATAGCGGGATCGAAGGCGGGAACGAGCGTGTCGCCGTCGGGCGCGTCATCGACCTCGGTCAGTTCGATTCGGTCGGCGTGCGGCAGCAGGAGCGCATAGATTTCCGCACCGCCGACCACCGACAGCCGATCCCCTTGCGTGGCAGCGATGGCGTCGTCGACGCTATGGACGACCTCTGCGCCCTCGGCGTGCCAGCCGTAATCGCGCGTCAGGACGATGTGGCGGCGCCCCGGCAGCAGGCCCGGCAGGCTCTCGAAGGTCTTGCGGCCCATCAGCATCGGCGCACCCTGGGTCAGCGCCTTGAAGTGCTTCAGGTCGGCGGGCAGTCGCCAGGGCAGGTCGCCGTCGCGGCCGATCACGCCGTTGCGGGCGCGGGCGAGGACGAAGACGATTTCGGGGCTGACGCTCATTTACCCGCTTCCGTTCGTGTCGAGCGAAGTCGAGACACGTTTCGCGAGACAATGTCCCTCGACTTCGCTCGGGACGAACGGACGGGATAGCCTGTTCAAACCGCCACCTCGGCCTTGATGTGCGGATGGGGATCGTAACCCTCGATCACGAAGTCATCGAGCGCATAGGCGAACATGCTCGACGGGTTGCGCGCGAAGCTGAGCGTCGGGAAGGCGCGGGGCGTGCGCGACAGCTGTTCTTCGACTAGGTGGCCGTGGTTCGAATAGACATGGGTGTCGGCGCCCATCCAGACCATCTCGCCCGGTTCTAGATCGGCCTGTTGCGCGAACATGCGGAGCAGCACCGCCGCCTCGAAGATGTTGAACGGGAAGCCGAGGCCGAGGTCGCACGAGCGCTGATAGAGGATGCCGGACAGCCGCCCGCCCGCGACATGATATTGGTAGGTCATGTGGCAGGGCGGCAGCGCCATGCCGGGCAGTTCGGGGACGTTCCAGCCCGTGAAGATGAGTCGGCGCGACGTAGGATTGGTGCGGAGCATCTCGACCAGTTCGGCGATCTGGTTGACGCCCTTGTCCTCGCGCCTGAACAGGCCGTCCTCGACCGGCGTGTAGCGCGGCCAGTCGACCCACTGCTTGCCGTAGACCGGGCCGAGGTCGCCCCATTTTGCGGCGAAGCCCTCATCCTCGATGATTCGCTGTTCGAAGGCGTCGCGGTCGATCGGTTCGCCCGTCGCCTTGCGATATTTGTCGAGCGGCCAGTCGGTCCAGATATGCACCTTCTGCATCACCAGCGGGCGAATGTTGGTCTCGCCCGACAGGAACCAGATCAGTTCCTTGATCGCCGATTTCCAGAAGATCTTCTTGGTGGTGAGCAGCGGGATCGTGCCGTCCGATAGGTCGAATCGCATCGTCACGCCGAACAGCGACTTCGTCCCGACGCCGGTGCGGTCGACCCGTTCGTCGCCGCCATACCAGGCGCGCGCCATGGCATCGAGATATTGCTGCTCGGGATGTTCGCTCATGGGGAGTTGGGTAGCGGGGTGCGAAACATCGCACAACTATCGTCATCCCAGCGAAGGCTGGGATCTCGTGAGGCAAGGACGGCACCTCATCTCCCGAGATGCCAGCCTTCGCTGGCATGACGTTCTTGGCGGGGGGTACTGGCGGAGTCGAAACGGCATCGCTACATCGCGGCCTCATGGCCAAGCTCAAGATCGCGTCCTGGAACATCAATTCGGTCCGCGCCCGCATCGACATCGTGAAACAGTTCCTGGTCGAGGAGCAGATCGATATCTTGTGCCTCCAGGAAACCAAGGTTCGCGACGATACTTTTCCCTTCGCGATGTTCCGCGAGATCGGCTTCGAGCATTTCGAGATCAACGGCCAGCCGATGCATCACGGCGTGGCGATCATCTCGAAGGTGCCGCTGTACGACAATGGCAAGCATGACTGGCAGGACAATGGCGAGGCGCGCCATGTCGGCGTCAGGCTCGACTGCGGCATCCGGCTGGAGAATGTTTATGTCCCGGCGGGCGGCGACATTCCCAACCGCGAGCTGAACCCGAAGTTCGGGCAGAAGCTCGACTTCCTCGGCCGTATGATCCGCTGGTCCGAAGAGCTCAAGGAACCCACGCTGCTGGTCGGCGACTTCAACATCGCCCCGCTCGAATGCGACGTGTGGAGCCACAAGCAACTGCTCGACGTCGTCAGCCATACGCCGATCGAGGTCGACACGCTCAACCGCCTCCAGGCGAGCCACGACTGGGTCGATCTCGGGCGCACCTTCGTGCCGGCGCCGGCGCGGCTCTACACATGGTGGAGCTACCGCGCGCAGGATTGGGCGGCGTCGGATCGCGGACGGAGGCTCGACCATATGTGGGCGAGTCCCGCGCTCGCGACGAAAGCGACGAACCATTATATCTGCGAGTCGTGCCGTTCCTGGACCCGACCGTCGGACCATATTCCGCTCGTTACCGAGCTCGACCTGTGAGCGCGGCCCGGCAGGCGGCACGCGCGATCGACGCGCTCAAGCGGGGCTGGCCGGTCGCGGTGACGGCGGGAGACGGTCGTATCGTCGTGCTCGCGATCGAGACGGCCAATGACGTCACCCTCGCCGATTTCGACACCGGGGCCCCGGCCGACGTGCTGTTGTCGGCGGCGCGCGCGGCGACGCTCAACCTGGCCAATCAGCGCGAGGCGGCAAGTCCGGCCTTTCCGGCGATGATCGAGCGGGTGCCATGGATCGACCTGCCGACTGCGGTCGCGCTCGCCGATCCGGTGCGCGATCTCGCCACGCCGCTAAAGGGCCCGTTTCGTGCGATGGCGGTCGAGGCGCCCGAAGCCTGCGCCGCCGCACTGCGGCTCGCCCGGCTCGCGGGGCTGCTGCCCGCATTGTTCGCCCGGGTCGACGGACCGGTCGAGGCCGAGCTCGCAGCCGAGGCGCTCGACGATTATGAGGATGCCGCGCATCTCGTCATCGCGTCAAAGGCGCGGCTGCCGGTGGCGGCGAGCGAGAAGGCCGAGATCATCGCCTTCCGCCATGTCGCCGACGCGGCCGAGCATGTCGCGCTGATCATCGGCACGCCCGACGGCACCCCGCCGCTCGTCCGCCTCCACAGCGAATGCCTGACCGGTGATGTGCTGGGCTCGCTCAAATGCGATTGCGGGCCGCAGCTTCACGGAGCGCTGACCGCGATGACCGAGGCGAACTGGGGCATCCTGCTCTACCTGCGCCAGGAAGGGCGCGGCATCGGGCTGATCAACAAGCTGCGCGCCTATGCGCTGCAGGATCAGGGTTATGACACCGTCGACGCCAATCTGCGGCTCGGCTTCGGCGTCGACGAGCGCGATTTCCGGGTGGCGGCGCGGATGCTGGCGCTGCTTGGCCAGTTCAAGGTGCGGCTGATGACCAACAACCCGCAAAAGGTCGCCGGTCTCGAAGGCGCGGGGATCGCGGTGGTCGAAAGGGTCGCGCACAAGATGGGCGAGAACCCGCACAACAGCGCCTATCTCGCCACCAAGCGCGACCGCACCGGCCATGTGCTGTGAGCCTCGTCAGGGTCGATAGCGCGGCCCTGACACTGACCGGTCCGGATGGGACCGTCATCCCCTGCGCGATCGGTCGGTCGGGCGTGTGCCCGGCAGAGGACAAGCGCGAGGGCGACGGGATGACGCCGCTTGGCCACTGGCCGATTCGCACGGTGCTGTTCCGACCCGGGCAGGCCGCGCCGCCCGCCGGCATGACGCTGCCGTGGCGTTGGGTTCGTCCCGATGACGGCTGGTCGGACGGCACCGGCGACCCCGACTATAACCGCCCGGTGCGGCATCCGCATGGCCATTCGGCCGAACGGCTGGTGCGCGATGACGGCGCCTATGACGTCATCGTCACCTTGGGACATAATGATTCGCCGCCGGTGCAGGGCATGGGCAGTGCGGTGTTTCTCCATTGCAGCGAGGGGCGGCCGACGGCGGGCTGCGTCGCGGTGGAGAAGGACGCGTTGCTGCGCTTACTGGCGCTGCTGGCGCCCGGGGATGCGGTGGAGATTTTCTAGGATAAGCCCCTCCCTTGCAGGGCAGAGCTATCGCATATGAGAATATACAGAGATCAGAGCGCGCTCACGGCAAAGAAAACGTCATCCCGGACTTGATCCGGGATCCCGCTTCTTCCTCTTACGCGGCAAGAAAAGCGGGATCCCGGATCAAGTCCAGGATGACGAAGTTCATATGCGATAGCCCTGCCCTGAAGGGGAGATTTGAGGCTTACTTCGCCACCTTTACCGCCGTCACCTCCAACTCGACCAGAAAGGCCGGCGAGACGAGATTGGCGACCTGGAAGGTCGAGCGGGCGACCGTGGCGGGGTTCTCGGCCGTTCCGAAATATTCGCGGAAACCGGCGTTGTATCCCGCGAAGTCGAGCTTGCCGAGCTTCGGATCGGCGGTCAGGAACGCCTGCATCTTCACCACGTCGCCGATCGCATAGCCGTTCGCTTCCAGCAGAGCCTTGATCTTTTTCAGCGTGCTGAGCGTCTGGGTCTTGGTGTCTCCATAATCCTCGACGGTCTCCTTCTTCAAAGGATCGATGGGATCGGCGAGCTGGCCCGACAGGTAGAAGGTTTCGTAGCCGGCGGGGACGATCACGCCCTTCAGGATCAATCCGGCTTTGCCGTCCGGGCCGGGACTGGCGATTCGGGTGACCGGAGCCGGAGCCGCGAGGGCGGGGCTGGCCAGCGCGGCGGTGGCGAACAGGCTGAGCGCGGCGGTGATCGACGGGGCTGTCATGACGGTTTCCTCCATTGGCTGGAGGACAGGCTATCCGATCGGGGCGTGTCGACGGAGAAAAATCGGATCGCCTTTTCGGGGCGGATCAGTTCGCGGCGTCGGCGATCCGTTGCTCGCACTGGCGGGCGATATCCTGCATTTCGCCGATCGTCTGGTCGAGCGCCGCGCGTTGCAATTCGAGCGCGGCGAGCCGCTCGGTGACCCGGGTCAGCAATTGCCGGGTCTGGACAAGGTGGAGCGAATCGACATCGTAGAGGTCGAGGAATTCCTTGATCTCGCGCAGGCTGAAACCCAGCCGCTTGCCGCGCAGGATCAGCTGGAGCCGCGCGATCTCGCGCCGCGAATAGACCCGCATGGTGCCGACACGCTGCGGCTCGAGCAGATCCTTGTCCTCATAGAAGCGGATCGCGCGGGTCGTGACTCCCAGTTCGTCAGCAACATCCTGGATACCGCGCAGCGGCTGGCGCTCCCCGCCCTGGTCGAAGTCCCGCCGTGCCATCGGTTCAGCTCGCCGCCTTCTTGGCTTCTTCGGCGACGAGTTCCTTCTTGGAAAGCTTGCCGATCAGCGTCTTGGGCAGGCTGGCGCGGATTTCGACCTCACGGGGAATCTCGATCTTCGAAATCCGGCTTTTGAGGAAATCGAACAGTTCGTCAACGCTGGCCTGCTGGCCGGGACGGAGCACCACGAACGCCTTCGGCGCCTGTCCGCGATATTCGTCGGGCACGCCGATCACCACGGCCTCGAGGATAGCGGGATGCTCGTAGAGCGCTTCCTCGATCACGCGCGGATAGACGTTGTAGCCGCCGGCGATGATCACGTCCTTGATGCGGTCGACCAGGAACAGATAGCCGTCCTCGTCGAGATAGCCGACGTCGCCGGTGCGGATCGCGCCGTCGATGAAGACCTTCTCGGTCTCCTCGGGCTTGTTCCAGTAGCCCTTCATCACCTGGGGACCGCGCGCGCAGACTTCGCCGCGTTCGCCGATGGACAGGATCTTGTGCGGGTCCTCAAGATCGCGGATTTCCAGGATCGTACCCGGGAAGGCCGGCCCCGCGCTGTTGTCCTTCACTTCGCCGAAGACCGGGTTGCAGGTCAAGATCGGAGAGGTTTCCGACAGTCCATACCCTTCCACGACGCGCGCGCCGGTCAGCCGTTCGAACTCGCTGCGCACATCGAAGGGAAGCGGGGCGCCGCCGGACACGCAGAAGTCGAGATCCTCGAAATGGATCGGGCGCTCGGCGGCGGCCTTGTTGATGGCGGTGAGCATCGTCGGAACCGCGAGCAGCTTGGTCGGGCGGGTGCGCTTGGCCGTCTTCAGAAACTGCTTCAGTTCGAAGCGCGGCAGCAGGATCATCTCGGCGGCGGTGTCGATCGAATAGTTGAGCACCGTCGTCAGTGCGAAGACATGGAACATCGGCAGCACGCCCATGAGGCGGTCCTGCTTGTCGGTCGGCCGCTGGCCGACATGCAACACCATCTGCGAGCTGTTCGCGGTCAGATTGGCATGGCTCAGCATCGCGCCCTTGGGAACGCCGGTGGTGCCGCCGGTATATTGGAGCACCGCGACATCGTCGGGCGATACCGCGACCGGACGGAAGCTGGCGGGGGCGGCGCTGTCAGTGACCGCCGAAAAGGCGACGTGACGACCGTCGCGCGGCCATTTCGCGATCTCGCCGCGCTTGAACAGGCGATAGGCGATCGACAGCAGCGGCGGCAGGATCGGCGCCATCGGGCAGACGATGATCTTCTGCAGCCCGCTCTCCTGCGCAACCGCCGCGACCTTGGCGTGTATCGACGCGACGTCGATCACGGCCATGAAGGTCGTGCCCGAATCCTGGATCTGGTGCTTCAGCTCATGCTCGACATAGAGCGGGTTGAAATTGACGATCGTGGCGCCGCAGCGCAGCGCCGCGAAATAGAGCACCACGAAATAGGGGGTGTTGGGCAGGCACAGTCCGAAGCGGACGCCCGGACCGACGCCCATCGCCTGCAATCCCGCTGCCGCACGATCGACGAGCGCGCCGATCTGCGCATAGGTCCAATGGCGACCGAGAAAGTCGATTGCCGTGCGTTCGCCATGGTCGCGGACCGCAGCCTCGATCAGGTCGTTCAGCAGGCGGGGCGGAATCGGCGGAGACGCTGGCACGCCTCCGCCGTCCGGGACAGCAGCGCCGCGACCGGGGGGGATTGAATCGGTCACGGTATCGCTGTCAGCCATTATCTCGCCTTTCCGTTCAGAAGCTCATCCGGCCGCCAAGGGCCAGCACGATCGCCTTTGCACCGGTCAGGCGACCATTGGGCTGGACGATCGTCTGGGCGGGGCTGCCGACATAGAAGCCGCCCAGCCGGTCGATCGACGCGTTCTTGAACGTGACATAGTTGGCGGCCGCGTCGAGCGTAATCGAGTCGGTGATCGCATAGGAGCTGCCGAGCGCGAAGTTGACGCGGCTGGCATCGGGGACGCGGGCGTCACGCGAGCCGTCCTGGGTCGGCGTCTGGTCCCACTGGACGCCGCCGCGCACCGTGACCTGTGGGGTCAGGGCGTAATCGACACCGCCGGCGACGCTCCAGCTGTTCTTGTAGTTCTGGTCGAGGGCTGCGTTGACCGGAGCGCCGAGGCGGATCGCGTCGAACTTCTTCCAGCCGGCGCGAACGACCTGACCGTTCAGCGTCAGCGCTTCGCTGACATGGATGCGTGCGCTGGCGATCGCCTGCCACGGGGTGCGGAAGCTGGCGGTGACGTCGTCGATCCTGCCATTCTGGCCGGCGAGCGGGCCGAGCAGGCCGGCGGTGGTGATGCTGCCCTTCAGCTTATGCTTCACCGACGACTTGTACGAGATGCCGAGGTCGATCACGTCGCTCGGATGGACCTGCAGGCCGACCGAATAGCCGAAGTCCCAACCCTTGCCGCGCAGCGTCTGGTGACCGTCGGGCAGCAGCGGCGACAGGTTCGGCAGCGAGTTCGACAGCGATGCCTTGCTGTGCTCGATGTTGAGGCCGACACCGATGCCGAACATGGGCGACGGCGCGAAGGCGATCGTCGGCTGCAGGTCGATGGTGGTCAGCTTGGTCTTGTCGGCGGCGTAGCGCGCCCAACTGTTGTCCTCGTAATTTGTCGCGAAGCTGTACGGCGCGGTGAGCGCTAGGCCGACGGCCCACTGATCGTTGAGCTTCCACGAAACGGCCCCCGAGGGGAGATAGCCTTTGTTGAGCGGATCGACCGAAACCTGGTTGCCGCCGATGGGTGCGGGGGCCTGACCCGGGCGGGCGATGATGCTGCCGGTATTGCGGACTTTGCCCTTGGGCAGGATCGCGCTCATGCCAATATAGGCGGTGCTCTTCTCGTTGCCTGCGATCGCGGCCGGGTTCCACCACAGCGACTGCGCGCCCTGGTCGGCGGCTTCGCCCGAGAAGGCGCGCCCTGCGGCGACGACGGACTGTTCCTGCAGATAGAAGGCCGAAGCATTTGCTGCGCCGGCGGCCGTCAGCGCGGCGGCCGATGCTGCGCCGACGAGGGCGATACGGCGAAGGGTCGAACGGGTCATGGGATGTGTTCCTCTCTCAAAACTACCGCTGCGCTTCAGCGCACGCGGGTCCAGCTCTGGTTCTTGCAAAGCGGCACGAAGATGCAGCCCCTCAGCTTCAACCTATTGGCGTCAACGGGCGTGATGCGTGCGTCATAGGTCTTGCCGTCTTCCGCGTTGTAAATGGTGCCCTTGTCCCAGACGCCATCCTTGTAGGTGAAGCCGCCGACGATCTGCAGGCCCTTGAGCGCGCGGCCGCGCAGCTTCTCGTCCTTGTTGTTGACGTCCTTGATCGCGGGATTGGCGGTGATGCCGTCGGAGCTCAGTAGCTTCCCGCATAGCGAAGTGCCGCAGCGTGTGATCTCTACGATGCCGTTGCGGGTTTCGGTTTTCCAGCGGCCGACCACTGCGTCGGGTGTCGCCGCCGCCGCCATCGCCAGGGCCATCAGGGTAATGCTCATCGTCAGTCATCCTCCTGCAAGGCGCCCGATGCTGCGATCGGGTAACCTTTCACTGTGCAGCATCGATTGCACAAAAAAGGGTTGACGTATAGGGTAATCAACATACCTTTAAGGGAAATCGTTCGCGGCTGTTGCAAAAAGGTCGCGCCGGAGGAGAAGGTTTCATGACCACTGCCGTGATCGCGGGCTATGCGCGCTCGCCTTTCCATCTCGCAAACAAGGGCGAACTCGCCCGCGTCAGGCCCGACGATCTCGCCGCACAGGTGATTCGCGGGCTCATCGACAAGAGCGGCGTGAAGGCGGAGGACATCGAGGACATCATTCTCGGTTGCGCATTTCCCGAAGCCGAACAGGGTCTCAACGTCGCACGGCTGATTGGGTTGCTTGCCGATCTGCCGATCAAGGTCGGCGGGATGACGGTGAACCGATTCTGCGGATCCTCGATGAGCTCGATCCATATCGCCGCCGGCCAGATCGCGATCGGTGCGGGCGATGTGTTCATCTGTGCCGGTGTCGAGAGCATGAGCCGGGTGCCGATGATGGGTTATAACCCGCTGCCCAGCCCCGAACTCGCGAAGAAGCGCCCCGGCGCCTATATGTCGATGGGCGAGACGGCGGAGAATGTCGCCAGCCAGTATCAGGTTCCGCGCGCCGCGCAGGAGGCCTTCGCGGTCGAAAGCCAGAAGAAGGCCGGCGCCGCGCGCGATGCCGGCAAGCTGACCGACGAGATCGTCCCGATCAAGACGAAGAAGGGCGTGGTCGAGATCGACGGCACGCCGCGTCCCGATACGACCACCGAGGCGCTCGCCTCACTGAAGCCCGCCTTCGACCAGAACGGCACGGTGACGGCGGGCACGTCCTCGCCGCTGACCGATGGCGCTGCGGCGGTGCTTGTCACCAGCGAGGATTACGCCAAGGCCAATGGCCTCACGATCCTCGCGCGCATCAAGAGCGTCGCCGTATCGGGCTGTGAGCCGGAGATCATGGGCATCGGGCCAGTCGCGGCGTCACGCAAGGCGCTGGACCGGGCCGGTATCGCCGTCGGCGACCTCAGTGTCGTCGAGATCAACGAAGCCTTCGCCAGCCAGGCGATCGCCTGCAGCAAGGAACTCGGCCTCAAGGCCGAGACGGTCAACCTCGACGGTGGAGCGATCGCGCTCGGCCATCCGCTCGGCGCGACCGGTGCGCGGATCGTCGGCAAGGCGGCATCGCTGCTGAAGCGCGAGGGCGGCAAATATGCGCTCGCGACCCAGTGTATCGGCGGCGGCCAGGGCATCGCCACCGTTCTCGAGGCGGTGTGATCATGAGCGACGAGATCAGAAAAGTCTGCGTCATCGGCGCAGGCACGATGGGCGCGGGCATCGCCGCGCAGGTCGCCAATGCCGGCGTGCCGGTGCTGCTGCTCGACATCGTCCCCAGGGACGGCGCGAATCGCAACGCGATCGCCGAGGGCGCTGTCGCGAAGATGCTCAAGACCGATCCAGCCCCCTTCATGTCGAAGGCGGCCGCGAAACTGGTCGAGACCGGCAATATCGAAGATCATCTCGAAAAGGTCGCCGACTGCGACTGGATCGTCGAGGCGATCATCGAGCGGCTCGACATCAAGCAGGATCTGTACGCCAAGCTCGAGAAGGTCCGCACGACCGGCACCGCGATTTCGTCGAACACCTCGACGATCCCGCTGGGCAAGCTGATCGAGGGGCGGTCCGACGCGTTCGCGGCGGACTTCATGATCACCCACTTCTTCAATCCGCCGCGCTATATGCGGCTGCTGGAACTGGTGACGGGACCCAAGACCGATACGGCGACCGCCGCGAAAGTCTCGGCGTTCGTCGATCGTGCGATGGGCAAGACCGTCGTAGTCGCCAAGGACACGCCCGGTTTCATCGCCAACCGCATCGGCACCTATTGGACGCTCGTCGCGGTCAACGCGGCGATGGATCTGGGCCTGACGGTCGAGGAAGCCGATGCGATAGGCGGCAGGCCGATGGGTGTGCCGAAGACCGGTGTCTTCGGTCTGCTCGATCTGGTCGGTGTCGACCTGATGCCGCTGCTGCTCAAGAGCATGACCTCGACCCTGCCCGAGGGCGACGCCTTCCACGCTTCGGTCCGGCCGATGCCGCTGATCGATAAGATGATCGCCGACGGCTATACCGGCCGCAAGGGCAAGGGCGGTTTCTACCGCCTCAACCGCGACGCCGGGAAGCGCAAGGAATCGATCGACCTTTCCACCGGGGACTATCGCCCGACGACGAAGGTCGATGCGCCGCGCGCCAAGCTGCCGCAGCTCATAAGCTATCCCGGCAAGACCGGCGCCTTCGCCTGGGCGGTGCTTGGCCAGGTCCTGAGCTATGCCGCCAGCCTCGTCGGCACGATCGCCGACGACATCGTCGCGATCGATGACGCGCTCAAGCTCGGCTATAACTGGAAATACGGACCGTTCGAGCTGATCGACCAGCTCGGCGCGGCGGCGTTCGCCAAGCGGCTTGCCGACGAAGGCAGGCCGGTGCCGGCGATCCTGACGACTGCGGGCGACCGCAGCTTCTACCGTATCGACGGTGGCAAGCGGCAATATCTCGGCCTCGATGGCGACTATCATGATGTCGTCCGGCCCGAGGGCGTATTGCTGCTCGAGGACATCAAGCTGACCGCCAAGCCGATCCTCAAGAACGGGTCGGCCGCCGTATGGGACATCGGCGACGGGGTTGCCTGTTTCGAGTTTACCTCGAAGATGAACGCGCTCGACGGCGAGACGCTCAAGCTGCTGGGACAGGCGGTCGAGCATGTCGCCAAGAGCATGAAGGCGCTGGTCGTCTACAATGAAGGCTCGAACTTCTCGGCGGGCGCCAATCTCGGCCTCGCCCTCTTCGCGGTGAACATCGCCGCCTGGGGCGAGATCGAGAAGCTCGTCGTCGGGGGGCAGCAGGCCTACAAGGCGCTGAAATATGCCCCCTTCCCGGTGGTGTCGGCCCCGGCCGGCCTTGCGCTGGGCGGCGGCTGCGAAATCCTGCTCCATTCGGATGCGATCCAGGCGCATGCCGAAAGCTATATCGGCCTGGTCGAGTGCGGCGTTGGCCTCGTCCCAGGCTGGGGCGGTTGCGGCGAATATATCGATCGGCTGGTGAAGTCCGGGATGCTGCCCAAGGGGCCGATGCCCGCGGTCGGCAAGGCGTTCGAAACGATCTCGACCGCGACCGTCGCGAAATCGGCGGCCGAGGCGAAGGAGCTGATGTTCCTGCGCAAGGACGACGCGATCACGATGAACCGCGATCGCCTGCTCGCCGACGCCAAGGCGAAGGCGCTGGCGCTGGTCGACGGCTATGAGCCGCCCAAGCCCCCCGAGTTCCGCCTGCCGGGGCCGAGCGGCCGGGTCGCGCTGGCCATGGCGGCCGAGGGCTTTCACAAGCGCGGCATGGCGACCGACTACGACATGGTGGTGTCGGACACGCTCGCGGGCGTGCTGACCGGTGGCGACACCGATCTGGTCGATGTGGTGAGCGAGGAGCAGATGCTCGCGCTCGAACGCGCCGCTTTCATCGCGCGGGTTCGCGACATGCGCACGGTCGCGCGGGTCGAGACGATGCTCGAAACCGGCAAGCCGCTGCGGAATTGAATGAGGAAGACCGACATTCCTCCCCGGCACGGTGAGGAATGTCGGTTCGGACTGGAGAGTGACCGATGCAAGTCTATGAGGCCCCGTTGCGCGACATGCGCTTCGTCATCCACGAACTGTTCAAGGATGACGGGTTCGGCAATCTACCCGCCCATGAGGAGTTCACCCCCGACCTGATCGACGCGGTGATCGAGGAGGCGGCAAAGCTCGCGCAGGACGTGCTGCTGCCGATCAACGCCAGCGGCGATGTCGAGGGCTGCATATGGGAAAACGGCGTCGTCCGCACCCCGACCGGCTTCAAGGAGGCCTATGCCCAGTTCCGGGACGGCGGTTGGTGTGCGCTTGCCAACGATCCGAAATGGGGCGGGCAGGGCCTGCCGGAGACGGTCAACAAGCTGGTCGAGGAAATGATCAGCTCGGCCAATCTGTCCTTCGGCCTCTATCCTGGCCTGACCCATGGCGGCACCACCGCGATCAAGGCGCATGCGAGCGCCGACCTGCAGGAGCGTTTCCTGCCCAAGATGGTGTCGGGCACCTGGTCGGGCACGATGTGCCTGACCGAGCCGCATTGCGGCACCGACCTCGGCCTGCTGCGCACCAAGGCGGTGCCGCAGCCCGACGGCAGCTACAAGGTCACTGGCAACAAGATCTTCATCTCGGCGGGCGACCATGACCTGACCGAGAACATCATCCACCTCGTCCTCGCCCGCCTGCCCGACGCGCCGAAGGGCGTGAAGGGGATCAGCCTGTTCGTCGTCCCGAAATATCTGCCGAAGGAGGATGGCTCGGTCGGTCCGGCCAACGGCGTCTCGTGCACGGGCATCGAGCACAAGATGGGGCTCAAGGCCTCGGCCACTTGCCAGATGAGCTTCGACGAATCGGCCGGCTGGCTGGTCGGCGAACCGCATTCGGGCCTGGCCGCGATGTTCACGATGATGAACACCGAACGCGTCTCGGTCGGCGTCCAGGGCCTCGGCGTCGCGACCGCCTCCTATCAGAGCGCGGTCGCCTATGCGAAGGACCGAATCCAGGGCCGTGCGCTGTCGGGCACCAAGCGCCCCGATCTCGCCGCCGATCCGATCATCGTCCACCCCGACGTCCGCCGCATGCTGATAACGATGCGGGCCTATGTCGAGGGCTGCCGGATGCTCAGCATCTGGGTCGCCCGCGCGCTCGATGCCGAGCGGCATTCGCCCGATCCCGAAGTACAGCAGCGCGCCGAGGACATGACTGCGCTGATGACTCCGGTGATCAAGTCGCTGCTCACCGACCTTGGCCATGATGTCGCGCAGATCGGTATCCAGGTCTACGGCGGCCACGGCTACATCCGCGAGCATGGCGTCGAGCAATATGCCCGCGATGCCCGTATCGCGATGATCTACGAAGGCACCAACGGCGTGCAGGCGCTCGATCTGGTCGGCCGCAAGATGCCCGCCCATGGCGGCCGCTATCTGCGCTCCTTCTTCCACCCGGTCGCCGACTTCATCGAGAAGCACAAGGCGGTGCCGGGCATGGAGAAGATGGTCGAGGCGCTCGAAAAGGCATTCGGGGCGCTGCAGCTGTCGACCGCGACGATCGCCCAGAAGGGCATGGCCGACCCGGAGGAAGCGGGTGCAGCCTCTTCCGATTATCTGCGGCTGCTGGGCCTGGTCGCGATGGCCTATCTCTACGCCAAGGCGGCCAAGGTCGCGGGCATGAAGAAGATGATGGGCCAGGACCCGGACGGCTTCTACGCCGCCAAGCTGGTGACCGTCCGCTTCTTCTACGAACGCATTCTGCCGCAGGTCGCCGGGCTGTTCCAGGCGATCAAGGCGGGCAAGCGCTCGATGATGGAATTGCCCGAAGACGCTTTCTGAGCGGGCATCTCACAGCTGAAATGGAAAAAGGGGCGGTCCAGCAGGACCGCCCCTTTTTCCAACGCGTCATCCTGAACTTGTTTCAGGATCCACCAAGCTGTTCTGACTGGTCCAGAACAGCAGGGTATGTTGGCCGCAAGAGCCTCCGATACTGGGCCAGCCTCCCGGTGGATGCTGAAACAAGTTCAGCATGACGCGGGAGGGAGGCGACGGCGCGTTACGAAGGCTTGCGGCCGCCGCCACTGAACGTCGGCTTCGCGCCGTAGCGCTTGGGCCCGCCTGGGCCGCCATGGCCGCGCGGTGCACCGCCGAAGCCGCCGCCGGGGCCGCCTGGGCCACGGGGGCCACGCGGGCCGCCCGGGGGCGGACCGCGACGGTCGCGGAGCTGGGCGGGGGGCGGGGTGGGATCATCGCCGGCAGCTTCGATCACCACGCCGTCTGCCTCGCCTTCGGTGCGCTTGAGCGCGTCGAGGAACTTGGTCGCGATCGAGCGGGGGATTTCGAAGCGGGTTTCGGTCTGGAAGATGCGGATCGCGCCGACGTCACGCTTGGTGATGTGGCCGCGACGGCACAACAGCGGCAGCAGCCAGCGCGGATCGGCGTTGGCGCCGCGGCCGACGTTCATGCGGAACCAGACGGTATCCTCGAAGCCGGGGCGTGGGCCCTGGTCGCGGGTCACCTGTTCGCGCTCGCCACGCGCCATGGGCGACGCGTCGATCAGTTCCTCGGGTGCCGGCAGGCTCTGGCGCTGGGTGCGGACGAAGGCGGCGGCGATCTCCTCGGCGCTGCGCGTCTCGAGCAGCTTGCGGGCGACCTCCAGATCCTCTTCGGAGATTTCCCCGACCGACAGGCTGTCGAGCAGCCGTTCTTGGTCGCGGGCGTAGATCTCGTCCGGGGTGGGAACATTGTCCCAGCTCGCGTTGACGTTGGCGGCCCGCAGCAGCCGTTCCGCATGGCGGCGGCGCTGATAGGGGGTGATGATGACGCAGGTGCCCTTCTTGCCCGCACGGCCCGTGCGGCCGGAGCGATGCTGGAGCGTCTCTGGATCGATCGGCAGCTCGGCATGGATCACCAGTTCAAGACCGGGAAGATCGATACCGCGCGCGGCGACGTCGGTGGCGACGCAGACGCGGGCGCGGCGGTCGCGCAGCGCCTGAAGAGCATGGTTGCGTTCGTTCTGGCTAAGTTCGCCCGACAGGGTCACGGCCGAGAAGCCGCGCTCTGTCAGCGTCGCTGACAGACGGCGGACATTTTCGCGCGTCGCGCAGAACACCATCGCACCCTTGGCTTCATGGAAGCGCAGGACGTTGACGACGGCGTGCTGGATGTCGGCCGGGGCGACGGCCATGGCGCGATAGTCGATATCGGCATGGGCTTCGCGGGCGTTGGTCGTCTCGATCCGCAGGGCATCGCGCTGGTAGCGCTTGGCAAGCAGGGCGATCGGCTTCGGCATCGTAGCCGAGAACATCAGCGTGCGGCGCTCGGGCGGGGTAAGGTCCAGGATTTCCTCGAGGTCCTCGCGGAAGCCCAGGTCGAGCATCTCGTCGGCCTCGTCGAGGATGACGGCGCGCAGCGAACCCGGCTGGAGCGCACCGCGCTCGAGATGATCCTTGAGGCGGCCCGGCGTGCCGACGACGATGTGGCAACCGTGCGACAATGCGCGCTGTTCGACGCGCACGTTCATGCCGCCGACGCAGCTGACGACCCGGGCGCCGAGCTTGGCGTAGAGCCATTGCAGCTCGCGCTCGACCTGCAGCGCCAATTCGCGGGTCGGCGCGATGATCAGCGCCAGGGGCTCGCCGGGACGCGGCAGATTCTCTTCGCCGCGCAGCAGCGTCTCGGCGATGGCGAGGCCGTAGGCCACCGTCTTGCCGGAGCCGGTCTGGGCAGAGACGAGCAGGTCGCGATCATGCGCTTCCGCAGCGATGACCTCTGCCTGGACGGGGGTGGGAGCAGTGTAGCCGCGTTCGGCGATAGCCTCGGCGACCAGCCGTGGCAGGGTAGAAAAGGGCATGTGATATCCGATTAGCAGAGTCGCCGGCGCCTCTCCGCGCGGCATGATGATGGGTCCCTATAGGGGCAAAGCCTGCAAAAGACCAGCACGGCTGCTCGAAGCTTCCGCGATCATGTAATCGATCGTGGATCGGGAAGAAAAGTATCGCGTTGTTCGTATCGATCCACCAAGGCCGAACCTTGGCCGAATATCGAGGAGGATGCGTGTCGGCGCAGGAAAGGAACGGCTCGGGGTGGCCCGGGGCTCGGCTGCGATGGATGGCTGCCGCATGCAGCCAATGTTCATCTTCGCGGTCTCAGCCATGGACGGGATGAGCCGCATGCTTCCTCCAGATGCGCCCGTGCGCCGCATGGTGCAGCCACCGCTTCCGCCGGTGTCACAGGCGATCGCCCTGTCGCGGCTGATCTGTATCCTCGGCATCGTCTACGTCCACGCCTGGACCGGACTCGGGGGCGACCAGATGGCGGCGCAGATGGGATCGGCGCAGGATATCTTGCGCTGGACGGTGGTCGAACTGTTCGGCCGCAGCGCGGTGCCGCTGCTCAGCGTGGTCTCGGGCTGGCTTGTTGCCGGGTCGCTGGCGCATCGCGGCGCGAAGACGTTCCTGGGCGGCAAGGTGCGCGCGGTGCTCGCTCCGATGGTCTTGTGGAACGCCATTGCCATGCTGCTCGTGGTGAGCGCCGCGACGGTCGGCTGGGTGCGGGCGCCTCTGCTCGGCGATGCCGCGTGGATCGGCGACAACCTGTTCAACCTGACCCGGGCGGGCGACATCAACGTCCAGACCGCCTTCCTGCGCGACCTCTTTGTCTGCATGCTCGCCGCGCCGCTGCTGATGCGCCTCCAGACTCGTTGGCTGCTCCTTGTGGGCGCGGTCGCGGCGGTCTGGTGGATCAGCCTGTTCAAATTCCCTTTGCTGCTGCGGCCGTCGATCCTGCTGTTCTTCGTGGGCGGCATCCTTGCCCGGCGCCATGGCCTGGCCGAACGTCTCGCGACCGTGGCGCCGTGGCAGGCGGTGCTGCCTTTCCTGCTGATCGTGCCGGTGAAGATCTGGCTGTCGATCCAGAATGGCGGGCTTGCCGACTTTCATCTCCACATAACCGCGGCGGTCGACATGCTGACTCGGGGAGCGGCGGCGCTGCTGGTGTGGCGGGCGGCGATCGCTCTTGCGGGTCGGCCGTCTGCGGGGCGGCTGCTCGGCCTCGAGCGCTACGCCTTCTTCCTGTTCTGCTGCCACATGCTGCTGATGTGGCTTATCGCGCCGAAGATCGGCCTGGTCACCGGGACGATGGGCAGCCCGCTGTGGCCCGCTTTCTTCCTGCTCCAGCCGCTACTGGCGCTGGGCTTTGCGATCCTGCTCGCCCAGGCGGTCGAGGCGGTGTCGCCCAAGGCGGCCGAGATGCTCAGCGGCGGTCGGCTGGGTCGGGATCATGCGACCTCGCCCGCCGCGCGTCCGCTCGCCCAGGCCCATTGGAAATTATAGCCGCCGAGCCAGCCGGTGACGTCGACTCCCTCGCCGATGAAGTGCAGGCCGGCAACCTTCTTCGCCATCAGGCTGCGCTGATCGAGCCCATCGGTCGACACGCCGCCGATCGTCACCTCTGCCTTGGCGAAGCCTTCGGAGCCATTGGGGGTAAAGGGCCAGCCGTTGAGCT
Source organism: Pseudomonadota bacterium (assembly GCA_040387595.1). GTDB lineage: Bacteria > Pseudomonadota > Alphaproteobacteria > Sphingomonadales > Sphingomonadaceae > Rhizorhabdus. Next base: position 46,139 of record JAZKDN010000023.1, read on the forward strand.
GCCGCCCCGCCGCCGCCAGGGCCTGATCCTTGTGGTTGAGCATCGGTCCGGTCAGCGCCAGGCGGTCGGCGAGCACATCGGCCAGTCGGTCGGGAAATTGTTCGCGCAGGATGGTGCGCGGCTCGGCCTTCTGCCTTGCCCGCTTGCCCTCGATCAGCAGGGCCGTCGCATCGATGCCGGGCAGCATGTCGAGCGACAGCGTATCGCCGTGCCGCCAATAGCTGCTGATCTGGAGAATCGCCGGGCCGGATAGCCCGCGGTGGGTGAACAGCGCCGCCTCTCGAAAGCGCGCCTTGCCGACGCTTGCGGCGACATCGAGCGAGACCCCCGACAGCGTCTCGAACAACCGGTCGTCCTGGCCGAGGGTCAAGGGCACCAGCGCAGGGCGCGGCTCGACGACTTTCAGGCCGAACTGGCGAGCAACATCATAGGCGAAGCCGGTCGCGCCCATTTTCGGGATCGACGGTCCCCCGGTCGCGATGACCAGCGACGGCGCGGCATAGGCGCCGCCCTGCGTCTCGACCTGAAAATTCGCATCGGCTTTCGAGACCGCGGTGATGCGGGCCAGCAGTTTCGTCTCGACTCCGCCCTTCGCGCATTCGTCCTCGAGCATCGCGACGATCTGCTTGGCCGATCCGTCGCAGAAGAGTTGGCCGAGCGTCTTTTCATGCCAGGCGATACCATGCGCACCGATCATCGCGATGAAGTCGGCGGGCTGGTAACGGCCCAGCGCCGATTTGGCGAAGTGGGGATTGGCCGAAATGTAGCGGTCGGCCAGCCCGCCTTCGAGGTTGGTGAAGTTGCACCGCCCGCCGCCGGAGATGAGGATCTTCGCGCCCGTGCGATCGAGATGGTCGAGCAGCAGTACGCGCCGCCCGCGCTGTCCGGCGGTGAGCGCGCACATGAGCCCAGCCGCGCCGGCGCCGATGATGATGACGTCGTAGGTGGTGATGGTCGTCATCATGCTCCGTTCGTGTCGAGCCCCGTCGAGACACGTTGACTGGCGAAACGTCCCTAGACTTCGCCCGGTACGAACGGAAGCTTTGGGATTGGAGCCGATGCTGCTATCCGCCGCCGCCATTATGAGCAAGCCGAACCGCCCCGACCGCCGCACCTTCGCGATCATCTCGCATCCCGATGCCGGCAAGACCACGCTGACCGAGAAGCTCCTCTATTTCGGCGGCGCGATCCATCTCGCCGGTGAGGTCAAGGCGCGCGGCCAGACGCGGCGCGCGCGATCCGACTGGATGAAGATTGAGCAGCAGCGCGGCATTTCGGTCACCTCGTCGGTCATGACCTTCGAGCGCGACGGGATCACCTTCAACTTGCTCGACACGCCGGGGCACGAGGATTTCTCGGAGGATACCTATCGCACGCTGACCGCGGTCGACTCGGCGGTGATGGTGATCGACGCGGCCAAGGGCATCGAGCCGCAGACCCGCAAGCTGTTCGAGGTGTGCCGCCTCCGCTCGGTGCCGATCATCACCTTCATCAACAAGGTCGATCGCGAAGGCCGGCCGACCTACGAACTGCTCGACGAGATCGCCGACGCGCTCGCGCTCGACGTCTCGCCGATGAGCTGGCCGGTCGGCATGGGCGGCACCTTCGAGGGCATTTACGACATCGCCCGCGATCGGCTGTACCGTCCGGCCGCCGATGCGACCGGCGCCTATGAGGGCGATGCGGTTTCGGTGTCGGGCGTCAATGATTCGCAGCTCGACGATCTCGTCTCCGAACAGGGCCTCGCCCTGCTGCGCGAAGAGGTTGAGCTGGCGGGCGCTGGCTATGCGCCGTTCGACGAGGTCGCCTATCGCAACGGCGATCTTACGCCGGTCTATTTCGGATCGGCACTCAAGGATTTCGGCGTCGAGCAGCTGATCGACGCGCTCGCCGATTTCGCGCCGAGCCCCCGCCCGCAGCCCGGCGAACCGCGCGACGTCGACCCCAGCGAGACGACCGTCGCAGGGTTCGTCTTCAAGGTGCAGGCGAACATGAACCCGCAGCACCGCGACCGGGTGGCTTTCATGCGGCTGTGCTCGGGCAAGTTCCGGCGCGGCATGAAGCTGTCGCAGGTCGGCACCGGCAAGACGATCGCGGTGCACAGCCCGATCCTGTTCTTCGCGCAGAACCGCGAACTGGCCGAAGAAGCCTTTCCCGGCGACATCATCGGCATTCCCAATCACGGCACGCTGCGCGTCGGCGATACGCTGACCGAGGGCGAGATGATCCGTTTCACCGGCATCCCGAACTTCGCACCGGAAATCCTCCGCCGCGTGAAGCTGGTCGATCCCACCAAGACCAAGCAGCTACGCAATGCGCTCAATGACATGGCGGAGGAGGGGATCATGCAGGTCTTCCATCCGTCGATCGGGTCGCAGTGGATCGTCGGCGTGGTCGGACAGCTCCAGCTCGAGGTCATGATCTCGCGGCTTCAGGCCGAGTATAAGGTCGAGGCCGGCTTCGAGCCCTCGCCTTGGGATACCGCGCGTTGGGTGACGGCCGACGATGACAAGGCGCTGGAGGAGTTCAAGAGCCTGCACCGCGCGGCGATGGCCGAGGACCGCGATGGCGCGCCGGTGTTCATGGCCAAGGACCAGTGGGAACTGAACTATATCCAGGGCCGGTTCCCGGCGCTGCGCTTCTCGGCAACCAAGGACCGGCGCTGACAGCATCGCCGCCGCCGATCCTGAACGGCGTGATTGCGATTATCGATCGATGCTCGCGGGATAGAAAGCGCGCGCCGCACGTTCTCCTTCCGTTACGATGATAGGAGTCGGGTGTGCATTCGCTGAAATCGCTGCTTTTGAGTGCAGGCCTGTTGCCGGCGGCTCTGATGTCCTCGGCGCCCGCCGCCGCCGCGCCGCTGGACCAGCGGGTGATGGGCGCGCAGGTTCTTCTCGACCGGCTGGGGTTTGGGCCGGGCGTGATCGATGGCGCGAGCGGGATGAGCCTGACCAAGGCGCTGCGCGGCTGGCAAGAGGCGAAGGGCCTCACCGTGAGCGGCCAGCTCGACGACGCGACCGTCAAGAGTTTCGAGCCGTTCCGCGAGATGCCGACGGTCATCGAGGTCAAGCTGACACCGGAAATCCTGGCTGGTCCGTTCGTCGGCCCGCTGCCCGCAAAGGAAGCCGCCAAGGCGAAGATGAAATTTCTCGGCTATGCGGACGCGATGGAGGCGCTGGCGGAGCGCTATCACACCACGAAGGCAACGCTGATCGCGCTCAATTCCCCGCAGACCAAGCTTGCGGCCGGGGTTGCGATCAAGGTGCCGAACGTGATTCCGCCGGCACAGGATTTCCCCGCCGACCTCAACCCCGAATGGCGCAAGACGCTGGGCACGCTCAGCGTCGGATCGGGCCAGCCCGATGTGGCGAAGGTCGTCGTCGACAAATCGGATGGCGTGCTGCGAGCCTTCGACGGCGCGGGCAAGCTGGTCGCGCAGTTTCCGGCGACAATGGGCAGCAAATATGATCCATTGCCGATCGGCAGCTGGAAGATCCAGGGTCGATCCTACAACCCGACCTTCCACTATAATCCCAAGCTGTTCTGGGACGCCGACAGCAAGGATCAGAAGGCGCTGTTGCCGCCCGGCCCGAACGGCCCCGTCGGCGTTGTCTGGATCGATCTCGACAAGAAGCATTACGGTATCCACGGCACGCCGAATCCTGAGAAGATCGGGCGGACCGAGAGCCATGGCTGCATCCGCCTGACCAACTGGGATGCCGCGCGCCTCGCTGTGATGGTGAAGCCGGGAACCCCGGCCATCTTCCAGCAATGAGGATTTACCGATGATCCGGAAGATCGCGATCCTGCTGCTGGTGATGGCGATCGGCTATGTCGGTTGGATCGTCATCCTCAATCTTCCGGGTCGAGGTGGCGGCAAGGTCGTGGCCTCCGCCGATCAGGCACCAGCGGCGGTGGTCGAAGCTCCCCGGATCACCGCGTCGGCGGTGCCGACAGGGTCGACCGGCCGCCTGGTCGTGCCCGTGGCCGGGATCCGCGCGGAACAGCTCGCCGACACGTTCGACGATGCGCGGGGCGAGGGACGGGTACATGATGCGATCGACATCATGGCCCCGCGCGGCACGCCGGTGATCGCAGCGGCGGAGGGAACGGTCGAGAAGCTGTTCGACAGTGAACTGGGCGGACGCACCATCTACATCCGACGCACCGGTGGGCAGTGGATCGACTATTATGCCCATCTCGAAAGCTATGCTCCAGGCTTGGCCGAGGGGCAGCGGATCGCGCAGGGCGAGGTTATCGGTAGTGTAGGGTCGACCGGCGATGCGAGCCCGGAAGCGCCGCACCTTCATTATGCGGTCAACGCGATGGCGCCGGGTGAGGGCTGGTGGCAGGGGAAGGCGGTCAATCCCTATCCGCTGTTGCGCGCAGGTCCTTAAGCGGAAGGCGCCGGCACCGCCGACGCCCTCCCGACGCATCAGAAGGAAAAGCCGAGACCGATATTGACCCGGGCATCGTCCTCGCCGCGGCCCCAGCGGCCGCGTGCGGCGAAATAGCCCGACCACGCGCCCTGCTGCATCGCCACTCGCAGCTCGCCGAAGGCGCTGTCGCGCTCGGTATCGGCCAGGGGAATCGCGACCGACGCCATATTGTGCTGCGCGGAGGCGAGGCGGACGGTGGCGATATTGTCGCCTTTTTCTCGCTCGAAGCTGTAGCCCGCGCGAATGGCAGGCCGCAGCACGCCCATCTGCATTGCCAGCTCACCGCCGACACTGGCGATCATCTTGCTGAACGAGCGATCCCGATAGACGAGGTTCGAGACCGACGCGCCGGATTCGGTATAGCCGTCGAGATCGAGATTGGCGTAATCGATCGCCGCGAACGGGGTGATGCTGATCGCACCGGCCGGGATCAACCAGCCCATCTCGCCGCTCACAGCCCAGCCCTTGCCCTTGGTGCGGCCTTCCGCGGTCTGGCCATAAGCCGAGTCGCGATCGAGTTTGCGGAACTTCGCGCCGCCGAGCCAGGCTGCTGAACCCTGGGCGTAAAGGCCCATCGGCAACTCTACGGCTGCATAGCCGCCGACCGTCCATGCATGCGCCTTGATCGGGGCGCCGAGTGCGATCTGTCCGTCCAGGTCGCGATAGCCGCCGGTCGCGCCGATGCGTACGCTGGATCCGAGCGGGATATCGAGGCCGAAGGTCATGCCGAGCGTGTGAACGTCGAGGTCGGTGAGCGGACTCGTTCCGGCGCCGGTTTTGTTCCACTCGCTGTCGACCCATAGCTGCGGCCGGCGGTTCGCGTCCGCCCAGCCGCGCTGGGCGTTGAGGAAGCGCATGGCCGGCTGGGTGGTGCTGATGCCCAGTCCCGTCATCGCCATGCGGGTGCCATAGAGCATGTTGGGCGCAGTCGCGTTGAGCGCCGCCAGAGCCTGTGGATCGACATAGGTCGGCAGGGTCAGACGATACACCATCAACACGCTGTCATTGTTGCCGGAGCCGTCGAGCGCGCCGGACGTGCCGGGGACGCCGTTGAAAAGGATGTCGGTGCCCTGGAAGTCGTTGTCGTTGCCGACGAACAGGAAATAGTCCTGCGGCGCGCCCTCCTCCAGCACGGGCGCCAGCGCCATCGCCTCGATCTTTTCGCTGATCGTCGTCGGCGTGCTGAGGGGAAGCCGGGTCATGTTCATGCCGACCCGGGCGAGTTGGGTCGGGTTGAGCATGTTCACCACTTCCACCTGCTGTACCGCCGTGATCCCGGCAACCAGCGCGCCGTTGGTACCGATCGGTGTGGTGCCGGTCTCATAGGCCGTGCCGGCAAGGTTGGTGGCCTTGGCGGTGTCGACCAGCAGGATGCTCTTGTACATCGGGGTCGTGCTGGTGCTGGCATTCGCCGCCACGCCGCGGCCCAGGCCGTCGCGGGCGAGGACCAGGAATTGGGTGTCGTTCAGCGCCAGCATTTCCGACTGTGCCGCAGTCCGGTCCGCTGCAGCGCCGGTTCCATTGTTGTTGAAGACGGGCAACTGCAACACATAATGGCCGATCGGGGCGGTGGGTGTGGCATTGCCGCTGATGTCATAGACCAGGATGCGGGTGTTGTTGCGGGTCTGCTGGCTGGCGCCGTTGGTGTCCTGCACCGTCGCCGATTGCTGGATCGTCACCAGCTTCTTGTTGTCCGGGGTCAGCGCCATCGCTTCGAGGCCCTGGTTGTTGCGGCGGCCGGTCTGGCCCGGCGTGGTGCTGTTGAAGTTGATCGCGCCGGCGGTGCGGGGCAGCATCGCCGCCACGGTCTGGATCGCACCGATCTGCTTTCCGGTGCGATCGAAATAATAAATCCCATCGGCATATTCATCGGAGACGTAGAAAGTGCCGTCGGGCCGGAAGGCGATCGCCTCGGCGTCCAGGCTGACATGGCCGGCTGCGGTTCCGTCGGTGGCGACCGGATAGACGATGCCGTTGCGGGTGATGGTGTTCGCCCCCGGATCGCGGCCAGTCATCTCGACGCCAAGGCTGTCCTTCAAGGTGAAGCCGCCGGTCGGCGTGATCGTCACCTGGTTCTGCGAACTCGTCGATTGCGGCAGCGCGCCCGCGGTGCCGGCCAGCGGCGTGAAGGTGATGTTGCTGGTATGGACGCGGTTGCGATAGTCGATCGCGCCGTCGAACGGACCGCGGTCGGGCAGGGTGAAGATCCCGCCGGAATAGCTGCCGTTCGCGCTGCGCCGCCACGTCGACAGATCGATCGCCATACCCGAGAAGCTGCCGAGCGTCTCATTACGGAAATCGCGGGTGTTGGCGCCGAGGCGACCAGCGCCAAGCAGGCCCTGATTGACGAACGTCGTGCCGTTCAGCGCGACGTTGACTGCGCCTGCGGCGCTACTGACGTTCGCGGTCGTGTAGGACGTTGACTGGGCGAAGACAGGTGTCGCCAAGGCGACGGCCATGGCGAACGACGAACCACGAGCGATAACCGAATTCAAAAACATTGCGGCCCCCAAACAAATGCAATCTGGGGGCGGCTAGTCGCGTGTGATGAACGAACGTCGACACTTCGATGACGGATCCGCGTCGCCATCGAAGGCGTTGGAAGAATTTCCCGCTTAACCGTGACAATTCGTCCCCTCATGCCAATATTGGTGTCATGTTCTTTTTTCGCCGCCTTCTCGCCTTTCTCGTCATTCTCGCGCTGCCTGCCACCGCGCACGCCGCCGACAAGCTGGTGCTCGCGTTCGGCGACAGCCTGACCGCCGGGTATCGGCTGCCGCCCGGCCAGGGCTTCGCGCCGCAGCTCGAAGCGGCATTGCGCAAGTCCGGGGTGCTCGCGCGGGTCCACAATGCGGGCGTCTCCGGCGATACGACCGCTCAGGGCAAGGCGCGGCTCAACTGGGTGCTGGCCTCGCTCAAGGCCAAGCCCGACCTGGTCATCGTCGAGCTTGGCGCCAACGACATGCTGCGCGGTCTCGATCCGGGTCGGGCCGAAGCGAATCTCGACGCAATTCTTGCCGAATTGTCGAAGCGCCGTATCAAGATATTGCTGGCGGGCATGGTCGCGGCGCCGAATCTGGGGCCGGACTATGCGCGACGATTCAACCCCATCTACCGCCGGCTCGCCACCAAATATAAAGCCGGTCTCTATCCCTTCTTTCTCGAAGGGATCGTCGGCGATCGTTCTCTGCACATCGGCGATGCGATTCACCCTAATGAACAAGGGGTTAAGGTCATCGTGCGGGGTATCTTGCCAGCGACCCGGGCTTTGCTGACCCAGCGATAATCAGTGCTTTGCATCCGGCGACAACTCGCCCTAAGCTTGATGACGTAACGGGCCGGGGGAGGGCTTCGATGCAATGGGCGGAGTCGTCATCGGCCAGGGGGCCGGTGGGGCAACCGGCGGGTGTCATCGATGATGGTGCACGTGAGGATTTTCTGAGTCGGCTGCGTGCGGGGGTGGCGGATGCCGCCACGTCCGGTGGAGATTTCATTGTCGATCTGGCGGGGGTTGATCATATGTCGGCGGGGGCGCTGATGGCGTTGACGATCGCGCGCAAGGATGCGCTCGGCAGCAATGTGAAAATCGTGCTCGCCCGGCCAGGTCCGGCTCTGCGCGAGGTGCTGGAAATCAGCCGCTATCAACTGATCTTCGATATCGTCGACGATATCGACATGCGGGAGGGCTGACGGCCTTGGGGATGCTGGTCCGCTTCTGGGGGACAAGAGGATCGTTGCCTGTGGCGCCGCGCGCCCGCGCCATCGAGGACAAGCTTGTCGGTGCGCTGATGCGGGCATCCGGCCGCAGCTTCGCCGACGAAGGCGAGGCGCGCGCGTTCGTCAATGACGAGCTGAGCTTCGGCGAGGGCCACACCTATGGCGGTGCGACCACCTGCCTGGAGGTGGAGGGCGGCGACGACAGCTTCTTCATCCTCGACATGGGATCGGGCCTGCGCGAACTGGGCAACGACGCCTTCCGGCGGGTCGCACAAGACGGGCGCTCGCGGACATACAACTTCTTCATGTCGCACCTCCACTGGGACCATATCATGGGCTTCCCCTTTTTCGGGCCGGCCTTCGATCCCAACGCGCATATCGTGATCCATTCGGGCCATGCCGACTGCGAGCAGGCGCTGCGCCGCCAGCAGGAGGAAATCAGCTTCCCGGTCGCGTTCGACTGGTTGCGCGCGAAGATCGAGTTCAAGGTGCTGACCCCGGGCCAGACCTATAGCGTCGACGGCATCGAGGTGGAGCTGATGCCGCAGGATCACAGCCATGTCTCCTATGCCTGGAAGTTCAAACGCGACGGCAGGAGCTTCGTCTTCTCGACCGATGCCGAGCACAGGATGGACGACGTCGCCGACAAGGAGGCGTTCGAGGCGTTCTTCGACGATGCCGATCTCGTCGTCTGCGACACCATGTATTCGCTGGCCGAAAGCATCACGCTCAAGGCCGACTGGGGGCATTCGAGCAACGTGATGGCGGTCAACCTCTGCCACGGCGCGGGCGCGAAGCGGCTGGTGCTGTTCCACCACGAACCGACGAGCAGCGATGCCGATATCGACGCGCTGCTCGAGGAAACGATTCGCTACGAGGCGCTCAACCGCCGCGATCGCCGGCCGCTCGATGTGATCTGCTCCTATGACAGTCTGGAACTGGAGGTCTGAATGGACGCCGGGCACAGCATCTCACGGGATTGCGTGCCATGGCGGACATGATCGATAACCGGATGGGGATCTGGATGACCACCGCGCTGGTCATCGGAACGATGGTCGGCGCGGGCATCTTCATGCTGCCGGTCACCCTCGCGCCGCTCGGTGCGAACACGATCATCGGCTGGCTGGTGAGCAGCGTCGGCGCGCTGTGCATCGCCTTCTCGCTAAGCCGTTTGTCCGAGCTTGGCGGAGACGGAATCCAGGCTAATATCGAACGCGAACTGGGAAAGAACGCCGGCTTTCTCGTGGCCTGGGCATTCTGGGTCTCCAACTGGGCCGCCCAGGCGGGCGTAGCGCTGGCGGGGGCCTCCGCCCTGTCGTGGATCGATCCGCGCTTCGCCGGTCCGGGTTTCGTCCTTCCCGTCGCGATGGGAAGCGTCCTCCTCTTCACCGTTGTCAACGCGTTCGGGGTGCGCGCGGCCGGGGGCATGTCGATCGTCACCGTGGCGATCAAGCTGCTGCCGCTCGCCGCCGTGATCCTGATCCTCTTGCTGCGCGGTGTCGGTCCCGCCGCATATGAGCCGCTCGCACCCATGCCGATCAGTCTCGCCAACATCGCGACGGCCGTGGCGCTCACCTTCTTCGCGCTGACCGGCTTCGAAAATGCGACGACGCCGGTCGGCAAGGTGCGCGATCCGGCCCGGACCATTCCCCGTGCCATTCTGGGCGGGACGTTGTTCGTGGCGATCACCTACCTGCTCGCAAGCACCGGCGTGCAGCTGCTCCTGCCGGCGGATGTCGTCGCGGCGTCACCCGCACCCTTTGCCGACGTCCTTGCCGCGCAATGGGGCGGCGGTGTCGCATCGCTCGCCGCAGTGGCGATCGCCGTCGCGGCGTTCGGCTGCCTCAACGGCCTGATGCTCGGGACGGGCGAGCTCGGCTATGCGATGGGCCTGCGCCGCGACCTCCCCCGGTTCATGGCGTGGACACGCGGCGACAACACGCCGATTGCCGCGCAGCTGGTGGGTTCGACGCTAACGATCCTTCTCATCGTCGCGAACAGCAGCCGGGCCAGCGCGAGTCTGTTCACCTTCGTCATCCTGCTGGCGACCGCTGCAGTTCTGGTCGTCTATCTCGCGGGCGCACTGGCCGCATGGCGGTTGAGCGCGTCGCGCTTCAGCCGCGCTATCATCGTCATAGCCCTGCTGTTCATCCTGTTCGCGGGCTATGGGGCCGGGCTCGAAGCCGACCTGTGGTGCCTCGCCCTGCTGGCGATCGGCCTCGTCATCCGCGGCATCGTCCACCGATTTGAGGGCCGCGCGCCCGTATCGCTGGCGGTGGCGTCGGAGTAGCGGGCGCCCGCCAGCCTTTGCTGGCATGACGGCGGCGGGGACGCTACAGCCCCGCGCCATGCATGGCTGGATCATCATCGACAAACCGCTCGGGCCGGGATCGACCGACATCGTCTCCGCGGTCAAGCGCGCGCTCAAGGCCGGGAGCTACGGCAAGTACAAGGTCGGCCATGGCGGAACGCTCGATCCGCTCGCCTCGGGCGTGCTGCCGGTCGCGCTGGGCGAGGCGACGAAGCTCTCCGGGCGGATGCTCGATGCCGACAAGGCCTATGATTTCACCATCGGCTTCGGGATCGAAACCGACACGCTCGATGCCGAGGGCAAGGCCGTCGCGACCTCCGACGAGCGGCCGACCCGGGCCGCGCTGCAGGCCGTGCTGGCGGACTTCACCGGACCGATCGAGCAGGTGCCGCCCGCCTATTCGGCGCTGATGATCGACGGCGAGCGCGCCTATGACCGTGCCCGCGCCGGCGAGAGCTTCGAGATCAAGACACGCCCGGTCACCATCCACCGCCTCGAGATCGTCGAAAGCGGCGAAACCGGCGAAGGCGATGCTCTGGCGGAGGCGACGCTGTCCTGCACGGTGTCCAAGGGCACCTACATTAGGAGCCTGGCGCGCGACATAGCGCGGGCGCTCGGTACCGTCGGCCATGTGACGATGCTTCGCCGCACCAAGGCCGGTCCGTTCCTGCTGTCTCAGGCGATTTCGCTGGACAAACTGGACGAACTCGCTAAGGCCCGGCGGCTTGAAACGGCACTTTTGCCGCTGACGGCGGGGCTGGACGACATCCCGGCTCTCCCCGTCACCCCCGATCAGGCAAGGGCGCTCCGCGAGGGGCGTCGATTGATCGGGATCGCCGCACCCACCGGCCTCAACCTTGCGATCGAGGGCACCACGCCCGTCGCGCTGGTCGAGGTCGAAGGTCTCGACCATGGGCTCGAGGTCAAGGTGGTGCGGGGCTTCAACCTGATGTCGAAGGAAGACATATGACCGTTACCGCCGAGCGCAAGACCGCGATCATTGCCGAGAACGCCCGCACCGAGGGTGACACCGGCAGCCCCGAAGTTCAGGTCGCGATCCTTACCGAGCGCATTGTCAACCTGACCGAGCACTTCAAGACCCATGCGAAGGACAACCATTCGCGCCGCGGTCTGCTGATGCTGGTCAACAAGCGTCGCAGCCTTCTCGATTATCTCAAGAAGGAAGACGCCTCCCGCTACGCAGCGCTGATCGCAAAGCTCGGCCTGCGCAAGTAACCCTTTCAGAACGGCCCCGGAGACGGGGCCGTTCGTCATTTCCGGCCTCGTGCAATTCGGCACTTGGCAGGACGGCGGGCATAAGCTCCCGTCACGGCAGGTCGAAGGCGGCCTGCCCCACGCGATGGTCATGGGTATGGAACCCTCCATCCGCATAGGCCCCGGACGCATAGGGCGTTCGGAGACAAGGAACTCAGATGTTCGATACCAAGAAAGTTGAAATCCAGTGGGGCGGGCAGACCCTCACCCTGGAAACGGGCCGTGTTGCCCGTCAGGCCGATGGCGCGGTGCTCGCGACCCTCGGCGAAACCGTCGTTCTCTGCGCCGTTACGGCGGCGCGCAGCGTCAAGGAAGGGCAGGACTTCTTCCCGCTGACCGTCCATTATCAGGAGAAGTATTTCTCGTCGGGTCGCATTCCCGGCGGCTTCTTCAAGCGTGAGCGTGGCGCGACCGAGAAGGAGACCCTGGTCTCGCGTCTCATCGATCGCCCGATCCGTCCGCTGTTCCCGGAAGGTTTCTACAACGAGATCAACGTCATCGCCCAGGTGCTGAGCTATGACGGCCAGAACGAGCCCGACATCCTGGCGATGATCGCCGCATCGGCCGCTCTGACCATCTCGGGCGTTCCCTTCATGGGCCCGATCGGCTGCGCCCGCGTCGGCTATCAGGACGGCGAATATATCCTCAACCCAACCGACGTTCAGGTTGCCGAGGGCGAACTCGACCTCGTCGTCGCCGGAACGCACAATGCGGTGATGATGGTCGAATCCGAAGCCAAGGAGCTTTCGGAAGAGGTCATGCTTGGCGCCGTCATGTTCGCCCACAAGGCGAGCGGCGAAGTCATCAAGGCGATCATCAAGCTCGCCGAGAAGGCCGCCAAGGATCCTTGGGAAATGGCCGCGCAGGCCGACCTGTCCGCCGCCAAGACCAAGCTCAAGAAGCTGGTCGGCAAGGACATCGAAGCCGCTTACAAGCTGACCGACAAGTCGGCTCGCTCGGGCAAGCTCAACGAGATGCGCGCCAAGGCGAAGGCGGCATTCGCCGACGCCGCTCCGCAGGATCAGATGGCCGCCAACAAGCTCGTCAAGAAGCTCGAGGCCGAAATCGTCCGCACCGCGATCCTCAAGGAAGGCCGTCGCATCGACGGTCGCGACACCAAGACGGTCCGTCCGATCGTCGCGGAAGCGCATTTCCTGCCGCGCGCGCACGGTTCGGCGCTGTTCACCCGCGGCGAGACGCAGAGCATCTCGACCTGCACCTTGGGCACCAAGGAAAGCGAGCAGATGATCGATGGCCTGACCGGCCTGCGCTACGAGCATTTCATGCTGCACTATAACTTCCCGCCCTATTCGGTCGGTGAAGTCGGCCGCTTCGGCGCGCCGGGCCGTCGCGAAGTCGGCCATGGCAAGCTGGCATGGCGTGCCCTGCACGCGGTGCTGCCGACCAAGGAAGAGTTCCCCTACACGATCCGTCTGACCTCGGACATCACCGAGTCGAACGGTTCGTCGTCGATGGCGACGGTGTGTGGCGGTAGCCTCGCGATGATGGACGCCGGCGTGCCGATCAAGCGTCCGGTCTCGGGCATCGCCATGGGCCTGATCCTCGAAGGCAAGGACTTCGCTGTGATCAGCGACATCCTCGGCGACGAAGATCATCTCGGCGACATGGACTTCAAGGTTGCTGGCACGTCCGAGGGCATCACCACGATGCAGATGGACATCAAGATCGCCGGCATCACCGAGGAGATCTTCAAGGCAGCGCTGCTCCAGGCGAAGGAAGGCCGCGCGCATATCCTGGTCGAGATGGCCAAGGCGCTCGACTCGACCCGGACCGAACTGTCGGCGCATGCGCCGCGGATCGAGTCGATGTCGGTTCCCAAGGACAAGATCCGCGACATCATCGGCACCGGCGGCAAGATCATCCGTGAGATCGTCGCCACCACCGGCGCCAAGGTCGACATCGACGATGACGGCACCGTCAAGATCTCGTCGTCCGATCCCGCGCAGATCGAAGCCGCCAAGAACTGGATCATCGGCATCGTCGCCGAGGCCGAAGTCGGCAAGATCTATTCGGGCAAGGTCGTCAACCTCGTCGATTTCGGTGCGTTCGTGAACTTCATGGGCGGCAAGGACGGTCTCGTCCACGTCTCCGAGATCAAGAACGAGCGTGTCGAGAAGGTCGCCGACGCCCTGACCGAAGGTCAGGAAGTCAAGGTCAAGGTCCTCGAGATCGATCCGCGCGGCAAGGTTCGCCTGTCGATGCGCGTCGTCGATCAGGAGACCGGCGAGGAACTGGCCGACACGCGTCCTGCGCGTGAAGAGCGTCCCCGCGGCGAGCGCAGCGATCGTGGCGATCGCGGTCCCCGTCGCGATGGCGAGCGTGGCCCCCGTCGTGACGGCGAGCGCGGTCCGCGGCGCGACGGCGGTGATCGCGCTCCGCGCGGCGACCGGCCGGATCGTCCGCGTCGCGAGAGCACGGAAGGTGGCGATGAAGGCCCTGCGCCCGATTTCGCACCGGCTTTCCTGAAGCGCGACGACGACTGATCGTCCGACGCCATCGAGACAAGGAAGGGGGGGCGGCAACGCTCCCCCTTTTTCGTTGGGGCGCTATGGTGGCGCCAATGAACCAGGACGATCTTATCCGCTATGCGCTGATCGGTGGAGCGATCACGGTCGCCCTGCTGATCCGTCTGCGCCGCATCGGCCGGTGGCAAAGGCTGCGGCCCGGCTTGCTGTGGATTGTGCCGACCATCTTCACGCTGCTGGCGGTGTCGATCCTGTGGCAATTTCCACCTGCCGGCTTCGGCTGGCTCTGGCTGTTCGTCGCCTTTCTGGCGGGTGGCGGCCTCGGCTGGCAGCGGGGGCGGCTGACCGACATCCGGAGGGATCCGGACAGCGGCGACCTGCTCCAGCGCAGTTCGCCCACTGCGTTGCTGTTCCTCGGGCTGCTCGTCGTGGTTCGTTGGGCAGTGCACGGTGCGATCGGGCTGGCGGACGCGCGCTGGCATCTCGGCGCGATGCTGATCAGCGACATCTTCATCGCTTTCGCGACCGGCGGGCTCGTCCTCTACCGGCTGGAACTCTATCTGCGCGCGCGCCGGCTTTCGCTCGGAATGAAACGCGGCCTGTAACGTTACACGGATGGATGTTGCGGTTGGGGTCCATCGGTCGCTAAGACATGGCTTCAGCGGTTGGGGACATGATTTTTTGGCCAGGCTTGACGGCACTATGCTTGAGCGCTTTCCGCTGGCCCGCGGCCGGCCGGTGCTCGCCTATGGCACCGCCATCGGCATATCGATCGTGGCCTGGGCGATCCGGCTGATGGTCGCCGATATCCTGCCCCCCGGCTATCCCTATGTCGCCTTCTTCCCGGCGGTGATCGTGACAACCTTCCTGTTTGGCGTCGGGCCGGGCTCGGTGGTGGCGGTCATCTGCGGGATCATGGCGTGGTACTGTTTCATACCGCCTGAATTCACCTTCAAGATGTCGGGCGGCATCGCCTTCGCATTGTTGTTCTACACGCTCATCGTATCGATCGACATCGTGCTGATCGACTGGATGCAGCGCGCCAACCGTCGCCTTTCGCAAGAGCGTGAACGCAGCCGGCAACTGGCCGAACGCGGTGAAATCCTGTTCCAAGAACTGCAGCACCGGGTGTCGAACAATCTCCAGGTGGTTGGCGGCTTGCTTGCCCTGCAAAGGAAGGGTGTCACCGATACGGCGGCGCGTCTCGCGCTGGACGAGGCCGCTCGCCGGCTGGCGTTGATCGGCCGGATTCACCGACGGCTGTACGATCCGCACGGCGACCAGCTCGATCTCGGCCAGTTTCTCGAACAGCTCGGCGCCGATCTGGTCGATACCAATGGTAATCCCGGCATCGCTTGCCGCGTCGAGGCGGAGCCCGATATCCGTATGTCGGCCGATGCCGCCGTGCCGATCGCGCTGATCGTCGCGGAGTCGGTCGCCAATGCGCTCGAGCATGGTTTCGCGGGGCGCGATTCCGGAATGATCCTTGTGCAGGCCCGCCGCGAAGCGAGTGGGGCGCTCGAGCTGCGCGTGATCGACGATGGCGCCGGATTGCCGCCCGACTTCGATCTCGCGCAATGCGATAGCCTCGGGCTCAAGCTCGCCCAGATGCTTGCCCGTCAGCTCGGCGGCGCGTTCAGCCTGTCTACCGACGGGCGTACCACGGCGATGCTGCGCGTCGCCTGAGCGGCATGCCCTGGGTCAGCGGTGACTGGCCGACGTCTTCTTCGGCGGCGGCCCGCTTTTCACCAGGCTCTTTACCGCGCACCGCTGACCGCGGACGATGATGTTGGAAAAGCGGTCGAAATCGCTGGTGCCCCGTGTATCGAAACCGAGGGCATTGGCGAAGGCGAGGTCACGGCACGGCGCCATCAGTGTGGCGCGATACCATTGCCGGCCTTGTCCCTGCAGGTAGAGCGCTTCGTCGCCGTCGGCCTGCCAATTGTCGATGCTGCCCTGATTGGCGAAGGCGATACGCGCCTCGGCCGGCGGCGCGGCGAGGGCGGTGTCGGCCATGATCGCGCCCGTCAGAAGCGCGCCGGCCAGTGCGAGGATGAGAGGCTTTTTCATACCGGCGAATGTGGCTCGGCGGGCCTGAACCACGGCTGAGCGAAGCGCCTATTCGATGTGGTTGCCGCGCCGCCAGCCCATCTGCTCGGCATAATGGCGGCGGCACAGCGCGACATAGCGCTCATTGCCGCCGACCTCGATCTGCGCACCCTGCTTGACCGCGAAGCCGTCCGCATCGATCCGCAGGTTCATCGTCGCCTTGCGGCCGCAGGCGCAGACGCCCTTCAATTCGATCAGGTTGTCGGCGATGGCGAGCAAGGCCTCGCTGCCCGGAAAGAGCTTCGCCTGAAAATCGGTGCGCAGCCCATAAGCGAGGACGGGAATGTCGAGCTCGTCGCACGCCGCCGCAAGCTGGAACACCTGCCGGCGGGTCAGCCATTGCGCCTCGTCGACCAGAACGCAGTCGACCGCTCCCTCGGCGAGCTCGATCGAGATTTCCTCGAACAGATCGGTGTCCGCATCGATTGCGCTGGCATGGCTGGCGAGGCCGATGCGTGAGGTGATCTTGCCGGGTTCGAATCGGTCGTCGAACGCCGCCGTGAACAGCAAGGTTCGCATGCCGCGCTCGCGATAGTTGAAGTCGGCCTGCAGCAGGGTGGTCGACTTGCCCGCGTTCATGGCCGCATAATAGAAATAGAGCTTTGCCATGGTCCTATCCCACCACGGAGGACATCGCCGGCCCGAGGGCCGACCGATGCCGGACCATGGCCCTGGCGGTGATGTTCGCGCCAGCGGCCGAACGAATAGGAATCGCTTTCAGGATCACGGCACGCCCCCAACACGCCGGGTGACAGTAACTCGATTCCCGCCGTCGCAAAGTCCTCTTTTAAGCTGCATGCCCCGCTTTGGCGCGCGCTGTCGCCACGATGACGAAAACGACATCGCCCGCCATAGGGTGTGGGAAAGACTTCCTTTGTGGTCTTTGCCGGCGCGGGAGGATAGGCGATCGGCGATGCAGTCGCTTCCGCCCGATACGCCGCGCATGCGCTTTCGCTGGTCGCGCCAGCACGCGCTGATGGTCGCAGTACCCGTCGACCGGGCAGTCCGGGACCGGCTCTTGGCCGGCCTGGGTGCGCTGGTCGGCATCGTCGCCACGGGCCTGCTGGTCGGCGGCCTGATCGGGAGTGGAGGGCATATGCCCTTCCTGGTCGCGCCGATTGGTGCGGCTGCAGTGCTGCTCTTCGCGGTGCCGGCCAGTCCGATGGCACAGCCCTGGGCGGCGATCGGCGGCAATCTCGTCTCGGCGGCGGTCGGCGTATCCGTGATGCGGTTCGGCCTCGATCCGATGCTGTCGGCGGGGCTCGCCGTCGGCGGTGCGATCTGCGCGATGGCGTTGTTGCGGTGCCTCCATCCGCCGGGCGGCGCGGTGGCGCTGACCGCGGTGCTCGGCGGCCCGGCCATCCACGCACTCGGCTATGGCTTCGTGATCGCTCCGGTGGGCGTGGGGACGCTGCTCCTCTTGGCCATGGCCTGGGGCTTTCATCGGTTTTCGGGGCACAGCTACCCGCACAGCGCGAAGCATATCGCCAATCCCCCGCAGCCCTTGCCGGGTGATTTCTCCCGGGAGGATCTTCGTACGGCGATCGAGCAATATCCCGATCTTCTCGACGTCGGGTTCGCGGATCTGGAGGAAGTGCTTCTCGCGGCCGAGCATAACGCCGCGGTGCGACGCGGCGGCGCGCACCGGAATTAGCTAGTCGCCGGCGCTTTCGGTCTCGCTGCCGAGATCGCGCGAGATCGAAGGGTCGCGAAGCAGCGTGTCGATGTGGCTGCCTTCGTCGAAACTCTCGTCGGCGACGAATTTCAGCTTGGCAGCATATTTGGTGTTCACGCGCCGTGCGACTTCGCTCTGGAGATAGGCGGTGTTGGTGCGCAGCGCCTTGATCACCTCGGCTTCGTCGGTTCCCAGCAAGGGTTTCACGAACACCGTGGCGTACCGCAGGTCCGACGACATGCGGACCTCGGTGACAGAAACCATGTGCTTGGCCAAGGTCTCGTCATGCACTTCACCGCGGGTCAGGATATCCGCGAGCGTGTGACGCACCTGTTCACCGACGCGGAGCAGCCGGACGGATTTGCCTTCGGGGGTTTCGTTACGGCGCATGACGCGACCTTTCAAAAAGGGCGCGTCACCCCGGCACGGAAGGAAGTCTCAGGGGGCAGGAGCTACCTGCGCAGAGTTCCCGAGACCCCGGCCGTGCCAGGATGACGCCCGCAATTACAGCGTGCGTTCGCGCTCTTCGACCTCGAACGTCTCGACGATATCGCCGGGCTTGATGTCGGTCGTGGACTCGAGCGTGATACCGCACTCCAGTCCGGCGCGGACCTCGGGGACATCGTCCTTGAAGCGGCGCAGCGACGAGATCGATCCGTTATAGATGATGACGTCGTCACGCATGATGCGCGCGCGCAGCTTCTGGCGGATATAACCCTCGAGCACGAGCAGACCGGCGGCCTTGCCATGCTTGCCCGCCGAGAAGACCTCGCGGATTTCGGCGCGGCCAACGACGTGCTCGAGATATTCGGGACCAAGCTGGCCCGCCATCGCGGCGCGGATTTCGTCGAGCAGGTCGTAGATCACGTCATAATATTTGAGCGCGACACCATCGCGCGTGGCGATCTCGCGCGCCTTGGCATTGGCGCGGACGTTGAAGCCGATGATCGGCGCCTTGGAGGCGGCGGCCAGGCTGACGTCGCTCTCGGTGATGCCACCGACGCCCGAATGCAGGATGCGGACCTGGATGAGATCGGTCGAGATCTTGTTGAGCGAACCCACGATCGCTTCGACCGAGCCCTGGGCGTCGCCCTTGACCACGACCGGATATTGCTGGGCCTGCTGCTCGCGCAGCGCCGAGAACATCGATTCGAGGCTGGCAGGTGCCGACGTGGTCCGCTTCTGGTGGATCACGCTGGCGCGGTAGGCCGCGACCTCACGGGCTCGCGCCTCATTCTCGACGACCGAAAGCTGGTCGCCGGCGCTGGGCACGCCCGACAGGCCGAGGATCTCGACTGGCTGCGAGGGGCCGGCTTCCTTCACGTTGCGACCCTTGTCGTCGATCAGGGCACGGACCTTGCCGCTCTCGGCGCCAACGACGAAGATGTCGCCGACCTTGAGCGTGCCGCGGCCGACGAGGATCGTTGCGACCGCGCCGCGACCCTTGTCGAGCGTGGCTTCGACCACGGTGCCTTCGGCCGGGCGATCGGGATTGGACTTCAGCTCCAGAAGTTCGGCCTGAAGCTCGATCTTCTCGATCAGCTCGTCGAGACCAGTCTTCTTGAGCGCCGAAACCTCGACCTCCTGAACGTCACCGCCCATGCTTTCGACCTGGACGTCATGCTGCAGCAGGGCTTCGCGCACCTTCTGGGCATTGGAGCCCGGCTTATCCATCTTGTTGATCGCGATGATCATCGGCACGCCCGCCGCGCGAGTGTGGCTGATCGCTTCGATCGTCTGCGGACGCAGGCCATCGTCGCCGGCGACCACGATCACAACGATGTCGGTGATGTTGGCGCCGCGGGCGCGCATGTCGCTGAACGCTTCATGGCCCGGCGTGTCGAGGAAGGTCACACTGGCGCCGCTCTTCACGGTCACCTGATAGGCACCGATATGCTGCGTGATGCCACCGGCTTCGCCAGCGGCGACATCGGTGCCGCGCAGGGCGTCGAGCAGGCTGGTCTTGCCGTGATCGACATGGCCCATGATCGTGACGACCGGGGGACGCGACAGCATCGTCTCGTCGGCATCGACATCATGGGTCGACACGAGATCGACATCGCTGTCGGAGACGCGTTTGATGTTGTGCCCGAACTCGGTGACGAGCAGTTCGGCGGTGTCCTGGTCGATCGTCTGGTTGACGGTGACGGGCATGCCCATCTTGAACAGCGCCTTGACCAGGTCCGCGCCACGCTCGGCCATACGGTTGGCCAGCTCGCCGACGGTGATCATTTCGGGCACCGCGACGTCGCGGATCTGCTTCTGCTGGACGGTGCCGGCCTGGTGGGCGCGCTTGTCCTTCTCGCGGGCACGCTTCAGCGCGGCGAGCGAGCGGGCGCGGGCGCCGCTGTCGTCGTCGAGCGCCTTCGTGACGGTCAGCTTGCCCGACTGGCGACGGTCGTCGCCCTTGCGGTCGCGCTGCTGCGGCCGGTTCGGCTCGGGACGCTTCGGGCTGATGACCGGCGTGAACCGACGGGGCGGCGGAATCGTGCTGGTGCGCGGAGCCTCGGCATCGCCGGACGCAGGTGCCGGGGCGGCGTCCTGCGCAACCGGAGCCGGAGCGGCCTCGGGCTCGGCGGCGGCCGGGGCGTCGGACGACGAAACCGGCCCCTGCTCCTCGGCGCGACGATTGTCCTCGGCGCGACGGCGCTGTTCCTCGATGGCTTCGGCCTTCAGCCGTTCCTCGCGACGGCGCGCTTCCTCAAGCGAGGTCATGCGCGCTTCGTCAGCCTCGCGCAGCAGGCGTTCCTGCTGTTCGCGACGCTCTGCCTGCGTCAGCGGGCGGCCCGAAGGCATCGGCGCAGGGCGCGGCGCGGGGGCCGGAGCCTTAGCGACAGGAGCAGGAGCGGGAGCGGCAGCCGGAGCCGGTGCGGGTGCAGCGGTCGGTGCGGAAGCAGGAGCGGGCGTCGGCGCGGCCGGAGGCGGCGCGACGGCTTCTTCAATTACCTGCGGCTCCGCCTCGCCCGGCCGACCGAGGATACGGCGGCGCTTGACCTCGACGACCACGGTGTTGGAGCGGCCGTGGCTGAAGCTCTGCTTCACCTGGCCGGTCTCCACCGTGCGCTTGAGGCCTAGCGGCGTGCGCATTCCCAGTTTCGGCTTGTCGTTGTCGCTCATCTGGTAACCGAACCCTTCACTTCACTTCAAATTCTGTAGCGCCGATGGACCCTGCGGATCTGTTCCGCAAGGCTGAAGCGCTGTCCGAACGTCCTATGAACCCGCACCAGCGGCCCAACGCGTCTGCGACGCGCGCAGCAGCAGCCGGCACGGTCACACCTATATGTACCACATTGTCCCGCCCCAACGCTATCGACAATATGGTGCGATCCGCCGGGATTACTACCCCGCGAGCATCGCTGCCCTCCGCGTCGAGGCCGACTCGCAGGGCCTGATCGAGCTTGCGGTTGCCGTCTTCGGAGGCGTCGCCCGCGTGCAGCAAGAGCGTGACCTGCCCCCGCCGCAGACCCTCTGCGATTCGATCGGAGCCCGTCAGCACCGTGCCGGAGCGCAGTTCGAGGCCGAGCCGGTCGAGCGCGTTGCGGAGCAGGCCCTGCTCGATGCGCTCGGCAAGGTCCTCGGGAATGACGATGTCGCCGGTCTTGAAGGCGCGGGCGAGGGCGCCCTTCAGCTTGCCCTTGGCGATCGCGGTTTCCAGCGTGCTGCGATCGACACCGATCCACGCGCCACGTCCGGGTGCCTTGGCGCGCAGATCGGGCAGGATCATGCCGTCGGGGGACAGAGCGAGCCGAATCAAATCGCCGGGCGCCGCATGATCGCCGGAAATGATGCATTTCCGCTCGGGGACATGTTTCCCCGGCCGCCCCTTGTCGGGGGCGGACACGGGGTCCGACGCTACCGCGTTGGGATGGTCATCGTTTTCCATCCGCAGAAGCGACCTCCTGCGCAGGAGTTGCCGGGCGGTCGGCGAGCAGAGTGCCCCCCGATCCGTAATTCTCGGTGGACACCTCGAGGATGTTCACCTGCACCGCGCTCGCAGGCTTCCCCAGGTGCGTGCCGAGGGCCTTCGTCACATCGGCGACGATGGCGGCCTTCTGCTCGCGCGTGGCGGTGCCGGCGAGGCGGATGTCTACGAAAGGCATGTTCGATCAGGCCTCGTCGGTGAACCAATGGGCGCGGGCAGCCATGATGATCTCGTTGCCTTGATCCTCGCTGAGGCCATATTCGGCCAGAATGCCGCCCTTATTCTCTTCCCGCTGGTCGCCGCGCTCCGGACGATCGGGACGATCGCTGTTCTGGCGACGGCGCTGTTCGGCGCGCTTCTTCTGGATCAGTTCGTCGGTCGCCAGATCGGCGAGGTCGTCGAGCGTCTTGATCCCGGCCTTGCCGAGGGTGACCAGCATCGCTTCGGTCATATAGGGCAGTTCGGCTAGAGCATCCTCGACGCCGAGGCCGCGACGCTCTTCGCGGGCGGCGGCTTCCCGACGCTCGAGAGCTTCCTGCGCGCGATTCTGTAGCTCGGAGCCGAGTTCCTCGTCGAAGCCCTCAATCGAAGCCAGTTCGTCGAGCTCGACATAGGCGACCTCTTCCAGCGCGCCGAAGCCTTCGGCGACCAGAAGCTGGGCCAGCGTCTCGTCGACGTCGAGCTCGTTCTGGAACAGTTCGGAGTTCTGGAGGAACTCCTTCTGGCGCTTCTCGCTGGCGTCGGCTTCGGTCAGGATGTCGATCGCCTTGCCGGTCAGCTGGCTGGCAAGGCGGACATTCTGGCCGCGACGGCCGATGGCAAGGCTGAGCTGATCGTCGGGGACGACCACTTCGATCCGCTCTTCCTCTTCATCGATGACGACGCGCGAGACCTGGGCGGGCTGCAGCGCGTTGACGACGAAGGTCGCGGTGTCGGGCGACCAGGGGATGATGTCGATCTTCTCGCCCTGCATTTCCTGGACGACCGCCTGAACGCGGCTGCCCTTCATGCCGACGCAGGCGCCGACCGGATCGATCGAACCGTCATGGCTGATGACGCCGATCTTGGCGCGGCTGCCCGGATCGCGGGCGGCGGCCTTGATCTCGATGATACCGTCGTAGATCTCGGGGACTTCCTGCGCGAAGAGCTTCTTCATGAACTCGGGATGCGCGCGGCTCAGGAAGATCTGCGGGCCGCGATTCTCGCGACGGACGCTGAGGATCAGGCTGCGGACGCGATCGCCGACGCGAACGACTTCGCGCGGAATCTGCTGATCGCGGCGGATCACGCCTTCGGCGCGGCCCAGGTCGACGACGACATGGCCGAACTCGACGCGCTTGACGACGCCGGTGATGATCTCGTTGGCGCGGTCCTTGAACTCTTCATACTGGCGCTCGCGCTCGGCATCGCGGACCTTCTGGAAGATTACCTGCTTGGCGGCCTGGGCGGCGATGCGGCCGAATTCGATCGGGGGCAGCGGATCGACGATGAAGTCGCCGATCGCGGCGCCCTTCTGCAGCTTCTGCGCATCGGGGACCGAGACCTGCTTGAAATAGTCGTCCACCAGCTCGACGACTTCGACGACGCGCCACAAGCGCATGTCGCCGGTCTTGCCGTCGATCTTGGCGCGGATGTCGTTCTCGGCGCCGTAGCGGGAGCGGGCGGCGCGCTGGATCGCGTCCTCCATCGCCTCGATCACGATCTCGCGGTCGATCAGCTTTTCGCGCGCGACGGCATCGGCAATGGCGAGCAGTTCGGCACGGTTGGCGGAAATGGCGGTGGCCATGACGACTTATCCTTCCAGTTGAATCTTGTCCGCGCCCTCGGTCGAGAGGGGCGCGGTGGCCTTGATGAGAGCATCGGTCAGGATCAGCTTCGCGCCGGCGATCTGCGCCAGCGGGATTGCGATCTCACCGAGTTTATTGACGTCGAGCGTCACCGATTCGCCATCGCTGGTGATGATGCGCCCGTCGAATTGCTTACGGCCGTCGAGCGGCTCGGCCATCTTCACCCGGGCGTCGAAACCGGCCCAGTCGGCCCAGTCCTTCACGCGGGTCAGCGGACGATCGATACCTGGCGAGCTGACCTCGAGGCGATAGGCCTCCTCGATCGGGTCGAGTTCGTCGAACTTCTCGGAAATCCTGCGCGACAGCGCTTCGCAATCGGTAATATGGAGCTGCCGCGTGTCAGGCCGTTCGGCCATCACCTGCAGAGTCGGATCGCTCTTCCCGCCGAAAAAGGCGACGCGCACGAGGTCGAGGCCGAGGGCCTTTGCCTCCGGCTCGATCAAATTCGTCAGCGCGGCGATATCCGCCATCATGGCTCCCGTTAAAAACACAGCAGGTCTTGAGCCGGAAGCTCTCGCTACCAGCCTCGGCAAAGTTACCAATGTCGAGAAGAAGCCGCGATATAGGGGAAGTCGCGATCGGGAGCAATATGCGATCGGCAAACCCGGCAAAGGAATTAGACCTTGGTCGAAGCCAGCACCGGGTCGGTCGGTTCCGAAGGGATGATTAGCATTTCGATAACCATGCCCGCCTAAGGCAGCCCAATGGATGGTCGAATGCCCATGACCCTTGTGCAGATCGGAGTCGCTGTCGCGGCGATGGTCGGTTTTGCCTTCGCCCCGCCGGCACGCGGACGGATGCTGCTCGTGCCGCTTTCGCCGGCCGCCGCGGCGAGGTTGCCGTCGGCGGCGGTGAGCGGGGGCGCGAAGCTGCTGGGTTCGGGGCCGATCGGCGGATCGCTCGTCGTCGTTGCAGAGCGCCAGCGGCTGGGCGCGATGTCGGTGGTCGATGGCGTGATCATCCTGTCGGCGCCGCCGCTGTTATGCGGTGGCTCGGCCGAGAGGGAACGTGAAGTATGAGAGTCCTGGAACTGGATGAACTGCGTCGACGCGGTATCCGGCTGATCGTGTGGTGCAGTCTGGGCTTCACGGGAATTCTTGGTTTGGCGATGCTCGGCGGCGTCATCAATCCCAGCCCCGAAGCGCTCGGTCTTTCGAGCCTCATCAATGTCCTGCCCAGCTGGGTCGTGCTACGCCGTCGCTTCGACGCGCAGGCGCGCATGCTTGTCGGTGTCCTAGCCGCCGTCCAGCCCGCGCTGCTCGTCTACGCGCTGGCCGGCCATCGCTGGCAGATGGACATGCACATGTATTTCTTCGTCGCCCTCGCCGGGCTGGCGATCCTGTGCGACTGGCGTCCGATCCTGCTCGCCTCCGGGCTGATCGCGGTTCACCACCTGATGCTCGATTATCTCGCACCGCAATGGGTGTTCGCCGGCAGCGGCAACATCGCCAGGGTGATGATCCATGCCGTCGCCGTCGTGCTGCAATGCGCGATGCTCATCTATGTCGCCAACCAGATGCGGACGCTGCTGTTGAATCAGGGCCAAGCCCGATTCGACAGCGACCGCTTGGCGCAGGAGGCCGAAGCCCTGATGATCGAGGCGCGTGATGCGCAGCAGGCGGCCGAGGCTGCCCTCGCCACCGCGGCCGGATCGGAGGCCCGAGCGTCGGCCGAGCGGAGCCTGCGGCACGAAAGCGAGCGGGCCGCCGGTGCCGCAAGGGCCCGCGATCTGCTGGCGCTCGCCGAACAGTTCGAGGGCTCGGTTCAACGCGTCGTCAGCTCGGTCGGCGCGGCGGCTTCGCAGCTCGAGTCTACGGCAGCCTCGCTCAGCGATCTCGCCAATGACAGTGGTCGACAGAGCGCTGCCGTCGCCGAACGCGCGGCGCGCGCCTCGGATGCCGCCCGCGCCGTGGCGGGCAGCGTGGCCGAACTGTCGACCTCGATCGCGGGGATCGCGGCGAGCATCGATCACCAGGCCGAACTCGGCGCGCGTGCGCGCGTCAACTCGGCAACTGGAGACCAGGCGGTTCGGGCGCTTTCGGGCCGCGCCACCGACATCGGCGAATTTACCGGCCGCATCCAGGCGATCGCCTCGCACACGAATCTCCTGGCCCTGAATGCGACGATCGAGGCGGCTCGTGCCGGCGTGGCGGGGCAGGGCTTCGCCGTCGTCGCGACCGAGGTGAAGACACTGGCAAGCCAGTGCGCCCGCGCGACTGCGGAGATCAGCGCGCTCATCGACGGCGTTCACGCCGGAGCGCGGATCGCCGAGGGTTCGCTTGGCGACGTATCGGCCGTCGTCGAGGAATTGGCCGGGGCCGCGATGCAGATTCGCGCCATGCTGTCCGAGCAGCGCCGCACCGCCGAAATGCTCGAGGTCAACGCGCAGAGCACCGCCGAGGGCGCCGACGAGATGGCCGACCGGATCGGCCGGGTCGCGGCCGTCGCCAATGAAGCGGGCAAATTGTCGAGCCAGGTGCGTGGCGCGGCGGGCGATCTCCTCGGCCAGGCGGTGAGCCTGCAACAGGCGACCCAGACCTTCGTACAGCACCTCAGGGCGGCTTGATTCGTTACTGGCTCAAACGCCGGCGGTCACGTCCGTGACCGTGGCTTTCCTCGCATAAGCTCGGGCGGCCGCTCGGCCTTGCGGGGCGCTAAAGCGCTTCGATCCCAAACTTTAACGCCGAGATTGCCGTCGGAGCCCGCGAGGGCTCCGCAAGCGCGAACGCGCGCCCGAGCTTATGCGAGGTAGCCAAGCGAGGCGGATGCCTCGCGCCCGGCGCTTGATGGCAAAGCCAAAAACGCCTTAAGCCGCCAGCCGAATCTCCATGCGGCTCCAGATCTCGACGAGCGCCTGGGTCAGTTCGCGCATCATCTCTTCGCTGTGGGCCGGGCCCGGGGTGAAGCGAAGGCGCTCGGTACCGCGCGGCACGGTCGGGTAATTGATCGGCTGCACATAGACGCCGTATTCGGCGAGGAGAATATCCGAGACCTTCTTGGCCTTGACCGGATCGCCCACCATCAGCGGAACGATGTGGGTCACCGTCTCCATCACCGGCAGGCCGGCGTCGGCGAACATCTTCTTGAGCGTCGCGGCGGCGGCCTGCTGGCCCTCGCGCTCTTCCGACGACTGCTTGAGATGCTTCACGCTGGCGAGCGCACCGGCGACCAGCACCGGCGACAGCGACGTCGTGAAGATGAAGCCCGGGGCATAGGACCGGATCACGTCGATGATCATCTGGTCGGCGGCGATATAGCCGCCCATCACGCCAAACGCCTTGCCCAGCGTGCCCTCGATCACGGTGAGGCGCTTGGCGGCGTCGTCGCGATCGGAGATGCCGCCGCCACGCGCGCCGTACATGCCGACAGCATGGACTTCGTCGAGATAGGTCAGCGCGTTATATTTGTCGGCGAGATCGCACATCGCGTGGATCGGAGCGACGTCGCCATCCATCGAATAGACGCTCTCGAACGCGATCAGCTTGGGCGCGTCGGGGTCTTCGGCGGCCAGCAGTTCCTCGAGATGCTCGAGGTCGTTGTGGCGGAAGACGCGCTTTTCGCAGCCCGAGTTGCGGATGCCGGCGATCATCGACGCGTGGTTGAGTTCGTCCGAGAAGATGATGCAGCCTGGCAGCACCTTGGCGAGGGTCGACAGCGTCGCTTCGTTCGAGACATAGCCCGAGGTGAAGAGCAGGGCGCCCTCCTTCTCGTGCAGATCGGCGAGTTCGAACTCGAGATCGACATGATAATGGGTGTTGCCGCCGATGTTGCGGGTGCCGCCCGAGCCGGCGCCGACGTCATGGAGGGCTTCCTCCATCGCGGCTATCACCTTGGGGTGCTGGCCCATCGCCAGATAATCGTTGGAACACCAGACGGTGACCGGCTTCGGGCCGTTATGGCCGGCGAAGCACCGCGCATTGGGGAACATCCCCTTGTTGCGAAGGATGTCGATGAACACCCTGTAACGGCCTTCGGTATGCAGGCGATCGATCGCCTGGGTGAACACACGCTGGTAGTCCAAGAGCTTTGCTCCCCAGTGCCCCGCTTTGCCAAGGGGCTGAATCGGGTGGCCTTTTACGGCCAAGCCCGGGCAAAAGCCAGTGCGAACGATTCCGAATAATTCCGATCAGAAAAACGACCGGTTTCGATCACATGATCGAGATTGTATCGAGGCCTCGGGCGGCGAGCCCGTCCTGCAGCGCATCGCTCAGGTCGAACGGCGCCGTGAACACCGCCTCACCCGTCGGCACTGCCGGCCATGCCTGCCCGTCGGTCAGGTGCGCGACCCGACGGGCGATACCCGGGCCGCCATCGACGAAGTGCAGTGGACGTGGACTGACGGCCGCGAGTTCGTCGGCGACGAGCGGAAAATGGGTGCAGGCCAGCACCACCGTGTCGATCCGGTCGCCTCCCGGCTGGCCGAGCAGCCCTTCGAGGACGGCATGATAGTCGGCCGGATTGGTCGCCTCGCCGCGCAGCTTCGCCTCGGCCAGTTCGACCAGGCGGGCCGAGCCGTGGCGGAGAACCAGGCAATCGGATGCGAAACGGGCGGACAGGTCATCGACATAGGGTTGCCGGACCGTCGCGTCGGTCCCGAGCACGCCGATCGCGCGCGCCGCGGACCGCTCAGCGGCGGGCTTGATCGCCGGCACGGTTCCGACGATCGGCAGATCGAGCGCGGCGCGCACCGCCGCCAGGGCGATCGTCGATGCGGTGTTGCAGGCGATCACCACCAGCCGGGGGCGATAGCGTTCGACCAGTCGACCGAGCAGCGCAGGCACGCGGGCCGCTATCTCCGCCTCGGTCCGGGTCCCATAGGGAAAGCCGCCATTGTCGGCGACGTAGACATAGGACGCATGGGGCAGCAACGCGCGGGTCGGCGCCAGGACCGAAAGGCCGCCAACGCCGGAATCGAACATCAGGATCGGGCGGTCGTCGGACATCGCGTTTCCCTTAAGATGCGATGCGGCGGCTCGCAACCGCAGCCTGCGTCCGGCAACCGATGTCATATCGTTTCCGTAACTTTCCGCATTGGTGGATGTTGCCTGGAGGGCCGCTTCGACTATGCTATGCCAACTGCTTCGGGAGAGATTTTCAGCCCATGCCATCATTGATCAATATGGTTCTGTTGGTCGGTGCCTATCTGCTCGGCTCGATCCCCTTCGGGGTCGTGCTGACCCGACTGGCCGGGGCCGGAGACCTTCGTCAGATCGGTTCGGGAAACATCGGCGCGACCAACGTCTTGCGCACCGGGCGCAAGGGGCTGGCGGCGGCGACCTTGTTGCTCGACGGTGGCAAGGGCGCGGTCGCGGTGCTGATCGCCGGCGCTCTCCAGCCGGACATCGCACTGTGGGCCGGCGCGGCCGCCTTCATCGGCCATCTCTACCCGGTCTGGCTGAAGTTCAATGGTGGCAAGGGCGTAGCGACGATGCTGGGCGTCTCGCTGGCGATCTGGTGGCCCGCCGGCCTCGCCTTCGCAGCGGTCTGGCTGGCGATGCTGGCGCTGACCCGGCGCTCGTCGGTCGGTGGTCTCTCGGGCGCCGTCGCGGCTCCGATCGCCGCCGCCGCGGGGGGGCAGTCCGATGCGGTGCTGGTCATGCTGATCATGACCCTGTTCGTCGTCTGGAAGCATCGCGGCAACATCACCCGCCTGCTCGACGGTACCGAGCCCAGAGTCGGCGAGGGCTGACCTGGATCGGGTCGAACGCCTTGCCCGGCTGCGGCTGATCCGCACGCCCCGCATCGGTCCCGTCGCCTATTCGAATCTGATGCGCCGCTTCGGTAGTGCGGTCGAAGCGCTCGGCGCCTTGCCGGACGTCGCCCGGCGCGGCGGCGGGGCGCTTCCTGCCATCCCGTCGATGGCGACGATCAACGAAGAGGTCGACCGTGTCGCCGAACTGGGCGCGCGCTATATTTTTCGCGGCGAGGCCCGCTATCCCGCCTTGCTCGACCAGCTCGATACCGCGCCGCCCGTCCTGACGGTCAGGGGGGACCCCGCACTGCTCGAACGGCGGATGGTCTCGATCGTCGGTGCGCGCAACGCCAGCGGAGCCGCGGTTCGCTTCGCGCGGCTGCTGGCGCATGATCTGGGCGAAGCGGGCTGGCTGGTCGTCTCGGGGCTGGCGCGCGGCATCGACACGGCGGCGCATGCGGGCTCGATCGCGACCGGTACGGCGGCGGTGATCGCGGGCGGCATCGATGTCGCCTATCCGCCCGAAAATGCCGCGTTTCAGGAGGATATCGCCCAGCGCGGCCTGCTGATCGCCGAACAGCCGCCCGGGGTCGAACCTCGCGCCCGTCATTTCCCCTATCGCAACCGGATCATCGCCGGGCTGGCGGCGGGTACGGTGGTGGTCGAGGCGGCGCCCAAGTCGGGATCGCTGATCACCGCCCGGCTCGCCGCCGAATGCGGGCGCGAGGTGATGGCGGTGCCGGGATCGCCGCTCGATCCCCGCGCCCAGGGTTGCAACCTGCTGATCCGCGAGGGTGCGACCCTGATCCAGTCGGCCGCCGACATCGTCGAGGCGCTGAGCCCGATCGGCGGCGTCGCCATGCCGGCGGCGGGTGGGTTCGCGTCCGTGCCGGTTCCGGCCGAGGCCGACGATTCGACGCGGGCCGCTTTGATTGACCTACTTGGCCCGGTCGCGCTGCCGATCGACGAGCTGATCCGGCAGAGCGGAGCCCCCGCGGGAATCGTGCAGATGGTCCTGCTCGAACTGGAACTGGCGGGACGGCTCGACCGTCACGCCGGCGGACGCGTCAGCCTGATCGGTTGACCCGATCGGGCTCGCGGTGACCGACCAGACGAATGCCCGATGCTCGTTCGATATGCCTCCGGGACGTTAACCATCAATTAGGGCGCCTCGGCGAAGAGTGATCGCGAGGAAGGATGTCCATGACACCGAACCAGATTGCCCGCGTCACATCGATTTTCATCTGCCCCCTGCCGACCGGCAACGTCGCCGCATCGGATCTCCACGTCCGCCTGCCGCCGCCGGCGCCGATTTGCGGCGCATGGTCGCGCGCGACATGGCGTCGCAGGGGGCAATGAGGGCCGACATCACGCGGCTGGTCGAGGCGGTCCGATCGCTGGAGGCCGTGGCGAATGTGCTTGCGACCCTGGTGGCCGACGTCGGCACCCAGGCGGCAGAGGCGACGCGCCTGGCCCGGCGGTCGACCGAAGAAGCCCGGGGAGTGATGGACTTCGCATTGCGGCTCGTCGAGCAGGCGGGCGCGATCGACAGCCATGTCAATCACCAGCAGACCCTGATCGAGGCCTCGCGAGGGGCTGCGCGCGAAGGCGCCGAGTCGCTGATTCGGCTCACCGGATCGGCCGCAAATATCGGTTCGATTTCGACGATGATCGGCGGCATTGCCCGCCAGAGCCGGTTGCTCGCGCTCAATGCCCGCATCGAGGCGGCGCGGGCGGGCGAGGCGGGGCGCGGATTCGCGGTGGTTGCGGGCGAAGTCAGAGAGCTTTCCGATCAGACGTCGAGTGCGACGCACCAGATCGACGATCGCGCCGAGACGATGCGGCGGGAAATGGAATCGATCGTCGCGCTCTTCCAGGCCAATGCCGGCCGTACCGACAATGCCTGGCAACTGGTCGAGCAGGTGACGTCCGCGACCGCGCTTCAATGCTCTGCCGCGGACAGCGCGCACGATCATAGCAGTCATGCGGTGCAATGTGCCGAGCAGGCCAGCGCAATCGTCGGAAAACTGGCGACTGCGGCAAGCTCGGCGGGGCTGATCGCGCAAGAGATCGTGCAGGCCTCGGCGACCCTCGCCGCACAGATGAATGCCATGTCGGACTGATCGCCCCTTGACGACCCTCTCGCTGGCTATCCACCCTCGTACGTGTACGCGTACGTACGTAAGAGGATAGTCTTAGCCCCATGAAGCTCGTCGTCGTCGAATCGCCTGCCAAGGCCAAGACCATCGAAAAATATCTGGGGCCGGGCCATCGTGTGCTCGCCTCCTATGGTCATATCCGCGATCTCCCTGCCAAGGATGGGTCCGTCGACCCGGACAATGGCTTCGAAATGGAGTGGGAAGCTTATGCGGACAAAGCCCGCCAGCTGAAGGCGATCGCCGATGAGGCGAAGAATGCCGACACGCTGATTCTCGCAACCGATCCCGATCGCGAGGGGGAAGCGATCTCCTGGCATGTGCGCGAAGTGCTGAGCAAGCGCCGCGCGCTGCCCGCCAATGTCCAGCGTGTGACCTTCAACGCGATCACCAAGGCCGCCGTGCTCGAGGCGATGGCCAACCCGCGTGCACTCGATGAAGATTTAATCGACGCCTATCGCGCCCGCCGCGCGCTCGACTATCTGGTCGGTTTCACCCTGTCGCCGGTGCTGTGGCGCAAGCTGCCCGGCGCCAAATCGGCGGGCCGCGTCCAGTCGGTGACGCTGCGCCTCGTCGTCGATCGCGAGCGCGAGATCGAGCTGTTCAAGAGCCAGGAATATTGGTCGATCACCGCCGACATGGAGCATGACGGCATCCCGTTCGTCACGCGCCTCGTCCGCTGGAAAGGCGAGAAGATCGAGCGGCTGACGATCGGCAACGGCAAGGATGCCGAAGCCGCCAAGGCCGATGTCCAGGCCGGCCGCTTTACGGTGGCCAGCGTCGAGACCAAGCCGCTTACCCGCAACCCGCCGCCACCGTTCACTACCTCGACCTTGCAGCAGGAAGCCGCGCGCAAGCTGGGCTTCTCCGCCAGCCACACGATGCGGATCGCCCAGGCGCTCTACGAGGACGGCGCGATCACCTACATGCGCACCGACGGCGTGCAGATGGACGGCAGCGCCATCTCCGCCGCGCGCGGAGCGATCGCGAATCGCTATGATGCCTCCTATGTCCCCGACAAGCCGCGCCAATATGTCGCCAAGGCCAAGAATGCGCAGGAAGCGCATGAGGCGATTCGCCCGACCGATTTTTCGAAGGATCGCGCCGGCAGCGGCGATCATGGCCGGCTCTATGATCTGATCTTCAAGCGCGCGCTCGCCAGCCAGATGGCTTCGGCGCGGCTGGAGCGGACCACGGTCGAACTGGTCGATGGCACCGGCCAGCATTCGTTGCGCGCGACCGGCCAGGTCGTCCTCTTTCCCGGCTATCTCGCGCTGTATGAAGAAGGCCGCGATGACGAGGGCGACGAGGAGAGCCGCCGTCTGCCGCGAATCAAAAGCGGCGATTCGCCCGCCAAGAAGGCGGTGAATGCCGAACAGCATTTCACCCAGCCGCCGCCGCGCTATTCGGAAGCGAGCCTGGTCAAGAAGATGGAAGAGCTCGGCATCGGCCGGCCATCGACCTACGCGTCGATCCTGCAGACGCTCAAGGACCGGGACTATGTCACGGTCGAGAAGAACCGCTTCACGCCGAACGAGAGCGGACGGCTCGTAACGAGCTTCCTCGAGCGCTTCTTCGAGCGCTATGTCAGCTACGACTATACCGCCGGGCTGGAAGACAGCCTCGACGACGTGTCGGGCGGGCGGGCCGGCTGGCAGGCGGTGCTGGAGGCCTTCTGGAAGGACTTCAAGCCGAAGACCGTCGAGGTGATGGAGCAGAAGCCGTCGGAGGTCACAGCGGCGCTCGACGAGTTCCTCGCGCCCTATCTCTTCCCTGAGAAGGAGGACGGCACCGATCCGCGGCTCTGCCCGGTGTGTCAGGAGGGCAAGCTGTCGCTGCGCGGCGGGCGCTTCGGCGCTTTCATCGCATGCTCCAACTATCCCGAGTGCAAGTTCACCCGCCGCTTCGCGCAGGCGGGCGCCGGCAATGAAGGCGATGCCGGCCCCGTCGTGATCGGCACCGATCCGGAAAGCGGCATGGAAATATCGAAGCGCTCCGGCCGCTTCGGACCCTATATCCAGCTGGGCGACGGCAAGGACGCCAAGCGCTCCTCGATCCCGAAAGATGTCCCGGGCGAGGAACTGGACCTTGGCTGGGCGCTCAAGCTGCTGTCGCTGCCGCGCACCGTCGGCCCGCATCCGGAGACCGGCAATCCGATCACCGCCTCGATCGGTCGTTTCGGGCCCTATCTGGCGCATGACGGCAAATATGCGCGGCTCGGCTCGACGATGGAGGTGTTCGAGACCGGCATGAACGCCGCGGTCGTCAAGCTTGCCGAAGCGGCCGCCGGCGGCGGTCGCCAGCGCGGCAAAGCCGAACCGCTCAAGACCTTCGGCACGAGCCCGGTGACGGGCAATGAGGTCAAGCTGATGGCGGGCCGCTTCGGTCCCTATGTCACCGATGGCGACACCAATGCCACCCTGCC
Organism: Pseudomonadota bacterium; assembly: GCA_040387595.1. Taxonomy (GTDB): domain Bacteria; phylum Pseudomonadota; class Alphaproteobacteria; order Sphingomonadales; family Sphingomonadaceae; genus Rhizorhabdus. The sequence goes on from JAZKDN010000023.1 coordinate 80,196, forward strand.
GAAGACCGCGAATCCGGACGAACTGACGGTCGAGGGCGCGCTCGAACTGCTCGTGGCGCGCGCCGCCAAGGGGCCGCCGGCCAAGGGCAAGAAGAAGGCCGCGCCGAAGAAGGCGCCGGCCGCCAAGAAGGAACCTGCTGCGAAGAAAGCGCCAGCGAAGAAGCCTGCTGCCAAAAAGGCGCCGGCAAAGAAGAAAGCGGCGGAGTAGGCGTTGTGCCCTCTCCCGTCAGCGGGAGAGGGCACGGGGCTGTCTACAGCCCCATCGCCGCATAAGCCTTGGCAAGGGTCGGCGCGGCCAGCACACGGGCCTTCTCGGCGCCCTTGGCGAGGATCGCATCGACCTCGTCGGGATTGGCCTGCAGGTCGCGCAGCCGCGCGGCGATCGGTCCAAGCTTTTCAGCCAGCATCTCGCCGAGCGCAGGCTTGAAAGATCCAAAGCCCTGGCCGCCGAACTGGGCCAGCACATCGGCGGGCGTGGCATCGGTCATCGCGGCGTAGATGCCGACCAGGTTGCGCGCTTCGGGACGGCCTTCCAGCCCCTCGATCGTGTCGGGCAGCGGTTCGGGATCGGTCTTGGCCTTGCGGACCTTCGACATGATCGTCTCGGCATCGTCGGTCAGGTTGATGCGGCTCATGTCCGA
>JAZKDN010000024.1:0-34173 GCA_040387595.1 Pseudomonadota bacterium
CGGCCTATACGATCGAGGCCGTCTCGCGCTATGGCGCGCTCAAAGGCGGGTGGCTTGGGCTCCGCCGGATCTGTCGGTGCCACCCCTGGGGTGGCTCCGGTCTGGATCCGGTGCCCTGATCATCCCCCCGATCACCTAAGAGAATTCCGGGAGTTTTTGGTGGAAAACCAGCGCAACATGATCCTCGCGATCGTCCTGTCAGCGCTCGTCCTGTTCGGATGGCAGTTCCTTGGCGACCGGTATTTTCCGACCGCCAAGCCGCCCGTCACGAAGATCGAGGGCGGCAAGGAGAAGGTTGTTCCCCAGCCCGGCGCCGATCCGGCGGCCGATGGCCCCAAGGCGATTCGCGCCCGCGCCAACGTCCTGCGCGAAACCCCGCGCATCGCGATCGACACGCCGAAGCTCGCCGGCTCGATCAACCTGAAGGGCGCCCGGATCGATGATCTGGTGCTCAAGGCGTATAGCGAAACCGTCGCCAAGAACTCCCCGCCGATTCGGCTGCTGTCGCCGAGCGGTTCTCCCGCCGCTTATTATGCCGGATTCGGCTGGACCGGTGACGGCGTCGACGCGCCGGGACCGAACACCGTCTGGACTGCCACCGGCACCAGGCTGACGGTCGATGCTCCGGTCACGCTGGCCTGGACCAACACCCGCGGCCAGCGCTTCGAAACCGTGATCGCCGTCGATGCCGACTATATGTTCACGATCACCCAGAAGCTGATCAACAGCAGCACGGGCGCCGTCGCGGCGCGGCCTTACGGCCTGATCTCGAAGGATGGTGTGTCGAAGGACCCGTCGAGCTGGACGCTTCACACCGGCCCGATCGGCGTGTTCAACGACGCCGCCAATTACGATCTCAGCTTCAAGAAGCTCGACGAGGCCGGCCAGCCCGGGATTCGCTTCGCCAGCACGGGCGGGTGGCTCGGCTTCGGCGACAAATATTGGCTGACCGCGCTGGTCCCCGATGCGAAGGCGCCGGTCGACGCGGGCTTCCTGTCCACCGCGCCGCAGGTCTATCAGGCGGTCGAGAGCGGCCGCGCGCTGGTGATCGCGCCCGGCAAGGCGGCCTCGGTCTCGCAGCGCTTCTTCGCGGGCGCCAAGGAAGTCGGGCTGCTCGACCGCTACGAGAACGAACTCGGCGTACCGCTGTTCAGCCGCGCGATCGACTGGGGCTGGTTCCGCATCCTCGAAAAGCCGATCTTCTGGGTTCTCGATCAGGTGTTCAAGCTGGTCGGCAACTTCGGCGTGGCGATCATCATCCTCACCTTCCTGGTGCGCGGCCTGATGTTCCCGATCGCGCAGAAGCAGTTCCGCTCGATGGCCGGCATGCGCCGCGTCCAGCCGAAGATGAAGGATCTGCAGGAGCGCCACAAGGAGGACAAGCCGCGCCTCCAGCAGGAGCTGCTCAAGCTTTACCAGGAAGAGAAGGTCAATCCGCTCGCGGGCTGTCTGCCGATCCTGGTGCAGATTCCGGTCTTCTACGCACTCTACAAGGTGCTGATGGTAACGATCGAGATGCGCCACCAGCCGTTCATCCTGTGGATCCGCGATCTGTCGGCGCCCGATCCGCTCCATGTCCTGAACCTGTTCGGGCTGCTCGATTTCACCCCGCCGGCGTTCCTGGGCATCGGCATTCTCGCACTGCTGCTCGGCGTGTCGATGTGGCTGCAGTTCAAGCTGAATCCGCAACCGATGGACGACGCGCAGAAACAGGTGTTCGCGCTGATGCCGTGGATCATGATGTTCATCATGGCGCCGTTCGCGGCCGGCCTGCTGATCTACTGGGTCACCTCGAACTTCCTGACGATCGCGCAGCAGGCGCTGCTCTATCGCCAGCACCCGGTCGAGCCGGTTCCGGCATCGGCCACAACCGTCGTCACGACTGCGAAAAAGAAGTGAACGAGGATGGCCCCGAGGATCTGATCGAGCCCGCGCGCAAGCTGTTCGCCGGACCGATCAGCTTTCTGAAATCCGCGCCCGATCTGCGCTTCCTGCCCGATCCGGTCGCGCCGGAAGTGGCCTTTGCCGGCCGCTCGAACGTCGGCAAATCGTCGCTGCTCAACCGGCTGACCAATCGGCAGAATCTCGCGCGCACTTCCAACACGCCGGGCCGGACGCAGGAGCTCAACTTCTTCGACGTCGGTGCGGTGGAGGAGGGCGATGTGCCGGTCATGCGGCTCGTCGACATGCCGGGCTACGGTTTCGCCAAGGCGCCCAAGGACATCGTCCGCAAGTGGCGTCATGTCGTGAACGACTATCTGCGCGGCCGCGTGGTCCTGCGCCGCGCGCTCGTGCTGATCGACAGCCGCCACGGCGTGAAGGATGTCGACCGCGAGATCATGGAGATGCTCGACAAGGCGGCGGTGACCTATCACCTCGTCCTGACCAAGGCCGACAAGATTAAGGCCAGCGATCTCGCCGCCGTCACCGCCGAGACCGATGCCGAAGCGCGCAAGCATGTCGCCGCCCATCCCAAGCTGCTCGTTACGTCGAGCGAAAAGGACATGGGCATCGCCGAACTGCGCGCGGCGATCCTCGACGCGATCCGCTCCTGAGCTGACGCCGGTTTGAAGCGCTTCTTTCTGGAAGCCGTCATCCCGCTCGTCTAAAGGCCGGGCCATCCACACAGGGAGGCCCCGATGACGCTCAGCATCTATATCGGCAACAAGGTCTATTCGAGCTGGTCGCTGCGCGGCTGGCTGGCCGTCCGGCAATCGGGGCTGCCGTTCAACGAGGTCGTGGTGCCGCTATATGACGAGGCCTGGGCAGAGCGCCGCGAAGCGCCCGAGTTCGCCCCCTCGAACGGCAAGGTCCCGATCCTGTGGGATGGCGACAAGCCCGTGTGGGAAAGCCTCGCGATCATCGACTATCTCGCCGACAAGGTCGGCCGGGACCGCTTCTGGCCCGCCGACGATGCAGCCCGCGCCTTCGCCCGCTCGCTCGCGTCCGAAATGCACGCCGGCTATCAGGCGCTGCGCCAGCAGCACGGCATGAACCTGCGCCACGTCTATGCGCCCGAGCCGCTGACTCCCGAGGTCGAGGACAATGTCCGCCGCATCACCTCGCTCTGGGACCAGGCCAAGCGCCGGTTCGGGCAGGGCGGCGACTATCTGTTCGGCGATTTCGGCGCTGTCGACATCATGTTCGCGCCGGTCGTCAGCCGCTTCCGCACCTATTCGATCCCGCTGCCGTCACTCGCCGCGGACTATTGCGAAGCGGTCTGGGCGCATCCGTTCATGGTCGAATGGAGCGAGGGTGCGGCGGGCGAAAGCTGGGTGATCGACAAGTTCGAGCGCGCGGGCGAGCAGGGCTGAACTTCAGTCCATCGCCATCATGCCTTCGCGCGTAGCGAGAAGGCAGTGAGATCGCGGCTTTTGCCGGAATGACGGATGTGGGGCGCACCCCTCATCTCCCAATCCGTCATGCCAGCGCAGGCTGGCATCTCAGGAGAGGCGCGATGTACTCCATCTCACGAGATGCCAGCCTGCGCTGGCATGACGAGCGGGATCGATGCATGCGCACCCTTTGCATCGGGCGATTTGGACGCTAGGCGCGATTGATGACCGCAATCGACCCTCTCGATCTTACCAAGCGCCTGATCGCGTGCCCCAGCGTAACCCCAGCCGATGCCGGGGCGATGGCGGTGATCGCCGAGGCGCTCGAGTTGATCGGTTTCGCGGTCCACCGCTTCGCGGCGGGCGATGCGCCCGATGGACCGGTCGAGAATCTGTTCGCGACGCGGGGGCAGGGCGGTCCGCACTTCGCCTTTGCCGGACATAGCGACGTCGTGCCGGCGGGCGAAGGCTGGAGCGGCGATCCTTTCGTGCCCGAGGTGCGCGGAGACCTGCTCTATGGGCGCGGCGCGGTCGACATGAAGGGTGCCGTCGCGGCCTTCATCGCGGCGGCGGCGCGGCTGGAGGATCATCCCGGCACGATCAGCCTGATCATCACCGGCGACGAGGAAGGCCCCGCGACCTTCGGCACCGTCGCCCTGATCGATTGGATGAAGGCCCGCGATATCTGTCCGGACCTGTGCCTGGTCGGTGAGCCCACCTCGACCCATCGGCTCGGCGACATGGTCAAGATCGGCCGGCGCGGCTCGGTCAACATGTGGATCGAGAATGCGGGAACGCAGGGCCATGTCGCCTATCCGCACCTCGCCGACAATCCGATCCCGGCGCTGGTCGACGCGCTGAATGCCCTGACGGCACTGCATCTGGACGACGGCAATGACTGGTTCCAGCCGTCGAACCTCGAGATCACGACGATCGATGTCGGCAATGCCGCGACCAACATCATCCCGGCGATGGCCCGCGCGCGGCTGAACATCCGCTTCAACGACGAGCACCGCGGCGCGGACCTCGTCGATCTCGTCCGTCGCACCGTCGCCGACCATGCCCCGAATGCCACGGTGCGGCCGGTGATTTCGGGCGAGAGCTTCATCACCCCGCCGGGCGATTTTTCGGCGCTGATATCGGCGGCGATCGTCAAGGTGACCGGGTTGACGCCCGAGCTGTCGACCACCGGCGGCACCTCCGACGCGCGCTTCCTGTCGAAGCTGTGCCCGGTTGTCGAGTTCGGCCTGTGCAACGCGACGATGCACAAGCTCGACGAAGCGGTGGCGATCCCGGATCTCTATGCGCTGACCGACATTTATGAGGACATCGTCCGTGCCGTGCTGACGCGGTAGGCGCTCTCTCGATGGCGGATGTCGGTGGGGCCTGTCCCACTCCGTCCGTGGGCTCGATTGTGGTTTACCCTCACCGGCGCCGCGCCGCATCCCATCCGGATAATGGATGAGGATCAGGCCATGGCAGTTGCGATCGTCAAGCAACCCGAAGGCAGCGAAATCGAGACCGCGGCGGGGCGGATGTCCGGGCAGGATTTTCGCTTCTACGACAATCGTCAGAAATATCTGATGTTCGTGAACACCTGCTCTGAAAAATGGGTCGTCGCCGAGCGGGTCGCGCGCGAGTTGAAGACGCTTCGGCCCGAGCCGCCGGCGGTGCGCTTCTTCGATGCGGGCATGGGCGACGGCACGGTGCTGGCGCGGGTGATGCGTTCAATGCACGAGGCCTACCCTCGCTTCCCCTTTTATATCGCCGGCAAGGAGATCAGCCTCGAAGATGTCCGGCTGACCCTCGACAAGATGCCCGATCGCTTCTTCGAGCATCCAGAGACGGTGCTGGCCGTCACCAACATTTCCTATGCCGAGGCGCCCTGGCTGGTACCGAACAAGCCCGAGGCGCGCGAGCGCATGGTGTGGAAGGCGGTCGCCCTGAAGGGATCGACGACGGCCGAGTTCGAGCGCCAGATCCTCGCCCTCCAGCCCTTGCTCGCACGCAACTGGCGCACTCGGGTGTCCGAGAAGACCGGCAGCCTCATTCCCGAGACCCCGACCACCCTGATCCTCTATCGCGAGGATTGCGGCTTCCTGCTCGACGAGATCATCCCGCGCCAGGACAAGCCACAGGCCGATTTCGACCTGGTGATCGCCAGCCAGCCCTTCCGCCTCAGCGCCGCGACCGCGTTCAAGGCGAAGCGGGTGCTGGCCCCGCTCGCTCGCGCGCTGCGCGCGAACGGCCGGCTGCTCGGTATCCATTCTGCGGGCAACGATCCGGGTCTGGAAATCGTCCAGCATGTCTGGCCGGGCGAGGATCCCTTCACCACCTCGCGCTACGCGCTGCTCGAAGCGACGAAGGCCGCGCTCGGTGACGAGGCCGACAATTTTCGGTTCGATCCGCTGACCAGCGCCGAAGCGCTGTTCCGCTACGAGATGCACACGCTGCCCGACGAGATCGACAGCGCAACCGCTTCGATCGGCACCTCGACCCTTCTCGCGGCCTGGAACGCCGCCACCTATGTCGCGCAGATCGACGACGACAGGCTAGCGCAGGCGATGAGCGGTCCCGCCTATCTCGAGGCGACCCGCAAGGTGCTGCGCAAGAATGGCGAGCTCTGGTTCAACGACGAGAGCTATGTGATCGTCCGCAAGGCTGGCGCGCCTTGATCGCCGGGGCAGTGGCATGACGCTTGATGCACGCTCGACGGGCATGATGATGCGGAGCGACGGTGGCCAGCCTGTCCGCGCACGCATCGCCGCGCTTGCCGAACAGGCTTCGTTCGAGATCGCCGCACGTGACGAAGCGGCGATCGAAGCGGCGGCATCCCTGATCGCGCCAGGGGGGCGGGTGTCGATCACCTGGTTGCCGCGCGACGGCGACGACGACCGGATCGCCGCGGCCCGCGCGCTGCGCCGGGCGGGGTTGGAACCGATGCCGCATATTTCCTCGCGGATCATCGAGGACGATGCGCATCTGGGGCGTCTGATCGGACGGTTGTGCGACGAGGCCGGCGTGTCGCAACTGCTGGTGATCGGCGGCGATGCGTCGCAGCCGCGCGGCCCCTTTGCGGCGAGCATGGACCTACTCGACAGCCCGGCCTTTCCGCATCCGGTGCTGCGCCGGATCGCGCTCGGCGGTTATCCCGAGGGGCATCCGGCCATCGCGCCGGACGCGCTGACGGTCGCGCTCGATGCGAAGATCGCGCGGGTGGCGGCGATGGGCTTGGAGCCCGAGGTCATCACCCAACTCTGTTTCGACAGCGACCCGATGCTCGACTGGACCCGACAGCTGCGGATGCGCCATCCGCAGGTGCCTGTGCGGCTCGGCATCGCCGGACCTGCGAGCCTCCGCACCTTGCTGCGCTTCGCGCGGATTTGCGGCGTCGGGGCGTCGGCACGGGCGATCGTTTCGCGCGGCGCGTCGATCGCGCGTCTGCTGACCGAGGCCGCGCCTGATCCCATCTTGCGCGACCTGGCCGAGACGCCCGATCTCGACGTGCTCGGGCCGGTCGGCATCCACCTCTTCCCATTCGGCGGATTCGAGCGGACCGCCCGGTGGATCGGTGCTGTGGCCGATGGGCGCTTTGCATTGCGCCAGTCGGATTCGGGGTTTCAGGTGGATATGGCGGGGTAATCTGCTGGTTCACCCCTCCCCTGAAGGGGAGGGACAGATGAGCCCCGCTATTTGTTCGCGACGATGCTGTCCCAGTCCTGATTGGCGCGGCGGATCAGCCATGCATGGACGGCCTTGGCGTCGGCTTCGCTGATGACGTCGGCGAAGCTGACCATGCCCTTTTCGCGGCGCTTGCCGCCGATGACGATGTCCATGAACTCGGCGTGGGTCGCCGGGGTCATCAGCCGCAGATCCTTCACCCCGCCGCGCGCCTGCTCGCCGTGGCAGGTCGCGCAATTGTCGGCATAGACCTTCTCGCCAAGCGCGATCGTCGCGGCGTCGGCCTTGCTGTCTTCGGGGCGGACGAGGCCGGGGCCGTCATTGGCGAGCGCGGGCAGCTTGGCAGTGCCGCCGATCCGGAAGACCAGCAGGCGCGGCGAGGAGAGCGGGAAACCGAGCGATTTGGCGGTGGTCGAATGTGCCAGCCCGCCGCCCCAGCCGGCGTTGACCGCGACATATTGGACGCCGTCGACCATATAGGTGATCGGCGCGGCGATCGGCACCTGCTGGACCGGGGTCTCCCACAGCTTGGCGCCGCGGTCGGCGCTATAGGCGGCGAAGGTGCCGTTGACCGTCCCCTGGAAGACGAGGTTGCCCGCCGTGGCCAGGAGCCCGCCACTGCCGCGCTGCGGATAGGGTACCCGCCAGCGTTCCTTCTGCGCGACGGGATCCCAGGCGGTCAGCCAGGTCTTGTTATGCTCGGCCGCATAGGCGGCGGCGGCCTTGCGGGTCAGCTCGTAGCCAGTCGTCGACAGACCGAGCTGGCTCATATTTCCCGGCGTCTGCTTGAAGGCCGGGTTGACCGAGTAAGCCATGTACATCTCGGTCACCGGAAAATAGGCGAGACCGGTCTGCGGGCTATAGGCCATCGGATTCCAGTTGTGCCCGCCGCCCGCGCCGGGTGTCAGCAGCACCGGCACCTCGCCATAGCGCGCTTCGGGATTGACGTTCGGCCGGCCCGTCGCCTTGTCGATGCCGTTGGCCCAGTTCATGGCGACGAACGGCTCGCCCGAGATCAGTTCGCCCGTCGCGCGGTCGAGGACATAGAAGAAGCCGTTCTTCGGCGCCTGCATCAGCACCTGACGGGTGCGGCCGCCGATTTGCAGATCGGCGAGGATCATCGACTGGGTGGCGGTGAAGTCCCATTCGTCGCCCGGCGTCGTCTGGTAATGCCAGACATAGTCGCCGGTCTTCGCCTTCAGCGCGACGATCGACGAGAGGAAGAGATTGTCGCCGCCGCCCGGGCTGCGATAGCGCTGCGACCAGGGGCCGCCATTGCCGACGCCGATATAGACGAGGTCGAGCTTCGGATCATAGACGATCGAATCCCAAACGGTGCCGCCGCCGCCGCGTTTCCACCATTCGCCCTTCCAGGTCTTGGCGGCCATTTCGAGTGCCTTGTTCTCCTGCCCCTTGGCCGGATCGCCGGGAACGGTGTGGAAGCGCCAGAGCTGCTTGCCGGTCTCGACATCATAGGCGGTGACATAGCCGCGCGCCGCGCCCTCTGCGCCGGCATTGCCGATCAGCACCTTGCCGTCGAACACGCGCGGCGCGCCAGTGATGGTGTAGGGCCAGACCGGTTCAAGCGTATTAACGCTCCACAGCGGCTTGCCGGTCCGCGCGTCGATCGCGATCAGCCGACCGTCCAATGTGGCGATCAGGATCTTGCCCTGCCAGGCGGCAAGGCCGCGCGTGACGATGTCGCAGCAGGCGAGCCGCCCCTTGTCGCGATCGACCTTCGGATCGAAGCGCCACAACTCCTTGCCGGTCCTCGCGTCATAGGCGACGGTCACGTTCCACGGTTCGATATTGTAGAGCACGCCGTCGATCACGAGCGGCGAGGCTTCGACCCCGCGATCGACGGGCAGGTCGGCATACCAGGCGAGGCTGAGCTGCGCGACATTGCCGTCGTTGATCCTGTCGAGCGGGCTGTATCGCTGCTCGTCATAGGTGCGGCCGGGGCCCATCCATTCGCCGGGCGACCGATCGGCGGCGATCATGCGGGCCTGGTCGACCCGTGCGGGCGACAGGCCGGCGGCGGCCGCGGCGACGCATAATATGGCGACGGAGGCACTGCCCACCAGAACGATCTTTCTCAAATGCATCGCCAACCTCGATCCTTATGCTTCTATTCGTCCGCCGCTCCGGGCCCTCTAAGGGGCCTCGGACAGGGCGGCTTCCCCCGGCGGCAGGCCGGACATCAGCCGACGGTGCAGTTGCAGCAACGCGCGTCGGTTTCCGACCCCCAGCTTGCCATAGGCGCGCCGCCGATAGGTGACGACGCTGCCGTGCGACAGCTGCTTGCGGCAGGCGATTTCTTCCTGGGTCTCGCCCAGCATCATCGCGGCTGAAATTTCCGCCTCGCGATTGCTGAGGCCGCATTGCAGCGCCAGCAATGATTGTGCGAGTCCGGCCTCGTCGAGCATCGGCCCGGCCGCCGAGAAGGCGTGGTCATGCCGCTCGACCGCCGCCATCAGCAGCGCAGAATGCGCCTCGACCCGATCGAGATCGGCCGGAGCGAAGGCGGCTGTTCCGCCCAGCCGGTAGCCGTTGGCGACGAAGGCGGGCGAGCCTGACCGGACGATCGACACCCGCTCGACGACGCCGCCGCGTTCGTAGCAGGCGGCGCGCCAGGCCGGGTCGGCGATCTCGGTCGCCGAGGTCCGGATCACGGCAGGGGCGGCGCCGCTCGCGCGGGTCATCGCGGCGATGCGGCGGTCGGAGCGCCAGTAGGTGCGGGCATAGTCGAGCGAAGCGCTCAGCGGGAAGCCGGCGTTGATCGGGTGATGCCCCTCGGCGAACAGCAGGCGGAGCGGCTGGCGCCGGCCGCGCACGAAGACCGAGCAAAGATCGACCGCCGCGAGTATATTGAGCGCGCCGAGGAAGCGCAGCCCAAAGGCATCGGTGCCGATCGCACCGACCAGATCGGCCAGCGATGCGGCGATGGCGCTTTCGGTCGCCATCCTATGTCCCGGCCGCTGGGGTCATGCTTCGAGCAGCCCCTTGCGGCGGCTCCAGTCGATCACGCTGTCGATGCACTGCGCCAGGAGTTCGGGCTGGCCGAGATAATAATGGGTCGCGCCCTTCAAGCTGAGATATTCCTTGTCGGGGGTTGCCAGCGCATCGCGGATCGCGGGATTGTGCGTCGCGGGTACGGCTTCGTCGGCGGTGTTCTCGATCTGCAGCACCGGGGTGCGGCGGATCTTGGCGGCGTTCATCGGCCCCTTGGCGTTGGAAAGATCGTAGCTCCACTGGCTGAGCCAGGAGCGCAGCGTGGTGTAGCGGGCGAGGCCCACCGGCCCGACATTCACGGCGCGGGGATCGCCCATATAGGTCGAACCGACCTTCCGATCCGAGGGGTCGATGGCGAGATCGAACCAGCGGACGTCGCACATCGTGCGGTGGACGACGAAGGCGCGTTCCTGCTCCGGGGAGTCGATGCTGCGCAGCCGCGCGAGCGTGTCCTGCGCCCATTGCGTTATGCGCCGGTTGCGGGCGATCTGCGCTGCGCGAAAGCGGGCGACGAACGCGGCGTCATAGGGCGGCTGGTGCGGGCAGTCAGGCGAATAGATGTCGAATTCGGGATCGCGATTGTCGGGATCGAGCTCGTCGATGATTGAGGGATCGAGCCACTCGGTCATTGTCTCCGCGCGCGACAGATGCGCGGCGATGAAGATCACGCCGTCCGCCGGCTGCAGCCCGGCCCTGGTGAGATCGACCGGGTCTCCCGCCGGGGTCTGGGTGATGTCGGGATTCTCGGCCTGCGCCTGATAGAAGAGCGACAGCGATCCGCCGCCCGACCAGCCGACGAGGATCACCTTGTCATAGCCCAGCGTGGTGCGGGCATGCGCGATCCACTTGCCGAGATCGATCGCGACCTTCTCAAAGATCAGCGCGCTGTCGTTGCGGGGGTAGCGGCTCGCGGCGCACAGCACGTCCAGCCCTGCGTCGGCCAGAGCGGTCGGCATCGGCAACAGGTGTAGCACCGATGTCGGGTGCATGAACACATAGACGGTGCGCGACGTGGAGGCCGGATCGCGCAGCAACTGACCTTCGAGGTTCACATGCCCCGAATTGCCGGCGAAACCATAGGTTTCGTTGAACGTGGGATTGTCCGCGAACGAGACGATCAGCGGCGTGCGTGTCCAGGGGGTCTTGGTCCGGCTGTCCGGCATGGCAGGGTCTTTCGGAAAGGATCAGGCGGCCGCAACCGTATCGCCGTCCAGCGGCACGCTGGTGGCGTCGTAGCGGAACAGCCATTCGTAGCGATCGACGACCTTGTCGGCGGCCCACTGGGTTTCGACATAGGCCTGCGCACCCGCCGGTTCTGCCAGCGCCGGATTGTGGAAGCGCTCGACATTGGCATAGGCGCCGTTGACCGCGCGTGTGGTGCGCGGGATGCGCATGCGCTGATAGCGGTCGAGGGCTTCGTCCGGCGTCGCGAACTCCTCGAAGGCGCGGCCCAGGATACAGGCATCCTCGAGCGCCATCACCGCGCCCTGCGCCAGAAACGGCAGCGACGGATGGCAGGCGTCGCCCAACAGCGCGATGCGCCCGACAACCCAGTCCTGCATCGGCGGGCGGGCGATCAGCGCCTGTTTGAACGGCTGCGGGATTGCCTCGATATAGGCGTGCACCTGCGGGTGCCAGCCGGGATAATCGGCATGATATTCGGCGTTGGTGCCGGCGCTCGACCAGGATTCGACCTTCCAGTCGGCACGCTCGATCACGCTGGTGAAGTTCATCAGTTCGCCACGCCGGATCGGATAATGGATCACATGCCCACCCGGGCCGACCCAGTTGACCCCGACCGGTTTCACAAGCTCGGGCGGCAGCAGCTCCATCGGGATCACCCCGCGCCAGGCGACGATGCCGGTGAACTGCGCCGGGCCCGATCCGAAGAGCAGCTCGCGCATTTTCGAATGGACGCCGTCGGCGCCGATTACCACGTCGAAGGTCACCGACGGCTGGTTGGCAAAGGCCAGGGTCACCTGGCTGTCGTTGCGCTCGACCCCGACGAAGCGGTGGTCGAGGCGGACCGCGTCGGGCTTGATCCGCAGCACGGCTTTCAGCAGCAGCTGGTGGAGGTCGTTGCGGTGGACGGTGATGTAGGGAAAGCCGTAGCGCGCAACCGATTCAACGCCCAGATCGAACAGCTTCCACGTCTCGCCGGTGTTCCACAGGCGGATTTCCTTGCCCTGCGGTTCGAACGCGATCGCGAGCAGTTCGGGCTCAAGCCCGAGCGAGCAGAGCACTCGCACGCCATTCGGGCTGATCTGCAGGCCAGCGCCGACCTCCTGCAGCTCGGGGGCCTGTTCAAAGACCGAAACGTCGAAGCCCCGGCGCAGCAGCGCCAAGGCGGCGGTGAGCCCCCCGATCCCGCCGCCGACAATGCCGATCCCCAGATTTTTCATGAACGCAGACACCCTTCCTATTTCCATCAGCCATAATCATGACGAACAGCATTCGTCAATATCATACATTTTGAAACGCTCGCGCAATATCGGTCGGTCGGGTGGGCTGGACAGGAGGCGGGGTGGGAGGCAGGAAGGCGCGACAACAGGAAAGCGAACGAGCGATGGTGCAGGCAGCGATGGGCGATCCCGAGCAATCCCGCAGGCGGGTGCAGTCGATCGAGGTCGGCTTCCGCGTGCTGCGCGTGCTGCGCATGGCCGAAGGGCCGCTGCCGCTGCGCGATATCGCCGCTCGGGCGGGCATGCCGCCGAGCAAGGTCCACCTCTATCTGGTCAGCTTCGTGCGCGAGGCGATGGCCTATCAGGACCCCAAGACCGGTTATTATGGGCTCGGCACCTTCGCGATCCAGCTCGGCCTCGCCGCGATCCGCCAGCTCGACGTCGTCGAACTCGCTTCCGACGTCATCAACGACCTTCGCGATCGCACCGATTGCGCGATCTACCTCTCCCTGTGGGGCGATCGTGGCCCCTGTATCGTCGCCAAGGCCGATGGCTCCCTGCAGGGCGCCTTCTCGGTACGCCTCGGTTATATCCTGCCGCTGACCAGCACCGCGACCGGGCTGGTCTTCCTGACTCATCTGCCCGAGGGCGAGACCGAAAAGGCGCTTGGCGCGCAGGCCGCTTTCGATGGGCGCAAGGCGGCGAAGCGTCCCGCCAAATCGGAGGTCGCCGCCCAGCTCGCCCAGGTCCGCCGCGACGGGTTCGCTTCGACCGTCGGCATGCTCCACCGAAATTTCGCGGGCGTCTCGGCGCCGATCTTCGACTATAGCAACCAGATCGCTGCTGCGCTCACCCTGCTCGGTCCGGCCGAGTTCATGCGGGACGAAAAGCAGCAGGAACTGACGACGCAGCTGAAGGAAGCCGCCGAAGGCATTTCGCTGCGTCTTGGCGCGCCGGTTGCGGTCGCGGTGGCGGAGTAGCATCATATCGTCGCCCCGGCGGAGGCCGGGGCCGCCACGACGTTCGCGACCAGTTTGCCGCAAGAGCCTCTGGCGGCGCCGACCTTCGCGGGGGCGACGGGAATGCTCGTCCCAAGGCATCCGTTCGTCCCAAGCGACTGTCGAGGGGACGGTCACGCGAGAGGCGCGTGTCGACCCCGCTCGACACGAACGGAGCAATAGCCTCAGGCAGTCTTGCGTGCCGGATCTTCGGCCACCGGCGCCATCGGGTCTTCGGCGACGACCGCGACGCCACCGCCGCGATCGGAGCGCACGTTGACGAAGCTGCCGGCGTCCTTGCGGCGTATCCCGTAGCTGGTGACCTCCTCGATCTCCTCGGCCTTCAACGCCGCCATGCGCGGCTTCCGGGCGAGGGCCTGCTCGATATAGGGGGCGAGGTCGGCCGCCTTCTTCGCCAGCCGCTCCTCCTCGCCCTCCTTCAGGCGCGGCATCGCGTCGCTGGCGAACAGCTCCAGCGATTCACAGATATGCTCGTGATTGGCGGGGCCGGTCTGCTGGACGAAGATGATCTGGTCGACGCCGACGTCGGCATAAGCCTTGCAATGCTCATAGACCTGATCGGGGGTGCCGATGCCGCCATTGCCGTGATTGTCCTCGATCGACGCTTCGGCCTTCAGGAAATTCTCCCACACGGTCGAATGGCCGGGCTTGCCCTTGCCGAAGGCGGCGTAGAATCCGAGCGAATAGCCGAAATATTTGAAGCCCTGCGATCCGCGGCGGATCGCCTCCTGCTCGTCGTTGTTCACCGACAGCGCGGTGACGATGGCGAAATTGGCGTTCACCGCATGGCCGAGCGGCACGCACTCGTCCGAGCGGATGATGTCGTAATATTCCTGCACCCATTTGCCGGCCTGTTCGGGCGCGGCGAAGCCGAATACCAGCGCTCCCATGCCGTTGCGCGCGGCGTGGAGGATGGTGTCGCGACGCGAACAGGCGACCCACAAAGGCGGATGCGGCGTCTGCAGCGGTTTGGGCACGATGTTGCGGGTCGGCATCGAGAAATGCTCGCCCTCATAGCCCGGATAGGGAGTCATGGTGAGCATGTTGGCGCACTGTTCGGTCGCCTCGCGCCACATCTCCTTCTTCTCGTCCGGATCGACGCCGAAGCCTTCGAGCTCCATCGCCGTGCCGCTCTCGCCGGTGCCCCATTCCATGCGGCCGTTCGACAGCAGGTCGAGCGTGGCAATGCGTTCGGCGACGCGGGCGGGATGGTTGATCTTCGGCGGCATCACCGAAATCCCATGGCCCAGCCGTATCCGCTTGGTCCGCTGGGTCAGCGCGCCCAAGAACACCTCGGGTGCCGAACTGTGCGAATATTCCTCGAGGAAGTGATGCTCGACGAGCCACGCATAGTCATAGCCCAGCCGGTCGGCGAGCTCGAGCTCGGTCAGCGCATTGTTGAAGATCTGGCGATCCTTCTCGGCGCTGAACGGGGCGGGGGACTGATGTTCGTAGAAAAGCCCGAACTGCATGGTCTGTCCTTCTCGTGAATCTAGACCGCACCCCGGGGGACCGGGATGCCTGGAATGGAAAGGCGGATGCGATGGAGGCTGCGCGCGCCGGTGAAGTAGAGCGTGCACCAGTCGGCATCGCCCCAGTTGAGGTTGGAGGCGCGGCCCTCGACCAGGATCGTGCCGAGATGCTTGCCCCGCGGGTCCATGATCCAGATCCCGCCGGGGCCGGTGCAATAGACATTGCCGGCGATGTCGACCTTCATGCCATCGGGGCCGCCGGGACGGTCGTCGCCGCGCATGTCGCAAAACAGTCGCGCGCTGCCGAGGTCGAGCATGCCGTCGGCCTCGACGTCATAGGCCATGATCAGCATGCGGTGCCGGTTGCTGTCGTTGACGTAGAGGATCTTTTCGTCGGGTGAGAAGCACAGGCCGTTGGGATTGATCAGGTCGCGGATGATCAGGTTCATCCGCTGCAGATCGGGCGACACTCGGTAGACGCCGGCCATGTCCTGTTCGGGCGGATGCTCGATCGGCGTGAATGGCACCTTCGGCGGTGGATCGGTGAAATAGACCGCGCCGTCCGACTTCACGACGACGTCGTTGGGGCGGTTGAGCTTCAGCCCGCGGTAGGTGTCGGCGATGACGGTGACGCTGCCGTCCTTCTCCTCGCGATCGACGCAGCGGCTATGATGGTGGCACACGACCAGCCGGCCCTCACGGTCCAGGGTCTGGCCATTCCCATTTCTGGTGTCTTCCTTGTCGATGCTGATCCCGCCCTGCGGGTCCCAGCGCATGCGGCGGCTGTTATGGATGTCGCTGAACAGCAGATAGCCGCCCTCGGCGGTCCACACCGGTCCTTCGGCCGGACCGGTCGGGCCACCGAAGCCGCGTCCGAGTTCTTCGGAATCGCTGCCCGGCGGGACGATGGCGTCGAGCGCCGCACTGAGCCTTTCGATCGGCATCGCCGGTGAACTTTCCTCTCCGCCGCCTCATATAATGACAGCTTAGCTGATAACAGCATTGCTGACATGATGAATGGCGTTTGTAAAGAGGATATTCGCTAGGCTGATATTGTCGGAGGGATCAGACGGGAGGCGGGGTCCAGTTGAGGATGCGCGTCAGGGTACCGCCGAAGATGGCCGCCTTGGCGGTTTCATCGATCTCGGCGGCATGAAGAAGCATGTCCCGGCTTTCGCTGTAGAGGCAGCCGCGGTTGCGCGTTGGCCCACCCGCTTTGGCCAGGCGCAGCCTTGTATAGTCGCTCGCCCAGAGCAGCCGGTCGGGGCCGAAGGCGGCGATGACGCGGTGCAGGTTGGGCCAGGTGTCGGCGAACGGATAGGCTTCGTCCGACAGCAACGGGATTCCGCACAACTTGACGTGGACATTGGGCAGGTCGGCGAGCGACAGCAAACCGTCGAGCCGATCCCAGGGGTCGTCGCGCGCCGGCGAAACCGGATGCTGGCTGACGCCGAGATGGTCGATGATGACGGTAAGCTTCGGATGCCGCTCGATCGGCGCCCGCATCGCGGCCGCCTGGCCGTGGGTCGACAGGAACAGCGGCAGGCCGACCCGCTCGGCCGCCGCGAAGCCGGCGTCCATCCCACCGGACACGAAGGCGGGCGACAGCTCGGTGGTGCGAAAATCGGTGACGAGCAGCCGGCCGGCGACCAGCCGTGCATCGCCCCGCGCGCGTTCGACCGCGGCGGCGAGCTCGGCGCCGGTCGCGGAAAAGGTCTCGACCCCGATGAAGCGGCCGGGATAGCGGGCGACGCAGGCATCGATATAGGGCAGCGCGGCGACGACCAGCGCAGCATCCACCCCGACGCTATCCATCGCCTCGCGCGCGATCTCGACGTTAATCAGCAGCTTTGCAGCGTCGGATAGGGAATTGTCGACCGGCAGCGGCGGGGCCGGCTGGTGGATCTGGCCGTCGATGATTTGAAAAGGGGCGCTCTTCATGAAACTCGCTTCGTCTGGAGGATCACTGTGCGGCGGCCGGCAGCGCGCGGTAGATGGCGCGCCCGCAGGCGGTGCAGCTGATGTCCTGGGGTGGGTGCTGTGCGGCGGGGGTGCTATGCTCTTGTCCCGCGCAGCACGAGCAGTTCGAAGCGGTGGTGAAGCGGTCATATTGCTCGAGCATCGCCGCGCTCCACGCCGCGCTGCAGAAGGGGCAGGCGGGGCCGGTGGTTCCCGTGGTCGTCATCGGTAGTTACCCCTCCAGTTAATCGTCGCCCCGGCGTAGGCCGGGGCCGCCGGAGGCTCTTGCGGCAAGCTGGCCGCAAACTTCGTGGCGGCTCCGGCCTCCGCCGGAGCGACGGGGACGTCAATCATCAGTGCAGCCTCGCCCGGCGCGATATCATATAGATTTCGTCGTTGAACCAAAGGCCGCCATGGCGCTGGAGCACGTTGCGCGTCGCCTCCAGATAATGGTCGTTCGACAGCGCGCCTGCGAGGCGTTCGTCGTTGATCTGGGCGACATAGCTGGCCGCGTTCCAGGCCGCGAACAGGGTCGAGCTGCCGATCGGCATGCCCGCGCTGATCTCGGTTGGCAGGGCGCGTACATCGTAGCGGAACAGTGCCTCCGCGTCCGGCAGGTCGTGGAAGACATAGTCTCGCGCCGCCAGGCCGAGGTCCTCGGCGACCTGCCGCATCAGCATCGTGCGGTCGGTGTGAAAGGGATTCTCGTCGGGCCAGATCTCCCGGATGATCTCCATGCCGGGATCGTCGCCATGGCTGTGAATGCCCATCAGCTTGCCGTTCGGGCGCAGCGCGCGGACCAGCGGGGCAACGACGCGGGCGCTCTTGAATCCGATCGGTGCGTTGGCGCGGTAGGGCTGGGACGCCAGCACGAAATCGAAGTCCGCCTTGGCATAGCCACGCCGCGGCACGATCGGATCGAGCATGAAGCCATGATCCTTGCGGTAGATGATCAGCACCGTCGGCGTCTTGTAGAGCGGGTTGCCGCTCGACCCGATCGTCGTCTGCCAGTTCTTCTGAAGGAAGGGTTCGAGCGCGGTGATCTGTTCCTCGAACTCCCCCGCCGATGTGCCGTCGAGCGCAACCTCGTGCCAGATCATCTTGCTCGCCGTCGCCGGGTCCTCGGGCTGGAGCAGCGGCGCCTCGGCATATTTCAGGTTGGTAAGGACCAGCACGGTGGCCGAATGCTCGCGCAGCCGGTCGGGCATCTTCTCGAGGGTCAGCCGGATATTCTCCATGCTGATCTCCTTGGCGACAACATAGAAGGGCACCCAGGGGTGGCGCCGGTGCAGCCCGCGCAGCATGCGGGCGAGTGCGGTGCCATCGCCCGCGCCGCCGTCGAGCAGTCGGATCGCCGGCGGGCTCGGCTGGGTTTCGCACAGCTCCTCCACCGCACGATCGGCGATGATCTGTTTCTCCGTCGTCGTGTTGACGAACATCAGATATTTCTGGCGATTGTCGTAGAAGCGGAAGGCATGTTCGGGGCGCAGGCCCGCGTGCAGCCCCTTGATCCCCGAGCGCAGGGCATCAGCCGACGTGCCGCCAAGCTCCTCGATGAAGCGGTGGACGCGGTCCACCGTCTGGACGGTGACGCGGCCGCCCTGCTGGAGCCGCGCGACGAGCTTGCCATCGTTGACCGCGAGCCGCCCGAAGGTTGACTGCGCCATTTTCACGCGGCGGCAGGCATGTTCGATCTGTTCGAGCAGGACTTCGGTATCGTCCATTCGTGGTTCCCCTGGGGCGCTGCTCAGAAATCGGTGGCGGGATGCGCGTAATGACCGTCGACGTAGATCAACGGATCGATCTCGCCCGTGCCGATCTGCACCTCGGTAACGCTCCCGATGATGATGGCGCCGTTACCGTGGTCCATATGGGTCTGGTATTCGCACACGAAGCTCGCCTCGCAGCCGCGCAGATAGGGGGTGCCGCAGGCGGCGGAATCCCAGCGGCCCTCGCGGAAGCGGCCCTCGCCGCGCGCCGCGCCGCCGCATTGCTCGGATATGGCAAGCTGGTCGGCGTGGAGGATGTTGACGCAGAAATTGGCGCCGCCGGTTATAGGGCGGTACACCCCCGCCTGCCGATCGATACAGATCAGCAGCGCGGGCGGATCCATGCTCAATTCGGTGACGGCTGTGGCGGTTTTCGCCCAGCGGCGCTCCCCGTCCCAGCATGTGATGACCGAGACCGGCTTGCCCAGCCGGCGCAGGCCGATTGCCATCTGCTCGGTCAGGCTCCGGGCCGCCAGCGTGGCCATGCGGACGTCACCCATCTCCCAGTCCTTCCCTGCCCATGATGCGCAGCCCGTAGCCTTCGATACCCGAGAGGCGTGCCTCGCTGTCGGTCAGCAGGATCAGGTCGCGCACGCCGAGGTCGAGGAGGATCTGCGCGCCGACGCCGTAATCGCGGATGCGCTGGTCGCGGGTCGGAAGCGCCGCATTGGTCCGTCGGTCCGATACCGCGCTGGTCGAGGGGTCGCGGATGAACACCATGACACCGGGCCCGTCCTGCGCGCCGATCCGGCTGAGCGCCCGCTGCACATATTCGCGCCGGTCGGTGCGCGGGCCCAACAGGTCGGAGACGAGATCCATCCGGTGCATGCGCACCAGGGTCGGCCTGTCGGGCTCGATCCGGCCGCGGCTCAGCACGACATGCTCGATGTCGTCGATCAGGCTGCGGAACACCGACAGGCGGAAACCCTCGCCATAGACGGTGTCGAACGCCTCCTCATGGACGCGGACGATGCTGCGTTCGGTGCGGCGGCGATGGCTGATCAGGTCGGCGATCGTACCGATCGGGAGCCCATGCTCGCGCGAAAAGTCGACCAGCTGCGGTAGGCGCGCCATCGTGCCGTCGTCGTTGAGGATCTCGCAGATCACCCCGGCGGGCAGCAGCCCGGCCAGCCGCGACACGTCGACGGCCGCCTCGGTGTGGCCGGCGCGGACGAGCACTCCGCCATCGCGGGCAACCAGCGGGAAGACATGGCCGGGCGAGACGAGGTCGTCGCAGCCCTTGGACGGATCGATCGCGGCCGAGATCGTGTGCGCCCGGTCATGTGCCGAGATGCCGGTCGTTACGCCTTCGCGCGCCTCGATCGAGACGGTGAAGGCGGTGCCGTGGCCCGACCGGTTGTTCGCCACCATCGGCGGCAGTCGCAGTGCGCGGGCGCGCTCCTCGGTGATCGACAGGCAGATCAGCCCACGTGCGTGGCGGGCCATGAAGTTGATCATAGCCGGGGTGGCGAACTGCGCCGGGATGATCACGTCGCCCTCATTCTCGCGGTCCTCGGCATCGACCAGGATATAGGGCAGGCCGTTGCGCGCCGCCGCGATGATGTCTTCGATCGGGGAGATCGCCGCATGTAGCGGGTCGGCGGCGACGGCCGGCGGGGCGAGATCAGTAAGCATCGGCTTCCTGCAACGCCTCGCGCACATGCCGCCATGCGTCGGACACCGACGGCAGGCCATAATAGAGTGATGCGTGGACCAGCAGTTCGCGCAGTTCTTCCTTGGTCACGCCATTGCTGACCGCGCCCTTCACATGGTTGCGCAACTGGTCGGGTCGCGACTGGCCGATCAGCATCGCGACGGTCAGCAGGCTGCGCGTCTTGCCGTCGAGGCCGGGGCGGCTCCAGACGTCGCCGAAGCAGTGGCGGGTGACCAGGTCCTGCAGCGGCTCCTGGAAATCGTCGGCGCTGTCGATGGTGCGCACGCCCGGCTCGCCGAACATGTCCTGCCGCATCGCCCGTCCGCGATCGTAAAGCTCGTCCTGTTTCACACCGTCTCCTTTGATAGCGTTCGACCGTCTTGCGGCCATAGCCACGGGCTTATGGCAGCTGCGGCCTTCGCCAGTTCGTCGCGCGCCGCAGCCGATACCCCGGCGGCGCGCAGGAAGCCGTGGATCATGCCCGGCGCAATGCGGATCGATATGTCGATGCCCGCCGCCGCCATCCGCTCCGCCAGCTCGCAGGCCTCGCCGCACAGCGGGTCGAACTCGGCGGCGACGATATGGGTGGGCGGCAGTCCGGCGAGATCGCTGCGGTCCGCTGGCGCCGGCCCAGCCGTGAGGCCGCCGGCGTCGACGAACAGCGACACATAGCTCGCGATCCGCGGCTGGCTGAGCAGCGGATCGCGCGCGGTGCGATAGGCGGCGCGGCCTGCGTCCATCGTGAAGGTGCCGTAAAAGAGCAGCAGCCCGGCGGGGACTGCGGTGCCCATGTCGCGGGCGTTCGCCGCGGCGGCGAGCGCCAGCAGCGCGCCCGCGCTGTCGCCGGCCAGGATGATGCGGGCGGGATCGACGTCGAGCGATGCGGTGTTTCGCACGAGCCAGGCGAAGCCTTCGTCGCAATCGGACTGCGTCCCTGCATAGGGCGTTTCCGGCAGGCGACGATAGTGGACGCTGGCGACCACCGCGCCGGTCGCTTCGGCCAGCGCGGCGGTAGCGATGTCGAAGCTTTCGATGCTGCCGAGTGCGAAGCCGCCGCCATGCAGATAGCAGATCGCGGGTCGCTGCCCGCCACGGCCCGGATCATGGATTCGCACCCCGATCTCGCGTCCGGGCGCGGCGATGGCCGTGTCGAAATGGCGGACGGCAGGGCGGTGGTCCCCGGCGAAGCGGTCGGCGAGCAGGTCCCCGGTCAGGCGCATCGCCGCCATGCCGGACGAGGGGGGCTGGTCACGGAACAGCGCGACATAGCGATCGATCCCCTCGGCGAGTGGGAGAGCATCGTTCGTCGCTGCTGCGCTGTGCTCCATTAGCCGACCGCTTCGTAGCGGATGTCCAGCGGAACCTCGGTCAGTTCGGCGAGCCGCGGCGCGACTTCGCGCCCGACGAGCGTCAGATTGTCCGTCGTATCGGCATGGTCGAGCTCGCCGGCCTGGCCCATCATCAACAGGTTGCCGAAGCCGCCGGTCTCCTCGTTGAAGCGGGCGAGCTGCTCGTAGACGTCGTCGGGGGTGCCGACGAACATCAGCCCGGCATCCATATATTCCTCGATCGTGCCGTCGACGGGCAGCGGCTTGCCGTTGCGCATGCGGGGCCGCATCGCGCTCGATCCCGCCTGCAGCATACGGACATTGGCCTCGATCGGATTGAAGCCCCAGGGATTGCGATATTGCGGGTCGAGCCGGGCGGCGGTGGTGAAATAGCTCTTCATCGCCTCGGCGCGGCGAAACGCGGTCGGCCGGTCGCTCGCGCACGCGACGAGCGCCAGATAGGCGAGGCGGTCGAGCCCCGGTTGCCTGCCGTGGGTCTCGGCATAAGCCTCGCGATAGCCGGTGAACACCGACCGCGCGACGGCGCCCGACAGGAAGGTCGCGCAGGTATAGCCAAGCTTGCCATAGCCCCGCGCGCTGCCCGCGCTCGACGCGGTCATCCAGATCGGCGGGTGCGGTTGCTGGATCGGGCGCGGCCACAGGCTCGCGGTGCGGTAATGAAAATATTCGCCTTCCCAGGAGAAATTGTCCCCCTGGTTGCTCAGCGCGGCGAGGATCAGGTCATGCGCTTCCCAGAAGCGGTCCATGAAGCCGGTCGGCTGGCGGTTCGACATGAACAGCTCATAGGCGGCGCCCTTGACCAGCCCGACCTCGAGCCGCCCGCCCGACAGCGCATCGACCATCGCGATCTCCTCCGCCACGCGCAGCGGGTTCGAGCGGTTGGCGAGCGGGATGCCGAGCGCCAGCAGCCGTGCTTTGCTCGTCTGCCGCGCGAGGATCGCCAGCGTCGTCATGCAAGAGGTCGACATGCAGGTCGCGGCGGCGTGATGCTCGTTGACCATGATGTTCAGGCCCAGCTCGTCGGCGAGCATATATTCGTCGAGATAGCGGTTCAGCAGCCGCCCCGCCTCGTTCGGCTCGCAATGATGCTGGGGCAGGGTGACGCGCATCGCGCCGGGCACCTGGAAGGCCGGGTGATAGGCCTGCTCGGAGAACTGCCAGATGATCATGCCTGGATCCGATCCTGTTGGCGGCCGGCGAACGCGGTGATGCTGGCGGAGAGCGCCTCGGGCCGGTCGGCGTGGAGCCGGTGGCCGGCGGCTTCGATGACCGCGACGTCGGCTCCGGGCAGCGCGGCGGCATAGGCGGCGCGATAGGCCGGGCCGATGATGGCATCGTTCTCGCCCCAGGCGATCAGCGTCGGACAGGCGATCCGGTGCAGCCGGTCTGCCAGCTTCGGATTGTGCATATAGGGGGTCCAGCCGTAGAGGCTCAGCGCTTCGTCGTTGCGCATCGCGCGCCGCAGCCTGTCCTCGGGCAGCGCCGACAACGGGGGCTCCTGCCGGTTCAAGCGGATGTTCAGCTCCTGCCGCGACAGCATGAAGATGTCGGCGACATGCTGCTCGCGCCGGTCGGCGGTGCGCAGACCGAAAGGTGCGGCGAGGATCAGCCGGGAGATGCGCTCCGAAGCCTTGGTCGCGATTTCCGCCGCGACCCAGCCGCCGAAGCTGGTGCCGACGATGACCGGCCGGTCGAGCTCCAGCACATCGATCAGGTCGAGGTAGAAATAGCCGAGGTCGTCGACCCGGTTCAGGCTCTTCGGCAGGTCCGACGAGCCGAAGCCGGGATGCGACGGGGCATGGACGGTGAAATCGCGTGACAGTTCGCGCAGCAGCGCTGCGGATCCTTCGATCCCGTCAATGCCATGCAGGAACAGCAGCGAGGGCCCGTCCCCCGCCGTGAAAAGTTCGATTTTCGTGCCGAGGACATCGAGCATCGACATGGTGCCGAAGTCCAGTTCCTCGAGGGCGTCGGTCGCCATCGCATCGTCCCCATTATCTCGTTGATGCGAAGGTGCTGCGCCAGGACCGATAGTTCCAATTCTTTGTTATTGAGCTTTCGATACCTGCTGGTTATGAATCCGCATGGATCTCAGGCACCTCCGCTATTTCCGGGCGATCGGCCGAGAGGAGCATTTCGGCCGCGCCGCGATTCAGTTGCGGGTCGCGCAGCCCGCATTGACCCGCCAGATCAAGGATCTCGAGGCCGAGCTGGGCGTCGATCTGTTCGAGCGGCTGCCGCGCGGCGTGCGGCTGTCGGCGGCCGGGCAGGTTTTCCTGCAGGACGTCGAGGACATCCTCGTTCAGGTCGACCGCGCGGTCGATCGTGCGCGCCGGCTGGCGAGCGGCCATCTCGGTACCATCCGGGTGGGGCTGAGCGAGATCATCTCGGGCCATGGGTTCATCTCGCATGGTCTGCTCAAATTCCGCGAGAGCGAGCCCGGGGTGATGCTCGACCTCAAATCGATGAGCTCGATGCAGCAGGTCATCGCCCTGAAGGACGGCACCATCGACGCGGGCATCGTCTACGGCGCGCATGTCGACGAGCGCGATACCGTCCTGCTCGATCGCGCGCGGATCGGCATCGGGCGGACCATGCTCGCGGTCCACGAAGGGCACCGGCTGGCCGGCCGCGAGGCGGTGGCGATGGCCGAGCTGATCGATGAGCCCGCCCTGTGGCCGGCGCGGCGGATCGCTCCCGGCTATTACGACAAGCTCACCGCCGCCTGTCACGCGGCGGGGGGCGTTCCGCGCGTCGTGCAGGAGTGCAACACCAATTCGATCCTGCTCAGCCTCGTCGCGGTCGGGATGGGGATCGGTTTCGTTACTGTCTCCCCGCCGCTCGCCACCTTCCACAACATCCGGCTGGTGCCGATCGTCGATCTCGATCTCAGCTTCGACGTGATCCTCGTCTGGCGGCGGAGCGATCGGTCGGCGGCGCTGCTCCGCTTCATCGAGATGATGGTGCCGCCGGGCTGAAGGCTCCGAGGTCTGTCCTCTCCTGGGGGTGACAGAAGCGCGGGCGCTGCCTGCTATCATGATGCCCAAGGAGAGCATGATGACCGACGCACGACCGCTCAAGGGATTGTACCATTTCGCCTATCCCTGCCGCGATGCCGAGGAAACGCGCCACTTCTACGAGGATATATTGGGCCTGCCGCTGGTCAACTGCATGCTGTCCGAGCGCGTGCCGAGCACTGGCGAAGAAACCCCCTATGTTCACTTCTTCTTCCAAATGGGCGACGGCTCCTACATCGCCTTCTTCGACCTAGGCGGGGACGAGATGCCCGCGCCGTCGCCGAACACGCCCGACTGGGTGCAGCATTTCGCCATCGAGACCGACTCGGTCGACGATGTCGAGGCGATGCGCCGGCGGCTGGCCGAACATGGCGTGAAGACGACCCCGCTGGTCGATCATGGTTTCGTCCGCTCGGTCTATTTCTTCGACCCCAACGGCCTGCGGCTGGAGATCGGTGCCCGCACGGAGGCACCCGGCTTTCTGGCGAATGCGGCCAGCGAGGCGCATGAGACGCTCGCCGTCTGGAACCGGCGCAAACATGGTTCAACCGCCGCCGCCTGACCCGCCGTCCGAAGCGACGGGTGGACAGACTCGCGGCGTCCCGGCAGGTAGGCCGGATCATCAGGGAGGGGCGTACATCTCATGGCCGATGCCGAGCAGTCGCGCAGGCGCGTCCAGTCGATCGAAGTGGGTTTCCGCGTGTTGCGCGTGCTGCGCATGGCGGAAGGCCCGCTGCCGCTGCGCGACGTTGCCGCACGTGCTGCGATGCCGCCCAGCAAGGTTCACCTCTATCTCGTCAGCTTCGTGCGCGAGAATATGGCCTATCAGGACCCGCGCACCGGCTTTTACGGGCTCGGCTCCTTCGCGATCCAGCTCGGCCTTGCCGCAGTGCGGCAGCTCGATGTCGTCGGCGCGGCGGGCGAGGTGCTCAACGACCTGCGTGACCGCACCGATTGTGCCATTTATCTGTCGCTGTGGGGCGATCAGGGGCCGTGCGTCGTCGCCAAGGCGGACGGCAATCTGCAAGGCGCCTTCACGCTTCGGCTCGGTTACATCCTGCCTGTCGGCACCACTGCGACCGGCCAGGTCTTCGTGACCTGGCTGCCGCGCGAGGATGTCGAGCGGGTTCTGGTCACCCAGTATGCGGCGAGCACGCCGCATATGGTCCGCGCCCGCGACCGCGCCGCCGACCTCGACGCCATCGCGGCGACGGTGCGCGAGCGCGGCTATGGATCGACGGCGGGCCGCCTCAACCAGAATTTCGCCGGCCTCGCCGCACCGATCTTCGATGCCGACGGCAAGCTCGGCGCCGCGCTGACCCTGCTCGGGCCCGCCGACTATGTGTCGGACGAGCGCCAGACGCAGTTCGCCGCGATGCTGACAGAGGCGGCGGCCTCGGTGTCGAAGCGGGTCGCCAGCGCCTAGGAAAGCCGGCGGGGGTTAAGGCCCCCGCTGCGTGCTTCACCCTTCGGACGAGCAGCATGAAAAAGGGGCCGACCTGAAGGCCGACCCCCTATTCTGCAAGTCACCGAGGGATCGATGACATCGCCGCTTACATGCCGGCGCCGAAGGTGATTTCGACGCGACGGTTCTGCGGTTCGCGGACGCCATCGGCGGTGTCGACCAGCGGACGGCTTTCGCCGAAAGCTTCGGTCGCGATCGCCGAGTCAGGAACGCCCTTGCCAGCCAGGTAAGCCTTCACAGAGTCGGCACGACGCTGCGAGAGACCGACATTGTACTGGTCGCTGCCCGACTTGTCGGCGTGGCCGGCAAGCTGGACGCGGGCCTGACCGGTTGTGGCATAGGCATTGGCCGCATTGTCGAGGATCGACGCTGCTTCCGCCGTGATGTCCGACCGATCCCAGTCGAAGAACACGATGAACGGACCCGGGGTCTCAACCACTGGCGGCGGCGGAGGCGGCGGCGGGGGCGGAGGAGGCGGCGGCGGCGGGGGCGGCGGAGGCGGAGGCGGTGCCGCTGGCGCGCCGAGATTGTAGATGAGGCTGATCAGCGCGCTGTGTGAACGCCATTTGCCGTCATATCGGGCGCCGGCCACATCGGCCGGGCGCACCTTGGTGATGGTGTAGTAGCGATACTTCATGCCGACATCGAAGTTCGGGCTGATCGCATAGCGGAAGCCCGCGATCGCCTGATAGGCAAAGCGCTTCACGACATTCTGATCGATGAAGTTGCCGCCCGATACGCTGTAGTCCTGCATCTTCAGCGTCGCGATGCCCGCGCCGCCGCCCGCATAGACCGAGAAGCCGTCGTCATCGCCAAAATCGAGCAGGGCGTTGACCATCACGCCGATGCCGACATTCTTGCCCGAGGCATCCGGGTAGACGCCAGCGGGCGCACCGGCGCCGCCGATGGCGGCCGGGGTCCGCGAAGCGGTGGTGGCAATGCTGTTCACGCGGCTGCGCTTGTAGGAGATTTCCTCCTCGAGCCGGATCATGCCGAAATCATAACCGAGGATGGCGTCGATATCATAGCCGAGCTTGTTGTCGACGACGGCGCGGCCACCGGGTGAAAGCGGCGAGGGGCCGACGTCGAACTTGCTGTCCTGCGGCTTGAGCACGCCGCCTTCCAGACCGACATACCAGCTGTTGTCGCGGGCGAAGACCGGCGCGGAAAGCGCTGTCGCCGTCAGCGCCGCCAATAGGGCTAGTTTGCGCATTATATTCCCCTGTTCAGATGTCCGCACGGACATGATCTATCCCGAAACCCTGACGATCCGACGACCATCCGAACAAAGCCCGGAACAAAATGGACGTTTCGGTCGCGTGTCGAGTGTCCGAATGGGCGGTAAACGATACAGCCGCCATCGGGTTTCCTGAATTCATGTTTATGTGCGGAACCCTTCAGACCGTTGCATGAAAGCAACATCTTTGGCCAGCTGGCCGGTGCGCCAGATTGCGAAGGGGGAGGCATGCCGTGAGACCACGGTTTGGGTGCCTATCCTTATCTGCCAGGGAAGGCCGCTGCCGTGACCGGTCCTAGAAAACGACCTTGAAGCAGCCCGCGACGACCAGAATGCCGATGAGCGCAAAGAAGCCGACGGTGTACAATATGGCCTTGATCATCATCATCTCCTCGATCTCTGGCCCAAACCGTTGCGGCCGCGACATGTTCCGGCCCCACGCTCGCCGGTTTGCGTGCGTGCCTTTTACAGCGCCATCGCGATCGCCTTGGTCTCGGTATAGGCCTCGATCCCTTCGCGGCCATTTTCACGGCCCCAGCCGGATTGCTTGAAGCCACCGAACGGCAGGGCGGGATCGAGCCCGCCGCCGTTCACCCGCACCGTACCAGCCTTCAGCTTCCGGGCCAGCCGATGCGCGGCGGAAAGGTTGTTGGTCCACAGTACCGCGCCCAGCCCATAGTCGCTGGCATTGGCCTCCGCGGCGATACGGTCGAGCGAGTCGTCGGCGAAGCTCATCGCGCACAGCACCGGGCCGAAAATCTCCTCGCGGCGCACCGCCATCGCAGCCTCGGTGCCGGTCAGGACCGTCGGCGACACGAAATAACCGTCTCCTCCGATCGGCTGGCCGCCGCTGCGCAGGGTGGCGCCTTCGTCGATACCCTTGCGGACATAGCCCTGAACCCGGTCGCGCTGCGCCGCCGAGATCACCGGGCCCATCGCCGTATCGGCGGCAAAGCCCGGGCCGACCTTGATCGCCTCGGCGATCTTCGCGACGCCGTCGACCACTTCGTCGAAATGGCGCTGGTGGATGAACAGGCGAGAGCCCGCATTGCAGACCTGGCCGGCATTGGTGAAGATCGAGCGCGCCGCGCCTTCGATCGCGCGGGGGACATCGGCATCGGGCAGGATGATCACCGGCGTCTTGCCGCCCAGTTCCAGCGTGACCCGTTTGAAATTCCCGGCGGCAGCGCGAAGGATGAGGCGGCCGACCTCGGTCGATCCGGTGAAGGTCACCTTGTCGACGCCCGGATGCGCGGTCAGCGCCGCGCCCGCGGATTCGCCGAAGCCCGTCAACAGATTGAACACGCCATCGGGGAAGCCGATTTCGGCGATCAGATGGGCGAGGCGCAGCGCGGTCAGCGGAGTTTCCTCGGCCGGCTTCAGGATCACCGCGCAGCCGGCCGCGAGCGCGGGCGCGACCTTGGCGACCGCCATGGCGAGCGGAGCGTTCCACGGCACGATCTGCGCGACCACGCCGACCGGTTCCTTCATCGTATAGGCGTGCCAGGTGCCGGGCCCCGACAGCGCAATGGTCTCGCCGTTCAGCCGGGTCGCCCAGCCGGCATTGTAGCGCAGCGTCTCGATCGCATGGGGGAGGTCGAAGAAACGCGCATCCTTGACCGGCTTGCCGTTGTCGAGCGTCTCCAGCGCGGCGAATTCGTCGGCATTCGCCTCCAGCGCATCGGCAAGGCGATTGAGCAGACGCGCCCGCGCCGCGGGCTTCATCTCGGTCCAGGTCGGATTCTCCATCGCCGCGCGTGCGGCGGTGACGGCGCGGTCGACATCGGGCTCGAGCGCCGTGGCGACATCGGCGAGATGACCGCCGGTTGCCGGATCGTGCGTGGCGAAGCTCTCGCCCCCCACCGGATCGACCCACCGGCCGCCGATGAACAACTGGTGCCGGCCCGCTGCAAAGGCGCGGGCCTTGTCGAGCGAGGGAACTCCAGCCGTCTGGGCCGTGGCCGAATTGGTCATCCTATATCCTCTCAACGCGATGGTTTCGTTCGTTCATAGCTGACGACATTAGTTGTTGTCGAACGCTATTTGCCATGACACAAGGCGGCGCAATGGCGCACGAAGTTCAGCAGGATGAGGTCGACTTCATCATCGTAGGGGCGGGATCGGCGGGCTGCGTGCTCGCCAACCGGCTGAGCGAGGATGGCGGGTCGCGGATCCTGTTGCTCGAAGCCGGGGGCGAGGACGACAGCTGGCTGTTCCGGATGCCGCTCGGCTTCATGATGACCGCGGCCAACCCGGCCTACGACTGGGGCTATGCCAGCGAGCCCGATGCGAAGCTGGGTGGCCGATCGCTGCCGCTGCCGCGCGGGCGGGTGCTGGGCGGATCCTCGTCGGTTAACGGCATGATCTACATGCGCGGCCATTCGAGCGACTATGACGGCTGGCGGCAAATGGGGTGCCGCGGCTGGGGCTATGACGATGTGCTCCCCTATTTCCGGCGGATGGAATCGAGCTGGCGCGGGGCTGGCCCCTTTCACGGCGACGACGGACCGCTCGCCGTGTCACGGGTCGATGGCGGCCATCTGCTGTCCGATACGATCCGGCAGTCGGTGCGGGCCGCGGGCTTCGTCGAAAGCGACGATCTGAGCGGTGAACGTCAGGAGGGCTTCTCCGATTGCGAGGTTACCGTCGATCGGCGCGGCCGCCGGGCGAGCACGTCGCGCGCCTATCTCCGTCCCGCGCAGAAGCGCCCCAATCTGGAATTGCGCACCCGCGCACAGGCAACGCGGGTGCTGATCGAAAACGGCCGCGCGGTCGGCGTCGAATATCGCGGCCCCGACGGGGTGCGCCGGGTCCGCGCGCGCAAGGAGGTGATCCTGAGCGGTGGCACCTATGCTTCGCCGCAGCTGCTCATGTTGTCCGGGATCGGCCCCGCCGATCATCTGCGCGACCATTTCATCGAGCCGATCGTCGATGCGCCGGGGGTCGGGCAGAACCTGTCCGAGCATCCGCTGGTCTATATGAGCTTCGCTGCGCGCGAGGCGACCACCTTCCTGTCGGCGCTGCGGCTCGATCGGGCGGCGCTGTCGGTCCTGCGCTGGGGACTGACCGGCAAGGGGCCTTTCGCCAGCCAGATCACCAGCGGCGTGCTGATGCTGCGCACACGGCCCGAGCTCGAGCGGCCCGACATCCAGCTCGTGTTCCTACCGGTGCGGCTCGACGCGAAGATGTGGCATCCGCTCTCGCGCAACCGCCAGGAGCATGTCCTGTCGGTCATGGTGATGCAGCTTCATCCCGAAAGCCGCGGCAGCGTCGGTCTGCGCTCGGCCGATCCGTTCGACCGGCCGGTTGTCGACCTCAACCTGCTGTCGACGCCGGGCGACTTCGCCGACATTCGCGGCGGCATCGCTGCCACACGTCGCGTCTTTGCGCAGCCGCCGCTCAGCGATCTCGTCCGCACCGAACTGTCCCCTGGCGGCGACCGGCAGGACGATGCCGCGCTCGACGGCTTCATCCGCGACAATCTCAAGATCACCCAGCATCCGGTCGGCACCTGTCGGATGGGCGACGACCCGGCGTCGGTGGTCGACAGCGAGCTTCGCGTGCGCGGGGTCGACGGGCTGCGGGTGGTCGACGCCTCGATCATGCCCACGGTGCCCGGCGCCAATATCAACGCGGCGGTCATCATGGTCGCCGAACGCGCGTCCGACCTGATCCGCGGCCGATAGCGAGACCATGGAGCTGAGCTTTACCGACGACGAACGGTCGTTCCGCGCGGAGGTGCGCCGCACCCTGATCGACCAGGTGCCCGAACGCATCCGCCAGGCGGTACGCGAGGAAAAGCCGCTGCCGCGCGACTGGATGATCGAGGCGCAGCAGGTGCTGAACCGCAACGGCTATGCGACGCCGCACTGGCCGCAGGCGTGGGGCGGGCGCGACTGGTCGGCGGTGAAGCGCGCGATCCTCGCCGAGGAGATCGACCGCGCCGGCGTGCCCAAGCCGCTGGCGTTCAACGTCGCACTGGTCGGCCCGGTGATCGCCGCCTTCGGCTCGGACGAGCAGAAGCGCCGCTTCCTCGCCCCTATCGCCAATCTCGACATGTGGTTCTGCCAGGGTTTTTCCGAACCCGGTGCAGGCTCCGACCTTGCGTCGCTCAAGATGGCGGCGGTGCGCGAGGGCGATCAGTACCGGGTCAGCGGCCAGAAGATCTGGACCACCTATGCGCATGAGGCCGACTGGATCTTCTGCCTGGTCCGCACCGGGCAGGGCGGACGCCAGCATGAGGGCATCTCCTTTCTGCTGATCGACCTGGCGACGCCGGGGATCGAGGTTCGCCCGATCCGCACGATCGACGGCTACCACCATCTCAACGAGGTGTTCTTCGACGATGTTCTCGTTCCGGCCGGGAATCTGGTCGGGGACGAAGGCAAGGGCTGGGACTATGCCCGCTATCTGCTCGGGCAGGAGCGCAGCTCGATGGGCAATGTCGGCTTCTCGCGGCGGCGGCTCGACCGGGTCCGCGAGATTGCCGGCCCACTCCTCGACGATCCCGCCTATCGCCGCCGGCTGACCTGGGCCGAGATCGAGCTCAAGGCGCTGGAGATCACCCAGATGCGGGTCGTCGCCAACGAACGGCCGCCCTCGGCCGGTCCCGATCCCAAGACGTCGATCCTCAAGGTAAAGGGCGGAGAGCTGTTGCAGACCGCTGCCGAGCTGCTGCTCGACGCACTGGGGCCGGAGGCGCTGACCGCCGGTTTCCCAGACGGGGCAGACGACGACCTGTTCCAGGGTCTCGACGCGCGATCGGGCATCGTCTCTGCCTATTTCAGCTCGCGCAAATATTCGATCTTCGGCGGCGCGAACGAGATCCAGCGCAACATCCTGGCAAAGGCCGTGCTCGGCATGGGGAGAAGCGCATGAACTTCGAACCCAGCGAGGACCAGCAATTGCTGGTGGCGAGCGTCGCGCGGCTGTTTGCGGATCATGCCGCGCAGTCGCCGCCCGATCCCGCCGCGCAGTGGCGCGACTATCGGGAAATGGGCCTGCTGGGGCTGCCCTTCGCCGAAGCGAACGGTGGGCTGGGCGGGCGACCCGAGGATGTGATGCTGGTGATGGAGGCGTTCGGTCGCACGCTCGGCCGGACGCCTTATGCGTCGTCGGTGTTGCTCGCCGGCGGGTTGCTCGAAACCATTGGCGCAAAGGAAATGCTGGCGGCGTTGATCGCGGGTGAGGGCCGGCCGCTATTGTGCCTCCACGAGGCTGGCCGGCGCTATCGCTGGGATGTGTCCGCGACCGCCGCCCAGGCGGTCGACGGCGGCTGGATCCTGTCGGGCGCCAAGATCGCGGTGCTCGACGCTGATGTGGACAGTCTGTTGATTTGTCCTGCGACGACGGCCGATGGCCTCGGCCTGTTCGTCGTCGCGCCGGGAACGGCGGGGGTGACGGTCGAGCGGCGGCCCACCCCGGACGGCCGCCATGCCGCCAATATCGGCTTCGATGCCGTGCGGTTGCCGCCCACGGCCGCGATCGGCGATCCTGTCGGCAACCGCGCCGCAGTCGCTGCTGCTGTCGACGGCGCGATCGCCGCGACCTGCGCCGAGATGGTCGGCGCGATGGAGAAGCTGCTGGAGATCACCGTCGATTATCTCGGCACGCGGCAGCAGTTCGGCGTGGCAATCGGTTCCTTCCAGGCGCTGCAGCACCGCGCCGCCGACATGCTGATGGCGATCGAGCAGGCGCGCTCGATGACGATCCATGCGGTGTCGATGCTCGACATGGCCGCTGAAGAGCGCGGCGCGGCGGTTGCCGCATCCAAGGCGCTGGTCAACCGCGCGGCCCGCTTCGTGGGGCAGCAGGCGATCCAGCTCCACGGCGGCATGGGCCTGACCAGCGAATATCCCGCCGGCGCCTATTTCCAGCGGCTGACGGTGCTGGAAAATCTGTTCGGGGATACCGACCACCATCTCGATGTGGTGGAAGCGGCCGGTGGACTGAGGGCGGCATAGAAACCGATCGTCGCTCCGGCGCAGGCCGGAGCCGCCAGAGGCTCTCGCAGCATAGGGATCGCGCGCATCGCGGCGGCCCCGGCCTCCGCCGGGGCGACGGCTGTGGCGAGCGAGGTGAATGAAGGCCGTGGCGGCAAAGGCCGTCTCAGCCCTCGCGCTTCTTTACCACCTCCAAGAAGGTCCGCGACGCCGTCACCGATGCCGGCCACGACGCGTAGAAGCCGAGGTGCAGCAGCGCCTCGCCCATCTCCTCCTTCGTCACGCCATTGTCGAGCGCGAGGCCGATATGCGCCTCGAGCTGCTGGTGCCGGTTGGCGGTCATCAGCGATGCGACCGTGAGCAGCGAACGGTCGCGCTTCGACAGCCCTTCGCGCTCCCACACCTCGCCGTAGAGGATGCGGTCGGTCATCTCGACGAAGGCGGGGACGAGCGCCGAAAGCTCGTCCCCCTTCGCGCCGCTCGGGCGCTTCATGCGTCGCCGCCGTCGCGGCTGTAATGGCCATGACCGGGCTTGAAAGTCTTCTCGTCGAGGAACTGGGTCATGCCCTGGGCGCGGCCCTTCTCGACGTCGACGAAGGTGGTCTGGTCGCCCTTGGCGGTGAGATATTCCGCCGCCAGCTCCCAGTTCATCTCGCGCGCATATTTATAGGCCATGCGCGCCTGGCGCAGCACGGTCGGGTTCTTGTCGGCCAGGATCAGCGCGAGCTCGCGGGTGCGTTCCTTGAGCTTGTCGGCCGGCACCGCTTCGTTGACGAGGCCCAGCGTCTTGGCGTGCTTGCCGTCGAACTTCTCGCCGGTCATCACATAATAGAGCGCCTCGCGGTCGCCCATCAGGGTCG
>JAZKDN010000025.1:0-8347 GCA_040387595.1 Pseudomonadota bacterium
AACTCCCGCGGAAGCCTTCTTCAACCCGTTGCACTTCAAATGTGAATCCACACCCCGGGTCAAGCCCGGGGTGACGATATAGCAGAGGACTGGTCAGCTCGCGTTCGAGCTCAGGCCTCCGCCACCATCAGCGCCGCGTCATCCTCGAGCCGCTGGCCGCGCGTTTCCGGCAGGATCAGCCACACCAGCGGGATCGCCAGATAGGCGGCACAGCCGAGCAGCGCGGCCGCCGGGCCGATCGAGCCCATCGCGGCGGTCGTCGCGCCGAGCAGCCAGGGGGCGATCACCACGCCCCAGCGGCCGAGCAGGTTGTGGCACCAGCCGTTGGCGGCGGCGCGCAGCGCGGTGGGGAAGAGTTCGGAATTGAGCGTATAGGCGGCGACCCAGACGCCGAGCGCGGCCTGCAGGCCGAGGAAGCTGGCCGCGACCGCCCACCAGCCGTGCGACGTGTAGCAAAGCTGCGTCAATGCGCCGAGCGCGGCCATGTACAGCGTCACCGTCCAGCGGCGGCCGATCGTGTCCATCAGCCAGCCGATCAGCGTATAGCCGATGAAGCAGCCGGCCAGGCCGATCGGCGCGATCCGCGCGAAATCGCTCGCCACCCAGCCGCGCTCGTTGACCGCGTAGAGGGTGAAGAAGAGGCTGCCGACTGAGGTCGAGAAATTGACCAGGAACCACAGCAGGCTCATCGCGATGAAGCGCCCGCGCAGGGCGGGTGCAGTCAGGTGGCGCAGTTCGGCCAGCGGCGACAGGCGGGGCACCGCGCGGCGGCGGGCGTCGAGCCAGACCGGGGTCTCGGCCAGCTTGTAGAGCAGGACCGGGACCATCAGCAGCGGCAGCGCGCCGATCGCGAACAGCGCGCGCCAGCCGAGCGAGGTGTCGAGCGCGGGGGCGAGCAGCAGGAAAGGCAGCGCCGCGCCGACGCTGCCGAAGCCGCCGAGCAGCCCGTTGGCCCGGCCGCGCGTCGCGGCGGGCAGGGTCTCGCTGATGATCAGATAGGCGGTGGCGATCTGCGTCACCAGCAGCGCGCGGGTCAGCATCTGCACGACGGTGTACTGCGCCACGCTGTCGACGAAGACCGTCGCGAGCGAACCGATCGAGAAGCCTGCGGCGGCGAGGATCAGGATCGGGCGGCGGCCATAGCGATCGGCCAGCCGGACGATCCCCCAGGCGGCGATCGAGCCGAGCGCGATGATGCCGAGCGCGCCGCCGAGTGCGGCCGGGGTCGAGCCGAAATCCCGTGCCAGATAGGGCAGGACGACGGCAGTTGCGCTGACGTCGAACCCCTCGAACATCACCACGACCGCCAGCAGGAGTAGCAGGCCGATATGGCCCCGTGTGAGGCGGTCGCCGGTCACGCCTTCGCTCATCTTGGCTGGCTCATGCTGCATCCATTTCGAAGAAGGAAACCGGCGTTTCGACGATACCGACCTGCGCGACATAGCCGTCCCAGGCCGCCACCAGCTCGGCGAGGATGGCGGGCTGGGTTGCGGCGAGGTCGTCGATCTCGCCCGGGTCGGCGTCGAGATCGTAGAGCTGCCAGTCGGCGACGCCCTCGGGCGAGCGGAGCCAGACCGCTTTCCATCGATCGCGGCGGATCGCGCGGCGGCCGAACAACTCCCAGCCGGTGGTCGTCCCCTCGGGATGGACCTCCGCCGCCGCGCCCGCGACATGGTCGAGCATCGAGCGGCCGATCGGCGCAGCCACCGGGCGGCCCCGATAGTGCGCGGGGAAGGACAGGCCCGCGGCCGCCAGGATGGTCACCGGCACGTCCATCGCGGTCGTGAACGCATGGCTGATTCCGCCGGCTTCGACACCGGGCCCGCAAGCGAAGAAGGGCACGCGGATGCCGCCTTCGGTCGGGAAGCTCTTGTGCAGCCGCGACGGGGCGGTGGCGGCCTGCGCCCAGCGCGGGCCGTACCAGCAGCAGCTGGTCGGCCGGCCGAGATTGTCGAGGCTGTTGTCGAAATGCTCGTCGATCTGCGCCGCGATCATCGCGCCGACGATCGGCATTGCTTCCACCATAGCCCCCTCCGCGCCATTGTCCGACAGGAACAGGATGATGGTATCGTCGAGATCGCCGGCCTGCGCCAGATGATCGACGATGCGGCCGATGTTCCAGTCCATCCGATCGACCATGCCGGCATAGACCTCCATCGTCCGCGCCGACCAGGCCTGTTGCGCGGGCGAGAGGCTCGCCCAGTCCTGGCCCTCGACGAAGGGGTGGGGCGCGACATCGGGCGGGCACAGCCCCATCGCCCGCAGCCGCGCGAGCCGCTCGGCGCGCAGCGCCTCCGGCCCGGCATCGTAGCGGCCGCGATAGGGCGCGCAGCTTTCGGCGGGGGCCTGCAGCGGCCAGTGCGGCGCGCTGAACGGTAGATAGGCGAAGAAGGGTCGGTCGCGCGGGCGCTCGCCGAGATAGCCGATCAGGCGATCGGCGAAATAGTCGGACGAGTAGAAGTCGGCGGGCAGCGCAGGGACCGGCTGGCCGTCTTCCTGATAGGCGGTCGTCACCACCGAGAAGCGGTCGAGCCCCTCGCCGGCATAATGGCTGGCCCCGGCCGGCAGCAGCGCGAAGGAGCGTTCGAAGCCGCGCGCCGCCGGGATGCTGTCCGGCGTGTCGCCGAGATGCCATTTGCCCGACAGCAGCGTGTGATAGCCGGCGTCGCGCAAAATCTCGGTGACGGTCACCACACGATCGTTGAGATGGCCCTCATAGCCGGGAGCGCCCCGAAAACCGGGTTGCGCCATTTCCAGCATCGTCCCGATCCCGGCGACATGCGGGTCGGTGCCGGTCATCAGCATCGCCCGGGTTGGCGAACAGGCCGGGGCCGAATGGAAATCGGTGAAGCGCTTGCCCCGCATCGCCAGCGCGTCGAGCCTCGGCGTCGCGATCTCGCCGCCGAAGCAGCCGAGATCGGAGAAGCCGAGATCGTCGGCGACGATCAGGAGGATATTGGGCAACGCGCGACCGGGTTGCGTCACAGGCTCGCTTTCAGGGTCAGGCCATAGGTGCGCGGGTCGCCGAGGATCGCGGTCGATTGGCCGGTATTGAAGGCTGAGGGGTTGATGATGCTTTCATAGCGGGTGTCGAACAGGTTGCGGACGAACAGCCCCGCATCCCAGCCCCCATCAGGCGATCGGAACCCGATCCGGGCGTTGGTGAGGTGATAGCCCCCCGCGAGCGAATCCGCAGCCAGATTGTAGGTGGTGTAGAAGCTCGACCGGTAGCTGTGGTCGGCATTGAGGTAGAGCTCCCGGCCGTTGCCGAGCTCGACCGCATAGTCGCCGCCGATCGACGCCGCCCATTTCGACACGCCCGGCAGGCGCCGGCCGCTGAGATCGCAGGTCACCGCCAGGCCGAGATATTCGACCGGGCAGGGCGCATTGGTGAAGCTGCGATAGCTGGCGTCGGTATAGGCGCCGGCCGCGAACAGCCGCAGGGCGCGGCTGAGGCGCAGCGAGGAGTCGATCTCGAACCCGCGCGAGCGGACCGTGCCGACATTGGCGATATAGGCCGTCTGGGCGATGCGGGTGTCGATCTGCTGGCTCTGATAGTTGCGCACATCCTGGGTGAAGGCGGCGAGGTTGATCGTGGCCTTGCCGTCGAGGAAAGTCGTCTTCAGCCCGGCTTCCCAGTTGGTCACCTTCTCGGGATCGATGACCTTGGGCGCGGCGGTGGCGTTGAGGTTCAGGCCGCCCGACTTGAAGCCGCGCGCATAGGTCGCATAGGCG
This sequence comes from Pseudomonadota bacterium, assembly GCA_040387595.1. Taxonomy (GTDB): domain Bacteria; phylum Pseudomonadota; class Alphaproteobacteria; order Sphingomonadales; family Sphingomonadaceae; genus Rhizorhabdus. Next base: position 3,736 of record JAZKDN010000025.1, read on the forward strand.
AGCAGGCCCGGCGCGACCTTCCACGACAGGGTGCCGCGGCCCGACAGGTTGTTCTCCTTGGTATCGACCAGGAAGGTCGGGATGTTGGCGGCGAAGCCGTTGCGGATCGCCTGGGCGCCGAGCGCGACCTGCGCCGGGGTGAGCGCCGGGCCGCGCTGGACCTGGCCGAAGGACCCGTCCTTCTCCTCATGGGTGTAGCGCAGGCCGCCGGTCAGGCCGATCGCGTCGGTGACGTTCCAGGTCGCTTCGCCGAAGGCGGCATAGCTCCGCGTCCGCGCGGTCGCGCTGCCGTCGGCGAAAAGGCCGTTGAGCGCCGCCTGCCCGCCCGCCGATGGCGTCGTTCCGCCGGCTACGGCAGGGCCGAGGATCCACAGCGCGGCATCGCGGCCGTAGATGGTGAAGAAGCGGTCATCGATCCGCTGCCAGAAATAATAGAGGCCGGCGACATAATCGATGCGGTTCTTGCCGTCGCTGGCGAGACGGAGCTCCTGGCTGAACTGCTCCTGCTTCTCGCGGACGCCGGCATTTTCGAAGATGTCGAGGCCGATGACGTCGCCGTCGGTGGCGGGGCTGTAGTCGAGCTTGCGCCAGCCGGTGACCGAGGTCAGCGTCGCGGCGCCGAGGTCCCAGTCGACGATGCCGGCGGCACCGTAGGTCTTCATGTCGACGCTGAAGGGCCGGTTGGTCTCCAGCCGGCGACTGCCCGGATCGATCGGCAGCGGGGTATAGCCCGCCCGCGCGGTGCGGAGCAGGAAATTGTTGGGCAGCGGCGTTCCGTCGATCCGGGTCGTGCGGATCGTGGTCGTGACGCCGGTACAGCAATCCTGGCGCAGCGACGAATAGTCGCCGGTCAGCCGGGCGCTGAAGCCATCATGGTTATCGTACAGCAACTGGCCGCGCGCGCCGAAGCTGCGCAGGTCGTGGACCCGCTTGCCGCCCTGCGCCGGGATCGTCTGAAATCCCTTGTCGCGGATGGTGTCGGTGACGGTCAGGCGGACCGCGACGGTATCGGTCAGCGGCGTGGTGCCGGTCGCCCGCATCTGCAGCGAGCGATAATTGCCGAGGCTGATCTCGCCGCGGAAGGCGGGGTCGAAGCTCGGGGCTTCGGTGGTCAGGCTGATCGCGCCGGCGGTGGTGTTCTTGCCGAACAATGTGCCCTGCGGGCCGCGCAGCACCTCGACCCGCGCAAGATCGTAAAGGTCGAAGGCGGTCTGGGTCGGACGGCTCAGATAGACCTGGTCGACATAGACGCCCGCGCCATATTCGAGGCCGAGGCTGGCGAAGGCCGGGGTCGCGCCGAGGCCGCGGATATTGATGTTGGTGTTACGCGGGTTGGTCGCGGTCAGCTGGAGGCTGGGGGCGAGCTGCTGCACCTGCGCGAGGCCGATCGCGCCTGGGGCCGAAACCTGCGCGCCCGACAAGGCGGTCAGCGCGATCGGCACGTCCTGCGCGCTTTCCTCGCGGCGGCGCGCGGTGACAACGATCACGTCATTATCGGTGGCGGTGGCGGCTTCCCCGGCAGGGGTAGCGGCGGTCTGGGCCAGTGCAATGGCGGGCCACTGAGCTGTGGCCAACAGCATGAATGCGATTGTGCGACGCATGATCTTTCCTCCCCTCGTCTCCCGCGCTTTTAGCTGCTTGTGCGGGCGGTGTAACTCCGCATATGCTCATATGATATATAAGAGATTGTGTATCTGCGTAGAGTTTTGAGAGGATGACGAATGTTCGGGAAGCGGACGTGAAGCGGCTGCAGGGGCGGCGCGCCGTCGTCACCGGGGGCGCGCAGGGGATCGGCCGGGCGATCGCGGAACGGCTGGTCGAAGAGGGCGCCCGGGTCGCGGTGATCGATCGTGACCAGGCGGCGGCCCAGGCGGTGTTCGGCGGGGCGGACGGCCATCTCGGGCTGGCCTGCGACGTTGCCGACAGCGGTTCGGTCGATGCGGCGATGGCGGACGCGGCGCGTGCATTCGGCGGGATCGACATCCTCGTCTGCAACGCCGGCATCGGGCGCGGCCCCGACGACGGCAGCGAGCAGATGTATGCCGGCGCCGCCGAGCGCGCGGCGCAGATCGCCCGTGGCGAGACCCCGACCGCGCATCCCGACCAGTCGATCCATATGTCCGATGCCGGCTGGCAGGCGGTGATGGACGTCAACGTCAATGGCGCCTTCTATTGCTGCCGCGCCGCGCTGCGCGACATGGCGGCGCGCGATGCCGGGGGCTCGATCGTCCTGATCGCCTCGACATCGGCGGCGTCGGGCGAAGGGCCGATCCATTATGTGACGAGCAAGGCCGCGATCGTCGGCCTGGCGCGCGGGCTGGCCCGCGAGGTCGCCGGGCGCGGGATCAGGGTCAACGCCGTCCATCCGGGGCCGACCGACACCCCGATCATGGCGAACGTCCCCGACGACGTGAAGGCCGGGCTGGCGGCCGCCGTCCCGCTCGGCCGGATGGCGCAGCCCGCCGAGATTGCCGCGGCCGTCGCCTTCCTGGCGAGCGACGACGCCAGCTTCGTGACCGGATCGGTCGTCGCCGCCAATGGAGGTAGCTATCTCTGCTGACACCAGCCCGCGGGCGGCCTTGTTCACGCCCTTCGTCTCGCGCAACCTGACCCTGCCCAACCGCATCGTCATGTCGCCGATGGGGCGCGCCCACGCCGCTGCCGGCCGACCGCACGCCGATTATGGCGGCTATTTCCGCCGCCGGGTCGAAGGCGGTGTCGGCCTGGCCATCACCGGCGCGACGGCGGTGGCGCACGATCTGGCCGACTATGACGGCACCGGCCCGCTGTTCCACGGCGCCGACCCGCTCGACGGCTGGCGCGCAGTGCTCGACGAGGTTCATGCGGCCGGCGGCAAACTGATGCCGCAGCTGTGGCACACCGGCATGGCGCGGCGGACCGAGGCGTTCGGCAACGGCCCCGCGATGGGGCCGTCGGGCTATGCGATCGCCGATCTCGACGCCGGGCGCGGACCGAGCGGCCAGGCGATGAGCGAAGCCGACATGGCGGCGGTGGTGACGGCCTTCGCCGATTCGGCCGAAGCGGCGCAGGCACAGGGCTTCGACGGGGTGGAGATCCACGCCGGCCATGGCTTCCTGCTCGACCAGTTTCTGTGGCCCGCAACCAACCGCCGCACCGACGACCATGGCGGATCGCCCGAAAACCGCGCGCGCTTTCCCGCCCGGGTCGTGGCGGCCTGCCGCGCGGCGGTCGGGCCCTATTTCCCCATCCTGGTGCGCATCTCGCAGTTCAAGATCGACGCCTATGAGGCGCGGATTGCCGAAACGCCTGAGGAGTTGGGTGAGCTGCTGCGGCCGCTGGTCGACGCGGGGGCGGACATCCTCCATTGCTCGCAGCGCGAGGCGTGGGAGCCCGCCTTTGCCGGCGACGACCGCAACCTCGCGGCCCTGGCCAAGGCGCTGACCGGTGCGCCGACGATCGCGGTCGGCTCGATCGGGCTGGCGGGTCTGTTCACCGAGGAGGAGGCGGCGACGCCGGGCGCGGGATTGCCGGGTGTGTCGCTAGACCGCCTCGACGAGGTGGCCGCACGGCTGGCGCGGGGCGAGTTCGATCTGCTGGCGGTCGGACGCTCGCTGCTCGCCGATCCGGCCTGGGTCGACAAGGTGCGCGGTGGTCGGGAGGAGAGCCTGCAGGCGCTCGACTTCGCCGCGCTTACGACATTGCGTTGAGGGAGAAGACGATGCGGAGATTCGAGGGACGGGTCGTGCTGGTGACGGGGGCTGCCTCCGGGATCGGCCGCGCAACTGCGCTGCGCCTGGCCGAGGAAGGCGCGCGGTTATTATGTGTAGACATTAATGGCGACGGCGCGCAGGCGACCGCGGCTTCGGTGGCCGACAGCGCATCGCTGCGGGTCGACGTCGCCGATCCGGCGGCGTGCGAGGCATCGGTGGCGGCGGCGCTGGAGCGCTTCGGCCAGCTCGACGGGCTCGCCAATGTCGCCGGGGTCGGGAGCTTCGGCCACGCCGCCGCGACCAGCGACGCCGAATGGCAGCGTGTGATCGGCATCAACCTGACCGGCGTCTTCCAGATGACCCGCGCGGCGCTGCCCGCGCTGGAGAAGTCCGGCGGCGCGATCGTTAACATCGCGAGCGCGGCAGGCCTCGTCGCGACGCCTTATGCCGCCGCTTACTCGGCGTCGAAGAGCGGCGTCGTCGGGCTCACCCGGTCGGTCGCCGCCGAATATGCGCGCAAGGGCGTGCGGGTGAACGCGATCTGCCCCGGCGCGGTCGATACCCCGCTGATCGCCGGCGGCTTCGATGCGATCGAGGGGGTCGACATGGACCTGTTCAGCCGGATGACCCCGCTGATCGGCCCGACCGCCCGCCCCGAGGATATCGCCGCGGCGGTCGCCTTCCTGCTCTCGGGCGACGCGCAGTTCATCACCGGCACGACCCTGGCGGTGGATGGCGGGCAGACGGCGATCTGACGGCCTTTCTGTCCCATCCCTTGGAGCAGATACAGAGCGCGCTCTTGGCAAGGGCAACGTCATCCCGGACTCGATCCGGGATCCCGCTTTTCTTGGGATGTAGAAGGAAGAAGCGGGATCCCTCTAAACTCACAAACGAAGTGCAACACCTGTCACAGGTGTTGC
>JAZKDN010000026.1:0-46820 GCA_040387595.1 Pseudomonadota bacterium
AACTGGGATCCGGTCGACATGACCGTGCTCGCCAACGAACAGGTGATCGACGGGCGCGGCTGGCGTTCGGGCGCGCTGGTCGAGCGGCGCAAGCTCAGCCAGTGGTTCCTCAAGATCACCGATTTCGCCGACGAGCTGCTGACCGGCCTGTCGACGCTCGACCAGTGGCCCGAAAAGGTCCGGACGATGCAGGAGAACTGGATCGGCAAGTCGCAGGGCATGCGCTTCCGCTTCGATCTCGACGCGCCGGTCGCGGCCCCCGGCGGCGACATTGCCAGCTTCGAGGTCTTCACGACGCGGCCCGACACGATGTTCGGCGCCAGCTTCGCCGCGATCGCCGCCGATCATCCGATCGCGCAGGCGCTGGCGGCGGACAATGAAGCGCTTCAGGCCTTCATCGCCGATTGCAAGCGCACCGGCACCGCCGCGGCCGAGATCGAGACCGCCGAGAAGAAGGGCTATGACACCGGTCTTTCGGTAGTCCATCCGCTCGACCCGAGCTGGAAACTGCCGCTGTTCGTCGCCAATTTCGTGCTGATGGACTATGGCACCGGCGCGGTCTTCGGCTGCCCGGCGCACGACCAGCGCGATCTCGACTTCGCGCGCAAATATGCGCTGCCGGTCAAGCGGGTCGTCGCCCCCTCGCCCGAGGACGCTTCGGCGCCGATCGACGCCGAGGCCTATGTCGGCCCCGGCCGCATCGTCAATTCGGCCTTCCTCGACGGCCTGTCGGTCGAAGAGGCAAAGGCGCAGGTGATCGCGCGCGGCGAGGCCGAGGGCTGGGGCACCGGCACCACCGTCTGGCGCCTGCGCGACTGGGGCGTTTCGCGCCAGCGCTACTGGGGCACGCCGATCCCGATCATCCATTGCGAGGATTGCGGCCCGGTCGGCGTTCCCAAGGATCAGCTGCCCGTCATCCTGCCCGAGGATGTCAGCTTCGACATCCCCGGCAACCCGCTCGATCGCCATCCGACCTGGAAGCATGTCGCCTGCCCCAACTGCAAGAGGCCGGCACGGCGCGAGACCGACACGCTCGACACCTTCGTCGATTCGAGCTGGTACTTCATCCGCTTCGCCAGCCAGCCCGACGACAAGCCGTTCGACCGCGCCGTCGCCGAAAGCTGGATGCCGGTCGGCCAATATATCGGCGGGGTCGAGCATGCGATCCTGCACCTGCTCTACGCCCGCTTCTGGACCCGTGCGCTCGAGCGGATCGGCAAGATCAGCATCAAGGAGCCGTTCACCGGCCTCTTCACCCAGGGCATGGTCACCCACGAGACCTACAAGGGTCCCGACGGCCAGTGGCTGAGCCCGGAGGAAATCTCGAACGGCGCGGTGATCGCGACCGGCGCGCCGGTCACCGTCGGTCGCATCGAGAAGATGTCGAAGTCGAAGAAGAACACCGTCGATCCGGGCCCGATCGTCGAGCAATATGGCGCCGACGCGGTGCGCTGGTTCATGCTGTCGGACAGCCCGCCCGAGCGCGACCTCGAATGGACCGAGAGCGGCATCGAAGGCTGCTGGCGCTTCGTCAACCGGCTATGGCGCATCACCGAGGCCGCCGAGGCCGGGAGCGGCGAGGACAAGGATCTCGACCGCAAGCTCCACAAGGCGATTGCCGGCATCGCCGCCGACATCGAAGCGCTGGGCTTCAACCGTGCGGTCGCCAAGATCCACGAACTCGCCAATGCGATCGAGAAGGCCGAGCCGTCGGCCAGCCGCACCGCCGCCGCCCGCGCCATCATCCGCCTGGTCGCACCGATGGTCCCGCATCTCGCCGAAGAGGCCTGGTCGCGTCTCGGCGAGCACGGACTGGTTGCCGACGCGGCCTGGCCGGAGCATGATCCCGCCTTGCTGGTCGACAATGAGGTAACGATCGCTGTGCAGGTCAACGGCAAGCTGCGTGACACGCTGATCGCTCCGAAGGGCATGGCGAAGGATGCGCTCGAGCGGATGGCGCTCGACTCCGAAAAGATCGTCAAGCTGCTCGAGGGCGCCACGCCGAAGAAGGTGATCGTCGTCCCCGATCGGCTGGTCAACATCGTCGCATGACGCGTTCCCTGCCTCGTCCGCTGGCGCTCGTCGCCCTGATCGGCATGGTCATGGCCCTGCCCGGCTGCGGTCTTCGCCCGCTCTATGCCAATGGCGGATCGGGTCCGGTCGCCTCGGCACTGACCTCGATCGAGGTCGCCCCGATCGGCGGCCAGAACGGCTGGCTGATCCGCAACGCGCTCAACGACCGGCTCCATCGCCAGGGCGCGGCGACCCCACGCTTCCGGCTCGAGGTCGAGCTCGACGATCAGATCACCGGTTTCGGTATTCGGCAGGACAATGCCATCAGCCGCGAACGCCGCACCCTGCGCGCCCGTTACCGGCTGCTGGACGCCACCACCGGCAGCGTGGTCCTCGACCAGACCGCGGCGTCCGACGCCGGCATCGACGTGACCGGATCGGAATATGCGACTGTCGCGGCCGAACAGACCGCGCTCGAGCGGCTGAGCGAGAATCTCGCCGACCAGATGATCGCGCGCATCGCGACCTATGCGGGGCGAAGCGCGGGCCAGTGATGGCGCGCCGTGAAAGCTGACGCAGGCCAGGTCGGTCGGGCCCTCGACAAGCCCGATCCGTCGGTCCGGCTGATCCTGCTCTATGGCCCCGACGAATCGGGCTCACGCGCGCTCTCGGCCCGTCTCGACAAGGCGATGGGCGCCGAATCCGAGCAGATCGACCTGACGGGCAGCCAGCTCAAGGACGATCCCGCGCGACTCGCCGACGAGGCCGCCTCGATGTCGCTGTTCGGTGGCGCCCGCCATATCCGGGTCGATCCGGCGGGCGACGAGATCGTCGATGCCGTCCAGGCGCTGCTCGAGGCGACCTCGGCCGGCAATCCGGTGGTGGTGATCGCGGGCAATCTGCGCAAGGACGCGAAGCTCGTGAAGCTCGCGCTCGCCTCCCCCGCCGCGCTCGCCTTCGCCTCCTATCTTCCCGAGGGTCGCCAGGCCGACCAGGTCGCCGTCGAGATCGCCCGCGAGCTTGGCCTGCGCCTCGATCCGCGCGTGGCGCAGACGATCGTCGCCGCGACCAACGCCGACCGCGGCCTGATGGCGCGCGAACTGGAAAAGCTCGCACTGTTCCTCGATGCCTCGCCCGAAGAGCCGAAGCCCGCCGACAGCGCCGCCTTCGAGGCCATCGGTGCAGTCAACGACGAGAGCGATCTCAGCGCGATCGTCGACGCGGTGATGGGCGGACAGACCCAGCGCGCGAGCGCCGAGCTCGCGCTGATCGGGCCAACCGAGGCGATCGGCGTGGTGCGGGCGCTGCTCCGCCGCCTTGCCCAGATCGCGCCGCTCCGCGCCGACGTCGCGTCGGGGCAGAGCATCGAGGGCGTGATGGCGAGCAGCGGCAAGGCGATTTTCTGGAAGGATCAGAAGGTCGTGGCCGGCCTTCTTCAGCGCTGGACCCCCGAGCGCATCGCCACCGCCACCATCCGCCTCACGGCGCTCGAACGCGCCTATAAGCGCTCAGGATCGCCCGGCATGGTGTTGATCGGCGAAGAACTTATCACCATCGCGCGCGCCGCTGCCGCCGCTGGACGGCGCTAAAATCTCCCTGCGGGGAGACGTAGGGGACGCACGGCTGTTACAGAGCTCTATGAAGATGTTCAGTGAGAATATGAACTGATCCCGTTGCTCCAGCAAAGGCCAGACCGTTTCTCAAGATGTTGAGATGGGGTCTGAGGAATCGATTCGGTGGGAGCCCTCACCCTCCCATTGCTTCGCAATGGGTTCCCCTATCTCGAGGGAAAGAGGGTTTTAAAACAGCGGTTTAGCCTGCGGTGATAGGGTCGAGCTGTATCAGCCTCACACCCGGTCTCAGATCGGTTCGCCGCTCAGCCGCTGGCAGATCAGGTCGAGCTGGTCGAGCGTCGAATAGGCGATTGCGATCCGGCCCCCCTTCTCGCCATGGTCGATCACGACCTTGAGCCCGAGGATATCGCCGAGATGGCGTTCGAGCGCCGTCATGTCGGCATCGGCCGGCGGGGCGCCCTGCCCGATGGCCGGCTTGCCGCCAGCGCTGCCCCCAACGCCCTTTCCGGCCTTGGCGAGCTTTTCAGCGTCGCGGACCGATAGCTCACGGCGGACGACCTCCCCGGCCAGTTCCTCGACATTGGGCGAGGTCACGAGCGCACGGGCGTGGCCCATGCTAAGCCGTCCGTCGGCGACCATGTCGCGCACCGGCTTGGGCAGGTCGAGCAACCGCATCAGATTGGCGACATGGCTTCGCGATTTGCCGACCAGCTTGCCCAACGCTTCCTGGGTGTGGCCGAATTCCGCGACAAGCTTCTGATAAGCCTCGGCTTCTTCGACCGCGTTGAGATCCTGTCGCTGGACATTCTCGACGATCGCTATCTCGAGCGTCTCGCTGTCGGACAGATCGCGGACGATCACCGGCAGTTCGTGGATCCGGGCGCGCTGCGCCGCGCGCCAGCGGCGTTCGCCGGCAATGATCTGGTAGCCGCCCTGGACGGGATGCGGCCGAACGACGATCGGCTGGATCACGCCACGCTGGGCGATCGAGGCGGCAAGATCGTCGAGCGCATCCTCATCGAAATGGCGGCGCGGCTGATCGGGATTGGGGACGATCGCGCCAACCGAGATCATCTGAATGCCCGCGGGCCGCTCGGCGCCCGGCGCGATCGGCTGCTCTGCGGCCACTTCTCCCATCAGCGACGACAGGCCCCGGCCAAGGCCCCGACGTGGCGTGTCGGCGCTCATGCCGCCTGCGCCCTGTTGGTCAGGCGGGCGATGCACTCGCGGGCCAGCGCAATATAGGCTTCCGAACCCGGGCAGCGATGATCGTAGATCAACGCTGGCAGGCCGTGGCTGGGCGCCTCGGACAGGCGGACATTGCGCGGGATCACTGTTTCGAACACCACTTTCCCCAAAACACTGCGGACATCCGCGGCTACCTGTTCGGACAGCCGGTTGCGCCGGTCGTACATGGTCAGCGCCACGCCGAGGATGGTCAGCCCGGGATTGAAGCGGGCGCGCACCCGCTCGATCGTCTGGAGCAGCTGGGTCAGTCCCTCAAGCGCAAAGAACTCGCATTGCAGCGGCACCAGCATCATGTTCGCCGCAACCAGCGCGTTGACGGTCAACAGGCCAAGCGACGGCGGGCAATCGATCAGGCAGACATCCCAGCGATCTTCGTCCTGCGCCAGTGCGTCGTGAAGACGATGGGTTCGCTTCTCGACGTCGATCAGCTCGATCTCGGCACCGGTAAGGTCGACCGTCGCCGGGACGATGTCGAGCCGGGGGATCTGCGTCGGCACCACCGCCTCGGTCAATGTGCAGTCGCGGCGCAGCAGTTCGTAGCTCGAGCGGCCGCGCGACGCCTGGTCGAGCCCAAGACCCGTCGAGGCGTTGCCCTGCGGATCGAAATCGACCAGCAGCACGCGCCAGCCCGTCGCCGCGAGCGCGGTCGCAAGGTTGATCGCGGTGGTCGTCTTGCCCACCCCACCCTTCTGGTTCGCGATCGCGATGCGGATCATCGGCGTCCCTTTTGACTTTGGCCCCGGCGCCCCATTTTGGGGCCCACATTCGTGGCGACGATGATCGCCGCTTCGGGATCGGTCATGCTGGGAACGATCCGGAAACCACCCTGCCACGAACCTGTGACGGCTTCCAGTTCGGATGCAGCGCTGCGGCCTTTTGGCAGCAGCCAGACGGTGTCGGGACGCGAGAATCGGTGGGCGAGCGGCAACAGACGTTCGAGCGGCGCGAAGGCGCGCGCGCTGATGACGTCCTGCTGGGCCGACTCGATCAGTTCGAGCCTCTGCCCGGCCACCGTCACGCGATCGGCGACGCCCAGTGCATCGGACATCGCCACCAGGAAATCGATCCGCTTGCGGCGCGACTCGACCAGGGTGACATGCAGATCAGGGCGCATCAGCGCAACGACCAAGCCGGGGAAACCGGCACCCGACCCGAGGTCGATCCACCTGCCCGCCGCCTCGGGCGCGAGCGCGACCAGCTGGGCCGAGTCGACGATATGGCGGGTCCAGATATGGTCGGCGCTCGCTGCCGATATCAGATTCTGCCGGGGCATTTCATCGAGCACCAGCGCCACCAGGCGTTCGAGCCCTTGCGCTGTTTCACGTGAAACATGCTCACCGACCCACGCCCGTGCTTCGTCCTCGGTCATGCCGCGATCCGGCGGGCGTGCACCATGATGGCCGCCAGCGCGGCCGGGGTGATGCCCCGGACCCGTCCCGCGGCGGCAAGGTCGCTCGGGCGGGCCGTGTTGAGGCGTTCGATCATTTCGTGAGACAGACCGGAGATCCTTCCATAATCGGCGACGCCAACGAGCGAGATCCGTTCGTCGGCGCGCAACCGATCGATCTCAAGATCCTGCCGGGCAAGATAGGGCGCATATCGTCCATCCTGGACGATCTCGGCGCGGACGTTGGCGTCGAACCGCGCAAGCTCGGGGTCGAGCGTTACGAGAGCGGCATCGTCGACTTCTGGGAAGCGGAGCCACTCGGTCAACGAGCGACGGGCATGGTCGTGGGCGACCGAGGCTCCCGCCGCGATCATCTCCCCGGACCCGACGACGCGCGAATCGCAGCGCTCCCTGATCGCCGCCCGAGCCCGCTCCTGTTCCACGTGGAACGTTCGGCGTGGCGACGAGACGGCACCGTGGCTATCCGCCCATGCGGTGAGGCGAGTCCCGGCATTGTCGGCGCGCAATCGCAAGCGATACTCGGCCCGCGCAGTGAGCATGCGGTAAGGCTCCGAGACGCCTTGCAAGGTCAGATCGTCGATCATCACGCCAATGTAGCTCGTCGCACGATCGAAATAGATTTCCGCGCGACCGGCCGCATACGCCGCTGCGTTCATTCCGGCAGCGAGGCCCAGGGCCGCTGCCTCTTCGTAACCGGTCGTCCCATTGATCTGCCCCGCGCAAAATAGCCCCGGCAAAGCGCGCAGCGCAAGGCCCGGGGTCAGCGCGCGGGGATCGATATAATCATATTCGACGGCGTAGCCCGGCTGGATGATCTCGACCCGCTCGAGCCCGGCCACCGTCCGCAACATCGCAAGCTGGATATCTTCGGGCAGCGAGGTCGAGACGCCATTGGGGTAGATCGTCGAATCGTCGAGGCCTTCGGGCTCCAGAAAGATCTGGTGCCCGTCGCGATCGGCGAAGCGGTGAACCTTGTCCTCGATCGAGGGGCAGTAGCGCGGACCCACCCCGGTGATGACGCCAGAGAACAATGGCGATCGATCGAGCCCGCTGCGGATCACATCATGCGTGCGCGGGTTGGTCCGGGTGATCGCACAGGCGAGCTGCGGGACCAGCCTCTCGGGCGTGAGCGCCGAGAAGGTCCACGGCTCGTCATCAGACGGTTGGCGATCGAGCCCACTCCAATCGATCGTCCGTCCGTCGAGCCGAGGCGGGGTGCCGGTCTTCAGCCGCGCGATCGGCAAATCGAGCGCCCGCAACTGGTCGGCGAGTCCGATCGCGGACGCCTCACCTACCCGCCCTCCCGAACGGCACTCCAGACCGAAGTGAAGCTTGGCATTAAGGAAGGTTCCGGTCGCCAGGACTACAGCGCGAGCGCGCAACGTCCGCCCGTCGGCGAGAACCAGCCCCGCCGTTCCACGTGAAACATCGTCGATCAGAAGGCGCTCTGCCGATCCTTCGACGATCTCCAGATTGCTCTGTTCGGCGAGCAGATCGTGGATCGCAGCTTTGTAGAGCTTGCGGTCCGCCTGAACGCGAGGGCCCTGCACCGCCGCGCCCTTGCTGCGGTTGAGCATCCGATAATGGATCGCGGCGCGGTCGGCCGCGCGGGCGATGAGGCCGTCGCAGGCGTCGACCTCGCGGACGAGATGTCCCTTGCCCAGTCCCCCAATCGCCGGATTGCACGACATCGCCCCGATCATGTCACGGCGCATGCTCACGAGCGCCGTGCGTGCGCCCATCCGCGCGGCTGCCGCCGCCGCATCGCAACCGGCGTGGCCGCCACCGACCACGATCACATCAAAGCTGTCCGCCATGTAGGCGCGCTATCCGAGGCCCGCGCGCAAGTCAAAACTGTTCCACGTGGAACACCGCTATTTGCCGATGCAGAAGCGCCCGAACAGGCCATCGAGCATGTCCTCGGTCCCCGCCCTACCCGTGAGAGCATCGATCGCTGCGCGGCCAAGCCGGAGCGCCTCGGCGACGAGCACCGGGTCGCTCTCGCCTCGGGCCAAAACCAACGCCTCTCCCAGCCGATCGAGCGCTCCGCGCTGGCGCGCCGACAACGCGGCTTCGCCTTCGCCCGGCAACAGCATCGCCGCACGATCGAGCAGCAGTGCCGCAAGCCGCTCAAGGCCTTCGCCGCTCTGCGCCGAGAGAAGCAGATCGAAGCTATCGGGATCGAGGGAACGTCGATCCGCCTGCGCGCCGATCCGCACCGCGCCTTCGGGGGCCTCGGCCGGATCCCCAAGCCACAGGACGATATCCGCCGCAGCCATGGCGCGGCTCGCGCGGTCGATCCCGATCGCCTCGACCGCGTCGCCGCTTCCTGCGTGCAGTCCGGCGGTGTCGATGATCAGGAAAGGAACGCCACCCATCGCGACCGGCGCCTCGATCAGATCGCGCGTCGTCCCCGCGATCGGCGTGACGATGGCGGCCTCGCGACCGACCAGCGCATTGAGCAGGGTCGATTTTCCGGCATTGGGCGGGCCGGCGAGAACGACGCGGATGCCGTCACGCAAGCGCTCGACCGGAAGGCGCCCCCGCCACCGCGCGACATCGGCATCGAGCGCGGCCAGATCGATCGCGAACCCTGGATCGAGCGGCGCGACATCCTCCTCGTCCGAAAAGTCGAGCTGGGCCTCCAGCTTCGCCGACAGCGCCAGCGTGCGATCTTGCCAGTCCTCGAGCGCACGGCTCAGCGCTCCACCCGCGAGCAGCATCGCATTGCGGCGTTGCGCTTCGGTCTCGGCGGCGAGCAGGTCGGCCAACGCCTCGGCTTCGTTGAGATCGATGCGCCCCGTCTCGAACGCGCGCCGCGAAAATTCTCCCGCCTCCGCCGGGCGAAGGCCGTGCACGCGGGCGAGCGCCGCGAGCACCGCCGCGGTCACCGCCCGACCCCCATGAAGATGCAATTCGGCCATGTCCTCGCCCGTGGCGGTGCCGGGACCCGGCAGCCACAGCAGGAGCGCGCTGTCGAGCGGGGCGCCGTCGGCGGGGTCGAGCACGGTCCGCAGCGTCGCCCGCCGGGGCGCGGGCCGGGCCTTGCCGGTCAGCCGATCGAGCGCATCGCCAGCCTGCGGACCACTGACCCGCACCACAGCGACGCCCGCCGGGGGGGCGCCGCTCGACAGGGCGAAGATCGTGGCGGCAGCCGTCGCGCCGGCGCTATTTGTCGCCGCTGCCACCCGCACGGCCGATCTGGTCGAACATGGTGCGCCACAGGTTCATGCCGGTTTCCCCCATCGGCATCCAGCTGCGCATCATCGTTTCCATCATGTCGGGGGTCACGCCCTCCTCGATCATCGTCTTCATCTTGTCGAGATAGGCGTCATGAATGACGGACATGTCGGGCAGTCCCATGAAGCGTCGCGCCTCTTCCGGGGTGCAATCGACGTCGACGGTGATCTTCATGCACACTCTCCGGGTCATTGAAACGTCCCCCACCATGGCTAGAGTTTCGAGAAGCCCCTGTCCACGCCCACGATCCGTCCACGCCCACGATGATGTCGCCATGATCACCACCACCCACCTCCCCTCGCCGATCGGCACCATCCTGATCCAGGTCGACGACCGCCTCCTCCACGGCCTGCGCATCGTCGGCGATGGCATCGCCATGCCCGCCGCGACCGAGCAGCCCGCCAATGGGCCGGCTGCCGAAGCGGCGCGTCAGTTGCGCGCGTATTTCGAGGATAGTTTCACCGATTTCGACCTGCCGCTCGCCCCCGCCACCACGCCGAGGGGAGCCGCTCTGCGCTCCGCAATCTGCGCGATCGCGCCGGGCGATACCCTCAGCTACGGCGGGCTGGCCCGCATCGCCGGCTCGGCGCCGCGCGCAATCGGCCAGGCCTGTGCACGAAATCCGTTTCCGATCGTTGTCCCTTGTCACCGGGTGGTAGGCAGCGGCGGCGCGATCGGCCATTATTCCGGCGGATGCGGTATCCGGACGAAGACGTGGTTGCTCGACCACGAACACGACCCTGCGAGACGAGGAGGCCTTCTGTGAAAAGCTATACCGAGATCAAGACGCTGCACGGCGATGACGAGTTTCTGGCCTATACGTCCCAGCCTGTCTCAGAACCGAAGGCGGCGATCATCGTGATCCAGGAAATCTTCGGGGTGAACGAGGGCATTCGGCTCAAATGCGACCAGTGGGCCGAAAAGGGCTATCTCGCCGTCGCACCCGACCTGTTCTGGCGCATCCGCCCGGGGATCGAGCTCGATCCCGACAATCCCGAGGACCTGCAGGAGGCGTTCAAGCTGTTCGGCCAGTTCGACCAGGACGCGGGCATCAGTGACATCGAGGCGACGATCCGCGACACGCGCGCGATGATCCAGGGCGGCAAGATCGGCGCGGTCGGCTACTGCCTGGGCGGGCGTCTCGCCTACATGACCGCCGCCCGCACCGACATCAACGCGAGCGTCGGCTATTATGGCGTCGGTATTGACGGCCTGATCGGCGAATCGCACGCGATCGCCCACCCGCTGCTCCTCCACATCGCCGGCGACGACGGCTTCGTCCCGGCCGAGATGCAGGCCAAGATGCATGAAGGGCTCGACGGCCATCCCAAGGTGACGCTGCTCGATTATCCCGGCGTCGACCATGGCTTTGCGACCACGATGGGCAATCGCCGCGTCGAGGATGCCGCCAATCTCGCCGATAGCCGCACCGAAGCCTTCTTCGCCGAGCATCTTGCATGAGCGATTATCGACTCGTTGCCCGCCGGTTCGGCGGACCCGAGGTCATCGAGGCCGAGCCGCTCGCGGATGGCCCGGTCGGCGCCGGCATGGTCCGGGTTCGCCACCGTGCGATCGGGGTCAATTTCATCGACACCTATCACCGCACCGGCCTCTATCCCCAGACCCTGCCTGCCGCGCTCGGAGTGGAGGCGGCGGGCGTGGTCGAGGCGATTGGTACGGGGGTCGAGGGTTTCTCGATCGGCCAGCGCGTCGCCTATATGGCGCCGAGCCCCGGCACCTATGCGAGCCGGGCCGACATCGCCCCGACACTGCTCGTCGCCCTGCCCGACGGCATCGACGACGAGACCGCGGCAGCGGTGATGCTCAAGGGACTCACCGTCCGGGCGCTGATCCTGCCCTGTGCGAGGATGGAAGCCGGCCAGACCGCTCTGGTTCACTCCGCCGCCGGCGGCGTCGGCCGCTTGATGGTCCAATGGCTGGCCGCGCTCGGCGTGCGCGTCATCGCCCATGCCGGCACCGCCGACAAGGCGGCGATCGCGAAGGCTCTGGGTGCCGAGACTGCGCTCCATTGCGGCTATGACGCGCTGGCGGCTGAGGTCCGCAAAGCCACCGATGGTCGGGGCGTCGACGTCGTGTTCGACGGAGTCGGGGCTGCCAGCTGGGAAGCTTCGCTTGATTCGCTGCGTCCGCGCGGATTGATGATCAGCTTCGGCAATGCCTCGGGCCCGGTCCCCGCGACCAGTCCGCTCGAACTGACGAAGCGCGGATCGCTCTTTCTCACCCGTCCCAAGGTCTATGACTATGTCGCGACGCGGGCCGAGCTCGAGACCGCGGCAGCCGACCTGTTCGCGATGATCGCCGCGGGCAAGCTGTCGGTCGAGATCGGCCTGCGGCTGCCGCTCAGGGACGCCGCAGATGCGCACCGGGCATTGGAAGGACGCAAGACCACCGGGTCGGTCGTGCTGCTGCCCTGAGCCTCGGGCGGTGCCCACCCTCGGCAGCTGACCCGCTGACCGAATAAAAAGAAAGGGCCCGCGTCGGCGGGCCCTTTCCTCTGTTCTATTACGACGCGATCAGGCGGCCTGGATGACCAGGCTGCGACGGTTGCGCGTCCGCATCATCGCGCCCACCAGCCCGAAGCCGAGGATCAGCATCGCCCAGGTCGAGGGCTCGGGAGCGACCGAGACCGGGCCCGACAGGCTCGACAGATCACCCTGGAAATAAGCGTTGTGGATTTCGCCATTGGAGTTCTGGGTGACGTTGTTGCCGATGACGGTGCCGTCGATATTGCCCGAATTGCCGCCGGTGATGTCCGCAAAGACGCCCAGGATCGAGCCGCTGAACTGCCGGCCGATATCCACGGTGGTGGCTTCGTAGAAGTTGAACAGCACGTTCTGCATATTGGCATAGGTGTTGAAGTTGCGGTTGAAGTCGATGTCGGTGCCTGCAACGTTGACGACCAGCGTCGCGCCCGACGGGACCGAGATCTGCAGCTGCTGGTTGCTGCTACCCTCGAACATCGCTTCGGACCAGTTGAGGACCTTCAGCCCGGTGCCGGTGACGGTGATCGACTGGTTGTTGCTGTCACCGCCGACCTGGACGCCGGCGGTGTTGGCCAGCGTCTGCAGGTTCTGGCTGAGGCTGGTCAGCGACGCCTTGATGTCGGCCGACTGGGCAAGGATGGTGTTGGTGAAGTTCGCGCCCTGATTCGCCTGAACCGAGAAGTTCTGCTGATTCTGGGCGGTACCGCCGACCTGGACCGCGCCGCCGCCATTGTTGTTGAAATTGCCGGTCAGGTTGCCGCCAACCTGAACGCCCGATCCGTTGACGTTGCCATTGTTGAAGCTGGTGTTGCCGCCGACGGTGATCGCCGCCGTGCCGTTGGTCGTCGTCGGGATGTTCGATCCGTCCATCGCCACCACACCGTTGTTCACGGTGAAGTTGTTGCCGACCAGCACGCGTCCGCCGATGTGGTTCGATGTGGAGAGATTGTTGAACGCGACGACGTTCCATTCCTTCAACGCAGCGATACCGGTCGAGGTCGACTGGCCCACCAGCGCCGCGGATGCCTGACCGGCATTGGCCAGAGCCAGCATGCCGGCAATGACAAGCGGAAGAGCACGAAACATACGCATTCACTTCACCCCTACAACCATCGGGCCGATGCCCACGGGCCGCAAACAGGACCTATTCGAAGGTCTACTAACAGAGGATGAAGGACTGATCTAGTAATAAATTATATAGAACAGGTCTATCGGCCGAGAACACGCGAACGTCAACTGTAAAAAAATCCGACAGTTAAGTAAAAATCAAAATACAACTTCGTTAAGTTCAAGCATAACTAAGAATAGGAAAGTAAAACATCGTAAATCAATGCAACAGCTCTCCGCGCCCGGAATCGCATCCGCGCGTCGAACCAACCCGTAAAACCGGGGTGTCAGGCGATGAGGGGCCAGACCTGGTGGGTGCCTTCCCAGATCATCTTCACCGCGACATAGAGAATCACCGCAAGGCCGACATAAGCGATCCAGCGATAGCGCTCGATATAGCGGGCGATGAAATTGGCGGCGATGCCCATCAGCGCAACCGACAGGAACAGGCCGATGACCAGGATACCCGGATGCTCGCGCGCCGCGCCCGCAACCGCCAGGACATTGTCGAGACTCATCGACACGTCGGCGACCGCCACGGCCCACGCCGCGCCGATGAAGGTCTTGGTCTGGGGAATGCCGTCATGATCGGCCGGATCGGAGCCCTCAGGGGCGCCTGCGTGGCGAAGCTCGCGGAACATCTTCCACGACACCCACAGCAGCAGCAGCCCGCCCGCCAGCACGAGACCGACGATGCCCATCAACACACTGACGCTGATCGCGAAGACGATGCGCAGGACCAGCGCGGCGATAATCCCGATCAGGATCACGTTGCGGCGCTGATCGGCGGGGAGACCCGCCGCCAGCGCGCCGACCACGATCGCATTGTCGCCGGCCAGCATGATATCGATCATCAGCACCTGCACGAAGGCAGCCATGGCCGCCGGGCTGGTGATGTTGGAGAAATCCGCGACGATGTGGTTCCAGAGCTCGAGCATGATCCCTCCCTAGCCGAAAGCCTGCGCCTGTCGAGCCTGTAACCGTGACCAGACCATCATTGCAGCCTAGATCTTCACGAGCTCGACATAGAGCCAGCCGCGCAGCCCCGCGAGCAGCCGCAAGTTCATCACCAGCTTCTCATACAGCGTCGCCAGCAGGAAGAGCGGTCCGATCCGGTAGAACATCGCCGGATATTGGCCGTGGCGTTCGAACGCGTCGATGCGGAAGCCATGGGCGGCGGCATAATGGCCGATCTGGCTGCGGTCATTGGTCCGATAGGCGGTCGGGAAGACATCGATCTCGTCGCGGCCTTCGAACCGGCGGACGATCGCGGCATGAAAGCGGTTCGGCGTCAGCCGCGAGACGATCGAGACATAGTCCCAGCGATTGGCGGTGAGGAAGATCCAGCGCCCGCCCGGCCTGAGCAATCGCGCCGCTTCGCCGTAGACCGCGTCGGGATCGACGACATGCTCCATCACCGAGCGCGAATAGATCAGGTCGACGCTGCCGTCGGGCAGCGGAACATGGGCAAGATCGGCCTCGATCAGCTCCATTCCCGCCTGCGGGGCGAGCGGGACCAGGTCGATCCCGACCAGGGTCGCGCCGCTGTCGCGCAGTTCCTGCAGATTGGGGGCGGTGTGTCCGCAGCCCGCATCGAGGATCGTCATGCCGGGCGCCGCGAGGTCGATCAGGCGACGACGCAGGCGGCGATAGGGATGTTCGACCCCCGCCCAGAAATGCTTGTAGGTCCAGTCCGTCAGGCCCCCCACAAGCCGCGTCCCCCTGTTATTGGTTCATCGAGTCGAAGAAATCCTCGTTGGTCTTCGAGTCCTTCATCTTGTCGAGCAGGAACTCCATCGCGTCGATGGTGCCCATCTGCATGAGGATGCGGCGCAGCACCCACATCTTGCTGAGCTTGCCCTTGTCGACCAGCAGCTCTTCCTTGCGGGTGCCCGACTTGCCGACGTCCATCGCCGGGAAGATGCGCTTGTCCGCGACCTTGCGATCGAGGACGATTTCCGAGTTACCGGTACCCTTGAACTCTTCGAAGATCACTTCATCCATGCGGCTGCCGGTGTCGATCAGCGCGGTGGCGATGATCGAGAGCGATCCGCCCTCCTCGATGTTGCGCGCCGCGCCGAAGAAGCGCTTGGGACGCTGCAGCGCGTTCGCATCGACGCCGCCGGTCAGCACCTTGCCCGACGAGGGGACGACGGTGTTGTAGGCGCGGCCGAGACGCGTGATCGAGTCGAGCAGGATCACGACGTCCTTCTTGTGCTCGACGAGACGCTTCGCCTTCTCGATCACCATTTCGGCGACCTGGACGTGGCGCTGGGCCGGCTCGTCGAAGGTCGAGGAAATCACCTCGCCCTTCACCGAACGCTGCATGTCGGTGACTTCTTCGGGACGCTCGTCGATCAGAAGGACGATCAGGAAGACTTCGGGATGGTTGTCGGTGATCGCGCGCGCCATGTTCTGGAGCAGGACGGTCTTGCCGACCCGCGGCGGCGCGACGATCAACGCGCGCTGGCCCTTGCCCTGCGGCGCGACGATGTCGATCACCCGCGACGACTTGTCCTTGATCGTCGGATCGAGATTGTCGAGCGTCAGCTTCTCTTCGGGATAGAGCGGCGTCAGATTGTCGAAATTGACGCGGTGGCGAACGACATCGGGATCGTCGAAGTTGATCAACGCCAGCCGGGTCAGCGCGAAATAGCGTTCGCCGTCCTTCGGTGCGCGGATCTCGCCGTCGACGGTGTCGCCGGTGCGCAGGCCGAATTTGCGGACCTGGTTGGGCGAGACATAGATGTCGTCGGGACCGGCGAGATAATTCGCTTCCGGGCTGCGCAGGAAGCCGAAGCCGTCGGGCAGAACCTCGATCGTGCCCTCGCCCATGATCTGCTCGCCATTCTCGGCCTCGACCTTGAGGATCGCGAACATCAGGTCCTGCTTGCGCATCGTCGAGGCGCCCTCGACGCCCAGCTCTTCAGCCATGCTGACGAGATCGGCCGGGCTCTTTTTCTTGAGGTCCTTCAGGTGCATCGACGAGATCCTGGGTGTTCTGGCGGTTTTTGGGAGAGTCACGGGCGGCGATAGGGAGGAGGCCGCTTCGGTTCAGAATGGAGATAGGGCCCGGCTCGAACGGCAGGCCTGTTCCTGGCCGGGACTAAGCGCGGCGGGGGTTCAAGTCAAGCGTCTGGCGACCGATCGGACGCCAGAACCCTGCCAGAACCCTGCGGTCCGCCTTCGCCGACGGACCGACGCTAGAATGGCCGGACGATCACCAGGATGACGATCACGGCGGTCGCAATGCCCGGAATCTCGTTCATGAAGCGCAGCGCCTTGTCCGACGGAGCCCGGTAGCCCGATGCCATCCGCTTGCCATATCCGACCGCCCAACCATGGAATCCCGACAGCAGGACGACGGTGGCGAACTTCGCCTGGAACCAGTGAACGCCCCACAGATCCTGATCGAACGCCAGCATCAGGCCGAAAATCCAGACCAGCACCATCGCCGGCGTGATGATGATCGACCGCAACCGGCGCTCGCGCTCGATCCAGGCGCGATCCTCGGCCGATCCGGCGGCCGCGGCGTGATGATAGATGAAGAACCGCGGCAGCATGAAGAGTCCCGCCATCCAGAAGATGACGAAGATCAGATGCGCCGCCTTTACCCAGGGATAGGCGTTGCCCAGAAAACCCATCGGGATCGTCATGCTTGCCCCCTGACCCGCGCCAGCAGCCGCTCGACATGCGCGATCGGCGTGTCGAGCAATATGCCGTGGCCAAGGTTGAACACATGTGGACGCCCGGGAAAAGCCCCGAGAACGGCATCGATCGCGGCATCGAGCCCCTCGCCCCCCGTGACCAGAGCGAGCGGATCGAGATTGCCCTGGACCGGCAGCCCCTCGGGCAGCTGCGCATGCGCCCAGGCTGGATCGACCGTTTCGTCGAGTCCGATCGCGTCAACGCCGGTTTCCCGCGCATAAGCCGCGAGCTTGCCGCCGGCGCCCTTCGGAAAGCCTATCACCGGCACCCCCGGGTGGCGCGCATGGAGGCGGCGTACCAGTTCGGCGGTCGGGGCGATCACCCAGCGTTCGAACTCGCGCGGGGCCAGGCTGCCCGACCAGCTGTCGAACAATTGCACCGCATCGACTCCCGCCTCGATCTGCTTCGAGAGATAGTCGGTGGTCGCATCGACCAGCGCGTCGACGATCGCCTGGAACCCGGCGGGATCGCGGTACGCCTTGCGGCGCGTCTCGGCCTGTTCGCGGCTGCCCTGCCCGGCGACCATGTAGGTCGCGACGGTCCAGGGGCTGCCCGCAAAGCCCAGGAAGGTGGTTTCCGGGGGAAGTGCCGCCCGCACGCGGCGTACGGTGCCGTAGATCGGCTCCAGCCGCTCGGGCACCGGCGTCAGATCGGCGAGGGTCCGGTCGATCAGAGTCGGCGACAGGCGCGGACCTTCGCCGGCTTCGAAGCGCAGGTCCTGGCCCATCGCATGCGGGATGATCAGGATATCGGAAAACAGGATCGCGCCGTCGAAGCCGAAGCGCCGGATCGGTTGCAGGGTCACTTCGGCTGCGGCGTCGCTGTCATAGGCGAGCTCGAGGAAGCCGCCCTTGGTCGCCCGCAGCTCGCGATATTCCGGCAGATACCGACCCGCCTGGCGCATGAGCCAGATCGGGGGCGGATCGCGACGCTCGCCCCGCAGGACGGCGAGCAGGGGGCGCGTTTCGGCGGACAGGGCTGCCATTATCTTCCTTATAGAGATTCTTAATTAGATGAATTGAAGAGGTTGTAGGGCTTAGGAAGCCGGGGTTTATTCACAGTTGGCCAAATTGCCAACAGCTTGACTCGCATGGAACCGCGGCGGCTCTCCGAGTCCCTCGCGCCATACCCATTATCCACAGCCTGTGGACAACCATAGCCCCTTGTGGACGAATCGCAGGACACAAGCGCCGTTAGCGGGGATGAATCCGTCGCTTGAATCCATGCCCAGCCTTCCGCTAGCTCCATCCGCATGGTTTTCCACAGACTCATCCCCTCCGTCCCCAAGGGGCACCCATGATCCGACTGCACCTGCACCTTCTGTCGGATTCGACCGGCGAAACCCTGGAGAATATCGCCAAGGCGGGACTGGCCCAGTTCGACGGGGTCGAGACGATCAAGCATTTCTGGCCGATGGTCCGCAGCCAGGGCCATCTCGATCGCATTCTCCTCGAAATCGCGCAGCGGCCGGGGCTGGTCATCTTCACCCTGGTCAACAACGATATCCGCACGCGGCTGGAATCGCGCTGCCACGCGCTCGGGCTGCCCAGCGTCTCGGCACTCGACCCGGTGATCGATGCGCTGTCGCAGCTGCTCGGACAGGAAGCGCTGGCCCGGCCGGGCCGCCAGCATATCCTCGATGCGGCCTATTATGCGCGGGTCGAGGCGATCCAGTTCACGATCGCGCATGACGACGGCATCGCCCCGGAGGATTGGGAAGAGGCCGACATCATCCTGACCGGGGTATCGCGATCGTCGAAGACCCCGACCTCGATCTACCTCGCCAATCGCGGCTATAAAGTCGCCAATGTGCCGCTGGTGGTCGAATCCCCGCCGCCGCCGACCTTCTATTCGCTGGTGCACCCACTGATCGTCGGGCTGACCACCAGCCCCGAGCGGCTGATCCAGATCCGCCGCAACCGGCTGCTCTCGCTCAACCAGTCGCCCGAGACCGCCTATGTCGACCATGAGAAGGTCGTCACCGAACTCAGCTTCGCGCGGCGCATCTTCTCCGATCGGGGATGGCCGGTGATCGACGTCACCCGCCGTTCGATCGAGGAAACCGCCGCGGCGATCATCAACCTCGTCAACGAACGCGCATCGAAGGACGGCACGGGACAATGAAGGATCGTTCCATCGCAGTCTTCCCAGGTGGCGGGCCGGCGCACGCCTTGCACGCCCCCACCCCGCCCGAGACAGGGGCGGTCCTTTCGTTCCGGCGCGTCGGGCTGGACCCGGCCGCATGCTGATCCTCGCCTCGCAATCCGCCTCGCGGCGGGCGATGCTCGACGCGGCGGGGGTGCCGTTCGCGGCGATGGCGGCGGGGGTCGACGAGGAGTCGATGAAGACCGGGCTGCGCGCCGAAGGCGTTTCGCCGCGCAACCTTGCCGACGCCCTGGCAGAGCTCAAGGCGACCAAGCTGTCGCGCCGCCATCCGACCGATCTGGTCCTCGGCTGCGATTCCACCGTCGCGTTCGACGACGGCACGATGATCGACAAGGCCGACAGCCGTGAAGAACAGCGCGAATTGCTGCTGCGCCTCAGCGGGCAGCGCCATAAACTCTATAGCGCGGCGGTGATCTGCGAGGGCGGCGCGCCGGTCTGGCGCCATGTCGACACCGCGACGCTCCATGTCCGGCCGCTCGGTGTGGCGTTCATCGACGCCTATCTCGACGCCGAATGGCCCGCGATCGGCGGCTGTGTCGGCGGCTATCGCATCGAAGGCCATGGCGCCCAGCTGTTCGCGAAGATCGAGGGCAGCCAGTTCACGATATTGGGGCTGCCGCTGCTCCCGCTGCTCGACTATCTGCGGATCCGAGGGATGATGCCGATATGACCGTGCCGCCATTTGCCACCGCGCTGCCGTTCGCCGAAGTGATCGGCGATCCGATCGCCCATTCCAAGTCGCCGATGATTCACAAATTCTGGCTCGAACGGGCTGGAATCGCAGCCGATTATCGCGCGGCTCATGTGCCGTCCGAAGCGCTTGCGACCTATTTCGAAGATCGCCGCAAGAACCCCGACTGGCGCGGCTGCAACGTCACGATTCCGCACAAGCAGGCGGTGATGGCGCTGCTCGATCGGATAGACCCCGCCGCCGAGCGGATCGGCGCGGTCAACACCGTGGTGCCCGAGGATGGCAAGCTCGTCGGCTACAACACGGATTATGCAGGATTTCTGGCACCGATCCGGCCGATCCTGGCGCAGCAGCACCTGTTTCGCATGGCGCGGGTATTCGGCACCGGGGGCGCTTCGAAGGCGGTGGTGCTCGCGTTGCACGATCATGGCTTCACCATCGTCGTCGCGGCGCGCGATCTCGACAAGGCGCGGGCGCTGCGCGACAGTTTCGAGGCCGACGACCGGCTGATCGCGCCGATCGACATCTTCGCCGAGCCGACCGATTTCCCGTTCGACGACCGCGAGGGGATCCTCGACCTGGTCGTCAACACGACGTCGCTCGGCATGACCGGACAGCCGCCGCTGGCGCTCGACTTCAGCCATGTCCCGCCCAATGCGATCGTCTACGACATCGTCTACGCGCCGCTCGAAACCCCGCTGCTGGCGGATGCGAAGGCGCAGGGGCTGCGGACGATCGACGGCCTCCACATGCTGATCGGCCAGGCGGCCGAGGCGTTCGGCCGCTTTTTCGGCCGCGCTGCGCCACGCGATGCTGCCGGCGATGCCGCGCTGCGCGCGCTGCTGATCGCGTGAGCCGCCCCGCGCGATGATCATTCTCGGCCTCACCGGATCGATCGGCATGGGCAAGTCGACCGTCGCGGCGATGTTCGCGCGCGCCGGGGTGCCGGTCTATGACGCCGATGCCGAGGTCCACCGCCTCCAGGGCCGCGACGGCAGGCTGGTCGCGGCGATCGAGGCGGCCTTTCCGGGGACCGCCGGCCCGCACGGCATCGACCGCGCGGTGCTGGGCAAGGCGGTGCTCGGCGACAAGGCGGCGCTGCACCGACTCGAACGCATCGTCCATCCCGCGCTCGTCGAGTCGCGGCGACTTTTCCTGCGCCGGCATCGCGCCCGGCCGCTGGTGGTGCTCGACATCCCGCTGCTGTTCGAAAAAAAGGGCTGGAGGCAGGTCGATATGGTCGCGGTGGTCTCGGCACCGGCGTGGAAACAGGCCCGCCGGGTGCTGGCAAGACGCGGCATGAACCCGTTGAAACTCAAGCACATCCGGTCGCTGCAGCTGCCCGATCACGCAAAACGAGCCCGGGCCGACGTCGTGATCGACACCGGTGGCACGATCGAGCGGACGCGCAGGGCTGTCCGTCATCTCGTCTCTTGCCTCTCTGCGCGCGGAGTCCGATATTGTCGGCATGCGTGAAATCGTCTTCGACACCGAAACCACCGGCCTCAACCCTGCGACGGGGGATCGGCTGGTCGAGATCGGCTGTGTCGAACTGATCAACCGGGTCGAGACCGGCAACAGCTTCCACTGCTATTTCAACCCGCAGCGGCCGATGCCCTATGAGGCCGAGCAGGTTCACGGCCTGTCCGACCGCTTTCTCAGCGACAAGCCGCTGTTCGCCGACCAGGTCGAGGCATTGCTCGCCTTCATCGGCGATTCGCCGCTGATCGCGCATAATGCCAGCTTCGACTTCGGCTTTCTCAACTGGGAATTGCGGGCCTGCGGCCGGGCGATCGTCGACCTCGGCCGCATGGTCGACACCCTGCAGATCGCCCGCAAGATGCACCCCGGCGCCAAGCACAGCCTCGACGCCTTGTGCAGCCGCTACGGGATCGACCGCAGCCACCGGGTCAAGCACGGCGCGCTGCTCGACGCGCAGCTGCTCGCCCAGCTCTATGTCGAGCTGACCGGCGGCCGCCAGATCGGCCTGATGATGACCGAGACGGTGGTCGAGGAAACCCTGGTGATCACCACGCCGGGCATGACGGTGACCGCCCGCACGATCAGGGCGATACGCCCCCATTCTGCAAGCAAGGAGGAACTCGAACGACACCACGCCTTTGTTGAGAAGCTCGATGCGCCGCTCTGGCTGGAGGGCGCGACGGGCTGACGAAAAGTTCGAAAATGTGCGGATGACGGAACCCGAGAGGGCCTTCCACCATTGGCCAATCACAAGTTGGAGAAGTGCTATGGAAATTCGTGTTTCGGGACATCAGGTGGACACGGGCGAAGCGCTCAGGACCCATGTCGAGACCCGGCTCCACGCGATCGCCGACAAATATTTCTCGCGAAGTCTGTCCGCCCATGTGACCTTCGGTCGCGGCCAGCACGGCAACGGCTTCTCCTGCGACATCGTCGCCCATGTCATGCACGGCGTGATCCTGAAGGGATCGGGACAGGCGATGGAAGCGCATCCCGCCTTCGACCATGCCGCCGACCGCATCGAAACCCAGCTTCGCCGCTATATGAACCGCCTCAAGTCGCGCAGCCCCGCCGTCCCCGAACTCGCCGACGTGGTCGATGACAATGCCGGCTACACGGTGTTCGAACCCACTCCGGAAGAAGAGGTTACCGGCGACAGCCCCGTGATCATCGCCGAGACCCGCGTCGACGTTCCGGACGCCAGCGTGTCCGATGCGGTGATGATGCTCGACCTGCGAAATACCACTGCGCTTCTCTTCCGAAATTCTGGTACGGGCGCCTTCAATATGGTGTATCGGCGCACCGACGGCACGATCGGTTGGGTGGAGCCGAGCCGGGCAGCCGGATAAGGAATAGCG
Organism: Pseudomonadota bacterium; assembly: GCA_040387595.1. GTDB lineage: Bacteria > Pseudomonadota > Alphaproteobacteria > Sphingomonadales > Sphingomonadaceae > Rhizorhabdus. The sequence continues at coordinate 22,500 of JAZKDN010000026.1, forward strand.
AACCCCGTCGAATGACTGAGATGAAATCGATGGACGACCTGAGCGACCTGCTGTTGCCTCAGGCGGTGCAGGCTGCTTTGGTCGTCCCCAATAAAAAAGCGTTGTTCCAGCAGCTTGCCGGCGTAGCCTCGAAGCTCGTCGATGCCGAAGCCCGTGTCATCGTCGAACGGCTGGTGGAACGCGAACGGCTGGGGTCGACCGGCTTCGGCGGCGGGGTCGCCATTCCCCACGGCAAGATCGAGGGACTCGATCGAGTCGTGGGGCTGTTCGCCCGACTCGCCAATCCGATCGACTTCGCCGCGATCGACGATCTCCCCGTCGATCTCGTCTTCCTGCTGCTCTCCCCGGTCGATGCCGGGGTCGAGCATCTCAAGGCGCTCGCCCGGGTCAGCCGCCGGTTGCGCGACAAGGCATTCGTCGCCAAGCTGCGCGGCGCCGGATCGGACGATGCGCTCTACGCGCTGTTCGCGACCGGCGAGGCGCGTCACGCCGCCTGACCCTCTTCAGATGAGCATGGCGCAATGAGCGGGGAAACCGGAGCGGAAGCCCATTATCGCGCGCTCGAGGCGCTCTATGCGGCGGCGCCGATCAACCGGCTGTTCCAGTCGCGCCTCGAGATCACCGGCGAAGGACTGGCGCGGATCCACTTCCAGGTCGATCCGAGCCATTTCCACGCCGCCGGCGCGGCGCATGGCACCACCTATTTCAAGATGCTCGACGACGCCGCCTTCTATGCGGCGAACAGTCTGGTGAACGACTTCTTCCTGCTGACGACGGCGTTCAACCTCTTGCTCACCCGGCCGATGAAGGAGGGCCCGGTGATCGCCGAGGGCCGCTGGGTCAATGGCCGCCGCCGCGTGCTCGTCGCGGACGCCCGGCTGATCGACTCCGACGGCGAGGAGGTCGCGCGTGGCACCGGAACCTTCATGCGCTCGCGCATCCCGCTCGCCACCCTCGCCGGCTATTCGCGCTGATGGGCAGCCCGGCATGACCGAACCGCGCGCCGCCACGGGCCTGCTCGTATCGGCGCTCATCCGCCGGATCGACGCCGAGGGCGGGTCGGCGATGGTGATCGAGAAGGGCGATGCGATCGCCGGCGCGGTGGTGCTGATGCTCGCCGATCGCGGCGTTCTGGGCGCGATCGTCGAGAGGGTCTGGCGGTTCGACGGCAGTTTCGGCTTCGAACGGGTGGGACCGGCCCAGCTCGACGAACCCGGCGCGGCGGGCGACTATGTCGCGCGGCGGCGACGCTCGGATCCCGATCTCTGGGTCGTCGAGATCGACCATCCCCAGGCCGAACGCATCGCGGGCGAAGTCCTGCTTTAGGCAAGACGGAACCGGAGACGCCCCGGCTTTTCATCGTTCCCCCAATGTTCTAAATATCCCCGATGGCTTCGCTTCCCGACTCGCTCGCGCCTATGATCGCCGCCGACGTTGCGCGCGGCGTGGCCCGGCTGTTCCTGCACGCCGGGCTGACGCCGCTGCCCGAAGTGCCGCTCGGCAATGGGCGTCGCGCCGACCTCATGGCGATCGACGCCAAGGGCTGCGTCACCATCGTCGAGATAAAGGTTTCGCGAGCGGACCTGCTCGGCGATGCGAAATGGCCCTTCTACCTCGATTATTGCGATCGCTTCTTCTGGGCGGTGCCGGGCGGGTTCGATCTCCGTCCGTTCGAGACCGAGGCGTTTCGTCCCGAGTGTTGCGGGCTGATCGTCGCCGATCGCTATGACGCCGCGATCCTGCGCGAGCCGCTCCTCCGCCCACTGTCCGGCGCGCGTCGCAAGGCGGAAACGCTGCGCTTCGCCCGCCGCGCGGCGCGGCGGTTATGGGGTGACCTCGACCCCTGTCCGGAAAACTGCATCTGACGAGATCAGAGGTGTCTCGGTATTGCGCCCCATTGCCCGAGGCGGCAGCCGTCGGCGACCTGGTCGGGTTTTAAAGCCCAGGCCCCGACAGTTTCGGCTTGGGCGCGACGGTCGTCTTGGCTTCGTCGATCACCTTCAGCACGGCGGCGCCGCGGGGATCTTCCCCGGCATAATCGCGCGCCGACTTGCCGGCGATACGGTCGCTCAGCTTCGGGTCGGCGCCGTTGTTCAGCAGCATGCGGACCATCGGCACGTTGCGCTGCTGCACGGCGATGATCAGCGGGGTCTCGCCGCTGTTGTTCGCCAGGTTGACCTGCGCCTTGCGGCCGAGCAGCAGCTCCGCCCCTTCGGTGAAGCCGAGCAGCGCGGCGATGTGGAGCGGGGCGTTGCCCTGCCCGTCGCGGACATTGGGGTTGGCGCCCTTGCCGAGCAGGAAGCTCGTCCAGGTCATGTCGCGGCGCTTGACGGTGATCGCCAGCGCGGTCTCGCCGGTCGCATAGTCGCGCGTGTTGACCATGGTGGCGCCGGTGCCCTCGAGGGCCTTGGTCGCCTTGGCCCCGTCCGACTGGCGAACGGCGTTGAGGAAATTATAGCTGTCCGAGAATTGCGCGGCGGCCGGCGTGGCGGCGACGCCGAGCATCAGGGGCCCGATCGCAATGGCGGCCCAGCTGGCGAGGATATGGTGGCGGATCATCATCTTTGGCATATCCCTGTTATGAAACGCCCTTGCGCCTGCGCCAATAGCAAAGCATGTCTGGCCGCACCATGAACAATCAGATTCTGTCCCGTGCGCTCGCCGCGCTGTTGCTGCTGGCCGCGCCGGTTTCGCTGCTGTCGGGCTGCAACCAGGCGTCCGAAACGCCGCCGCTGGCCGATGCGAAGATCGGTGGTCCCTTCACCCTGACCGATCAGGACGGCCGCAAGGTCAGCGATACCGATTTTGCGGGCAAATATCGGCTGATCTATTTCGGCTACACCTTCTGTCCCGATGTCTGTCCGGTCGACGTGCAGAATCTGATGAAGGGCTACAAGCAGATCGAGGCATCGAATCCGGTGCTCGCGGCGAAGATCCAGCCGATCTTCATCACCGTCGATCCCGCGCGCGATACGCCCGCCGTGCTGAAACAGTTCGTCGGTGCCTTCCATCCCAAATTGATCGGGCTGACCGGCAGCGAGGCCGAGATCGCCGCCGTCGCGAAGCAGTTCGCGATCTTCTACAAGAAGCAGGACGGCACGCCGGGTACCCCCGGCTATCTGGTCGATCACAGCCGCCAGGCGATGCTGTTCGATCCGCAGGGCAAGCCGCTGGCGCTGATCGCGCAGGACAAGGACGCCGCCACCGTCGTGGCCGATATCGAGCGCTGGGCGCACTGATGGACGCCGCAAAGCCGTTCTGGGAAACCAAGCGGCTCGATCAGATGACCCGCGACGAATGGGAATCGCTGTGCGACGGCTGCGGAAAATGCTGCCTGCACAAGCTGGAGGACGAGGAGACGGGTGAGCTGATGGCCACCAATGTCGCCTGCCGCCTGCTCGATCGCCGCACCGCCCAGTGCAAGGATTACAAGCACCGGCGCACCTTCGTCCCCGAATGCGTGCGGCTGACCCCGCGGGTGCTGCGCGAGATCGACTGGCTGCCCTCGACCTGCGCCTATCGGCTGGTCGACGAAGGCCAGCCCCTGCCCGACTGGCACCCGCTCGTCAGCGGCGATCCCGAAACGGTCCACACGGCCGGCATCTCGGTGCGTGGCTGGACGGTATCGGAAACCGAGGCCGGCGACCTCGAACATCACCTGATCGACCGCGAACTGTAGGGCAGCGGTTTCCGAAAAGACCGTCATGCTGAACTTGTTTCAGCATCCACCGGGCCGCAAATCCGGGTCCTTGTCGTATAAGCGGGATGCCGGAAAAGCAGCCTGCGGGACTGTCTCCAGCCTCCCGGTGGATCCTGAACCAAGTTCAGGATGACGAATGGGGCCATTGGCGGCATTCCGATTCCAAGCGACACAATAGGACGCTAATCCTTTCCCATGATCTTTCGCCGAAAGCCCGAGCCGGTGATGCTGTTCGAAGCGGGCGGGCGCAGTCGTCCGCTCGAGGTGCGGCGCATGGCGCAGGCGCGGCGGATGCGGCTCAGCGTCGATCCGCGCGACGGCGGGGTGCGGCTGGTGCTGCCGGCGCGGGCGTCGATGCGCAGCGCGCTCAAATGGGTCGAAAGCAAGCGCGGCTGGATCGAGGAGGCGCTGGGCGCGCTGCCGGTCGCCCGTCCGATCACCCCCGGCATGGCGATCGACGTCGCCGGCGAGCGCTTGATCGTCGAGCTGGGCGATGGCGGACGGGTTGTCCGCAGGATCGACGACCGTCTCATCATTCCGCCGCCGGGCGATCTGATCGGCGCCCGGGTGATCCGCTGGCTGCGCGCGCAGGCGCTGGCCCGGCTGGAGGCGGAAACGATGCGCTTCGCGGCGCTCGCCGGGGTGACGATCCGCCAGGTGTCGATCGGCGATCCCCGCGCGCGCTGGGGAAGCTGTTCGGCGAGCGGCGACATCCGCTACAGCTGGCGGCTGATCCTCGCCCCGCCCGAGGTGCTCGAGGCGACGGTTGCGCATGAGGTCGCGCACCGGCTGCACATGGACCACAGCGCCGCTTTCCACGCCGCGGTCGAACGGCTGCTGGGCCGCGATCCGACCCCGGAGCGCGGCTGGCTGCGCACCCATGGCCGCGATCTCTACTGGCTGGGCCGCGGGGCCTGAATTCCCGCGGTGATGGAGCGTCGCTCCGGCGAGGCCGGAGCCGCTACGATATGTGCGACAAGGCCGAGACAGGAATCGCTGGCGGGCCCGGCCTCGCCGGGGCGACGCTATCGGCGTGGTGCGGCCTAAAGCCGTGGCCGATCGGCGTTGCGGCGGGGCTGGTCGATGCCGCTCAGAAAATCCGAACCGAGCGAAGGGCGCTGCTGCGGCGGGGCCGATGGCTGCGCGCGGGGCTGGACCGGCGGCGGCACGACGGTAGCGGGCTGGCTCCGGGCGGGGGCTGCGGCCTGGGGCTCGAACCCGTCTTCCGGGTCGGCCTGCGGCTCGGCTTCGGGCTCGACCGGCAGGCCGTCGGGGTTGACGAAGCTGTCGTCGGGTGCGCCGAAGAAGGCCTCGTCGTCGGGCTCGATCTCGAACTCGGGCAGGGTCACCTGGGTCTCGAACGTCTCGACCGGCCGTTTGGCGACCGCCACCTTCATGAACGCGGCGAAGGCGCGCGCGGGCGCGCGGCCGCCCTGCAGCCCGCCGATGGTCTTGGCATCGTCGCGGCCCATCCACACGCCGGTGGTGATGCCCGACGAGAATCCGAGGAACCAGCCGTCCTTGTTCGACGATGTCGTGCCGGTCTTGCCGGCGACCGGGCGGCCGATCTGCGCGGCGCGCGCGGTGCCGGTGTTGACCGCGGTCTGCAACAGGTCGGTCATTTCGGCGGCGACCCAGGGCGCGACCAGCACGCGATTGTCGTCGGCGCGGTGCTCGTAGAGCATGTCGCCCTTGGTGGTCGTCACCTTGACGATGCCGTACGGCACGACGGCCACGCCCTTGCGCGCGACCGCCGCGAAGGCGCGGGTCATGTCGATCAGGCGGACGTCGGACGTGCCCAGCACCATCGACGGATGGGTGTTGATCTTGCTGCCGATGCCGAAGCGGTGGGCCATGTCGGCGACGGCTTCGAAGCCGACCTGCTGGCCGATCTTGGCCGCGACGGTGTTGACCGAGAAGGCGAAGGCGGTGCGGATGTCGATCGCGCCGGCATATTCGCGGTTGCTGTTGCGCGGGCTCCAGCCGTCGATATCGACCGGCTCGTCGGTGACCGGTGTGTCGGGCTTCATCCCGGCTTCCAGCGCCGCCAGATAGACGAACAATTTGAAGGCGGAGCCGGGTTGCCGCTCCGCCTGGGTCGCCCGGTTGTAGATCGAGGTGACATAATCGCGCCCGCCGACCATTGCGCGGACCGCGCCGTCGCGATCGAGCGCGACGAGCGCACCTTGCGCGCCTTCCGGCGCATTGGCGCGGATCGCGGCGTCGGCCGCCTTCTGCATCGCCGGGTCTATCGTCGTCCACACGTCGATCGGCTGGACCTGCTCGTCGACGACCTCGTCGAGCTGCGCCAGCGCCCAGTCGGTGAAATAGCGCACCGCATTCTGGTCGCGCTCGGGCGCGAGGCGGACCTTGTCGAGGTCGATCGCATCGGCCTCATTGGGCGTGATCGCGCCGGCGTCCTGCATCACCTCCAGCACCACCTTCGCGCGGCCGATCGCGGCCTCGCGGTCTGCGGTCGGCGAATAATGCGACGGCGCCTTGACCAGGCCGGCGATGATCGCGCTCTCGCCCAGGTTCAGCGTGGTCGCCGAATGGTCGAAGAATTTCCGCGACGCCGCGTCGATCCCGTAGGCGCCTCCGCCGAAATAGACCCGGTTCAGATAGAGCTCGAGGATCTGGTCCTTCGAGAATTTCCGCTCCATCGCCAGCGCGAGGATGACCTCGCGGAACTTGCGGCCGAAATTATAGGCGCTGGTGAGGAAGATGTTGCGGGCGATCTGCTGGGTGATCGTCGATGCGCCCTGCAGGCGGCGTCCCTCGCCCTGGCGCTGGAACGCGACCCAGGCGGCACGCGCCATGCCGATCGGGTCGATGCCCGGATGCATGTAGAAGCGCCGATCCTCGACCGCGACCATCGCCTTCTTCATCGGCTCGGGAATCTCGCCGATCGGCAGCCAGTCGCCATAGCTCGGCCCGAGCGCGACGATCACAGATCCGTCCGCGGCGCGCACGCGTACCGTCTGGCCGTTCGGGCTCGACTTGAGTTCCTCGAAGCCCGGCAGCGACGCCATCGCGATGAGCACGGCGATCACCAGCGCACCGAAGGCGGCGAGCGTGGTGAAGAGGCCGATTCTGAACAGGGTCTTGATCCAGCCCATCCGGTTAGGCGTGTCCTTGGCTCTGGGCTTGGTCGTCATGTGCGATCGCCGGATTAGCCGTTATGCCGGTCGCTGCCAAGCGGCACGCCCCCCGATTTCGATCTATCGGCACGCCCGATCGATCAACGCCGCCGAGCGGTCGATGAACGGCGTAGAGACCTGGGTTTTGGTCGCGATCCCAAGCAGGCCGACATCTCCTGAGCAGCGCACGATGCGCCGCCCGGTGCCGGCGTAATATTTCCTCGTCATGCTGAACTCGTTTCAGCATCCACCAGGCCGCACAGACCAACCAGATGATGGCGCGCGTGCACCAGAAAGATTTCTTAGGCCTATCCTATGCCTCCCGATGAATGCTGAACGAGTCAGCATGACGGCAGGATGCGGGACGAGAACCGGGCGACGAGCCGCGCGGAAGGAAAGCGGCAACGCCGCCGCTTACTCTTCCTCGAAATCGATCGATGCGGAGTTGATGCAGTAGCGCAGCCCGTCCGGGCCGGGACCATCGGGGAAGACATGGCCGAGATGGCCTTCGCACGCGGCGCAGCGGACTTCGGTCCGCACCATGCCATGGCTGACGTCGCGATGCTCGCTCACCGCCGAGCCCTCGGCCGGGGCCGTGAAGCTGGGCCAGCCGCAGCCCGAATCGAATTTGCTGTCGCTGGCGAACAACAGCTCGCCGCAGCCCGCGCAGCGATAGCTGCCCGCGTCCTTGCTGTTCCAATATTGACCGGTGAAGGGGCGTTCGGTCCCCGCCTGTCGGAGCACATGATATTGCTCCGGGCTGAGCCGCTGGCGCCATTCCTCGTCGCTGAGTTCGAACTTTTCCATGGCGTGAATGTGGGTGGCGTCGGCGCCTGGGTCAAGCGTCGGGTCTTCACCATGACCGGCGCGAAAAAATCCTGTCTTTTCATGGCCTGTGACACGGATCACTGCGGCCCGCGGTTAACCCTCTATTGCAGTGCTCGGCGTTGCATTGCGTCCGAGTGGTTGCGTTGGCTTATGGGGGCGCAGGGGAATCGCCCCCACCTTCTCTGGAGTGCTTGGTCCGGCGGTTTTGGCTCGACCGCCGGGCCGGGCTGCTTCGGCACCAGCCTCCGCGGTCAGCGGCCACGGCGCAGCCGGGTCCGGTTCTTCTTCACCGCCTTGCGATAATGGCCGATCGTCGCCGTCGCCGCGCGCTGCGGGCTATTGCCCAGGCCGCCCGTCATCGCCATCCACTGCAGCTGCGCCGCGCTTTCCATCTTCTCGGCGATCATCCGCTGCGCTTCCACCATCGCGGCCGGATCGCCGGCGGCGAGCTTGGTCATGCGCATCGCGATCACTTCCGAGGCTTCGGCGCCGAGGCGCCAGCTGTCGAAGGCGAGGGTCATCCAGTTGATCGGTGTGAACATGCCGACAGGACGCGCGCCTGTCGTCGATGTTCCTCTGGCTTGCGACGGGTGGAGGACCAGTCCTCTTCCGGAACGGACGTGGCGCGGTCAGCCGACGGTGATGGCCATGGCGAACAGGCGGTGCCCGCCCGGCGGGACGATCACGATGCCGGGCTTTTCGTTGAGCGGTCCGTCGAACCCGGCAGGGTCGCTATAGCCCTGCCAGGGTTCGATGCAGAGATAGCCCGCGCCGGCTTTCGTCCACAGGCCGAGGTGCGGCATGTCCTGAAAATCGACCGCGACCTTTGCGCCGGCGGGCCCGTGATAGGTCAGGCGGCGGCTTTCGAGAGCATCGAAGATCAGCGCATCGTCAGCAAACAGCGCGTCGTCGAGTGCGAGCGTGTCGCCATCGACCGGGCTGGAGCGCGGCTGGGGATCGAGCAGGCCGGCGGCATCGAGGCGGCGCACCGGCGCCGGCTCGGGCCGGTCGAAGCGGATGACGTGGCCCGCCTTGTCGCGCTCGCCCGGGAGCGGCCAGCGCAGCGCGGGGTGAAAACCGAAGGACGTCGGCATCGGTCCCTCGCCCCGATTGGTCACGCGCGCCGTCATCGTCAGCGTCGTGTCGCGGACGGCGAAGATCATGTCGAGGGTGCCGTCGAACGGCCAGGCGGGGTTGGTCGCCGCATCGAAGTCGAGCCGCAGGACCACGGCGTCGGCGTCCCGGTCGATCAGCGAGAAACGACTGCGCCGGGCGAACCCGTGGCGCGGCAGGCTGTAGCTCTCGCCCTGCCAGCGAAAGGAATCGCCGTTCAGCGTGCCGACGATCGGAAACAGGATCGGCGCGCGACCCGTCCAATAGGCCGGGTCGCCACCCCACAGCCAGTCGCGGCCGGCAGCATCGGTCAATCGGCGCAGTTCGGCGCCGTCCTCGGAAATCTCGGCGGTGAGGCGGTCCGATCCGATGCGATGCACGGGAGCGTCCGCCATGGCGATCAGCCCTCGGTGCTTTCGGCGCCTTCGCCCGCACCCTCGGGAGCCGCGTCCTTCAGATAGGGCGCGACCTCGCCGCTCAGCTTGATCGTCAGCGGATTGCCCTTGCGATCGCGGGTGTTGCCGACCGAGACGCGGATCCAGCCCTCGCTCACGCAATATTCCTCGACATTGGTCTTCTCGACACCCTTGAACTTGATGCCCACACCGCGCTCCAGAAGGTCCGCGTTGTAATAGGCGCTCGAAGGGTTGATCGAGAGGCGGTCGGGCATCGTGTCGGTCATGGGTCGGGTCCGCTATCTGGGGGAATTGGGGGCGGCTTTAGACAGATTCGGGCATGGGCTCAACCGGTCCCGTCCGCCCATGGGAAGCGGTGGAGGCGGGAGCAGCGATCAGCTCGTCGCCCAGGGCGGCTTCAGGAAGGCGGCGGCGAGAAAGTCGATCAGCACCTTGACCCGGGCGGGGCGCAGCGCTGTCGGTGGGGTGACGACGTGCAGCGCCGAGTTCGGCCCGTAGGTCCAGTCGGTCAGCACTTCCTCCAGGCGGCCCTCGACCAGGCATTTCCAGGCGAGAAAGTCGGGCAGCGGCGCGATGCCGGTGCCGGCGATCAGCGCGTCGATCAGCACGTCGCCGTTGTTCGAGCGGATCGGGCCCTTCATCTCGACAGTGACCTCGCCTTCGCTGGCATGGCGCAGATGCCAGCGGCCGGGTGTGCGGACATGGGTGTAGGCGAAGGCCGGATAGCGGGCGAGGTCGCGGGGGTGTTCTGGTCGGCCAAGGCGGTCGAACAGCGACGGTGCGCCGACGATCGGGAGCCGCACTGGGAAGAGCCGCCGGGCCTTCAGCGCCGAATCCTCGAGCTGCCCGATGCGCAGCGCGATGTCGAAGCCCTGCTCGATCAGGTCGATCCGCTCGTCGGACAGGTGCAGGTCGATCGCGACTTCGGGATAGGCCTCGGCGAACAGCGGCAGGATCGGGCCGAGATGGGCGATGCCGAACGACATCGGCGCCGCCAGCCGGACCAGCCCGCGCGGCACCGCTCCGCGCTCGGAAATCGCCTCCTCGATCGCTTCGCCCTCGGCCAGCAGCATCGTCGCGCGCTCCTGCGCCAGCTGGCCGCTCTCGGTCAGCGACAATTTGCGCGAGCTGCGGTGGAAGAGCGGCGCCGCCAGGCGCTGCTCGAGCCGCGACACCGCCTTGGACACGGTGGCCTTGGACAGCGCCAGATCGTCGGCGGCGGCGGAGAAGCTGCCCAGCTCGGCCACCCTCGCGAAGATCGCCCAGGCCTCGAAATCGGGAAGGCGCGCCATGCGGTCTCCATGGTGAGAGTGTTCAGAGTTCAGATATGGAAACGATAGGTTTCGATCATCTCCATTTATTTGCCGGCGTGCAAGCCTAGATTGGCTCTCGACAGGTCGCCCCACCCATCGACGGCGCGGCCCCGGGAGTAAGCACCATGATCGAAGTTCGTCCCTTTTCCTCGCTCGGTGGCGCCAACCATGGCTGGCTCGACGCCAAGCATCATTTCTCCTTCGCCGATTATCGCGATCCGAGCCGGGTTCACTGGGGTGCGCTGCGCGTCTGGAACGACGACGCCATCGCCCCGCACACCGGCTTCTCGCCGCACCCGCACAACGACATGGAGATCATCACCTATGTCCGCAGCGGCGCGATCACGCACCGCGACAGCCTGGGCAATGCCGGCCGCACCGAGGCGGGCGACGTCCAGGTGATGTCGGCGGGCACCGGGATCGTCCATTCGGAGAAGAATGACGAGGATGTCGAAACCACCCTCTTTCAGATCTGGATCATCCCCGACCGCCAGGGCGAGAAGCCGAGCTGGGGCGCCCGTCCCTTCCCCAAGGGCGACCGCGCCGGCCAGTTCGTCACCCTGGCGAGCGGCATCGCCGGCGATGGCGACGCGCTGCCGATCCGGGCCGACGCCCGGGTGATCGGCGCGACGCTGAAGGCTGGCGAGACCGCGACCCATGCGATCGGCCGGGGCCGCAAGGCCTATCTGGTCGCCACGGCGGGCCGGATCGAGGTCAACGGCGTCGCCGCCAACCCGCGCGACGGCGTGGCGGTCGCCGATCTCGACACGATCGAGGTCAAGGCGATCGACGATGCCGAGATCGTCCTGGTCGACGTGGCGTAATCCGGAGCCTCTCTTCCGGCGTCATGCCAGCGCAGGCTGGCATCTCGGGAGCAGCGCAGCGCGTGAGCCTCCCGAGACCCCAGCCTTCGCTGGGGTGACGGAGGAGGAAAGAGCGGCGACCAAGGTTTCAGAACAACCATTCCGTCCATTTCAACTGGAGTAACCCTCATGTCGAAGATCCTCATTCTCTATTATTCGTCCTACGGCCACATCGAGACGATGGCGGAAGCCGTCGCCGAAGGCGCGCGATCGGCGGGCGCGCAGGTCGATATCAAGCGCGTGCCCGAGACGGTGCCGCTCGAGATCGCGCAGAATGCGCATTTCAAGCTCGACCAGAAGGCCCCGGTCGCGACCGTCGCCGATCTGGAGAATTACGACGCGATCATCGTCGGCACCGGCACCCGCTTCGGCCGCATGTCGAGCCAGATGGCGGCTTTCCTCGACGGTGCGGGCGGCCTGTGGGCGCGCGGCGCGCTGAACGGCAAGGTCGGCGCGGCCTTCACCTCGACCGCGTCGCAGCATGGCGGCCAGGAAACGACGCTCTTCTCGATCATCACCAACCTGCTCCACTTCGGCATGACGATCGTCGGCCTGCCCTATTCGTTTCAGGGCCAGATGGGTGTCGATGAGGTGAAGGGCGGCTCGCCTTACGGCGCGACGACGATCGCCGACGGCGACGGCTCGCGCCAGCCGAGCGCGGTCGAAATCGAAGGCGCGAAATTTCAGGGCCGTCATGTGGCGGAGATCACAGCGAAGCTGGTTGGCTGAGCTGTAAACCATGATCAGATAAGGAGGATGAGATGACGACGGCCGTTGCAATCAGGGGTGGGACCCGCGCGGACATTCCGCCGCTCTCGGCGCTTGAATGGAAGGTCGTCAGTCTCGCGATCCGCGAAGCCGGCGAAGCGGGCCATGCCGGTATCGGGCGTGGCCGGCTCGCCCGGCTGTTCGGCTCGGCGGCAGGGCTGCGCCCCAAATTGCCGCTCGCCGATCCACGCCTCGAAGCCCTGCGGCGCTTCGTGTGCCGGCTGTGCGACCGCGCCGACGTGTCCGACCTCAAGCCCCGGCTGATCGAACTCGGCTTCCATCCCGGCCAGATTTCGGCGGTGGCGATGCTCGCCCGCTGAACGACAGGCTCTCGCTGCGGGCATGGCCCCCCTCCCGCAGCGTCCGCGCCGCCCGTTTCCCGTTCGCGGGAGGCGGGCGGTTTGCTATGGCGTCCCCACCGTCGTTCAAAGGGGAAGCAAGTGACCGTCACCACGCTCTATCAGGCCTCGATCCCGGTGATCCGCCGCAGTCTCGCCAATCTGTCGACCGTGCTCGACAAGGGGGCCGCCCATTTCGCCGAAAAGGGCGTGGCCGAGGCCGAATGGCTCGGTGCGCGGCTGGCCGACGACATGCATCCCCTCCTCCGCCAGATCCAGATCGCCAGCGACGGCGCCAAGGGCGCAGCGGCGCGGCTGTCCGACCAGACCCCGCCGAGCTTCGCCGACGACGAAACGAGCGTCGCCGACCTGCAGGCGCGGATCGCCAAGACGATCACCTATCTCGACAGCGTCCCCGCGAGCGCGATCGAGGGCCGCGAGGACGCGCCGATCGTACTGGAGATCGGCGACCTGGCGATCCACTTCATCGGCGCCACCTATGTCCGCGACTTCGTCGTGCCCAACGTGCTGTTCCACACGACCACGACCTACGCGATTCTGCGCCACCTCGGCGTGCCGCTGGGCAAGCGCGATTTCCTCGGCGATCTCGACATCCGGCCGCGCGTCGCGGCCTGATCGCTTCATAAGGGTGTCGCCCCGGCGGAGGCCGGGGCCGCTACGAAGGTCGCGGCGAGGGTGCCGCTAGAGCTCGGGCGGCTCCGGCCTCCGCCGGAGCGACGGGACGGAGGCTAGGCCGGATATTGCCGCTTGAGCTTCACCAGCGCCGCGTCGAGCGCCGACAGGAAGCGCGAGCGATCGGCCTTGGAGAAGGGGGCCGGGCCGCCGATCCCCTTGTCGGTCATGCCGGCGCGCAGATCGGCCATGATTGCGCGGGTGGCGACTGCCGACCCGATCGAATTGGCGGTGAACGGCTTGCCGCTCGGCGAGATCGCGGTGGCGCCGACCTTCAGGCAGCGGTCGGCCAGCAATATGTCGGCGGTGATCACCACCGTCGCCGGGCCGCTCGCCTCAGCGATCCAGTCGTCGGCGGCGTCGAAGCCGGACCCGACCACCACCTTGTCGATCAGCGGGTGCGGGGGGATGCGCAAATGGGCATTGCTGACCAGGGTGACCGGAATCTCCAGACGCCAGGCGACCTTGTAGATTTCGTCCTTCACCGGGCAGGCGTCGGCGTCGACGAGAATGCGGAGCGTCTGGGTCATTCCGGGGCCTTAGCAGATTCTGCCTGTCGGCAAACAGATCGGCTGGACGGTCGCCCGGCTGATGCCGGCCAATTATCTGTTTCTACAAATGATTTAGCGCACTAGACCCTTGGCTCGGGGCCGGAACAGGGAGACACGAATGATCCTTTGGGGATTAATCGTCGGTGCAGTGATCGGCCTTATCGTCGGGGAGTTCGACCAGTTTGCGATGGCGCTGGGTGCGGCGCTCGGCGCCGCCATCGGCTGGGGCCTGCGCAAGGCGGTCCGTGCCGAGATCGCGGCGATGCTGGCCGAACGGACGATCGAAACCGTTTCCGCCGCAGCGACCCCCCTTCCCCAATCGGTCACGCCGCGCGGCGTGCGGGTGGTCGACGATCGACCTGAATCAGCCGCGCCGGCCGCCCCATCGCTCGCCCCGCCGCAGCCTGTCGTTCCTCCGGCACGCCGCGAACCCGTCGTCCCGCCACCCCCGCCCGTCCCCGCCGAGCCCGGCGTCGTCGAGCGCGGCGTCGCGGCGGCGCGCGACTGGCTGTTCGGTGGCAACACCATCGTCCGCGCGGGCCTCGTCGTGCTGTTCCTCGGTCTCGCCTTCCTCGTCCGCTGGGCGGCCGGGGCCGGTCTGTTCCCGATCGAGCTGCGCCTCGCGCTGGTCGCGGCGGCGGGCATTGCGCTGCTCGTGATCGGCTTCAACCGCCGCACCGAGCGACCCGGCTTCGCGCTGGCGTTACAAGGCGGCGGCGTCGCCACCCTCTATCTGACGATTTTCGCGGCGGGCGCGCTCTATCCGATGCTGCCGCTGCCCGCCGCCTTTCTGCTGATGGTGCTTGTCTGCGCCGCGGCGGTCGCGCTGGCATTGTTGCAGGATGCCGAGGGCCTGGCCGCGGCGGCCTTCGTCGGTGGCTATGCGGTGCCGCTGCTGCTCGGCGGCGAAGGCGGGCCGGTCGCGGTGATGTTCGGCTATCACACGCTGCTCAACCTCGGGGTGCTGGCGCTCGCCTGGAAGAAGGCGTGGCGCAGCATCAACCTGATCGGTTTCTTCGCCACCTTCGGCGTCGCGACCTTCTGGGGCGTGCTCAGCTATCGGCCGCAGGATTTTGCGGTCGCGCAGCCCTTCCTGATCCTCTCGATCCTGATCTATCTCGCCGCCGCAATCCTCTATGCGCGCAACAGCGACAGCCGGGTCGGCCGCTTCGTCGACAGCAGCCTGTTGTTCGGCACCGCGCTGGCGGGCTTCGGGCTGCAGGTCGGGCTGGTGGCGCCCTATGTCTATGGCGCGGCGTTCTCGGCGCTCGGTTTCGGTGCGCTCTATCTGGCCCTGGCGGTCGGGGTGCGACGGCGCGGCAGCGAGGAGTATCACTTGCTCGCCGAAACCCTGCTCGCGATCGGCATCGGCTTCGCGACGCTCGCCATCCCGCTGGCCTTCGGCGCGCGCTGGACCGGGTCGGCCTGGGCGCTGGAAGGCGCCGGGGCCTTCTGGGTCGGGATGCGCCAGGGGCGCTGGATGCCGCGCGCCTTCGGCCTGCTGCTCCAGTTCGTCGCTGCTTTCCTGTTCCTCGGCATGCTCGAGGGCGGGCCGCAGGCCTTGCCGATCGTCAACCCGGTGTTCCTGACAGGACTGCTCGTCGCACTGCCGATCCTCGCCACCGCCTGGTGGCTGCGCGAACCCCTGCCGCACAGCGGGTCGCGCCCGGCGAAGGCCTATGCGGTGGCGGAACAGCTGCTCGCCACGCCGGCCTTCCTGTTCGGCTTCCTGCTCTGGTCGCTTGCCGTCATTGCCGAAATCTGCCGCACCGTCCCGCCACTGGTGGCGACCGACAGCAGCGTGCCGGTCTTTTCGGCTGCGACGCAGCAACTGTTGACCATGGTCGTGCTGGTCGTCAGCGCCTGGGGCGCGGCCTTCGTCGGGCGGCGGCTGCGCTGGGATGTCGCTACCTGGCCGGGCCGCGTCACCCTGATCGTGCTCGCCGGCAGCTGGTTCGCGCAGGCGACGCTCGACGGCCATGTCCTCTATCATCCCGGCTGGATCGCGTGGATCGTCGTGATCGCGCTGCATCTCCACCTGCTTCGCGCCAATGACCGCGATGACGACACAAGGCCGGGGGCGCTGCTGGTCCAGCGGCTCAGCCATATCGGCGGGGTCTGGCTGGCGGCGGCGCTGCTGGCCGACAGCCTGTGGCTCGGGGTCGATCGCGGCGCGCTGTGGAACAGCAGCTGGGCCGGGGTCGTCTTCCTGATCGCCTCGGTGCTGATGCTCGGAGCACTCACTTTCTGGGCCGGACGCGCGGCACAGACGCCGGCGGCGGAGCGCCGCTGGCCGCTCGATCGTCACCTCGCCGGCTATCATGGCCACGCGCCGCTGCCGATCGCGGCGCTCGTCTATGGCGGATCGCTGGTTGCGGCGCTGGTGGCCGAAGGGGATGCCGCGCCGCTGCCCTATGTACCGCTGCTCAACCCGGTCGAACTGACCATCGCGCTCGCGCTCGCGGTGCTGGTACTGTGGCGCCGCAGCCTGATCGCGGTCGCGCCGCCCTATCGCGGCACCGGCTGGGTCGGCGGGCGCGGCGCCTGGATCGCGCTGGCCGGGCTCGGCTTCATCGACGTCAACATGATGTGGCTGCGCTTCGCCCACCATTATCTCGGCGTGGCTTGGGACAGCGACGCACTGCTCGACTCCGCCGTGGTGCAGGCGGGGCTGACCATCTTGTGGACCGTGCTCTCGCTTGGCCTGATGCTGTTCGCGCATCGGCGCGCACAGCGCGGCGTCTGGGTCGCGGGGGCGTCGCTGCTCGTCTTCGTCGTCCTCAAGCTGTTCTTCGTCGATCTGTCGCAGGCCAGCGGCGGGGCGCGGATCGTGACCTTCATCGTCGTCGGTGCGTTGATGCTGGTGGTCGGCTATTTCGCGCCGCTGCCACCGCGTGGCGACGATGCCAAAGGCGAGACGAAGGAGGTCCTGCCATGATCCGATCGGCGATGGTCATGTCCGCTGCGGTCATGCTGCTCGCGGGCTGTTCGATACAGGACCAGGGCAACCCCGCCGATCCCGCCGCCTATGCCGTGCGACTGGCCGTCACCCCGGCACCAGGCGGATCGGTGCAGCGGATCGATGTGCCGGCCGAGGCGCTGGCGGCGCTGCGCTCGCCCAATCGCGCCGATATCCGGGTGTTCGACGGCGCGGGGACGCCGCTGTCGATGGCGATCACCGGTCCGGCGGCGGGCCGCGCGGCGCTCGACAGCGTCCGGCTCGATGCCTTCCCGATCGTCGGCCCGGCGGGCGCGCTGACCGCCGACGATGCCGAATTGCGGATCGAACAGCGCGACGGCGACAGGGTCGTCACGGTCGTGCGCGGCCCCACCTCTGGGAGCAAGGCTGTCACCCTCGGCGCGCTGTTCGACACGCGCGCGATCGGCGCGCGGGCGCGCAGCATCCGCCTCGACGCGGTCCTACCGCCGCAACAGCCGGTCACCTTCGCGGTCGAGGTCAGCGAGGATCTCGCCAACTGGAGCCCGGCCGGCGGCAAGATCCTCTACCGGCGCGAAGCGGGCCAGGCCGGCGCGCTGGGCCCCGAAGCGATCCCGCTCGACGATGTCGATCTCAAGGACCGCTATCTGCGGGTGACCTGGACCAGCCCGCAACGGCTGCTCGCGCCGGTCATACTGCGCAGCGCCGAGATCGGTATCGCCCGCAGGCTCGGCGCCGATGAACGGCCCGGCATCGCGACCAGCCCGCCGCAGCGGATCGACGCGCACGACATCCGCTTCGCCCTGCCCCGTCCCGTGGTCCTCGCCGCAGTGACGATCGCGCCGGCGGCGGGCGAGATGCTGGTGCCCGTGCGCCTGTTCGGGCGCAACACGTCCGAGCAGGGCTGGACTCCGATCGGATCGGGCAGCCTGCGCGGTGGCGGTGGCGTCCCCATCGAGCTGACGGGTGCGGCCTATAGCGCTTATCGGATCGAGGCGGATCGCCGCACGCCCGGTTTCGCGGCTGCGCCCGGGCTGACGCTGCTGTTCGAACCGGCGCGCCTGGCGGTGCTGTTCGACGGCAAGCCGCCTTATACGCTGGCAGCGGGCGTGGCGCGTGCCGAGAGCCGCTATCTCGCGATCGGCGAACTGGTCCCCGGCTACCGCCCCGGCGCCGAAGATCGCCTGCCGCAGGCGACGGTCACGGGAACGGCGACACCGGTGCTGACGCTGGAGCAAGCCGACGACCGGCTGTTCAGTCCGCGCAAGGCGCTGCTGTGGGGCCTGCTGCTGCTCGGCGTCGCGGCGCTGGGGCTGATGGTGTGGCGTCTGTGGAAGCCCGCAAAGGCGGGCTGAGGCTCCGCGTCATTCCAGCGAAGGCTAGAATCTCAGGAGAGCAGCGCTCGCTCACCGCACGCGACTGCAGCCTTCGCTGGAGTGACGATATGCGAGCGCGTGCTTTCCTCGATGACAACCGCGATCAGACGTCGAGATTGGCGACGTTCAGCGCGTTCTCCTGGATGAACTCGCGGCGCGGTTCGACCACGTCGCCCATCAGGCGGGTGAAGATCTCGTCGGCGACATCGGCCTGGGTGACCTCGACCTGCAGCATCGCGCGGTTCGCCGGGTCGAGCGTGGTTTCCCACAGCTGCTCGGCGTTCATCTCGCCCAGACCCTTGTAGCGCTGCACCGACATGCCCTTGCGGCCGGCCGCGAGGATCGCGTCGAGCAGGTCCGACGGCTGGTTGATCGCGGTGCCGCGGGTGTCGGCGACGACGGGTTCGTCCTCGCCGTCTTCGCCGACCGCCACAGCCGCGCTCTTCAGCGCGACGAGGCGGGCGGTGGCGCCATAGCTCTCGGCCTGTTCGGCCGACAGGGCGTGCAGCTTGCGCGCCTCGGCCGAGCGGATGAAGGCGGCGTCGATGATGTGATGATCGGTCACCCCGCGCCACAGGCGCTGGAGATGATAGCCGCCATCCTCGGCGATATCGCCCTTCCACGTCGCTTCGGGATCGATCCGGCCCATCCAGGTCGCGACCTTTGCGACCGAGGCGCGATGGCCGGCCTCCTCGGCGACGGGATCGAGCGCGCCGGTCAGCGCCAGCACCTCGATGATCCGGGCGTCGTAGCGCTTCGGCACATAGCGCATCAGCGAGCGCATGCGCCGGGCATGTTCGATCAGCTGGCGCAGATCCTCGCCCGAGCGTGCGCCGCCCGGCGTTTCGAGCATCATCAGGCCGATCCCGCCGGTGACGAGATATTCGTCGAGCGCGGCGTCGTCCTTGAGATAGACCTCGGACCGGCCTTTCGCGACCTTATAAAGCGGCGGCTGGGCGATATAGAGATGCCCGGCCTCGATGATCGGCTTCATGTGCCGATAGAAGAAGGTCAGCAGCAAGGTTCGGATATGCGCGCCGTCGACGTCTGCGTCGGTCATGATGACGATCTTGTGGTAGCGCAGCTTGTCGAGGTTGAAGTCGTCGCGGCCGATGCCGGTGCCCATCGCCTGGATCAGCGTGCCGACCTCCTTCGACGACAGCATCCGGTCGAAGCGGGCGCGCTCGACGTTGAGGATCTTGCCCTTGAGCGGCAGGATCGCCTGATAGACGCGGTCGCGGCCCTGCTTGGCGGATCCGCCGGCCGAGTCACCCTCGACCAGGTAGAGCTCGCACTTGCTGGGGTCGCGCTCCTGGCAGTCGGCCAGCTTGCCGGGCAGCGAGGCGATGTCCATCACGCCCTTGCGCCGGGTCAGCTCGCGGGCGCGCTTGGCGGCTTCGCGGGCGGCGGCGGCGTCGATCACCTTCTGGACGATCGAGCGGGCGTGGCCGGGATTTTCCTCGAGCCACTCGGCCAGCTTGTCGGCCATAAGGCTTTCGAGCGGCTGGCGGACTTCGGACGAGACGAGCTTGTCCTTGGTCTGCGACGAGAATTTCGGATCGGGCAGCTTGACCGAGACGATCGCCGTCAGGCCCTCGCGCATGTCGTCGCCGGTCAGGCTGACCTTCTCCTTCTTCAACGCGCCCGATTTCTCGGCATAGTTGTTGAGGGTGCGGGTTAGCGCCGCACGGAACGCGGCGAGATGGGTGCCGCCGTCGCGCTGCGGGATGTTGTTGGTGAAGCAGAGGACCTGCTCATAATAGCTGTCGTTCCATTCGAGCGCGACGTCGATGCCGACATCGTCGCGCTGGCCCGTGATCGCCACCGGCTCGGGCATCAGCGGAACCTTGGTGCGGTCGAGATACTTCACGAAGGCGGCGATTCCGCCCTCGTAGAACAGCTCGACCTCCTTGCGCTCGGCATGGCGCTCGTCGGCCAGGAACAGGCGCACGCCCGAATTGAGGAAGGCCAGCTCGCGGTAGCGATGCTCGAGCTTCTCGAAATCGAACTCGATGATCTTGAACGTGTCGGGCGAGGGCAGGAAGGTGACCTTGGTGCCCTTCTTGCCGTTGGAGGGCCCGACCACCTTGAGCGGCGCCACGGCGTCGCCGCGCTGGAACCGCATGTAATGCTCCTCGCCATCGCGCCAGATGGTGAGATCGAGAACGTCCGACAGCGCGTTGACCACCGACACGCCGACGCCGTGCAGGCCGCCCGACACCTTGTACGCATTTGCGTCGTTGGTGTTGTCGAACTTACCGCCCGCATGGAGCTGCGTCATGATCACCTCGGCGGCGGAAACGCCCTCCTCGGTATGGATGCCGGTCGGAATGCCGCGGCCATTGTCCTCGACCGAAACCGATCCGTCGGGGTTCAGCGCGATGAGGATACGGTCGCAATGCCCGGCCAGCGCCTCGTCGATCGCATTGTCCGACACCTCGAACACCATGTGGTGGAGGCCCGATCCGTCATCGGTGTCGCCGATATACATGCCGGGGCGCTTGCGCACCGCATCGAGGCCCTTGAGGACCTTGATCGAATCGGCGCCATAGCTGTTGGTGTTGGGGGTGTTTTCGGTTTCGCTCGTCATATCGAGTATATAGCGACGACCGTCACAAAAGCCAAAAGAAAGCGGCTCCGGTTCGCGTCGCTGCAGCGCAAGCCGTGGCCGACTCGATCTCCATCGGCGCGGTCGCAGCTGGAGCCTGTGGCGGCCCCGGCCTCCGCCGGGGCGACGGCGGGTTCGGATGTCGCCCGACACGACATCGCGACCTTCAGCCCGGCGCTACCACCCCGCCGCTGACCGACAGCCAGGTCGCGTCGCCGATCCCGTCGAACAGCGTGCGTTCGGTGCCGGTCAGCCAGATCTGGCCGCCGCTCTGGCCGAGCCGCTCGAACAGCGCGGCGCGGCGGACCGGGTCGAGATGGGCGGCGACCTCGTCCATCAGCAGCAGCGGCCGCCGTCCGCGCCGTTCGGCGACGAGGTCGGCATGGGCGAGGACGATTCCGAGCAGCAGCGCCTTCTGCTCGCCGGTCGAGGCGCGCGCGGCGGGCTGGCCCTTGGCGACATGGCTGACGGCCAGATCCTGACGGTGCGGGCCGGCGAGGGTGCGGCCGGCGGCCGTGTCGCGCGCGCGGCCCTGGCGCAGCTCGACGGCGAGCGGCTGTCCGCCCGGTCGCCAGCCCTCGATCGCCAGCGCGGCGCGGGCGAACGGCGCGTCGGGCTCGGCGGCGATCCGCCAGCCCAGCGCCGTGACGGTGTGGGCGCGCGCCTCGGCGATGGCCTGGCCATGCTCGCCGAGCTGCGCCTCGAGCGCGTCGAGCCAGGCGGTGTCGGGCGGTCCGTCCTGCCCCAGCAGCTTGTTGCGCGCGCGCATCGCCGCGTCGTAGCGGCTGACATGATGGGCGTGGCCGGGCTCGACCGCGAGGACGAGCCGGTCCAGGAAGCGGCGGCGGCCCTCGGCCCCCTCGGTGAACAGCCGGTCCATCGCCGGGGTCAGCCACAGCAGCGACAGCCATTCGCCGAGCGACGTGGCCGAGGCGGCGGCGCCGTTGATCCGCACCTGCCGCCGTTCGGGCGCTGCGGCGGCGGTGCCGGTGCCGAGCCGGACGCCGTCCTGACCATCGGCGCCGAGGTCGGCCGCGACCGCGAAGCCGCCCGCACCGCCTTCGCGCGCCATCTCCGCGAGCGAGGCGCCGCGCAGCCCGCGTCCCGGCCCCAGCATCGACACCGCTTCGAGGATATTGGTCTTGCCCGCGCCATTCTCGCCGGTCAGCACGACGAAGCCCGGCCCTGCCGCGATCGTCGCCGACGCATAGCTACGGAAGTCGGTCAGCATCAGGCGGGCGACGGTCATGGCCCCTCATTGGCGATTTTGCGGTTGAGGGGAAGCCGTGGGGATGCCTAGATGCGTCCAACGTCCGTTCGTGTCGAGCGAAGTCGAGACACGTCTGCGCGCGTTCTCGCCCGGACGCGTCCCTCGACTTCGCTCGGGACGAACGGCCAGCAGGGTAGGAACTTCATATGCGCCGGACTTTGGGACTGATGATCGCCGGGGCGGCACTGCTGCTCGCATCGGGGGCGGCGCAGGCGGGCTTGCGCGCGATCTACATCGACGTGCGTCAGGCGAAACAGCTGCAGATCGATGTCCATGACAATGGCGACGCGCGCATTTCCGAGGTCGGCGGTGAGGATTACGGCCTGCTGATCGGCGGCGAGTTCTACATCGTCGACGTCGAGGGCGGGAAGCCGACCGTGGCGCGGCTGAAGGATGTCGCGACCGCGATCGATCGGGTGATGCCGCCGATCTTCAAGGGCCTGTTCGATACCCCCGCCGATGCGCGACCGAAGGTCGCGCTGACGATCGAGCCCGGCGAGCCGGGCGACGCGGGCGGGCGCACCGGGCGAGTCTATCATGTGATCGGCCTCGACAGCACCCAGCCGGAAAAGGCGACCGACTATCTGATCAGCCAGGATGCTGACCTCAAGCCGGTGGGCGCCGCGCTGGAGCAGTTCATGAACGCCGCGATCGTGCCGTCGGCGCCGCTGATCGGATCGATGGCGGCCGAGCTGATCGGCCAAACCCGGACGATCTTCGCGCTGGGCACCCCTATCGACGTCGCCGGCCGCTTCCGGCTGAACCTCGCCGGCAAGGCGGCCTTCCCCTCGGCTTATTTCCGCTTGCCGGCCCAGCCGCAGAGCGTCGCGGCGCTGGTGCTGTCTATGAAGGACTCGATGGTGAAGACGCCGGAGTAGGGCCGACCGCCCAACCCGTTCGTCATTCCCGCGAAAGCGGGAATCCACGGATACGGGACATTCTTAAATCAGATGCGCCGCCGTCCATGGATTCCCGCTTTCGCGGGAATGACGGTGGAGGAAGGCGCTTTCCAGCCTGCGCTGGCATGACGGGGAGGATGCCAGGTCCCCTCCCTCGAAAGAGAGGGGACCGAACGGATCAGTGGGCGATGCCGGCCGCTGCCAGCACAGCGAGGGTCATGATCTCCGCCGCGTTCGACGACATGGTCGCGATCTGGACGGGCTTTTCCATGCCGACCAGCATCGGCCCGATCATCGATCCACGGCCGAGTTCGCGCAGCAGCTTGGCCGAGATATTGGCCGACTGCAGGCCGGGCATCACCAGCACATTGGCCGGCGCCGACAGACGGTTGAAAGGATAGAGCTTCATGATCGACGGGTTGAGCGCCGCGTCGGGCGCCATTTCGCCCTCATATTCGAAGCTCACCTTGCGTGCGTCGAGCTCGCTCACCGCGCCGCGGACCGTTTCCAGCCAGTTGCCCGACGGGTTGCCGAAGGTCGAATAGCTCAGGAAGGCGACGCGGGGCTCATGGCCCATGCGGCGCGCGACCGCGGCGGTCGCCTCGGCGATGTCGGCCAGTTCGATCGCCGAGGGGCGCTCGGTGACCGTGGTGTCGGCGATGAAGGCGGTGTGGCTTTGCCCGACGAACAGGTGGATGCCGAGCGGCTTCTTGCCGGCGATCGGATCGAGCACGCGGCGGATCTGGCGGAAGGTGCCGCTATAGGTGCGGGTCGTGCCCGTCACCATCGCATCGGCCTCGCCCAGCGCCAGCAGCAGCGCACCGAAGATGTTGCGATCCTGGTTGACCATCGCCTGCACTTCGCGGCGCAGGGTGCCGCGACGCTTCAGCCGGTCGTAGAGATAATCGACCATGCGCTCGATCAGCGGCGAGTTGCGGCTGTTGTGCAGCTCGTAGGTCTCGGGATCGTCGACGCCCAGCTCTCGCAGCTTGTCGGGGACGTTGTCGCGGCCGACGAGCACCGGGGTGCCGTAGCCGAGATTCTTGAACTGGATCGCGGCGCGCAGCACCACTTCCTCTTCGGCTTCGGCGAACACGACCCGCTTGGGATGCGCGCGCGCGATGTCGGAGGCGAGGGTGAGGACCGAGGTGGTCGGGTTGAGCCGCGCCTTGAGGCTGTTCTTGTAGACCTCGAGGTCGAGGATGGGCATCCGGGCGACGCCGGTTTCCATCGCCGCCTTGGCGACGGCGACCGGCACGACTTCCATCAGGCGCGGATCGAACGGCGCCGGGATGATATAGTCGCGGCCGAAGCGCGGGGCTTCGCCGCCATAAGCGGCGGCGACTTCCTCGGGCACCTGCTCGCGCGCCAGTTCGGCCAGCGCGCGGGCAGCGGCGATCTTCATCTCCTGGTTGATGCCGGTCGCGCGCACGTCGAGCGCGCCGCGGAAGATGAAGGGGAAGCCCAGCACATTGTTGACCTGGTTCGGGAAGTCCGAACGGCCGGT
>JAZKDN010000027.1:0-66991 GCA_040387595.1 Pseudomonadota bacterium
TCGGCCGCGCCAAGGACATGATCATCATCAACGGCAAGAATCACTGGCCGCAGGACATCGAATGGGCGGTCGAGCAGCTGCCCGGGTTCAAGGCCGGCGACATCGCCGCCTTCGCGATCACGACCCCAGGCGGTGAGGAAACCCCCGCCGTTCTGGTCCAGTGCCGCACGTCCGACCCCGGGGAGCGCACCCGCCTGCGCGACCAGATTCGCGAGAAGGTCCGCTCGATCACCGGCATGCACTGCGTCGTCGAACTCGTCCCGCCGCGCACCCTGCCCAAGACCAGTTCGGGCAAGCTGAGCCGCGCCAAGGCGCGCAACCTGTATCTGTCCGGCGAGATCCAGGGCTATAATATCGCCGCATAAGGCGCGCGGTGGGATCGTCCTCGCGCAAACGGTGCCGTCCGGTCCGCCGGGCCGGCGATAAGGGGACTGTCGGGACGATGCGCATCTTTCGATCCGTCCTGCCGATCTGCGCGCTGCTGGCGGCCGCGGCGGCCCAGGCCGCACCGCTCGACCCGCTCGGCAGCCCCGACCAGTTCCGCCGCGACATCGAAGAGATCAACCGCAAGCCGTTGCCCGACGGCGAACCGCTGGCGCGCGCGGTCGGCAACGCGATCATGGTCGACGCCAAGATGCGCGGGCGCTGCCAGCCCAAGAAGATCAGCATCGGCAAGCTCGAGCCGATGACCCTCGACGGGATGGTCACCGGGATGATCGCCGCCGGCCAGATCGAGAATGGCTGGATCACCGCGGTCAAGCTCGACGACTGCCCGCCCGGCGATCCGATCCGCGTGCTGCTGCTGCGCGCCGCCGATGGCCGGAGCCTCCAGGCGATCTTCGCCGGCCAGGGCGAGAGCCTCACCTGGCCGACGCTGGCCCGCGAAGCGCTGCGCATCACTGTCGGATCGGCCATGCAGCTGCTGCGCACCGCCGACCCGAGATGCGCGCCGAAGGACCTGACCGCGACCGCGGTGCGCGTCACCGGCACCAGCCCCGATTTCGGACCGAGCCAATATGGCATCCGGCTCAAGGGATCGTGGAACGAGCTGTGGACCTTCGAGCCCTGCGGCCACCGCCTCAGCATCCCGATCACGTTCCGCACCAATGGCGCAGGCGGCGCCTATTGGGAGGTCGACAAGGCCGGCATGGTCTTCGTGAAGTAAAACAGCGGCTTCCATTGTCCGGGCCGACGACCGGAGCCGAAATCACCTAGCCCTTGCGCTTGTTCGCACCCACGGCTATGTGCCCGCGTCTCGGTCCCGTAGGAGTGTAGCTCAGTTGGTAGAGCATCGGTCTCCAAAACCGAGGGCCGTGGGTTCGAGTCCCTCCACTCCTGCCATCTAACGATGGTCGGTAGGCCAACGGGATCGAGAAACGAGACGAGGTCAGGTCCGCCGGCCGAAAGGCTGAAAAGCGGACTATGGCCTCGTGTCGTCGTTTAAGTGATCCCTGGCTGACCGGCCTGGGCAGGAATAGGCTAAGGGCTGTGGCGAAGACTTCACCGGGCGAGTTCATCCGGCAGGTAAAGGCAGAGACGGCGAAGGTCGTCTGGCCGAGCCGCAAGGAAACGATTACGACCACCATCATGGTCGGCATCATGACCTTGTTGCTGGGGGTGTTCTTTTTCGGGATCGACCAGATGTTCGCGGCGATCGTGAAGTTCCTGCTGTCCCTCCTGGGCTAAAACACGGAGAGTTTGGCGTTCATGGCGCGCTGGTACATCATTCACGCCTATTCGGGCTTCGAGAACAAGGTTCGGGAACAGATCCTGGCCGATGCCGCGCGCCTGGGCCTTGAAACGCTCGTCGAGGCGGTCGAGGTTCCCACCGAGAAGGTGACGGAAGTTCGCCGTGGCAAGAAGATCACGTCGGATCGCAAGTTCTTCCCCGGCTATGTGCTGGCGAAGCTCAGCCTGAACGACGATGTCTATCACCTGGTGAAGAATACGCCGAAGGTGACGGGCTTCCTCGGTTCGATGGGCAAGCCGCAGGCGATCAGCGAAGCCGAAGCCGCGCGCATCCTCAACACCAAGGAGGAAGCCGCCGCCGCCGCGCCGAAGACCAGGCTCAAGGTCGATTACGAGATCGGCGACCAGGTCAAGGTGCTGGACGGTCCGTTCGCCAGCTTCAACGGCGTCGTCGAGGAACTCGACTTCGACCGCAGCCGGGTCAAGGTGTCGGTGTCGATCTTCGGTCGCGCGACCCCGGTCGAGCTCGAGTTCGAACAGGTCGAGCGCGCCAAGTAATAAACGTCGTCATCCCAGCGCAGGCTGGGATCTCGTGAGACGGGGACAGGCGCAAGATTGCGCGGCCCTCCCGAGATGCCGGCCGTCGCTGGTATGACGAATTCGACGTTCCGGCCGAAGCCGGAATTGGCGCCTTGCAGGTGCCGGACATTGCGGGAGGCCGACCTTCGGGAACGCCGCATGGACCGCTAAACTTGAAAGAGAGTGAAAGATGGCAAAGAAGATTACGGGCTATATCAAGCTCCAGGTGCCCGCTGGAAAGGCGAATCCGTCGCCGCCGATCGGCCCCGCGCTCGGCCAGCGTGGCGTCAACATCATGGACTTCTGCAAGACGTTCAACGCGCAGACCGGTGACCAGGAAGTCGGCACGCCGCTTCCCACGATCATCACCGTCTATGCCGACCGTTCGTTCAGCTTCATCACCAAGACCCCGCCGGCGACCTACCTGATCAAGAAGGCGATCAACCTGAAGTCGGGCTCCAAGGAGCCGGGCAAGGCGAGCGCCGGCACGATCAAGCGGTCGCAGCTTTCGCAGATTGCGGAAGTGAAGATGAAGGATCTCAACGCCAACGATATCGAGGCGGCGACCCGCATCATCGAAGGCAGCGCCCGCGCAATGGGCCTCGAAGTGGTGGAGGGCTGATAAGATGGCCAAGCTGAGCAAGAAGCAGAAGAACCAGGCTCCCTCGGTCAACGTCGAGAAGCTGTACGGCATCGACGAAGCGATCGGTCTCGC
This sequence comes from Pseudomonadota bacterium, assembly GCA_040387595.1. Taxonomy (GTDB): domain Bacteria; phylum Pseudomonadota; class Alphaproteobacteria; order Sphingomonadales; family Sphingomonadaceae; genus Rhizorhabdus. Next base: position 2,984 of record JAZKDN010000027.1, read on the forward strand.
CAAGACCAACGCAACCTCGAAGTTCGACGAGACCATCGAAGTCGCGCTGAACCTCGGCGTCGATCCGCGCCACGCCGACCAGATGGTCCGCGGCGTCGTCACCCTGCCCAAGGGCACCGGCAAGGACGTCCGCGTCGGCGTGTTCGCCCGCGGCGCCAAGGCCGATGAAGCCACGGCCGCCGGCGCCGAAGTCGTCGGTGCGGAAGACCTGCTCGAGACGATCCAGGGCGGCACGGTCGATTTCGACCGCTGCATCGCGACCCCGGACATGATGGGCCTCGTCGGTCGCCTGGGTAAGATCCTGGGTCCGAAGGGCCTGATGCCGAACCCGAAGCTCGGCACCGTGACGATGAACGTCGCCGAAGCCGTCAAGGCGGCCAAGGGCGGCCAGGTCGAGTTCCGCGTCGAAAAGGCCGGCATCATCCACTCGGGTATCGGCAAAGCCAGCTTCCCGGCGGAAGACCTGCGCGCCAACTTCGACGCGTTCGTCGATGCGATCGTCAAGGCAAAGCCGACCGGCGCCAAGGGCAAGTACCTCCAGAAGGTCGCTGTCAGCTCGACGATGGGCCCGGGCGTCAAGATCGACGTCACGGACGTCGCCGGCGCCTGATCGCCTGACCGACATATTGAAGAAGGGGCTGGGAGAAATCCCGGCCCTTTTTTTATGCCCATGCCCGGTGGGGCGGCGCTCGGGCGGCCACCGCGCTTGTCGGGTTTCTTTACATCGCCCGGGGCCCGCCTCGATCGCCAACATGCTGAAAAGCTGATGGAACAAGCCTTTCGCGAAACTGGCACGATTCTCGCTTTAATCTTTTGTGAACCCGCTTTTCTTCTCGCCTCTGGGGGCGGAGGCGGGGGAGGATTGATCCGATGGTGAGTTCCGCATTCCGGGGGGTTGTTGCGTTGACCGCCGCCATCGTGATCGCCACCCCCGCCTGGGCACAGCTCGATGCTGTGACGGCGTGGCTGGAGCGGGTGCCCCAGCCGAGTGCGCTGGTTCTGTTCCTCGTTGCGGTCGGCGGCGTGCTTGTCGGTCGCTTCGCGAGCCGCAGGCGGCGTGAGCCGTAGGTGCGTATCGTCTGAGTAGCTGGCGTTCGAGTTTGTTTTTTCCCCTGTAGCGTTGCTCTGCGTATTTCGGCCCCCGCCCGCCCTTCACCGTCTCCGGTCGGTCATGGACGGGCGGGGTTCGTCGTTTCGGCGATTGACCTTCGCGCGCCGGCGCGCTTGAAGCGACGCCATGACCGGCACCCTCGAACAGCTCGAATCGACCATCGCGACGCGACGCGCCGCCGATCCGTCGACCTCCTATGTCGCTTCGCTGTTCGCGAAGGGCATGCCCAAGATCGCCCAGAAGCTGGGTGAGGAAGCCGTCGAGACGGTCATCGCGGCCATGGCGGGCGATGCCAAGGGCGTCACCGGCGAGGCCGCCGACCTCCTCTTCCATCTGATGGTGCTGCTGGGCCAGGCGGGCGTGCCGCTGGCCGACGTGCTGGCCGAACTCGACCGCCGCGAAGGGACCTCCGGACTGGCCGAGAAAGCCGCACGGACATCTGCCTGACCGCCCGTCGATGCGGGCGAGCATGACGCCATCCAGAGGAGTGACCGATGCCGATCGACGCGACCCAGCCCTATGACGACAGCAACATCTTCGCGCGCATCCTGCGCGGCGAGCTGCCGTCGAAAAAGGTCTATGAAGACGATTGGGCACTCGCCTTCCATGACATCCAACCGCAGGCGCCGGTCCACCTGCTGGTGATTCCCAAGGGGCGTTACGTTTCCTGGGACGACTTCTCGGCGACGGCGAGCGATGCCGAGATCGCCGGCTTCGTCCGCGCGGTCGGCCATGTCGCGCGCGAGGCCGGCCTGCCCGCGCCCGGCTACCGCCTGCTCGCCAATATCGGCCGGCACGGCCATCAGGAGGTGCCCCACCTCCATGTCCATATCTTCGGCGGGCGTCAGTTCCGCGAGATGGTTCCCGCCCCACGCGACTGACGGGTTCCGGTCATGAAAGAAGGGGCGCTGAACCCTGCGGTCCGCGCCCCTTCTCCGTCGATAACCGATCGAAGCGTGCCGATCAGAAGTTGGCGGTAAGCCCCAGCGAGAAGCTGCGGCCGACCTTGTACTTGTTCAGGTAGATGATGTTCGAGCCGGCTTCCTGGAACTCCTTGTACGGCGTTCCGGTCAGGTTGCGGGCCTCGATCTTCAGCTCCATGTCGGTGCCCAGCAGCTTGAAGCCCTGGCGGCCGACCAGGTCGAGCCGGAAGCCCGGCTTTTCCTTGATGTCGGGCTGGCTCAGCGTGCCCTGGATCGGGCCGCGGTTGGTCACCCGCTCGCTGGCGTAGTTGAGCAGCATCGTGATCTGCGACAGCGTCTCGGTATCCTCGAAGCTGAGCTGCAGGTTGGCGATGTGATCCGACTGGCCGGTCAGCGGCGCACCGTCGCGGAACAGCGCGTCGGCGGCGACCGGTGACAGATCCGGGCCGATCACGGTCGACTTGTCGACCTTCAGCTTGGACTGAGTCCAGGTGTAGTTGGCAATCACGACGAGGCGCTTGGTGGAGAAGAAGTCGCCGCCGAGGGTGTCGAGCGCGAAGTGCTTCTCGACGTCGACTTCGACGCCGTAAAGCTGCGCTTCCGGTGCATTGGCGAAACCGGTGCGGAGCACGCCGCCGCCGGCGAAGAACGCCGCCGCCTCGATCGGATTCTTGATCTTCTTGTAGAAGCCGGCCAGCGAGACGCGCTGGTTGCGGTCGAAATACCATTCGAACCGGGCTTCGCCATTGTACAGCTGCGAGTCGATCAGGAACGGATTGCCCGTAAACTGACGATCGCTGTCGAAGTCCTGATAGACCTGGCGGGCCAGCTCGCGGAACTGCGGGCGGGCGACGGTCTTCGACGCTGCGACGCGGAACTGCATCTCGTCCTGGAGATTGTAGGTCAGCGTCAGGGCCGGCAGGAAGTAGCTCTTCGACAGGTTGGTCGACGCGCCCGAATCCGGGGTGACGGTCTGCTTGGCGGTTTCGTAGCGAACGCCGCCCTGAATACGCAGGCCGTTGTCGAGCTCGATCTCCGCCTGACCGTAACCCGCGTTGATCTCGAGCCCGGCGTCATAGGCACGCGAACCATCGGCGCCCGACACGTCGCGCAGCTGGATGTTGTAGGTGTAGACATTATAGTCGGAGAGCAGATAGTCCGGCCGCTCCTGCGCCACCGCCTGGCCCAGCGCGCCCGTCGGACGGAAGAACTGGAACTGGTAGCGCTCGGACGTCCGCTTGGTCTTGTTGTAGGCATATCCAGCGGTGAGCGTGCCCTTGAGCGCGCCGTCCAGCTTGTAGCCGAAGTCGGCGCTGCCCGCATAGACGTCCTCGTTGAGGTCGCTGAAGGCGATATCCGCCGACTGGCCACCCGATGCGAGGTTGTTGGTATAGTCGCCGACGGCGGGGTTATAGGCATAGCTGAAGCTGCGCTCATACGGGCTTTCGCGCTGCGAGTTGGCATAGGTGCCGCGCAGGTCGATGCTGAACTGGTCGAAGCGCAGTTCGGCGACGCCCTGGGTGTCGATCAGCTGGCGTTCGAACCAGTAGGTGTTCTGCTTGAGCAGCGACGGCGGCAGCGCCGGGTCCTGATCCTCGACGCTGCGGTTGTAGCCGGCCGACAGGCGACCCTGCTTGACGGTGTCGCGGATGAACAGGTTGGTCCAGCGGAACTTGTGATCGCCCACTTCGGCGCCGAGGCCCAGCAGGCCGTTCACCGTGACGCGATTGTCGGTGATGACCGTCTGGAACTGACTCTGCGGAATTCCGGCGAGGCCGGGATCGATCGAGGCCTGCTGCAGGACGTCGCGGGTGCGCCAGTTGTTGCTGTAGCCGAAGGCGGCAAGGAAGCCGACCCGGCCGCTGTCGGTCTCGATCGAGGTGCCGCCGGTCAGATCCGCCGAGAAATTCGCCGGAATGTTGCGGTTGCGCTGGAGCAGCGCGGTATCGGCATTGCTCAGGCTGGCGGCGAAACCCTGCAGGTCGGCCGCGCTGTAGTTGGCGCCCTGAACGATCGGGGTGGTGCCCGAATTCTTGATCGCGGTCTTCAGACCGGCCGGAATGTCGCGGGTGCCGTCGTCGAAGCCCATCCAGTCATAGTCGGAACCGTAATAGGTGTAGCCGAGATTGCCGGTGGTGACACTGTCGCCGGCGATCGAGCCGCCGACCGACAGGAAGGCCTCGGTCGGGATCGCCTTGGTGGTCAGGTTGATCACGCCGCCGCCGAACTCGCCAGGATAATTGACCGAGTAGCTCTTCTGGACGAGCGACGAGGCGAGGATGCTGGTCGGGAACAGGTCGAGCGGGACGACGCGCTTGAGCGGCTCGGGGCTGGGCAGCGGCGAACCGTTGAGCAGCGCCAGCGAGTAGCGATCGCCAAGGCCGCGGACATAGACGAAGCCGTTGCCGACCACCGACAGGCCGGTGACGCGCTGGAGCGCGCCGGCGATGTCGCCGTCGCCGGTGCGGGCGATGTCGGCAGAGGACAGGACCGAGACGACCTGCGGGGTCGCGCGGACGATGTTCTGCTGGCGGCGGCCGGTGACGACGATGTCGCGACCGGTGGACGCGCCGAGCGTGGAGATTTCGACCTGCTCTTCCGGTTCCTCGTTCGGGACCTGGGCGGCGGGCGGGCTGGCGGGCGCCGGCGCGGCGGCCGTCTGCGCGAGCAGGGCTGCCGGCGACATCAGCGCCGTCGTGATAAGGAGAAGACGCCCGAAGGCGATTGGGTTCTTCATGGTGGTCCCCGTTCTGAATGTGCGAACGGGCGGCGAGCGCTTTACGCGACCGCCGCCCGTATCAACGTCTAAGCGCCGGTCAGTTCTGGATGGCCGTGCACGATCCGCTGGTGCTGCCGAACGACGCGGTCGAGGAGTTGCAGGTCCAGCCTGCATACCAGGTATCGGTCGCATCGCGGACGGCGCCGATGTAGCTGGTGGTGGCAAAGAAGCTGCCAAGCGTCTTGGCATCGAACGGCGTCACTGCGGTTTCGTTGGCGCCGTTGATGAAGGTGCCGGTCAGCGACGGGGTGTAGCTCGGGTTGTTGTTCGAGCCGGAGGTGAAGATCGTCTGGACGGCGGCTTCGTTGCCGTCCGCGCGATACGATGCCGTGGCACACTTCATCGCGACCGAGTTGAACTTCGGCGGGCCGACATCGTCGAGCGCCGAGTCCGCTGCGCGGGTGGTCGTCGTGCCGGTCTCGTCGATGTCGAGGCACGAACCGGTGCCGGTGACGACGCCGTTGACCATCGTGTAGTCGGTGCCGCCGCGCAGCAGCATCACATTGCCGCCCTGGACGGTCGAGCGCTGCACGAAGGTGAAGTTGGCGAGGCGGGTGTTCTGGCGGGGCAGAGCATCCTCATTGCCGTTCGAGTCGGCTTCGATCATCGAGTCGCCGTTCGAACCGTCGCGCTGCACGCCGATCACGAACTGGATGAAGCCCTTGTAGCCGAGATCGGTATCGAGGCCGTCATCGTCGGCACCGGTGATCACCAGATACTTCAGGTTGGCGCGGCCACCGAAGATTTCGATGCCGTCGTCCGAGCTGTTGTGGACCTGGATGTGGTCGAGGGTGGTGCCGCTGCCGACGCCGCCGAGGGTCAGGCCCTGCAGCTCGTTGCCCGGTGCGATCGCGAAGCCCGAGTAGCGGATCTGGACATATTGCAGCGTGCCGCTGTTGTCGGCCGCCTGGTCGCCGCCGTAAAGCGAGCTGGTGGTGCCTTCGATGACCTGCTGGCACTGTGCGGTGCCGCCGGTGACCGCGGTGTTGCAATCCGAGATCGGTGCGCGGCCGAGCATGATGATGCCGCCCCACAGGCCCTGGCTGCTGTCGGTGGTCGCGCCGACGACATTGTCACGCGCGGTGAAGACGATCGGCGACGATGCGGTGCCGATGGCGTTCAGGCGCGAGCCGCGGTTGACGACGAGATAGTCGTTGCCCGACGATGCGAAGACGGTGACGCCCGGCTGGACGGTCAGGGTGACGCGCTGGCCACCGGCCAATGCGCCGTCGCCGCCGATGTCGGTGCCGACATTGACCGGACCGGCGAGCGAGTAGATCACGCCCGGCAGCTTCTGCAGAGTGTAGTCGGCCGTGATGCGGCCCGAAAGCTCGCAGGTGCGGAAAGCGGTGGTGACGGTGCCACGGTCGATCGTGCCGGTCGGGCAGCTCGCGGCGGCCTGGCCCGGGGTCGGGGTGGGCGTCGGGGTCGGGGTGGGCGTCGGCGTGGGCGTCGGCGTAATGATCGTGCCTTCACCCGGCGAAGCGACGTCGTCGGCGCCGCCGCAGGCGGTGACCGCGAGCGCACAGCCGAGCATCAAAATCGTGCGGAAATTCTTCATGGTTGCCCCTCTTGCTGGACCAGAGGGTGGCCGACTCTCGGCCACACCCTTCGAAGCCCGCTCCTAGAGAGGCTGAATGGCGGCTCGATTACGTCCGCATGACAGTTCAGAGACAGTCAGGGCCGGTTCAGCCGCGTTCCGGCCAGGGGCGCTCGCGATACCATTTGGTGATGACGTACTTGGTGCCCTTGCGAACCTTCATGCCGCAGTGCAGCGTCGCGTCATTGGGTTTCCCGGCGCGGTTCAGATTGGCCCAAACCACCAGTTTTCCGCGCTCCGGCGTAACGATCTTGTCGAGCCGGCGGAAGCGGGTGGCGCCCCCGGCGCCGGGTTCGTTGAGGTAGATCATCGCGGTCCAGCAGCGCTGGCCGGTCTCCCCGCAATGGGTCAGATAATCGAAGCCGGTGGGCTCGAAATAATCGGTATGGTCGCGGAATTCGTCGCCAACGTCATATTTCTGGCCCTGGATCGGCTCCCCGAGCCGGGGATCGATGCCCAGCGAATCGGCGATGTGGGCGTCGAGCGTCCGGGCCAGCGCGCTGGCGGGATCGAGATCGCAGGTCTTGCTGGTGCGAAAGGACGCGATTCCCTGGTCGTCGGCGATCGTCGACGGTCGGTTGTCGCGGTCGATCACCGCGATCAGCTCGGCGCAGGTTTCCGCCGACAGGAAGTTGCGGATCACGAACAGATCGGCGCTGGCGCTGGGCAGCTTTTGTGCGCCGCGGGCCTTCAGACGATCGGCGACGGAGGCGATGAGGTCGGTCATATCGACTGCTGATTAACGCGGCTTCCGATCGACATGCCATAGCTCTCGTCATCGTCGTGAAACATAAGCGCGACGAATCCACCATTTTTTCGATCACGTCGAAGCGAAGGCATTATCGGTCACCGCTGCGTCGAAAGCGGCCTGCAAACGCGGCAACACCGGTTGATGCCCCGCCGGCAGCGCCGCTCCCAGATGGAGATGGCGAAGCTCGGCCATGAAGTCGTCGATCAGCGGCGGACCGCCTTCCTCCATGACCTGCTGACGGATCGCGAGCTGGGGCGTGGTAGGCAGGTGGCGGCGGCCCCAGATGCCTAGCTGGACGAGCAGCGGCAACAGCTCGATGCCCTTTCCGGTCAGGCTGTAGACCGCCTTCTGCTTGTGGCTGGGATCGGCGCTTCGCGAGAGCACGCCCTGCGCCGTCAGGCGCTTGAGTCGATCGGCAAGGATATTGGAAGCGATACCTTCCTCGGAATGACCGAGAAGCTCGCGAAAATGGCGACGATTGCCGAAGATGATGTCGCGGATGACGATCAGGCTCCAGCGGTCGCCGAGCACTTCGAGCGTGAGGTTGATCGGGCAGCCGGATCTCAGTGTCACCATAACTGATTGCAAGTTAGGGGCGGTTTGGCTAATCCGCAACTGGTTGCAGATTGGCATCGGTTAGGAGGCCGTGATGGGCAAGCTTCGTGCAGCGGGATTTTCCATATCGCTCGATGGCTATGGCGCAGGTCCGGATCAGAGCCTCGACAATCCGCTGGGTCGGCGCGGTAGCGAGGTCCATCAATGGGTCTTCGGCACGCGCAGCTTTCAGACGATGATCGGACAAGACGGCGGCGATGCCGACAGCATCGACGAGGGCTATGCCCGCCGCGCGATGGAAGGCTTCGGCGCATTCATCCTCGGCCGCAACATGTTCGGGCCGGCGCGCGGCCCCTGGGGCGACGATGCATGGAAGGGCTGGTGGGGCGACAATCCGCCTTATCATGCGCCCACCTTCATTCTGACCCATCATCCGCGCGATCCGATCGTGATGGAGGGCGGCACCATTTTCCATTTCGTCACCCAAGGGATCGAAGCGGCACTCGAGCAGGCAAGGGCGGCGGCCGGCGATCTCGACATAAAGATCGCCGGGGGCGTCTCGGTCGTACGGCAATATCTGGCGGCAGGGCTGATCGACGAGCTTCACCTCGCGGTTGCGCCTGTGCTGCTCGGCCGGGGCGAGGCGCTGTTCGCGGGGCTCGACCTGCCCACCCTGGGCTACGCGCTGACCTCGGATGAAGTGGGCGAGGCAGCCCGCCATGTGACCATAAGCCGCGAGGGACGACCATGACGATCCAGCTCTATTCGCACCCCTTCTCCTCCTACTGCCAGAAGGCGAAGGCCGGACTGTACGAGAAAGGCATCGCCTTCGAGGAGAAGATGCTCGACGGCAGCGAGCCGGTCGCGGGCGAGTTCGCCGCGCTGTGGCCGGTCGCCAAATTCCCCGCTGCCGTCGACGACGGCCGGCTGGTGTTCGATGCGACCGGCATCCTCGAATATGCCGAGGCGCGCTTTCCGGCGACGCCGCGCCTGATCCCCGCCGATCCGATGGCCGCGGCCGAGGTGCGGCTGTGGGACCGCTTCTTCGACAATTACGTCAACTATCCGCAGCAGCGGCTGGTCTATATCGCGATCGGGCGCGAGCATGACGGCGGCGGCGACCGCTGGCGCACCGCGTTCGACACCGCCTATGCGCTGCTCGACGAGCGGATGGCCGGCCGCACCTGGGTTGCGGGGGAGTTCAGCCTGGCCGACTGCGCCGCGGCGCCCGCCCTGCTCTATGCCGACTGGACCTATGCGATCCCGGAACGCTTTGCAGCGCTCCACGCCTACCGCGCACGACTACTCGCCCGGCCGAGCTACGCGCGCGCGCTCGACGAGGCACGGCCCTTTCGCCATTATTTCCCGCTGGGGGCACCCGAGGGACGCGATTAGCTTCGTTCGATCCCTTCCCGGCAGGGGGAGGAAGCGAGTTTTACCGCGCCTCTTTTCGCCGGACGAGCGCAGCGATGCAGGAGGCGCGGTCGATGTCCTCACCGGTGGGCAGGCGCGCATCGACATGGGTGACGACCGGTTCACGGCCCGGCGACGGCGGATAGAGATAGGCGTCGAGCACGCAGACGCGGCTGGCATATTGCAGCTTGCGCGCAGGCTCCTCGCGCACGTCTTGGTTGGGGGTGCCGAACAGGCTGACCAGCGCCCGGGCGTCGCGGCCGAGAACCCGGTCGAGCCCCGCCTCGGCCCGCATGGGCGGCGGCGGCGTCGAGCGGACGGGGACATTGCCCCCCGGACCGCAGGCGGCGAGCAGGGCGATGGGCGCAAGCGACAGGAAGCGGGCGGAGCGAAGCGTCTTCATGCCGCCCGGCACAGCATCATATCGTCCCCGGCGCAAGCATCGGGCGGCGGACCGCTTGGCGCGGACGATCGGCTTCGGTAGGGGGAGCCGATGATTCCCCCCCGCTATGATGTCGTCGCGATCGGAAACGCGCTCGTCGACGTGCTATGTCACAAGGATGACGATTTCGTCGCGGCGCACGGGCTGAAGCGCGGGCTGATGCAGCCGATCGCGCCCGACCAGGCCGTCGCGCTCCACGCGGCGATGGGAGCCTGCGAGGAAATGTGCGGCGGATCGGCGGCCAATACGATGGCCGCGCTCGCGCGGCTCGGCCTGCGGCTCGCCTTTGTCGGGCAGGTCGGCAGCGACCCGATGGGCCGGCTGTTCGCCGACGACATGACCGCCAGCGGCATCGCCTTCCCGCTGCCGCCGATCGAAACGCCCACCGGCCGCTGCCTGATCATTGTCAGCCCCGACGGGCACCGGACGATGAACACCGCGATCGGCGCCTCCGAATATCTGCCCGCCGCCGCCTTCGACAGCGCGATCGCAGGCGACGCGGCGATCCTCTACGTCGAGGGCTATATGTGGCGCACCGACGAGCCGCGCGCCGCGCTGCGGGCCGCGCTGGACGTCGCCCGCGCGCGGGGCCGACGCACCGCCTTCACCCTTTCGTCCGAATTCTGCGTCCAGCAGCATCACGACGATTTCGTCGCACTGATCGAGGCGGGGTCGATCGACATCCTCTTCGCCAATGAAGGCGAACTGGCCGAACTCAGCGGTCGGGCCGATTTCGAGGCCGGGGTCGCCTGGGCGGCGGCGCGCGTGCCGCTGCTGATCGCGACGCGCGGGGCCGAGGGAGCCACCGCGATCGAAGGCGGAGAGCGCGTCTCGGTCCCGGCCGAGCCATTCGGCGCGATCGTCGATACGACCGGGGCCGGCGACCTGTTCGCCGCCGGGGTGCTGGCCGGGCTCGCGCAGGGCCGCGACCTGGCGACCGTGCTCCGGATGGGATCGATCGCGGCCGGGCGGATCATCGCCGAGACGGGCCCGCGCCTGCCCGAGGGCGAGGATCTCGCCGCGCTCATCGAAACCCGGCTCGCCGCGTCCTGACCAAAAGAAAGGGCCCGGCTTTCGCCAGGCCCGATCGTTGCTCCGGAGAGCCTTAGTTCCGTCGAGCCTTACTCGATCGGCGGCACCGGCAGCGGCGGCGCATCTGCGTCGGTCTCATGCGTTTCGACGAGACCCTGGCCGAGATGGCTCTTGCGGTAGCCATAGAGGAAATAGACCACCAGCCCGATCGCCGCCCAGCCGAAGAACAGCGAGATGGTGTAGATCGACAGGCTGAAGAACAGATAGAGACAACCCAGCGTCGCGATCGGCGCGACGATCATCACCGCCGGGGTGCGGAACGGACGCTTCCGGTCCGGATCGGTCCGGCGCAGCACCAGCACCGCGATCGAGACGGCGGCGAAGGCGAACAGCGTGCCCGAGTTGGAGATGTCCGCCAGCGCGCCCACCGGGAACAGCGCGGCGAAGAACGCCACGAAGATACCGGTCATGATCGTCACGACGTGCGGGGTCTTGAAGCGCGGATGTACGCGCGAGAAGATCTCGGGCATCAGACCATCGCGGCTCATGACGAAGAAGATGCGGGTCTGGCCGAACATCATCATCAGGATGACCGAGGGCAGTGCCAGGCCGGCGGCGAGTCCGAGCAGGTTGCCGATCTCCTTGTAGCCGATCTCCCGCAGGGTCCAGGCCAGTGCTTCCTTCGAGCAAACCACTCTGGCATCGCCGATCGCCGAGCAGGCGGCGGCGAGCTGGGTCGAGCCCGTCGGCAGGCCCTGGCCGGCGGCATCCATCAGCGGCTGCGCACCAACGCCACCGATCACACCGGCCGCGACCAGCATGTAGAAGATGGTGCAGATGGCGAGCGAGCCGATCAGGCCGATCGGCATGTTGCGCTGAGGGTTCTTGGTTTCCTCGGCTGCGGTCGAGACCGCGTCGAAGCCGACATAGGCGAAAAAGATCGATGCCGCCGCCGCCGAGATGCCGGCAAAGCCGAGCGGCGCGAAGGGATCGAAATTGCTCATGTTCATCACCGGCAGGGCCAACACGACGAACACCGTAAGCGCCGCGACCTTGACGCCGACCAGCACCGCATTGACCGTGGCGCTTTCCTTGGTGCCACGCACCAGCAGCGCGGTGACGAGGAGCGCGATGACCGCAGCGGGAAGATTGACCATCCCGCCATCGATCGGACCGAGGATCAATTCCTTGGGCAGGGTTATACCCGTCATCGCCTGGAACAGGCCGACGACATAGCCCGACCAGCCGACCGAAACGGCGCCCGCTGCGATGGCATATTCGAGGACCAGCGCCCAGCCCACCATCCAGGCGATAAGCTCGCCCATTACGGCATAGCTATAGGTGTAGGCCGAGCCCGACACCGGCACCATGGCGGCCATTTCGGCGTAGCACAGCGCGGCGACCGCGCAGACGAAGCCCGCGATCACGAAGGCGAGCATCATGCCGGGTCCGGCCTTCTGCGCGGCTTCGGCGGTGAGAACGAAGATGCCGGTTCCGATGATGCCGCCGATGCCCAGCATGGTCAGCTGGAAGGGGCCGAGGGAACGATGCAGCGATTTCTTCGCTGCGGTGGCAAGAATGGCGTCGAGAGGCTTTACGCGCCCGAATATCATGAAGCTGTCCCTTGTCATGCCGGGCTTTTGCGCGGCCGGTCATGGGAAGCGGAACCTAACCGCTAATTCGTCGCGCGCAACAGAATTGCGCGTGGCCGATCGGCGCGCTCGTACGGAGCCGGGAAGCGTCGGCCCCGCCGGTCGAACGCCGCCAGGGCGCGCAACAGTATTACAGGGGTCCGCAATCGACCGGACATCGACGCCACCTAGCTAGACGGCTTCCTTCCCCAGACGAGACGCGAACCCTTCATGTCGATCAGACCGCCGTTGGTCGCCGCCCTCCTCGGCCTGGCCGCCATCGCCTTTCCCGCTTCCACCCGCGCCGGAACCAGCCATGACGAACAGGCCTGGATCAATTTGACGGCGATGGGGTCGATCAAGAACGACCTGATCTATTTCGCCGAGGTGCAACCGCGCTTCGGCGACGGGGTCAGCCGGTTCGATCATATCCTGCTGCGCCCCGCGATCGGCGCGAAGCTGTCGCCGACCCTGTCGCTCTATCAGGGCTATGCCCGTGTCATCACCGCGCGTGACGACGCGCCCGACCTGCGCGAGCATCGCAGCTTCCAGCAGCTGAGCTGGGTGATGGCCAAGCCCTGGGGCGGCGAAGTGTCCAGCCGCACGCGCTTCGAGCAGCGCTGGCGCAACGACGGCAGCGACACCGGCCTGCGGGTGCGCGAGATGCTGCGGCTCGAGGTTCCGGTCGCCCGCAACGGCCTCGCCGTTCTGGGCTATGCCGAAGGCTTCGTCGCGCTCAACGACACCGACTGGGGCGCACGGGGCGGGTTCGACCAGCTGCGCAGCTTCATCGGCGCCGAAATCCCGCTCGCGGGGAAATCGACCGTCGAGCTGGGCTATCTCAACCAGACGATCAACCAGACCGCCGGCCGCACCCGCATGAACCACGTCCTGTCGATCAGCCTGTTCGTCCGGCACTAGCGATGGGCGATCGGCGCGACGCGGTCAGGCCGTCGCGACCGTGCCGGCCCAACAGCCGACAATTGTCGGGCGACGGGGCGGTCATCCGAACTCTCCCGTCGGATAGTCGGTGCTGCGGGTCAGGCTTTCCCAGCGGTCGATCTCCTCGCCGATCGCCGCCATGCGCGTACGGGTGCGATCGAGCGCGTCGGTGCCGAGCAGCAGGTGAACCGGCGGCGCGTCGGCCGCGACGAGATCGAGGATCGCGGCGGCGGCGCGATCGGGATCCCCCGCCTGGCGCCCGTCATTGGCGTCGAATACCGCCAGAGTGCGTCCGACATGATCGTCATACTCCGTCCCGGCCGCTTCGCTCTTGCGCAGCGAATGCGGGTTGAGGAAGTCGGTCCGAAACGCGCCCGGAGCCACCGCCGTCACCCGAATGCCGAACGGCGCCAGTTCCAGCGCGAGGCTCGCCGAGATGCCCTCGAGCGCATATTTCACCCCGGCATACAGGCTGTAGCCGACATTGGGCGCGCGCCCGGCAACCGAGGTGATGTTGACGATATGGCCCGATCCCTGCCGGCGCAGGTGCGGGATCGCGGCGCGGATCAGCCGGACGGGGGCGAAGACGTCGACCTCGAACAGGTGCTCCATCGCCGCGTCGCTGGTGGTTTCGAGCGCCCCCATCAGCCCATAGCCGGCATTGTTGACGATGACGTCGATGCTGCCATGCCGTGCGAAAGCATCGGCCAGCGCCGCATCGAGCGCAGCCCGGTCGGTAACGTCGAGCGTCAGCACGTCGAGCCGATCGACAGCGTCGAGGTCGGGCGCGCCGTCCCGAACCGTTCCGATCACCTTGTCGCCGGATGCCAGTGCCGCGCGGGCGAGGCTGAGCCCCAGCCCGCGCGATATTCCCGTGATGAACCAGGTCTTCATGAGCATCTCCTTCGCCGACCGATATGCGATGCACGCACCGCTTTAATAATACGCCGATTATTGATAAGCTTTGTAAGTATGGCTGAAAGATCACCTGATCACGCCGATCCGTTGCCGTCGGGCAGCGATCTCCACCAGCTCCGCGCTTTCGTCGCGGTCGGCACCGCGCTGAGCTTCAGCCGCGCGGCCGAGCAGTTGCGCGTCACCCCACAGGCGCTGAGCCAGCAGGTGCGCGGTCTGGAGGAGCGGATCGGCATCCAGCTGCTCCACCGCACCACCCGCAGCGTCGCGCTGACAGAGGCGGGCCGCCATCTTTTCGACCGCGCGCAGGGGGCCGTCGCCCAGCTCGGTTCGGCGCTGTCGGATACGCGCGCCGCCAATGGCCGGGTAGCCGGCACCGTCCGCATCCACGCCTTCCGCACCGCGCTGGAACGCCATATCGAGCCGATCCTGGGCGAATTCCACCGGCTCTACCCCGATGTCGTGGTCGATCTGACCGTCGACGACGAGGTGCTCGATATCGTCTCGGGCGGCTTTGATGCGGCGATGCGGGTCGGCGAGGTGATCCAGCAGGACATGATCGCCGTGCGGCTGGGCGAAGAGATGCGGCAGATCGCGATCGCCACCCCCGCCTATCTGGCAGCGCACGGCGTCCCTGCCCATCCGAGCGATCTCGTCCGGCATCGCTGCGTCCGCTGGCGCTGGGACGGGCATTCCCAACCCTATGCCTGGGAGTTCTTCGAGAATGGCAGCTGGTTCGAGGTGGTCGTGAACGGCCCGCTGATCGTCAATGACAAGGATTCGGCGATCCGCGCCACGTTGAAGGGCATCGGCATCGGCTTCGCCAGTGAGGAGATGGTGCGCCACCATGTCGCGGCGGGCCGCCTGATTCCGTTGCTGGAACCCTGGTGCGCGCCTTTTCCCGGCATGTTCCTCTGCTATCCCCGGCAACGGCGGATGGCGCCGGCGCTGCGCGCCTTCATCGATGCGGTGCGCGATCCCGAGGAAATGGCGGCTCGCGTCGCCTAGAGCCTGATCAATAGACCATCTTGGCGGAAGCCCCAGGGACCGGCAAGAAGGCCCGAACGAGGAGATGATGATGACAACGACGACAGCACGCGAATTGCGATCGACGGTGGGCCAGGACGGGGTGCTGACCCTTTCGATCGAAGAGGTTGAGATCGGCGCGCCCGCCGACGACGAGGTGATCGTGCGGGTCGAAGCCGCCCCGATCAATCCCAGCGACCTCGGCCTGATGGTCGGGCCGGCCGACATCTCGACCCTGCGGAGCAGCGGGACGGCGGAACGGCCCGTGCTCAGCTTCGACATCCACAAGGCGGCCCTCGCCAGCGTCGCGGCGCGGGCCGGCCAGTCGCTGCCGGTCGGCATCGAGGGCGCGGGCACCGTCGTCGCGGCGGGCGCCAATGCCAAGGCGTTCGAGGGCAAGCGGGTCGGCACGTTCAGCGGCGGCATGTATGCCGATTATCGCAAGCTCAAGGCGAAGGACCTGCTGCAGATCCCCGAAGGCGCGAGCGCGGCCGATGGCGCATCGATGTTCGTCAATCCGCTGACCGCGCTGGGCTTCGTCGAAACCGCGAAGAACGAGGGGCATAGCGCGATCATCCACACCGCCGCCGCGTCGAACCTCGGCCAGATGCTCCAGAAGATCTGCCTGAAGGACGGCATTCCTCTGATCAACATCGTCCGCTCGCCCGAGCAGGCCGCGATCCTGCGCAAGATCGGTGCCACCCATGTGCTGAACAGCCGCGACGAGGATTTCCGCGACCGACTGGTCGACGCGATCGCCGAGACCGGCGCGACCATCGCCTTCGATGCGATCGGCGGCGGAACGCTCGGCAACGACATCGTCCGGGCGATGGAGCAGGCGGCGGTCCGCACCATGACCGAATATAGCCGCTACGGGTCCAACACCTTCAAGCAGCTCTATATCTACGGCGCGCTCGACCTGTCGCCGACCATCCTCAACCGCATGACCTTTGGCTTTCAGTGGAGCGTGTCGGGCTGGCTGCTGATGCCGTTCCTGGCCAAGGCTGGCCGCGAGGTCGGCACCCGGCTGCGCCAGCGCGTGGTCGATGAGCTGACCACCACCTTCGCAAGCACCTATACCCGCGTCATCGGCCTCGCCGAGGCGCTCGATCCCGACACGCTGCGCGCCTATGAGCGCAAGGCGACGGGCGAGAAATATCTGATCGACCCCACAAAGGGTTGAGGCGGAGGGGCGGCAGGCGTTTCGTTTCGCCGCCCCCCCCCTGCCTGGGGTCAGCGCCGCGCCGCGGCGCTCTTGTCGCGGATCGCCTTGAACTCGGACCCGGCCTTCCACTGCGGCCAGGCGGTCGAGCGGGCCAGTTCGTCGGCGATCGTGCCGATCAGCGCGATATCCTGCACCGCGCCGTCGAGATTCCAGTCTGGGCTCCAGGCATCGCAGGCCTGGTGGTAGCAGGCGCCGGTATAGGCATCGATCCACGCCTGCCCCGCCGCCACGCCGCCCTGCTTAAGGTCCGACGCACCGGCAATGCCCATCAGCAGCAGCACCGGCACGCCGCGCTTGGCGAGCGAGAAATGGTCGGCGCGGTAGAACAGGCCGCGTTCGGGCAGGCCCTCGGGGGTCACGGTGCGTCCCTGCGTCGCCGCCACCCGCGCCATGTCGTCTTCGAGCGTGCCCTGCCCCTTGCCGACCAGCACGACATCCTTCGCCGCACCGGCGGTCTGGAGGATGTCGATGGCGAGGTTGGCGACGGTCTTCTCCACCGGAAAGACCGGGTTGGCCGCATAATATTCGGAGCCGAGCAGCCCGCGTTCCTCCGCCGTCCAGGCCGCGAAGACGACGCTGCGATCGGGTGCCGGGCCGGCGGTCATCGCGCGGGCGATCTCGAACAGGCCGGCGATGCCCAGCGCATCGTCATTGGCGCCCGCACGGTAGATGCGACCCTGCCCGTCGGGCTTGCCTGCACCGTACGCATCCCAGTGCGCGCCGATCATCACCACCTCGTCGGGCCGCTTCGCGCCGGGGAGGCGGGCCAGCACGTTGCGGCTGGTCACCACGTCATGGCTGACCGGCACATCGGCGGAGAGGGTCACGCCCTTCAACTCGACCGGCCTGAATTCGGGCGAGCGCGCCGCGACTTCCAGCTGCGCGCGATCGAGACCGGCCGAGGCGAACAGCCGGGTCGCCGCCTCGCCCGACAGCCAGCCCTGCAACGCGACGCTGGTCAGCGCCTCGGGCCTGCGGACGATGTCGTAATTCTCGCCGCCGGGGCTCGTCACCACATTCCAGCCATAGCCGGCACCGGCCGTCTCATGGACGATCAACGCGCCGATCGCGCCCTGCCGTGCGGCTTCCTCGAACTTGTAGGTCCAGCGGCCATAATAGGTCATCGTCCGGCCACCGAACTTACCCGCCGCGGGCTCGCCGGGCTGTGCTGTGAAATCGGGATCGTTGACCAGGAAGACGGCGACCTTTCCTTTCAGATCGGCGCCCTTGAAGTCGTCCCAGCGGCGTTCGGAGGCCTTCACGCCGTAGCCGACGAAGACCAGCGGCGCCTTCGCGATGCGGGCGGCATCGTCGGGCCGGACGGTCGAGAGATAGATATCCCTGGCAAGTTCGACCGGCATCGCACCCTTCGGCCCCTCGAACGCGAGGGTGCGCGGCGTGCCGAGTCGGGTGTGGAGCAGCGGCACCTTCTGCACCCATTGCCCGTCGGGGCCGCCAGGCTCGAGCCCGAGACCCTGGAAGCGCGCGACGAGATAGCCGATCGTCCGCTCCTCGCCCGCCGTACCGGGCGCGCGACCCTCGAACAGATCGGAGGCGAGCGTCTTCACGGTCTCGGTCAGCCGGACTGGATCGGCTGCGACCCTGGCAGAGGCGGGCTGGGCGAGGGCGGGCGGGACGGCGGCGGTCGCGATGGCGACGGCGGCGATGGCAAGGCGTGCGATAGTCATTATGCCACCGTAGAGGGGATCATCGCCGGAACAAGACAGCGAAGCGACCGACCGACCAGGATCAGAGGGCAGGCGCCTGCAACGGCGCCGAGGCCCCCATCCAGCGGCCGACCACCACGGCGGCCTTGCCGCCCTGGCCGTCATCCTTGCGGGCGATCAGGCTGGTGATCTGCTGGCTGGTGTCGCCGATGCGGACCCGGGTGCGGACCCAGAAGAGGTTGGAGGTCAGCCCCATCCCCTGCGGCATCGAGACGTTGAGCGACGCAAGATCGGCGGCGGTGAGATAGCCCTGCCGATCGCGCAGCGCCACGATCCGCCGCGCCGCCATCGCATCGCCGACGAGCACGGCGAGCAGGTCTTCGTTCGCCGCGTTGATGTTGATCTTGCTGTCATAGGGCAGCGCGGTCAGCATGGTCGACAACCGCGCCACCTGCGCCGGGGCGAGGCCGAGCGCGCCCAGCGGACGGATGTCGGCGAGCGGCCCGGCGCTGCGGATCGCCGCGGCCGCCTTTGTCACCTGGTCCTCGGTCATGCCCACCGCGCTCGCGATCCTGATCAGGGTGCCCATCGCCACCGGATCGGGCTGCATCAGCGCGTTGACGTTGAAGCGCCCCTGCGCGTCGGCGATGGCAAGGTCGAAGGTGCCGCCCTCGATCGGTGCGCCGCGTTCGGACAGCGCCGCCCACGCTTCGCTGCGATTGTCGGTGTCGGGGGCGACGGCGGCATCGCGGCGCAGCGCCACCACCGCCGAAATCTCGCCACCGCGCGCGATCGCCTGCGCCCGCGCCGCCTCGCGCATCCGCAGGCCGCGTTCGAGCCCGGTATCCTCGGCCGAGATCATCAGCAGCAATATGCCGGTGGCGATCGCGACGAACAGCAGCACGTTGACGAGGATCATGCCCTCTTCGTCGCCGCGCGGGCGGCTTGGGTCGCTCATGGGTGCACCGGCAACGGGACGACCCGGCGCAGCGATCCGCCGACGCTCGCCCCCGGGGTCAGCATGATGTCGGCCGCGACGGCGGTGGGATAGGTATCGGCGAGTTCGGGCGCGGGTGGCCAGCGATCGACCCAGCCCGCCTTTGGCTGATAATAGCTCCAGCGCACCGCCCCGACGCCCTGCAACACCCGCTGCGCGCCCTGCGGCAGGCCGCGGCCCCGGAACGCCCGCAGCAGGGTACCGGCCCCGTGCTGGTAGCTGATCTGGACCGGCAGGCCACCGGCGGCGGCGAGCGGCCGGGTGAAGCTCAGCGTCGTGCTATCGCCCTGCAGCGGCCCGCTGCTGACCTGCGAGAGATCATTGTCGATCACATACATCGCGCGCTGCACCTCGGAGAGGCGATCGAGCCGGCCTTCGGTTCGCTCGCTGATCCCCATCAGGCTGTCGACGAGCGCCAGCCCGGCCATCGCGATCAGCCCGAACAGCGCGAGCGAGATCATCAGCTCGATCAGGGTGAAGCCGGCCTCATCGGCGTCACACCCACCGAATGACGATGGGGCGTGGCCTGGGCACCCAAAGGCGCCCCGCCGCGTCATAGCGATCCGCTCTTGTCCGCCACGATATAGCCGTCGGGCGTCGCGACCAAAATCGACAGGGCGCGGTTGGCGCTGCCGTCGGCGCCGAAGCGGATCGGGCCGGTGACGATGTTGAACCCCGGCGCGGACAGCAGCGCCGACCGATCGACCACCCCGTTCCCGCGCAACGCCTCGATGATCGTCATCGCATCATAGGCGAGCGCGGCGATCAGGCCGGGGCCGGTCGCGCTGCCCGCCTGATAGCGGCCCGAAAAATCGGACATCGCCGCAGGGTCGGGGCCCGCCAGCCAGACGCCGTTGATCTCCTGCGGCGGCAGATCGATCGCCTGCTGGGTGCCGAGCAGTTGGAGCCCGCTCCCCGTCATGGCGCGCGCCGCCTGTCGCAGAATGTCGCCGCCTTCGGTAATGAGCAGCGCGTCGGGCAGCTCGCCCTTGCCCGCACGGCGCAGCGTGGCCGGCAGATCGCCGGGAAGCGTCCCTTCCGGCAGGATCGTCACCTCGAGCCCGGCCGCCCCGCGCAACCGCTCGGCGGCGGCGGCGCCCTGTTTCGCCCAGCGCGACGAACCGGCCAGCACCGCGACCCGGCGGACACCGCGTCCGCGCGCATAGCGCAGGATCGCGGTCACGCTCTGCCCGGCGGTGATCCCGATCAGGAAGGCGCCGCTGCCGATCAGGTCCTCGTCATTGCTGAAGCTGAGCACCGGGACCGCGCCGGCGGCTTGGGCTGCGGCGCGGCTCTCCTCGGCGAACAGCGGGCCGATGATCGCTAAGGCGCCGCGTTTCAGCGCCACCTGGACCGCCGCAACCGCGCCGGCGGCCGAACCCCCGGTATCGAGAACCATCGTATCTTCGGGCTTTCCGGTCGGAGATTGGGCGAGCGCGGCCGCGCGCTGCATGCTAAGGCCGACCGTCGCCGACGCGCCGGACAGGGGCAGCAGCAGCGCCACGCGCGGGCGCTTCACCTGCTTGGCGGGCGCCGCGGCGAGGGAAGACAGGAGCGACGATGCCGACCCCAGAAGCAATGCCGACGGCATCAGCCGCAGCAATCGACGCCTATCCCGATTCATATGACACTCCCGAAAGCTTTGGCCGCGAACGCCGCCGACTCGATCGCCGCACGCTCGCCATGGGCGGTATCGGCCTGGGCGTCTATCTGCTGACCCTGCTGGTGACGATGCCCGCGCGGATCGTGGTGCCGCTGCCGGGTGCGACCGGCACGATCTGGCATGGCAGCGCGCCGATCGATGGCGGCAACCGCGCCGAATGGCGCTGGTCGCCGCTGCGCAGCCTGACCGGCTTTGGCTTCGGCGCCGATTTTCGCGTCACCGGCCCCGAATCCGCGCTCGACGGCCATGCGCTGCTGCGCCCGGGTCGGGTGCTGCTGGAGGACGTGCAGGGCACCGCCGACGGCGGCCTGATCGCGGCGACCGCGCGGCCAAGCTTCGCTTGCTCGGTGCGGATGCAGGTCGATATCGCCCGCGTCGCGATCGGCGACGGCAAGCAGGGCGCCGACGGCCGCATCCGCAGCGAACCGGGAACGTGTCAGCCGTTTGGCGGCGCTCCCGTCGCGGTGCCCGCGCTGACGTTCGACGTCCGCCAGACGCCGGGCCTGGCGGTGATCAACCTCGGGCCGACGCGCGGGCGGCGCGCGCCCTATCTGGTCGGCGGGCTGAGCGAGGACGGCCATCTGCGCCTGATCGTCAGCGCCGAGGGCGCGGCCGCACTGCCCTTCCTGGCGCCGCCGGGCGGGATGAAGATCGAAACCGAGCTTTAGGTTCAGGGAGAATATTCCATCGCCCCTGCCGTTCGTCCCGAGCTTAGTCGAGGGACGTCGGCTGAGGGAAACCTGTCTCGACTTCGCTCGACACGAACGGCGTGGGGAGACAGGCCCCACCATCACATCCCGACGATATTGTTGAGGTTGATGATCGGCAGCAGGATCGCCAGCACCATCAGCAGGACGAGCCCGCCCATCATCAGCAGCACCAGCGGCTCGACCAGCGCGACGAGCAGGGCGGCCATCGCCTCCAACTCGCGTTCCAGTTCGGCGGCGGCGCGGCCGAGGGCCGGGCCGAGCTGCCCGCCATTCTCGCCGCTGGCGACGATCGCGACCAGCATCGAGGGGAAGATGCCCGATTCGGTCATCGCCGCCTGAAGCGTCGCGCCTTCGCGGACCCGCGCCGCCACGCCGATCGCGGCCTGGCGGACATGGAGGTTCGGGGTGACGGCGGCGGCGGCGTTGAGCGCCTCGACCAGCGGCACCGAGCTCTGGACGAGGGTCGCGAGGCTCGCGGCGAAGCGCGCGGCATTATATTGCCGGCTGAACCGCGCGACCGGCCAGGTCGTCGCGATGGCGCGGTGGAAGCGCAGCCGGTTGGCCGGCACCTTCATCCAGCGGCCGAAGATCAGGATGGCCGCCAGCAGCGCGATCATCATCGCCAGTCCGTACGCCTGCAGCGCGCCCGAGATCGCGATCAGCGCGCGGGTGAGGAAGGGCAGTTCCGCCCCGCGCGAGATGAAGACGCGGACGATGTCGGGCACGACATAGACCATCAGCAGCGCCATCATCCCGAACGACACCACCGCGAGCAGCGCCGGATAGAGCAGCGCGAGCTGCACCTTCTGCTGGTTGCGCTGCCGGTTCTCGACGAATTCGGCGAGATGCTCGAGCACCTGGCTCAGCTTGCCCGCCTGCTCGCCGGCCGCGACCGAGGCAGTGTAGAACTCCGGGAAGGTCGCCGGGTGCAGGCGAAGCGCCGCGGCAAAGCTGTAGCCGTCGAGGATCGCCCCGCGCACGTCGAGCAGCAGCGAGCGCAGCCTGGGGCTTTCGGCCTGGTCGGCGACCAGCTTGAGCGCATGTTCGATATTGACCTCGCTCGTCACCAGCGTCGCGATCTGGCGGGTGACGGTCGACAGCGCGCGGGCGCCGATCTTGCGGCGGAACAGACGCGCGCCGATCCCGGGCGCGGCGTCGCCCGCCGTGGCCGCCTCGACCGAGGTCGGCAGCAATTCGCGGTCGCGCAGCAACTGGCGGGCGGCAGCGGCGCTCGATGCCTCGATCACCCCCTGCTTGCCGGCGCCGCGGGTGTCGACGGCGCG
Source organism: Pseudomonadota bacterium (assembly GCA_040387595.1). Lineage (GTDB taxonomy): Bacteria > Pseudomonadota > Alphaproteobacteria > Sphingomonadales > Sphingomonadaceae > Rhizorhabdus. Next base: position 25,649 of record JAZKDN010000027.1, read on the forward strand.
ATAGGCGAATGCCGGCATCAGCCCTCGTCCTGGACCACGCGAGACACTTCGTCGACGGTGGTGAGACCGGCGCGTATCTTGGCGATACCGTCGTCGAGCAGGCTCGGCCCCGCCTTGCGCGCGCTCGCGGTCAGCTGGGCTTCCGACGCGCCATCGTGGATCATCCGGCGCAGCTCGTCATCGGCGGCGACGACCTCGTACAGCGCCATCCGGCCCTTATAACCCTCGCCATGGCATTCGTCGCACCCGCGCGCGCGCCAGATCTTCTTGCCCGCCTTGATCGCCCCGCCGAGCAACGCCGCATCGGCATCGGTCGCGCGGTCCTGCCAGCGGCAATGTTCGCACAGGCGGCGCACCAGCCGCTGCGCGATCAGGCCGACGACCATCGGCGCGAGCAGATAGCGCTCGACCCCCATGTCGATCAGCCGGGTGATCGATCCGATCGCGCTGTTGGTGTGGAGCGTCGACAGCACGAAATGGCCGGTCATCGACGATCGCACCGCGACCTCGGCGGTTTCCTGATCGCGAATTTCGCCGACCATGATCACGTCCGGATCCTGGCGCAGGATCGCGCGCAGGCCGCGCGCGAAGGTCATGCCCGTCTTCGCATTGACCTGGGTCTGGGCGACGCCCGCCAGCTCATATTCGATCGGATCCTCGACCGTCATGATGTTGCGCTTGCGATCGTTGAGATGGGTCAGCGCGGTGTACAGCGTCGTCGTCTTGCCCGATCCGGTCGGGCCGGTGACGAGCAGCACGCCGTGCGGCTTTTCGAGCAACCGCAGGAAGACGTCGCGGTCGCGCTCCGACATGCCGAGCCCGGCGGTGTCGAGCCCGGTCGATCCACGATCGAGCAGGCGCATCACCACCCGCTCGCCATGCTGGGTCGGGATGGTCGAGACGCGGACGTCGATGTCGTAGCCGCCGACGCGCAGGGTCACGCGGCCGTCCTGCGGAATGCGCTTCTCGGCGATGTCGAGCCGCGCCATGACCTTGATGCGGCTGACCAGCAGCGGCGCGAGCGCGCGCTTCGGCTCGACCACGTCGCGCAGCACGCCGTCGACGCGGAAGCGGACGATGAGCCGCTTCTCCTGCGTTTCGACATGGATGTCCGACGCGCCGTCGCGCACCGACTGGAGCAGCAGCGCGTTGATCAGCCGGATCACCGGGCTGTCGTCGCGGCTGTCGAGCAGGTCGTCGACCGCCGCCGCGCTGTCGGCCAGCGTGGCGAGATCGTCGGTGTCGGTCAGGTCCATCGCCCCGCCGCCGCTGTCGCGATAGGCGACGCCGACGGCGGTTTCGAACGCGTCCTCGGCCACCGGCTCGAAGGCGAGACCCGCGCCGAAGCGGCGCTGGACTTCCAGCAGCGCTTCGGGCGTAGCGCCGGTGCGGAACAGGCAGCGGACGCCGCCCTCGACGCCGCCCTGGACGAGGACACCGTGACGGCGGGCGAAGCTGTAGGGAAGAGCGATCATGGGCGCACCATCAGTTCGGCCGAGACGAAGCCGCTCGACGGGCGGCGATAGATCCGCAGCCCGATCACCCGCAGACGGCTGGTCTGTTCGACATCGGCGATCCAGCGGACCAGCGATTCATAGGGCGCGTCGGCGACCGTCACCCGGACGCCGCCACCATCTGAATTGACCACCGGCACCACGCCGAAACGCGCTGCGCTGATCGACAGAATCTCGGCCGGGGAGCCGTTCGCCTGCGGCTGGCCGGGCGACTGGCCAAGCTGCCCTGCCCCGCGAAGCCGCGTGTTGAGCCCCTCATAAGTGCGGATATCCGACAATGCCTGCGCGCGGGCGCGCTGGATCGGCAGGATCACCATCGTGACCAGCACCCAGAGGGCGAGGATCGCACCGAGGCCACCGAGCAGCCACTGCTCACGCCGGCTGCGCGCCTGCCAGGCCCCGATCAGCTTCTGCCGCGCCGGCTCGGCGGTCGGGAAAAGCGTAGCGAAATCCAGGTTTCTCATGCCGCGCCTCCGGTGACGATCAGGCTGTTGCCGCCAAACCGGCCGGTCAAGCCGGCCGAGCGCAGCGCGGTGGTGATGCCGGCGCGGACCGAAGGATCAGCAAGGTCGAGGTCGAGGCGCAGGCTGCGCTCGGCCTGGTCGAAACTCAGCGCGCGAATCGTCACCGTGCCACCGAACGGCGCGAGCGCCGAGGAGGTGCGGCTCAGCAACGGCAGCAGATCGCCCGGCGGCGCGTTGCCACCGACCGGCAGCAGTTCGGCCGCGACCGCCGCCGCCTCACGCGGATCGGTGCCGCTGTAGCGACCGGGCGCCGAAGTCGCGAGCAATGCGGTCAGTTCGGCCCCGCGCTTGGCGGCGACAGAGCGCAGCGCCACCGTGTCGGCTGCGGCGATGGCGGCATGGGCGAGCAGCCCCGCCGCGGCGACGATCGCCACGCGGCGGCCGGTCGCCGACAGGCCCTGGCGCGGACGGGCGAACTCGCCTTGCCGCAGGTCGAGCGCGATCGGGACGGGCGCGTCCGAATCGGCCACCTCGTCGCATTGCGGCTTGCCTGCGGCCGTCCACAGCGGAACGAAAAGCGGCTCCATCGCGGCAAAGCCGGTGCCTTCGGGGGTGCGGACGAGGATGCGGCCATCCGATTCGCGGCGGACATTCCAACGACCCGCATCGGGTACGGGCAGCGCCAGCGCGTCGGGCATGATCGCGGCATCGGCGATTCCCGCCTCGGCCGCTGCCGCTACCCAGGCCGCCATCAGGCCACGGTCGGCGACGGCCGCGAGATAGCTGCCGTCCGGCGCCTGCGCGCCGAGGGCGAGATGGACCAGATCGGCGCGGTCGGCGATCCGTTCCTCGATCGCGAAGGGCAGTGCCGCCAGCCGCCGCGCATGCGACGGCAACGGCAATATGACAGCGAGCGTCAAAATATTCTCGGCGGGCACCAGCAGGATCGGCCGCGCCGCCGCACCCGCGACAAGCCGCGCTGCGCCGGGCTCCAGCCGCCAGACGCCGGCTTCCGCCCGGCCAGCAAGCATATTTTTTATCCGCGCGCCGATCGGCGCTATGCTAGGCGACTGTAACATCAGTTTCATGGATGTATCTCATAGCGCGGCCATGATCATAGTTTCGCAACAATTTCATGACGAGCCCGAACATAAGGGCAAATGCGCCGTATCGGATTCCGACGCCGGCCTCACCCTGATCGAGATGATCGTCGTGCTGGCGATCATCGCGCTGGTCGCCGCGCTGATCGTCCCGAACGTCATCGGCCGCCCCGATGAAGCACGCGTGACGGTCGCCAAGACCGACCTGCGCACCATCTCCGCCGCGCTGAAGATGTATCGCCTCGACAATGGCGATTATCCGACGGGCGAGCAGGGCCTGGCGGCATTGTCGAAGAAGCCGGCTACCGCGCCCGAACCGCGCAACTGGTCGTCGGAAGGCTATCTGGCGCAGGTGCCGGTCGATCCCTGGGGCCGCCCCTATGTCTATCGCACCCCCGGCAGCGGCGGCGCAGGCTTCGACCTGTTGAGCCTCGGCAAGGACGGCAAGCCCGGTGGCGAGGGACTCGATGCCGATTTGAGTGATAAAGCACCCTGAGATGCAGCCACGGGGGGCCGAATCGGGGATGACACTGGTCGAAATGCTGGCGGTGCTCGCGATCATCGCGGTCGCGGCGGGCGCGACCGCGCTCGGCATCGGCGCCGCCACCCGCGCGCCGAGCGTCGAATCGGAAGCGCGCCGCCTGTCGACCCGACTCCAGTCGGTCGCCGACGAAGCGATGGTGTCCGATCGCCCGGTCGCGCTGACCTGGGACGAAAAGGGCTACGCCTTCACCAGCTGGACCGGCAGCGACTGGCAGGCCGGCGAGGACGAGGGCCATGCCCGCCACCGCCTGCCCGCCGGCATCAAACTCGACATGGGCCGCCGTCGCCCGCCGCTGCTGCTCGGCGTCGACGGCACCGGCGTGCCCGCGACGATCGGCCTGCGCGCCGCCAATGATCGCTGGCTGGTCGTCTATGACGGCCTGTCCGCCAGCCCGATTCCGGCGCCGATTTCATGATCGAGGCCCGGATCAATCCTGCCGAACAAGGCTTCTCGCTGATCGAGGCGCTGGTCGCGCTGCTCGTCCTCGCCATCGCGGCGGCCGGGCTGGTCCGCGCCGCCGAGGCGCATGTCGATTCGATTCGCAGCCTCGAACGCCGCGCCGCAGCCCAACTTGTCGCCCAGAATCGCCTCGCCGAGCTGGCCATCCCCGGCGCGCCCGCCGGCCCACCGCAGGTCGAGATGCTGGGCCAGCGCTGGGCCGTCGCGGTCGCCGAGACCGGCACCGACGATCCCGACCTGGCCAAGATCAGCGTCTCGGTGGCGGATACCCGCACGCCGGCCTCGCCGCTCGTCACCCTCGACGGCTTCCGCGATAAGGGAAGCACGACGCGATGACCCAACGCCAGGCCTCCCGCGCCGCCGATATCTTCACCGGCCTCGTTGTCGCCTCGGTCGCGGTCGCGCTGGCCGGGCTTACCTGGCACATCTTCGGTGCCGGTCCCGCCGATCCGCCGTCCGCGGCCAGCGCCCCTGCGCCGGTCGCCGGATCGACCGACATCAATCCCGTACTGGCGCTGGCGCCGTTCGGCCGCCCCGACGCCTCGTCCGCACCGCCGACAGCGCTCGCGCTGCAGTTGCGCGGTATCATCCTCGCCTATCCGCTCTCCGCCTCGACCGCGCTGATCGGACCGACCGGCGGACGCCCGGTGTCCTATGCCGTCGGCCAGGCTGTCCCCGGCGGGGCGACGATCGAGGAGATCGCGCTCAGCCGCGTGCTGCTGCGGGTCAACGGCCGGCTCGAGCGACTCGACCTGCCGCGCGTCTCGGCCGGGGGCGAGGCGCCCGTCGCCCCGCCCGCCGTCCCCTCGCTGCCCAACGCCGTCCCCGCGAACGGCCCGTCCGACGGATCGGGACCGACCCCGATGCAGGCGATCCCGCAGCCGGCCGCACCGCCCGTCGGCGCCGATGCCGGATCGCTGCTCGCGGGCCTGGGGGCCGCGCCGGTCGGCGGTGCCTACCGGGTCGGCGACGATCCTTCGCCCGCCGCACGCAAGGCCGGGCTGCTGCCCGGCGACGTAATCGAGCGGATCAACGGTCTTCCCGCCACCGCCGTCGCCAGCGACCGCCAGCTCATCGCGCAGGTGATGGCCGGCGGCCCCGCCCAGATCGACGTGACCCGCGCCGGCAAGCGCATCTCCTTCTCCTTCGCCCTCCGTTGAGGAACCCCATCGTGTCCCTGTTCGCCCGCACCGCCCTTTCCGCCCTGGTCGCCGCCACGATGGCCGGCACCCCGGTCCTGGCCCAGAGCGCGCCCCAGGCCGCCGATGTCGTCGTCAACATGCGCGCCGTGGATATCTCCGACGTCGCCGAGCAGATCTCGCGCATCACCGGCCGGACGCTGATCCTCGACCCCGCGGTCAAGGGCACGGTCAACGTCACGTCGGCAGAGCCGCTGTCGGTCGACGGGGTGTGGGACCTGTTCCAGTCGGTGCTGCGCGTCCATGGCTTCGCCGCCGTAAAGTCGGGCCGCTCCTGGCGGATCATCCCGCAGGCCTCGGCGATCCGCGATGCGGGCTCGGGCGGGCGGCTGACCGGGCAGGACGTGACCACCCGGATGATCCGGCTGCAGAATGTCTCGGGCGAACAGGCCGCGCGCGTCTTTCGCCCGCTGATCGCGCAGTTCGGCAGCGTCGAGGCGATGGCCAGCCCTAATGCGATCATCGTCACCGACTATGCCGAGAATGTCCGCCGCATCGAATCGCTGGCCCGCGCGCTCGACAGCGGCGGCGGCGGCCGGTTCGACAGCATCACGCTGCGATACGCCAATGCCAAGGACGTCGCCGCCGCGATCCAGGGCGTGATGGGCGACGGCACCGCGACCGGCGGCCCGCGCGTCGTCGCCGACGAACGCAGCAACATCGTCCTCGTCCGGGGCGAGCCGAATATGGTGTCCGAGGCGCGCCGCCTCGCCAACACCATCGACAAGCCCGGCGCGGGCGTCCCGATCACCCGGATGATCCGCCTCAACAACGGCGATTCCGAATCGATCACCGAGGTCCTCCAGGGCGTGCTCGGCGAGCAGGGCAAGGTCACCAATGCGGCGGCGCGCGCCGTCGCCGGCGGCCGGGCGCGAATCACCCGTCCCTCGGGCAGTTCCAGCCAGAGCGGCGGCCTGTCCGCGCTCGCGTCGACCGCATCGGCGATGGGCGGCGGTGCGACCGACGCCGGATCGACGGGATCAACGGCGGACAGCGGCAGCGATGCGGCTCCCCAAGGGTTTTCCACGCCCGACCTGACCGTCCAGCCGGCCCCCGAGCTCAATGCGATCGTGCTGCGCGGCACTCCGGCGGCGATCGCCGAGGTCGAGCCGCTGATCGCCCAGCTCGACGTGCGCCGTCCACAGGTGCTGATCGAAGCGGCGATCGTCGAGATCAGCGGCGACCAGGCCGAACAACTCGCCGTCCAGCTCGGCATCGGCGCCGCCGCGATCAATGCGGCGACCGGCCTCGCAACCTCCTTCACCAGCCCCGGCCAGTCGCTGCAGCAGATCCTGGCGGTGATCGGCTCGCCCGCCTCCGCCGCGGTCCTGCCCAATGGCGGATCGGCCAATATCCGGGTCGGCGACAATTTCAGCATCCTGCTCCAGGCGATCGGCCAGTCGACCCGCTCGAACCTGCTGTCGACGCCGAGCCTGACCACGCTGGACAACGAACCGGCCGAGATCGTCGTCGGCCAGAACGTTCCGTTCCGGACCGGCAGCTTCTCGACCGACGGCAACACGATCAACCCGTTCACGACGATCGAGCGCCAGGACGTCGGCCTGACCCTGCGGGTGGTGCCGCGCATCCATCAGGGCAATGTCGTCCGCCTCGAAGTCGCGCAGGAGGTCTCGTCGCTGACCAACGCCGTCACCGGCGCCGCCGACCTGATCACCAACCGCCGCAGCATCCAGACATCGGTGCTGGCCGACGACGGCCAGACGATCGTGCTGGGTGGCCTGATCAGCGACGACCGGACGCAGACCCGCAGCCAGGTCCCGATTCTGGGCGACATTCCGATCGCCGGCGAACTGTTCAAGTCGCGCCGCGAAAGCCACGTCAAGCGCACCCTGTTCGTCTTCCTGAAGCCGACCATCCTGCGCGACCGGGCGGCGGCGAACGAGGTCACCCAGGCCAAATATGCCCGCACCCGCTATGATGAGGCGATGCTGGGCAAGGGCCCGCCGCTGCTGCTGGAGCCGCCGCGGGCGCGCCTGCCGGTCGAGATTTCCGGGGTGTATTGAGAAAATTACGTCGCCCCGGCGGAGGCCGGGGCCGCCACGAGGTGCGCGGCCGGCTCGCCGCAAGAGCCTCTGGCGGCTCCGGCCTGCGCCGGAGCGACGATTACGGCTCTTCGCTCTCGGGCTCGGCCGTAGGCTCCGGCTCGGCCGCCGGCAGGAAGGACCGCACCCGGCGGGTACCGCGCGTGAACAGCGCGGCGTCGGGGGCCAGGCTTTCAAGCGTCCAGCCATCATGGCTTTCGCCCGGCGACAGCACCTTGCTGGTGCCGTCGGCGGCGCGGACCATCGCGATGGCGTTGTCGGGCAGGCGGCCGGCGATGCCGATCAGCTTCGGCGCATCCTCGGCGGCCGGCACTTTGGCGGGATCGAGGGGATCGAGAAACAGGCGGCGTCCGCCAGCCAGCTCGTCCCCCGGAACCGAGGCAGGCACAACCGTCTCGCCGCGTTCGACGACCTCCGGCAGCGGCGGCTGCGCGCGGATCAGCAGGACCGTCGGGACGGCGACCGCGATCAAGACGGCGAGGGTGAGCCAGGGCAGTCCGGCAGGCAGCGGACGCATCAGCGCGGCTCCCACACGGCCATGGCGCGGGCGTCGAGCCGGATCGCCGTTTCCGCCGGTCCGGTCCGTCCGATTCGCCAGCGGACGAAGCGGATCGTCGGCTGTCCGGCCTCCAGCACCCGCGCAACATGGAGGATATCGGCTTCCGCGCCGGAGATGGTGAGGTCGACGAGCAGTTCGGCGGGCATCGCCGTATCGGCCGGGACCAGGACAATCGCTTCGACCAGCAGGCGTCGTTCGGCGGCGGCCTTGCGGACCGTCGCGAGCATCGCCGCCTCGGCCGCCCGCCGATCCTCCTGCGGATAGGACAGCGCCGCCGGCAGCAGCGGCAGCGCAGGCGACGCCCCCGCACCCGCGGTCGCCGCGATCGTTGCGCGCCGGTCGCGTGCCTCTTCGAGAGCAGCGAGGCCCGACCAGGCGAGCGCCGTCGATCCGATCACGGCCAGGGCCAGGCCGAGGCCCGTCAGCGGCGTCCACCGCCATGCCGGCAGGCCGATCATCGCAGCGGCCCCTTCAACGTCACGCGGATCGTGCCGCCATCGGTTCGCGCCTGGCCGATCTCCCACAGCGATTCGAACAGCGGTTCGGCGGCCAATGCGGTGCGCAGCCGATCGGGATCGGGCGTTTCCAGCTCCACCGTCAGTTCGCCGCTGTCGGCCAGCGCCATCGCCGCCAGCCCGGCCTCTTCGGGCAGGGTGGTGTGCAGACGATCGACCAGTTCGGTCAGCGACGGAGTCGCCATCACCGCTTCGGCATCGACCCGCGCACGCTCGACCGCCGCGACCTGCGCATAGGCGGCGATGGCGCGCGCCTGGCGCAGCATCAGTTTCTTCGCCTCGAAATGGTTCAGACCGACCAGGCCCCAGGCGCCGATCGCGGTGGTCAGTGGAATGGTGGCGAGAATCAGCGCCATGCCCGAAAGGGTCCGTCGCGAGGGACGGACCAGCATGGACGGCCAGCCTGGACGCCAGCGCGGCAGACGCCAGCCGCCGCGCGCGATACGATCGGCGAGCAAGTCGAACAGGCTGGGGCCGATCGGTTCGACGCTGACCGGATCGAGGCCCGACGCCGCCAGCTGGGCGCGGGCATCCGCCGCGTCCGCGGCCCGCACGATGCGGATTTCGGATGCGCCGCTCCGCCGGAGCATGACGCAGCGAAAACGTGTCAGCGGCCCGCCCGACATGTCGCTATCGCCGCCTCTCAGCCCTCGACGCCGTCGAGCGCCGCTGCGAGCTCGTCGAGCCAGACCCGGGCATTGCCATCGGACGGAGCGCGCCAGTCGCCGCGCGGCGACAGCGCGCCGCCGCCCGACACCTTGGGCCCGTTCGGGATCGCCGACCGCTTGAACTGGCTGATCGTGAAGAAGCGGAACAGGAACTTCTCCAGCCACGATCGGATGGTGGCAAGGTCGTAGGCGTTGCGCAGATCAGCCGGGAAACCGGCAGGCCACAGCCCCGCATCCACATCCTTCCACGCGTGCCAGGCCAGGAAGGCAATCTTCGACGGCTTCAGCCCCAGCCGCGCGACATGGTGCAGGAAGAAGTCGTTGAGCTCATAGGGCCCGACCTTCGATTCGGTGCTCTGAATCGCGCCCGATGCATCGGCGGGCACCAGTTCGGGAGAAATCTCGGTGCCGAGGATCGCGGTCAGGATAGCGTCGGTGCCGGCGTCGAACTGGTCGGTCCGCACGCACCAGCGAATCAGATATTGGATCAGCGTCTTCGGCACACCGGCGTTAACGCCATAATGGCTCATGTGATCGCCGACGCCGTAGGTACACCAGCCGAGCGCGAGTTCGCTGAGATCGCCGGTGCCGATGACGAAGCCGCCATGCTGGTTGGCGAGACGGAACAGATAGTCGGTCCGCAGCCCGGCCTGCACATTCTCGAAGGTGATGTCGTAGACCGGTTCGCCACCGGCGAAGGGATGCCCCATGTCGCCGAGCATCTGCCGGGCGGCCGGGCGAATGTCGATTTCCTGAGCGGTGATGCCGAGCGCGCGCATCAGCGCCCAGGCATTGGCCTTGGTCTCGTCGCCGGTCGCGAAGCCCGGCATGGTATAGCCGCGGATCGCGGTGCGTGGCAGGCCGAGCCGCTCGCAGGCCTTGGCGGCGACGATCAGGGCATGGGTCGAATCGAGCCCGCCCGACACGCCGATCACCATCGCCGTGCCGCCCGTCGACTGGAAGCGCTTCACCAGCCCCTCAACCTGGATGTTGAAGGCCTCGTAGCAGTCGGCGTCGAGTTCGCGCGAATCGGCGGGCACGAAGGGGAACCGCGCGACCGGCCGCCGCAGGCCGACATCGGCGCGGTGCGGGCGATGCTCGAAGCCTATGGTGCGGAAGCGCGTCTCGGGATGGCCGTTCGCCGCCGCGCAGTCGTTGAAGGTGCCGACCCGCATCCGTTCGAGCCGGAGGCGCGCGACATCGACATCGGCAGCGACCAGTTCGGGATCCATGCCGAAGCGGCCCGATTCGGCGAGCATCGTGCCCAGCTCGTGAATCATCGCCTGCCCGTCCCAGGCGAGGTCGGTTGTGCTTTCGCCGGGTCCGCTGGCCGAATAGCAATAGGCGGCGATCGCGCGCATCGACTGCGACTTGGCGAGCACCGCCCGCTCGCGCGCCTTGCCGATGATGATGTTCGAAGCCGACAGGTTGCACAGGATCAGCGCCCCGGCCATCGCCCCGGCGGTCGAAGGCGGCAGCGGCGCCCAGTAATCCTCGCAGATTTCGACATGGAAGATGAAGTCGGCAAGGTCGTCGGCGGCGAAGATCAGGTCCGGCCCGAAGGGGACGTTGTCCCCGCCGAGCCGGATGTCGAGCCCGGACAGGCCATGGCCGAGCGCGAACCAGCGCTTCTCATAATATTCGCGGTAATTGGGCAGGAAGCTTTTCGGCACCACGCCGAGCACACGACCGCGCGCGACGACCACCGCGCAGTTGTACAGCCGTCCATTGCGACGCAGCGGTGCGCCGACCAGCAGCACCGGCGCCAGATCGGCGCTCGCGGCGACGATCGCAGCCAGCTCGGTCTCCACCCGGTCGAGCTGGGCGTCCTGCAGATGCAGGTCGTCGATCGCATAGGACGACAGGCAGAGTTCGGGCAGCACGAGCAGGTCGACGCCCTCGGCATCGGCCTGCCGCGCGAGATCGAGTATGCCCGCCGCATTGGCCGCGACATCGCCCGCCGTGGCGACCGGCGTACCGGCCCCGACGCGCACGAAGCCGTGGCGATGGATCGAACGGAAGGGGGCGGCACCGGACATTCAGGGCTCTCGATCGGCTGACTTCGTTCCGCCCCATAGAGGAAGCGGCAGCTTTGGGCCAATCGGTTCGATCACCCGGCCACCGTCAGGCCGAACTTGGTTCGGCATCCACCGTGCCGAAGGCGTGACGCATCGAAGGTTTAGCGACGTCAGCGATAGAGTCTGAGGGACCGGATGTTCCTCCCGGTGGATGCTGAACCAAGTTCAGCATGACAAAAGAAGAACGGAGTATGCCCAGTTCGGGTTACTCCGCCGCGCTGATGCGGTTGCGGCCGTCCTGCTTGGCGCGGTAGAGCGCGGCGTCGGCGCGCTTGAGAAGCGAGCCCGGCGAATCCTGGATGCTGAGATTGGCGAGGCCGCCCGAGAAGCTGAGCCGACCGAGCGACTGGCCCGTGTTGGTGACCTTCAGCTCGCGCGCGGCGATCGCGGCGCGCAGCTTGTCGAGGGTCGCCATTGCGCCGGCCGCCGCGCCGCGTTCGAACACCAGAACGAATTCCTCGCCGCCATAGCGCGCGACGAAGACGTCGCCATTGGCGACGCGGCCCAGCGAGGAACCGACGAACTTGATCACCTCGTCGCCGATCTGATGCCCATGGGTGTCGTTGAACAGCTTGAAATGATCGATGTCGCAGATCGACAGCGCCAGCGGCGAATCGGCGCGGCGCGCATTCTCGAAGGCGGTGCGGAGATGATGGTCGAGCGCCCGGCGGTTCGGCAGGCCGGTGAGCGGATCGCTGTTCGCCTTGTGGTGCGCGGCGGCGAGATCCTGGCGCATCGCGCTCATCTGCTGCTCGGTGCGGCGCAGGTCTTCCTCGGCGACATGCGCCTTGTCGATCATCGAGCGGGTGAGGTCGACCAGCTTCTGGACGGTCAGCGCCGGCGAAGCGTCGGTTTCGAGAACCTCGGCCTCCTGCGCGAGCGCCTGGCCATAGTCGCGCGCCTCGTCGCCCGAACGGGTGAGCACCGTCGCCATCTGCTCGAGATATCCCTGGGCCTCCTGCGCCATGCGCGACAATTCGTCGGTGGACAGGCCGGGATCGAGCCTGGTCGAGATCGCCAGGGCAACCGAGTCGCTCAAGCCGCCGTCCCTGGCGATGGCGCGGTCGATCATCATGTTGAGTTCGCCGTCGCGGCCCGACAGATAGCGGTGGCAGAGCTCGAAATTGGCCGGGGACGGCTCGAGCCCGTGGTCGAACAGAAGTTTGCCGATCATGTCATACAGACGGCGCCATTCGGCGCGCGCAGCTGACTTTTCGGCTATTCTTTCTTCTTTCACCACGACACCCCTGATCTCGACGACCGGGATAACGCGAAAATTCGATACATCCGGTTAATGCGCGACCGGCTTTTTGCGACGATCAGCGCCGCCAGCGACCCGTTTCCATCCAGGCGAGAAGGGGCTTCAGCGGCAGGATCCAGACGATCCCGGCGACGACATAAATGGGCGCCTGGACGAGGGGCGGCAGCGTGCCGATCCACGGCGATGCCGTAGCGACAATCACCGACCAGACCAAAATGATCAGCAAGATCAGGAAGATGCCTGCAGGCTTGCGCCAGCTTGGTTCGTTCGTCACAGCCCGGCTCCCCCGATCACACCCGCTTCGGTCACCACCGCATCGAGCGGGACATCCCATGGGTCGCAGCCTATGGCCGCACGCTGCTGGATCGACCAGCCCCATCCGATTTTTTTAACGTCCGGAAGCGCCGCGAGAGCGCGATCGTAAAAACCGGCCCCCTGACCGATTCGGTTCAGATTCGGATCGAACCCGAGGAGGGGACACACCACGAGATCGGGCCGGACGGGGACTGATTCGGCCCCCGGCTGCAGCAGCCCGCGCCAGCCCGGCTCGAGCGATTCGCCGGGAGCCCATCGCAAAAACCGCATCGGCGCGTCGCGCGAATCGACATGGGGGAGTGCGACGACGAGGCCGCGGCCGATCGCTGCCTCGATCGCCGCGCCGCAGCCCATCTCGCTGCCCAGCGCGACATAGAAGGCGATGCTCCGCGCCGACCCGACGATCCGCATCAGGCGATCGGCGGCAGCGGTTTCGAGGCGCGCGCGATCGCCCGGCGCCATGTCGCTCACGAAGCCGTCGCGCGCGGCGCGAAGCTCGGCCCGCAACGCAGGCTTGGACATCGACGCGTCAGCGCTCATGGCTGGCGCCGCTATGGCGCGACGGGCGAAGGCGGGGTGGCGGGACCGCCATGGTCGTTTCTGGAATATCCTCTGACGCCAAAAGCATCAGGTGGGGACCATATGCATCGGACCAGGGTCCAAACAGGGACAGCCCCCTAGGAAAATGAATCGCCTCAGGGATGTTCTCTCAGCTCGTGCCGGGCAGTACCCGCCGAGACGATATATAAGCGCAATGGGCGCGAGTCTCAAGGGCGGCTCCGACCGGCCGTCACGCCGGAATTGGCTGCATACCGGCCGCATAACGACGAGGGTCTACCCCGTCCCGCGTTCCATCTGGTCGGCCAGTCGCTCGACCCGCTCGGCGATGCGTTCGATCGCGACCGCATAGGCCGGGTCGGCCTCGGTCGTCACCACCGCGGGTTCGTTGCGGGCGACGGCGGCGGCGCCGCGCAGATCGTTGAGTTCGTCGGCCAGCAGCAGCGCGGACAGCAGCAAGGTGCGCGACTCGGTCATTTCGCCGAGCGCACTGGTCAGCTCCTCGGTCTTCACGCTGACCATGTGAACAAGCGCGCGGAGGTGATCCTCCTCGCCGTCGCGGCAGCTCAGGCGGTAGCGGCGTCCCGCGACATCTACGTCGACATCAGCCATCAGTTCGCCCCCAGCAGACGATCGATCCGCTCGATCGCCGATTCGGTGGCCTCGCGCAGCGTGCGGTGCCGCTCGGCGAGGCGGAACAGCGCCTCATTTTCATCATGGCCGAAGGACGGCGCGGACTCGACCCCGGCTTCGAGCCGGGCGATTGCGCGTTCGAGGCGGCCAAGCGCGAGAATGAGGCGGTGATCGGTCATCGATTCGGAGGAATAGCAGCCTCGCGACGGCCCGCAAGCGTGGGTTGGACGATTGTGCCGTCTCCGCGTCGCAACGCACCCCGCCATCGCCGCGGCCCAAGGCATGGGAGCCGCCCCGCCGGGACGTTGCCGCGCGACGTCGCCATTGCGGCAGGTTTCACCCCGCTGAAACCGTTGCGGACGGCCCCCAATGGTTGACGATATCGCTTCGGCACGACAAAGGGTCCGCGCGAGCTGGCATACAGCCATGCTCGATCGATCCCGCCGGTCTGCAGAAGGTTTCCTATGACGATTGCATCGAGGCAGCTCGCCAATGCCATTCGCGCGCTTGCGATGGACGCCGTGCAGGCCGCCAATTCGGGCCACCCCGGCATGCCGATGGGCATGGCCGATGTCGCGACCGAACTGTTCACGAAGCATCTGAAATATGATCCGAGCCAGCCCAAATGGGCGGACCGCGACCGCTTCGTCCTGTCGGCCGGCCACGGGTCGATGCTGATCTATGCGCTGCTCAACCTGACCGGCTATGCGCGCCCGACGATCGAGGACATCCGCAATTTCCGCCAGCTGCACAGCCCGTGCGCCGGCCACCCCGAGAATTTCGAACTGGCCGGCGTCGAGGCGACCACCGGCCCGCTCGGCTCCGGCCTCGCCACCGCCGTCGGCATGGCGATCGCCGAGCGTCACCTGAACGCGACCTTCGGCACCGACCTTGTCGATCATCACACCTGGGTGCTCGCCGGCGACGGCTGCCTGATGGAAGGCGTGAACCATGAGGCGATCGGCCTGGCCGGCCATCTGAAGCTCGGCCGCCTGATCGTGTTGTGGGACGACAACAAGATCACGATCGACGGCGCGGTGAACCTGAGCTCGTCGGAAGACGTCCTCGCCCGCTACGCCGCCACCGGCTGGCACACGGTCAGCTGCGACGGCCATGACCCGGACAGCATCAACAAGGCGCTCGATGCGGCCAAGGCCGATCCCCGCCCGTCGATCGTCCAGTGCACGACGGTCATCGGCTTCGGCGCCCCGAACAAGCAGGGCACCTCGGCCACCCACGGCGCCGCCCTCGGCGTCGACGAAGTCGCGGCGGCCCGCGACTATCTCGGCTGGACCGCCGAGCCGTTCGTGATCCCCGAGGACATCCGCGCCGCCTGGGCCGAGGCCGGCCACCGCGGCACCGCGGCGCGCAGCGCCTGGGAAGCCCGGCTCGTCGCCTCGAACGACCGTGCCGAGTTCGAGCGCCGCATGGCCGGCAAGCTGCCCGCCGGCTTTTCGCTCGACGCCTATCTCAAGGACCTGATCGCCAACCCGCAGAAGGTCGCGACGCGCAAGGCGTCGGAGATGGTGCTGGGCCCGATCAACGACCAGCTTCCCGAGACGATCGGCGGTTCTGCCGACCTGACCGGATCGAACAACACCAAGACCAAGAGCCAGGCGCCGCTCACCGCCGACAACTATGCCGGCCGCTATCTCTATTACGGCATCCGCGAGTTCGGCATGGCGTGCGCGATGAACGGCATGGCGCTGCACGGCGGCGTCATTCCTTATGGCGGCACCTTCATGGTCTTCTCCGATTATTGTCGCGGCGCGATCCGCCTGTCGGCGCTGCAGCAGCAGCGCGTCGTCTATGTGATGACGCACGACTCGATCGGCCTCGGCGAGGACGGCCCGACCCACCAGCCCGTCGAGCATATGATGAGCCTGCGGGTGATGCCGAACCTCGACGTCTATCGCCCATGCGACGTGATCGAGACCGCCGAGTGCTGGGCGCTCGCGCTCGAAAAGGCCGATGGTCCGTCGCTGCTGGCGCTGTCGCGCGAGGGTCTGCCGCAGGTCCGCACCGACATCAGCGAGAATTTCTCGGCGCGCGGCGCCTATCGCCTCAAGGCCGCCGACGCCGCCCGCAAGGTGGTGCTGATCGCCAGCGGTTCGGAGGTCGAGATCGCCCTCGCCACCGCGAAGAAGCTCGAAGACGCCGGCCACGGCGCCGACGTCGTCTCGATGCCGAGCTGGGAGCGTTTCGACGCCCAGACCGAAGCCTATCGCGACGATATTCTTCCCGCCGATGCGCTGCTCGTCTCGATCGAGGCCGGCACGACGATCGGCTGGGAACGCTATGTCGGCCGCAAGGGCCTGCGCTTCGGCCTCGACGGCTTCGGTGCCTCGGCCCCGGTCAAGGCGCTCTACGATCATTTCGGCCTGACGGCCGACAAGCTTGCCCCGAAGATCATCGGGGCGCTCACCCACTAAGAGGAGTATCGGCATGGCTGTGAAGGTTGCGATCAACGGTTTCGGACGCATCGGGCGGAATGTGGCGCGCGCCA
Organism: Pseudomonadota bacterium; assembly: GCA_040387595.1. Classification (GTDB taxonomy): domain Bacteria; phylum Pseudomonadota; class Alphaproteobacteria; order Sphingomonadales; family Sphingomonadaceae; genus Rhizorhabdus. The sequence goes on from JAZKDN010000027.1 coordinate 42,085, forward strand.
TCCTCGAGCGGACGGATCACGATCTCGAGCTGGTCTCGATCAACGATCTCGCCGACGCCAAGGCCAATGCCCTGCTGTTCAAGCGCGATTCGGTCCACGGCGCCTTCAGCGGCACGGTCGAAGTCGACGGCAACGACCTGATCATCAACGGCAAGCGCATCCATGTCACCGCCGAGCGCGATCCGGCCAAGCTGCCGCACGCGGCGCAGGGCATCGACATCGCGCTCGAATGCACCGGCTTCTTCACCAACCGCAAGGGTGGCCAGGCGCACATCGACGCCGGCGCCAAGCGCGTGCTGATCTCCGCGCCCGGCAAGGAAGTCGACCTGACCGTCGTGTTCGGCGTCAATCACGACAAGCTCACGGCCGATCACATCATCGTGTCGAACGCGTCGTGCACCACCAACTGCCTCGCGCCCTTCGCCAAGGTGCTGCATGAGTCGATCGGCATCGAGCGTGGCCTGATGACCACGATCCACGCCTATACCAACGACCAGAAGATCCTCGACCAAATCCACGAAGATCCGCGCCGCGCCCGCGCCGCCGCGATGTCGATGATCCCGACCACGACCGGTGCCGCCCGTGCGGTCGCCGAGGTTCTGCCGGCGCTCAAGGGCAAGCTCGACGGTTCGGCGATCCGCGTGCCGACCCCGAACGTCTCGGTCGTCGACCTGACCTTCACCCCGTCGCGCGAGACCACCAAGGACGAGGTCAACGCCCTGCTCAAGGCGGCGGCCGAAGGCCCGCTGAAGGGCATTCTGGGCTACACCGACGAGCCGCTGGTTTCGATCGACTTCAACCATGACGCGCATTCGTCGACGATCGACAGCCTCGAGACGACGGTGATCGAGGGCAAGCTGGTCCGCGTGCTCAGCTGGTACGACAATGAGTGGGGCTTCTCGAACCGGATGGTCGACACCGCCGGCGCGATCGGCAAGCTCATCTGAACGAGCCCACGTGCCTTGCCGGCACCCAGCCTCGGCTGGCGTGACGGCAAGGGACATCGGAAACTGCCCGATGGCCGTCGGCGAGTGCGAACGGCGACCATCGCGGAACTCGGCCGGTCCGTCCCATGGGGACGCGACCGGGCCAAACCGCCGGTTGAAGGCGTGACGCCGACGCGCGAGGAGGAAGCCCGGCTTCCACCGGCGTCGCGATGTTCGGAATGACGGCGCCGGATGACCGGCGAACGCGACCAAAGGTTGAGGACGAAAATGGCTTTCAGGACGCTCGACGATATCGGTGAGGTGCACGGCAAGCGCATCCTCGTCCGTGAGGATCTCAACGTTCCGATGGACGGCGCCACCGTTACCGACGACACCCGGCTGCGCTCCGCCGCGCCGACCGTCGCCGAACTGGCGGACAAGGGCGCGATCGTCCTGATCCTCGCCCATTTCGGCCGCCCCAAGGGCCAGCGCAATCCCGATATGAGCCTCGCGCTCGTCACCGCCGCCTTGCGCTCGGTGCTCGGCCGCGACGTTCGCTTCATCGGCGACTGTCAGGGCGAGGACGCCGAAGCCGCGATCGCGCAGCTCCAGCCCGGCGACATCGCGCTGCTCGAGAACACTCGCTTCCACAAGGGCGAGGAAAAGAACGACCCCGAACTGGCCAAGGCGATCGCGAAGCTGGGCGACCTCTACGTCAACGATGCCTTCTCCGCCGCGCACCGCGCGCATGTTTCGACCGAGGCGCTCGCGCATCTGCTGCCCGCTTATGCCGGGCGCTCGATGCAGGCCGAGCTGGAGGCGCTCGAAAAGGCGCTGGGCAAGCCCGAGCATCCGGTCGCAGCGGTCGTCGGCGGCGCCAAGGTGTCGACCAAGCTCGACGTGCTCAAGCATCTCGTCGCGCGGGTCGATCACCTGATCATCGGCGGCGGCATGGCCAACACCTTCCTCGCCGCACGCGGCGTCGACGTCGGCAAGTCGCTGTGCGAGCATGACCTGAAGGACACCGTCCTCGAGATCCTCGACGCCGCCGAGAAGGCCGACTGCATCGTCCACCTGCCTTATGACGTGGTGGTGGCGAAGGAATTCCGGGCGAACCCGCCGATCCGCACCGTCAACGTCCACGAGGTCGCCGCCGACGAGATGATCCTCGACATCGGCCCGGCGGCGGTCGAGGCGCTCGGCGATGCGCTCAAGACCTGCAAGACGCTGGTCTGGAACGGACCGCTCGGCGCATTCGAAATCGCGCCCTTCGACACCGCGACGGTGGCGCTGGCACGGACCGCGGCGGCGCTGACCAAGGGCGGCTCGCTGGTCTCGGTCGCGGGCGGCGGCGATACCGTCGCGGCGCTCAACCATGCCGGCGTCGCCGGGGACTTCAGCTTCGTATCGACCGCGGGCGGCGCCTTCCTCGAATGGATGGAAGGCCGCGAGCTGCCCGGCGTGAAGGCGCTGGAGGCCTGAACCCTCAGTGATCACCATCCGGGACATCGACCATGTCGTTCTGCGCATTCGCGATCTCGATCGCGTTGCCGCCTTCTACATCGATGTCCTCGGAGCCCGCTGGGAAAAGAAGCAGGAGGCGATCGGGCTTTACCAGCTGCGCGTCGGCACCAGTCTGATCGATCTCGTTCCCGTCGATGGCCAGCTCGGCCGTGCGGGCGGCGCGGCGCCGGGTCGCGATGGCCGCAACGTCGATCATGTCTGCTTCCGGGTCCTGCCCTGGGATGGTCCCGCGGTGCTCGCGCATCTCGCCGCTCACGGCATCGAGGGTGAGATCGTCTCGCGCTACGGCGCCGACGGCGACGGCCCGTCCATTTATCTTTCCGATCCCGAGGGCAACCTCCTCGAGCTCAAGGGTCCGCCCTGGGCACCCGTGCCGGAACCGGCCACCGCATGCTAACTGGAGACTATGACAGATGATCGATCAGGACATGGCCAAGACAATCGCCAACGGTAACGGCTTCATCGCAGCGCTCGACCAGAGCGGCGGCTCGACCCCCAAGGCGCTCAAGGGCTACGGAATCGAAGAGGGCGCATGGTCGTCCGAAGAGGATATGTTCGGCCTGATCCACGCGATGCGCACGCGGATCATCACCTCGCCCGTCTTCACCGGTGACAAGGTCATCGGCGCGATCCTGTTCGAGCGCACGATGGACGGCCAGGCCGATGGCAAGCCGGTGCCGCAGGTGCTCAGCGAGCGCGGCGTCGTTCCCTTCATCAAGATCGACAAGGGCCTCGAGGACGAAGCCAATGGCGTCCAGATGATGAAGCCGATGCCCGAGCTCGATGCGCTGCTGAGCCGCGCCAAGGGCCTGGGCGTGTTCGGCACCAAGGAGCGTTCGGTGGTCAACCTCGCCAACCGCGAAGGCATCGCCGCGATCGTCAGGCAGCAGTTCGAAATCGGCCAGCAGGTGCTCGCCGCCGGGCTGATGCCGATCCTCGAGCCCGAGGTGAACATCAAGAGCACCGAACGTGCCGAAGCCGACCAGATTCTGCTCGAGGAGCTGACCAAGGCGCTCGACGCGATGACCGGTGACGACAAGGTGATGCTGAAGCTGTCGCTGCCGGCCAAGGCGGGCCTGTTCGACACGCTCGTCGCTCATCCGCGCGTGCTGCGCGTCGTCGCGCTCTCGGGCGGCTTCGCCCGTCCCGAAGCCTGTGTCGAACTGGCGAAGAACAAGGGCATCATCGCCAGCTTCAGCCGCGCACTGCTTTCGGACCTTCGCCACCAGATGAGCGATGCCGAGTTCAACGCCTCGCTCGGCGGCGCGATCGACGAGATCTACGCCGCCTCGACCAGCAAGACCGCCTGACCCATCTGCCGGGGGGTGGGAGCGATCCCGCCCCCCGTTTTCTCTCCGCCCCGCGCGTGGCAGAACATCGACCCGATGTCCGGGAGTCAGCGACGGCGAAGCCGTTCTGATCCAGCGCAACGCTGGGCCATTTTCCGTTGACCTCCCTTTTATTGCGGCGCAGCATCGTCGCATGTCCAGCACGCCGCCCATCACCCAGAACCCCGATATCCGGTTCCTCGGTCGCCTGCTCGGCGACGTGATCCGCGTCTATGGCGGGGACACGCTGTTCCGACGGATCGAATATATCCGATCGGCATCGGTCGACCGCGCCCGCGGAATAGTGGGTTCGCACGAGATCGACTCGGGTCTGGATGCGCTCACTCTCGACGACACGCTGGCCTTCGTGCGCGGCTTCATGCTCTTTTCGATGCTCGCCAATCTCGCCGAGGACCGGCAGGGCGTCACCGCCGAGCCCGGCGCCGACGTCGCCGCCGCGCTCGATCGGCTCGAAGCGCGGGGCATATCGCGCTCCAAGGTGGTCGAGATGCTCGATCATGCGCTGATCGCGCCCGTGCTCACCGCCCACCCGACCGAGGTGCGGCGCAAGAGCATGATCGATCACCGCAACAAGATCTCCGAACTGATGACGCTCAAGGACATCGGCCGGATCGAGACCGCCGACGGCGATCTGATCGACCAGGCGATCTACCGCCAGATCGCGCTGCTGTGGCAGACGCGTCCGCTGCGCCGCGAGAAGCTCTACGTCGCCGACGAGGTCGAGACCGCGCTCGCCTATCTGCGCGACATCTTCCTGCCGACCCTGCCCGCGCTCTACTCGCGCTGGCAACGCGCGCTCGGCCATCGCCCCGCCAGTTTCCTGCGGCCGGGCAGCTGGATCGGCGGCGACCGCGACGGCAACCCCTTCGTAAACGCCGACTCGTTGCGCCTTGCCCTGTCGCGCGCGGCGGAGACCGTGCTGGGCTATTATCTGCGCGAGCTGCACGAGCTGGGCGCCGAACTTTCGATCTCGACCGAACTGGCGGAGGTGACCTGGGAGGTCGAGAAGCTCGCCGAGGCCTCGGGCGACAAGAGCTCGACGCGCAGCGACGAACCCTATCGCCGCGCCATCACCGGCATCTATTCGCGCCTGTCCAAGACCTATGAGCAACTGACGGGGCGCAAGCCCGCCCGGCTTCCGGCGACCAGCGCCGAGGGCGGCCCCTATGAGGACCCCGCCTCGCTGCGCGCCGACCTGGTCGAGATCGCCCATGCGCTGAACCGCACCGGCGCGGGATCGCTCTCGGGCAATGGCGCGCTCGGCCGGCTGATCCGCGCGGTCGAGACCTTCGGCTTCCATCTCGCCACGCTCGACATGCGGCAGAATGCCGACGTCCATGAGCGTGTGATCGCCGACCTGCTGAAAGTCGCCGGCGTCGAGGACAACTATCTCGCGCTCGACGAGGATGCGCGGGTGGCCCTGCTGCGCAACGAGCTGGCCTCGAAGCGCCTGCTGCGCACCCCGTTCGGCGCCTATGCCGACGAGACCCTGTCCGAACTGGCGATCGTCGAGGCGGCGTCCGAGGCGCACCGGCTCTATGGTCCCGAGGCGATCACGACCTACCTGATCTCCAAGGCCGAAAGCGTGTCGGACATGCTGGAGGTCAATATCCTGCTCAAGGAAGCCGGGCTGTTCGTGCCCGGCGATCCACCGACCACCACGATCATGGCGGTGCCGCTGTTCGAGACGATCGGCGATCTCCAGCGGGCGCCCGAGGTGATGACCAAATGGTTCGCCCTGCCCGAGGTCGCCGCGATCACGGCGGCGCGCGGCCACCAGGAGGTGATGGTCGGCTATTCGGATTCGAACAAGGACGGCGGTTACCTGACGTCGGTGTGGAGCCTGCACGAGGCGTCGAGCGCGCTGAAGCCGGTCTTCGCCGGGGCCAACACCGCGATCCAGCTGTTCCACGGTCGCGGCGGCGCAGTCGGACGTGGCGGCGGATCGAGCTTTGCCGCGATCCTGGCGCAACCGCACGGCACGGTGCAGGGCCGCATCCGCATCACCGAACAGGGCGAGGTGATCGCTGCGAAATACGGCACGCGCGAAAGCGCGGCCGCCAATCTCGAGGCGATGGCGTCGGCGACCCTGCTCGCGACGCTGGAAGAGGATGCGCTCCAGCCGCAGGATGCCAAACGCTTCTTCGCGACGATGGATGAAATCTCGGCGAATGCGTTCAAGGCCTATCGCGGGCTGGTCTACGACACTGACGGCTTCCGCACCTTCTTCCGCCAGATGACTCCGATCGCCGAAATCGCCGACCTCAAGATCGGATCGCGCCCGGCCAGCCGGACGAAGAGCGACCGGATCGAGGATCTGCGCGCGATTCCCTGGGTCTTCAGCTGGGCCCAGGCGCGGGTGATGCTGCCCGGCTGGTACGGCGTCGGCCATGGGCTGAAGGCGTTCAAGGACATCGGCCTGCTGCGCGAGATGCTCGAAGCATGGCCTTTCTTCCAGTCGACCCTTGCCAATCTGGAAATGGTTCTGGCCAAGTCCGACATGGACATCGCCGAACGCTATGTCGCGCTGGTCGAGGATGAGGCGATGGGCCGCGAGCTCTTCGGCCGCATCCGCGACGGCTGGAACATGGCGCAGGACGCGCTGCTGTCGATCACGCGGCAGACCCGGCTGCTGCAGAAGAACCCTTCGCTCGACCAGTCGATACGGCTGCGGCTGCCCTATATCGAGCCGCTGAACCTGCTCCAGATCGAGCTGCTCAAGCGCCATCGCGCCGGCGAGGACGACCCGCGGGTGCGCGAGGGGATTCAGCTGTCGATCAACGCGATCGCGACGGCGCTGCGCAACAGCGGCTGAGGCCTTTCCGTTCTCCTTCCGCCGCGATAGGGGCAATGCGAAGCCGCCGGTTGCGGAAACGATGGAGATGGATGTGCGGTTCGGACTCCTGGCGCTGGCAGCCACCCTCTTCCTCGCCATCCCCTCGCTTGCCGAGGTACCGCTCGATCCCGGCCAGACCGCGACGGTGCGGCTGAGCGCGCAGCGCGACCTGATCTACCCGATCGCGCCGCCGCTGACCCAGCCGCCGGCCAATCACGGCGCCATCCTCAGCGTCGATATCGACGAGCCTGGCCGCTACCATGTCGCGCTGGGGGCACCCGGCTGGATCGAAGTGGTCCGGGACGGCAAGGCCGTCGCAGCGGCCGGCCACAGCCATGCCGCCGCCGGATCAGGCATCGCCAAGATCGTCGATTTCGACCTGACGCCGGGCCGTTATCTCGTCACGCTCTCTGGCATGGCCGATGGCGAGGCCAGCATTACTATCAACCGCTGAGCACCAGCTTTGCACTGTAGCGCCGGTCAGGGTGCGCGCAGCAGGCAGATGCCGATCCGATAGGTAACGATGCGCGGCCCCGCGTCGAAGCGGGCCATTGCCCGGCGCAGTGCGGCAGGCGGCAGCGGTTGGTAGCCATGCGCCGCCGTCCCCGCCCCGATCGCCTTGAGCCCCCGCAGGAAGCTTCGCGCATCGGCCTGCGGCTCCGGAAGATCGATGATCGCCGCGTCGCCCTGGAGCCCGGCGGGTACCATGGCGGTCAGCGCACTGTGGCCGGGATAGGCGGGAATGCCCGAAGCAAGGCCCTCGGCGTCGAGCGCTTCGGTCCATTCCGCCAGGCTGCCTTCCGCCATCGTCGAAAAGGCGATCGCCCCCCCGGCGGCCATCAGCGCGCCTAGCCGACCCAACGCACCGGGAAGATCGGCAAACCACTGGAAGGCCATGCCCGAGACGATCAGGTCGTAAGGAGCCATTGCCGGATCGACCGCTTCGCCGTCGATCACGCGATAATCGGCATCGAGGTCGACGCGGGCGCGGGCGCGGTCGACCATGGCGGGGGCGATATCGCTGATTGTCCAGCGCGCCGGTCCGATGCGTTCAGCCAGCGCCTGCGTCAGGAAGCCCGTACCGCATCCCAGTTCGAGAATGCGCGGATTCTCGCGGATCGGCAGCGCGACGATCCGGTCGGCAAGTGCACCAGCGGCCTTCCGCTGCACGATCGCGGCGGAATCATACCCCTCCGCTCGGTCGAAAGCGGCGACGATTCGCGTCCGGCGTTCGGGAGGATGGTCGTCCATGGGCGGGCGAGTAGTGTTTCCCTGCCCGCAAGGGAAGCCCGTACGCGGAATCGACGAACCGAAGTCGAAATCCTATTGATAGGCAGTCGCAATAGCGCTACTTCTCGATTCGAGAGAGGTGCTGATATGGTTGTGTGTGTCTGCAACGCGATCAAGGAAAACCAGGTGCGCGACGCCGTCCGCAAGGGCGCCAGCTGTCCGCGCAGCGCCTATGAGTCGCTCGGCCGTCGACCGCGGTGCGGCCAGTGTCTGCCCTTCGCCCGATCGATCATCGACGACGAGGCCGTCAGCCTCTGACATCAGCCCGATATTTCGCATAAGCCGCCTCCGGGCGGCTTTTTTGTTTCTGCGAATGAAAGTCACTTCAGCCGAATGCGAATGACTATCCATCGCAAGTAATTCTTTTTACGGCATTTATCTGGAACAATATTCATCGGGGCCCTTTCCATCCGCGTCAACCCTGCCTAGTAACGGCCATCTATTTTTGCGGAGGCGAACATGAAGGGCGACCTGAAGGTCATCGAATTTCTCAACGAGACGCTCAAGAACGAGCTGACCGCGATCAATCAATATTTCCTGCACTATCGCATGCTCAACCATTGGGGCATCGAGAAGCTGGCCAAGTTCGAATATGAAGAGTCGATCGACGAGATGAAGCATGCCGACAAGCTTGCTGAACGGATCCTCTTCCTCGACGGCCTGCCCAACTTCCAGATGCTCGGCCGGCTGCGCATCGGCGAGACTGTCGAGGAAATCCTCAAGGCCGATCTGGCGCTCGAGAACGAAGCGATCCCGCAGCTGCGCGACGGCATCGCCTATTGCGAGCAGGTCCGCGACTATGTGAGCCGCGATCTTCTCCAGCACATCCTCGAGTCCGAGGAAGAGCATGTCGACTCGCTGGAAACCCAGTTCGAAATGATCGAGCGCATGGGCATCCAGAATTACATCCAGCTGCAGTCGAAGGCCAAGGAAGACTGACGCTTTGGGCGACCGGGGCCGGTGGCCCCGGTTACCCCCGCAACGGATCGAAAACGGGATGACCGCCTAAAATGTCCGTGGTATCTCGTTACCACGCATCCACTGGGAATATCGTCCGATGAAGTCGCTTGCTTATCTTGCTCTCATTGCCGCCGCCGGCCTGTCCGTTGCTGTGAACGCCGAAGAGGCCACTCAGAAGGCCAACAAGACCGATCCCGACAAGCTGATCTGCCGGTCCGAGCCTGTGCTCGGCAGCCGGTTGGCCAAGAGCAAGCGGTGCATGACCAAGGCGCAGTGGGACGAAGATCGTCGCCTCACCCGCCTGCAGCTCGAGCAGAATCAGAACACCCGCTACAAGAACGATTGAGTCGGCCCGCTGGGGCCCGGCGAACCGCCGGCTTCCGGCTCAGATATCATAGCCCATCTTGGCGGCCCAAGGCGCGAGGATGGGGAGAACAGGTTCCAGCTGCGGGCGATATCGCTGCCAGCGGCCGATCGCGCGATTGTAGATGGGCTCGCTCACCTGGGCATAGCTGGCGGTACGGATATGCTCGCGCCGGGCGGCGCTGCCACGGTTGTCGAGCACCTTGTCGTCCCAGGGAATATCGAGAAAATCGAGCAGCCGGCGCATCTCGCCCTCCAGATCCTCGACCATCCTCTCATAGCGCATCCGGCAGACGTTCATGGGCAGCAAGGCCTCGGCACGCGCCCACGCGGTCGATGCCGCGTCATAGAGTCTCGCCCCGCCCTCCAGTGAGGTGAAGCTCAGCATCGCGGGATTGAGCTCGAAGCTGGACATGAAGGCGCTCAGCACGCTGTCATAAGGATGCCGCTCGACGAAGATCACCTTCGCGTCGGGAAACAGCCGGTGGATCATGCCCATGCGGGCCATGTGCAGCGGAAATTTGTCGACGATCCGCTGGCCCGGCGCGGGCGGCGCGATCCGGTCGAGCGTTTCGAAATAGGTGCGGCGCAACGCGTTCGCCTCATCGCTGGTCAGCGTATCGATCCGGTCGGGATCGCCGAGCTCGGTCTGCACGGCGCGAACGATGGGCAGTTCTTCCAGCACGTGCAGCGAAGGGATGTTCATCAGCAGCGTGTCGAGCAGCGTCGTTCCCGAGCGCGGAAAGCCCACGAGGAAGATCGGCGACGGCGGGGCCGGATCGATGGCGACCGCAGGCCAGGCAGCCACCCGTTCCGGGGTCAGCCGCTCGGCATTGCCGATAATCTCGTCCATGAAGTCGGTGCGATCGGCATCGGCTCCCGCCTGGGTCCGTGCCGCCTGATTCATCGCGGTGAAGGCTTCGAAAGCGAGCTCGGTGTCGCCGAGCCGATCCGCGAGTTCTCCGACAAGCTGGTTCCGGCGCACCGGATTGACCGCAGCCGGAATACCGCGCGCGATGTCCAGCGCCTCCGCATGGGCATTGCGCCTGCGAAGCGCGGCGGCATGGAGAAAGCCGATAGCGTCATCGGCGATCCCCTTCGCGCGGGCGGCATCGGACAGCGCCACCAGCGCATCGACCTTGTTGAGGCTGTCGAGCAGCACGGCAAGATCGAGATAGGCCGGGGTGAAGCCGGGAGAAAGATCGATTGCCGCGCGATAGGCGGTCTCCGCCGCCGCGAAATTGCCCAGCTCCGCCTCCGCGAGACCGAGTTCGGCGCGCACCTCCGCGTTGTCGGGGAGCGCCGCCGCGCCGTCGCGCAGGAGCGCCGCACTGTCCTCGGTTCGCCGCAGCCCGCCGAGAAGCTTCGCGAGATTGATGTAGGGCAGCGCGATGTCGGGGCGCAGGGCAATCGCCTTGCGCAAAGGCTCTTCGGCGCGTTCGCCATAATGATTGGCGGCGTGGAGATTGCCGAGATTGTTCCAGCTCTCGAAGTCGTCGGGGAGCGCTGCGACCACCGCCTCGTAATCGGCGATCGCCCGATCGAGATTGCCGCGCTGATGCTCGATATAGGCAGAGAGCCGCAGCATGCGCGGATCACGCCCGCCGCCCGAACAGACATCGGCCGCGGCGTCGAACGACCGCGTCTCGATCAGCGCGCGGATCAGGTTGTTGCGGGTCGCCTGGTCTTCCGGTGCGAGCGCGAGCGCCTCGCGCAATCGGGCGATACCCTTGGGAAGATCGCCGGTGCGACAGGCCAGCATGCCCGCCAGCGCGAGCAGCGGCTGGTCCTTCGGCAACGACCGCAGCACCTGTTCGGCGGAGGCGAGAGCGCCCGGCAGGTCGCCGATCTTGATGCGGGCGAAAACAGGCGAAAGATAGGGGGGCGGCAGGCTCATATCGTCTCTCAGCGCGAGGGAAGGGCGATGTCAAACGCGACGGTCAGGCGCTCGCCGGTCCGGAACGGCAGGGTGCCGTGCCACATGGTCGAAGGGAAGAGGACAAGCCGACCCGGGCGCGGGTCGATCCTGCGATAAGGTTCGATGGCCAGGCCGAGTTCTGCCTGCGGCGCGCCCAGGGTCAACCAGCCTTCGCTGCCGCCTGTGCCCACCTCGTCCGGAACGGTCAGGTAGAAGGCCGAGCTGATCCATCCCGCCGGGTGGACATGATTGGCATGATGCCCCTCCCCCGCCAGCCGCACCGACCAGGACCCGGCGAAGCGCGGTCGGGCAGGACGTCCATAGGCGAGCAGCGGATGGCGCGGGTCGGGATCGGGCAACCGCGCCACATGATCGGCAACGGCATCGAGGATCAGCGCACGAAGCGCCCTGATCTCGGGCTCGATCCTGCTGAACAGCGGGCCATCGGTCTGGGTGCCGCCACGCACCGACTGGTCGAGATGCTGGCCCTTGGCGCGGTGCAGCCCCCGGAGCACCGTCGACAGGTGGTCGATATCCGAAATGCGGTCGGCCAGGTCGATCACCCGCACGAAAGCAGGATCGTCCTCCAGCCAGGTGCTGCGCCGATCGCCGCTGAGCCGCCACGCCGCCGCAGCATAGGGCCACATGCCGCGCCGGTCGCCATGGGGACTCAGCCAGCGTTCGATGATCGGCAGCGCTCCGTCGACCCGACCGGTGCGCAGCTGATGGCGCACATGGCGGATCGCGATCGACAGGTCGTTCGCGCCCGTCAGCATCTCGAACAACCGATCGGCTTCGGCGGGCGCGCCCATTTCCGACAGTGCGGTCGCCTCATTGGCGGTGAAGATCAGTTGCTCGCCCAGCGTCACCCGGCCGCGCCGGATCGCATCGAGCGCCGCTTCATGGCGCCCGGCAGCGATCAGCGCGAGGATCAGGACACGCCAGAGATTCAGGTCGGCGGGGTTGGCCGTCGCGGTGCGATCCACCAGTTCGGTCGCACGCTCGCGGTCGCCCATCATCCAGCGAATCTGGATCAGCCGGTCGTGCCCCGCATACCAGCCGGGATGCTGAGCGATCAGCGCCTCGATCTCGGCGACCGCCCGCTCGCTGTCGCCAATCGCAACGCGCGCGGCGGCGCGGCTGAGCAGCATCTCGCCATTATTGGGCTCGAGCGCGATCGCCGTCTCGAACAGGCCGACCGCATCGAGGCCGGCCTCGAGCGCGACCTGCGCACGCCCTTGGGCGATGCGGATATCGCCGGGCGCGATGGCTGCTGCCCTGTCGAAGGCCGGCAGGGCAAGGTCGTGCTCGCCCAGCGATCGATGGAGCAGGCCGACCCATTGCCAGAGCCGGGGATTGTCACGGTGATACCCGGCCGCGGCGATGACCAGCGGCAGCGCGCTGTCTTCGCTCTCGGTCTCGAGCGCGGTGCGTGCAAGCTCTTCGGCCGCGGCGGCGTCGGACGGATGCAGGCGGAGCCGCGCGACGAGGGCGTCGATCGCCGTCACAGACCTTGCGCCACGACGCCGCTTTCGGCTTCGAGCAATGCCGTGACCGCCTCCTGCTCGACCGGCGCCAATCCGGGATGCCAGACATCGATGATCAGGATCGCGCGCAACGCATCGCTGGGGTTCAGCGCCTCATGCTCGATCGTATCGTCGAACACCCAGGCTTCGCCGCGCCGCCACGGTCGGGTCTCCGCGCCAACGCGGAACCAGCAACCGTCGGGAACGATCAGCGGCAGGTGACAGACCAACCGGGTATTCGCGACACCGTGATGCGGCGGGATGCGCGTGTCCGGCGCGAGCAGCGAGAACATCGCGTTGGGCGAGCAGCCACCGATAAGCGGCTGGGGAAGGCGGGCGATCAGGTCCATCGTCGTCGGGCAATGGCGGGCATTGGCCTCGATCCGCCGGCCATATTGCCACAGATGGATCGCGGTCCAGTCGCGGCTGTGGTTGAGCGCCTGCCACTGGGCGACGGGGGCGCCGTCGGGATATTGGATATAGGGCACGAGTTCGGCACGCTCGGCGCCGGCCGCAGCTTCGAACTCGGCCTGGATGATGTCGGTCGCGGCTTCCAGCTCGGTGAGCCAGGGAAACAGGCTGCGATCGTGAAACTCGCGTTCGACCAGTCCCGGAAAATGAAAATGGGTCGGCTCGGCATGCCAGACGCGGGTTTTGCGAAGGGCGTTGCTGCGGAAGCGGGCGATGCGGGCGGCTTCCTCGCCATCGGCCGCATGCTCGGCGGTGGTCATCGCCGCGGCGAGTCGCGCCTCCTTCGCCGCGATCCAGCGGTCGCGCACCTTTTCGCCGCGCGTCACGGCAGCGACGAGCTGCGGATTGGCGAGCGTTGCCGGTTTCTGGGCGAGCGCCTGCGCATAGGCTTCGCCGGCATCCTCGGCGGCGGTCTGTTCCTTCAGGCCGGCCCATAGCATCAGCGCGACGAAATCCAGCGGCGAGATCGCCAGTGCGGCCCCGACGGCAGCGAGCGCCGCCGGCAGGTCGCCGGATGCGCGGTACAACGCCCCGCGCTTGAGATGCAGGTCGAAATTGCCGGGGTCGATCGCGGCGGCCCGATCGAGCAGATCCAGCGCTTCGGCGAAGCGTCCCCGCGCCGCTGCGGCATCGGCAGAGCGCTGCAGGTCGGCTGACTGCGAAGAAGAGCCCATCGGCGCTACCTTAGGGTGGCGGTCGGCAAAAGAAAGGGGCGGCGGAGTTTCCCCCACCGCCCCCTCTGACGTCGGCTCAACCGTTAGAAGTTGAGCGTGACGCCTGCGTAGATGTAACGACCCATCGAGTCGTACACGTTCGGGAAGGTGTTGCCCGAGCACAGCACCGCGGTGCAGGCGTTGTTGACCGCCGACGCGCCGTTCGCGCCGATGATCGGCGGATCGTTGTCGAGCAGGTTCTGGACGCCGATGCGGAAGGTGTACTGGTCGCTCACGTTGAACGTTCCCGCCAGATCGAAGTAGCTCTGCGCCTTCAGCTTGCGGTTGAACGGCGAGGACGCGCCGGTCAGCGTCGGGTTCGAGCTGGTACGGTCGAGTTCGACATTGCCGAAGTACCGCCATGCGAGCGACAGGCCGAAGCCGTTCTCCATGTTGTACGTCAGGCGGGCCTTGTGGCGCCACTCGGGAGCCGGCGTGCCGCAGACCAGGCCGTAATAGCCGGCGCAGTCATAGGCAGAGACGCCGGGGATGCCGGTGTCGGTCACGAACCTGTCGAGATAGGTTCCCTGCAGGCTGAACGAAAGCGAGTTGGCGCCGACACGCGTGGTGTAGTTGACGCCGACGTCGATACCGCGGGTCTTCACGCTACCGATGTTGCGGTTGAGATCGCGAATGAAGCCATTCGACGAACGCCACAGCGAGCCGGTCGCATCACGGTTGATCAGGCTACAGAAGGTCGGGTTGCCGGTATCGATGCACTGTTGGATCGTGACATCCTGACCATAGGTCGTGATGTTGTTCTTCACCTTGATGTCGTAACCGTCGATCGTCGCGCTGAAGCCACGGAAGAAGGTCGGCTGGAAAACGATGCCGATCGTCTTCGTGGTCGCCTTTTCTGGGGTCAGGTTCTGATTGCCGCCGATCAGGCCATTATACTGGCCCGACGGATTGCCTGCGACCGAGGTGCCCGGGGGCAGACCGGTGAGCGCGCATCCCGCGGGTGCGGGATCGGCCGTGCAGGGATCGCTGCTGCCGTTCAGAGCGACCCGGACCGGTGCGAACAGATCCTGGACGTTCGGTGCGCGGACAGCACGGTTGAAGCTTGCGCGGAAGGTGAGGTCCGAAACCGGCGCGAAAGTCGCCGCCAGCTTGAACGTGTCGGTGTTCACGCCGGTGCTGTAGTGCGAATAGCGGTAGCCGCCTTCGACCGACAGCAGCTTGATGAAGCCGTCCTGGACGATCGGCAGCTGGAACTCGCCGAACACTTCCTTGACGTCGAACGAACCCTTGACCGGGAGCGTCGCCGCGCCCTGGCCGGTGAGATCGCCGGTCGAGAAGGCGACGTCGGTCTCCAGCTCGAGCGATTCCTTGCGATATTCGACACCGACGTTCACGCCCATGCCCTGATCGGCCCAGGGAGTCTTCAGGCCATATTCGCCGAGAACACCGGTGAAGTTGGCGTTGAACACACGCTCCTGCGTGTTGCCACGCTGGAAGCCCGGGATCTGAACGTAGTTCAGTGCGTCCTGGGTCACGCCGCCGAGCGAGAACATGTCGTACGGACGGCAGTTGGTGTCGACGCCGGAGACGAACACGCGGCAGGCGTTCTGGCCGGTGCGCGGATCGATGACGACGTCGGTCGCATTGTTCAGGCGCGATGCCGAGAACTCGTTCGAGTAGGTCTGGGCATAGTTGGTGCGGCCGAACACGTAGGACGTGTCGTACGACCAGGCCTTGTCGATCTCACCCTTCATGCCGCCGACGATGCGGAAGCTGGTGTGCTGGAGATCGCTGCGGCGCGGCCCGCCTTCGACGTTGCGGCGCAGCGCCTGGAGGAAGCCCTTGTTGTAGGGATTGCCGGTATTCGGATCGAAGAAAGTCAGCGGCGGAGCGCCCTCGTCGACCAGCGGGAAGCCGGTTTCGGTCAGGCGGGTCACCAGATTCTCGGGAGCGCAGGCGATGGCAAGCTGCTGAGCCGACAGGAGCGGATTGTCGCAGTTGACGCTCAGCGTGTTGCCGAAGTTACCCGATTCGGCGATCTGGGCGACCGTGCGGTCGTCCATGAACATCGCTTCCATATAGGGGTGGAAGGCCGGGCTGATTTCATAGTCGGCGAAGACGCCGGCGGTGTAGCGCTCGTCGGGACGCTGATAATAGTTCAGCGGCGCGAAGTTGTACGGGGTGAAGCCCGGCTGGAAGGTGCGGCCAGCACCGATCTGGTAGGTGTTCGACGCCCAGTCGAAGAAGGTGCCGTTCGGCGACGTGGCCGAACCACCGCAGCTTACGGCACCCGTCGCATTGGTCTGCGAGGCGCATGACGAATAGTCATACTTGTTCTGCGTGACGGCCTTCAGCTTGCGATAGCCGGCATAGGCGGTGAAATGGCCCTGATCGTCGTCGCCGAACTTGCCGCCAAAGGCGATGCTGACGTCGACGGTGCCGCCGTTGACGGTGTTACCCGACGGGAAGGGGAAGCCGCGGGCGGCGTGAGCCCCCTTGAGCGTGTCGTTGTTGTTGGTGTGCTGATAGAGGCTGTACTGGCCGTCGATCCGGAAACCTTCGAAGTCGGTGTCCATCGTGAAGTTGACGACACCGGCGACTGCGTCCGAACCATAGGTCGACGAAGCGCCGCCGGTCAGAACGTCGACGCTCTTGACCAGTCCGGCCGGGATGAAGTTGAGATCGGCGGCCGACGAGGTCGGATCGCCCGGCATCAGGCGACGGCCGTTGATCAGGACGAGCGTACGCTCGGCACCCAGGTTGCGCAGGTTGACGGTGGCGGTACCGGTCGCGCCGTTGGCGAGGTTACCGCCCTGGTCGCCGAACACCTGCGGCAGGCTGTTCAGAAGATCTTCGGTGCGGGTCGTGCCCTGCAGCTTGATTTCCTGGCTGCTCACGACCGTGACGGGCGCGACGCCGGTGAGGTTAGGCTGCGGAATGCGCGAACCGGTCACGATGATGACCGAGCCTTCTTCTTCCGCGGCGGGGGCTGCCTGCGCGAACGCGGGCGCGCTCGCGAAAGCGGCAATGCTCAGCGCAACGGCGCTGCAGCTCAGCCCGAGACGGCTGGCCTTCTTGAAATTAGTGATCACTTTCCAGTCCCTTTTCTGGAGAGAGCGGGACCGATTTTACG
Source organism: Pseudomonadota bacterium (assembly GCA_040387595.1). Taxonomy (GTDB): domain Bacteria; phylum Pseudomonadota; class Alphaproteobacteria; order Sphingomonadales; family Sphingomonadaceae; genus Rhizorhabdus. The sequence goes on from JAZKDN010000027.1 coordinate 59,055, forward strand.
GGCCACACTCAACCTTCGCGGGAGGATGCAAGCGCTGGCACACCATCATCCGCCCTTTCCGGCATGAGCGCAGATGTGCAAGAAATGCGATCAGACTGTAAAGCAGAGGTTCATCGGCGAGACATGTTGCGGCCACGTTGTCGTATTTATGCAACAGTCGCGACATCTCGTTGCTGTTTCACAGCCAAGCTGGGTTATAATGTTTCAAGTTCGGGAGATTGTCGATGAATAGGGTGCTTCGGAACACATTCATGCTGGCCGGCATGATCGCAAGCGCGACCGCCGCATCGGCAGAAAAGACGCGCGAACAACCGGAACTGTTCCGTAACCTTCTGAATTGCCGCGCCATTGCCGACAATGCCGCCCGCCTCGCCTGCTTCGACCAATCGACCAGCGCGCTGCAACAGGCCGAAGCGAAAAAGGACCTGGTCGTCGTCGATCGCAAGGAGATTCGCGAGACCCGCAAATCGCTGTTCGGCTTCACCCTGCCGAAGATCGGCCTGTTCGGCGGGGGCGATGACGAAAAGGAAGAAACGAAGGAAGCCGTCATCGAACTGCAGAGCACGGTGGAGGCCGCACGCCCCATCGCCGGCGGCAACTGGTCGCTCCGCCTCGCCGACGGCGCCGGCACCTGGGAAACGATGAGCGCGATGGTCGATGCGCCGCGCGCAGGCGACAAGGTGCGGATCAAGAAGGCGACGCTCGGCAGCTATCTGGGCCAGATCGGCATCAACCGCGGCGTTCGCTTTCGCCGGGTCGAATAGCGGCAATCCCTGGGCTCGGGCGAGATCGACCCCGCGCCCAGGGGCGAATCAGAGCCCCAGCGCGGCGTCGCTCGCCAGCTTGTCGGCGCGCTCGTTGTCGGGGTGACCGGCATGGCCCTTCACCCAGATCCAGTCGATCCGGTGGGGTGCCGCGGCGGCCAGCAGGCGCTGCCACAGCTCGGCGTTCTTGACCGGTTTTCTGTCGGCGGTCTTCCAGCCGTTCTTGCGCCAGCCGTGAATCCACTTGGTCAGCCCGTCCATGACGTAGCGGCTGTCGGTCGACAGCTTGACCCGGCATGGCTTGTTGAGCGCCTCGAGCGCGCTGATCGCGGCCATCAATTCCATGCGGTTGTTGGTGCTGGGGTTCTCGGCGCCCGACAGTTCCTTTTCCTTGCCGCCGAAGCGCAGCAACGCGCCCCAGCCGCCGGGCCCGGGATTGCCCTTGCACGCGCCATCGGTCGCAACCTCGACCAAAGGGAGTTCGGCGGGAAGCTCTGCGGTTGCCATGCGATCAGGCCTGGACGAGGGTTTCGGGGTCGGCCTCGGCATAGAAGTCCAGCCGGCGCAGGAAGGCGATCGGGTCCTTGCGCGTCACCATCGCGTCGGCCGGCGTGTTGAGCCAGTCCCAGGCGCGGGTCAGCAGGAAGCGCAGGCAGGCGCCGCGCGCCAGGATCGGAAAGGCCAGCCGTTCCTCGGTCGACAGGCCGAACTGCCGGTCGTAACCGCTGATCAGCGCGCGACCGAGTTCGGCATGATAGCCGGTCCCGTCCGCCTCGAAACACCAGGCGGCATGGGTGACCGCGACATCCCAGGCGCGGATGTCGGTGCAAGCGAAGTAGAAGTCGATCACGCCGCTGACCTCGTCGCCGAGCATCAGCACATTGTCGGGAAAGAGATCGGCATGGATGACGGCGGTCGCCAGATGGCGCGGCCAGTTGCTCTCCAGCCACTCGACCTCACCCATCACCCGGGCGCGGAGCCCCGGCTGGATCCGGTCGAGATCGCCGCCGCACCGCTCGGCCAGCGCACGCCAGCCGGCGAGATCGAGGCTGTTGGGACGACTCGGTCGAAAATCGCCGAGCGCCTTGTGCATGTCGCCCAACGCCCCGCCCGCCGCGCGCGCCTGCGCCGGGGTCGGATGGGTGACCGAGACGCCGGACAGGAATTCGATCAGGCAGGCGGGCCGGCCCGCCAGCGTCTGGAGCTGCTCGCCGCGCCGATCGTGGATCATGCGCGGGATATTGAGGCCCTTGGCCGCGAGATGATCGGTCAGCGCGCAGAAGAACGGCAGCTCTTCGACGTTCACCCGCTTCTCGTACAGGGTCAGGATGAAGCGGCCCGACGTCGTCTCGATCAGGTAATTGCTGTTCTCGACCCCTTCGGCGATGCCCTTGGCCGACAACAGGGTGCCGACATCGTAGCGGTGCAGGAAGGCGGCCATCTCCTCGGTGGAGACCTGCGTGTAGACGGCCATTATGCGACGAGCGCCTTCGGCAGTTTGAACAACATATCCTCCGTCACCGATTCGACTTCGCGCTCGCAGACGAAGAAGCGGGTCGCCAGCCTGTCGACGAGTTCGCGCACCAGGATTTCGGGGGCCGAGGCACCGGCGGTGATGCCCAGGGTGCTAACGCCGGCAAGCCAGTCGAAGTCGATCTCGCTCGCACGCTGAATCAGCCGTGCCTTCACGCCCTGCCGCTCGGCGACCTCGACGAGGCGCAGCGAGTTGGAGCTGTTCGGCGCGCCGATCACCAGCATCGCCTGGCATTTCGACGCGATTTTCTTGACCGCCGCCTGGCGGTTCGACGTCGCGTAGCAGATATCCTCGCTGCGCGGCGCCTCGATCCCGGGGAAGCGGCGGCGCAGCACGCCGATGATCTCGGCGGTGTCGTCGACCGACAGCGTCGTCTGGCTGAGAAAGGCGAGCGGCGCGCCTGCGGGCATCGCCACCGTCTCGGCGTCGTCCACGGTCTCGACCAGGGTCATCACCCCGTCGGGCACCTGGCCGAAGGTGCCGATCACCTCCGGGTGCCCCTTATGGCCGATGAACAGGATGTGATGGCCGTTCCTGACCAGCCGCTCGGCCTGGCGATGGACCTTCGACACCAGCGGGCAGGTCGCGTCGAAGAAGTTGAGCCCGCGTTCGGTCGCCTTGTCGGGCACCGCTTTGGGTACGCCGTGGGCGGAGAACACCACCGGCACGCCGTCGGGAACTTCGTCGAGCTCCTCGACGAAGATCGCTCCCTTCGCCTTCAGATCGTCGACGACATATTTGTTATGGACGATCTCATGCCGGACATAGACCGGCGCGCCATATTTCTCGATGGTCAGCTCGACGATCTGGATCGCGCGATCGACGCCGGCGCAAAAGCCGCGCGGCGCCGCGATCAGCAGGTCCAGCGGAGGAAGGACAATATCGGCCATAGCCGCGCCTTAGGCGATTGCTCCGCCGTGCGAAAGCCGGTTCCGGTCGGCACCATCGGCGAAAGCGCTTTGCGCTTCCCCCTCCAACGATCAGGCTCTATGGATTGCGCCGACCGACCGGGCATGCGCGCATCGCTCCGGGTGATGATGTGAAGGATGCCGACCCCGTGCAGTTTCCCAAGACCTCCGCGATTCTCCTCGCCGTTCTGGCGCTCGCAGGTTGCAAAACGGATACCGAATTCGACGAGCGCGGCGGTTTCAAGATCGCCCGTTCGTCCTGCCCGGCCGCCGCGATCCCGACCTATACGGGCGACATCACCCTCTTCAATCCGCCGGGCGAACGCCGGGCCGAGGCGATCGACGTCACCGCGAACCTGACCAACCTGCGCGCCACCTGCAACGAGGGGGGCAACAGCGCCCAGATCCAGGTAACCGCCCAGTTCGACATCTTCGCGCGCCGCGCCGCCGCCGGCCCCGCCCGCACCGTCACCCTGCCCTGGTTCGCGACGGTGCTGCGCGCCGGCACCAAGATCGAGTCGAAGCAGATCGGCCAGATTTCGGTCGTCTTCCCCGACGGCGAACTGCGCGGCAGCGTCCACGCATCGGCCACCGCGATGGTTTCGCGCGCCGCCGCGACCCTGCCCGAGGACATCATCAAGCGCATCAATCGCAAGCGCAAGGCGGGCGACGCCGACGCCGCGCTCGACCCGATGAACGAGCCGGTGGTTCGCGATGCGGTCAACAACGCCAATTTCGAAATGCTGATCGGCTTCCAGCTCAGCGAGAGCCAGCTGGCCTACAACGCCGCGCGCTGATCCGGCGGACTTCGGGCGGCTACGCCGACCGACCCCGAATGAGCTGCGCATAGCCGCGAAAGCGGCCGCGCGGATCGTGAAGCGCCGACCAGCCGACATGGACCGCGACCGCGGCACCATATCGGTCCACCCGCACGCCGTCCTCGGCAAAGCCGCCGTCGGCCTGCGCGCGGTCCCGATCGGCCCCTGATCGGCCGGCCGCGATCGCTTCGGGCGAGTAGAGCAGGTCGCCGGGCTGGCCGATAGCCTCGTCCTCGCGCCAGCCGAACAGCCGCTCGGCGCCCTTGCTCCAGATTCGGATATGACCGTCCGGATCGAGCATCAGCACCGCATGGCCATGCAGATGGGCGATCAGCAGTTCATGCTCCTCGGCCAGCCGAGTAGCGCCCTCCGCGCGAAGCCGGGCGCGGCCTTCGTCGAGCACGGCCTGGCCGCGCCATTGCACGATCACATGGACGAGCCAGATCACGATCCCCGAAGTACCAACGAAGGTCACCAACTCGGCGGTCGCGGCAGGCGCATGCAGTGAGCCGCCGTCGAGCCACTGGACGAACAGGAAGGACAGCAGTGCGGCGACGATCGCCGGCCACGTCCCGCCGAACAGGGCGGCGATGAACACCGCGACGATGAAGACCAGATAATGCGCACGACCCGCCAGCCATGGCTCCAACCCGAAGCGGATTCCGGCCGCCAGCGCCACGGCGAGCAGCGCCAGCAGATAGCCGACCATCGCCCGCCCCCGAAAGATTCGGTCGGCCACTTCGCGCCATTCGAACGGCATCGGTTGCTTCGGAATCTTCATTGTCTCCCGTCTGTCGTATGTCGCCCTTTTACGGCAGCGAGGGAAGTAACGAACCATCGCGTGGTTTGGCTGCCTGCTAATCGTCCGCATCAGTGATCGCGGGCCCCCGATAGCTGTGGATGGTTTGGCCGCGGCGCGACGTCGGTCGTTGACTTGGCGGCGACGGCGCGCCAATGCTGGGATGTCGTCGCCGGGCAACCGGTGCTGGCTACGCGGGAGAACGTCGGGGCAACCCGGCCACCGAAGGAGCAACCGCCCCGGAATCTCTCAGGTCAAAGGACCGCGTGGACAGGATCGACACTCTGGAAAGAGGATGGCGGCCGCCGGGAAACCGGGCGGGCGGGTCATCCCACCGAAGGGGTAAGCCGGATCGTCTCAGGTCCGGCGAAAGCTCTCAGGTTCCGTGACAGAGGGGGCAATGACCGGCGAACGCTACCCTTGTTCGGAGAGGGGCGTCCGGCGTCATTGGCCGTCACGGAGACAGATGTGAACACCGACGAACAGACCCACGACGACATCGCTGACATCATCCAGACCCTGCCGCTCGACCGCTGGCATCGGGACCAGGGCGCCCGCATGGTGTCCTTCGCCGGCTATTCGATGCCGATCCAGTATGAAGGCATTCTCGCCGAACATCTTTGGACCCGCGAATCCGCCGGGCTTTTCGACGTATCGCACATGGGCCAGCTGCTGGTCAGCGGGCCGACCAACGAGGGCGGCGTCGACGTCGCGCTGGAAACGCTGATGCCCGGCGACTTCATCAATCTCGGCGTCGATCGCATGCGCTATTCGCTGCTGCTCGACGACGAGGGCGGTATCCTCGACGACCTGATGGTCACCCGCCGGGCGGGGGATTTCTACCTGGTCGTCAACGGCGCGACCAAGGCCGACGACATCGGCCATCTCCACGAACATCTGCCCGAGGAGCTGACCCTCAACCATCTCGACGACCACGCCCTGCTCGCGCTGCAGGGGCCGAAGGCGGTCGATGCGCTGTCGCGCGTCTGCCCCGGCGTCGAGGCGCTGGTGTTCATGACCGCGGGCGCCTTCGACCTGGCCGGTGCGCCGGTGTGGATCAGCCGGTCGGGCTATACCGGCGAGGACGGCTTCGAGATCTCGCTGCCCGCCGAGGCGGCCGAGGCGGTGGCATCGCTGCTGCTGGCCCAGCCCGAGGTGAAACCGGTCGGACTGGGCGCGCGCGATTCGCTGCGGCTGGAGGCCGGGCTGCCGCTCTACGGCCATGATCTCGACACCACGACCGATCCGGCGATGGCCGGGCTCGGCTTCGCGGTGCCCAAGCGCCGCCGCGCTGAAGCCGGCTTTCCCGGCGCGGTCACCGTCGGCCGCCATTTCGCCGATGGCCCGCCGCGCAAGCGGATCGGCATGATCCTGAGCGGCCGCCAGCCGGCGCGCGAAGGTGCCCTGATCTTCGACGGCGACACCCAGGTCGGCACCATCACCTCGGGCGGCTTCTCGCCCTCGCTGCAGGTGCCGATCGCGATGGGCTATGTCGTGCCGGGCAGCGCCGGGCTGAACCGCCCGCTCCAGATCGAAGTGCGCGGCAAGCGGCTCGATGCCGTCGTCGCCCCGATGCCTTTCGTCCCCCACCGTTACGTCCGCCAAGGGAGCTGACCGATGACGACTTATTTCACCGAAGATCATGAGTGGATTTCCGTCGAGGGCGGCACCGCCATCGTCGGCATCACCGATTATGCGCAGGCGCAGCTGGGCGACATCGTGTTCGTTGACCTGCCAGCCCCCGGAACCACCGTCGCCAAGGGCGGCGATGCCGCGGTGGTCGAATCGGTCAAGGCGGCCTCGGACGTCTTCGCCCCCGTCACCGGCACGGTGAGCGAGGCGAACAGCGCGCTCGAGGAAGACCCCGCCCTGGTCAACAGCGCGCCGGAAACCGACGGCTGGTTCTTCAAGCTGGCGCTCGCCGATCCGGCCGAGCTCGAGGGCCTGATGGACGCAGCGGCCTACAAGGCGTTCTGCGAAGGTCTGTGATGCCTCCGAACCCCTCCCCTTCAGGGGAGGGGCAGGGGTGGTGCGCCCGTAGCGAAACCTGCCCCAGCCTATAGCCCCCACCCCAACCCCTCCCCTGAAGGAGAGGGGCTAAGGAGTTGAAGATGCGCTACCTGCCCCTGACCGATGCCGATCGTTCGGCGATGCTCTCGACGATCGGCGCCGGATCGATCGACGACCTGTTCATCGACGTGCCCGAAGCCGCACGGCTGACCGGTCCGATCGCGGGTCTGCCCGCTCACGCCTCCGAACTGGCGGTCGAGCGGCATATGAGCCGGCTCGCCAGGCGGAACCTGTCGGCGGGGGAAGCGCCCTTCTTCCTGGGCTGCGGCGCCTATCGCCACCATGTCCCCGCCAGCGTCGATCACCTGATCCAGCGCGGCGAGTTCCTGACCAGCTACACCCCCTATCAGCCCGAGATCGCGCAAGGGACGCTGCAGGCGCTGTTCGAGTTCCAGACCCAGGTCGCGCGCCTGTTCGGCTGCGACGTCGCCAATGCCTCGATGTACGACGGCTCGACCGCCTGCTGGGAAGCGATCACCATGGCGCGCCGCGTCACCAAGCGCGGCAAGGCGATCCTCTCTGCCGGCCTTCATCCCCATTATGTCTCGCTCGCCAAGACGATGGCACGCTTTACCGGCGACGCGCTCGACATCGCGCTGCCCGAGCTGACCCCGGGCGCGCCCGGCAACGACATGGACCGGCTGCTGTCGTCGATCGACGGCGATACCAGCTGTGTCGTCGTCCAGAATCCCAACATCCTCGGCCATGTCGCCGACCTCTCGGAACTGGCGGCGCGCTGCCATGAGAAGGGCGCGCTGCTGATCGCCGTCGTCACCGAGCCGGTCGCGCTGGGCGCGATCCGGTCGCCGGGCGAGATGGGCGCCGACATCGTCGTCGGCGAGGGCCAGTCGCTCGGCGTCGGCCTCAACTTCGGCGGGCCCTATGTCGGCCTGTTCGCCTGCGCCGAGAAATATGTCCGCCAGATGCCGGGCCGCCTGGCCGGCGTCACCACCGACGCCGACGGCCAGCGCGGCTTCGTGCTGACCCTGTCGACCCGCGAGCAGCATATCCGCCGCGAGAAGGCGACCTCGAACATCTGCACCA
>JAZKDN010000028.1:0-50877 GCA_040387595.1 Pseudomonadota bacterium
AACTTCTCGCCGGTCATCACATAATAGAGCGCCTCGCGGTCGCCCATCAGGGTCGAGATCGCCTTGGAGACGACGCCGCCCGGAATGATGCCCCAGTTGATTTCCGACAGGCCGAACACCGCATCCTCGTCGGTAATGGCAAGGTCGCAGCAGATCAGCGGGGTGAAGGCGCCGCCGAAACACCAGCCATTGACCATCGCGATCGTCGGCTTGGCGTAATACATCAGCGTCCGCCACTGCCAGGCGCGGGTTTCGCGATAGGCGCGGTGGCGCTCGACGTCGGTGATCGCGTCGGTGGCGCGGAAGAAGTCCTTAAGGTCCATGCCGGACGAGAAGGCCTCGCCGCTGCCGGTCAGGACGATCACCTTGCAGCGATCGTCGATCTCGAGCGCGTCGAGCACCGCGTTCATCTCGCGAGCCAGGCTGACGCTCATCGCGTTGCGCTTGTCGGGGCGGTTCAGGTGGACCCAGGCGATACCCTCGTCGAACGTGACAAGAACCTCGTTGCCGCCGGGGATGGGCTTCTCGTCTGCGGTTGGTGCGGTCATGGTTTCCATTGCTTCCTCTCTGGTTCGGTTCAGGATGTTGGGGGTGCAGTGACCAGCAGGGCGTCGAGCGCGACCGCGCCCTGACCGTTCGCGTGGACCATCAGCGGATTGATATCGACCTCCTCGATGCCGAGCCCGGCGCGCATCGCCGCACCGAGCTGGACCACGACATCGGCGACGGCATCGATGTCGCGTGCGGGCTTGCCGCGAAACGCGCCGAGAAGCTTCGCGCCGCGCATCGCCCGGATGCGCTCGATCGCGCGGGCGTGGCTGATGTCGGCGGGCAGCAATATTGTGGCGTCGAGTGCCTCGGTGAGCACGCCGCCCAGCCCGACCAGGATCGAAGCCCCCCATTCGGGATGGTGGCGCGCGCCGACGATCATCTCCAGCCCCGGGGCCGACATCTGCTCGACCAGCACGCCGTCGAGCGGCACCGCGCCGACATTGGTCATCAGGGTCGCCCAACCGGCGCGCAGCGCGGTGTCGTCGGCCAGGTTCAGGATCACCCCGCCCATATCGCTCTTGTGCGACAACGCGACGGCCTGCGCCTTGAGAACGACCGGGAAACCGATCCGCCCGGCGATCTCCAGCGCCTGCTCGACGGTGGCGGCAAGCCCGCCTTCGGGTACGCGCACGCCGATCCGGCGCAGGAAATCCTTGCCGACATATTCGGGCTTCACCCCGGCTTCGGTCCAGCCGGCGATACCGGTCGCTGCCGGCGTGCGGTCATCGGCGGCGGCGAGCGCGTCGGCGTAGCGGCCGACGGCGGCAAAGGCGCGCATCGCCCGCTCGGGGGATCGGAACAGCGGGGTCTCGCTCTCGCGCATCGCCGCCAGGAATTCGGGATCGAGCGGCGATTCGTCGCCGATGATCGCCATCGCCACCGGTTTGGTCGCGGCGACCGCCTCGGGGATCACCGCCTCGGCCTTGGCGCGCTGTTGCGCAGGTGCACCGCCGGCCAGGGCCAGCAGCACGCCGCCGACCGCGGGATCGGCGAGCATCGCGGCGGTCGAACTGCCGAAGATCGCGCCGCTGACGAAACCGGTGGTGCCGACGTCGAGCGGATTGTCGATCTCCATGCCGGCCGGCAGGGCTTCGGCGATCCGCGCCCGGGTGGCATCGGAAATATCGGCGAGGTCGAGAGCGATATCCTCGGCGAAGTCATAGCCCATGCCGCGGATCGCGCCCGAATTGGTGACGATCGCCAGCCGCCCCCGCGGCGGCTCGGGGAAGCGGTGGAGCATCGCGACCGTGTCGAGCATCTCGTCCATCGTCGATGTCGTGACGACCGCCTCATTTTCGACGGCGCTCTTCATCAGCGCATAGTCGCCGACCATTGCTCCGGTGTGCGACTGCGCCGCCGCCTGGCCGCGCTGGCTGCGGCCGGGGTGGAGCAGGATGATGGGGATGCGCGCGGCTCGGGCGCGGCGGGCGGCGGCCAGGAAGGCGGCCGGCTCGCGGATCTGCTCGGCATAGAGCGCGATCGCGGAGGCTGCGCGTTCGGCGACGATCACCTCGATCAGGTCGCTGGCCTTGACCACCGCCTCATTTCCCGTCGCGACCGACATCGACACCGAAATGCCGCGCCCCTGCATCGCCGCGCGCATGCCCGACGCGGTCGCGCCGCTCTGCGCAATCACCGCGACGTTGCGCGGGCGGATGTGGGCGACGGGCTGGATTGGCTCGAAGCTGAGCGCGATACCCGCGTCATAGTTGACGAAGCCCAGGCAATTGGGCCCCAGCAGGGCAAGCCCCGCTTCATGGCAGCGGCGGGCAATCTCGTCCTGCTCACGCCGGCCTTGCTCGCCGGCCTCGGCGAAGCCCGATGCGAAGACGATGACGCCGCCGACCTTGCGCCGCGCGCAGGCCTCGACTGCCGGTAGGATCGCGGCGCGGGGCACGTTGAGCACGACCGCGTCGACCCCTTCGGGCAGGTCGTCGAAGGATTTGAGGCAGGGGCGGCCGTTGATCTCGTCGCGCGTCGGGCTGATCAGGTGGATCGCCCCATCGAAACCGAAGCGATCGACATTGGCGAGCACCGCGCCGCCCATCGTTGCCGCGTCGGGCGATGCGCCGGCGATCGCGATCGAGCGGGGCCGCAACATCCGCGCCAGACCCGATGTCACATCGCGTGCCGCAGGCGTTCCGTCGCCTTCAACGGGTCGGGTCAATACGGATGCTTCACCCTCGGCAGAACTGGTTTCGGCGTGCGGCAAAGCTGTTCCTCCCTATGCCGGTCGTGCCGGCGGCCTGTCCTTGCGATCACCCGGGGGCTTCGGTCCAATGCCGATTTCACCGGGTTACGATAGAATCACGATATGAAATAGACGAACGTCATTCAATACTATATCTGTATCAGGATGGCTGTTATAAGCTATTGGACGTGCGATGTCGACGCGTTCTAAGCGTAGCCGACCGATGTGGGAGAGAGGGTCCGATGTACGGACGGAATGATCTGAGGACGAGCCTGGCCCCTGCGCAGTCCGCGCCCGCGCCGACCGCCTTCAAGAAGGCCGGCTACGCGTTGTTCTATGGTGGCGAACCGCAGGAGTCGTCGGCGCTCAGCCGCGACTGGTATGCGCGCGGGCAGACGATGATCGTCGCCTATAGCGAGGCCGAAGCGGGCGCGGTGTTCGAGCGGACCGACCAGGTCGACGAATATGCGATCGTCCTGCCCGACGACGGCGTCGAACTTCGAGTCGAGATCGACGAGGGGATCGAGACCGTTTCGGACAAGGCGGTCGCGTTCGTGCCCGCCGGGCGCAGCCGGATCACGGTGGTGAAGGGCGGGCGCATCCTGCGCCTGTTCACGACACGGTCGGCCGACCTCGTTGCGAAATGCGCGAATGCGCTCGATTATGCCGAGCCCGATCCCAATGTCGCACCCTTCGCGGCGTGGCCCGATCCGGTCGGCGGCCGCAAGATCCGGGTCTATTCGGGCAAGATTGCCCCGCAGGAGGGGCGCTTCGGCCGCCTCTATCGCGGGTCGACGATCATGGTGAACTTCGGCGACGGCCGGGTTGGGCCGCGTGCGCCGGACAATCTGTCGCCGCACAATCATGCCGACTTCGAACAATATTCGATCGCGCTCGACGGCGACTATATCCACCATCTGCGCTGGCCGTGGATCAGCGACTCGACCCAGTGGATCGACGACGATCACGAACGCTGCGCGGCGCCCTCGGTCGCGGTGATCCCGCCGCCCGCCACCCACACGTCGCAGGGCATCGCGCCGGGGCTCAACCGGCTGCTCGACGCCTTCTGCCCACCGCGTCGCGATTTTTCGAACAAGCCCGGCTGGGTGCTCAACGCCGATGATTATCCCATGCCCGTCGAGGATCAGGAGAAAGGCGCATGACCGACCGTATCGGCGACCTTCTGAAAGGCGCTATCGACCTGCACTGCCATAGCGGCCCATCGGTGATGCCGCGGCGGCTCAACCATGTCGAGGCGATCCGGGAAGGCGAGGCGGCCGGGCTGCGCGCGATCCTGTTCAAGGACCATTATTATTCGGTCACCCCGGTCGCGGAGATGCTGAAGGAGACGATGCCGGGCAAGGTGATGCTGCTGACCGGCGTGCCGCTCAACAACACCACCGGCGGGATCAATCCCTATGCGGTCGAACATGGCTTCAAGCTGGGCGCGCGGCTGGTGTGGATGCCGACCTTCTCGGCCGCGAACCATATCCGCCATTCGCACCGCAAGCAGTTCCTGCCGACCAAGGAGACGATGCTTCCGCCGCGCGCGCTGACCGTGATCGACGATCATGGCGCGCTGATCGACGACGTGAAGATCATCCTCGACCAGATCGCCGCCTATGACGGCGTGCTGTCGGCGGGCCATCTCCATATCAGCGAGATCTGGCCGCTGTTCGCCGAGGCGAAGGCGCGCGGTGTCACCCGGCTGCTGGTCAACCATCCGAGTTTCCTGATCGATGCCAACCATGCCGACATGACCGAGCTGGCGGCGATGGGCGCCTATCTGGAGCACAGCTGCTGCATGTGGGCCGGGGTCCAGGGCAAGAATTACACCAAGGAAGGACTGAAGGCGCTGATCGATGCCGGCGGTGTGCCGAACACGATCATCGGCTCGGACCTCGGGCAAGTCGGCAATCCCACGCCGGTCGAGGGGTTGCGCTATGTCATCCAGATGCTCATTGATCTTGCCTATGACGATGCCGATATCCGGCGAATGATCGGTGGCAATGCGGCGACGCTGATGGGTCTCGACGAGACCGATGATCAGCCCGTCGCCCATGCCGCCCTGCTCACCGCCTGACGTTCAAGGAGCCAGAATGGACCGCCAATATTTCCTGCTTGTCGACGGACAGGCCCATCCCGGAACCTCGTCGTTCGACGTGATCAACCCTGCGCTGGGCACGGCCTTCGCGCGGTGCCCAAAGGCCGATGTCGCGCTGCTCGACGAAGCGGTCGCCGCCGCCAAGCGGGCCTTCCCGAGCTGGGCGGCGACGCCGATCGACGAGCGCGCAAAACTGCTCGGTCAGATCGCCGATGTGCTCGAAACCAAGGTCGATGAGCTTGCCGCGGTTCTGACTGCCGAACAGGGCAAGCCGCTCGACCAGGCTGCCGGCGAGATCAAGGGCGCGGTCGGCGTGCTGCGCGCTTTCGCCAAGATGCGCCTCGAGCCCAAGGTGCTGCGCGACGACGGCAAGCAGCGCGTCGTCGAGCATCGCGTGCCGCTAGGCGTGGTCGGGGGCATCATGCCGTGGAATTTCCCGCTGGTCCTGCTCATCAACAAGCTAGGTCCGGCGCTGATGGCGGGCAACACGATGGTCGCCAAGCCGGCACCGACGACCCCGCTCACCACGCTTTTGTTCGGCGAAATTTGCCGCGAGATCCTGCCGGCGGGCGTGTTCAATATCATCTGCGACGAGAATGAGCTGGGTGCGGCGCTATCGAGCCATCCCGACATTGCCAAGATATCCTTCACCGGGTCGACCGCGACCGGCAAGAAGGTGCTGGCCTCGACCGCGGCAACGCTGAAGCGCGTGACCCTCGAACTGGGCGGCAACGACGCCGCGATCGTGCTCGACGACGTCGATACCAAGTTGGTCGCGCGCAAGGTGTTCGACGGTGCGATGCGCAACGCCGGCCAGGTCTGCGTCGCAACCAAGCGGGCTTATGTGCCCGCCGCGATATACGACGATTTCTGCGACGAACTCGGCCGGATCGCGCGCGAGACCGTCGTTGACGACGGCACCCGGCAGGGCGCGCAGATCGGCCCGGTCCAGAACCGCCAGCAATATGACAAGCTCACCGCGCTGATCGCCGATGCCGCGACCGCCGGCAAGATCGTCGCCGGTGGCGAGCCGATGGATGGCCCCGGCTATTTCATCCGCCCGACCATCGTCCGCGACATCGCCGACGATGCGCCGCTGGTCCGCGACGAGCAGTTCGGTCCGGTGCTGCCGGTGTTGAAGTATGACGATATCGAAGAGCTGCTCACGCGGGTCAACGACACCGAATATGGCTTGGGCGGCACGATCTGGGCCACCGATGTCGAGCGGGCCACCGCGCTGGCGCTGCGCGTCCGCACCGGCACTGTCTGGGTAAACCGGCCGCAGGGCATCGATCCGAAAGTCCCCTTCCGCGGCGCCAAACAGTCGGGTATCGGCACCGAGATGGGTGAGGCGGGCTTCGAGGAATATACGCAGGGACAGATTGTCAGCGTATCCCTCGGCGAGCTCGTCTGACCGGACCAACATCCGGAGACGATCATGGCCATGAGCCGCGCCGCGCCGCATAGCGCGGCCACAGCCGAACGTATCGACGGGCGGGCGATCGCCCGTACGCTCGACGAAGAGACCGCTGCCGCCGTGCGCGACATTGTCGCGCGCGACGGCGCGGCTCCGGGGCTTGCGGTCGTGCTGGTCGGCAACGACCCGGCGAGCGAAGTCTATGTCGGGCGCAAGATCGAGGCGTGCGCGCGGGTCGGCATCGTCTCGACCGAGCATCGCTTGCCCGCACAGACGACGCAGGACGCGTTGCTGACCCTGATCGCCCGGCTCAATGCCGATCCGACAATCCACGGCATCCTCGTCCAGGTGCCGCTGCCCGCGCATATCGACGATGCGATGGTGCTGAGCGCGATCGATCCGGCCAAGGATGTCGACGGCTTCCACCCGGTCAATGTCGGTCGCCTGTCGACCGGCGCCGACGGCCTCGTTCCCTGTACGCCGCTCGGCGTGATGATGCTGCTCGACAGCGTCATCGACGACATCAAGGGTCTCGATGCAGTCGTGATCGGCAAGTCGAACATCGTCGGCAAACCGATCGCGATGCTGCTGCTCGAGCGCGAGGCGACCGTCACCGTCACCCATATCGAGACGCGCGGCCTGGCCGACATCGTCCGCAAGGCCGACATCATCATCGCCGCCGCCGGGGCACCCCGGCTGGTCAAGGGTTTCTGGGTGAAGGAAGGCGCAGTCATCATCGACGTCGGCATCACCCGCACGATCGGCGAGGACGGCAAGACCCGGCTGGTCGGCGATGTCGCCTTCGACGAGGTCCAGCATGCCCGTGCGGTCACCCCGGTTCCGGGTGGGGTCGGCCCGATGACGATCGCGTGCCTGCTCGCCAATACGGTGAAGGCGGCGCAGATGCGCGGGCTCGCTCGCGGTTAAGATCCCAACGCGGTTCGTCCCGAGCGACGTCGAGGGACGTTGGCACGCGGGAACGTGTCTCGACTTCGCTCGACACGAACGGGTTAGATTGGTCGAGAGTGGTTCTCAGAAGAAATAGAAGCGCAACGCCGCGTCGGACATGCGGCGGCGCAATCGCGCGTCGGGAACGATCCGGTAGAAGGTTTCCAGCGTCTGCGCATAGGTGACGCGATCCTCGCAGCCGACGAACGGCGCATCGCTGCCCCAGAACAGCCGCTCCGGCCCGGCCACCTCTATCAGCCGTGCTGCATAGGTGGCCAACGCGTCCTCGGGCAGGCGGAATCCCGCCGACAGCTTGACCCGCGTCCGGCCCCGGTCGATCGCCCGCAGCACCGCTTGAAAGCCTTCGCCTGCCATGCCCTGCTCGGCGCGCAGCAGGCCGAAATGGTCGACCACCACATCGACGCCGCTGTCGTCGAGCGCGGGCAGGATCGCTGCCAGCTGCGCGCCGCTCAGGTTCAGCTCGATATGCAGGCCGGCATCGGTGAGGCGACGCACGAAGCGGCGAAACGCGTAGCCGGCCAAATCGGGCAGGGGCGCGCTGACCGGCAGCTGGTAGCGCACGCCACACACGCCGTGCGCCTTGAGCGCCGCCATCTCGCCCGGACCGGCATCGAGATCGAGCATGACGGTGGCGCGCAGCCGTTTGTGCCGAGCGAGCACCTCTAATGTATAGTCATTATAGTCGCCGAACAGGCTGGCGGCGGTCACCACCCCGAAGCTGATGCCGTGCCCGTCGAGCGCGGCCAGATAGGTCTCGACCGCATAGTCGTAATCGGGCCGGATCCAGGCGCCGTCGGTGAACGGCATCGCCCGGGTGAAGACATGGCAATGCGCGTCGATCACCGGCGGTGCGGGCGGCTCCATGCCGGTCAGTCCAGGTTCGCGAAGAGCGCCCGGCCATTGTCGTGCAACAGCTTCGTCCGCTCGGCGTCGGTCAGTAGGCTGGTCGCGGCGATGGCGTGTTCGACCATCTCCTCGTAGCTGTTCTTCGTGTTGCCATAGTCCGATCCCCACATCACCCGATCGATCCCGAAGGTATCGACCATGCGGCGCACGAACCGCGCGGGATCGATCCCGGCCTCGGCAAAGCGGTTGAAGTTGATCTGGGTGACCTTGAAGCGGATGTTGGGGACGTAGAGCAGCGACAGATGCTCGGCCCCGATCGTGCCCTCGTCGCCCCGGTCGACATGCGTCCAGCCGCAATGGTCGAGCGAGATGACCGTCGAGGGGAAGCGCTTCGCCAGCGCGATGATCCGGCCGAACGCCGCCGCCGACGGAACGCCCGGCGCATACATCAGCACCATGCGCAGGCCCAGCTCGTTCGCGACTTGCCAGGTGTCGAGCGCTGCCGGGGAGTCGAGCCAGGGATAGTCGCCGTCGGCGTCGGGATAGCCGAACAGGCGCAGACCGACGACATTGTGGCGGCCGGCAAGGTCGCGCAGCATCGCCGGCGTCGCCGGATCGGCCGCCGGCAGGATCAGCACGGTCGAGAGCCTGTCGGGGTGGGCGTCGCCGACCGCCAGCGCATAGCTGTTATCGGTCTTGTAGACGGTGTTGTACTGGACGGCTGCGCCGCCGGTAACGCCCAGCCGGTCCCAGAGCGGGATCAGGCTGGCGGGGGTCGCCGGGTTGGCGGCGATGCGGGCGCGGACGGCCGCCTCGCCCTCGCGCGCGCCGCTGACATCGATCGGGTAGCGATCGGTGTCGCTGGTGAAGAAGTGCGCGTGGGTGTCAAACAGCCGGGCTTGCGGCATCGAACTCTCCGGTTTTCTGCCGACGAGCGGCGAGGCGGTTGGCAAGGTGCATGGTGACGGCAGGAATGATCGCGATCACCGAGAAGACGATATAGGTGTCCATCCGGTCGAGCCCGGCGCCCAGCAGGAAGCCGCCGATCATCGGGCCGATGATCGCGCCGACCCGTCCGAAGCCGACGACGAAGCCGACCCCGGTGTTGCGCACGTCGGCCGGGTACATTTTCACCGCGACGAGGAACAGCCCGGTATAGGCGCCGACGACGAACAGCGTGGTAACCCCAGCCATCGCAAGCAACGGCACCGGATCGGGCGGCTGGATACCGAAGATGACCAGCGAAACGGCGGCCAGTGCGAAATAGATCGCGGTCAGCCGGCCTTCGCCGATCCGCTTGGCGAACAGGCCCATGGTGAGATGGCCGAGCGCTCCGCAGGCCCCGGTGATCATGCCGCTGGCCGCGGCCAGCGTCGGCGACAGCCCGGCATTGGCCAATATGGTCGGCTTCCAGTTGAGCAGGAAATAGCCGACGATCGCATAGGTCAGCGAAGCCGCCCAGACGAGCAGGGTCGCTTGCCGCAGGTCGGGGGCGAGCAGCGCCCTGACCGTTCCGCTCCGCTCCGGCCGACCCGGTTCGACCGGCGGGAAATCGATGAGCGGCTGCTGGCGCGCGCGGACGAGCAACCGGTTGAGCCTGGCCAGATCTCCGGGGCCACGGCGCTTGGCGAGGAACTCGGGCGACTCGCCCAGAAAGACGAGGCTGGCGAAGAAGGTGGCGGCGTTGAGGATGCCGGCGGCGAGGAATATCAGCCGCCAGCCGGAAAATTCGAGCGCGAGCACTGCAACGGCGCTGGCCGTCATTGTTCCCAGCGTGAAGCCGAGATGCAGCACCGCGAGCGAGACGTTGCGCACCTTGTCGGTCGTGAACTCGGCCACCGTCGTGTTGAGGCATACGACCAGCGTGCCCAGGCCGACCCCGGTGATCAGGCGCAGGACGAGCAGCTGATAGACATTGGTCGCGACGCTGGTGGCCAGCAGCACCACCGCGAGCGACCCGATCGCAGCGAGCATGACGGGGCGTCGACCGATCCTGTCGGCGAACGGCGCGACCACGAAGGCGCCAATCGACAGCCCGACTGAGGCGAAGCCGAAGATGGTGCCGAGCACGGCCGGGGCAACGCCCCATTCCCTGGTCAGCACCGGTGCGGCGAGGGCCAGCGAAGACACGTCGAAGCCGTCGGCGATATTGCAGAAGCAGCAGAGTGCCACGACCAGATATTGATAGGGGCTCATCGCCAAAGCCAGCAGTCCGGGCTTTTCCGAGCCGGTATCCCGCGATGTTCCAGCCACGCCGCTCTCCGTTTCTGAAGCTCTGCGCCGCTGTCATATGGGGAGCAAGCTTTTGGTTATATCTAACTTCATTCGTCAATATGCGATTCGGCCGCTTGCGCAAGTCGGAATTTGTATGTCATAAACGATCATCGTTCGTCATATCATAATGAACCTGCATCGGTTCACGGGTGCGGCCGCCGGGTAGAGGCCGGACGATCGATGATCAGAAAAGGCAACGGCACGCCAAAGAGCGGCCGCGACACATTGGGGAGGATCGATGAAAAGGACCTATTCCGCATCCGCGCTTGTGCGGCCGTCGTCATGGCTGGCCGGATCGAGTCTCGCGGCGCTGTCTATTCCGCTACTGGCGGTGGCGACGCCCGCGGCCGCGCAGGTCGCGAAGCCGGCGGCCGACGCCGCCGAGAGCGAGAAGCGCTTCGACGACACGCGCGAGATCACGGTGACGGGCTCGCGCCTGCGCACCGGATTTACCGCGCCGACCCCGGTCACCGCGATCGGCGATGCACAGATCGAAAGCCGCGCGCTGAACACCGTGGCCGAACTCAGCTATGAAATCCCGCAGTTGCGCATCAACCAGAATATCGGCCGATCGAGCGAGCCGGTCGGCCAGAATGTCGCCGATCTTCGCGCGCTCGGCGGGGCGCGCACCCTGTTGCTGCTCGACGGCCGCCGACTTGCGGCAACCAGCCCCTTCGGCGGCATCGACACCAACATCTTCCCGGTTTCGCTGATCAACGGGGTCGAGGTGGTGACCGGCGGTGCATCGGCGGCCTATGGCTCCGACGCTGTCGCGGGAGTCATCAACTTCTCGATCGACAAGGCGTTCGAGGGGCTGAAGCTCGATGCTTCGTACGGCCAGTCCAAATATGACGATGTCCATCGCCCGGTATTGTCGGGTGCGATCGGCAAGAGCTTTCTCGACGATCGGCTGCACGTGACGGTCGCGGGCGACTTCTTCCGCAACACCGGCCAGACGCGGGTGGCGAGCCGCCCGTGGGGTCGCGGCAATCCGGTGTTGTTCAACAATCTCGGCTATACGCCGACCAACGGCCAGACGAAGAACTTCATCGCCAACGGCGCGACCTTCTCGCGCATGACGTTCGGCGGACTGATCGTCGCACCGTCGACCAGCCCGCTCTACGGTATCCAGTTCGGGCCCAACGGCACGCCGCAGCCCTTCAACTATGGCAGCCAGGTCAACACCGTCTTCCAGCTGGGCGGGCAGGGCGACTCGATCGAGGATGACGGCAACATCCTGCCGCACATCACCCGCTATTCGGGCTATGGCCGATTGAGTTACGACGCGTCCGACAGTCTCTCGCTGTGGTCCGAGATCCTGTGGTCGCGGGTCGAGGTGGAATCGGATCTCGCCCCCAATTACGACAGCGGCACGCTCACCATCCGGCGTGACAATGCCTATCTGCCGGCCTCGATCCGCAACATCATGACTGCGAACAACATCGCCCAGTTCAGCTTCGGCCGCATGAATCTGGAGGATGGCTATTCGCAGAATAACAGCGTGACCCGCGCCATGCGCTATGCCGCAGGCGCAGAAGGCAAGTTCGGCGACGGCTGGACCTGGGATGCCTATGCGCAGCGATCGGACAACCGGTTCCGCCAGGAAAGCGTCAACAACCGCATTCAGGCGAACTGGTTTGCAGGCGTCGACTCGGTCATCAGCCCGGTCACCGGCCAGCCGGTCTGCCGGATCAATGCCGATGCGATCACCACGAACGACAATGCCGCCTGCGCGCCGATCAATGTCTTCGGCGCCGGATCGATCAACCAGGCGGCGCTCGACTGGTACCGCGGCACGTCCTTCTACGATGCGAAGATGAGCCAGAATGTCGCGGGCCTCAACGTCGCCGGTGCGCCCTTCTCGACTTGGGCGGGGGAGGTTTCGCTCGCGTTCGGCGGCGAATATCGGCGCGAGAAGATCGACAGCGTTTCAGACGCGGTCTCGATGGTCAGCGGTTGGCGCTCGATCAACCAGCAGCCCTTTTCGGGCAGCCTGAACGTGAAGGAAGTCTATGCCGAGGTCGGCGTTCCGCTGGCCAGGGACGTACGCTTCGCCAAGAGCCTCGAGCTGAACGGTGCGATCCGTTATGCCGACTATAGCTCGAGCGGAGGAGTCACCACCTGGAAGGTCGGCGTCAACTACTCCCCGATCTCCGACATCCGCTTTCGCGGCACCATTTCGCGCGACATCCGGGCGGCCAACGTCAACGAACTCTTTGCCGGCCGCAACCAGGTGATCAACACGATCATCGACCCGCGCGACAATGTGGCCAATTTCGTCACGCAGCTCACCGGCGGCAACCCCGCGCTCGATCCGGAAAAGGCCAACACCAAGGCGGTCGGCGTCGTGCTGCAGCCCGGCTTCGCACCAGGCCTCAGCATCTCGCTCGATTATTACTCGATCAAGATCAAGGATGCGATCACGTCGGTCCCGGCGCAGACGATCGTCGACAATTGTCTGAAGCTCAACATCGACAGCTTCTGCCCGTTCGTCGAGCTGGACGGCGCCGGCGAGATCAGCCGCGTGACCGCAACGCTGATCAACACCCAGACGGTGAAGACCAGTGGCGTCGATTTCGAGGCGGCCTATCGCCGGCCGGTCGAATGGTTCGAGACCGAGGGGACAATCGGCGCCCGCCTGCTCGTCACCTATGTTCGCGATCTCGAGCTGACCACCTCGGGGGTGACGATCGACTATGTCGGCGATCTCGCCACCGATTATAGTGGCCAGCCGCGCTGGAAGGCCAATTTCGACCTGACCTATACGGGCGGCCCGCTGAAGCTGGGCGCCTATATCCGGTACATCGGAAACGGCAAATACCGGTCGTTCTACGTCGACGACGTCGATCTCCCGGCCGACCAGAATCATGTGAAGGGCCGCGCCTATATCGATCTGTCGGGCGCCTACAAGATCACCGACACTATCGAGCTCTACGGCAAGATCGACAATCTGCTGAACAAGGCTCCGCCGATCATACCCAATAATATCGTCCAGCCGACCGTCTCCAACTCGCAGATGTTCGACCGGATCGGCCGCTTCTACGTAGCCGGGGTCAGGTTCAAGCTCTGATCGCCGTCGCCAACTGACGGGGCTGGGTGCACGCGGCAACGCGTCGGACCTGCCCCGTCGGTCTTTTTCAGAACCCGGCTCCCCAGCATGGAGGATGTGCGTGTCCAGTTCGCCGACCGATATGATCCGCAAATCGCCGATGAGCCTCTATCAATATGCGATCATCGCGCTGTGCGTGCTGACCTACGCCTCCGACGGGGTAGACGTCGTCACCCTGTCCTACGCGGCACCCGTGTTGATGAAGGAATGGGGCATTTCCCCCGCCACCTTCGGCCTGGCCTATACCGCGACCCCGATCGGGATCGCGCTCGGTTCCTTCTTCCTTTCGCCGCTGGCCGACCGGATCGGGCGCCGCACGCTGACCCTGTGGCTGCTCGGCTCGCTCGTGATCATGTTGTTCGCGACCGCCTTCAGCAGTTCGTTGCTGATGCTGGTGACACTGCGGCTGCTGACCGGGATCAGCCTAGGCGCGCTGGTCGTCTGTCTCAACGTCACCGTGTCCGAGTTCAGCAATGAGGAGCGGTCGAACGTCCTGATCGGCATTCTCCACACCGGCTATTCGGCCGGCGGCATGATCTGCGGCGCACTCGCCGCGCTGCTGCTCGAACCGCTCGGCTGGCGGTCGTTGTTCCTCGCGGCGGGGGCGCTCAGCGTGGTCAGCTTCGTGCTCAGCCTGTTCGTCCTGGCGGAATCGCCGATGTACCTGATTGCGCGCCGCCCGGCGAACGCGCTGCAGCGGCTCAATGCGATCTTCCGCCGGATGAACAAGCCCGAGTTCGACAGCCTGCCGCCCGCGCCCGAAGCCAAGGCGGGCAAGGGCCGCGCGATCATCCCGCGCACCTTGTTGTTCGGTACCGCAATGCTCTGCCTTGCCGGTTTCGTCTTCACCGTCAGCGGCGGATTCATGGCGAGCTGGCGGCCCAAGCTGCTCGACATGGCGCATATGACGATGACGTGGAACGGCATCGCGGGTGTCTCCACCCATGGTGCAGGCATCTTCGCGCATCTTTTCGTCGGCGCGCTTGCCCGCAAGGTGGGCGAGCGCAAGATTGCGGTGATCTTCCTGCTCGGCATGGGCTTTGCCTTCACCCTGCTCGGCGCGGTGCCGGACGGGGCGCTGCTGCCGCTCGTCATCGCCTCGACCTTGTCGGGCTTCTTCAACGTCGGCGCCTTCACTGCGATCATCCTGGTGACCCTGAACTATTTCGAGCCGGGGGTGCGCAGCGCCGGGCTCGGCATCATGCTCGGCTGTTCGCGGGTCGGCGGGATCGTCGGGCCGCTGGTCGGCGGCTTTGTTATCGCCGCGGGGTTCGGCCGCTTCTGGACGCTGTTCCTGTTCGCGGCGATCCTGATCATCCCGGTCGTCGCTGCGATCTATGCGCGGGCGCGGCCGGGGGATGCGGCTGTGGCGGCACATGGGTGATCGTATTTTCTCGCCATTCCGGCGAAAGCTGGGATCCCGGCTTTCGCCGGAATGACGGCTATGGGGAGAGGCAGCGTGAAAACCATATTTCGACCAACGCCCTGGATTGCTGCGGGCTTGCTTGCATTGGCCACGACCGCCACGGCGCAGACCGCGCGCCCCGCACTCGACTATGCCAGCGCCGCCCGTATCCAGCAGACCTGTCTCGATTGGGCGACGAAGAACGGCAAGAAGATGACAGTCGCGGTGATGGACAGCCACGGCATGCTCGTCGCTTATGCGCATATGGACGGTGCGTCCTACCAGGCCGGGGAAATGGCGCGCTGGAAGGCGACCGCCGCCTCGCGCTTCGGCAAGGCGACCGGCGACCTTGCAAAGCTCAACCCCGCATCGAATGTTCCCAACGTCGCGACGATCGCGGGCGGAGTAGCGATCTACACCCCCGATGGGATCGCGCTCGGCGGGGTCGGTGTGTCGGGCGGGAGGCCGGACGAAGATGTGGCCTGTGCGACCGGCGGCGTTACCGCTGCAGGCCTGAAGACCGACAAGCCAGCGCCATGAGCATATTGCAGGATAGGGTCGTCACCGTCACCGGCGCGAGCTCGGGCATCGGCGAGGCCTGCGCCTTCGCCTTTGCCCGGAAGGGCGCGAAGCTGGTGCTGGCGGCGCGGCGCGGCGACCGGCTCGACGCGCTGGTCGCGCGGCTGGAAGGGGCGGGCGGCGAGGCCCTGGCGGTCGCAACCGACGTTACCGATGAAGCCTCGGTCGCCGCCCTGTTCGCTGCGGCGATGGCGCGTTTCGGCCGGGTCGATGTGCTGGTCAATAATGCCGGCATCGCCGACAGCACGCCGGCCGACACAATGGAACTGGCCGACTGGCACAGGGTCGTCGACACCAACCTGACCTCGGCCTTCCTTTGCGCCCGTTCGGCGATTCCGATCATGAAGGCGCAGGGCCACGGCCGGATCATCAACGTCGGATCGATTTCCGCCCGCGTGCCGCGCGCCGACAGCCCGGCCTATACAGCGAGCAAATGGGGCCTCGATGGACTGACCCGCGCGCTGGCGATCGACGTCCGCGCGCATAATATCGCGGTATCGATCATGCACCCGGGCATCGTTGCGACCGAACTGGGCGGTGGCGGCGCCGCCAGGAAGCCCGCCAATCTCACCGCCAATCCCGAGGATATCGCCGACGTGATCGTCCATATGGCCGACATGCCCGACCACCTGAATTTCTACGAGGCGCTGGTCGTCCAGAATACAATCCCGTTCCTGGGCCGGGGATAAACGGGCGCGCTAGAGCGCGCCGGTCCTAATCTTGGCAAAACCGCGCAGAGTCTCGCGTACATTCGGGTCGGTCAGGCCCTCGGTCATTGCCTCGACATGGCCGACCAGGTCGCCTTTGCCCATCACGGGCCCGATCAGGTGCGACCCCATCGACCAACTTCCGAATTCGCGCGTTTCGACCTGACGGCTCGACAATTTGACCAGGGCGCGGTGGCGAGGGTCCAGCGCAATCCGCGAATAGGTCACCTCGATCGCCTCGGCAGGCCCTTCGAGGGCCTGCAGAAAGCGCTTGCCGTCGAATATCAGCAGGCCGGTCAGCTGAGCGCGGTCGTTGTTGCGGCGGGACGCTTGCAGGATTCCTTCGACATCCGAGAGAATGAGCGAAGCGCGCGCTGTGCTGATGTAGATGAGTTGGTGAAGCATCATGGGGTCCGAAAGGTTGAACGTTCCTTTCCCCATATCGCTCCATCCTTGGAATCGAATTAACATCGGCTAATTCGACGGCCGATCCGATCTCATCGCGTCGCTGGCACCTTCAATAGGCGTCGATCTCCTTGAGCGCCTCGGCGGCGAGCTGCCAGCTTTCGACGCCGCCGGCGACGCCGATGTAGAGCGTGGTCTGCAGAAGCACCTCGCGGATATCCTCCTTGGTGGCCCCGTTGGCGATCGCGCATTTGACGAGGCGCTTGAGCGGGGTGTGGCGGTTGAGCGCGGCGCAGATCGCCATGGTGATGAGACTGCGTTCGCGCAGCGTCAGGCCGGGCCGGGTCCAGGTTTCGCCGAAGCAGGCCGAGGTGACGTAATTTTCCAGCGGCTCATGAAAATCGTCGGCGGCGTCGAGGCGCTCGACGCTGGCGGCGCCGAATAGCGCCTTGCGCATCTCGCGGCCGGCTTCGAAGGCGGGGTCGTCATGCTTGAGTGCCATGGTCTGGCTCCTATGGTTCAAAGGATGGTTCGGATCGATTGGCCGAGCCGCCGCATTTCGTCGCGAGCGGGGCCGGAGAAGCGGACGGCGCGGAGGAAGCCGTGCGGCATGGCGGGGGCGGTGCGCGTCTCGACGGAGACGCCGGCCGCGCGCAGCCGTACGGCATAATCCTCGCCTTCCGCGCGCAGGGGATCATGTTCGGCGGCAAGGAGAATGGCGGGGGGCAGGCGCGACAGGTCGTCGCAGCGCAGCGGTGGCGGCCGGTCGATCGGATCGCGCGCATCGCAGTCGCGCCAGGTGCGGACCATCGCCTCGATGATCGGCAGCGACAGGATGGGATCAGCCGCCGTGCGATAGGCGGCGCGGGTCTCGTCGATGTCGAACATGCCGTAGCACAGCACCTGGCAAGCAAGGCCCGGGCCGCCCCGGTCGCGCGCCATGATGGCGAGCTGGGCTGCGATGAAGGCGCCTGCGCTGTCCCCCGCGACGCCGATCCGTCCAGGATCGATCCGCAGGTTTTCGGCCATCTCGACCGCCCAGCAGAGCGCCTCGAAACCGTCTTCGATCATCGCGCGTGGGGTCGCTTCGGGCAGGCGCCGGTAGTGGACGCTGATCACCGTCGCGCCGCTGGCCTCGGCCAGCGCCATCGCCAGCGGCTCATAGCTTTCGATGCTGCCGATGGTGAAGCCGCCGCCGTGAAAATACACCAGCGCCGGCTGGTCTCCGTCGCCCGCCGGCCGATAGATGCGCACCGGCGTTTCGCGGCTGTCGCCGACGACGAAGCTGGTCGTTGTCTTCATGCCCGCGGGCAGGGGAATGGCGATGCGGTCGGCGTGGCGATCGGCGAGCAGCCGCGCCGTCTCCAGCGGCGGGCGCTGTCCGACCGGTGCGAGCCGCACCGCCTCGATATAGTCGGCGATCCCGTCCGCAAGTGGGAGCGCGCCAGTCATCGTCAGTTCCAGAGGCGCTGCGACGCGAGCTTCGCGCCCTCGACCAGTGCCGACAGCTTGGCCCATTGCACCTCGGGATGGACCCGCGCCATGTTCCAGCCTTGCGAGAAACCGCAGTCGGTGCCCGCGATCACATTCTCGCGGCCGACCACGCCGGCATAATTGGCGATCCGCATCGCGATCAGTTCGGGATGCTCGACGACATTGGTCTGGTGGCTGATGACCCCGGGGACAAGGATCTTGCCGTCGGGCAGCTTAACGTCCTTCCACACGGTCCACTCATGCTCGTGGCGCGGATTGGCGCCCTCGATCACATAGGCCTGCGCCTTGATCTTGAGGATGATGTCGACGACCTCTCGCAACGGCACATCGGTGGTGTGCGGCGTGTTCATCGATCCCCAGCACATATGGTAGCGGACCCGGTCCTCCGGGATGCCGCGCAGCGCATGGTTATAGGCCTCGACCTGCCGCTCGGATGCGCGGCGCAGATCCTCGGGAGTCGGATTGGGGTTGCCCGGCAACACCTGGTTGCGTGCGGGCAGGCCCAGGTCGAGCTGGACGACGAAGCCCGCATCGACGATCGCCTTATATTCCACATGCATCGCATCGGCGAGCGCATAGAGATAGGCAGCCTCGGTCGGATAGACCTCGCCCGCATCCGCGTCGTCGCGCGCCGGGGTCGCGGAGGGCATGAAGGCCTCAACGAAATCCTTGCCCGCCAGTGCCGCCGTGTAATTGTCGAGATCGCGCTGCAAGGCGTCCTGCCCGATATAGCCGATCGGTGCGACGACGCGCACCCGGTTCGGCGGGGTCTTCGCGGCCCGTTTCGTCCTCTCGGCGTCGAGCTCGGGCGGCATCCACATGATTTTGTACATGGCGTTGTACTGTTTCATGAAGCCCGGAAATTCGTCGTGGAGCTGGGCATAATAAGGCCCCTTCTCCTCGGGCGGCACCCGCTCGAGCCCGCCAAGCCGCTCGGTCACATAATTGTGGAAGCTGGGTTTGGAGATTTCGCCGTCGCTGGGGATGTCGATGCCGATCTCGGCTTGCTTGGCCACGACTTCGGCCACGCCCTGGGTGACATGCGCCTGGAAGGCGGCCTCGTCGACCGGTTCGCCCAGCGTTTTTGCCATCATGTCCTGGAGGACGGGAAGCGGGCGGATCAGACTGCCGACATGGGTCGTCAATATGCGGTCGGTGCTGCGCCTCATATCTTCTCCTATGGTATCTGCTGGGCTCCACGCTGCCGTAAAACGACATGCGAATGAAAGCTTGGCTTATAGTTTTGTTGATGCCATGTTGAATGGGATTTGTAAATAGCGACTCCCGGAAACGGGAAACAGCCGTTTTCGCGGCGTGAAGGAGTTGGGAGAGGCAATGTTCAACGCGGCCGTGAAACAGAAGCTGGAGGCGGGCGATGTCGTCTTCGGCAGCTTCTTCAAATTCGACTCGGCGCCAATGGCCGAGCTGTTCGGGCTGTCGGGCTTCGATTTCCTGATCATCGATGCTGAGCACAGTTGCTACACCCATGCCGGGATCGAGAACATCATCCGCACCTGCGAGCTGGTCGGGATGAGCAGCGTGGTGCGAACCCCCGATGCGGCCGAAGCGAACATCCTCCATGTTCTCGACAGCGGCGCCAGCGGCATCCAGGTGCCTTCGCTGAAGAGCGCGGCGGAGGTGCGCGAGGTTATCGCGCGGGCGAAATACTGGCCGATCGGCGAGCGCGGGTCGGCGCGCGGATGCCGCGCCGCCGGCTATGGCACGTCTGGCCCCGATTATGAGGAGCGCGCCAACCGCGACACGCTCGTCTCGGTCCATGTCGAGAACAGGGAGATGGTCGAGGATATCGAGGCGCTGTGCGCGGTCGAGCATCTCGACGTGCTGTTCATCGGCCCCGGCGATCTCAGCCAGTCGCTCGGGCATCCCGGCAATGCCGGCCATCCCGATGTCGTCGCCGCGATCGATCGGGTGATCGAGGTGGCCGCCGGTCGCAAGCATATCGGCACGGTGGTAAGCAACGCCGCGCAGCTGGAGGCCTATGTCGCGCGCGGCGTGAAATATATTGCCTGGCAGTCGGACCTCGTCATGGTCCGCAACATGCTGAAGGCCGCGGCCGCCAATTTCACGCCCTATCGTGCGGCCTGACGACAGATGAGGGGAGAGAAGCGATGAAGCGACCCGCAGGCGGACGCGGCAAGGAACTGGCGGCGGTCGCGCCGCTGCTCGACGAAATCACCGAAGAGGTGCTTTACGGCAAGGTGTGGGAGCGGCCCGAGCTGTCGCCGCGCGACCGCAGCCTGATCACGATCACCTGCCTGATCGCGCTCAACCGCGACCAGGCGGAGGGCCATATGGAATATGGCATCGCCAACGGTCTGACGGTCGAGGAGATCGGCGAGGCGATCGCCCATATCGCCTTCTATGCCGGCTGGCCGGTGGCGGTCAGCGCCGCGCGCAAGCTCAAGACGATCGTCGATGCCCGGAACGGCGAAGACACCAGGAAATAGCCTGACCGGCGAACGAGCCGGCGGAGGAGAGGAAACATCATGGCACAGGCCGAGGCGCCGACCGGGAAAACGGGCCCGATCGATATCGAGACCTTTCTCGACGGCGTGAAATTCTCGCGCTTCCACATGAAGGTGATGCTGATCGGCGCGCTGGTGATGATGGTCGACGGGTTCGATCTCGGCGTCCTCAGCTGGGTGCTGCCGAAGATCTCGGACGATTATGGCGTGACCCGCACCTCGCTGACCTGGGTCCTGTCGACCCAGCAGGCGGGCATGGTGCTGGGCGCCTATCTGATCGCGCCGATCGCCGACCAGATCGGTCGCAAGCGGCTGCTGATGATGTGCCTGCTGGCGGTGTCGGTCAGCTGCTTCGTGACGATCTTCTCCAACAGCGTGCTGGCGCTCGCGCTCTGCCGTCTCGTCACCGGCATGTTCGCCAGCGCGGTGATCGCCAACATGGTCGCGCTCGCGTCGGAACTGGCGCCGGTGCGGCAGCGGTCGACGATGGTGACGATGGTGCTGGCGGGCGCGATGCCCGGCGCCATCCTCGGCTCGATGATGCAGGCCTTCCTGCTCAACCAGCATGGCTGGCAGATCGCCTTCTGGATCGGTACCGCGCTGCCGCTGCTGCTGCTGCCGGTCATGCTGTTCTTCCTGCCGGAGAGCCCAAAATTCCTTGCCGTCCGCAATCCCTCCGACCCGCGCCTGCTCCGCACGCTCGAGGCGCTGGCGCCGGGGCAAGGCGCGATCGAGATCGCCCCGTCCGCCGCGCGCGGCGCCAAGGACAGCAGCGTGGCACTGGTGCGCGAGCTGTTCGCCCCGGGCCTCGTGCTGCCGACGATATTGCTGTGGCTGGCCTTCATCAGCTCCTTCGGCTTCATCAGTGCGGCGCTGTGGAAAACCACCGTGTTCCACGACCTGATCGGGCTCGAATGGCAACAGGTCGGGATCACCACCGCGCTCGGTACCGCCTTCGGCGCGGTCGGAATGGTGACGATCGGGGTGATGATCGACCGCTTCGGCTTCAAGGCGATCGTCCCGACCTACTTCATCATCGCGTCGATGGCGGCGATCGGCATGGCGATCTTCGCGCCGGGCTGGGGCATGTATGTCGCGCTGGCGCTCAACGCCACCGCGCAGCACGCCGCTCATGCCGGCCTCGCCTCGATCGCCTCGACCATCTACCCGACCCGCAACCGTGCGACGGGTGTCGGCTGGGCTTATGGCGCAGGCCGGGCGGCATCGATCGTCGGTCCGATGTATGGCGCGCTGGCACTCGAGCATCAGTGGGGCGCGCTCGGCTATTTCTTCCTGCTCGCCGCGCCGCTGGCGTCGGCCGGGGTGGTCATCCTGCTGCTGCTGACGGTGAAGCCGCTGGGCAGGGTCGGGCACGTCGCGGCACACTGACAGTGCGCCCCATGCATCGGCCCGGCATTCGTCGGGCCATGCATGGGGTAACGTCAGACCCGCTGGACGCCAGCCCGGCGATATTCTTCCGAGAATTCCTCGATCTCGGCGAGGTCTTCGCCCCTGCTGTGGGCGCTCAGCGCGTCCAGCAGGCGGCTGAGATATTCGCGCAGCGCGTCCTGTTCGTCGGCATCGAGCGGTGTCAGGATCTCGCGCTCCATCGCGCGGGAATCCTTCTGGCACTGGCGGAGGATATCCTCGCCTTCGGGGGTGAGGCGCAGTTCGAGGAGGCGCTTGTTGGTCGCGCTCACCTGACGGTCGATCAGCGCCTTCGTCTCGAGGATCGCGATCTGCTTGATCATAGTCTGCGGCTTCACGTCGTAGAGGCGCGCGAGCTCGGCCGAGGAGGTGCCCGGCTTGGACGACAGCGTGATGAGGATGCGGAACTGCACCGCCGTGATGCCCAGCGGCTGGAACACTGATTCCAGGCGGACATAAGCCTTGTACTGGACCTGTTTGACCAGGTGGAGAATCGACTGTGGGGTGCGATCTTTCTTCGGGCGTGCAGCTTTCTCCATAGCCCTTACTTGTCCGATAGCGGACGGCATGTCCAGCGCCGTCGAGGCCGGGAAATGGGGGCGCCGGTCGGTCCGGCGCCCCGAAGCATGGGGCTATTTGCCCGTGAGCCGCTTCGTCGCGAGCGCCGCGCCCTCGGCCATCGCCGACAGCTTTGCCCAGACGATCTCCTCATGCCCGACTCGCGATCCGATACCGCAGTCGGTGCCGCCCTGGATATTCTCCATGCCGACCAGCTTGCCGAAATTGACCAGCCGCTCGGCGACCAGTTCGGGATGCTCGACGAGGTCGGTCATATGGCCTACGACGCCCGGCACCAGGATCTTGCCCGCGGGCAGTTTCACATCCTCCCAGATGCGCCATTCATGCGCATGGCGGACGTTGCTCGCCTCGAAGCTGTAGGCCTGGGCATTAACCTTCAACAGCAGGTCGACGATGTGACGGAAGTCGATGTCGTTGACGTGCGGGCGGTGCCCGCTGCCCCAGCACATGTGAAAGCGGACCTGATCCTCGGGCAAGCCTTCGAGCGCATGGTTGATCACTTCGACCGCGAACTCCAGATAGTCGCGATACTGCTCGACCGACCAGTCGGGGTAGAACATCCAGCTGGTCGCGAACTCGGGTTCGTCGACCTGAACGATCAGGCCGGCATCGGTGATCGCCTTATATTCGTTCCGCATCGCGGCGGCGACGGCCATCATATAGTCGCGCTCGTCGCGGTAATGGGCGTTGCGTGCGCCGGCGCCGGCGCTCAGCGGACCGAGCGCGGCGATGAAACCTTCGACCCGGTCCTCCTTGCCCTTCAACGCGGTCTTGAGCGCATCGATGTCGCCCTTGATCGCTTCGTCGCCGATATAGGTGAGCGCCGCGGTGCAGACCCGCTCGGTCGTCGGGCGCTTCGGGACATAGCCTGGGGTCATGAAGCCGGGGCGGACGGGGCCGCCCGCGCCAGCGAACCAGAGGCCGGATTCATAGAAGCCGGGAAAGTCGCGGCGGTCGCGTTCGCCGGGGCCGGCGCGCTTCGACGGCGCGGCAGGATCGCGCGGCAGGTTTTCCCAGCCGCTGACCCGGCTCTGGATGTAGCTGGTGTAGCTGCCCATGTTGGCGGCTTTCACATATTCGCCGTCGTTGACGACGGTGACGCCGCAGGCGATCTGCTTGTCGACGACTTCCTGCACCGCGACAGGCAGGCGCTTCTCGATCGCCGTGCGCTGGCTGTCCGCCTCGACGAGCAATGCGTCGAGGTCGGCGGGGCGGGGCAGGTTGCCGCCATGGGTCGTCAGGATATGGTCGGTGGAACGCCGCATAGGTCTCTCTCCTAATGGTGGGCCGGGCTCAGCGCCGGCGCGTGAATTTCTGGATCTGATGTCCGGCATGCGCCTCGTCGATCCAACCGGGTCGGAGCGCGAAGCTGTAGGGAACCTCGGCGACATAGACGTCGCCGTGGCTGTCGACGGCGATCGCGTGGGGCGCGATGAAATTGCCGGCGGTGTGCCGCTGCTCGGACGATCCGCCCCAACGGTCGAGCACCCGGCCGGTGCGGTCGAGCACGGTCACCCGGCCGGGCTTGTCCTCCAGCATCTCGCCATGGACGAAGCTCTTCTTGCCCTTGGGTCGCCACAGCTCGGCGACATAGATCAGGCCGTCGGCATCGATCGCGAGGTCGCTTGGCCGCTGGACGTCGGTCCACTGGTCGAGGAATTCGCCGTCTGGCGAGAAGACCTGGATGCGGTCATTCTCGCGGTCGCAGACGAGGACGCGACCCTCCGCATCGCAGCCTATGCCATGTGGAAGGTGAAACTCGCCGGGGCCGGTGCCGATTTCGCCCCAGCTCTGGATGAGGTCGCCATCGGCCGAGAAACGATGCACCCGGCAATTGCCATAGCCGTCGGCGACATAGAGTTCGCCATTCGGGGCGACCGCCAGATTGGTGCAGCGATTGAACGGCCCGCCCGGATAGCGGATGCACTCGCAGGCGTGGACG
This sequence comes from Pseudomonadota bacterium, assembly GCA_040387595.1. Taxonomy (GTDB): domain Bacteria; phylum Pseudomonadota; class Alphaproteobacteria; order Sphingomonadales; family Sphingomonadaceae; genus Rhizorhabdus. The sequence continues at coordinate 24,488 of JAZKDN010000028.1, forward strand.
TCATAAGGCGGCTTGGGATCGTAGCCGGTGTCGGAGGCCTGGCCCGGCACGCCCAGCGTCATGATCAGCGCACCGTCGAGAGTGAAGACGCGGATGCTGTGGTCGCCATTGTCGACGCAATAGACCCGGTCGTCGGGGCCGATCGTCAGCCCGTGCGCCATCGAGAAGATGTCGTCGCCCCAGTGGTGCAGGTAATGGCCGTGGCGATCATAGACGAGCACGCGGTGGGGATAGCGCGTGAACAGATAGACCTGATCCCGCGAATCGACGGCAACGCCGGTGACGTCGCGGTGGCTGATTCCCGCGGGAATCTTTTCCCAGGCTGCATCGACATCGAAGCTGGGCGCGGAAATATGGGTGACCGGCGACATCTTGCTCCCTTCCTCGCTCCCTTCTGGCTTCGCTGGCCGTCGGAGCGTTGGCGTCCTGTACAAAACTGCCGAACAGAATTCTACTATAATGAATGGCATATGGCAAAGATGATTGACAGCCTTGCTGATGATCTGTTCTATCGGCGGAGAACAATGTCATGGCCAGGGGAGAATTTTGGATGACGGGCGCGGACCCCCGGTCGACGGACGTCGACTCTTTCGTCGACAGCCTGACGTTCAATCGCTTCCACCTGACGGTGCTGATCCTGTGCACCCTGCTGACGGCGATCGACGGCTATGAACTCTATGTGGTCGGCTGGGTCCTCCCCAAGCTGGCCGAGGATTTCGGCGTGCCACGCACCGCGATCACCTCCGCGATGATCGCGCAGCAGGTCGGCATGCTGCTCGGAGCCTTCGTCATCCCGCCGCTGGCCGACAAGCTCAGCCGACCCAAGGTGCTGCTCTTCTGCTATGCCGGCATGATGCTCAGCGCGCTGGCGATCGTGCACACCCATTCGCTGGTGCCGTTCGCCTTCTGGCGTTTCGTCGCCGGGCTGTGCGGTACGGCGATGGTGCCGATCCTCGTTACCCTGGCCTCGGAAACCGCGCCGCAACGGCTTCGCTCGACGATGAGCACGATCACCGTATCGGGAACGATGTTCGGTGCGCTGATCGGGTCGGCGATGCAGGCCTTCGTGCTCGAGCCGTTCGGCTGGCAGGGTGCCTTCTGGATAGCGGCCTTCCTGCCCGCGGCGATGCTGCCGCTGATCTGGCTCTTCCTGCCGGAATCGCTCCGTTCGCTGGCGGCGCGCAACCCGCAGGACCCGGCCATCCAGGCGCTGGCGCTGCGGATGCAGCCGGCGGGCGCGCCGCCCGTCGTCGTCCACGGCGTCGCGCGGGAGCAGCGAACGCATAAGCGGGCGCTTTTGTCCGACATCCTGGGCAAGGGCAAACTGGCGAAAACCCTGCTGATGTGGGCGGTGGCGATCTCCAGTTTCGTGTTCATCACCGCGGGCGTGTGGAAAACCACGATCTTCAAGGACGTCATCGGCCTGAGCTGGCCGCAGGTCGCCGCGATCAACGCGACCAACACGATCGGCGGCCTGGCGGGCATGATGCTGATCGGCGTCTTCATCGACCGGCTGGGCTTCAAGCTGGTCATGACGCTGACCTTCCTGCTGGCTGCGGCCGGCGCGGTACTGATCGGCATCCTGGCGCCCAGCGCCGGTATGTTCGTCGCGGTTTTCGCGATGGCGATCTTCCAACATGGCGGACAGGCGGGCATCGCCGCGATGGCCGCCTCGCTCTATCCGCCCAGCCACCGCGCGACAGGCATCGGCTGGGCTTACGGCGCGGGCCGGATAGCCTCGATCTTCGCTCCGCTGTTCGGCGCCTTTGCGCTGGGCGGAGATTTCGGGCCGATCGGCATCTTCGCGCTGCTGGCGGTTCCGCTGGCAACGGCAGGCATCTTCTCCTTCCTGCTGATGAGCCTGCCCGGCGCGCCGACGATTACCCGCGCGCAGTTGAAGCACTGATCGATGACGATGGTGGGTGAAGGGCAGCCGCCGCTTGTCGACGGCCATGCCCATATCTTCACGGCGGCAATGCCCTTCGCGCCGGATGCCCATTCGCGACCCGACTATGACTATCCGGTCGAGGCCTGGCTGGCCGATCTCGACCGTCATGGCATAGGCCATGGGGTGATCGCGGCGGCCAGCCTCTATGGCGACCATAATGATTATACATTAGCGGCGCTGCGGGCGCATCCCGACCGCCTCCGCGGGACGATCATCCTGTCGCCGGAGACCGACGCCTCCACGCTGCGCGCACTTGCGGCCGATGGCGTGGTCGGCGTGCGCCTTACCTGGCGCCGGCTGGCCGGACTGCCCGATCTCCGCGCCGATCCGTGGCGCTCCCATCTGCGCCGGCTGGCCGACGCCGGGCTGCATGTCGAATTGCTCGCGGGCAATGACAGCCTGCCCGTCCTGCTGCCGGCGCTGGCGGAGGCGGGGGTGCGGATCGTCGTCGATCATTTCGGGGTGCCGACCCGCGACACGGGCGCACAGGGCGAGGGCATGGATGCGATGCTCAGGGCGATGGCGGGCGGCAACTGCTGGGTGAAGATCTCGGCGGGCTTCCGTATGGCGTTCGAGACCGCGCAGGCCTGCACCGCCCGGCTGCTGGCGGAGGCAGGCCCCGATCGCCTGATCTGGGGCAGCGATGCGCCGTTCGTGAATCACGAAGACAGCATGAATTTCGCGGGCGCGATCGACCTTTACCGCCGTCTCGTCCCCGACGCGGCGACGCGGCGGGCGATCGACCAGGCCGCGGTCAGCCTTTATTTCGAATGACGGAGCCGAGACGATGAACCGCAGGGACAGGGCGATCGCCACCGCTGAGCTGGAGATGGGGCTCGCCGATTTCTGGCATGATGTCGACACCAATTGGGGGCGCCGGGCCGGCGACTATTATGCGCCGGAAGGCGTCTATGCGTCGGGCAAACTGCTGCTCGAGGGACGCGAGGCGATCCAGGGCTTCTACGGCTGGCGCGAAGAGCGCGGCGCGCGGGTGGCGATGCACGGCTTCACCAATTTCCGCGCCGAGTTCGATGACGCCGGTGGGGCTGTGGCACATTGGTACATGCTGCTCTGGGCGGCCGATGGCGAAGCGCCGCTCGACAGCACCGCGCCCACCCGCATCAGCCGCGCGACGGAAACATTTCGCTGGGACGAGACAGAGGAACGGTGGCTCTGCACCCGGCGCGAGTTGCATAATCTGTTCAAGGGCGGCCAGCAGCTCAATTTCAGCTGAGCTGGCTGGCCGCCCGGACGTTGGACGGGAGAGGGGAGCATGTGGAGGGGGAAACCACATGTCGGCCCGTAGTTCAGGGGGGATAGGCCTTTTCTCCCCTCTCCCTTTTCCGGCCCTCCAGGGGAGAGGGGCGGAAAGGCGTCAGCCCTCGAAGGGCAAATCCAGTGCCTCGGCAACCGCCGGATGGCGGATCTTTCCTCCGGAAACGTTAAGACCGGCGGCCAGGTGCGGATCGGCCGCCATCGCGGCTTCCGCGCCGAGCGCAGCGAGCTTCTGAACGAAGGGCAGCGTCGCGTTGTTGAGCGCGAAGGCGGAGGTGCGCGCTACTGCACCGGGCATATTGGCAACGCAATAGTGGATCACGCCTTCGACCTCGAAAACCGGGTCGTCATGGGTCGTGGCGTGGCTTGTTTCGAAGCAGCCGCCCTGGTCGATCGCGATGTCGACCAGCACCGAACCGCGCTTCATCGTCTTCAGCATGTCGCGGGTGACCAGCTTGGGCGCGGCTGCCCCCGGCACGAGCACCGCGCCGATCACCAGATGCGCCCGCGCCACCGCCGCCGCGATCGCGGCGCGCGATGCATGGGCGGTCTTGATCTGGCTGCCGAAATGCATGTCGAGTTCGGCGAGGCGATCATTGCTGATGTCGTAGATCGTGACGTCGGCGCGCATGCCGACCGCCATCTGCGCGGCGTTGACGCCGGCGACGCCGCCGCCGAGGATCGCGACCCGCGCCGGGGCGACGCCGGGCACACCGCCCAGCAGCACGCCGCGACCGCCCTGTTCCTTCTCCAGATAATGCGCGCCGACCTGGATCGACATGCGGCCGGCGACTTCCGACATCGGCTTGAGCAGCGGCAGCGCGCCCGAGCGCGACGTGACCGTCTCATAGGCGATGCAGGTCGCGCCCGACGCCATCAGTCCTTCGGCCTGCGGCTTGTCGGCGGCGAGGTGGAGATAGGTGAAAAGGGTGTGGCGAGGCTCGAGCAGCGCGATCTCCGACGGCTGCGGCTCCTTGACCTTCACGATCATGTCGGCACCGGCGAAGACCGCCGGCGCATCGGCGACGATCGACGCGCCAGCCTGCACATAATCCCGATCTTCGAAATCGATGCCGAGGCCCGCGCCCGTCTGAACGACGACCTGATGTCCGGCGGCGACCAGATCGGCCACCGAGGCCGGGGTCAGGCCGACCCGATATTCGTGGTTCTTGATTTCCCTGGGAACACCAATGCGCATCACCCGAACCCCTGTCGTTGCATCCCGATCATAACGCGTCGCGGCCGGGAAAAGGTTGCGAAGTGCATATCGTGCGCACCAAATCCCCGGATCGAATTGCGCGGGTGGGGCCAGTCGTGCGAGAATCTCCCGCATGGATCGCATCGACCGCAAAATCCTCGCCGAACTCACCAAGGACGCGAGCCTTACCAGCGAACAGCTTGGCACCCGGATCGGGCTGTCGCCTTCGGCGGCCCATCGGCGGGTCCGCGCGCTGGAAACGACGGGGGCTATCCTGGGATATGGCCCGATTGTCGCGCGAGGCGCGCGGCAATCCGTCGACCATCTATGTCCAGGTGACGCTCGGCGATCAGCGGCAGGCGACGATGATGGCGTTCGAACAGGCGCTCGAACGCACGGCGCAGGTCAGCGAAGCCTATCTGCTCAGCGGCGAATCGGACTATCTGATCAAGGTCGAGGTGCCCGCCGACGACAGCTATGAAAGGGTTCACCGCGACATATTGTCGGCGCTGCCCGGCGTGCAGCGGCTGGTGACCCAGGTGACGCTGCGCACGGTTATCGCACGGGAATAGGGCCCATGACGGCCCCCGCCCTCGAAACGGCGCACCGCCCGTGCCGGCCATGTGTTGCCGCGTCCGGGAACAAATGCTAGTTGCCCGCCGCTATGCGCTCGACCGGGGGAGGTCGGGCGCAATAATGGGCGTTTTTCAGTCATGAAGTCCATCCTCGCATGAGCAGCGGCCCCGCAGTGGGTGCCGATCCGGCCGGGCCAGCCCCGACGCAGCCGGGGACGGGTGGCCATGGCCACGGCAGCATGGGCGCGCTCGTCGTCGGCGCGATCGGCGTCGTCTTCGGCGATATCGGCACCAGCCCGCTCTACGCGTTCCGTGAAACCTTTGCCGGCCATCATCCGCTGCCGCCCGACGAACTGCACATTCTCGGCGTCCTCAGCCTGATCTTCTGGTCGATGATGCTGGTCGTGACGTTCAAATATGTCGCGATCATCATGCGCGCCGACAACAAGGGCGAAGGCGGCAGCCTCGCCCTGCTCGCGCTGATCAACCGCAAGTCGGAGGGCAAGCGCTGGAGCAAGGGCATCATCCTGCTCGGGGTGTTCGCGACGGCGCTGTTTTACGGCGACAGCATGATTACCCCGGCGATCTCTGTCCTGTCGGCGGTCGAGGGCCTGACCACGGTCGAGGCCCGCTTCGCGCCGATGGTGATACCGATCGCGGTGGGCATCCTGATCGGGCTGTTCATGATCCAGTCGCGCGGCACGGCCAAGGTCGGCATGTTGTTCGGGCCGATCATGCTGATCTATTTCACCGTGCTGGCGGTGCTCGGCGGCTGGCATATCCTGGGCAATCCCCATGTGCTGATCGCGCTGAACCCCTGGTATGCGGTCAACTTCTTCATGGAGGAGGGGACGCTGGCGTTCCTCGCCATGGGGTCGGTCGTCCTCGCGGTGACCGGCGCCGAGGCGCTCTATGCCGATATGGGCCATTTCGGGCGTCGTCCGATCGGACTCAGCTGGCTGACCTTCGTGCTGCCGGCGCTGATGCTCAACTATCTCGGGCAGGGGGCGATGATCCTGTCGCAGGACATGGCGACCGCGCTCAAGACGATCCACAATCCCTTCTTCCTGCTGGCGCCGGAAATGCTTCGCCTGCCGCTGGTCATCCTCGCGACGATGGCGACCGTCATCGCCAGCCAGGCGGTGATCACGGGCGCCTTTTCGGTCACCCAGCAGGCGATCCAGCTCGGCTTCATCCCGCGCCTGCGCATCACCCACACCAGCGCCGGCTCGATCGGCCAGATCTATATTCCGGCAATCAACTGGGGCCTGATGGTCATGGTGATCCTGCTGGTTATGTCGTTCCGCACCTCGTCCAACCTCGCCGCCGCCTACGGCATCGCGGTGACAGGCGCGATGGCGATCGACACCTGCCTGATCGCGGTGGTGCTGATCCATCTGTGGGGCTGGAACAAGTGGCTGGCCGCGCCGCTGATCGCGGTGTTCGCCGCGGTCGATCTCGCCTATTTCGGTGCGAACCTGACGAAGGTTCCCGACGGCGGCTGGTTCCCGCTTCTGATCGGGTTCATCGCCTTTACCCTGCTCACCACCTGGGCGCGTGGCCGGTCGCTGATGATCAATCGCCTGCGCGAAGCGGCGATGCCGGTGAAGGTGTTCGTCCAGTCGGCGGTCAACTCGGCGGTGCGGGTGCCCGGCACAGCGGTCTTCATGACCTCGCAGGCGCAGGGCGTGCCGCACGCGCTGCTCCACAACCTCAAGCACAACAAGGTGCTGCACGAGCGGGTGATCCTGCTGACCGTCAAGATCGCGGATGCCCCTTATGTGCCCGAAGCGCATCGGCTCGATTTCTCCGATCTGGGGCAAGGCTTCTACCGCATCGTGATCAACTATGGTTTCATGGAAGATCCCGATGTGCCAGCCGTCCTTTCGCGGACGCGGACCTGCGGGCCCGAGTTCAAGATGATGGACACCAGCTTCTTCCTCGCGCGGCAAACGCTGCTGGCATCCGACCGGCCCGGCATGGCGATCTGGCGCGAAAAGCTGTTCGCCTGGATGCTCCGCAATGCGGAAAGCGCGATGGAGTTCTTCAAGCTGCCCACCAACCGCGTCGTCGAACTGGGCAGCCAGGTCGAGATCTGAGGCTTCGCTTTCCGATGCGCGCTCCTGCTGCCCCGTCGCCACCAGCGCCGATCATCATCGCGGCCGTGATCGGTCCCGAGGATCTTGCCTGGGCGGACGGCCTGCGGCGGGCGCATTTCCCGCCGGAGCGAAACCAGCTTACCGCGCATCTCACCCTGTTCCACCATCTGCCACCGTCCATGCTCGGTGAGCTCAAGCGTCTGCTGGCAAGCGAGACGCGAATGGCGATGCAGCCGGCGGCCCGGGTTTTGCGCCTCTCTTCACTTGGGCGAGGCGTGGCCCTGACGATCGATAGCCCCGGGCTGGTCGCGATCCGGGCGCGGCTGGCCGAGGCCTTCCACGGCATGCTGACGCCCCAGGATCAGGCCGGCTGGCGCCCGCACATCACGATCCAGAACAAGGTCAGCCCCAGCGAGGCGCGCGCGCTGCTGCAGATGTTGCAGAAGGACTTTTCGCCGCGACCCATCGCAATCACCGGCCTCGCCGCCTATTGGTACCGCGGCGGGCCGTGGGAGCCGATTACCGCCTGCGCCTTCAGTCGATCTGGCCGATCCCGTCGCAGCTGAGGTCGAAAGCGGTCATTCCGGCTTCGAGATAGCCCGCGAGCATTGCCATATCGAGCAACTGCTCGACGATCGTCGCCGGATCATCCTCGTTGGCGGCCTCTAGCGCCTCGTCCCACTCGCTGGAGTCGTAAGTGCCCCGACCGACCAGAGCGAGGGCCAGAACTTCGGCGACCTCGTCATCGGCGAGATCCTCCAGAAGGGTACGAACCTCGTCCTCGATCGCTTCATTGGCCTCGTCTTCGAGGACCGCCATGGGATCGTCGGTGTCGGTCGGGTCCGCTTCGTCATCGGCCTCGATCGCGGGGACCTGGGCTTCCAGTTCGCGCGACCGCACGATCAGCCGACACACCATATCCAGTGAAACCGTGAGTTCCATCTTATCATCCTCGTCCCAGCACCGTGGTCGGGAAATCTAACGTGGACGCGATGCCGGGGTTCCGCGCACTATCCGACACTCCCGAAGATGCCGCAGCATCCGGGATCGTCGGAGCGCTATTGCGAGAGTCTGGCGACCGGGCGCTAGGCGGCGGGAACAAGGGTCTTCAGCGGGATTTCGGGATCGGCAAGGCTGGCCTTGTCGGGCGATACGCCCTTCGTGACCAGCGCCTTGCCCTGGACATAGTCCTTGACCGCGTTGACGCAGTCGAGGGCCAGGACGCGGCCGTTCTTGAGATAGATGACCGAGAAGCTGCGCGTCGCGGGATCGCCGCGCACGATCGTCTCGTCATAGCCCATCGACAGCCCCATCGTCTGGAGCCGCAGGTCATACTGGTTCGACCAGAACCACGGGACCGCATGATAGACGTCGCTGCCGCCCAGGATATGCTTGGCGGCCGTGGTCGCCTGGTCATTGGCGTTCTGGACCGATTCAAGGCGGATGCGGGCGCCGTCGGCAAAGGCGTTGCTGTGCATCGCGCAGTCGCCGATCGCATAGATATCGGCCAGGCTGGTGCGGCAATATTCGTCGACGTCGACTCCGTTGCCGCCCGCGGCGCCGGCCGCGATCAGCGGCTCGACCGCCGGGATGATGCCGATGCCGACGATCACCATGTCGGCCGGGATCACGCTGCCGTCGTGCATCTGCACGCCGGTAACGCGGTCGTCGGCGTCGCCGAGGATGCAGTCGACCTTCGCGCCGAGCTGAACATCGACGCCGTGAGCGCGGTGCTCGGCCTCGTAGAAGCGCGACAGCGCCTCGCCGGCGACGCGGGCGAGAACCCGGTCGAGCGCCTCGAGCACGGTCACCTTCTTGCCGAATTTCGACAGGACGGCTGCGGCCTCTAGGCCGATATAGCCGCCGCCGATCACGACGACATTGGTGGTGCGGTCCAGCTCGCCCAGCATGCGGTCGGCATCGGCGCGGGTGCGGACCCCGTGGACGCCCGACAGGTGATGGCCCGAACACACCAGCTGCCGCGGCGCGCCGCCGGTCGCCCAGATGAGCTTGCCATAGCCGATCGTCGAGCCGTCGGAGAGGGTGACCTCATGCTTGGCGGGGTCGACGGCGGTGACGCGCTTGCCCAGCAGCATGGCGATCTGGCGATCGTCCCAGAAGGCGGCGGGGCGGATCAGGATCCGGTCGAAGGTCTTCTCCCCCGAGAAATACTCCTTCGACAGCGGCGGGCGCTCATAGGGCAGATCGGGTTCGTCGCCGACGATCGCTATCGTGCCTTCGAACTTGTTCTGCCGAAGCGCCACCGCCGCCTGTGCGCCGCCGTGGCCTGCCCCGACGATCAGAACGTCATACTGCGCCAATTCCGAATCTCCCGGCTTTCAATGCTCAGCCGCTCTGTATCGCGCGGGACGGCAATGTCCAGTTGACCGAGCCCATCGCCACGCTTATAGGCCCGCTCCACCGCATTCGCGGACGCCTTGGGGCGGAGTAGCTCAGCTGGTTAGAGCAGCGGAATCATAATCCGCGTGTCGGGGGTTCAAGTCCCTCCTCCGCTACCATTCAAATTAAATCATTGAAAACAATCAATATTTATTGACATGGGCGCTACCACATGGCGGCTCGTAGATAGCTTAAGCCATTGAGATATATCGGCTTTGATTCCGGTGAGCGGTATTGAGTGAGGCGTTCTTGGGGGTGGCGAGCTGGCTGATTGTAGCCCCATATTCTACTACCTAGAGCGCGAAAATGTGATGTAATTCTGGGTCGAAATAGCCGCCTTGCATTCGCTTCGTGCCCTCGAAAGGCATTGAGCGTTCGGGAGGCAAGATCAGACCGCGAAGACACCGGCGATTGAAACTGCAGATTAGTGACCGGACGTAACCCAGCTGGCAATTTCAGCGGCACGCCTGTGATCGCGAATTCTGAAATGCGTATGTAACCGTCATCTACGGACAACCACGTGTTGCGGTGCCGAAATGTTAGCGATAGCCTGTAATCGGGATAATAAGGCAGGGGGATTGCTGGAGTGGTGCAGGGGATCAATAACGCCTTTTTGCAATGCGAGGGCCGGGTGGGGGCGTGACGGTTCGATTCCCGGTCTTCGAAGCAATTAAGGTCGAAGGTTACGATCTCTATCCCGGCCGCAGCGGTGTGGGCGGGCTGGATGTCGCTTTCGCCGATGATGAAAATTTGATCCTCGGTGTCAATGGGCTCGGCAAGAGCACCTTGCTTCTCCTGTTAAAGCATATGATTGGCGGCTCGTTGAAATCGCGCCCGCCCGGTTTCGTCGGCGAAAATCAGAAAAACGATTATGTGATCGTCGATGGCACGATGTTTTCTGTGCGCGCGAAAAACGCCGCAGGTGCTGCAACTGCAAGGCTAACCCTGCGGTTCGGGGACCAACGTATTCAGATACAGCGCAATATGCGTGATCTGTCACTTATCGCACATAGCATTGGGTCCGCGGCAGGCGTATTGCAACCGCGCGACCGCACAGATTATCAGACCGATATTACTCGGCTAGCTAATGTACATTCCTTCGCCGATGTCTTGCGGTTGTGTGATCGGGTGGTCTTCTTTCTAGAAAATCGCGAGCGGCTGCTGTGGGACTGGCGCGCCCAATATGAAATCCTGCGCTCGTTGCTGCTGTCGCCCGAGAAGGCGGCTGAGCTACGCAGGCTAGAATCCAAGATCATTTCGTCGGACAGCGCCGCGCGCAACCTGCGGGCGGCGATGCACCGCCTGACGACCCGCCATAACAAAGAATCCAACAAGATCGCGAAATCAGCCAATGTCCTGGCTGACCTTGCGCAGGTCGAGCAACAGCTCGCAGCGGCTCAGGTCGAAGAACAACGTTTGGTTGACGACGTCGATACGCGTAAGATCACCGTCATCGACGAACGGGCACGTTCGTGGAAGGCCGCGTCCGAGGTCGACGAGACTGCGGCCCAATATGATCAGCTGAAATATGCGGCGATTCGCCAGGAGATGGGCAGCGTATCGCTGAGCGAGCAATATGTGCTGCTCAAGCTTCTGAACGAGGGCGACTGCATGGTATGCGGCGCGACCTGCCTCGATGATCTCTCGCAGGAGCTGAAGCAACGCCAGATCGCGCAACTCTGCATTATGTGTGGGTCGCAGCGTGTGCGCGACAGCAATGTCACGACGACCAGCGGCGCGCTCGCCGAGCAAGCTAAAGTGACGTTCAAACTGCTTGAGGAAAAGCGCAGCAATGCGCGCGACGCGCTGACGCGCTTCGAGCAGCGCCAGCAGGAACTCGATGCCGCCCAACTGGAATTGCGCGCGTCGCGTCGCGAAGTCGATCGGCTGCAGACGCGCCGTCGCGGCTTGCGGCAGCAATTGCCGAGCCAGGATCGGGCCCAGTTGGCGCGGACCGAAAGTGAACTCGACCAGCTCGAATCCAATGTTAGTCGGTTCGAGCGCGAGCGCGATGATGCTGAAGCGCAGGTCGAGGAATTGCTTGCCGAATTGCGGCAAGGCGTCGAGCAAATCCGCTTGCGGCTTGAGACAATCTTCCACGACCGGGGGAAGGACTTCTTCATCGAGCGGATCAGTCTCGTCTATGAGCCAAGGCTAGAGAGGATCTCGCAAGCCGGACTTAAGTTCGAGTTTCCCGCCTTCGAGGTCGATCTGACGAGTGGTGCCACTGGCGAGGCCTTTGTCCGCCGTAGCTATGAGCAGGCGTCACTCTCGCAGCGCGAATATCTCGACATCGCATTCCGCATGGCCATGATGGAGTGCTTCGGCGGCGACGATTCTGCGCTGGTGATCGACGGCCCAGAAGGCTCGGTCGATGTCGTATTCGCCGAGCGCGCCGGCAAGATGCTGGCAAATTATGCCGATCCAAGCCGACCGACGGCGGACGGTGCTAAAGCGATCCGGCAGATATTGGTCGCATGCAATGTGGTCGAAGGCGGGTTCATACCGAATTTCTTCGGCGATCATCCAAGTCGGGCAGATCGCGAACAGCGCACCATCAATCTGCTCGAGATTGCGACACCGACTGCCGCGCTCGAGGCGTTGCGCCCCGAATATGCGAGCAAGGTGAGCGCCGTTCTGTTCGCAGGGGCGACATGACGACCGCTCGGCGGACGCCTGCCAATGAGGAAACCGCGCTGCAGCTACGTGTGCTGCGGTTGCTCTCGGCGTTGGCCAGTGCCGGCGTTGAGACTGTCAGGATTGAGGATTTCCATGCCTTTGCCTTCTTCGCCGAAGTGTTGGCCCCCGTTTGGGGCGTGGAGACACCCGTTGGCGCAGTATTGAAGGAAGAGGGTGGGCCACATTACCCGGCGCTACAGCACCAACTCGACCGCTTGGTGGGAATGGGGCTCGTGCGGGTTGCGCGCCTCACCGCGGACGCGCGTGAAGGGCGGTGGAAACTCGACGCGGCCTTCGGTCTGAGAACCCGTAATGCCGGCAAGGTCTTGGCGTTCGTGGCGGACATGCCGGACGAGGATTTGGCGACGACCACCTTTCTCGAGCAGCTCGCGTTCGCGTTCGCCGAAATCCCTGTTGATCACCGAGATGACGCCGCCCAGCGCGATGCGGCTTGGTCGGCGCCAGACACATCCAATGACCGCCTGATCCGCTTTTCCGGTACCGATGGACGGGGGCAAAAGCGTCGCAACTATTCAGCGGAAGCTGCTCGCTATTTCCAGCGCTACGCGCCCGATGGCGTCGAGCTGTCCGCCGCCGAACAGACTACCCTGTATATGGGTTTGATGCGCCGGAGGGCCGGTGGCTGAAGAACTGATAGGCGGCATACCCGTCGCCGAAATCCAGGCCGAATTTATAGCAGTTGGTCAACCCGGCGGGGCTGGATCGGGCCGCGAAGTTCAGTTTCTGCGGAAATTAGCAGCGCTTATCGAACGGCGTATGGCAGCTGGTGAGACGGCATCCGGGGCGCTGTTCATTTTGGCATCCGGCATAGACGAACTGATGGAGGGGAGAGCATCGTCACCGCAGCCGTTGCTGCGTAATGGCCATTATCCCATTAGTGGGCAATTATGGGTACTCAGCACGGCACTTACTTACGCTCATGCCATCGACATGCCTTGGACTGATACGGTGGCCGCCATCGCGCAGGCCTGCAGGGAAGGCCTGGGGGAAATGCCCGCGGTTTCGCTCGACATCAGACCGGGTAGCGATGAGATCCACCTGTCCTATTTCCCCCAAGGCTGTGCGGTGCCTGATGCGCAATGCGACATTCATCTAATCAATCGCCCGATCACGAAAGAAGAGATGAAGGCCGTTCTCGACGGCTTTTTTGAGCAGAGCCTCCGCACGCCGATGCGCCAACGTGAAGGGCATGGTACCTCCACATGGCAAGACGCAAGCAGGGGCGTGCCGAACAGCCGTCCCGAAGAAATTATTGAGGCCAAGCTGCTGGAGCGGCTGCGCTCGGCTTTCCCGGTGCATGACAGCCATTCCCAAGGCGTCACCGACGATGGCTATATCGACATTGCGGTTTACAAGAACGATGTAACTGCCGCTGGGCATCCGGCGCGCCGATGTGACTGGGTGCTTGAACTCAAGGCGCTCGCCGACAGGACCTCGAACGACAATGATGTCACCGCAAGTCCCCATGATGCAATCATCAAGGGGTTGAGGCAGACTCTGTCCTATCGTAGCAACGAGAATGGCATCCATGCCGCCTTGTGCGTCTATGACCTCCGCAAGGCTGAGTTGAGCCACGATGACTGCTTCGCGCTCGTCCTTCAGGACGCCACCACTCAAAAGGTAGAGCTATGGCGTTGGCGGTTGTTGCGGTCCGCTGAAGAGAGCCGCCGCAAGACGTTTCCGTTGCAGGCTGATGCGCTGCGCGAAGCGATGAAGGGCAAGCGCGGATGAGCGTGTTGTTGCCAATTATCACCAACGTCAGCATCACTGGCTATCAGCTTTATCCGGGACGTCGACAACAAGGGATTGATTGGCCGGTCCTCAAGGGCGTCAGCGTGATTGCCGGCGTCAATGGTCTTGGCAAGACGACCCTGCTCAACATCCTGTTTAGGTTGCTCGCGGGCCCCGTGGATTGGCATGTTGCTGAAGGCGCGGCCTTGGGAAATTTGCCCCATGAGCTGCGACCGATCGGTGATCCCAGCTATTTCCGCGCACGGGTCGCGGATGGCGCGGCGCGCGCGACAGCCGCCGCCGAGATTCGCTTCGGCAGCACCCGCATCGAGATACGTCGCAGATTGAAGGATTTGTCGATTGAGCATTTGGTGGTCAATGGCCGTGTGCTCGATCATCGCGAGAGTACCTATCGCGAAGTCGTTCGCACCGCCTCTGGCATAGCCTCCGATTTCGATTTCCACATGGTGCTGCGGCTCGTCGTCTTTTATCTAGAGGACCGCCGTTCGCTGATCTGGGACAGATCGGCCCAGGACGAAATCTTGCGTGCGCTCTTCTATCCGCAGAACATTGCTGTCCGCGTGGCCTCGGTCGGCGATCAGGTGCAGTCGCTGGACTCGCAATTCCGAAATCAGCGGGTGTTCTTGAAGCGGCAGGAAGGGGAGCTCGCTTCGGCTGAGGCCGCGGTGGCGGCCAACTCGGCGTCCCGGACCGCCTATAGCAGCGCGCAGACGCGGCTGCGCGCGCTGCGTGAGCGTGAAAACGAATTAGACGAAGAGCTTGTCACGGCCGAACGCGAACGCACCGAGTCCCGTAACCGGGTCGAACGCGCGCGTCTGGACATCGAGGAGCAACGTCGTAGGCATCATGACCTGCGGCATCGCTTCTTTTCGACCTTGTTCCCCGGTATCGGACAGGTGGGCACCTATTTGCTCGTCAATTTGGACGGCGGCGCGGGCTGTCTGGTATGCGGTAATCGCGCCGAAGAGGCGGCCAAGCGGCTTGATGTCTGCGTGGCGGAGGGCATTTGTCCGTTATGCGACGCGCCGGCCGAGCGCCATGATGTTCGGCCCATCCGAGTATCGGCCAGAGAAAGCGAGGCGCTCATCCGCGTCGAGCAGGATATCGAGACTGCGCAACAGCAGCTGCAGGATTTCGAAACCGCTCGGGATGCTGCAGGTGAGCGCTATTGGGGGTTGTTCGAAGAGCAGGTACGCGCGCGTGAGCAGCGCTCGGATATCGAACGCGAACTCGACGCGCTTCGCCGCATGTTGCCCCCGCCCGATGAAACCATCGAGGCTCTCCGTCGCGTGGTGAGTGATCTCCGGCGCGATCAGAATGAACTCACTGCCAAACGCAAGGTGCTCGAGATTGGTCTGCGGAGCGATCTCGAAGCAGGGCATCGTGCGGTCATGGCGGTAGCTGACAAGATAGCGCAACGGTTCACGGACAATGCCGCTGCCTTTCTCGCAGAGCAATGCGAGATCACGGTTGTCCAAGAAAACCGCCGCTTCGGCGGCGAAACCGATGTCTTTCAGATGCCGCGCTTCAGAGTTAGCCTGACATCGGGCGTATTCAAGGCACAGGCGCAGCCACGGCAAGGCGACCGAGAGGTGTCCGAATCGCAGAAGGAGTTCATCGATTTAGCGTTCCGCCTGGCACTCCTTCAGACCGTCTCCGGCAATCGGCCAGCGATGTTGGTGATCGAGACACCCGAGGCAAGCCTCGACTCACTGTTCATAGCACGCGCCGGGAGCTTGCTTGGTAAGTTTGCGCGAGGCGGCGGCCGGATTGGGAATCGGCTCATCGCCAGTTCCAATCTCAACAAGGAAGATATGATCCCCGCATTATTCGGCCTCGCGTCGGAAGAGGAGTATATCGCTTGGTGGGCGCGGCGGCGGACAGGTGCACCAGCAGCAAGCGAACACGCGGTCTCAGTTGCAGAGCGCCGCAAGCGCATGCTCAACCTGCTCGACGAAGCGGCCGAGAACCGCGCCGTTGAGCGATATCGTGACGGCTATGTTCTGCGCTACCGGCGCGCGCTCGATCCTGAATGGAGCCATCCACCGATGCGGCCGGTCGGATCCCGGAAAAAAACATGACGCACGACCGTTATCCCGATGCCGACCATTGGCGCCGTGCCTGGCTACTGTTGCTGATAAATGGAGCGGCCCGCGCGGGTCTGACCCCGATCGAACAGACTGATGTGCACCGTGCGGCCTTTCTCGCCAATGCACTGGCCCCTCTTTACGATCTGCCCGTGGAGAACGGTCTCGTCGTTCGGTGGAAACGCGGCCCCTTCTTTCCGGATTTGCAATGGGACCTGGATCGCTTGGCGACCATGGGCCTGCTGACGTTCCGACAGGTAGAACCCGTCAAGGACAGCTCGGGCAAATGGTTTTGCGCTCGTTACGAGCTTGGTTCCTTGGCGGCGAGCTTTCTCGCTGCCACGCTGCAGTTAGAGAGTTCGCGCCGTGTCTATCGGTTGCATTGTGAGCTGTTCGCGGCACTTGCCGCGTTGAGCGATGACGATAATCGCTCGGCGGCCCTCCACGATGCGACCTACGCGAATTTGGTCGATGGTGATCTCAAAGCCGAACAGACCGTCATCGATTTTGCGTCGTTTCGCGATCAGAATTTCACCGCTCGCGCCACGCGGGCGATCGGAGAATCGCTCAAGGATCTGGCAGTGAACGAACGTGAGAAGCTCCATCTCTACGTCCGTTATCTCGGACGCCGTGCCGGTCAGGTCCGTCGGCGCGTATGAGCGAAAGCAACCGGCCCCTCGACCTTGGCGGGACTTTCGACCTCGGTGAGATGCGCGACGTGGAGCGGGCACATATCGACAAGACGCCAGGGCGTGACAGCGCCGATCCTGCCGCCCTGTCCCGGCTGATCGCGACCTTTGTCGACAGCCATCTGAACAACGGCAATGCGGATACGATGGCAGCCTGTGTGTTCGTGCACAGCCCAGACCTTGTTGCCGACAAAGCGCTGTCAGGTGCCGAAAAAGACCATCACCACCTGCTCCGTAAGTCGCCGTATAGCCCGTTTGGAAGGCTGCACTTCGTGGCCGCCGGCGGACATCGCGCGGTATCCCTCGAACGCGACTGCGAGGATCCGGAGAAGCTGCATGATTGGCTGGACGAGAAGGGGCTCCTCGATCGCCCGATCATCTGGGCGCGGCCTCAAGACAAAGCGCTGACCTACTATCCGCTCGGTTTCGCCGATGAGGATAGTGCGATCGATGCGGCGCTGCTCGCACCCCAGCACGTGACGAAGGCGTCCGTTGAAGAGGCGCTCGCCATCTTCCATGACACAGTCACATTGTTGCCGCGGCCCATGCCGCGACTCTGGCATGCCCCGGCCCTGCATGTACCCTGCGAATACACCGAGAAGCGCATTCAGGAGGCCCTCGAGATAGCGCTTTGGATGCGATTTCATAAGGGTCGTGTCGAGCGTGAGCGAGAATTTCCCGGCTCCAAAATCGACTTCGTGATTTGGGACCGTCCGAACGGAAAGCTCGAACCCGGTTGCGCGCTCGAGCTAAAAGTCCTGCGTGAGAAGCATTTTGGCGAACCCGCGCATATTGCCAAGAAATGCTATCCCGCCACCAACACCAAGGCAGTTAATAAGGGGATCAAGCAGGCCGCGTTCGCTCGCAACGAATTGGGCGCGCCCATCGCCATAATGGCGGCGTTCGACATGCGTCAGCTGGACTGCGACAAGATCATGAAAACGACCAAGGCCTTCGCGAACGCGCAGAATGTCGAGTGTCATCGCTTTCATATGATGACGAGCAATAATGATTATCGGGAGAAGACCATGCCGACGCCGTCGGCGGTGGTTTCGCCGCAGCTGCCTAAGACGGCAAAGCTGCCCAAGAAAAAATAAGGCTTACCCCGACAGCCCGGTTATTGGCTGGCGCGAGGCTTAAGAACGAGGAGGTCCTCGGAAAGAAGATGGTCGCCACCCTGCTGAGCGCTCGCGCGCATTGGCCGAAGCACCGTCAGGCGGTCGACCTCGAAGCCTAGACCGTTGCCGATTTCCGCAAGGATACGCGCCACGGGCACCACGATATCGGCGTAGCGGCTGTCGCCCACCACCATCGCGACACGGCCGTCGGCCGAAATCAATCGACGCGCTTCAAATAAGATGCGTTCGAGGTCTGCGAAATAGCTGCCCACCATCCCGGGGATTTGGGGGCTCCACAGATCGGCCGACTTGGCGGCGAGCCCTTTCAGAATAGGTGCCAGCGTCTCCGATGGTTGCTCGGGCACATTACTGTCACGCTTGATCTGGACATGGCTACGCAAAGTTGAACGGCGCAGGCGCAGGTTGTCGGCACCCGAGGTCAGGTAGCCCAACACCCATAATTCGATGTTGTAGATATCGGTATAGTCGAAAGAATTGGGATAGGGTGGGGAAAACAGGATCAGGTCAAAAGGCGCCTTGAGTTCGGCCATTCGCAGGCGTGCGTCGCCGCGTAACAACTGGAAGTCCCGATGTGCCCGGCCCGGGAGGCGGCAAATGTCGTACAGCGCATTGTCAAATGCGCGCTGAAATGCGAGATCGACATCTGCGGCCGTCCGACGGTTTCGTTCCCATCCGCCGCGATAGCGCCGACCCTTTCCGTTGATGACGACGTTGCTCAAATGCACGAGCGTCGATCCGAGCAGCACCGTAAACAGACGTCGGTGACTTGGATCTTCGAGCAGCGCGATCGCACATCGATATTGCGCGAGCCGGCCCATCACGGCCAAGTCGAAGATCCAGCGTTCTTTGGCCCCGGGTTCGAACAGCGTTGGTGGCGCCTCAGCATAATCATGAGCCAGGTCGATGGGCATCGTGGCAACGGTGCTGGCGATCCGGTCGCGGTCGGCGGCGACGAGCTTGGCGTCATAGGATGTGAGTTTCGCTTCGATCAGGTCCGCCAAGAACGGATTAAGCTCGATCGTCGTCGGCGCCACGTTGAGGAACTGGCAGGTGATCGCGGTTGTCCCCGAGCCTCCGAAGCAATCGAGGCAGCTGCGCGGAGGTGCCGGCAGCGAGTTTACGACATCGCGCACGAACAGCGGCGAAAAGGCCTCCTTGACCCGGAACCAGCGCTGGAACGCCACATCGCCCGTGCCCTGATTGGTTGAAGAGGGCAGGTCGGGGCTGAGTTGATTCAGGAAGGTCGACAAGTCCAACTCGGAGGGCGGGCTCAAACGACCATGCATGTTTCGGTTCCCGACATCCAGCTTGAATATTATGCGCATATACATTTTAAAATATGCGCATACAATAAGTGATATGGACCAAGAGTCGGTAAGGGTCGGAGCCGAATTGCGGGCTGAGCTGAAAAAGCGGCGCATCTCACAGATGGCCGTGGCGCAGCGGCACGGCGTCGGGCAGCCATGGATATCGCGCATCCTTAATGGGGATGCGGGTGACCGCGCTGATCTCGTGCGGACGCTTTGCGCGGAATATAATGTGGCGCCGCCCGGTCAGCGGATAGGTGACGAGCAGGCATTTGACAGAGTCGCTCGCGATCTGCGCGAATTGTGGGATGGAACGCCTGCGGGCGCGAGGCGGCTTGCCGCTCTGATCGGCGCGGTTAAGGCATGTCTGGACCAACGGCCTGCTGATGCAGCCGCCATTCGCGGAACGAAAGCAGGACCTAGCCGACGCGAAAGGCGGGGCAGGCCAGCAGGCTAACGATCGTGTTTAGGGCCTGCTCGGCATCCTGCGCGAGTTGGTCGAAAGCGGGCTCGAGCCGAGCGCTGACGCGATGGCCGAGGCTGCTGGGATCATCGAGGCCACGGAAGTGAATGAGCGAATTACGAAGCACCGCCAGATCGCCCAATCGCTGGGCCAGCTTGCCATCGATGATACTATAGTCGAGACAGCGGCGGATGGCGGCTGCGAAGGTTAGCCGGTCGGGAAGGTCATGCGATCCGCCCGACATGCGCAGCCATCCGCCAAGCATATGTTCGGCGAGACTCTGTGCCAGGAGGATGGCCGCGAGATGGTGGCCATGGATGAAGCTCCATCGCGCTTCATTCCATGCGATCCACGCGATCTCACCGCCCGGCATCAAAGTCCCGTTTTTGCCGAGCTGCTGCGAGAGTTCGACGATCACGCGTGAGCGGCCGAGCTTTTCCGGGAGTGTGTCTGTCAGATAGCGCTCGAGATGGTCGATGATGGCTTGATCATCCATCGCGCGAAGCCTCCTGTTGCGCGTTGTTCAGACCAAAGAGATCGACGAATGGATCTGGGGTGCCCGGCCGCGATACCCAGTCGTTACCGGTCCAGATCAATCCGAGAATCTGCTCTTTGACGAAAGTCTGCAGATCGGTCGGATGAAGGGCTGACCCGGGATCGGTCCAGTCAATATGGACGACCGTCTCGTCTTGTCGTGCCAACCGGTAAGCGCCACCATGGCGCCCGAAGATTGGGCCGAGAACAGGTAGTACCCAGCGGCGGATCTGATCAATAGCGACGCCGCCGCCTGCGGCTTCGAGTCGCCCGGCGTCCGCCGCCATCTGCGGGGACAGCGGCGCGATCACGATCGTGACGCCGTGCTCGACAAAGCGGCAGATCACGCGGCTGGCCGATGGCGGAATGTCGAGCATGTCGGCCGGCTGCTTGCTCTCGCCCGTGAAGGCTCCCCCCACGACCGTAATATGAGCGGTGATCGCATCCTGTTTTTCGTCCATCCCCGTCATCCCAATTTGATCCCTCTGTCGGAGAGGGTCAGCCGGATCGGACCGGCAAGGGCCGTTCCGCCTGCCGCGAATGCGTTTCCGTCTTTCGCCTCAAGCGTAATCTGCGCGGTGACGCGTCCGGAGCGGCGCCGTATAGCGCGGGCTACGAACCGCACTTGACTGGTGTCGTCGATCGTAGCGGCCGCCTCGATCATCGCGCCTTGGCCATCGGCGTCGCTTTGGCGGTTCTGATCGGCTTCGCGAAGGAGCCAAGCGATGAACAGGCTGTGGGCATTAGTTTTCTGCGATCGCAGCCGATAGAGTTGCGCGCCAAGGATCGAATAGAACGTCGCGATCTTGCCATCCAGTTGGATAAGGTCTTCGACATTCAACGCCAGCTCACCCGAACCTAGGTGCTCGACGATCTGGCGATAGCTGGTCGAACAGGTGAGGCGCAGGCCCTTGAGATGTGCCAAGGCGACTAGGGGCTGGCGCCGGCCTCCCTGCTTACCGGCTGGTTCCATCGAAATGATTGTCTCGAGATGGGTTCCCTTGATGCGTAAGGGGCCATCAAGACGGGCAGGGTCGACATCGTCGACGGCCCAACCTTGCGCGGCGAGCACTCGACTCACGGCTTGGCGATGATTTGCTATATCCTCTGGCCGGCGGTGGGTAAGGGGGGCCACCACGATCGCCTGCGGACCGCCCATCCGAAAGACGTCGTCGAGCAAGCCGGATCGATGGATCGGAATCCGATCGAATAGAATAGCTTTGAGCGGCTGCGCGGCGGCTTCTTCGGGAGGCGCATTGAGATAAGCTTCGGCAAGAAAGCTGTGTCGCGGATCTAACCCTGCAGCCCAGATGTCGTCGTAGAGATTGGCCCAGCCTGCGAGCAGATTGCGGCGCCTCAACTTTACCGTCATCAACACCGCCTGGCGTCTCTCGATCAGCCAGCCTTTGCGCTCGAGCTCGATGGCTAGCGCGACCCCCTGGTGGAGCGCGCGAGCCAAGCGCCACTCATCGATGTTGGATGCCGACAGTCCAGGGGTGGAGACCATGAGCGTTGGCAAGGCGCTTTGCTCGAGCGGCAGTGATGGGGCGATAGGGCGTCGGCCTCGGGTCAGCAGGATGCGGGCGGACACACCTTTCGTCATCTCTTCGGTTGCGACAGGCGAGGTCGCGTTCTGTTCGACCAGGAACCAGGGAAGGGAACTGCGGTCGATTAGCGGATCTGGCCGTACCGGTTGCTGGACCACCACGCGTGGGCTGGCCCAACTTTGCGCGGCGGCGACCAAGGAAGCGGGCGCCGTAGGATCGAACAGCAGGCCCCCCTGAAGCGGCTGGACTTGGGCTTTCGACCATCGGAAGCGCACCGGCGAGTGGGCGAGAGCGGTAGGATAGAGCGGCGCGAGATCGCGCAGCAGCGACTTGAGTTCCTCACGGATAAGGCCTTCGACCGGCGGGGGAAGCCGATCGCCATAAATGATAACATCGGTCTCCCGGGTGACCGCTACGAGCCGATTCAAGGCTTGCGTATATTGGGTTTCCAACTGGGTCTTCAGGCGCGCGCGGAGTTCGGGCGTCAGCAGGGTCAGGTCGCGCCAGCGGGCGGCGCCGATCTGAGAAATAGCCAGCAGCCTCGCGTAGGCGATGGCCGCGAACTCGAAACGGCGCTCCGAACCGAGAAAAGTCGCGACCTCCATACCGAGCATGGGTCGGTCCCGAAACAGCGGATCGTCGAGCCGTCGGCAGAGCAAGGTTTGGTCGCCATCATCTTGACCGACCAGCAAATCCTCGCCGCCAAAGCCCATGATCCACAAAGGGGCGTCGCCGACGGTTAGTGTCTTCGACGCGAGCGGAAGGACCGCTACATCGGGCGGGTCGAGCGCGTCGAAGCCGATGACTAGTCCATTGGTGTCGATACGTTGGACCATGACCGCATTGATCTGCGGCTGCATGAAGGCTGGGACGAGGAAGCCGAGACCGTATCCAGCGGGATCGGCCGCGCCGATCAGCTGAGCCGATACGTTGCTCATGCGAAGCTCCCGGTAGACGCATGGAAATCATGGACTCGCGCATATAGCGGATAGACGAGTTCGATTGGGCGCGAGCGGCCGAATACCTCATAGGGCAGGAGCACTGCGTTTGGGCACGCAGCGAGGGCATCGAGGATAGCCGGATCCTCGAGCATGACGGTTGGTGCGACGATGGCCTGCAAGGCGTCGGCCAGCCTCACCTCACGATCAAACTGTACTTCAATCGTTGCGCAGCGATCATCGTCGTCGCGCAGGGAAGGGTCGGCGATGAGCCGGGCATAGCCGCGGGCCTCGAGGCGGCTGATTGGCAAATCCCTCTCCGCGACCGCGGGTCGCTGGAAATAATAATTCCCATTAGTCTCGAAAAAGGCGGCGACGATCCGGCCGGGTAAGTCAGCGCCGGTGTCCAACTCAAAGGCGTTGCGATCGAGATGCGGGCCGAGCAGGTCGTGATAGCGTGCGAAGCCGCCGCTATCGAATGGGACCACCCGGATCGCTGCATGCAGCACGCTTGGATCGAACACCAAGCCAACGGGCCAAAGTTCCTCGATGCGACCGGCGGTCGCGGACGGGTTGCTCCGATATGCCGGACGGCCGTAAAAGAGGTAGAGCAGTTCTTCGCCATAGACCGGACAAGCTGAAGGTTGCAGATCGCCTGCCTGCATTATGCCGACCCCGCGCTCGACGTTCGTGCAGTGCAGCAAACTCATCGAGGCTCGCGCGGGCATAACCGACTCTAGAAAGGCCTTAAGGCTCATGACAAACTCTTCATCGCAAAGGCCTTCAGCCGAGAAAGCGGTTAGTGTGCTCCCGCACGACCGCCTCGTCGCGCCACAATCGCAGCTCGAAAACATGGATGTCGGCTTTGACCTGGAAGGGGCGGGACGTATCACGCGAATAGAATTCTAGGCTGGTACGGTTGCCTAGGGCGTCGGTCACGCTCAGGTCGTAAGCCAGCACATAGCCGTTGGACGTATCCGCTTTCCGCATTCCGAGCGCCTCCGCCTCCGCGATCACGCCATGCCAGTCTTCATCGACGCAGCCACGGTCGATGCGCGCGCGAATTAAATCGAAAATCTGCTCTGCGGTCATGATTTCCAGCCTCGCCCATTTGCTATGTCCCTTGGTGAGAAGGATGGAATGGCGCGCAAGAAAAGCAAGGTCGGATTCAGCCGCACTTCCTCATCGTTGCAAGCGCCTAAATTTCATGTGATCTCAAAAGTCGCCGTCACAAATCGGCGGATTAATAGGAGATCTGATGATAATTATTACTGTTTTGACTTTTACACCTGCAATTTTATTCGCCCTTAGTTCCTGCTTAAAGAATGGCTCTTACCTAGTTTGGGCGTTCAGACGGCATAATGGCGAGCCGCAGGCTTAGTTTGTGAAACTGTTCGGTGGGCCTCATCAGCCCACCGGCAGCGCTAAATTAACTGTGCCGAAATTAGCCACTGGCCGCCACCAGCGCCGTCTCCACCACATCCGCGGCGGTAGCGAGCTCGTGTACGATTGTACGGCCGTCAATTCGCACTGGAATGATCCCAAATTCGCGTAGCCGATCACCAATTAACTCATCCCTTTTCCGTTTGGCTGAACCTCTATGAAAGCGGCCGCCGTCGCAGAAGACTGCCACACGCTGGTCAGGAAAAAATAGGTCCGCCTCGGTTATAGCTGCGCGCGACCACCTGAATTCTAGGTCGCCCCAAAGGTTATAGTATGACGGATAGGTGCCGCCGTTCTCCATGACCAACATTTGCAGCTGTGGGTGATGACCACGCCGGGCAAGTTCCTGAATCAAGAAGAGTTCGATCGGGGAATCTGCACCCCAGATGCGGCGTGGTTCAGGCTTACGAAACGGCGTGAATAATAGTTTCCTGCGATGTTTGGTATATCTGGCCCATGCATCACCGGGTGGAAGTCCAATGTCAGGCGCAAGTACGTCATCATCGTTGAACTTCGTGGCCAACATATAAAAGCCAATCACTAGGCCAACCTCGTCGAGGTGGCCTTTGCCCTCCGCAAGGCCTGGTGCACCAAAGCCGAGTAGGCCGTAAGATCCGTCGAACGGATCGAAGTGACTGTAGATCGGTGGATTCGCCGGACTATATTGAAGGTCTAGCTTACCTACGAGCTCAATCCCGACCAACTGTATCTCGCCGCGCTTCTGCGCGGGTACAATGCTCAGCGCAAACGGTGTTGTGCCAAAACCCTCGCCGTCGCCGGCCTTTGCAACAAGGCTCGCGACTATCCAAACCATCTGGAACTCGGCACCGCTATTGCGGAAGAGCGCAACCTCGCCATCGCTCGGCTTGTCGTGCAGATCGCCTCCAGCAGCTTCTACCATGGCACCAGTAACCGGTTGTATGCCGCCGAGGTCCGCGATGGACCGGCGGACGAAGTCCGGTACGGGCGTCCAGTCTATTCTATAAGGTAGCGGCGGTTGCACCGCGTAGGCCGCATCGGCGAGAAGATGGGCTGGCCGGTTCTCGATCATGAGGCTTAGATGTCAGTTCACATGACCATGCACAATCAATCTTCGGCAGTGTTAGCCCTATATTGGGCGGGGGTCCTTCTAGCCGTGGCAGTGGCCCTGGTCGTCGGGGTATAGAGGCTGATATCGCTCTCGGGGGGCTTTCCACGACAGGAAAAAGCCGAGCGGATCCTGGCTGCCAATAAACTCGCGAGCAAGCGCCAGTCGTTCGAGAACGGGCGTTTGCTTTCCGATCGGTAGATGGGCCGCGCTCGCTTCGATGCCGGCCAAAAAGCGTTCGATATTCGCCACCTTCGACCATTGCTCGATGGCGGCCATAAGCTCGTCGTGACTATCCTTATGGGACTGATCAGTGCGCTTCTTATCTTCCTCCCGGCGCCACTTCTCCCGCTGGGCATCCCATTTCTGCTGCTCGATCTCCGCCTGCCGCTCGGCTTCAACAATCCGTTCGAGGAGATCGGGAATTGCTGCCTCAACGGATCTGACAATCGTCTTGATATGGGCGGTCAGGGACGCCTTTCGACACTCGTCCCAGCTCCGGTCCCATTCCACACCCGGACGGGGCGAATATGTGATCAGTCGGAGCCGACCCGAGGGAAGCTCTTTCGTCGTGGTCCAGGTGTGATCGACGCGATATCGCGTCGATTTCGGCGGGCTATAATCTGCTTCGCGGATATACTTGCCGTTGACGTAGCGGAGCATCACCTGTTCCGACATCTCGACAATCGTCAGCCCAACAGCGACATCGTCGATGTAGACCACCGTGGGCCGGTGCGGAGACCAAGGTCCACGGTGATAATATGGATCGCGCGCCTTTCCCGGCTTTTCGCGCTCTTCGATCGCTCTGCGCCGGAGCTGTTCGTTGTTCGGCGCCAAGGTTACGCGGTGCCCGGCTGACTCGAACGCGTTGAACAGATCGTTGGCGAACTCGAGGGCCTTGTCGAGACAAGCCTGAGAGGCAGTGATGTCGACAAGAAGCTTCTTGTACGGTTTGAGATAGGCCCCATCCTCGACCGCATAGCCCTTTTCAAAATGACCCTTGGCGCTGTGGATCAGGTCATGCGGTCCGCTCTTGATCCCACGGATCCGAGCTTTTCGTACTCGGGGGGCGGGTGGAAGCTCACGAGCAACGGAAGCCGGTCGTTGGCGCGGTGGCGCGATCTCGCCGTCCCGTGTCCAATACAACTCATCACCTGTGGATCGGCGTGCAAAAAGGACCCCGTTAGCGGGGTGATCGGCGTCTAAAAG
>JAZKDN010000029.1:0-60645 GCA_040387595.1 Pseudomonadota bacterium
GGCGGACCTTGGCCACCTTGCGCAGCGCCGAGTTCGGCTTCTTCGGGGTCGTCGTATAGACGCGCGTGCAAACGCCACGCTTCTGCGGGTTCTTTTCCATCGCAGGGACCTTGGATTTGGCCTTCTGCGGGTCGCGACCCTTGCGGATCAGCTGATTGATTGTTGGCATGAAGCCCTTCACCTCTAGAGTTACTTTACCGATGCCCGAATCACTTTTCCGCCGCCCTGAATCGAGACGACGGAAATACAAGAAAGCCCCGGCGGTCTTTGCAGACCTCCCAGGCCATCACACGCATCAGCAATGTTTCAAGCTTGCCCCGGACCAGCGTACCGCTCCTGAGCAGGGCGCGCCTATAGAGAAGGAGTCGGATCGGGTCAACCGGTGCAACCGCGAGATGCCGCTGTTCGGGACGAGCAATCGGTCCGCGCTGAGCGGATGCTCAACGACCGCGGCTCGGCAAGCGAGCGGCAATGACGCCCGCAGGCCTCCGCCCGGTCAAGCCTTGGCCTGCGGTTTGATATAGATGGCCCGGATCGACGGCCAGCGGGCCCGCAGTTCGGTCTCGGTTTCGGCGATCATCGCCTCGATCCGGCCCACGGGAAACTCGTTCTCGAAGTCGACCGACACCCCGAGGAAGATGTTGCGCGGCCCGATGTGGATCGTCGTGATCTCGTTGATGCCCGTCACCTCGGGCCGGCGCATCACCGCCGCGCGAACCGCCTCTTCCAGCGCCGGCTCGGCCGGCTCGCCGATCAGCAGACCCTTCGATTCGCGGGCCAGCGCCACCGCCACGCCCGCCAGCGCCAGGCCGATGACCACCGAGGCGACACCGTCCCAGCGGGCATCGCCCGTGACGATGCTGAGCGTGATCCCGCCGGCCGCAACGAACAGGCCGAAGATCGCCGCCGAATCCTCGAACAGCACGATGAAGCTCGGCGGGTCCTTCGACAGACGGACGGCTTCCCACCAGCCCTGGTCGCCCTTCGCCGCGCCGAACTCGCGCATCGCGATGCCCCAGCTTGCGCCTTCGAGCATCAGGGACACCGCCAGCACGACATAGTTGATCACCGGCGAGCGCATCGGCTCGGGATCCCGGATATGGAGGATGCCTTCGTAGATCGACAGTCCCGCCCCTGTGGAGAAGATCAGGATCGCGACGACGAAGCTCCAGAAATAGAGCTCCCGCCCATAGCCGAGCGGATGATGCTGGTCGGGCGGACGCAGCGATTGCTTCTGGCCATAAAGCAGCAGGAGTTGGTTGAGGCTGTCGACGACCGAATGAAACCCCTCGGTCAGCATCGCCGAGGAACCTGTGAGCGCCGCCGCGACGAACTTAGCGATCGCGATGCCGAGATTGGCGGCCAGCGCTGCGAAAAGGATCAGTCGGCTCTCGGGCGGTTCGGTCATAGGCCTCCTGCTCGATCGAGACGACAGAGACGGGCGAGCTATACCCCCTGCGAGGAGCCGAAACGAGCGAGAAGTTCCCGCGTTCCTTCGTCCAAAATTTGCGTGCCCGATGGATCAAGAGCGTCGCTTTAGCCGTTGTGCAGCATATCGTCAGGGAGGTCCGACATGCCACAGAACGACACCCGGTTTGACTCGCCCATCCAGCCCGCGAGCCAGGCATTCCTTCGTCGTCGCAACGGCGGCGGATCCAAGCGCTGGCTCGCTGCGCTTCCGCTCGTTGCCGTCACCTGCTTCACGCTCGGCGCCCGCGCGCCGGCGGAAATGTCGTCGGGGGAAAGCCCGGAGACCATCGTCGCATCGGCGGAGCAGGAAGAAGGCACATGGTCGATCGGCAAGGCCCGCGACCTGCTGGCCGTCATCGAGGAATCCGCCGACGAGGGGCTCAACCCCGCCGATTACAACGTCGATGGGCTGCGGGCCGCGATCGAGGCCAAGCGGAAAGGCCCGACGCTCGATGCGCTCGCCACCGCTGCGGCGCTCCGGATTGCCCATGACTATGCCGATGGCCGGATCGAGGACAAGGAAGCGCTCGATTGGCATATTGAGGCGTCCGCCGACACGAACCGCATCGCTGCCGGCCTCACCGAGGCGCTCGAGCGCGACCGGCTGGGCCAATGGCTGCGCGGCCTGCTGCCCGACAACACCCAATATGGCGCGCTCAAGACCGCCTACGCACAGGCTCAGGGCGATGAAGCGCTGCGGGCACAGCTCCGCGCCAACCTCGAACGGTGGCGGTGGATGCCGCGCGACCTCGGCGACCGCTATATATATGTGAACGTGCCGAGCTACCGGCTGTCGGTGATGAACAATGGCGTCGAGGAGGCGGGCTATAACGTCGTCGTAGGCTCTCCCAAGACCCCGACGCCGCAATTGGCGCTCCATGCGCAGTCGGTCGTCGCCAATCCGGGGTGGACGGTGCCGCAGAGCATCATCAAGGCGGGCGGAACGCGCGGCAAGGGTTTCCGCTGGACCCGCCGCGCAGACGGCAGCGTCTCGGTCTGGCAGGCGCCCGGGCCGACCAATGCGCTCGGCCGCATCAAGATCGACATGCCGAATGCCCACGCCATCTATCTGCACGACACGCCCAACCACGCCGTCTTCAGCCGCGCGAACCGGGCGCTCAGCCATGGCTGCGTCAGGGTCGAGAATATTCAGGAACTCGCCGCAACGCTTCAGGGCGGCGGCGGCGATCTCGACGAGGCGCTGTCGCAGCCCGGCAAGACGAAGACGTTCCAGCTCGAAAAGAGCATGCCCGTCTATCTCGTCTACTTCACCGCCGAGGTCGAAGCCGACGGTTCGGTCCGCAAGGTCGGCGATCCCTATGGTCGCGATCGGGCGCTGCTGGCAAAGCTCGGTCCGGCCGCCGGGCGCAGCATCCAGGTCGCCGCACGCTAGGCTCGCCAGATGCTGTGAGAAGCGCAGGAACGGTCTCACCAATTTCGCCATCGTTACCGGCCGGATCCGGGGCGAAGCGGTGAGCCGTGCAAAGATTGCGCCCGGAACAGGACAACGCCGGAACAAACGCCCACTCCTTCAATGAAATGTTCAACGCGATCTGCTAACTAACTGACATAGTTCAGAGTAGAGAGCGGGTTGGGCATTTGCAGAATATGATCGACACGCCGGTCAACCGGCGCGGCCTGCTCGGTGCAGGCATCTTCGGCGGATTGGCATTGGCGACAGGCGGCACTTCGATCGCCGCACCGCTTATTTCGGGCGGACGGCTTCGACCAGAGGTGCGGACGCGCGCGCTCGCGGCAATGAGCCGGCATATCGCGCGGATCAAGGTCCGCGACGTGATTGGCATCTGCGATTTCGACGACGCGTCTTCGGCGCCGCGCTTTCATCTTCTCGATGTCTCCTCGGGCCGCATCGAGAGCCTCCTCGTCGCGCATGGCCGCGGATCGGATCCGTCGCATACCGGCTGGCTGCAGCGCTTCTCCAACACGGTGGGTTCGGCCGCCTCGTCGAGTGGAGCCTTCGTCACCGCGGAGGAATATGTCGGCAACCACGGTCGTTCGCGCCGCATCGATGGCCTCGACCCTACCAACAGCAATGCGCGCAGCCGCGCGGTCGTGATTCACGGTGCCTGGTATGCGGAGCGGCAGATGATCGCCCAGCACGGCAAGCTCGGCCGGTCCGAGGGGTGCTTTGCCTTCGGCGAGAGCGATCTGGCGCAGGTCATGGCACGGCTTGGGCCGGGCCGCCTGATCTATGCCGATAAGGTCGACCGTGCGTAAAATGAGTCGAAGCGCGTGATCGGCGACCATGAAGTCGCTGTCGCGTTTTCGGAAAATGCTTTAGATTCAATCCTATCTGGTCGGCAATAGAGGGGGCTGGATCGTGATTGGATCGACATTCGCACGATGGCTCGCCTGCCTGGCACTGGCCCTGCCGCTGACGATCCCGGCTGCCGCGCCGGTCGAGGCGATCAGCCCGCTGGGCGCACCGCGCTTTGCCGCTGTGCTGATGGACGCCGACACCAACGAAGTCATCTACGCCGAACAGCCGACCGCGATCCGCCACCCGGCGTCGATCACCAAGGTCATGACGCTCTATCTCGTGTTCGATGCGCTGGAGGCCGGGCGGCTTAAGCTTGACGACCGGGTCGTGATGTCGCCGATGGCCGCCAGCCAGAAGCCGTCGAAGCTGGGCCTCGGCATCGGCCAGTCGCTGTCTGTCGCCGACGCGATCAGCATCGTCGCGGTAAAATCCGCCAATGACGTCGCCGTGGCGCTCGCCGAGAAGCTCGGCGGCACCGAAGCCAATTTCGCCCGGCTGATGACGGCAAAGGCCCGCCAGCTCGGCATGCGGCAAACCGTCTTCGCCAATGCCAGCGGGCTGCCCAACCCCGCCCATTTCACCTCGGCCCAGGACATCGCAATCCTGTCCGCCGCGATGATCCGCAACCACCCTGCCCGCTATCACTGCTTCGCTGAACAGAGTTTCAGCTATGGCAAGCTGCGCATGACCAATCATAACAAGCTGCTCGGCAATGTCCCCGGCCTTGACGGGATCAAGACTGGCTTCACCAATGACAGCGGCTTCACGCTCACCGCCTCGGCCGTCCGCAACGGTCGCCGGCTGATCGCTGTGGTGCTGGGCTCGCCGTCGGGCTGGCAGCGCGATCGCGACATTACGTCGCTGCTCAACTCGGGCTTCACCGCTCTTGAGATTCGGCGGGCCGGCCGCCCGGAGGACATGGCGGCGCTGCTCGCCAGTTCCGGCTTCGCGCTCAATCGCAGCCTGCGTCCGATGCCCCATATCGCCGCGCTGGCGATCGAGGAAGGCGACACCGAGTAAGTCTCCCCTTTCCCCTCTGCCTGATGAGGGGACGCAAGAGGGTCTACTGCAGGATGATGCGGCGGCTCGGTACCGTCGAAACCGCGCTGGCGCGAAACAGGCCGCTCACCCGCTTGTGGAAATCGCCGACCACGTCGTACCTCGATTGGGTCCGATGCTCCGGCTTGGACGTCTGCGGCAGCTGACACGCCGACAGGTGATGGCTGCACACCACAGCCAGTGCAGCCAGAGTGCCAACAACCGACTTTCTTCCCCAGCCCATGGCAGCCTCCCTGCTGACGCCTGCGCGGACGCGGTCTGCCGCCGCGCCCGTCTGTCGGCAAGCGTGCGTCTGCCAACGGCATGATGCCGTCGACAAACGACATGGTTCACATGTGGAGGGTTCGGCCGAACGCCGCGAGGACGCTCTCGTGCATGGCTTCGCTGATCGTCGGATGCGGGAAGACCGTGCCGATCAGCTCGGCCTCGGTAGTCTCAAGCGTCTTGCCGATCGTGTAGCCCTGGATCATCTCGGTGACTTCGGCACCGACCATGTGCGCACCGAGCAGCTCGCCCGTCGCTTCGTCGAACACCGTCTTCACAAAGCCTTCCGGCTCGCCCAGCGCGATCGCCTTGCCGTTGCCGATGAAGGGGAACTTGCCGACCTTCACCTTATACCCGGCCTCCTTGGCCTTGGCCTCGGTCAGGCCGACCGACGCGACCTGCGGTCGGCAATAGGTGCAGCCCGGGATGTTGCGCGCGTCCATCGCATGCGGATGCTGGCCGGCGATCGCCTCGGCGGCGATCACCGCCTCATGCATCGCCTTGTGCGCCAGCCAGGGCGCGCCGGCGACGTCGCCGATCGCGTAAATGCCCTCGACATTGGTGCGGCAGCTGCCGTCGATCAGGATATGGCCGCGCTCGGTCTTCACGCCCAGCGTCTCCAGGCCGATATTCTCGGTGTTGGGGACGATGCCGACCGCGACGATGACGTGGCTGTATTCCTCGGTGGAGACCTTGCCGTCCTTGTCCTTGATCTCGGCCTTGATGCCCTTGGCCGTGGTCTCGATCTTCTGGACGCCGGTCGACGGGCGGATGGTCATGCCCTGCTTGGTCAGCGCCTTGTTCATGAAGGTGCTGATCTCTTCGTCCTCGACCGGCAAAATGCGGTCGAGCATCTCGACGACGGTCACCTTGGCGCCCATGTCGCTGTAGAAGCTCGCGAATTCGAGGCCGATCGCGCCCGAACCGATCACCAGCAGGTTGGTTGGCATCTCGGTCGGGGTCATCGCATGGCGATAGGTCCAGATCTTCTTGCCGTCGGCCTTGGCGAACGGCAGGTCGCGGGCGCGGGCGCCGGTGGCGACGATGATGTTCTTGGCCGCCAGCTCGGTCTTCTGGCCGTCCTTGGTGACGGTCAGCTTGCCCTTGGCGGTCAGCACGCCGTCCCCGAAGACCGTGGTGATCTTGTGCTTCTTCATCAGGCCGGTGACGCCCTGGTTCAGCTGCTTGGCGACGCCGCGCGAGCGCTGGACGACGTTGGCCAGTTCGAAATTCGGCTTGACCGGCGACAGGCCGAACGCCTCGGCATGCTTCATATGGTGGAATATCTCGGAAGAGCGCAGCAGCGCCTTGGTCGGGATGCAGCCCCAGTTGAGGCAGATGCCGCCGAGCAGCTCCCGCTCGACGATCGCGACCTTCAGGCCGAGCTGGGCCGCCCGGATCGCCGCGACATAACCGCCGGGACCGGACCCGAGGACGATCAGATCATAAGTGTCCGCCATTGCCTGCTCCTGTACCTATTCTTCGACGGCGCGGGGCCGTCCTTGTTCGTCGATCGCGACGAAGGTGATCGTCGCCTGGGTAACCCGCTCATTCTCCGTGCCGTCGCGCGACTGGCGCCAGGCGGCGACCTCGATCTTCATCGATGTCCGCCCGACCGCCAGCAGATCGGCATAGACCGACACCAGGTCGCCGACCTTGACCGGCCGGTGAAAGATCATCCCGTCGATCGCGATCGTCGCCGATCGGCCCTTGCAGCGCTTCGACGCCACGGTCCCGGCGGCAAGATCCATCATGCTGACTAACCAGCCGCCGAAGATGTCTCCATTGGCATTTGTGTCAGCCGGCATCGCCGACACCCGGATGGCCGGTGAGCCTTCCGGGGGAAGAGCGGGTTCGGCGGGCATCAAGCCAGCATGCCGAGCGGATTTTCCACCAGCCGCTTGAACGCCTGCATCAGTTTCGCGCCAACCGCGCCGTCGATCGCACGATGGTCGAAACTGCCGGTGACCGACATCACCGTCGCGGTGGCGAGCGCATCGTCGATCACATAGGGCCGCTTCTCGCCCGCGCCGATCGCCATGATCATCGCCTGCGGCGGATTGATCACCGCGGTGAACTGCTTGATGCCGAACATGCCCATGTTGGAGATCGAGGCGGTGCCGCCCTGATATTCGTGCGGCTGCAGCTTGCCGTCCTTGGCGCGCTCGGCCAGGTCCTTCACCTCGGTGGCGATGGCCGCGACGCCCTTGGTGTCGGCGCCCTTCACGATCGGGGTGATCAGACCGCCCGGGATCGCGACCGCGACCGAGATGTCGGCGCGCTTGTACTGGATCAGCGTGTCGCCGGCGAAGGACACGTTGCACTCCGGCACTTCCATCAGCGAGACGGCAAGCGCCTTGATCAGCAGGTCGTTGACCGAAAGCTTCACCCCACGGCTCTCGAGCGACGCGTTGAGCTCGCCGCGCAGCTTGAGCAGCGCATCCAGCCGGATATCGACCGTCAGATAGATATGCGGGCTCTGCTGCATCGACTCGGTCAGGCGGCGCGCGATCGTCTTGCGCATGCCCGAAAGCTTGATCATCTCGTGCGGGATATCGTCCGCTCCGGCCGCGACGGGCGCTGGTGCCGATGCAGCGGGCGCGGCCGATGCCGCAGGAGCCGCCGCCGGCTTGCTCTCGCCACCCGACGCTCCATCGAGATCGGCCTTGACGACCCGCCCACCCGGGCCGGTGCCGCTGACCTGCGCCAGATCGATGCCCTGCGCCTGGGCTAGGCGGCGGGCGAGCGGGCTCGCCTTCACGCGATCGCCGGACTCCGCAGGCGCGGCGGCCGCAGCGGCCTTGGCCGGCGCCTCGGCCTTGGGTTCAGGCTTCGGCTCCGCCTTGGGAGCCGGCGCTTCGGCCTTGGCCGCGGGCGCGTCCTTCTTCGGTTCTTCCTTGGGCTTGGCTTCGGGCTTCGGCGCGGCCTTGGGCGCTTCGTCCTCGTCCTCGCCCTGGATCAGCGCGATGACCGCCCCGACCTTGACGCCTTCGGTGCCCTCGGCAACCACCAGCTGGGTGACGATGCCTTCGTCGACGGCTTCGAATTCCATCGTCGCCTTGTCGGTCTCGATTTCGGCGAGGAGATCGCCCGAGACGACCTTGTCGCCTTCCTTGACGAGCCACTTGGCGAGAGTACCTTCCTCCATCGTCGGAGAAAGGGCGGGCATCTTCAACTCGATCGGCATATTATATCCCCTGAAGAGGGTTTGGGGTCGATGCCGGCCTCTCTTCCGCGCTCAGGGTTACAAGGTCAAGGCCGGGATGGGCAACGCGGCTGCAAAAGCGCGTGACACGATCCAGATCGGTTAAAAAGCAGGGGATCATAAGAAAGTGCGTACCTATCTGGTTGTCATAGATGATAACGACGCTGCACGCGCCGCCCTCCGCTTCGCCGCGCGCCGCGCTGCCAAGACCGGTGGCTCGGTCGAGATTCTAGCACTCGTTCCGCAGCAGGAGTTCGTGCAGTGGGGCGCCGTCCAGGCAACCCTGGAAGAAGAGGCGCGGCTCCGCGCCGAGGCGATGGTGGCGCAAGCCGCCAGCGCGCTGATCGAGGAAACCGGGATCATGCCGTCGATCATCGTCCGGCAGGGGGACCCCGTGACGGTCGTGCGCGAACTGCTGGCCGAACAACCGCACGTCGCGGCGCTGGTCCTGGGTGCTGCGGCCGGCAGCAATCCCGGCAAGCTGGTCAGCCATTTCGCCGGCACCGACACGGGCCAGCTCCCCTGCCCGCTGATGATCGTCCCCGGCTCGCTCGACGACGAGGCTATCGACCGGCTGAGCTAGGCTGCGGCCTGGCGACAGCGAGCCTCAAATCTCGATGTGCCGCGGCTCTTCACCGCGCATCGCGATCTCGAAAGCCCGATCGTAGCCGGCCTCGATATTTGCCGTAAAGCGCGCGGTATCGAACAGCGGCATGGTCGTGCGATTGCCGTCGAGGGCGCTCCGCACCCGCGCGAGCTTTGCCCGATCGGTCGCCAGGTCCAGCGCCAGCCGCCGATAATCCTCTTCGTCCTGGGCGATCATCTCGTCCAGGCCGATCGCCCGCAGCAGGCTCGCCGCCATCCGCGCCGTATAGCCCTGCCCGGGCTTCGTGATGATCGGCAGGCCCGATCGCAGCGCGTCGCTCGCCGTGGCGCCGGCATTGTAGACAAAGCTGTCCAGGAACAGGTCGGCGCAGGCCAACTGGGCGACATAGTCGCCATAGGATCGCTTGCCCGAGAAGATCAGGCGCGCCGGATCGACGCCGCGCGCGCTTGCTTCCCGGCGCAGATTGCCCTCCACGCCGGGATTGCTGGCATATAGCCAGAGGATCGAGCCATCGACCTGCGACAACAGGTCCATCCAGACGTCGAACGCCGTCTCGGTGAGCTTGTAGCTGTTGTTGATCGCACAGAAGATGAAGGCGTCTTCGGGCAGCCCCGCATCGGCCCGCGTCGGCCCCTGCCCGTGGCTGTCGATCAGCGCGTCCTGCACCTGATACTGATCGGGCAAATAGATGATTTTCTCGCTGTAGAAGCGCTGCGCATCGGGAGGGATCAATGTCTTGTCGGCGAGGATATAGTCGATGAAGGGCGCGCCCATGCTGCCGGGATAGCCGAGATAGTTGATCTGCACCGCCGCGGGTCTATGCGCCACTATTCCGGGGCGCGACGCCGTGGTGTAGCCGGCGAGGTCGACGAGGATGTCGATGCCATTCTGTCGAAGGCGCTCGGCGGCCGCGCGGTCGCCGAGCGTGTCGAGATCCTCGAAACGGTCGAACGCCCGCAGGAATCGGCGACGCACATCGTCATCGGTCGGCGGACCGATCGAATAGCCATGAATCTCGAAGCGCGACCGATCATGCCGCTCGATCAGCCGAGCCATCAGCTTGCCCACCGGATGATGTCTGAAATCAGCCGAGAGATAGCCGATCCGCAACCTGGCCGGCCGCGCCGAAGCCAGCCGCAGCTTCGGTAGCGGCACGGGCTGGAAACTGGCGGCAAAGCGCTTCGCCCGCAGGAGTTGCCGCGCAGGTTCGTCTTCCAGCGCCAAGGTCGAGAACGGACTAACGACCTCGCCGGTCAGGCCCAACCCGGGCAGACGGACGGCATCTTTCGAAAAAGCCCTCCAGTCGCAGCTGAGGGCAAGAAGATAGAGTCGTCCGACCATAGCCGGCCCGTGATCGGGCCGGATCGCGAGCGCCCTGTTCCACCACGACAATGCTTCATCGAACCGCCCCATATCCTGCAGCAGCGACGCAAGGCTCGTGATCGCCTCGACAAAATCGGGCTTGAGGGCTGCCGCGCGCCGGTAACCCTCGATGGCCTCGCCGGTCCGCGAAGACGATCCCAGCGCGTTGGCGAGGTTATTGTAGGCTTCCGCGAAATCGGGGTTGATGGCCAAAGCCCGACGGCAGGCCGCAATCGCCTCGTCCCGCCGTCCGCAAGATCGAAGCGCGGCGCCGAGGTTGTTCCAGCATTGCGCGAGATCTGGCTTGACCTCGACCGCGCGTTCGTAACAGCCGACAGCCTCTTCGTAGCGCCCGAGCGATCGCAGCGACGAACCGAGATTATTGTGCGCCTCGGCAAAGTCCGGCTGAATCTCGACCGCGCGTCGATAGCTCGACGCCGCCTCGTCGAACAGCTTCTGCGCCTGCAGCAAAGTGCCAAGAGCATAATGGGTCGGGGCTTGCTCCGGGCGAAGCTCGATCATATGCCGATAGCTCGACGCCGCCGCATCGAACCGTGCCAAACCGCGCTGCGCCGAGGCCAATAGCGCCCACACCGTATGAGATCGCGGAAAGCGTTTCGCCAGAGGCTCCGCTTCGCGAAGGACCTCCTCCCTGCGGTTCTGGTTGAGCTTGGCAAGCAGCGCTTCGATCTGCTGACGAGGCGGATCGCTAACCAACGGCTTCTCCCAGGATGAATGGTGACCGTTTCCCGGCGGGAGACGTCCGGTCGCGCGGCGTCATATCACAGCTTCCATCACCGTTCGGCAAGCGCATCCTCGCCTGTCGGACCGTCTAGCCCGCGATGCGCGGCCCAAGCACCGCGACCAGTTCGGCGCAGCCCTGCACATCCTCGGCATCGAAGCGTCCCGGGATCGGGCTGTCGAGATCAAGCACCGCGATCAGCCGCCCCTCATGGACGATCGGCATTACCAGTTCCGATGCCGATGTCGCGTCACAGGCGATATGGCCGGGGAAGGCGTGGACATCCGGGATGCATTGCGGCTCATGGGTCTGCGCGGCGGTCCCGCAGACGCCCTTGCCGAACGGGATGCGGATGCAAGCGGTCTTGCCCTGGAAAGGCCCCAGCACCAGTTCGTCGCCGATCGCGCGGTAGAAGCCTGCCCAGTTGAGGTCGGGCAGATATTCCCAGACCAGCGCGGCCGCATTGGCCATGTTGGCGATCGGATCGGCCTCGTCGGCGGTCAGCGCGGCGAGCGCGGCGGCCATGTCCGCATAGAGGACGCTCTTGTCGCCATGTTTGTCGATATCGAATCTGTACATGCCGCTGCTCTGGCCCCACTTCGCTTGCGCTTCAAGCCGCTTGCGATATCGTGCCGCCGGGGTTTGGGGGAGGCTGCGGTGAAGACGTCCTATTATCGGCTGATCTGGCTGCTGCCGATCGCCTTCGTGGCGCACATCATCGACGAATATGTCACCGGCTTCCCGGCCTATGCGGGCGAGATCAGCGGCCATGCGATGGAGCTGCCGCTGTTCCTGGCGGGCAACATCACCTTCATCGCCGTCATGCTGCTGCTCGTCCGCTGGGCGGCGAAGGCGCGCAGCGCGACGGCCAATTTCTGGGTGCTGGCCTGGGCGGCGGGCAACCAGTTCTGGAACTTCATCTTTCACTTCGTGCTCGTGCTGGCCTTCGACCGCAACTCGCCGGGGCTGGTGACGGGAACGCTGATCTACTTCCCGCTCTCGCTGGCGCTGTGGCAGGCCGCCCGTGCCGAACGGATCGTCCATCCCGCCACGCTGATCGGCGCGATCCTCCTCGGCGGCGTCTTCATGGGCGCGGTCGCCGCGATCAACATCTTCCATGTCGGCGGACTCTGAGCGCCCAGCCCGTCTAGCCAAGGCTCGACCCGCCCGATAAGGCTCGCGCCATGCCGCTCCTCCCCGTCACCCGCTCGATCGCGATCGACAGCGATGAGATCGAGGAAAGCTTCACCCGCGCGAGCGGCCCCGGCGGCCAGGGCGTCAACACCACCGATTCCGCCGTGCTGCTCCGCTTCGACGTGCGCAACTCGCCCAATCTGCCCGAGGCGGTAAAGATCCGCCTGGAGGCGCTCGGCGGCAGCCGCATGACGCGCGACGGCGTCCTCATCCTGCGCAGCGAAGGCGCCCGCTCCCAGCTGCTCAACCGCCAGGAAGTCCGCGACCGCCTCGTCGACCTGATCCGCGACGCCACCTTCGTCCCCAAGAAGCGCAAGCCCACCAAGCCGTCGAAGGCCTCGAAGGCGCGGCGCATGGACGGCAAGTCGAAACGGTCGGTGGTGAAGAACCTGCGCGGCAAGGTGGTCGATTAGGGGGGTGCCGAGGAGCCGAAAAGGGATGGCGGCTTCCGACCCACACCCGGACGTTCAGGCTAGAGATGCGGGCTCCCGACAACGGCCATTCGTTAAGCGCGATCTTTCCCGTTTCTCCGTTTCCAACGGCCCATTTCGAGAATGCGCAATTGGGAACAGATTTTGGGAAAGGGCGTGCCCCGGGCGGCTCTCGGTGCGATCGCCCGGCGACTGTCTCGTCATGGGTTCGTTTGAGAGAAGATGCGAATGCCCCCCGACGTGTTCCGCACGTTCTCGTCACAAGCAAATCGCGCTAGTGGGGATAGTCGTTCCGAAAGGACGCTGGCGTCCCACCGACCAAGAGAGAGAGCGTTCCACATGAATATCGCCAAAGCGAACGGAATCGAACTGGCTTGGGAGAGCTTTGGCGATAACGATGGTGAGGTAATCCTCCTGCTCGCCGGACTCGGCACGCAGATGATCCGTTGGGCCGATCCGTTCTGCGGTGATCTGGTGGCACTAGGCTATCGCGTGATCCGTTTCGACAACCGAGACGCCGGCTATTCAACACACTTCGACGCATGCCCACCCGTAGATTTCGGCGCACTGGCTTCCGCTCTTCAAGCAGGACGCCGACCGGAGGTGCCGTACACGCTCTACGACATGGCGGCGGACGCAGTCGGACTGCTCGACGCTCTGGCGATCCGTCAAGCACACGTCGTAGGACGATCGATGGGAGGCATGATCGCCCAGATCATGGCCAGCGAACACGGCAGCCGCGTCCTCTCGCTTACTTCGATCATGTCGAGCACGTGCAATCCGGCGCTCCCGCAGGCTGCAGCAGACGCCATGGCGATGATGATGCAGCCCATGCCCGACCCTTCCTCTGATCGTGCGGGCTTCTTGTCGCGGAGTTCAGCCTTCGCCCGACGCATCGCCGGCACGGGCTTCCCGTTCGACGAGGAAGCGCACCTTGCGCTGGTGTCGGAAGAGCTCAGGCGTGCCTATGATCCCTCGGGCACCGGCCGCCAAATCGGTGCGGTCGGCGTGGCCGGTGATCGCCGCGCCCGGTTATCAGCAGTGACCGCGCCTACGCTCGTCGTTCATGGCACTGACGATCCGTTGTTCTTGGCCGCCTGTGGCCAGGACACAGCCGCTTCTATCCCGAATGCCAAGTTCCTGTTGATCGATGGTATGGGGCACGACCTCCCAGTTGGTGTTTGGCAGCAGATCGCAGGCGAGATCGACAATGTCGCGCGACGGGCCGTGTCCGCATAGCTTGTCCGTCACGGTCGGTTTGCTTCGCTCTACCAATCTACCGTTTTGCCGGGCGTGTTTCCCGTTTCACCATCCTTTTTGGGAAAAGCGGCAGCCCGCAATGTCGGCTATTGCCACTTGCCATCCGGAAAGCAGCCGTTCCGCTTTCCACCCCATTATTGCCACTCATCCGAGGAATTTCCGAGGAATTTCGGGGACACGGAATTTCGGGGACACTATACTTATTAAAGATCTAACATGCGGATGCATTTCAACGCGGCAAACGTATCCAGCTACCCGGCGTAATTAGTATGGTGTCCCCGAATTACCCTACCGCTAAATCGCGTACCGCCAAAATTCTTGGTCGATGACCTAAACTATCCTCTTGGGATCAAACCTTCGAACGGCGACTATCTCGTGCCAGTAGAACCGATCTACGCAAGCCTGCACGATGAAGCGCTTTGTCGATCCAGACCAGCTTAACGCTGCGGGGTCGTTCACGGGTTCGAAACTCAAGCAGGCCCGCCAGGATGGTTCAATGGACGCCAGATACCCTGCCTTGTACTGCTCATCGCCAACTGCCCAGTGCAACGGCCAAAGCGCGCAATGGGCGTTCCACTCAGCTTCTGTGGCGCAGTTGAGGGTCCGATTCAGCACGAAATGCCATGCCATATAGTCGCTGAAGACGATACGCGAGCGAGGCACCACCACAGTTAAACGGACATTGGCGCTCATGCCGTGATACTTGATCGCCTTGGCCTTCGCGGACGGGCGCTTCATCCAGGCCCACATTGGAAAGTCACCTGTAAATCCAGGGACCCGCTCAGCCATTCGGGAGCGCATCCAACTATACGCTGGCCCCCAACCCATTTCGCCGTCTTCGAGGGCAGGATCGCTTCCTGTCCAATAACCACGAGCCTTGGCTAAATCCCAAGCTGACTGACCCTGATACGAATAAAGTCGCACCAGAGCGCTTGGAGGGAGAGTGAGTAAACGTCGAGCGCGGGCGATTGGAAGATGCTTCACGAAGGTTTTTTAGGTGAAGCTCTCCGACGATCCTAGCGATGATTTCACGCCCATCCTTGCCATTCTAGACCAGATCGGCTCGATCGGCTGCGGCCGATCCATTTGCGGCCGTAGAGCCCATCGACGATATCGCTCCAATGAAGCCGTGGAATATGACCGTTGGGATCGTAGCCGGATTAGCCGTCGGCCTCATGCTATGGTGGGGCAGCTATGTTCCTGGCGCGGGGATGTTTCAGAACCCACAGCTTGTTATCGGTCCCGCGGCGATCGCGGTGATGATCGTGACAATCCGAAACAAGCGAAAGAAGGTTGCGCCGTACGATCCAGAGGTCATCGCGCGGCATAAGCGCGGCAGGATTTAGAACGACCGCTTTTACCGCTCGCGGGGCCCAAAGCCGCCAGTCGGCTAACCGCCCCATATGGCTACTCATCCGTAAACAGACATCGGTGGTAGCTCGCGACCCGCCTCTCCGCTCACCCAATACGAACCCCAAAGATCATATCGCGCGGTTGCCCGGCTTCGTCATACACCGGCTCGATCCCGGCAACGGAGTAGAGCTTCACGTCGAACCCGGTCATGGCGTGGGTTTCGAGATGCGTCCGCATCGCCAGATAGGACGGGTCCTTGAAATGGCGGCCCAGCGCGGCCTCGGACTCCCATTCCTCGAACACGCGCAGCGTGCCTGGCGCCAGCGGATCGACCGTCCAGTCATAGGCGATGCATCCGGCCTCGGCCCGGCTGGCGGCGATATGGGCCGCGCCGCCGCACACGATCTCCGCGCAGACGTCCCCGCCTGCGAATGTCAGATGGCCGGCAATGATGATCCGCATGGTCGAACTCCGCGAAAGGGAGCTTCGATCTAAGCCGGCCGCGTGCGGCGGGCACCTGTCGCAAAGCGCAGCCCCGCCGGTCCGCGCGCCGTGAGGGTCAGGCCGGGTCGGTGAAGCCCAGCGCGGTGAAGCGTTCGGGCAGCGGCGCGCGCGCCGTGATCGGATCCTTGCCCTCGCGCGGGACGACCAGCGCCAGCGCGTGGAGCAGCGTCACGCCCGTCTGTCCGCCCCGCCCGTAAACCGGGTCGCCATGAATCGGCAGGCCGATGCCGGTGGCGGCGTGGACGCGGATCTGGTGGGTCCGGCCGGTCGTCGGCTTGAACTCGACCAGCGATCGGCCGTCGACGGCCGCGAGCAGCCGCCAGGCGGTGGTCGCCGGCTTGCCCTTGGGATTGCCGACCATGCGCCAGCCATCCTCGCGCGTGGACACCTTGCCGAGCGGCAGGTCGACCAGCCCGCTTTCCTCGGCCGGGACGCCGTCGAGGACGGCGATATAGGTCTTCTCGACCTTCCCTTCCTCGAACGCGAGCGAGAAGCGCTTGTGCGCCTTGGGGTTGCGGGCGAGCAGCAGGCAGCCCGACGTGTCGCGGTCGAGCCGATGGACCGCACTGGGCCAGCGCTTGAAACCGAAGGACAGCGAAAGGAGATGATTTTCCAGACTGATGCTGCCGTCACGGGGCGGATCGACCGGCAAGCCGGAAGGCTTGTCGATGACCATGGCTTCGCCGTCGATGAAGAGGATATGTTGATCTAGCACGCGCCTCCCCTTGCACGACTGGCCCTCGGCTGCAAACAGCTTCCTTGCCTTTCCGGCGCTTCGCCGCTATGCGCGCCCATCCCGCTCTGGTCATCCCTGGAGGCAGTGCGGGTTTTGGAAACACTAATGCGAACTGGAGACATGTCATGAGCGAAGTGCTCAACCTGTCGGCCGAGGCACGCGAGCGGGCAGGCAAGGGAGCCTCCCGCGCGATCCGCCGCGAAGGCCGCGTCCCCGCCGTAATCTACGGCGAAAAGCAGGAACCCATCTCGATTCACCTCGAGGAAAAGGTTCTGATGAAGCTGCTGCACACTGGCCACTTCTTCAACAGCGTGGTCATGCTGGACATCGGCGGCAAGAAGATCCGGACCCTGCCGAAGGACGTTCAGTTCCATCCGGTCAACGATCGCCCGCTGCACGCAGATTTCCTGCGCATCGGCGAGCACAGCAAGGTGACCGTCAACGTTCCCGTCCACTTCAAGGACGAAGAACTGTCCCCGGGCCTGAAGCGTGGCGGCGTTCTCAACGTCATCATCCATGACCTCGGCCTGTCGGTCGATGCGGCCCATATCCCGGAAGAGATCGTGGTTTCGCTCGAAGGTCTCGAAGTCGGCGACAACATCCACCTGTCGCAGCTCAAGCTGCCCAAGGGTGCGACCGCCGTCGACACCGACGACATCACCATCGCGACGATCGTCGCTCCGTCGGCGCTGAAGAGCGCCGAGGGTGAGGCCGACGACGCCGAGGGCGAAGCCGCCGAGGGCGCCGAGGGCTGAGCCTTCCGCAACCGAGACGATAGAGGCCCCGCCGACCCGTTCGGCGGGGCCTTTTTCTTTGTCTGCCGCCGCGACGACCGCTTGGGCTGGTGCCGCGGCGATCGGTTGGCTAGGAGGCAGCCATGCAAATCTGGGTCGGTCTCGGCAATCCCGGCGCGCAATATGCGATGCACCGGCACAATGTGGGGTTCATGGCGGTCGATACGATCGCCGAGGTCCACAATTTCGATCCGTGGAAGAAGCAGTTTCAGGGCTGGTCCTCGACCGGCCGGATCGGCACCGAGAAGGTGCTGCTGATCAAACCCGCCACCTTCATGAACGAAAGCGGCCGGTCGGTCGGCGAGGCGATGCGCTTCTTCAAGTGCGAAACCGGCGACGTCACCGTCTTCCACGACGAACTGGATCTCGCGCCCTTCAAGGTGAAGGTGAAGACCGGCGGCGGCACCGCGGGTCATAACGGCCTGCGATCG
Source organism: Pseudomonadota bacterium (assembly GCA_040387595.1). Classification (GTDB taxonomy): domain Bacteria; phylum Pseudomonadota; class Alphaproteobacteria; order Sphingomonadales; family Sphingomonadaceae; genus Rhizorhabdus. The sequence continues at coordinate 17,694 of JAZKDN010000029.1, forward strand.
ACCGAGGCGCATATCGGCAATCCGTTCCGCCGGGTGCGGATCGGCATTGGCCATCCGGGTCACAAGGACCGCGTGACCGGCCATGTCCTCGGCAATTATGTAAAGGCCGAGCTCGATCCGCTTGCCGATATGCTCGGCGCGATCGCATCCGAAGCCGATCGGCTGGCGGCCGGTGACGATGCGCGCTTCATGAACGAGGTCGCCCTGCGCCTCGCCGACTGAAGCTGCCCAACGTAAACGCCCGGCAATTCCGATATCCCGGCGCGCAGCCAGGGCAGCCCTTGATCGACGAAGGCCTGACCGCGTTCTCCGCCAACGTCCACTATTCGGCTGACGGAATTGTCCCGACCTTCTATCATGCACGGCGGGCGGATCGGGTGCTTTACGGGGGACGTTGCGTGAGGGTTGGTGTGTTCACCGTGGCGGCGGGGGCCGCGATCATGATGGCGCCGTCCGCGAGCACCGCCGCAAGGCCCGATCCGGTCGCGGTGGCGGCGAAAATCGACATTGCCGCCGATCCGATCGGAGCGATCGCCGCCTGGCGGGCCGCGCTCGTCACCGCGCCGAAAGCGGGACAACGGCGCGCGCATGTGCTCAGCAATCTCGGCACAGCGCTGGTCGCCGTCGCCAAGGTCGACGAGGCCATACCGATCCTGCGCGAATCGATCCGGTCCCCTGGCGTCGCCGCGCGCGACAAGGCGCACAGCACGACGCTGCTCGGCTCTGCTCTCACCGACGGTAGCCATCTCGACGAAGCGGAAGCGACGCTCAAGGATGCGGTGGCCCAGTGGCATGCCATCCGGCCCGACGGCAGTGCCGAGGAGTCGGACGCGATCCACACGCTTTCGATCGTCTATTATGCGCGCGGCGATCTCGATACCGCCAGCCGGCTCGAACAGAAATCCTTCGACATGTCGCGCCGGGTGAAGGCGCCCGAAAACGCCAATCTGGTGGCAATGATCGCCACGATGGCGATCGTCGCTGTCCAGGCCGGCAAGCTGGAAGCCGCCGAAACCTACGCGCGCGAAGCCATGACCATCGCCGGACGCGCGCTCACCGAAGATCATCCGATGGCGCTGCTCGCAGTCAACAATTGGCTGCTCGTCCTTTCGGCCCAAAACCGCCGATCGGAGGCCGTCGATGGCCTGCGGCGGATCATGGCGATCGAGGAGAAGCGCTATGGCCTGGATCATCCCGGCCTGGCCGTCACCTACAACAACCTCGCCAAGAGCCTGGGATATCTCGACCGCCTGGCCGAGGCGGAGCCCTATGCCCGCCGCGCGGTGGTGATCGGCGAAAAGACCCTGGCCGCCAATGACGAACTGCTGGCGGCCTTCCGCAACAACCTTGCCGAACTGCTCATCAAGCAGGGCGGGAAGGACGAAGCGCTCGCCATCAAGCGCAAGTCCCTCGCCGACCTCGGTGCCGCCAACCCGGTCCGCGAGATGATGATCCGCACGTCGCTGGCAAAAAATCTGATCGGCTGGGGCGACGATGAGGCGGCGGCGGAAGAGCTTGCCGTCATCGGTAAATGGCAGGCGGAAAAGCTGCCCGAAACCCATCCCGACCGGATCGATATCGCCGGTTGCCAAGCACTGCTCGATGCCCGGCGCAAGCCGTCGGAGGCCGCGGCCCGGCTGGCGCATGTCGTCGATCTCACCGAACGCGAACTGTTCGCCGCCGCCGATCCCGATCGGCGCGGCAGCTTCGTCGCCGACCATCTCGCCCGCTTGCTCGAGGCCAGCTGGCTGGTGGGGGATCGGCCCTCGGGCTTTCGGGTCGCTCAGTTGATGGCGCTCGACGATGCCGGTCGCGCGATCGTTGCCGTATCGGCTCGCGCGGGGGCGAAGGATGGCGGCGCCGCCACGCTCATCCGCAAGCGCCAGGACCTCCTTGCCCAGCGCGACACGCTCAGCCAGGCGGCGCTGCGCGCCTATAGCAAAGGCGGCGCCGACTATCCCGCCGCCACGGCCGAAGTCGGCAGGATCGACGCCGAACTGGCCGCTGCCGAGGCGGCGCTGGCGCAAGCCCAGCCCGACTATGCCGCCCTCACCCGCTTTGCCGCGCTCGACGAGGCCACATTGGCGAAACGCCTGCGCCGTGATCAGGCGCTGGTGATGCCGCTGCCGTTCCAGGGCGGCGCGCTGACCTTCGTTGTTCGCTCGACCGGGGGCGCGTGGGCGCGCTCGGCCGCAGGCGCGACCACGCTCGCCGATGCCGCCACGCTGCGCGCATCGCTCGGCCTCGAAGGGGCGATACGCGGCGCGATCGCGGACGCGCCGATGGAGCGTGCGCCGTTCGATCGGACCCTCGCTCATCGCATCTATCGCGACGTCGTTCCCACCGATCTCGACAGGCCGCTGAAAGGCGCGACCGACTGGATCCTCGCGCCCGGCGGTGCCTTCACCAAATTGCCCTTCGCGGTGCTGGTCACCAAAGCGCCCAGGGGCCGCGACGATGATCCCGCCGCTCTGCGCGCCACGCCCTGGCTGATCCGCAAGGCCGCGCTCATGCAGGTGCCCGCCATCACGGGAATCGGCGACCTCGCCGCGTCGGCCAGGCCGGGCGATCGCTTCGTCGGGATCGGCGCGCCGCTGCTGAACGGAAAGGCTTCGCCGGGCGATCTGCGCGGCTTCTATCGCGGCGGCGCCATCAACCGCGACGCGCTCGCCGCCCTCGCCCCGCTGCCCCACGCGGAACGCGAGTTGCGCCGCATGCAGCACGCGCTGGCGCTCAGCACGAACCTCCTGATCGGCGCGGATGCCACCGAAAGCGCGGTCAAGGCGCAAGACTTGCGACATGTGCGGGTCCTGGCCTTCGCCACCCACGGATTGATCGGCGGCGCGATCGACAAGACATCCGAACCGGGCCTGGTCCTGACGCCCCCCGCCCAGCCCGACGCGGTCGACGACGGCCTGCTGACGGCGTCCGAAATAGCCGGGCTCGACATCGATGCCGACTGGGTCGTGCTCTCCGCTTGCGACACGGCAGCGGGCGAAAATCCCTCCGCTCCCGCCCTCTCGGGTCTCGCGCGCGCCTTCCTCTATGCCGGCGCCCGATCGCTCCTCGTCAGCCACTGGGCCGTGCGAGACGACGTCGCCGCGCGGTTGACGGTCGAAACCGCTTCGCGCGCCGGGCGCGGAGAAACGCGGCCGCAAGCGCTGCGCAGGGCGATGCTGGGCCTCATGAGCGATCGGACGGTCGAAAACGGAGCGGATCCGTCCGTCTGGGCGCCATTCATCCTACTGGCTCATTGAAGAGGACCGATTGTAGGCATGTTAGTCAGTCATCACAAAAAATTTATCTATTTCAAGACGAAGAAGACCGCGAGCACGAGCGTGGAAATATTCTTCGAGTCCTATTGCGTTCCGGATGCCGCCCACATGCCTCAACATAGCACAGGACAGCTAGTTTCTTCTGCCGGAATAGTCGGGAGCAGGCGCGAAGGCGCCAATTCGACCGACGTTTTTTTCAATCACATGCCAGCGATCATCCTACTCGAAAGAATAGGATTGAGACGATTCAACGAGTATTTTAAATTTTGCAATATCAGAAATCCATTTGATAAAATGGTTTCCCGATTTTGGTGGATTCTGAGCAATCGAAACACCGACACTCGCTATCTTCAACTTTCCTTTGAGGAAGTCCGCGCCCGCTTCAACCAGTATATCGTGCAGACCGATGCGAGGCAGCTTTCCAACGACCGCATGTCCTATTTCATCGGCCGGGAGTCCGCCGCCGACGATTATATCCGATACGAGCATCTCGCCGAGGATCTCGAGAAGATCTGCAACCGCCTGGATGTCCCGTACGATGCCGCCCTGATCGGTCGGTACAATAGTGGCGTGCGGCACATCGATGAGCCCTTCGCCGCCTTCTACGAACAGGATGCGGCAGAGAAGGTGGCCCGAATTTTCGCTTGGGACATTCAGAGGTTCGGCTACCGGCTGCGATAGATCCGCGGCGTTCAGGCGCGATATCGCTGCTTGTTCTCGTGGGGGAAGGGACAATCCGGCACGGGAACGCCAAGGAAGCGGCAAAGGCGTTCCCAGCCATCGCCATGTTCGAAATTGATGTCGAGGAAATCGGTACGACTGCCGAAATAGCGCCTGACGTCCGCATTATGCGCGAGATAGCCGGCGATGAAGCGCTCCTTGTCGACATTGTCGGTATCGAGATGCTTGTAATAGCGTTCCAGCTTCGCATGATCGTCCGGATGGGTAATACCCAACCACCGTTCGGTTGACCGCCACCATGCCTCGGGATCGCGCCAGGTCAGGATGAAGAAACTGCCCGGGAAAGCATGGTCGAGCGTCTGGTACAGATCTTTGACGTTCCAGGGTCGATCGTGAAAGGCACGGAAATGGGTCGCGATCTCGATCGCCAGCGCTTGGTTGCGATGGTCGAAAATCTCGTCGCATATCGAGCGGTACGGCCATTCGCCAAATGGGTCGGAAGCGCTGTCCACGCTATATTTTCCTACAACCGGCGGCGCGGCGGGACCGGGAAAAAACTGTCGGAAGCTGTCGGACTGGAAGCTGTCGTGCAGCATCTGTGGGCGTGCGACAGGCGCAATCCCTAGAATATCAAAGCATCTTCCAAGCGTGGACGTGCCCGTTTTGTTAAACCCTATGCCGAATATCTTTGCGGCAGACGTCGACGGCAGAGTCATTGGCGACTGATCCTGAACTCGGGATAAAATTGCGAGATGTGACACAGCTCGATGTCAATCCCGCCCACATTTGTGAAGTCACAACTCGTGGTTTCGCTTTTGCGAACGAACCGGGCCGTTCGGTCGGGGTGCCGGGACAAAGCGGTCAGCTGAACGAGCCGCTCTTCACGCACCGAAGCGCCTTTCTTCTGCAGATCGATGAACCAGTCGACCATATTGCTCAATTCGGCATCGGCGGCCTTCCGGTCTAGGGGGGCGGGCATATCGACGGAAAGCATATCGATAAAAGCTCGTTGCACCGCTTCCAGACGCGGCGTGGCGAGCGCGGGCGCGGGATCGGCAATTCGCTCCAGAAAAATCTCGGGATGGCGGTCATAGCGATCGTAGCAGTCCGACAGCCCGAAGGACTGCCGGGTGATTACATCGATCATGTCGGACATGCTGATGCTGCCAAGGCGGTGATCGAAATGAGCGCTGAAGGTCTCATCCAGCCGATAGTCGACGCGGCAGAGGCCACCGGGCGCGACGAGTTCGACGGTGGCGGCATGGTCGCCGCTCAATATCGGCACCCGGGCATAGCTCGCTTCGATCAGGACGCGCCCAAGCGTTTCGAGATTCGAGGTACTGGGAAAGATCATGACGTCAAAAAGGGCCATGACGTCCCAGATCTCACTGTTGTTGCGCGCCGGAAGATAGTCGAAGAAATCACCGGGCCCCAGCGCCTCGAGAATCCTCTGCTGTATTCGCGACGGCGTACAACTATCGGAATGTACATCGCCACATGCGATCAGCCGATAGCGATAGCCGCGCTTGTCTTGATTGTTCAACCGGATCAGCAATTCGACGATATCGGGGAAATTCTTGTCTTCGGAGAGACGTCCCAGATAACCAAGCACGAAATCGCCGCCCGGCGGCCGGTCGATGGCACGATGCACGGGCCTCTCGACCGGAAAACAGGCGGTCAGCGGGTAGCAGAGCAGGGTCGGGAAGTTGGCGAGATGCGGGAATATCTTGTTGTAGACGCCCCACGTGTAGTGGCTGGCCACGAGCAGCGTGTCGCCGGCGCGCAAATATGGCGCGCAGAGATATTCCTGATGGAGATAGCTGCTCCAGATCGCCGTGCGCGCATCGCGGATGATCCGATAATTCAGCCCCAGTTGCTCGCGCAGCCAGAAATAGAAATGCGCATGGGGGCCTACATTGCTGACGACGCAATCGACGTCGTCGAGCATCGCGTGCGCATAGGTTTCGTCGACAAGAAGCCGCGTAAAATCGTGAAAGCTCACGATCAGGTTGGGGTCGTCCTGCTGACGCAACAAGGTCGCAAAATTCTCATGCGCGAGATTCACGCCGTCTTTTTGCGGCAGCAGGGGATCGGTCCGGTAATCGTGCAGTGTAACTCTGGTGGTCATGATGGCTCGGCGGGATTTGCGGTTGGAAGAAGCGGACGGCCGTCAATCGCGATCGGACTTGCGGCGCCGACGAGATGCAGGAGAGTGGCGGACAGGTCCTCCAGCCGTCCCGCGGCCGAAACGCTGCCGGGGGCTATCCCCGGGCCGCGGGCGACCATCAGATTGTCGATCCGCGTCCCATGCCGGCGATGGCCTCCCGACCGGAAATAAGGAACCGGCCCGACCCGCCCGAACTGGGGACTGTCGAGCGAATCGATCGGATGGTCGTCCCGCCAGCAGACGACGAGGTCGGGTGGAATATGCGGTGCTTCGAACGGCGCGTCGCGCGTCCTGACCACATGATCGACCGCCGCCTTTCCCGTGCGCGGATCGACCAGCGTCTCCAGCATCGACATGATGTCCGCCATGGTCGCTTCGAAATCGCGCACCGCCACCGTGCCGCACGCTTCACGGCCTTCGACATTCAGCCGGATATGACCATCAGACACGCTCGGCAGCGCGAATGCCTTCATGCTGGGCCAGAGTGGGCGATACCAGCTCGCCGGATTCCAGCTCAGCGCATCGCCCTCGGCTTCGAGAACCGATGGGCCCGTCAACAGTCTGTCGCCCTCTGCCGTACGCGTGCGCCATATCTCCTGCTTCCAATGCGCCGCATAATCGGCCCGAACCGGCGGAACGGGGGCACCGATATCGCCCTTGGCCAGGGCATAGCTGCCCGGGAAATTCCAGCGGAACAGCAGTTCCGGCAACAGAGCCATGCTCGGCACGTCCATCATGTTCGAACCGGTATCGTCGATCGTGAACACCACGACATGCGTATCCGGGGACACCGCCTTGACGATGCGCCCGATGCCCGCGTCGATCGATCGAAACAGCGCCGGCAGCGGATCCCCATCGGGGCCGAACGGCGACGGTATCGGATAAGGCCGACCCAGATGCCAGAACAGATGGTTGGCGGTATGGCTCTCGACATAGAGCCCAAGGAACAGATCCCACGGGCCGCGGTCGAGCAGATCGAGGCATATCTCGGTCCTTCGGGCCACCGCTTCTTCGAGATAGTGCCGATAGCGATCCAGGTCTTCGCGCGAATATAGGCTGGGGTTGCGGAACGAACGCTCCTCCTCGAGATCACCATGCCCTCGCACGGACATGGCGCTCTCCATCTTGGGATCGGCGCCGTGCCGCCGCACCAACTCGGCCATCAGACATTCGGGCCGCGACATCGGTATCGAAGCATTGAGTTCGCTGCCCCATCCCGTGACCTGCAGCCCCTCGACCGCCTCGCTGATCGCGGTTGGCAGATCGAAGACACACACTCGATGTCCGGCGCCCAGCCCATAGAAGGGATGCTCTCCATCGCGTTGAAGCGGCTGGTTGAAATACGCGTATCGGTCGGGCTCGAATGTCGCGCCCGTCGCGGAGGTATCGCGGCCGGTCAGAAAGACGTTCCAGCAGCGCTCGTTACGGAACCGCTTTACATGAGAATGGCGGATGGTGACGCCCTGGTCGGCAATCGCACGAATATTGGGGAGCGATCCATCTTCGAGCCATTGGTCGAACAACGCCCCGTTCGGGCCATCGATTCCGAGGGCTACGACTTTATGCTTCATTCCGCACTCCCGCCGATGCCGTCACGGCACTCCTCGCCCCGTTGGTCATGCTAGAATGCCGGCCCTTTGCCGGTCTTGGCATGTATCAATCGGCGAAGCGCGCTGAGATAGCGAGGGAATGATGCGCGGTTATACTGTGTCGCCGGATTGCCGAATGTGGGGGCGAAATTCATCGTCGCGTTGCACTCGTACACGACAACGCCACCGTCTTCGGCCAGGTAACAATCGAGCCCGCAATAGTCGAGCCCGACGCGGCGGCGGATGTCATGAATGGCGTTGCGGGTCGCCGTCGGCAAGGCAGCGAAGCCATTGACGATGAGGTCGCGGGCCTCTTCCTGCAATTCGGTATATTTCGGCATGATTCGGCGCGAGCTCATGCTGTGGATCGACCATTCGTCCGACACGATATGCTGTCTCGTGAGGATCTGATCGCCGACGAAGAAGAAGCGCGTCTTGCGGTAAAATCCGTCGGCGCGGCGGACGTCGACGAACTCGATCAGATTATACTCGCTCTTCCGATCGCCGAAAATAGGATCGAGGCTATCGAGATCATTGAAGATTCCGACGACTTCGCCATTATGCGTACCGGTCTTTCGAAGGATGGCCGGAAATCTGAAATCGGCATTCTGCGCCAGTCGCGCGACGCGCTCGCGCGTCGGATTTCGGAACATCAGCACCTTCGGCGCAACGACACCGTCGATCCCCTGCAACTGCTCGGCAATTTTGACCCGGCTGGTCAGGGGAATGAGCGCCGGTGGATTGACCACCGGTACTTTCAGCCCGCCGATCAGCTTCTGCGCAATACCCAAGGTCTTCGCGTTCTGTATTTCGTCCGAAATCGCATTCCAGACCAGGTCATAGCGGGAAAAATCATAGCGAAACGTCTGCCGGAAATAACTGGGCGCCAGGTGAACTCGACGAAAATCGATGGCAGGCTCCAGATGCTTCAGCATGGAGAAAGAGTCGTTATTGCCGACAAGCTGCGTACCGACATCCGGATCCCGGATGACGCCGGGCGCGGAATCATTCCCACAAATCACTCCGATCCTCGGCACCAAGGACTCGGTCCTGTCGTTCATCCTGTCATTCCCCTCGACACGCGGCTGGCGCCACATTCCCCGCGCCCGCTTTAGGCAGATCGATCCCGGGCGCAACCGTGCACAAACAAGAAAACGGCGCCAGGCTGCCAGGCCTGACGCCGTTTCCACGGGCGTCCGAGGGTGGGAGGACCGGCGCCCGCAGCCGTTATTTGCCGAAGGCCGCCGCGCCGGAGACGTCGATCCCCGATCCGTTGCTGCTGCCGATCAGATAGCTCAGGCCGAGGTGGCTCGCCCCGGGCCCGGCCAGGAAGCCGGAGATGAAGGCGCTGCACCCGGTCGAGGCACAGGCAGGTCCGCCGACGGCTACCGGGAGATTGTTCGCCGAGAAGCTCATATTGGGTTGAACCGACATCTGGCTCTGGCCCGGATCGCGAACCCCGCCGGTGGTGGCAAGGTCGTAAACATGGCCGCCGATCGCGACGTGGAGGTCGACTCCGACCTTCGCCACCGATCCGAACGCAACCGCCGCGCTGCCCGTCAGGCTGCCGGGATCGAGCGAGCCGTCGCTGATCGTCGGCCTGGTCGAACCGACCAGCGCGTAGCTTGCGGTGCCACTGGTCGGCAGGTTGGTCGCCGGTGTGCCATAGACGAAGTGGAGGCCCTGCTTGTCGGTGCGGGTGACGGCGCTGTTGTCGTAATATTTGCCCGCAGTCGTTCCGCCCGCCCAGCGCGTCCAGCCGATCACGTCGCCGACGGTCCCCGCCTCGAACCCGGTGTTGGTGCCGATATCGGGCGCTTCCTGGCTGGAGTTTGCTTTCGACACATAGCGGGTCAGCTTGCCGGTACCGTCGGCAAGAAGCGGCGAGTCGCTCCGCAGGTCGATGCCGATCCTGTCGCCGGCATAGGCGATCGTCTGCGCATTCCGCTCGGTGACCGTGCCGGAACCCGGCGTGGTCGGGTTGGTCGGCGTCGTCGGATTGCTCGGTGTGGTGGGCGTGGTCGGATTGGTCGGTACGTTCAGGGTCAGCGCCGCCAGCAACGGTGCGAGCTGGTCGAACGTGCCGAGCTGCGAGAGCAGGTCGAGCGCGCTGCGGAGCAGCTGGATCTGCGCCGCCGGCACCCCGGTGAACAGGCCGTTGTCGATCGCCAGATTCACATATTGGCGGATCAGATCGGCGGTGATGCCCTGGAAGCTGTTGGGATTGCCGCCGCCCCGGAGGAAGGTGATGTAGGCCTGCAGCACCTGGGCATATTCGGGAACGACGACCGGGCCCGTACCGGGGTTCGTTCCCGGATCGGTACCGGGATCAGTGCCAGGCCCCGGATCGACGCCCGGCGGGACGAACACGCCGGTTCCGCCATTGGCGAGATATTGCGCATAGGCATCGAACACCGATCGGTTCGCCTCGGCAATCGCGCCGGCCAGCCCGCTCGACTGCAGGAAGTCGAAATAGGCCTTGATGACGTCCTGGGTCGCGCCGGTGAAATTGTCCGGAGCGCCGCCGCCCTTGATGAAGTCGACATAGGCGTTGACGACATCGAGGTAGCTCTTGGTGAAGTCGGTCGCCGCGCCACCCGAGCCCAGGAAGCCGAGATAGGCGTCGGCCAGGGCCTTGTTCTGCGCCGACAGCGCCTCCAGCGTTCCCGTCGAGGACAGGTAGGATAGGTAGCTGTTGACCGCCGCCTGATTGGCGCCGGTGAAGGTCGCCGGGGATGCCCCCGAGCGCAGCAGGTCGATATACTGGTTGATCAGTGCGGCGTAGGTCGCCTTGAACTGATCGCCCGCGCCGCCATCGGCCAGGAAGGCGAGATAGGTCTGGATGATCCCCGGTTCGGCGCCGACGAACAGCTGTCCGCCGTAAGCGGTCTGGAGCTGCGCCGCGAAGTCGACCAGCGTCGCCACATCGTCGGCGGGGAAAGCCGGGATCGCGGGATTGGTCGCGGACGCTTCGACGTTGCGCGCTGCCTGGACGACATCGCCCGACGCGCCGACCGCTGCCAGCGCCTCGCCCAGATTGACCGGAATGCCGTTGGCCGCCGCCTGCGCGGTATCCCCCGCCGGCTCGACCGCAGCAGTGGCGGCCGCAGGCGCCGGATCGGCGCGGTTGGCGAAGACGCGTGACGTCCCGCCGCCGGCCTGGCCCTGCCAGGCGGCACCGGTGTTGTACGTCTTGCTCTGGTTCGCGCTGTTGATGGTCACGCTACCGGCCAGGGCGTGGCCGGTGAAGCTGTCGCCGCTGACGGTAAACGATCCCGACGGCGAACTGCCTTGCAGCCGGGCCATGGCCCCGCCGGGCAGCGCGACGGACGTCAGCGCGCCGCCGCGCGGTACCGCGACGGTGACGCTGCCGGCGACCACGGTGACCGTGCTTCCGTCGACGCGCAGCGCGCCGCCGCCGACGAGCGACACGATCGCACCGCTGTCGGTCATGATCTGGGTGGTGCCGCCGCTGGTGCGGACCTCCTGACCCGCCGCCAGGGTGGTGCCGGTGAGCGCCGGATCATCGGAGAACAGGATCTTGTCCGCCATTGCGGGCGCGGCGAGCCCCGCGATCGACACCGATGCGAGCAGCCCGAACGAAAGACGGGCGATGATAGGATTACTGGTCATGCTCAATTCCCCCGAAACTCGAAGCGGACGCCCAGGCTGGCGGTCCAACGCTTGAAGTCGTACAGATCTATGTTGCTGAAATTGCGCGAATAGCTGACGCGCGGACGGAGGTAGACGGACTCCGTCAGCAGATATTTGATGCCGATCGAGGCATCGATCTGCTCGTCCTTGCGCTTCTTAAGGAAGAGCGGGTCGGCGTCGTCATAACGCCGCAGTTCGCCCGAAATGCCGCCGACGATATTGAGACCCGGCGCAATCGAATATTCGAAGCCGAGATTGGCGTTGACGAAACCGTTCGAAAACTGGTCGCCGGCCGTCCGGCGCGCCTCTTCCTTACCGCCCGTGATACTGGCGACGAACACGCGATCGGCATAGGACAGCGCCAGCGCATAGCGATCGGCATCGCGCAGCGGATCATTGTCATAGTCGAAACGGTAGACCTGCGCGCCGACGCTGAGCGCCGCGCCACCCTGCATCAAATGGGTATATTGGCCGATCGCGCCATAGGCCGTGCGATAGCCGTCATGGCCGAGCCAGAACTTCTGGACCTGTCCGGACAGCGACAGCACGTCGCGGCTGGCGAAGCTGTAGGCGCCGCCGGCCGTACCGGTCACGCTCGCCTGGTCGAACGTCCGGTCGCCGATATTGTCGCGCCAGGTGCCGAGCACGCTGCCGAAGACCCGCATCTGGCGACTGGCTGGCGTTGCGACGCTGACGCCGCCCTGGACATCATAATATTGCTTGTCGATCCGACGCGCTGCGCCACCCAGCGTCCCTGGGCCAAGGCCCGCGAACAGCGGAATGTTGATCGTCGTCAGGTTCGTCGCGCTGTTGATGTTGCTGTCATGACCCGCCGAAGCATCGATGAAGCCGGACAGATCGGTGCCGCCGCCGGCGACTTCGCGGTCGAAGCGACGAACGATGCTGTCGAAGCGCTGCCGCACCGGATCGGGCAGTGTCGGATCCTGCACGACGGTGTTGAACTGCGCCTGGGCGGTATCGACATCGCCACCGAGCGCATAGGCGCGCGCCAGTTCGGCACGGGCCTGGCTGTTCCCCGGCTGGATCGACAGCACGCGCTGGAAGGCGAGGATCGCCTCGCCGGCCCGACCGCTGTCGGCGGCCGCCAGGCCCAGCGCATAATCATAGTCCGGATCGCCGGCGCGGGTGGCGACCAGCGGTGCGAGCATGTCATAGGCCTGCGCGGCCTTGCCCTGTTGCTGAAGGACGAGCGCGCCCTTCACGGTTTCGTCCATCGCGGCCGAGGCCGGAGCGCAGGCCAGCACAATGGCCATAGCCGTAGCGGAAAAGCAAAAGCGACGTATCACGGTATCTCCCCTGTAACCCCGGGGCGGCTCTGCCACGGGCCGTCGAATTCCCTCCCTGACGTTTCCTGACATGCGCTGGCGGCGGCTTCCGCACACGCCTATGGAGGAGGGGATGATGCGACCGGGTCTCCTTTTCGCCGCGCTCGCGGCGGCTGCGCTGTCCGCCATTCCCGCCGCCGCCGAGACGCGCGCCGTGCTGGTGGGCGTCTCGCGCTTCTCCGATCCGCGCCTTGCGGCCTTCGCCCTGCCGGGGGCGGCACGCGACGTCGAACGCATCGCCGATGCGCTGGCGGGACTGAACGTCAATCGCAGCGCGATGACGCGTCTGACCGGCGACGGCGCCACGCTCGTCGCGATCCGCGCGGCGCTCGACCAGCTTGCCGCCGCGTCCAGCGCGGGCGACCGCGCCGTGATCTTCCTGTCGGGCCACGGCACCCAGGCCCCGGCGCGCTCGGCCGACATGATCGAACCCGACGGCCGCGACGAACTCTTTCTGGCGGCGGATGCCGGTCAGTGGGATGCGCGCAGTCGCACCGTGCCAGGCGCGCTGATCGACGACGAAATCGGCCGCCGCGTCGGCGAACTGCGCGCCCGCGGGGTCGACGTGTGGATGGTGATCGACAGCTGCACCGGCGGGGGCCTGCTGCGCGGAGCGGGAACCGGCAAGGCGATCCCGCCGGGACGGCTGGCTATTCCCGGCAGCGGCGTGATGCGCGGCGCGATCGATCCGTCGGGCTTCGTGGACGGCGGCCTCGCGGGGGGCGGGCGGCTGGTGGCCTTCGCCGCGGCCGGGCCCGGCGCCATCGCCTGGGACGATGGCGACGGCGGCGCCTTCACCACCGCGCTGGCGCGAACGATCGCGCCGGACCGACCCTCGAGCTTCGCCGCCCTCGCCGCCGGCATCAGCCGCAGCCCCCGGGGCGGCGGAACGCTCGGCGCCTTCTGGACCGCCGGCGACCTGTCGGCGCCGCTGCTGTTCGACGGCCGCTCGCCCGACATGGTCGACCTCGCCAACTCGCTGCCGCCACTGCCTTTCACCACGTCGCTGGCGATCGATCGCGCCGGCGCCTGCAAAGCGGTGCCGGCGACCCCACCCTCATCCGCCGATCGGGACGGCTTCACCCTTTTGCGCCATTGCGATCATGTCCGGGTCGATATGGCCGAGCCGCCGCAGCCGTTGCGGATCGAGGCCTGGTACCGCGACGCCGCGGGCGGCTACACCAGCCTGGCGCCACCGCTCGGTCTGATCGTCGCGCCAGGGCGATGGGCCAATGTCGGCTTCACCTTCGTGACCCGCGATCCGGGTACCGGGCGCGAGCTGCCCAGGGGCGAGGAAACTCTGGTACTGATCGCCCGCGATGGCGCAGGCAAGGCGATCGGCGCCCGGTTGCTGAGGTTCCGGGCCGCCTGATCAGCACGGCAGGATGATTCCCAGTTCTCGCTCGATCTCGCCCCGCGCCAGCAGGCCCGATTGTTCGACGCCCTTTGCGATGATCAGCAGCAGCACCTGCTCGGGCGCCGAGATCAGCGTCGGGAAGCGGCCGTGCAGGCTGTGATCGAGCGACCGCGCGAACATGGTGATTCGGTCCCTCAGCGACATCTCTGCGGGCAGCGCCAACGCTCGGCTGAAGGCGCACCAGCGCTGGGCGGTGAACAGGATCGCATCGTCGATCGTCTTCGACGGATCCTCGGCCCGCTGGGCGGACTGTTTTCGAAAAGGCCACATTGCAGCAGCATGACGGGCCGTTTTCCGGCGCGCGGTGATCCAGTTCACAGCCGGCCGGGCGAGGCCAACATTATTCGGTCACTTAACGATGGTGCCGCTGGCTAATTGCTGAGAACCACCACCCGCGTCGGCACACGCCCCGCATTTCCGAGCGTCACGCGATAGTCGGCCGGCCGCTGTGGTGACCAGCGGCAGAGCGGATAATAGGCGTTGCTGCGCGCAGTGCAGACCGCACGCCCCCGAAGGTCGGAAACGCTGAGATGCAGATCGGCATCGCCGTCCCCGATCGCGGAAACGAAAACCGGTTCCGCTCCCCGCGCGCGCACTGTCCAGTCGAGCTGTTCACCCGCCGGCAACAATTGCCGAAACTGCAGCGGGCCACTGCCCCAGCTTCCGCCGGTTATCCCTTTGGGGCTAGCCTCGGCAACCGCTCGCGCCTCGTCCGCGATCATCTGGTCGCCCGGCGCCATGAGCCGCGCTTCGTCGGCCAAGGCGATGGCGATCGGCGATCGGCCGGGCAGGCCGTCCCGCACCGCGAGCCGCCCGTCCTTGATGTCGGCATCGCGTAGGCCGCTGGCCGCGACCATCCGCGCCGCGATCAGCATCGTGCGCGCATCGCCGACCCGCCGGGCATAGTCGGCCAGCCGCAAGCCCAGTGCCGCATCTTCCACCGGCGAAGGTTCTGTGGCCCCCGTCAGCAGCAGGGCGGCAAGGATGATCAGGCGGCGCATGACAACCGTCTATAATGCCCGGCGCGCGCAGGCCAGCGTCGCAGTCTGAATTTATCTGACGGCGGGACGCGACACGCTTTCCTTTCCCCGGCGCGCTGGCATGATGCCGCCATGGGGCAAGAATATGATATGATGATCGAACAGAGCTTCCGCAGCCTGTTCCTCGGCCGATCGGCGCTGATCCTGGAAGACGAGAGCGAGGTCGCCGAACTGATCGCGACCGCTCTCGATCGTGCGGGCTTCGGACGGGTGGATGTCGTCGGAACCGGTACCGCTGCGGTCGATCGGGCCAGCCTGGAACCCTTCGACATATTGATCCTCGATCGCCAGACGCCCGAACTGGACGGACTGGGTGCGCTCGGCCGGATCCGATCCGAGGGCGGGCGATCGACCCGTGCGCCCGCGCTGTTCCTGACGGCGCTGGGGTCGGAGCGGCACCGCATCGAGGGGCTCGCGGGCGGCGGTGACGATTATGCGGTCAAGCCGCTGTCGGAAATCGAGCTGCTCGCCCGGCTCGCCGCCCTGCTGCGGCGGCGCGAGTGGGACGGCGCCTCGCCGGCGGGCGACGAATTGATCTGCGGTCCGCTCACGATCGACGCCGGCACGATGAGGGCCTCCTTGTGCGGCAACATGCTCGACCTGACCGCACGCGAATTCTCGATCCTGTCGCTGCTCGCGCGCAACATCGGCCTGCCGGTGACGCGCTCGATGCTCTGGTCGGTCTGCTGGTCGACCTATAATTTCGTCCCGGCCAACTTCGCCAACACCATCGACGTCCATGTCTCGCGCCTGCGCCGCAAGCTGGAAGCAGCCGGCACCGAGCTGGCGGCCGATCTCAACCCGCTGATCGTCGCGGTGCGCAGCCAGGGGCTGATGCTGCGCCGGCTGGACAGCCCCGCTTGAGACCATTGCTGCTTCCCGCCAGGACCGCGCTGCTGCTGGGCTTCTTTTCGGTCCTGGCGCTGGCGTTGAGCATCGCCGGACTCGCCATGGTCGATCGCGACGCGCGCCGCATCGCCGCGGCCGAAGCCGCGCAACGCGATTTCGAAGCGCTCGATGAAAAGCTGCCGGGGGTGATCGACGATCCGTCCACCCTGCCCCTGCTGGCGTCCGCCGTCGGGGAGATTGGGCAATATGCCGGCCGCACCAGCCAGCCGCGCATCGCGCTGGTCAGGGACGCCGCAGGACGGGTGCAGGGCACCTGGCCGCACTGGGCCGAAGAAATCCGGCCCTGGCGCGAAGGCTATATCGCGGCCCGTGCGCCCGATGGCGGGGAGATCATCGGCGTCGAACATCGGTTGCCCAACGGTGCACGACTGCTGTTCGCCCGGCCGGTGGCGTCGGCGAGCGCGCTGCGCCGGTCGCTCGGCCTGTGGGGCGGCGGGATCGTGATGCTGTTGATGGGCCTGTCGATCGCGACCGCGTTCATCGTCGGCGGACAGACGGCCGCGCGCATACGCCGGCTCAACCGGGTGTGCGACCGGGTCGGCGAAGGCGACGTCAAGGCGCGCATCGACGATCCCGGCCCGCCCGACGAGATCGGCGTCCTCGCCCGGCACATGAACGGCATGCTGGGCGAGCTGGAGCGGCGCATCCACAGCCTGCGCGCGGCGTCGGACCATATCGCGCATGATCTGCGCACGCCCCTCGCCCGCGTTCGCGCGCGGCTGTCGACGATGGAGGATGCAGCCGATCCCCAGACGGCGGTGCAGGCCAGCCGCGCCGCCGCCGAGATCGACCGGCTGATGGCCGCGTTCAACGCTCTGCTCGAGCTGCGCGAAATCGAATGCGATATCAGCTCGCCCCCCGCGCTGTTCGACGTCGCCGGCGCGGTCGAAGACGCGGTCGACCTCTATGAGGCGGTTGCCGAGGACGAGAAACAGGTCCGCATCATCCGCACCATCGCAGCGGGCCGATTCGTCGGTGATCGCGAGTTGGTGATCCGCGCGCTCGCCAACCTGATCGAGAACGCGCTGAAGGTTTCCCCGGCCGACGCGGCGATCACGGTTTCGGCGCAGCCGGCGCGCAAGGATGGCGAACCGGCGCTCGAGTTGACCGTAACCGACGAGGGACCCGGCTTCCCCGAACAGGAAGACCCCGCCGAAATCCGCTCGACGCTCGGCGGCCATGGTCTTGGGCTCGTGATCGTCCGCGCGATCGCCGAACGGCATCGCGGCGAGGTTCTCGTCGCTAGCGGCGGCAACGGGGCTACGGTGACCCTGCTGCTGCGCACGCCGCGCCTGCTCGCCGCCTAGCCTTGGTCCATTGACGTGGAATACCGGTACGACGGCAACCGATAGGTTCAAGGCCGTCTTCGAATGACCGGATGACGACCCGTGCAAGCCGATCGCTGGCGCTGCTCGCGACGAGCCGGTCGCATGATGCGATGTGCGGCCGCCGTTCGTTTATCGGGCGTTCAGCTAACCCCGGCTAATTTTCCGCCGTCGACCTAGGAATGGAGGTTCGCTCATGCGTTTTATCCGGACCGCGATCATCGCCGGTGCGGCATCCACGGCCCTTGCCGGCGCCGCCCTGGCCGCCCGCGACGATGCCAAGGTCATGCTGATCGCCCTGCCCGACGGATCGGTGCAGCATGTACAGTATCAGGCCGATGCGCCGCCACAGTTGGTGCTGGTTCACGCGCCCGCGCCGGTGGACTTTATCGATGCCGCCTTCGGTCCCCACAGCCTTTTCGCCGACATGGACCATATGTCCGCCATGATGGCGGCGCGCGCCGACGCGATGATGCGCCAGGCCGCCGCCATGCAGGCAAGGGCTCCCGCGGCGCAAGCCCCCGGCGCCGGCAATGCTATCGTCATGACCGATGCTCGGGGCGCTCCGGTCGGCGTCATGCAATATAGCTATGTGTCGAGCACGACCTCGGCAGATGGCTGCACACGAACGATCAGCTACAGCTCCGACGGCGCCGCCTCCGCCCAGCAACCCCGGGTGATCAGGACCAGTTCCGGAAGCTGCGCCTCGCAGGGGCAGGAAGGTGTCGTCCGATCGCCTGATCCGGTCACGCGGACCAGGAGCGCGCCTGCCGCCAAACCGGCGCCGAAGATCACGCCGGTCAGCCTGCCCGAGCCGCTGAAGAGCTTTACCCCTTCCAGAACCTGAATCCCCCCCGATCAGGCGAAGGTTGGAGGGCCTCGGAGGAGACTCCGGGGCCCTTTCGCTATTTGCGGCATGGGCTTTTTGCCGCACACACTGGCCTTTGCGCCCCGCAACGGCTATCGGGCGGCCATTCGCAATAGGCTTGAGAAAATATGGGCTTTCGCTGTGGCATCGTTGGACTTCCGAACGTCGGCAAGTCCACCCTCTTCAACGCGCTGACCGAGACCGCTGCGGCGCAGGCGGCCAACTATCCGTTCTGCACGATCGAGCCGAATGTCGGCCAGGTCGCGGTTCCCGATCCACGCCTGTACGAGATCTCGAGGATCGGCGGTTCGGCCAAGATCATCGAGACGCAGCTCGGCTTCGTCGACATCGCTGGACTCGTGCGCGGCGCATCGAAGGGCGAAGGGCTCGGCAACCAGTTTCTCGGTAACATCCGCGAGGTCGACGCGGTCGTCCATGTGCTGCGCTGCTTCGAGGACGGCGACGTCACCCATGTCGAGGGCAAGGTCGATCCGATCGCCGATGCCGAGACGGTCGAGACCGAGCTGATGCTCTCCGACCTCGAAAGCCTCGAAAAGCGCGTCCCGGCTTTCGTCAAGAAAGCGACCCAGGGCGACAAGGAAGCGAAGATCGCCGCCTCGGTGCTCGGCCAGGCGCTCGAACTGCTGCGCGAAGGCAAGCCCGCCCGCCTGACCCGGCCCAGGGACGAAGACGAAGCCCGCATATTCGCCCAGGCGCAGCTGCTCACCTCCAAGCCGGTGCTCTACGTCTGCAATGTCGACGAGGGCTCGGCCGCCGAGGGCAATGAATTCTCCGCCCGCGTGTTCGAGAAGGCCAAGGCCGAAGGCGCGAAGGCGGTCATCGTCTCCGCCGCGATCGAGTCCGAGATCGTCACCCTCGATCCGGCCGACCGCGCCGACTTCCTGTCCGACCTCGGCCTGAAGGAAACCGGCCTCGCCCGCGTCATCCGCGCAGGATATGAGCTGCTCGACCTGATCACCTTCTTCACCGTCGGTCCGAAGGAAGCCCGCGCCTGGACGATCGAAAAGGGATCGAAGGCCCCGCAGGCCGCTGGTGCGATCCACACCGACTTCGAGCGCGGTTTCATCCGCGCCGAGACCATGGCCTATCAGGACTATGTCACGCTGGGCGGCGAAGCCGCTGCGCGCGAGGCGGGCAAGCTGCGGTCGGAAGGCAAGGAATATCTCGTCGCCGACGGCGACATCATGCTGTTCCGGTTTAACGTCTAGATATTATCGTACCATCTGGGGCACGCCTGCTCCTCTCCCGGCTCGTCATGCCAGCAAAGGCTGGCATCTCAGGAGAGACAGTCGCGCTTCCACTCCCGAGATGCCAGCCTTCGCTGGCATGACGCTGAGAGAGAAGATCATGCGCTATTTCGAGGATTATCAGGAAGGCCATATCGAGCGCTTCGGCGCTTATGCCGTGACGCGCGAGGAGGTGATGGAGTTCGCCTCCAAGTTCGATCCCCAGCCCTTTCATCTCGATGATGCGGCGGCAGAGGCCAGCCCGATCTTCGGCCGCCTGTCGGCCAGCGGCTGGCACAGCTGCGCCATGACCATGCGCATGCTGACCGATCACTGGACCGAGGACGGCCATTTCTCCCTCGGTGGCACCGGCGTCGACGAACTGCGCTGGCTGAAGCCAGTCTATCCCGGCGACACGCTCAGCGTCGAAGCCGAAGTCCTGTCGAAGAGCGCGCCGCGCTCGCGCCCCGAGATCGGCTTCGTCAACTTCCGGCTGGCGGTTTCCAACCAGCACGACCAGGTCGTCATGACCCTGAAGGTCACCAATATTCAGGCGCGCAAGCCCGCCGACTGATCCGCCTCCCGGTTAACCGGGACCGCACACACCCCGGGCTGCATATTGCTCGACCACGGTCGCGAACTCTTCGATCGACGGCACGGTCTCATAGCTGTGCACCGCCGACGTGTTCACCCAGGACAGCTTCTCCGACGTCCAGAACTCGGCGAACGGGATGAACCAACCGTGGTCGTCGAGCATCGTCACCCGCAGGTTGACGAAATCGTCGATGCCGTCGGGCCGGGTGAACATCCAGCTCTTGCAGCGGCCGCAGAAATAATGGCGATCGGCGCCGTGAATCCCGCCGATCACCGGCTCCCCGGCGATGATCTCGAAGCCCTCCACCGGCACGCCGATGCTCAGCGAGAAAGCGCTGGCCGTCATCGTCTGGCAGCCCGTGCAGTGGCAGGCGGCCGCCAGCAGCGGCGGCGCGGATATCCGGAAGCGAACCTCACTGCAACGGCAGCCACCGTCCCAGGGAAGCTTCCAGTCGGTTTCGTCGCAGAGTTTGGTCATGACGGGAGAACGAACGGTCCCGCGCTTATGTCCGTCAGCCGAACAATCTCGGCGCAAGCGTCGCCAGACGCCGCTTGGTGCTCTCCGGCCACGCCGATGGTGCCGTGATCACCGCGCCGTCGAGCGCATGATCGCAACCCTGCGGACACTGGATGCCGCCCTGCGTTCCACCCGCCACCGCCGCGACGAGCGCCTGTGCACGGGAGACATTCGCCTCCATCGTCGCGATCACGGTGGCGACGTCGACATGATGCTCGGACCAGGCGTCGTCGTCGGTCACCATGGCGACGCTCGCGTAGCAAAGCTCGGCCTCCCGCGCGAGCCGCGCCTCGGGGAGCCCGGTCATCCCGACGACGTCGCAGCCCCAGCTCTTGTGGAGCAGCGATTCGGCGCGGGTCGAAAATTGCGGCCCCTCGATCACCAGCATCGTGCCGCCGACCCGGTGGGCGCCGCGCTCGTCCGCCAGCGCCTGGGCGACGACCGCACCGAGCCGCGAGCAGGTCGGATGGCCGAAAGATGCATGGGCGACGATGCCGTCGCCGAAGAAGCTGCGGCCGCCCCGGATCGTGCGGTCGACATATTGGTCGACAAGCACGAAGCTGCCCGGCGGCACGCCCTCATGGAAGCCACCGACCGCGGAGACCGCCAGGATCTCGGTGCAGCCCACCGCCTTCAACGCGGCGATATTGGCGCGGTAATTGACCTCCGACGGCGCGATGCGGTGGCCCCGGCCGTGCCGCGGCAGGAAGGCGACCTCGCGACCCGCGATCGTGCCGAGCAGTAGCGAGTCGGAGGGTTCGCCCCAGGCGGTATCGACCGCGATCCATTCGCCGTCCGACAGCGCCGGCATCCGGTAGAGGCCGCTGCCGCCGATCAGGCCGAGCCGATTGCTGGTCATGTCTGTCCCCTGTCTATCGTCGCTCCGGCGGAGGCCGGAGCCGCTGGAGATCGCAAGCCACCGGTCCGTCAGGGCCTGTAGCGGCCCCGGCCTCCCGCCGGGGGCATCGACCAGCCCATAAAGAAAAAGGCCGCCCGGTCATCCCGGACGGCCCCTTTTCTCATCGAACCGATCCGGCTCAGTGCTTAATGCCCGCCCAGATATTCCGGTAGGACAGATAGGCCAGGATGGTAGCCAGAAGCAGGAAGCCGAGCACCGCGACACCAAGCTGGTGACGATTTTCGAGCTTCGGTTCCGCCGTCCAGATCAGGAAGGCCGACACGTCCTGCGACATTTGGTCGATCGTTGCCGGGGTACCATCGGCATAGGTGACCTGCCCGTCGGCCGCGAGGGGCGGCGGCATCGCGAGGTTGAGGTTCGCGAAATACGGGTTGTAGTGCAGGCTGGCCGGGGTCTTCGAGTCCGGGAAATGCTTGAGCAGTTCCGCGGGCTGAGCCTGATAGCCGGTCAGCAGCGAGTAGACATAGGCGCCGCCGTCATGGCGAGCCTTCGACATCAGCGAAAGATCCGGCGGGATCGCGTTGTTGTTCGCAGCACGGGCCGCAACTTCGTTCGCATAGGGTGCCGGGATCTTGTCGGCCGGGGTCGCCTTGCGGCTCGCGGCTTCGCCGGTATCCGGGTTCACCGAGGGAACCTCGGTCGGCCAGGTCTTGGCGATCGCCTTCACCTCGGGGTCGGTGAAGCCGAGATCCTTGAGATCGCGGAAAGCCACCTGGTGAAGCGAGTGACAGGCTGCACAGACTTCCTTGTACACCTGGAAGCCGCGCTGCAGCTGCTGGCGGTCGAACTTGCCGAGCGGACCATCCGACGCGAAGGACACGTCCTTCGGGAGCAGGTGGAACTCGTGCTCGGCGGTCTTGGCCGGCGGCTCGCTGATATAGGCGACGGCGCCCGTCACCAGCGAGAACAGCAGGACGAAGACGAAGCCGAGGCCGGCGAGGAATGCGATGGGACGAACCATGGTCTCTATATCCCCTTAGGCCGCAGCGTTGCCGTGCTTTTCCAGCACCGCCTCGGTGATCGAGTTCGGCAGCGGGAGCGGACGCTCCATGCGCGAGACGATCGGAAGGATGATCAGGAAGTGCGCGAAGTAATAGGCCGCGGCGAGCTGGCTGATCATGACGTAAGGCTCTGCCGCCGGGGCGCCACCGCACCAGCCGAGGATCAGGACGTCGATGACGAGCAGCCAGAAGAACTTCTTGAACGCCGGGCGGTAATTGCCCGAACGGACCGGCGACTTGTCGAGCCACGGCAGGAAGAACAGCAGGATGATCGAACCGAACATCGCGATCACGCCCCACAGCTTGGCCGGGAGGATGAAGTCGACGGTGAAGGCACGCAGGATCGCGTAGAACGGCCAGAAATACCATTCGGGAACGATGTGCGCCGGCGTCGAAAGCGGGTTCGCCGCGATGTAGTTGTCGGGATGGCCCAGCGCGTTCGGCGCGAAGAACAACACCGCGCAGTAGAGGAAGAGGAACACGCCCAGCCCGAAACCATCCTTGGCGGTATAGTAAGGGTGGAACGGAACCGTATCCTGCGGACCCTTCACGTCGATGCCCGTCGGGTTGTTCGAACCCGGGATATGCAGCGCCCAGATGTGCAGGATGATGACACCCGCGATCACGAACGGCAGCAGATAGTGCAGCGAGAAGAAGCGGTTCAGCGCGGCGTTGTCGGGGGCGAAGCCGCCGAGCAGCCAGGTCTGGATCGGCGTGCCGACGACCGGGAGGGCGCCGAACAGGCCGGTGATCACCTTCGCGCCCCAGAAGCTCATCTGGCCCCAGGGAAGCACATAGCCCATGAAGGCGGTCGCCATCATCAGCAGGAAGATGACGAGGCCGAGCAGCCACACCATTTCGCGCGGCGCCTTGTACGAACCGTAGAAAAGGCCGCGGAAGATGTGGAGATAGACCACGATGAAGAAGAAGCTCGCGCCGTTGGCGTGCGCATAGCGCAGCATCCAGCCCGAATTGACGTCACGCATGATATGCTCGACCGAGTCGAAGGCGACCAGGCCGTTGGCGGCATAGTGCATCGCGAGAACGATGCCGGTGACGATCTGGATGGCAAGCGCCGCGCCCGAAAGCACGCCGAAGTTCCAGAAATAATTGAGGTTGCGCGGTACCGGATAACCGGCGCCCACCGCGCTGTAGACCAGACGCGGCAGAGGCAGCCGGCTGTCGATCCACTGCATCAGCGGATGCTTCGGCGCGTAATGTTTTGCCCAGGGGAAGCTCATGTCTGTCTACCTCAGCCGACTTGGACGACGGTATCGGATTTAAAGGCGAATTTCGGCACTTCGAGATTGGTCGGTGCCGGGCCTTTGCGGATGCGCGCCGCGGTGTCGTAGGAAGACCCGTGACAGGGGCAGAAATATCCGCCGAACTCACCCTTGATCTCACCTTCGCCGGCGCCCAGCGGCACGCAGCCGAGATGGGTGCAGACGCCCATGGTGATCAGCCATTGCTTCTTGCCGTCCACGGTGCGCTCCTCGAGCGTCTGCGGATCGCGCAGGCTGCTCGGATCGACCTTGTCGGCTGCGGAAATCTCGGCGCCCGTCAGGTGCCGGATGAACAGCGGCTGCTTGCGGAAGATCGTCTTGACCGCCTGGCCTTCCTTGATCGCCGAGAGATCGACCTCGATCGACGCCAGTGCAAGCACATCGGCCGAGGGATTCATCTGGTTGATGAGAGGAAGCAGCACCGTAGCGGCGCCGACACCGGCGAAGCTTACCGCCGCGATATTGATGAAGTCACGACGACGAACGCCGTCGCCAGCCCCTTCGCCGGGCGTATCTGTAGTTTCGAGCGTCGCCATTCCGGAACCTTTGCGCTGCCACGATTAGACGCCTGCAGCAAAGGGTCGAAGCAAAACAGCCTTTTCCCCCCGCGCACGCGCAGCCGCCCGCAAAATCCCCGACGGCTGCGCGCTGATAGCGCCGCTTTGTAAGCTTTGCCAATCCCATTTTCCGAATATTGCGGCATTGCGCGACATTCGCCTATCAGCGGACCGATGCGGATAGCCCTTTACCAGCCCGATATCGCCGGAAATGTGGGCACGATCCTGCGCCTCGGCGCGTGTCTCGGAGTCGCCGTCGATATCATCGAGCCCTGCGGATTCGCCTTTTCCGAACGGGCCGTGCGGCGATCGGGGATGGATTATGCCCAGGCGGTCGAGATCGAACGCCATGCCGACTGGGACGCGTTCGACGCCCGATCGGCAGGCCGGATCGTCTTGCTGACGACCGATGCCGATGTGACTTTGGACAAGGCTGCCTTCCTGCCCGACGACATAATGCTGCTCGGATCGGAAAGCGCGGGCGTGCCGCGATCGGTGCACGAGCGCGCCGATCTTCGCGTACGCATTCCGATGCGGCCGGGATTCCGGTCCTTGAATGTCGCGGTCTCGGCTGGCATCGCGCTGGCCGAAGCGCTGAGACAGACCGAAGGATGGCCCGAATGACATTGCAGCTCGACGCACAGCAAATGGCGGCGCGAACATGGTTCGAATCGCTGCGCGACCGGATCTGCGCGGCGTTCGAGGCGATCGAGGCCGAAGCGGGCAGCGACGCGCGATTCGGCTACACGCCGTGGAATCGCGACGATGATGCCGATGGCGCAGGCGGCGGCGGGGTCCGCGGGCTGATGAAGGGCCGCGTGTTCGAGAAGGTCGGCGTCAACGTGTCGACCGTCGGCGGCGCCTTCCAGCCCGAGTTCGCCAAGACGATCCACGGCGCCGGCGAGGACAATCCCGGCTTCTTCGCCACGGGCATCAGCCTGGTCGCGCATATGACCAACCCGCACGTCCCCGCGGTCCATATGAACACGCGCTTCCTGACGACCACCAAGCGCTGGTTCGGCGGCGGGGCCGATCTCAACCCGCCCATCCCCTATGATGCCGATACCGACGCCTTCCACGCGCGGTTGAAGGCGGCGTGCGATGCGCATGGCGCCGATTATTATGATCGCTTCCGGAAATGGGCGGACGAATATTTCTGGATCCCCCACCGCAACGTCCACCGCGGCGTCGGTGGCATCTTCTACGATCATCTCGATGTCGTCGACGATGCCGGCTTCGACGCCAATTTCGCCTTCACCCGCGATGTCGGCGAGGCGTTTCTCGATATTTTCCCCAAGATCGTTCGCGCGCGCATGACCGCAACGGTGAGCGAGGAGGACGTGCGCCGCATGCTCGCCTTCCGCGGCCGCTATGCCGAGTTCAACCTGGTCTACGATCGGGGAACCCTGTTCGGCCTCAAGACCGGCGGCAATATCGACGCGATCCTGATGAGCCTGCCGCCGCTCGCGACGTGGGAATGACATGCCGCTGACCCCCGTCCCGCCGCAGATGGTGGCGACCGTCGTCACCTCGCTGGAGATGGTCGAGCGGCCCCGGCCCCGGCTCGCGCCCAACGCGCCGTTCCGGCTGGTGCGATGGAAGGCCCCGTCGACCGACAAATATCGGGCGCTGTTCCGGCGCATCGGCGAACCGTGGCTGTGGTTCTCCCGGCTGGTCATGGGCGAGGACGAACTGGCGGCGATCATCGGCGATCCCGGTATCGAGATCCACGCGGTCGAGGATCGGCACGGGATCGAGATCGGCATTCTCGAACTCGATTTCCGCAAGCCGGGCGAGGCGGAAATCGCCTTTTTCGGACTGGTCCCCGAACTGTCGGGAAAGGGCCATGGCGGCTGGCTGATGGCGCAGGCGCTGGCGCTGGGCTGGCGCAAGGATGTCGGCCGGCTCTGGGTCCACACCTGTACGCTCGATCATCCCGGCGCTCTGAGCTTTTATCGCCGGCACGGCTTCATACCCTATGCCCGCGCGGTCGAGACCTTTGCCGACCCCCGCCTCGCAGGCATCCTGCCCCGCGAAGCCGCGCCGCACATACCGTTGCTCGATCCGGTCAGCGGCCCGTAAGCGTCCGGTACGCCAGCGCCAGATAGACCGCGAAACCCATCGACAGCATCGCCTCGAGCGCGCCGTTGGCCACGGCCTGCAGGGTCGCCGCCAGCGCGGCGTCGCCGGTGCCGAGCTTGAGCAGCTGGACCAGCGACCCGATCACGAACACCTCGATCATCGCCAGGAGGATGCTGAGGAACAGCACCAGCACCCACATGCCGATCAACCGCAGGACATTGTTGCGGCTCAGGTCCCAGGCCCGCTTGATGCCGTCCTTGGCGCTGACCGGCTCGACCGCGATCACCGCGGGCAGCAGCAGAAGCCGCAGCCACAGGATGCCGATCGGGATCATGACCAGGACCAGCAGCAGGCTGACGACGCCGGCCGCCTTCGCGCCACCGCTGACCGTGAACGCCCCGAGGCTGACAAAGACCGTCACCAGCGATGCGGCGAGGCCGAGCATCAGCATCGCGCCGAGCGCGACCGGGAGGCGGCGCAGACCCGTCCGCAACGCTTCACCGACGCTGATCCCCGGAGCGATCACGAGCAATGCGATGACGAGATTGCCGAACAGCGTCAGCGCGCCGCCCGGAAGGACGAGCAACCCCTGCCACGATATGGCTGCACCAGGGGTCCGCATCGCCATGAAGGCCTGCATCCCGAAATTGAGCATCAGCTGCGCCGGCCCGTAGATTGCCAGCGCGACAGGGATCAGAAGTCCGCTTTCGCGGCGCAGAAACGCGATGGTTTCTTCCCAGACCGTCCCCAGCGAGAATGCCGTCATTCGTTGGTACTCCACAGCCCGTCCGGGCGCCCTATCGGTCGGGCGGGTCGAGCGCAATCGCACAACACTTGATCGGCGGCCAAAAGCAGCAATATGCGACAATGATGATCGTGGATGACGAGACTATCGAGTGGCGGGTGACGCCCGGCCTGTCCCCCTACACCGAAACGGTGGCGGACATGGAGGAGCGCGCGGCCGCGATCCGCGCCGGCGAGGCGCGCGAGCTGATCTGGCTGCTCGAGCACCCCCCGCTCTACACCGCCGGGACCAGCGCCGAGGACGGCGAATTGCTGCTGCCGGACCGCTTCCCCGTTTTCCGTTCGGGCCGGGGCGGCCGCTACACCTATCACGGGCCCGGCCAGCGGGTCGGCTATGTGCTGCTC
The DNA here is from genome assembly GCA_040387595.1 of Pseudomonadota bacterium. GTDB lineage: Bacteria > Pseudomonadota > Alphaproteobacteria > Sphingomonadales > Sphingomonadaceae > Rhizorhabdus. The sequence goes on from JAZKDN010000029.1 coordinate 45,314, forward strand.
GATCTCGACAAGCGCGGACGCGACGTGCGCTGTTTCGTCACAGCGATCGAAAATTGGGTGATCGCCACCCTGCGCGATTTCGGCATCGAGGCGCGCAGCGAACCGGGCCGGGTCGGCATCTGGACCGGCCATGGCCTGGCCGAGGCGAAGATCGGCGCCATCGGCGTACGGGTGCGCCGCTGGGTCAGTTTCCACGGCTTCTCGCTCAACATAGATCCCGATCTGTCCCATTTTTCCGGGATCGTTCCGTGCGGACTCGGCGATTTCGCGGTGACGAGCATGGCCCGGCTCGGCGTCCCGGCGGGCATGGCGGCGGTCGATGCTGCGCTCCACCGGAATTTCCCGGCGATGCTGTCGGCCCTGCAATGTTCGACGAGAGCCGACAGGGACTCTTGAGTGCCCGAGTCGTTGGCTATATCCTGTCGCGATATTTTGTGTGACGGGAGTACCCATGAAGCGTTCGATCAGCATCATTCTCACCAGCAGCCTGGTGATGGGCGCGGTGGGCTTGTCGTCCTGCGGCAAGAAGGAAGCCGTCGCCGACACCAACATCGTCGAAATGAACGCCAGCGACGGATCGATGAACGACATGACCGTCGTCGAGAGCGCGACGCTCGATCAGGCGGGCGCGGCGGCCGCGGCCGACAACGGCATGATGGCGGAGAATGCCAGCAACGCGATGTGATCTGGTCGGTGGATGGGGGTTGTTCGGGTACTGTTCGGGGCGGGCGGTTCTCTAAGGTTCGGGAGAGAAAGCATGTTTCGATGGTTGGTTTCGGGTTTGGCGGCGATGTTGGCGATGGGTCTTGCCGCCCCCGCTTCCGCCTATCTGTTCTGGGTACAGCCCAATTTCGTGGGCGGCCCGGTGGTTGGCGACGAACCCGGCCTTGGCCAGGCGATGCCGAAGGCGACGCCGGCGGAACTGCGGGCGCATCTGCTCTGGAACATGCGCGCCGGCCTGAACGTCGCCGCCCTGCAATGCCAGTTTTCCCCGATCCTGCTGACCGTTCCCAACTATAACGATCTGCTCTCGAAGAACTCCGCCGAGCTGAACGACGCGTACAAACTGCTCGGCGCCTATTTCAAGCGCACCGGCGGCAAGACCTGGCAGAAGACCTTCGATAGCTACACCACCAAGACCTATAACGGCTTCTCGACGATGCATGCGCAGCTCGGCTTCTGCGAAACGGCGAGCGCGATCGGCCGGGACGCCCGCAAGCTGGGCCGCGGCAAGCTGACCCAGCTGGCGCTCGACCGGATGCGCGAGTTCCGCAACAGCCTGACCCCCGCCGGGGACATGCTGCATGCCCGCCGCTTCCTCCATGTTCCGATCCAGCCGGTATCGATGGACAAGGCCTGCTGGACCAAGAAGGACCAGTTCAAGGCCGCCTGCATGCCCGCCGGCTCCCAGCAGGCCAGCGTCCCCGTCGGCAACGCGGGATAGGATCGCCCGTCATCCCGGCGAAAGCCGGGTGACGGCTCGGCTTATCTTATCCCGACGACTTTGTGGGTCTGGGTGGACAGCCGCCATTGCGGATGCTCCATCACATAGGCGATCGCCGCCTCGCGTGTGCGGTCGAGGTCGGGGCCATCCATCGGCTGAAGCAGGAAATGGCCGAACTCCCATTGCGCCAGCGCTGCAGGGTCGATCCCCGGCTGGGGCCAGACCAGCTTCAGCTCGTTGCCCCGGCGCAGCACGATATCGGTGCCCGCCTTGGGACTGACGCAGATCCAGTCGATGCCTTGCGGCGCCGGCTGCGTGCCGTTGGTCTCGACCGCGATCTCGAAGCCCCGCGCCTTCAGCGCGGCGATCAGGGCATCGTCGACCTGGAGCAGCGGCTCGCCGCCCGTCATGACGATGAACGTGCCGGGGAGATCGCCCCACATCGCCCGCGCCGCGTCGGCCAGCGCATCGGCATCGCGGTAGCGCCCGCCATGATCGCCATCGAGACCGACGAAATCGGTATCGCAGAAGCGGCATATCGCGTCGGCGCGATCCTCTTCGCGGCCGCTCCAGAGATTGCATCCCGCGAAGCGCAGGAAAACCGCCCGGCGGCCGACCTGCACCCCTTCCCCCTGCAGGGTCAGGAACATCTCCTTCACGGCATAGCTGCCCATCAGGCGTAAACCGTCGGATCGGGCAGTCCGGCCTCTTCGAACCCCTTGGACCGCAGGCGACAGCTGTCGCACAGCCCGCAATGCTTGTTGTCCGGCGTCGGGTCGTAGCAGGACCAGCTCTGACCGGCGTCGAGGCCCAGCCGGGCCGCCTCGCGGGAAATGTCCGCCTTGGTCATGTGCTGGAGCGGCGCGTGAATCGTGAAGCCCTGCCCTTCCACCCCCATCTTCGTCGCGAGATCGGCGAGATGCTGGAAGGCGGAAATGAACTCGGGCCGGCAATCGGGATAACCCGAATAGTCGAGCGCATTGACGCCGAGGAAGATGTCGCGCGCACCGGTCGCTTCCGCGAACCCCAGGGCCAGCGAGAGGAAGATGGTGTTGCGCGCGGGAACATAGGTCGACGGGATGCCGGGCATCACGCCGTCCTTCGGCACGTCGATATCGTCGGTCAGCGAAGATCCGCCGAAGGCGCGCAGGTTGAGCGGCAGCGTGACGTGCCGATCGACCTCCAGCATCGCGGCGACGCGCTTCGCCGCTTCCAGTTCGACCCGGTGGCGCTGGTTGTAATCGATCGTCAGCGCGGCGAGCGCGAAGCCCTGCTCGCGCGCGATACCGCCCGAAACCATCGAATCGAGCCCGCCCGACAGCAGCACGATCGCGCGGCGGGGTTCCTGGTCCTGAATCTGTGACATGCGCCGCGCTTAGGCGATTTTCATCCCGGAATCCACCGGACCGAAATCTACCAGTCGAGGCCGCTGATCAGGGCGGCATAGGTTTCGATGCCGTCCCACAGATTCTGCAGCCGCAGATTCTCGTCGGCGGCATGCTGGTTGTTGTCGTGATTGACGATCGGCAGGCCGATCAGCGGCACCTTCAGCGCCTGATCGAACAGATAGAGCGGCACGCTCCCGCCCATCATCGGCAGGGTGACGACCGGCCGCCCGGCTGCCTTGCTCGCCGCCGCGATCACCGCTTGAGACACCGGAAGGGTCATGTCGGTCCGCAGCCCCGGATAGCCCGGCTCCCACGCCAGCCGGATCACCCGCGGATGATCGAGCCGGGTCCGCAGATCGGGCGTATCGCGCACCACCGTCCAGCCCTTGGCGTCGAGAAAGGCTTCGACGCTGCGCTTGATCGCGTCGACGCTCTGGTCGGGCACCAGCCGGAAATCGAGCGAGATCGTCGCTTCGGACGGGATCGCGTTGACGGTCGCCGCCCCTACCGCGCCCGCGCTGATTCCGCGCATGTTGAGCGCTGGCGCCATCACCGCAGCGAACAGCTTCTCGCTCCCTTCGGTGCGGCCGATGCCCAGCGCCTGCATCAGATCGTCCTCGACCGGTGGCAAGGCCGCGATCGCCGCCTGGTCCGCCGCGCTCGGCACGCGCGCCGCATCGGCGACGCCGGGGATGCTGATCGTGCCGTCCTCGTCGCGCATCTGGGCGACGAGCCGCGCCGCCATCGCCCCCGGATTGGGAACCCAGTTGCCATAATGGCCATCGTGCAGCGGCCTGAGCGGTCCATAGACCGTCGCCTCCAGCCCCAGCGCGCCGCGCACGCCGAAATAGAGGCTGGGCAGCCGCGACTGGTGGACCGGCCCGTCGCCGATCAGCCAGAGGTCCGCCTTGAGCAGGTCGCTATTGGCCTGGAGCAGCCCCGGCAGATGCGGCGACCCCGCCTCTTCCTCGCCTTCCCAGAAGACCCGCAGGTTCACGCTCGCCTTGCGCCCGGCGGCCTTCAGCGCATCGAGCGCCGACAGGAAGGCGACGATCGACGCCTTGTCGTCGGCGACGCCGCGACCGAAGAAACGCCATTCGGGGTCGAGCGCCCCCGCAACCGCCCCCCGCCAGTCGACATCGGTCGATATGCCGTCCTTCACGCTGCGCATGACCGGGACGAACGGGTCCGACGCCCAGCGCGACACCGTCACCGGCTGGCCGTCATAATGAGCGTAGAACACCACCGTCCGCTTGGCGCCGGGCACGTCGAGCTTGCCGAACACCGCTTTCGGCGTGCCGGGCTCCGCCGACAGCAAATGCGTCTCGAACCCCCGCGCCCGCAATTCGCCGTCGAGCAGCGCCGCGGTATCGTCGAGCCCCTTGGGGTCGGCCGCGATGCTAGGCAGGCGCACGAGCCGGTCTAGCCGGTCGACGATCTCCGCCTCATGCCCTTCGCGCCACTGGTGCACCGTGACCGCCGGCGCCGCCATCGCGCCGCCCGCGCATGCCAGCATCAACGGCAGAAGACATGCGGCCCGGACGATAGACATGGCGTGATTTCTCCTGCGATCGCGTACCGATCGTGCCGAAGCTATAGCCGATATCGGCGCGGCAAAAAGACGCGCTGACAATAGCCGCGGTTGCGATATGATCGCCCAAGGTCGGGGGAGACGACCGCGAGGGGACTGCGATGACCTATTGTGTCGGCATAATGCTCCGCCAGGGGCTGATCATGGTCGCCGATACCCGGACGAATGCCGGGATCGACAACATCTCGACCTATCGGAAACTCCATGTTCTGACCGAGACGGACGACAATTTCGTCGTCGCGGCCAGCGCGGGCAATCTCTCGGTGACGCAACTGGTGCTCGGCATGCTCGCCGAGGGACTTCCCCCGCGCAATCCGGACGAGGCGCCCCGCAAGATCGAGCATATGCCAAGCATGTTCCAGGCGGCGCAGCTGGTCGGCGAGGCGGTGATGGCGGCCGCCGCGCAGCTCAAGCCGGCGCTCTATGCGGCGGGGGTATCCTCCGGCATCTCGCTGCTGCTCGGCGGACGGATCGGCGGCGGCCCGCTCAAGCTCTTCCTGATCTACGATGCGGGCAACTTCATCGAATGCCAGGCGGACAGCCCTTTCTTCCAGATCGGCGCCTGCCAATATGGCAAGCCGATCCTCGATCGCGCGATGAACTATGACAGCACGATCGACGAAGCGGTGAAAGTCGCGCTGCTGTCGTTCGACTCGACGATCCGATCCGACAAATCGGTGGGCCTGCCGTTCGACGTGATGGTCGTGCGCAACGATCCCAGTAAACCGATCGTCAAGCGCCGCATCGAATATGGCGATCCCTATATGCGTGACCTGTCGGCCCGCTGGTCGATGCTGCTCAATGAGTCGCGCGCGGCGATCCCCGATCCGCCCTTTCTGAGCGAGGCCGGGGACGCCGTCGTCGAGCTGAAATCGGCGGGATAAAAAAAGGGCCGCTCGGAAGCGGCCCAAGTGAGGCTTTTCAGCCCGCTAAGGGAGGAAAATGTGCCCAAAGGGGAAGGCACATCCGCTTCTTACGCGCTGACGGTTAAACAAAGGATTAACCAGCTGCCCTCCATGGCACGCCGGGGGATTCGACTTTAGGCGAATCGCCTTCATGCTTTGGTCGAACGGCCAGTCACCACCGTAGGCCAGTCACCACAGTAGGGATGTCAGCGCTGACGGGCCGCAGTCTGTGCGCTGCACGCGCCGATGCGGCGGGCTTCGACGGTGTAGTCGAACGGCGCGTTGCGGGCGATCCCCTGGGTTTGGATCGCCGCCATGCGCGGGGTTTCGATCCGCACCGTCGTCCGACCCCATCCCGCCCCTTGGCAGCTGTAATGGACGGTCGAACTTTTCGGATCGTTGGCGATCACGAGCCGCGAGCAACCGGGCTGGTCATGCTCGATTTGAACGAGGTTGACCGGATCGGCGACGCAGAGCTGCCGGGTGGCCTTTCCCTTGACCTCCAGCTGCCACAGGCCGGTCTCGAGCTGGTTGAGCGCGGCCAGCGAGATCGGCGCGGCGCCGCCGCCCGGCGGCACGGGTTCGGCAGCGGCGGTCTGCACGACCGCACCGGATATCAGCAAAAGCAATCCGCATCGCCACGTCAAAGTCATCATCGCCCTCAATTCTGTTCCGGCGACCCGATCCCCCGATCGATGTCGCCAGACTATCGACCTTCGACAAACCGCCGATACATCAAGACCGGCGAAATCGATTCCTGAAGAATGCTGTGTTGTTGTTGCAGAAATAGCGGTGTGCCCGCCGAAACCCTGCCACCTTCAAAACGAATCGAGCGTCAGCGTGTAGCGAGACGCGCAGAATTCGCAGTCGACATGGATCTCGCCATTCTCGTCGGCCATCTCCCCGCGCTGGTCTTCGGGAAAGCGCGCGATGACCGACCGGAAATGGACCGGATCGCAGCGACAGCCCTGCGCCAGGTCGACCGCGGGGTACATGCGCACCTCATCCTCGTTGAACAGATGCCACAGCACGGTTTCGAACGAGAGGCCGGGGTCGGTCAGCTCGGCGACGGTCACCGTCTGCGCCAGCGCTTTGACATGTTCCCATTCGGGATGATCGAGCCGGGTGTGGATACGGTCACGCCCCTCCTCCCCCTCGGGCAGGTGCTGGACCAGCAGGCCGCCGGCGACGTGACGGCCGTCGGGCAATCGCCGGGCGGCCAGCCGGACGAGGCTCGGCAATTGTTCGGACTGGCTGAAATAGGCCTCGGCCGCTTCGGCGAGCGAACCGCCTTCGAGCGGGACGATGCCCTGATACCGTTCGCCGGTCGTCGCCTGGTCGAAGGTGATCGCCAGATAGCCCTTGCCGAACAGCCCGAACAACGAGGGGTCGGCCGGTATCTCGGCCAGCCGCTCGGCATCGTGACGGATATAACCGCGGATCACGCCGTTCTTATAGTCGGCGACCAGCAGCTCGATCGCCCCGCCTTCGGCCTGCGCCTGAAGGGTCAGCTGTCCCTCTTCGTCCTTGAGGGTGGACCCGAGCAACGCGGTCATGACCATCGCTTCGGCCAGCAGCTTCTCGACCACCGGCGGATAGCCGTGCGCGCCCAGGACGCGGTCGAGCGCAGGTCCGAGCCGGACCAGTCGGCCCCGCGCATGCTGGTCCGGGATGGTGAAGCCCACGGCGGTGTCGATGATGCTGATCTCGGAACTCACGTCTCTACCCCATCGTCACCCTGAACGTGTTTCAGGGCCCACTCCTCCACAAACATCGTCCGGGAGGATGATGGTGGACGCTGAACCAAGTTCAGCATGACGAGCGCCTTTTTCAAGGTCACCCGACTGCTTTCGACGTCAGTCGAGCTTGCCCAGACACCACAGCAGCACCGCCTTCTGGGCGTGCAGGCGATTTTCCGCCTCGTCCCAGATCAGCGACTGCGGCCCGTCCATCACCGCGTCGACCACTTCCTCGCCGCGATGGGCGGGCAGGCAGTGGAGAAAGACGGCATCGGGCGCGGCGAGCGCCATCTTCGCCTCGTCGACCTGATACGGCGTCATCGCCGCCAGCTTCGTCTCGGCATGCGCCTGCCCCATCGAGATCCAGGTGTCGGTGACGACGATATCGGCGCCGCGCACGACTTCGACGGGATCGCGCGAGAGCAGGATGTCGCCACCGCGCGCCCGCGCATCGGCCAGCACCGCCGGATCGGGATCATAGCCTTCGGGACACCCGATCCGCACCGTGAACCCAAGCAGGCTGCCCGCCTCGACGACCGAATGGAGGACGTTGTTGCCGTCGCCCAGCCACGCCCAGTCGAGGCCGTCGACCCGCCCCTTATGCTCGATCACGGTCTGCAGATCGGCCATGATCTGGCAGGGGTGCGAATGGTCGGTCAGCCCATTGATCACCGGCACGCCGGCATAGCGGGCCAGGTCGACCGCCTTCTGGTGGTCGTCGGTGCGGATCACGATCGCGTCGACATAACGGCCCAGCACGCGTGCGGTGTCGGCGATCGTTTCACCGCGGCCGAGCTGCATGCTTCCCGCTTCCATCACGATCGAGGTGCCGCCCAACTGGCGTATCGCCATGTCGAACGACACGCGGGTCCGCGTCGAGTTCTTCTCGAAGATCATTGCCAGCGTATAGCCGGCGAGCGGCTTGTCCGCGTCGGGCGCGCCCTTGGGCAGGCCCGCCCTCGCCTTCTTCCGGGAAACCGCTTCTTCGAGCATCAGCCGAAGGCCGGCAGGACCGGCATCGGCGAGATCGAGAAACCGCCGCGTCACGCCGCGGACTCGTACGTCCGTGCCCCTGCCGAGAGCTTTTCGATGCACTCGGCGATGTGGCTTTCGTCGATCACCAGCGGCGGCAGGATGCGAACGACATTCTCGCCCGCCGCCACCGTCAGCAGCCCGTGATTGTCGCGCAGATGCGCGACGAAGCCGCGCGCCTCGGCCGCGTCCTTCAGCTTGATGCCGAGCATCAGGCCCAGGCCGCGGACGCTGTCGAACACGCCGTCATGGTTCGGAATGAGCTGCTCGATCGCCTGGCGCAGACGATCACCCATTGCGCGCACGTTGCCCAGGAATTCGTCGTTGACCGCGACCTTGAACACCGCCTCGCCCGCCGCCATGGCGAGCGGGTTGCCGCCATAGGTCGAGCCGTGGGTGCCCGCGACCATGCCCTTGGCGGCTTCCTCGGTAGCAAGGCACGCGCCTAGCGGGAAACCGCCGGCAATGCCCTTGGCGACCGCCATGATGTCGGGCGTGATGCCATACTGCTCATGCGCGAAGAAGGTGCCGGTCCGGCAATAGCCGCACTGGACCTCGTCGAGGATCAGCAGCAGGCCCTGCTCGTCGCAGATCTGGCGCAGCCCCTGCAGGAATTCCTGCTTCGACGGGGTCATGCCGCCCTCGCCCTGCACCGGCTCGACCAGGAAGCCAGCGGTGTTGGCATCGACCGCCGCACGCGCCGCGTCGAGATCGTTGAACGGAACGACCTCGAAGCCCGGCAGCAGCGGCTCGAAGCCTTCGCGCATCTTGGGCTGGCTGGTGGCCGAGATCGTGCCAAGCGTCCGTCCGTGGAAGGCGCTCGAGAAGCTGATGATCTTCGTGCGCTGCGGATTGCCGTTCACATAATGATAGCGGCGCGCGGTCTTGATCGCACACTCGACCGCTTCCGCGCCCGAATTGGTGAAGAACACCGTGTCGGCGAACGTCTTGTCGACCAGCTTCTGCGCAAACGCCTCACCCTGCGGGCTGCCGTAGAGGTTCGAGGTGTGCATCAGCGTCGCCGCCTGGTCGGCGATCGCCTTGACCAGTTCGGGATGACAGTGGCCGAGAATGTTCACCGCGATGCCGCTGGCGAAATCCAGATAGCGTTCGCCGCGTTCGCCGATCAGATGGCAGCCTTCGCCTCGCTCCGGACGCACGCCGCACCGCGGATAAACCGGCATGAGCGGGGTGATGGTCATGGCAAAAACTCCCTTTCCCTTTTGATCGACGAAATACGCTCCGAAACGCAAAAAGGCGGCTCTGCCGGCCGCCCTGTCGGAGCGGGCATATAGTCGCGCAGGGCCATGCGCGTCAAACGCTTCGTCGCATGGCGCTGGGACGATGTCGCGACCAATGATAAACGCGCCGCAAATCGACCGACATTACAGCAGGGACGGGTTGCCGATGCGGGTCCTATGGGCATTGCCATTGCTGGTCTCCGGGCAGGCGCTGTGCGCGCAGCCGGTCATGCCGTCTCCGATCGCCGACGCCGAACGTCCCCCTGAGCGCGATGCTGGCGACCGCCTCCCCGATAGCAAGGCGGTGCCGGTCGGCGATACGCCAGGCCAGGCCCACCGCAGCGCCGCAGCCGCCGACGCCGCGACGACATCCTGGGGAATGGGCGGCAGTTTCGATCTGGGCGACCGGTCGGCCACCCGTACGAGCTACCGCCGCTTCGCCGCCGACGGCATCGGCACGCCCAGCACCGACAAGCTGACCGTAGCGACCAGCGCGGCGCGCAGTCCGCTCACGGTCAGCGCGACCTACAGCGACTTCCGCCCGATCGCCGACACCCGCGCCCTTTCCGCGCGCGACGTGCGGGTCTCGCTGGGACTGGCGTTCTAGCGCGGGAGACGCCGGGCGTTCAGCCGGTCCTCTCGAGGCCGCGCCCGAGGACGCGCATCAAACGCGCCGAAAAGGCCCGCGGGTCGACCGGAAGCTCGCCGTCGGCGATCCGCGCTTCGTCGAACAACAGGTGAGCGGCGTCTTCGCGCAGTTCGGTCTGCGTGGCATCGACCGCGCTCAGCGTCTCGATCAGCGCATGGCGCGGGTTGATCTCGAGCACGGGTCGCGCCGGACCGTCGAGCCGCCCGGCACCGGCGAGCAGCTTCTCCAGCTGCCGGTCCATCGCATCTTCGGGCGCGACAAGACAGGCGGCGCTCTCGGTCAGGCGATCGGACGCCCGGACGTCGGACACGGCATCGCCGAGCACCGATTTCACATAATCGATGAAGCCGGCAACCTCCTTCGACGCTTCCGACGGCGGCGCTTCGCCCTCGGCAAGCGGAACCAGCCCGAGATCGGCCATGCCATGGGTTACCGACTTGAAGGGCTTGCCCTCATAATCGACGCCGCCGGTCACCCAGAAACTGTCGATCTGGTCGGTGAGCAGCAACACCTCGATGCCGCGGGCGCGGAACCCTTCGAGTTGTGGCGATGACGCCAGCCGGTCGAGGTCAGGCCCGGTCGCATAATAGATCGCCGTCTGGTTCTCCTTGAACCCGGCGACATAGTCCTTGAGCGAGCGCCATCCGCCTTCGCTCGACGTGCTGCGGAACCGGGCGAGGCCGAGCAATGTCTCGCGCCGCGCATAATCCTCGTAGAGCCCCTCCTTCAGCACGGCCCCGAAATTGTCCCAGACGCCGAGATAGCGTTCGGCATCGTTCGCCGCGAGCTTCTCGAGTTCGGACAGGACGCGGCCCGATACCCCCTTCTGGATCGCAGCCAGCGCCGGACTTTCCTGGATCATCTCGCGCGAGACGTTGAGCGGCAGGTCGTTGGAATCGACCAGGCCGCGCACGAAGCGCAGGTAACGGGGAAGGATCTGCGCCTCGTCGGTGATGAAGACGCGGCGCACGTACAGCTTCATCCGCCCGCCGCGGTCTGGATCGAACAGATCGTACGGCTTGGTCTCCGGGATGAAGGCGAGCACCGTATATTCCTGCCGGCCCTCGGCACGGTAATGGAGCGTGATCGCGGGGTCGTCGAACTGGCCGCCGACGGTGCGATAGAAATCCTTATAGTCCTCGGCGCTGATCTCGGCCTTGGGCCGGGTCCCGAGCGCGGCGCCATCGGCGATCTGCTTCGGCTCGGCGTCGGGCTTGTCCCTGAGCAGGATCGGCACCGGGACATGGCCCGACTGCGCCTTGATCGTTCGTTCGACCGTGAAGCGCTCGGTATAGGCGACGGCGTCCTCCTTGAGATGAAGCAGAACGCGGGTGCCGCGCGGCGGGGCCGCGGAGATATCGATCGCCTGGATGGTATAGGTTCCCAGTCCGTCGGACGACCAGGCGGTCGCCTGATCGCTTCCGGCCCGCCGCGATGCGACGTCGACCCGATCGGCGACCATGAACGCCGAATAGAAGCCGACCCCGAACTGACCGATCAGCCGGCTGTCCTCGGCGTCCTTCGCGCCCGCGATCCGCTCGATGAACGCCTTGGTCCCAGAGCGCGCGATCGTCCCGAGCGCCTCGCCCAGCTCGGCTTCGCTCATGCCGATCCCGTTATCCTCGATCGTCAATTGCCGCTGGTCGGGGTCGAGCGTGACCGTGATCCGGGGCTGGCCGTCGTCGCCGAGCAGAGCCGGGTCGCTCAGACCCTCATAGCGCAGTTTCTCGCAAGCGTCGGCGGCATTGGAGACGAGCTCGCGCAGAAAGACGTCCTTGTCCGAATAGACCGAGTGCACCATCAGGTGCAGCAGCTTCGCCACATCGGCTTCGAAGGAACGGGTCTCGGGGGCGGCGTCGATCGTGGTCGTCATGGCGAAGCTCTTTATCTCCCTGGCTGAAGTCGGGCGCAGAGATGGATGAGCCCGGGACCGGTTTCAAGTAGTCCGCGATTGCCACCGCCCGCATGCGCGCGCCACGGCGACCCGTAAGCCCCCGCAGCATCCCGCGCTTCGCACCCATTCGGGTCGTTGCGCGTTGGGTCTCTCGCAACAGTATCGGGAGATCGTTATGGACAAGGTTGATGGAGGCGGCGCCCTCTGGAGCGTCATGACCATCGCGGGACCCATCGTCCTGGCTCTGGCAATCATCTACGCGATGCTTCGCAACCGTCGCTCGCGCGGCGAAAAGCTCCACAGCGAGCAAGCGAAACGCGACCAGATCAACGCCGACCGTCGCGACGAAGGCCTTCCGCCGAAGACCGACCCTGTGTCGGGCGACAAGAATTGAGCGTCCTCGCGCTCGAGCGCGACCTGCACGACGCCCACTGACCATTTCCCAGGAGAGAGAGACGATGTCCGACACGCCCGACAGCCTCGACCGCAAGCTCGATCCCGATGCCAAACAGACCGACGACATGCCCCGTCGCGGGCCCGCGGGCGACGTCCGTCCGAACGCGCAGGATCCCGACCCGGGCACCCGCGGCGGCCAGCAACAGGAGGATGTGGTGGATCGGCCCAATGTCTCGACGGTGACGCCGGAAGACTATCCAGCCGCCGATCGCGCCGACAGCCGCCCCTGACACCTCTTTAAAAGGGCCGTGCGATCACCATATCCCCTTTATCTTCAACAAGATGAAAGGAGGTGGTCGAATGTCTCATTGTCCCACGCCGTCCGTGGCAAATCTGGGCTCGGCCCGCTCCATCGGAGCGTTCGCAGCCTGACTGGCTGACAGTCGCCGGCCGTCACAGGCCAGAGCGACAGACAGCCGCCGTCACCGACGGCTGACAATGGAAGGGCCGCTCCTCATGGGAGCGGCCCTTCGCATATAGGGCTTTGCCGACCGATCAGCCCTCAGCCTTGCCGGGCTCCTTTGCGACCGCATCTACGCTCCCGCCGGCCCGATTGACCACCAGGGTCCGGCTCGAGCAGTCGGCGGGCGGCATCGGTGCCGCGGTGCGCATTGCACGCGAATCTCGTAGACGAAGCGCGCGATATCGCGTTGTTCGCTGCAGTGGTCGGGTGAAATCGGAAGGAGCGGCTCCGCTTCTCGGTTGCGGCACGCCACGAATGTGGTGGAGCAGCGAAGCAGGCGTCCATCACCCTCCACAGTAAAAATCCAGAAACCGTTGGAGCGATCGCCCCAATTATTGATCTTGGTTAAGATAAGTCTCTTGGATGCGCGTACGAATAGCGTGCTGGCCGTCTGACCGGGCGGCTTCCAGTCATTCGCTATCCGCGGCTGCACCGAGAGGTAATTTCAATGATCCAGCCCAACGATCGAGATTATTATGGCGCGCGCGCCGCAAGCGCGCGCAAAATGGCGCGGCAGGCCTCGGACCCCGCAGTCGCAGCAATTCACAGCGAACTCGCGACCCGCTATGAGGTGTTATCAACTCGTCCTGACCGGAATCAACGCTATGAAACCCGGTTCTTAGGCAGCCTGACGAAGCCGTCGATGCAAGTAGTTCTCGTCGAAGCCGGCGATCTTGACCAACAATTGCGGGTCGAGAATGGTAACGCTTCCTCGACTTAAGGCCATCGCTCCTACCAGCCGGAGTTCCTTGAGGACGCGGTTGATGTGGACTGCGCTCATACCCAACGCGTCGGCGAGAACAAGCTGGGAGAGCGGCAGCGCAAACTCGCCCTCCCCGGTCAGACCGATGGTACGCGCCCGAAGATAGAGTTCGCAGATCAGATGCGCTACACGTTCGGTAGAACTGCGTCGGCCCATACTGACGATCCAGGCCCGCATAATCCCCTCGTCGACAAGCTGCGCCGAATACATCGCGCGCGCGATATTCGGGTGCCGGTTCATGATGTCTTCCATCGTGGCGCGCGGAACCGTCGCCACCATCGCTGTCGTGATCGACTGGATGCCGTGATCCATTTCCGCCAACAGCCTGATGTGCAAGTCGCATGCGTCGCCGGGCATCAGAAACGCCATGATTTGCCGCGTGCCGCTTGGGAGAATCTTGTACCGGCAAGCCCATCCTTCCACCATCACGAACATCGGGCCGGGCTCGTCGCCTTCGCGGATAAGGTCCTGCCGGGCTAAATAGCGGCGGGGGTTGGCGGTGGCTGACTCGAGGGCGTGCGCATCATCGGCCGTCAATTCGGCTAACCCGTTTAATTTCTGGACAAACCGATTGGACATATGCCGGTTCTACGCTGGCGCAGCCCCGTCCGATATTGCTCAATGTTATTATTCATTGTTGTTATAGGTTGTGGTTGAACATGGTCAAAGCGTGTATCCGCTCGCAATCGTTGGCAGGCTTTCCTAGGCGTCAGCGGCTGAGAGCAGGGACTCGCTCTCGCCTGTATGAGAGGCGCGTTCATGCCCAGCTACGATAACTCCATCAGGCAGGTGCCGATGCTGTCTCCGCCCGACTCTCATGGTCATGCAGCCTTGTTGCTCGTGGAAAGCCTGATTCATGGACTTTGCGAGAAGTCGACCCTCACTGTGGGCGAGGCCATCGAAATCACCGAGCGTGCGATCGACGTCCAGCGGGATCATGCCGAAGCTGCCGATGAAACGGCGGCAAGCATGTGGCAATCCCATAGGTTGCTGTTGTCCATCGCGACATCGCTGAGCTTGGACGTCGAGAATCCCCCTTGCACCCTCGCCTGATATCGTAGCTGAATCGGTCAGCGCCGGTGCACCCCTATGGTCCGGCCAGAGGACAACGCTCGTCGCCGCCCGGCCATCGCGGGGGCGATCGGCCGGCTTCTCGCCGACCGACCCGAAAACACCCGCCGAAGACGCATTTGGCGGCTGATTTTCTTGCCGCATCGGGCCGCTGCCGCTAAGGGCCGCCCGTCATGCAATATGTCAGCACCAGGGGCTCGGCCCCCTCCCTCGGATTCGAAGATGTCACGCTCGCGGGCCTCGCGGCGGACGGCGGCCTCTATGTGCCTGAAAAATGGCCCAGCTTCTCGACGGCCGAGATAGCGGCGCTGCGCGGTCTTTCCTATGCCGACACGGCCGTCGCGGTGATGCGGCCGTTCGTTGCCGGTGCACTCGACGATGCCGAGCTGAAGGCGCTGTGCGACGCCGCCTATGGCCGCTTTGCCCATGCCGCCGTCGTGCCGCTCAAGCAGCTCGACCATCGCCAGTGGCTGCTCGAGCTGTTTCACGGCCCGACCCTGGCGTTCAAGGATGTCGCGCTCCAGCTGCTCGGCCTGTTGTTCGAGCGCTTCCTGGCGAAGCGCGATACCCATCTGACCGTGATCGGCGCGACCAGCGGCGATACCGGTTCGGCCGCGATCGATGCGCTGGCCGGCCGCGCGAAGGTCGACATCTTCATGCTCCACCCCAAGGGCCGCGTGTCCGAGGTGCAGCGTC
>JAZKDN010000030.1:0-17818 GCA_040387595.1 Pseudomonadota bacterium
TTCAACCCGTTGCACTTCAAATGTGAATCCACACCCGGATCAAGTCCGGGATGACCTTTTCCTTGCTGTGAGCACCGTTCGATCTCTGCATATACTCCCGTGCGTTAGCTCTGCTTGAAAGGGAGGGGAAATCATGGCCTACCCCTCGCCATGATCATCGACACCGACGCCGCACCCACGGCCCGCCCGCCCTTCTGGCGCTCGCTCTATGCCCAGGTGCTGCTGGCGATCGTGCTCGGGGTGCTGCTCGGCTGGCTGGCGCCCGATATCGGCGAGCGGATGAAGCCGCTAGGCGACGCCTTCATCAAGCTGGTCAAGATGATCATCGCGCCGGTGATCTTCCTGACCGTGGTGACCGGCATCGCGGGGCTCAGCCATCTCGGCGATCTCGGCCGGGTGGCGGCCAAGGCGTTTGGCTATTTCCTCGCCGTCTCCACCCTGGCGCTGATCGTCGGGATGGTCGTCGCCAATGTCGTCCAGCCGGGCGCCGGCATGCACATCGCCGTCGCAGAACTCGATAGCAGCCACATCGCCAGCTATGCCGAGGCGGCGCACGACCAGTCGCTGACCGGTTTTCTGATGGGCATCATCCCCGATACGCTGGTGTCCGCGCTGGCGCAGGGCGAGATCCTCCAGGTCCTGTTCGTCGCGATCCTGTTCGGCATCGCGCTGTCGCTGGTCGGCGAACGCGCCGCGCCGATCACCGACCTGCTCGAACGGCTGACGGCGGTGGTGTTCCGGCTCGTCGGCATCCTGATGAAGGCCGCGCCGGTCGGCGCGTTCGGCGCGATGGCGTTCACGATCGGCAAGTTCGGGCTGGAGACGCTCGCCAATCTGGGCGGGCTGGTGCTGTGCTTCTACCTGACCGCGCTGGCGTTCATCGTCATCGTGCTGGGCGTCATCGCCCGGATCGCGGGCTTTTCTGTGCTGCGGCTGATCATCTATCTCAAAGACGAACTGCTGCTGGTGCTCGGCACCTCCTCATCCGAAAGCGCGCTGCCCAATCTGATGGCGAAGATGGAGCGCGCCGGCTGCGCCAAGCCGATCGTCGGGCTGGTCGTGCCGACCGGCTATTCGTTCAACCTCGACGGCACCAACATCTACATGTCTCTGGCGGCGCTGTTCATCGCCCAGGCCTGCGATGTCGATCTGTCGCTGGGCGAGCAGATCAGCCTGCTGCTGGTCGCGATGCTGTCGTCGAAGGGGGCAGCCGGCGTGACCGGCGCGGGCTTCATCACGCTTGCCGCGACGCTGTCGATCGTGCCGTCGGTGCCGGTCGCGGGAATGGCGCTGATCCTCGGCATCGATCGCTTCATGTCCGAATGCCGCAGCCTCACCAACTTCATCGGCAACGCCGTCGCCACCATCGTCATCGCCCGTTGGGAAGGGCAGCTCGATCGCGAGAAGCTGGCGGAAGCCCTGGGCGGCGCACGCAGCCAACCATCCACCGCACCTCTGGCCTAAAGGTCAGTTTCGCCGCCGGCCATGTCTTTCCAGTCTGCATTCCGCCCGCACGAGACGGGTGGGAAGACGAGAGGCGTGACGATGGGCGAGATGAACACCGGGCGCCAGCCGCTCGACGGACGCGATCCGGCCAATCTGCGCGGCGATCCGATCGACGGGGCGCGCTATTTCTCGAAGGATTTCGCCCAGCGCGAATGGGACGGGCTGTGGACCCGGATCTGGCATGTTGCCGGCCGCACCGCCGAGATCCCCGAGCCCGGCGACCTGCTGGTCCATGATTTCCTCAAGGAATCGGTGCTGTGCATCCGCCAGGACGACGGATCGATCCGGGCGTTCTACAACAGCTGCCGCCACCGCGGCATGCGGATGCTGCGCGATGCCGCCTCGCTCGACCACATCAGCTGCCCCTATCATGGCTGGCGCTATGGCAAGGACGGAGTGCTGGTCGGCGCGCAGGACGGCGACGATTTCCCGCAAGGCAATCCCTGCGGCAAGCTGAGCCTGCGCGAGCTGCGCTGCGACGTCTGGGGCGGCTTCGTCTGGTACACGATGGACGACGCGGGCCCATCGCTGGCCGATTATCTCGACCCGATGCCCGACGTGTACCGCAACTATCCGATGGACAGCGCGGTGCGCGTCGCCTGGTACCGGATCGAGATCGACGCCAACTGGAAGTTCGTCACCGACAATTTCAGCGAAAGCTACCACACCCGCACCGCCCATCCGCAGGTCCCGCCCTGGATCGACCAGGACGTCGACACCGCCCGGCACGAGATGTGGCCGAAGGGCCATGGCCGCACCGTCCAGCCGATGCGCCCGTCCTTGTCCGATCGCCTGCCCGACGGCGTGCCGCACCCGTTCGAATCGATCCTGCGCCAGTGGGACATCGATCCTGCGGGCTACGCCTCCTACGAGGAGATGGCGATGCAGGGCTGGCGCGACCTGAAGGCCGCCAAGCGCCGGCTGTGGCGCGAGCGCGGCTATGTCCATTACGAACATATGGACGACGAAGAGATCACCGACAGCCCGCACACGGTGATCTTCCCCAATGTCACGATCAGTTTCCTGCCCGACAACCTGATCTTCTTCCGCAGCGAGCCGCATCCCGACGATCCCGAGAAATGCTATTTCGACCTGTGGTGCATGGCCTTTCCCGTCGTCGGGCAGGCCGTGGTCGAATCGATCATGGCCGGGCCGAAGCCGCTGCGCGAGGCGGCGACGTGCGAGCATCGCAGGTTCGACGGCGGGCGCGGCATCCCCGAGCTGGCCGGGCAGATCGTCTATCAGGACATGGAGCTGGCCGAGGGGATGCAGGCCGGCATGCATTCGCGCGGCTATGCCGACGCCTATCTGCCCGCGCAGGAAACCCGCGTTCGCTTCTTCCACGAAGTCCTCAACGACTGGCTCGACCGGCGCCGCTGAGCCGACCTTCCCTGTCCCCCCGGAGATTCCGATGCCTTTCACCGGCCCCCTCGAAGACCGCATCCTGATCCGCGAACTGATCGAGACCTATGCCCATGGCGTGATGACGAAAGACGCCGAGCTATGGGCCGCGACATGGGCCGACGACGCCTATTGGGCGCTGCCCGAATGGCCCGATCTGGGCGGCTTCACCGGCAAGGCCGCGATCGTCGCGGGCTGGATCGAATCGATGAAGGCTTACGGCCTGGACCAGTGCACCAAGCCGATGGTCTATGTCGCCACGCCCGGCAGCATCACCGTCGACGGTGACCGCGCCGCCGCGGTTTCCTACACGTCGGAAATCTTCGACGACCCCGCCACCGGAGAGACGAAACGGGTGCGCGGCCGCTATGCCGACGAACTGGCCCGGATCGACGGCCGCTGGCTGTTCACCCGGCGCGAGTACCGGATCATGCACATCGCCTGAAACGGGTGGGCGGCGGCGGGACGCCGCCCGGCGCCGCGGCCTTTTTATGCGCCGCGTGTCCCGATCGCGGCGCGAACGCGCGCCGCCAGCACATCGACCGCGAAGGGTTTCGTCAGCACCTGCATGTCCGGCCCGAGATGGCCGCTGTCGAGCACCGCATTCTCGGCATAGCCGGTGATGAAGAGGACCTTCAGGCCCGGACGCACGAGGCGCGCGGCATCGGCCATCTGCCGCCCGTTCATGCCGCCGGGGAGGCCGACGTCGGACACCAGAAGGTCGATGCGCTGCTCCGACTGCAGGATTGTCAGGCCCGCCGCACCGTCGTCCGCCTCGATCACGGTATAGCCGAGGTCCTCGAGCACATCGGTGACAAGCATCCGGACGGTCGGCTCATCGTCGACGACCAGCACCGTCGCACCGCCGCCGTCGGCCGGGATCGTCACCGGCTCGGCCGCAGGGTCGGGCGTCTCGGCCTCGCCGAAATGGCGCGGCAAATAGATGCAGACCGTGGTGCCGTCGCCGACCTGCGAGTGAATCCGCACCTGCCCGCCCGACTGTTTCGCGAAACCATAGATCATGCTGAGGCCCAGGCCGGTGCCCTGCCCGATCGGCTTGGTCGTGAAGAAGGGGTCGAACGCCTTGGCGATGACGTCGGGCGTCATGCCGGTGCCGGTATCGCTGACGCACAACGACAGATAATCGCCCTCGGCCATGTTGATCAGGCGCGCCGCCGTCACATCGAGCCGACGATTGGCCGTCTCGATCGTGATCCTGCCGCCGTCGGGCATGGCATCGCGCGCATTGATGCACAGGTTAAGCAGCGCGTTTTCGAGCTGCGGCCCGTCGACCAGCGTCATCCACAGACCGGCCGCCCGGACCGTTTCGACGGCGATGGCCGGGCCGACGGTGCGCTGGATCAGCTCGTTCATGCTGCTCGCCAGCATGTTGACGTCGGTCGGGCGCGGCGCCAGCGTCTGCCGGCGCGAAAAGGCCAGAAGGCGGTGGGTGAGCGCGGCCGCGCGCTTCGCGGCGCCCTCGGCGGCGAGGACATGACGATCGACGTCGGCCATCCGGCCCTGCGCCAGCCGCCGGCTGATCAGCTCGAGCGAGCCCGAGATCCCGGCCAGCAGATTGTTGAAGTCGTGCGCGATCCCGCCGGTGAGCTGGCCGACAGCCTCCATCTTGTGCGCCTGGCGGAGCGCCTCTTCGGCCCGCATCAGCTCGGCCGTGCGATCGGCGACGCGTTGCTCGAGCTCTTCGTTGAGCGTCCGCAGATCGGCGAGCGCACGATCGCGTTCGGCCTCCAGCGAGCGGCGGTTGTCGACGTCGATCAGGACGCCGGGGAAGCGCAGCGCCGTCCCGTCGGGGGCATGATCCACCCAGCCATTGGCCTCCAGCCAGAAATATTGGCCATCGGCGCGCTTCACCCGATATTGGTGGGCATAGGGGCCGCCGCGGCGGATCGCCTCCTCGATCGCCGCGGCGAGGCCCGCCCGATCGGCAGGATGCACCGTTGCAATCACCTCCGCGAGGCTCAGTCCGGTATGGCCCAGCCCGGGATCGATGCCGAAGCTGCGCGCAAAGGGCTCGTCGACGGAAAAGTGGTCGCTCGGAAGGTCCCACACCCAGGTGCCGATGATCGCGCCTGCCTTCAGCGCGAGCTGGACGCGCTCGGCATCGATGCGCGCGTTGGCCTCGCTTTCGCGGAGCCGCTGCTCGGCGGCGATCCGCTCGGTGATGTCGAAGCTGACGCCGGGGAAACGGATGCACGCGCCCGCATCGTCGAAGATGCCCATGCCCTGCGCCGACACCCATCGAACGCTGCCGTCGGCGCGCAACAGCCGATATTCGGACCGGAAGCCGTCCTTGCCCTGCAGGGTCGCCCCGATCTCGCGCCCGACGCGGTCGCGATCGTCGGGGTGCACGGCGGCGACGAACGCGGCGACCGGCACCCCCTGGGCCGCGGCGACGGGATCGACGCCGTACAGCGTGGCGAATCGCGCGTCGGCGCGCACGCAGTCCTTGACGACGTCCCAGTCCCACGAACCGATGCTGTCGCCGGCCGACAGTGCGAGCTGCAGTCGCTCGTCGGCTTCGTCCCGGCCGCGCTCCGCGAGCACCCGCGCCGTGGTTTCGCTGGTGCAGCAGAACATCCCGGCGATACGGCCGCTATCGTCATAGGCGGGCGAATAGGAGAAGGACCAGTAGCTCTCTTCCGGTTCGCCGCTGCGCGCCAGGTCGAGCAGCATGTCGGTGACCATCGTGTGGCCGCCCGCCAGGGCCTGATCGACCAGCGGTTCGATGTCGGCCCAGATGTTCGCCCACAAGGTGCTGAACGGCTGGCCGAGCGCTGTGTCGGCGCGATAGCCGAGGATCGGCACATAAGCGTCGTTGTAGAAGGACAGCAGCTCGGGGCCCCAGGCCAGGTACATGGCGGTGGGACAGGCCAGCATCGTCGCCAGCGTCGTCCTGAGCGAGACGGGCCAGCCCTCGATCGGGCCCAGCGGAGTGCCGGTCCAATCCTTGGCCGCGATCTCGGCTGCCACCGAGCTGGCGGGGTGATCGAGAAAGGGTGGGAGGCTCACGGCGGGCATCATTCTCCTGTGCCGCAACTGGCACCGGGGCGCCAGAGCCCGCGGGGGTGCCGTGGGTGTTCGGCCGGCAGATCAACGCAGAACGGCGCTTGGGTTTCCGTGCTTTGACCGTCAATAAATATGTTGATATCAACTCTTATACCGATTCACGAGAGAGAGGAGGCCGCCATGCCGATCAATCCCGACGCCGCGATAGAGATTACCGGCTTCGCCTGGGTGCCCGATTTCGCGCGCGGCTTCGTGCGCGACCTGCGGCCGCGCTGGGCGTGCGAAGAGGCGGGCCTGGACTATCGCGAGCGGCTGATCGGCTTCGAGACCGCCAAAAGCGAAGACTATCGGCGCGAACAGCCGTTCGGACAGGTGCCCGCCTATCGCGACGAAGAGGTGCAGATGTTCGAAAGCGGCGCGATGGTGCTGCGGATCGGCGAGCGCTGCGCGCGGCTGGTGCCCGATACGCCGCAGGGCCGCGCCCGCGCCCTGACCTGGGTGACGGCGGCGCTCAACAGCGTCGAGCCCTTCGTGTTCGACCTCGTCGCGATCGACACCTTCAACAAGGACGCCGAATGGGCGCGCCTGCGCCGCCCCGAGGTGATCGCGACGCTGCGCACGCGCCTGACGGCGCTCGCCGGATGGCTGGGCGACAAGGACTATCTCGAAGGCGATTTCACCGCCGCCGACATCGTCATGGCGACGGTGCTGCGCGAAATATCGGACGAGGCGCTGATGGCCGAATTCCCGACCCTGGCCGCCTATCGCGACCGCTGCACGGCGCGCCCGGCGTTCAAGGCCGCGCTCGCGGCGCAGCTCGCCTCCTTCGCGGATGCGCCGTTGCCGGCGTAAGCCGGGCTCATCGCCCCTGCATGAAGGGGGTGGCGAAGTCGTTCGGCCAGACGAAATCGGTGAACAGCACCGAATAGCTTTCGTCGAGGCTTACGACATGGTGCCACCAGCCGACCGGAATGAACAGCGCATCGCCGGGCCCGATCTCGGCCTCGATCAGGATCGGAGCCTTGTCGCCGGCCGACGCGCTCGCCTTCTGCAGCTCGTCCAGCGTCCAGCCGCTGAAGATGCGGCCGGTCTGCTTCATCCGCGCCTCTTCCCAGTTCGGGACCATGTGGACCCGCTTGCGGCCCTTCACCTGGATCAGCAGATTGTTGGTTAGATCGTGGTGGAAGGGTGTGACGGTGCCCGCAGGCCCGATCCACAGATAGCCGTCATTGCCCTGCGCGGCGGTGGTGTAGCCCGCGACCGGTCCGAAATCCCGCCAGATCGGATCGAAGGCGGCCCGGTTGTTCGCACCGTTGTTGGCGGTGACGTAGAGATCGTTCGACGGCACCGGGCTGCGCAGCGCAGCGGCGATCTCGCCGAACGGCACGGTCCGGCGCAGATCGAGCTTGGCTGTCTCGAAATCCTTACGCGACGCCCGTCCCTTCTGAGCCTCGACCAGCGTGTCGCGACCGACCTTGGCTTCGAGATAGTCGGCGCTCCACAGCGACAGCGCCGGCCAATGGTCGACGAGGCCGCCGATCACGACCGGGCGCTGATTGGCGTAATAATCGCGCAGGAAGACGTCAGGACTTAAGCCCTCGCGGCGATCGATCACCGTCGCGTCGGGGGACTGACGCCACGACCGCGCCTGGCAATCGAGTATCCAGTCGCGCTTCTTCAGGGCGTCGGCGACCACCAGCGCCCCTCGGAAATAGGGATGACTCTCGATCTCGCGCGCATAGGCCGCAACCAGATCCGGATCGGCGCGCTGGCCGAGCTGCATGGCAATCAGCGACGGGTGAAGCCCCTGCGCCAGACGCTCGGCAACCAGGGCCGCCAGCACCGGATCGAACTCCACGACCCTCGGCTTCGCCTTGCCCCGCGCTGCATGCACCATGTCTGTCCCCGGATGGTCGGTCGATCGGCGAGTCTAAGACAATCCGATGACAGAATGGCTACGGTGGGGAGCGCGGCGCCCATCACACCCCGTTAACCATCCTTTATCCCCTCCATGCGCATGGTCCGCGCACATCCGGATTCAGGGGAACAAGGCATGGCTCGCGCCACCCATCATGTCGACGTCGCGATCATCGGTGCGGGCCCGGCGGGGCTGACCGCCGGCTATATGCTGGGCAAGCAGGGCTTCACCGTCACCCTGGTCGAGAAGGATCCGACCCAGGTCGGCGGGATCAGCCGCACCGTCGAGCATGAGGGGTTCCGGTTCGACATCGGCGGCCACCGCTTCTTCTCGAAATCGCGCGAGGTGGTCGATCTCTGGAACGAGCTGCTGCCCGACGATTTCATCGAGCGCCCGCGGATGAGCCGTATCTTCTACCGCGGCAAATATTACAGCTACCCGCTGCGCGCGTTCGAGGCGCTGCGCAATCTGGGCCTGTGGCAATCGACCCTGTGCATGGCCAGCTTCTTCCGCTGGAAACTGTTCCCCCACAAGGAAGTGAAGAGCTTCGAGCAATGGGTGGTCAACCAGTTCGGCGCGCGCCTGTTCGGCATTTTCTTCAAGACCTATACCGAGAAGGTGTGGGGCATGCCCTGCAACGAGATGTCGGCCGACTGGGCGGCGCAGCGCATCAAGGGGCTGAGCCTGGGCAAGGCGGTGTGGGACGGCGTCCGGCGCTCGCTGGGGCTCAACAAGCGCCCCAATGACGGCATGCAGGCCAAGACGCTGCTCGAGAGCTTCCGTTATCCGCGCAAAGGGCCCGGCATGATGTGGGACGCGGCGCGCGACCGCATCGTTGAGCAGGGCAACAGCCTGTTGATGGGCCACAATCTCCACCAGCTGTCGTGGGATGCGACCGCGGGGTTATGGCGGGTGGCGGCGATGGGCCAGGACGGGCGGCTGTCGATGCTGACCGCCGACCATGTCATCAGCTCGGCGCCGATGCGCGAGCTGGCGGCGCGGATTCACCCGGTGCCCGCTCAGCTGCCCGCCGCGATGGCGCTCAATTACCGCGACTTCCTGACGGTGGCGCTGATGATCCGGTCGGACGACCTGTTTCCCGACAACTGGATCTACATCCACGACGACCGGGTACAGGTCGGCCGCATCCAGAATTTCCGCAGCTGGTCGCCCGAAATGGTCCCGGACCCGACCCTCGCCTGCGTCGGGCTCGAATATTTCTGCTTCGAAGGCGACGGCCTGTGGTCCTCGTCCGACGAGGATCTGATCGCGCTGGCGACGAAGGAAGTGGCGCAACTCAAGCTGTGCGACCCCGCCGATGTCGTCGGCGGCGCCGTGGTTCGGCAGGAGAAAGCCTATCCGGTCTATGACGACGATTATGCCGCCAACGTGTCGGCGGTGCGCGAGGAACTGGAGGCGCGCTACCCGACGCTCCACTTCGTCGGCCGCAACGGCATGCACCGCTACAACAACCAGGATCATGCGATGATGACCGCGATGCTCACCGCGCGGAACATCGCCGCCGGCACCCGCCGCCACGACGTCTGGGCGGTCAACGAGGACGCCGAATATCACGAGGCCGGCACCGAAGGCGACGATGCCGGCGTCGCGGCCGCGCTCGCCTCCGAACGGCTGGTGCCGACCCGGATCGC
This sequence comes from Pseudomonadota bacterium, assembly GCA_040387595.1. Classification (GTDB taxonomy): domain Bacteria; phylum Pseudomonadota; class Alphaproteobacteria; order Sphingomonadales; family Sphingomonadaceae; genus Rhizorhabdus. The sequence continues at coordinate 9,505 of JAZKDN010000030.1, forward strand.
CGACAGGAAAGCGGCCTAGTCCCGATGCCTCGGCCCCTGCCGTGACCGACATTTCGCCCCGCCGCCTCGGCTTCGGCATCGCCGCGATCTGGGCGCTGGCATCGGTCATCCTGCTGATCGTCGCCCGCCAGAATATCGCCACGCTCACGATGTGGGATCCCGACGACTATATGCGGCTGCAGCAGGTCCGCGACTGGCTGGGCGGACAGAGCGTCTTCGACGTCACCCAATATCGGCTCGCGCCCCCCGCCGGCTATGCGATGCACTGGTCGCGGATCGTCGATGCGCCGATCGCAGCGCTGTGCCTGATCCTGCGGCCGCTGCTGGGCCCGGTCCTCGCCGAACGGGCGGCGATCAGCGTCGTCCCGCTGCTGATCCTCGGCGGCATCATGGCGGCGACGGCGCTGGCCACCGCGCGGATCGCCGACCGTCCGACTGCGCTGACGGCGGCGATGCTCGTCGTCGCGGCACCGCTGATCCTGTTCCAGATCCTACCGCTGCGGATCGACCATCATGGCTGGCAGACGATGATGGGCCTCACTGCCTTCGCCGCTCTGTTCGATCGCGACCCGAGGCGAAGCGGGTGGCTGTCGGGTATGGCGGCGGCGGTCTGGCTCGCCGTTTCGCTCGAAGGGCTGCCGATGGTCGCGGCGATCGGCGCGCTGCTGGCGGTGCGCTTCGCGCTCGCCGGCGCGCGCGACGGCGACGACGCCCGGCTGCGCGGCTTCGTCGCCGGACTGGGGCTGGGATCGCTGCTGCTGTTCGCGGCGCTCCATGGCCCACCGGCCTGGGCCGAGCGCGCGTGCGATGCGATCGGCCCCGCCTGGTTCGGTCCGTTCCTGCTGACCCCGCTCCTGCTCTTCGCGCTGGCGCCGCGCGTCGCGCGTCGTGGCCCCGCCGCGCGCATCGCCGCGCTACTGGCCGCCGGCGGCGCGGGCCTCGGCCTGCTCGCCGCGACGGCGCCCGCCTGCCTCGGCGGGCCGTTCGCGACGCTCGATCCGCTCGTCCGCGCCATCTGGTACGAAAATGTCCTCGAAGGCATGCCGATCTGGCGCCAGCCCGCCAACAACGCCGTCGTCCTGATCGCCTTCCCGCTCGTCGGCCTTGCCGGTGCGATCGTCGCGCGCGCCACCGCCGCCACGCCCCTCGCCCGCCGCGACTGGACCACCGCCCTGCTGCTGCTGCTGACCGCCTTCGCCGTCTCGCTGCTCGTCCAGCGCGCCGGTGCGCTGGCGCATGGCCTTGCCCTGCCCGGTGCGGCGGCGCTGCTGCGACGGCTGCTCGACGCGATCGGCCGCTGGCGGCGGATGCCGGCACGGGTCCTGGCATCGGCGACCGCGCTGATCCTCGTCACGCCGATCGGCGGGACGGGACTGGTCGGGCTAGGACTGACGGCGTTCCAGGGGCAAGACGACGCGCCGAAGCCGGCCGCGGCGACACCCTGCTCGCCCCGCTGCGATCGATTCGCGGCGGTCGACCGCCTGCTCCCCGCCTATATGCTGGCGAATCTCGACCTCGCTCCGGCCGCACTGGTCAACACCCGTCATCGCTTTGCCGGAAGCGGCTACCACCGCAATGTCGCCGCGATCCATCGGGTAATCGACGCCTTCCTGTCCCCGCCCGATGTCTCCCGCCGGATGATGGTCAGGACGGGGATGCGCTATGTGCTGGTCGATCCCGACGCGGGCGAGAGCGATACCTACCGCAAGGCCGCGCCCCACGGCCTGATGGCACGGCTGCTCGCCGGCCGGCCGCCGCCCTGGCTGCAACCCGTGCCGCTCGCCGGCAGTCCGCTGCTGCTGTGGAAACGAGTCTCGTGACGGCGCGCCTCAAGGTCGGGGGCTCTCACAACCTCTTGCCGTCCCTGCGCGCGCACCATATGGGCGAGTCCCGATGTTCCGGTCCACGCCACCTGTAACCCCGCCGTCCGGCTGGTGGACGCGACCCTGGTATATCGCCTTGCTGGCGATCATATCGATCATCCCGCTGATCCGCCCCGAAGTGCCGCCGCTCGTCGACCTGATGGGGCATATGGGCCGTTACCGGGTCGAGCTGGCCGACCCCTCCTCGCCGCTGCTGACCGAATATTTCAGCTTCAAATGGGCGCTGATGGGCAATCTCGGCGTCGACCTGCTGATCGTGCCGATGGCCAAGATCTTCGGGCTCGAACTGGGCGTGAAGCTGATCGTGATGGCGGTGCCGGCGCTCACCCTGACCGGTCTGCTGCTGATCGCGCGCGAGGTCCATGGCCGGCTGCCCGCGACGGCGGGGCTGGTCGCGCCCTTCGCCTATTGCTGGCCGTTCCAGTGGGGCTTCATCAACTATGTGCTGGCCATGGCGCTGGCGCTCAACGCCTTCGCGCTGTGGCTCTACCTGGCGCGCATGGGCCGCATCCGCCTGCGCGCGTTGCTGTTCCTGCCGATCGGCTGCCTGATATGGCTGGCGCACGGCTTCGCCTGGGGCGTGCTCGGCCTGCTCGCCTTCTCGGCGGAAATCGTGCGGATGCGCGACGTCGAGGGGCGCAGCTTCTTCGCATCGCTGTGGCGCGGGGCGCTGCACTGCCTGCCGCTTGCGCCGCCGATGCTGCTGATGATCCTGTGGCGCGCGGGCGACGTGCAGGGCGCGACGGTCGACTGGTTCAACTGGACGGCCAAATATGTCTATCTCGTCTCCGCCCTGCGCGCCCAGCACATGGCGTTCGACGTCGGGCTGGTGTCGCTGCTGATCCTGCTGGTGCTGTTCGGCATCGCATCGATCCGCTGGCGCAGGATCGGCCTCGACATGCGCCGCACCCTCGGCGTCGCGACGCTGGTGCTGATCATCGCCTATATGGTGATGCCGCGCATCGTGATCGGATCGGCCTATGCCGACATGCGGCTGGCCCCCTATGTCATCGCGATCGGCGTGATCGGCCTGGTGCCGCGATCGACCAACCGGGTGGCGCTGAACGCCATCGCCGCCATCGCGCTGATCGTCTTCGCGGTCCGCGTCTATCAGGCGACGGTGCAGTTCGCCGGTTTCTCCGCTTATCAGGAGAAACAGCTCGCCGCGCTCGACCATGTCGACCGCAACAGCCGGGTCTTCGCGCTGGTCGAGCTGCCCTGTCTATCGCGCTGGGAATCGCCGCGGCTCGAACATCTCGGGGCGATGGCGATCGTCCGCCGGGACGCGTTCGTCAACGGCCAGTGGACGATGGCGGGCGCACAGCTGCTGTCGATCGCCTATGCGCCGGCCAAGGGCTATGCCGAGGATCCGACCCAGGTGATGCGCCCGCGCCGCTGCCGGGCGCCCAATGCCCGCAGCATCGAAAGCTCGATCGCGCTCTTCCCCCGCGACGCCTTCGATTATCTATGGCTGATCAACGCCTCGCGCGATCACTGGCCGATCAACGATCCGGCGTTGAAACTGATCTGGAACGGCGGCGAGCGCGGGGCGCTCTACCGCATCCAGCAGGATGTCTCCCCGTTCCCGTCAAGATCGCGGCGCTGAACCCCGGATCAGGCCGGGGTGGGCGGGACCTCAGCCCTTCGGCTCGCCGACGATCGCGAGCGAAACGCCGAACGGAACCGGCACGCTGGCGACCCAGAAGCGCTCGGCCCCGAACAGCGCGGTCAGCGCCGCGTTGACCGGCTTCGACGGCATCGCGTCGTCGCCCTCGGCCTTGCCGCGAACCTTGCCGAGCAGCCGGACCGCCGCGATCAGCGGGAACAGCACGCTGTTGAAATGGGTCAGGAAGCGCGGCTGAAGCCCCGCCTGGCCGAACACAGCGCGGAGCTGCGCGGCGGTGTAGCGGCGCTGGTGGTGATGGGCGACGTCATGCGCGCTCCACATCCACGGCGCCCCGGGAACGGTGACGAGGATGCGGCCGCCCGGTGCCAGCTTCGTACGCAGATAGGTCAGCGCTTCGACATCGCCGGGGATATGTTCGAGCACGTCGAGCAACACGATCAGGTCGTAGGCGCCGTCGTCGAGCGGAACATGCGGCAGGTACCCGCCCTTGATCGTCAGGCCGCTGCGCTGTTCGGCGAAGGCGCGCGCGCCGTCGTCGGGCTCGATCGCATCGACCGCGCCGTAGCGCTGGAGCAGCTCGAGATTGGACCCGGTCCCCGCGCCCACTTCGAGGATGCGCATCGGTCCCGGCTTCGGGCGGTGGCGATCGATCAGGGTGGCGATGATCCGGCGGCGGGCGACGAACCACCAATGGTCCTTGTCGATCTCCGCCATGCGATCATAGGTGGCGCGGTCCATCAGGCGTCACTCTTCGTTTCGGGATCGGCGCAGCCGATCCGCGCCGGTTGAATATCCGGATCGGCGCAGCCGATCCGTTGGCGCACGATGTAGATCGGCCGCTTCTTGGTCTCGACCAGGATACGACCGACATATTCGCCGAGGATGCCGAGCGAGAGCAGCTGGACGCCGCCGAGGAACAGCGTCGCCACCATCAGCGACGGATAGCCCGCGACGTCGGCGCCGTAGATCATCGTCCGCACGCCGATGTAAACCGCATAGATCAGCGCGACGATGGCGATCATCGCCCCGACATAGGACCAAACCCTGAGCGGCGCGGTCGAGGCCGAGGTGATCCCGTCGATCGCGAGCTGCCACAGCTTCCAGTAGTTGAACTTGGTGGTGCCGACGGCGCGCTCGGCGCGATCATATTCGACCGCGGTCTGGCGGAAGCCCGACCAGGCGAACAGGCCCTTCATGAAGCGGTTGCGCTCGGGCATGCGCTTGATCACCTCGACGACCTTGCGGTCGAGCAGGCGGAAATCGCCGGCATGCTCGGGAATCTTGTCCATCGAGAGCCAGTTGTGCGCGCGGTAGTAGAGATCGGCGGTGAGCCGCTTGGGCAGGCTGTCGGTCATGCGGTTGCGCCGCACGCCGTAGACGACCTCGAACCCCTCGCGCCATTTGTCGAGCATAGCGCCGATCACCTCGGGCGGGTCCTGCATATCGACGTCGATCGGGACGACCACCTTGCCGCCCGCCTGGTCGAGCCCGGCCGACAGCGCGGCCTCCTTGCCGAAGTTGCGAGAGAGCGACAGCGCGGTCACCCGCGGATCGCTGTCATGCGCGACCAGGATCGCCGCCATCGTCCGGTCGGTGCTGCCGTCGTCGACAAAGATGATTTCCCAGCTGATCGCCGCACCCTGCGGATCGCGCAGCGCATCGAGCACCCGCGTCATCCGGGTGACGAACGGGACGATACCGTCCTCCTCGTCCTTCACCGGCACGATCACCGACAGGAGCAGCTCGCTCATTCGAATACCCATTGGCGGTTGAGCCAGAAGACCAGGATCGGCGTCACGCATAACACCGGGGGATAGGGGGCCCAGATCGGAAGGTCCATATGCTGGACGAGCAGCCAGACCCACAGGCTGTTAAGCGCGAAGCTGACCAGCGAAACGATCGCGAAGCGGAAGATCCGCACCGCCTGCCGATCGCGCCCGCCATGCCCCTTGAAGCTCCACTGCCCGTGAATGACATAGCCGGTGGCCGCCGCGCCGATGAACCCCATGGTCCAGGCGAGATTGGGATCCCAGCCGGCCAGCTTCACCAGCGCATGATAGATGCCGATATTGACGATCGAGGCGAGCACGCCGGTGATCGCATAGCGGATCAGCTGGCCGAGCAACGCCATCCGTTCGCGCGAAAGAAGGGGCAGGTCCGCCATCGCCGCGCCATTCCACAAAAGCGAAAGCGGCTCAAGCTGGAGGTTGGTGGAAAGGGCCCCTCTCCTACTTTCTTAGAGCTCTCCCGCGTTCGCGGGAGAGGGTTGGGTGAGGGTCTTCTTTTCGCTTCCGGTTCAATCCCGCAGCGCACGGAGAATGACGTCGAGCACGCCCTCGAAATTCTCCACCACGTCCGTGTTCCAGAAACGCAAGATTCTATATCGCTTGTCTTTGAGGAAAGCCGTCCGCGCCGCATCGGCCTCTTCATTATGCTGACCGCCATCGAGCTCGATGACCAGCCGCGCCTCAGTGCAAGGAAGTCGACGATGAAGGGGCCGATCGTCACTTGCCGCCGAAATTTCAGGCCGCGAGCCGACGGTTCCTCACGGCGAACCACAGCTTGCGCTCGGCATCCGTCATGTCGCGCCGAAGCGCTGCAGCGTGTCGACTGATCTGGCGACGAACCGGATACATGGAATCGAGATAAAGGAAGAAAGACCCTCACCCAACCCTCTCCCATGAAGATGGGAGAGGGTTATGCCGCCTCGTTCAAATATGGTGGCGGGAGAACACGCTCCCCGGGGCAAGGGATACCCCGAAGGAGCGTCTCCCGAGGGGCGGAAATTGCCAGTCCGATCCCACGTATCCGTTCCCGGACGTAACGATCACAGCATGGCGAAGCTGAACGCCGCCCTAACGGATCGGTGGAGGGCATGATTTTCGTCGATTGCGGCGGGCGGGCAAGCGCCGTAATCGGGACGGATGCAGGACCAGAACGCAGCGCAGGGGGCCGATCCGTCGGCCGAGGATCGGCTGATGGCCTGGGTCGAACGGCGGTGGCGCACCGTCTTCTTGCTGATGTTCCTAGGGGCGTGCGCCTATCTCCTCTATTATCGCTGGGGACAGATCGTCTGGCTGTCGCTGAGCGACACCGACGACAATCTGCGGCTGGCCGAGGTGAAGGCCTGGCTTGGCGGACAGGGCTGGTTCGACCTGCGCCAGTACAAGCTCGCGCCGCCAAACGGGCTCAACGTCCACTGGTCGCGGATCGTCGACCTGCCGATCGCGGGGCTGATCCTAGTCTTCCGGCCCTTCGTCGGCGAGTTCACCGCCGAGCGCATCGCCTGCGCGGTGGCGCCGATGCTGGCGCTGGCGCCCGCGCTGTGGGCGCTGATCCTGACCGTGCGGCGGATCATCCACCCCCGCGCCTATCCGCTCGCCTTCGCGGTGCTGATGTGCGCGCAGACCACCTTGTTCATGTGGATGCCGCTGCGGATCGACCATCATGGCTGGCAGCTGGCGATGTTGTTGCTGGTGATCGCCGGCGTCGCCGATCCGAATGGGCGGCGCGGGGGCGCGACGGCGGGCCTGGCCACCGCGGTGTCGTTCGGCATCGGGCTGGAGCTGATCCCGCTGATGGCGGTCGCCGGCGCCTCCTTCGCGCTGCGCTGGGCCCTCGATTCGAGCGAGGCAGGCCGGATGCGCGCCTATGCCGTCACGCTGGGCGGCGGCTGTGCGGTCGCCTTTGGCGGCTTCGCGTCCTACGATAACCGGCAACTGGTCTGCGACGTCCTGTCGCCGGTCTATCTGTCGACCTTGCTGCTGACATCGGCGCTGCTGGTCGGCGCGAGCTATGCCCGCGTCGAATCGCGCGCGGCCCGGTTCGCGCTGCTGGCCGGCATGGGCGCGATCGTCGCCGGTTTCTTCGGCGCCAGCTTCCCGCAATGCCTGGGCCGCCCCGAGCGGATCTCCCCCGAACTCGACAAATTCTGGTTCTCGAACATTCGCGAGGTGAAGCCGCTCTATACCAAGCCGTGGCGCGATGCGCTGCAGACCGCGTGGCTGCCGCTGATCGGCACCATCGGCGCGCTGGTCGCTTTCGCGCGGGCGCGCGGCACCGCGGCGGCCCCTGCCTGGGCGACGATCGCCCTGCTCAGCCTGCTGTCGACCGCCGGGCTCGGCTGGCAGTCGCGCTTCGGCCCGCAGGCGCAGCTGATGGGCGTGTTCGGCGCGACCGCGCTCTCCTGGCTGATGCTGCCGCGGCTGCTCGATTCGGGATCCTTCCTGGTCCGGGTCGGCGGGACGCTGCTGGCCTTCTTCGCGCTGTCGGGGCAGCTCGCCCAGTTCGTCGCGATGATCCCCAAGCCGGTCAAGGAGATCCGCAAGGAGAAGACGGCCGCGCAGTCGACGGCGAAGCCCCGCCGCTGCACCACCCTGCCCGCGCTCGCCCAGCTCGACAGACTCCCGCCGGCGACGATGCTGACCTTCGTCGACATGGGGCCGCGGCTGATCACCACGACCAGGCATAGCGCGATCGCCGGGCCCTATCATCGCAACGGCGACGCGATCCTCGACGTCTATCATGCCTTCCAGGCGACATCGCCCGACGTGGCCCGGGCGATCATGAAGCGGCGGGGGGCGACGATGGTGCTGCTCTGCCCCGGGATGGCCGAATCGACCATCTACAAGGCGCGCGCGCCGCACGGTTTCTACGTCCAGCTGACCGACGGAAAGATACCCGACTGGTTGGAGCCCGTCGGGTTGCCGGAGAATTCTCCGTTCAAGCTGTGGAAGATTACCGGCTAGCGTTGGTTCCACTGACGTGGAATCGCGGTACCGGCCCGCTCCCCCGCCCAACCGCC
>JAZKDN010000031.1:0-191357 GCA_040387595.1 Pseudomonadota bacterium
GCAACACCTGTGACAGGTGTTGCACTTCGTTTGTGAGTTTAGAGGGATCCCGCTTTTCTTGGTTGCGTAGGATGAAGAAGCGGGATCCCGGATCACGTCCGGGATGACGAATTTCTTATGCGATAGCTCACTATCATAGGGAGCAATATAGCAGCCCCTACCGGCGATACTTCAACGCCACCCACAGCGTCCTCGGTGTCGCGCGTTCGACGGTGCCGTCGGCGCCGACGGTCGCCTCGACCCGCTTGTTCGCGAGATTCTCGCCGCGCAGCTCGGCGCTGAACCCCCGACCGAGCACCATCGACGCGACCGCATCGAAGGTCAGCGCATCGTCGAGCGCGCGGCTGTTCTGGTCGTCCTCGAACTGGCTCGCGATGTAGCGCGCGGTCACGCCGATCCGCGCCGTCCCGGGACGGTTCCATTCGACCGAGGCGCTCGCCTGGTCGCGCGGCGTCTGCGCCGGTCGCAGCCCGTCGAGCGCCAGCGCCGCGCCGGTCGCGCGCACCGTGGGATCGATGTGCGAATAGCTGGCGGTCATCCGCCATTCGCCGAGGGTCGCCATGCCGTCGATCTCGACGCCGCGGCTGCGGATCGCCGTGACATTCTGGCGCTGTCGGGTGTTGGGCGCGATGGTGACGTTGGAAATGGCATCGTCGAGCCTGTTCCAGAAGACTGTCGCGCCGAGCCGCCAGCCGGGCAGCGGCGCATATTCGGCGCCGCCCTCGATCCCCTTCACCCGCTCGGGGGCGAGCAGCGGGTTGGCGATGGTTGAATCATTGCCCGCGCGGAAGGGGCGGTACAGTTCGTTCAGGGTCGGCAGCCGCCAGCCGGTATAGCCCGCCGCGCGCAGGCTGACCGCCGACGCGCCCGGCGGACTCCAGGCGATCCCGGCGCGGCCGGTCGCCTCGGTGCCCGACCGATCGGGGTAGAGCGCGCTGTTGGCGGCGATCAGGGCACCGGTCGCGCGGCTGATCTCGGTGCGGCGGCCGTCGCGCAGCCGCCAGTGATCGATCCGGCCGCTCGCGGTCAGGGTCAGCCGGTCGGTCGGCAGCAGCGTCAGTTCGGCAAAGCCGCCGAAGACGCTCTGATTGCCGCCTGCGACCCGGTTGGCGTTGGTCGAAAGCACCCGCTCTTCGGTCTTGCCGCTGACATGGCGGGCGTCGCCGCCCAGCCGCAGGGTGATGCCGTCGCCGATCGGGGGCCGCAGTTCGATCCGTCCGCCGACGCCGTTGGCCGGGACGTTATACTGGTCGAGCGACTGGGTGACGGTGGCGCGGCCCGCGCCGATGCTGGCGAAGCCGCTGGAGAATTCGCGGTGCTGCAGCCAGGCGGTCGCCTCCCATCCCCAGCGCCCGCGCCCGACGAGGCGGACCGAGCTGTCGACCGCGAGGTTCGAATTGCCGGTGAAGGGGACGCCGCGGTCGCGCTGGTCGAGCAGGAAGGCGCCGTTGGCCTGCAGCTCGGTCTCGGCGCCGATCGGGAACACGGCGCGGACCGACGCGCGGCTCTGCTTGTAGCGGGCGGCGCGGTCGACGGGGCCGCGGTCCTCGGCGACCACCGGGATGAAGCCGTCGCCGCGCGCATGGCCGGCCGACAGCATCGCGAAGCCGCCGCCGAGCTTCGCGGTCATGGTCGCATCGGCGTCGATCGATTCGCGGCTGCCATAGGCGATGGCGGCGTCGATGCCGTTCGCTTCGTCGGGGCCGACGCTCGACAGCTCGATCGTGCCGGCGAGCGCGCCGGGGCCATAGACGCCGCTGCCACCGCCGCGTGTTACCCGAACATGGCCGATCCGCGCGGGATCGAGCGCCGCCCAGCTCACCCAGCCGCCGAATGGGTCAACGATCGGCACGCCGTCGAGCAGGATCAGCGCGCGGCTCGAGGCATTGCCGCCCAGCCCGCGCAGGGTCGCGCCCTGGCTGGTCGGATGGGCCGATCGCGCATCGGAGCGGCGGAATTGCTGGAAACCTGCGGCGTCGCGCAGGATGTCCTCCATCCGGCCGCTCGCCGACATTTCCAGCCGGCTGCGATCGATGCTGATCACGTCGAAGGCGGCATCGCCGGGCGAGCGCGGCAGGCCCTGTCCGGTGACGACGATCTCGGCATCGTCCGCCCAGGCCGGGGTCGCACCAAGCCCCAGACAGGCCGCGCTCAGCAGAAATCGGAAATGCCGCACCTTGATCCTCCAGAACAGTCGGGGGCGGATCACCACTCCCCGGCGGCGGCGTCAATCGGAATGTCGACGATCGCCCCCTCGCTCGGACGAGGCGGGGCGGGCGGCGGGTGTGGCGGTGCGTTGGCGCGATGCTGTTCACCCGGCGCGCGACGGGATATAGGGGTTGGATCGCCCATGGGACCATCCCGGGGTGGCCACAGGTCGGGGGACCATCGATGTTGAACAGGCGCAGCCTTCTGGCCGCCGTGCCGGGATTGTTGCTTGCGAGCCGCGCATCGGTCGCGGTGGCCGGCGAGCCCGGCATCGCCGCGCAGGCCGATTTCCAGACCGAGCTCGCGCCCTTCTGGGACCAGCTCGCCATGCTGCCCAGCATTCGCCAGCCCGCGCGCGAGGCCGCGAGTGACGGCATCTGCTACATGTTCACCAACAAGGATTGTACGGTCTGCCAGGTCGTCCATCAGGAATATCCGACGGGCCTGCGCCGCCTCGAGATGCGCTATGTCATCTATCCCTGGCCGGGCGAGCCCGTGCGCGAGCTCAACTATCTCTACCGGCCCGAGACCAGCCTCGCCGACTATCGCGCCTATATGGAGCACGGGCTCACCGCGACCTCGCCGTCGGACAGCAGTGCGCAGGCCGACCTCGTCATGGCGGTCGCGGCCGACATGGCCGGGCAGCTCGTCGAAGGCGGCAGCTTCGGCACGCCCTTTTTCTTCCACGCGGTGGAGGGCGCGGAACCGGGCAAGCTGGTGTTCAGCGCCGGCGACATCGTCGCGATGGGTCCGCTGCTCGACCGCGCCGCCTAGAGTTGGTTTCACCGCCGTTTCAGCTTCGCTGAAACAGACTCTAGACTCTGTTCGCGCTTCGCCGAGGCAGGCTCCGGGCGGCTATGCCGTCGCGCCCTCGCTCAGCACCACCTCGCCCTCATCCTCGCCGTCCCAATAATGGATGCGCTCGGCGCGGACGTGGATCATGACCAGGCCGGGCGTGTCGATGCCCTGCGGAAACCAGCGATCGAGGCTCTTGCTCCAATGGTCGGCGAAGCTGTCGCTGTCGCGGACGATGTCGGCGCGGCCCTCGACGGCAAGGAACAGCGGACGCATGCCCAGCAGGCCGCTCTTCGCCTGATAGCTCAGGCCGACCCGCGGTTCGCTGCGGATGTCGGCGACCATCAGCGAGTCGTCATAGGTGAAGAAATAGCTGTCGCCGTCATAATCGACTTCGCGGTTGTTGCTCATCGGCCTGGCGCCGATCGCGCCGCCGGCGGTGCGGGTCGACAACATGGTGAAATCGATGTCGCGCATCTTTTCGGCCAGTTCGGCCAGGGTCCGTCCGCTCATGGCAGCTCTCCTCGGTGGGGGAGACGGGGGAACGCGGGCCGGGGGCGATCGCTCCGTTCGTTACGCCGCCGCATCCACCGCGGGCAGCGACCAGTCGATCGGGGTCAGTCCCTGTTCGACGAGGAAGGCGTTCGCCTTCGAGAAATGCCGGCAGCCGAAGAAGCCCGCATAGGCCGATAGCGGCGACGGGTGGGGGGCCTTCAGGACGAGGTGGCGTCCGCCCTTGTCGATCGAATCGACGAACGCCGCCTTCTTCTGGGCGTAGCTGCCCCACAGCAGGAAGACGACCGGATCGCTCTTCGCATTGACGAGGCGGATGATCGCGTCGGTGAACTTTTCCCACCCCCGGTCGCGGTGCGACGCGGCCTGCGCCATCTCGACGGTCAGCACCGAATTGAGCAGCAGCACCCCCTGCCGCGCCCAATGTTCGAGGAAACCGTGCGCGGGCCGGGCGATGCCCAGGTCGGTGTCGAGCTCCTTGTAGATGTTGACGAGGCTGGGCGGCGGCCGGACGCCGGGCCGGACGCTGAAGCACAGGCCATGCGCCTGGCCGGGTCCATGATAGGGATCCTGCCCGAGGATCACGACCCGAACCCTGTCGAGCGGGGTCAGGTCGAGCGCGCGGAACCACTCGCCCGCCGCGGGGAAGATGCGTTTGCCCGCGGCCCGCTCCTCGCCGAGGAACTGGCGCAGCGCCGCCATATAAGGGGCGTCGAACTCCCCCGCGAGGGGACCGCGCCAGCTGTCGTGGAGTTTGATGTCGCCCGCCATGCCGGGTTTGTGGCGCAGCTCGGGCGGGGGTTCAAGCGGGTTGGACGATCATGACGAGGAGCGCGTGCGCTCAGATCAGCAGGCGTTCGATCGCCTGGGCGAGAGCCACGTAGAGCTTGCCCATGTCGGACGACAGCACCGTCATCGCCAGCGCGCTGCCGTCACGGCTGGCGAGGACGCGGCGGAGCAGGCCCTCGAAGTCGTGGATATAGCGGTTCACATGCTCGCGGAACTCGGGACTGTCGTCGTAGAGCCGGGCGATGTCGTTGGTCTCGTCGCGCTTGAGCAGGCGGACGGCGGTGCGCGTGAAACTGCCATGGTCGCCGTGGAGATAGGCCTTCCACGCGCCGTCGGGTACGTCGTGCGACAGCAGCTTGGTGACGTCGATCGATGCCGAGTTGAGATGCTCGATCAGGATCGCGACCTCGCGGCTGACCGTCTCCTGCGAGACATGATCCTGCCGCGTCTCGGCCTCGGCGACCCGCTTCTCCATCGTCGCGGCGGCGTCGGTGATCGACAGCATGTGCGACAGCAGCCGTTCGCTCGCGATATTGGCGGCGGCGACTGCGGCCTCGGCGGTGTCGGAGATCAGGTGGATGCGCTGGGTGATCTGGTCGCCGAAGGCGCGCTCGATCGCCTCGGCGCCGCTGCGCGCCAGTTTCTCGCTGGCATCGGGAATGATCGATTCGAGCGCGGCCCGCGCGCCGCGCGCCGCCTCGGATGCGGTCTCGCGGACTTTGAGGATCGCGTCGACGAGCTGCCCACCCGACAGTTCGGACAGCGAGCGCATGTTCGATTCGCTCTCGGCGATCAGGCGGCCCAGTTCGCCCGAATGGTCGCGCAGCGCCTCGAGGCGGGCATTGGCTTCCTCGGCGAAGGCGTCGGACAGTTCGCGCTGCCGCTCGAGCAGGGCGTCGCCTTCGGCGGCGACGCCGGCCATGCGGCGGACGGCGAGATCGCTCAGCCCCGACAGGGCGTCGCGCTGCCGGTCGATCATCGTATCGGCCGAACCGAGCCGGTCGGTCGCACGCTCGATGGTCTGGTTGAGCTGTTCGGCCTGGGCGGTGATCGCGCGCATCGTCGCGTCGCCGCGCGCGGCCTCGCTCTCGACCTTGTGCATCACCTGCGGCAGGTCGCGCTCGATATTGCCGATGATCGAATCGAAGGCGATGCGCAGCGCATTGGCCCGGTCGGTCAGGGTACGCGCGCCGGCCAGGCTGTTGGTCACCGCCTGGCCAAGGCCGTCGACATGGTCGCTCAGCGTCACGATCACTTCGGCGAGGTCGGCGGTCTGTTCGGTGCCGGTCGCGCCCAGCGCCTCGAAGCGGCTCTCGATCGCGCTCAGCGCCTGTTCGAGATGGGCGAACAGGCGGCGGGCATCCTCGTCCTGCTGGACCAGCTGTTGCGACAATGTGTGCGACAGCCCGCTCATATCGGTCAGTCGTCTGGCGATGGCGGCGGCGGCGGCGGTGCCGGCCTCGTCCAGCGCGGCGCGGCCATGGCCGATCATCGCGTCCATCGCCTCGCGCTGCACGTCGAGGCCGCTGCGGGTCTGCTCGATCGCCAGCGCCGTCTTTTCGAGCGTCGCGTCGATGCTGCGGCCGAGCGCGGAGGCGGTGTCCTCGATCGTGCGCGTGGTGCGCTCGGTGCGCGTCTCGATCCGGCCGATCTGCGTGGACAGCCGGCCGGAGGCGGCGCCGATCATCTCGTCTGCCTCATGGCTGCGCGCGATGATCGCGCTCAGCGCCTCGGACAGGCCCTCGGCATGCTCGCGCGCGGTGCTGCCGATCGACCCGATCAGCCCCGACACTTCCTTGACCATGTCGAGCGAGCGGGGAAGGTCGAGCATCAGCCCGCTCATGTCCGACCGGGCGACGCCGGCGGCGCCGTGGAGCAATTCGGTCTGGCGCGCGAGCAGGTCGGTCTCGTCGCGCATGTCCATGCTGATCTGCTGCAGCTTCTCGGCCGCGCGATTGCCTTCGTCGAGCAGCAGGCTGGTGTGGCCGCTGAGGTCTGTGCGGCGGCTGTCGAGCGTGGCGGTGACGCGGGCGACGGCCTCCTCCAGCCGGCGTGCCTCGAGCCGCATCGACAGGGCGGTCTCCCCGAAGCGGACCGCTTCGCGCCGTGCGCTGCGCTGGACCAGCATATAGACGATGCCGAGCAGGGCGAGCGGGCCGCAGGCCAGGGCGACGGCATTGGCGATGGCCGGAAGATCGGGCGATACGGGAACGACGCCGCCGATCAGGAAGCCGATCCAGCCGGCTCCGATCAGGCCCAGCCCAAGGCCGATCGCGACGTCGCTTCCCCGCCGCGGCGGCACGGGCGCGGGGCGCTCATAAACCGCGTCGCGGGGCTCGGCATAAGGCCGGCCGAGCAGCAGTTCGTCGCTGCCCTCGGTGCCATCGTCCGGTGAGAATTGCGGGGGGCGATCGCTGTCCGAAGCGACGCGAACGGCGTCTGCTTCGGCCGCGTTGGCGGCCCGCCAGCGATCGAGCGGATGCGGTGCCTTCCCCATGTCCATGAGAGTACAGGAATCGCGAGTCGCGCGATAGAGGCGGCTAACGAAATCTTTACCCTTTTCCTCCCCTATCGCGCCATGAGCTTCGCCCCCGGAACCCTCGATCGCATGCTGGCCGAAACCGTCGGCGGAGACAGCACGGTGCTTGCCGAACTGCGCGCCCTGTTCCTCGCTTCGGCGACCCGCCACGTCGCTGCGATGTCGCAGTCCGCCGGGGTCGGGCCATGGCGCGACGAGGCGCTGAAACTGCAGGGCCTGGCCGCCAGCTTCGGCATGAGCGAGCTGATGGCGGTCGCCGCCCGCGCCGCCGATGCCGGCCCGGATCCGCTGCTGCTCGACGCGGTCGCCGACGCGCTGGCCGGTTGCCGCTGATCCACGCCTGAAGCGAGGGCTGAGACAAGGGCTCAGACGGCATCGCGGCCGCGCGCTCGGGTCGCCCCAAAACCGAACAGTTTCGCCGCCATATCGCTTTGCAGAATCGGGCGACTGCTTCTATCCCCGTCGGCTTGCCCATGGGGGATCGCGCATTGCCGCTCGCAGCATTGATTGCCGCGCAGGACCAGACCGATATCGGCGACGGATTGCGCGCCACCCTTCCGCTCGCCGGTCGCACATTGATCGAACATCAGGCGGGGCTCGCGATCGCGGCGGGGGCGGCGCACATCGTCGTGCTGGTCGAGCGGGTGCCGGCGGTGCTGGCGCAGGCGATCGACCGGTTGCGGCGACAGGGCGCGCGGATCGAGATCGCCCGCAGCGTCGCCGATGCGATCGACCGCTTCCACCCCGCCGAACGCATCCTGCTGATCGCCGACGGCGCGGTCGCGGCGCAGGGCGCGATCGATACGCTGGCGGAGGAGGATGGCGCCGCACTGCTCGCGCTGCCCGACACCCAGGATTTCTACGAATTCGAACGGATCGACGCGTCGGAGCGCTGGGCCGGCTATGCGCTGATGACCCAGCCGATGCTCGAGCAGACGGCGCAGATGCTCGGCGACTGGGACCTGAGCTCGACCCTGCTGCGCCGGCTGGTGCAGGCCGATGCCGAGCGCATCGACGCGCTCGACCCGAGCGGCGAACGGCCGGTGTCGCCGCCGGTGCTGGCGATCGGCCCCGCCTCGATCGGGCCGATCGAAGCGGGCCTGCTGCGCCGGGCCGATCCGGGCGAGGGCAATTGGGTCGAACGCTACCTCCACCGGCTGGTCACCGCGCCGCTGATCGGACCGCTGATCGGGCGGCAGGTCGACCAGCGTTTCGTCGCTTATGGCGCGGTCGGGCTCGCCTGGCTCGGCGCACTGCTGGCCGGGTTCGGGCTGTTCTGGGGTGCGGCGCTGCTGCTGCCGCTCGCGGCGGCGGCGGCCTCGGCGGCGCGGCGCATGGCGCTGATCTGGGGCGGCACCGCCGACTTCCCCGCGCTGATCACGCTGGCCCGCCATGCGGCGGGCTTCGCCGCGCTGGTCCTGCTCGCCCGCCTGCTCGCCACCGAGGGCGGCTGGGGCTGGTGGCTGGTCGCCGCCTTGCTGCCCGCCGCGCTGGCCGGGGCTGCCGCGCTCGGACCGATCATCGGGGCGATCCGCCCGGTGCCGGCGCCGCGCTGGCTGGCGAGCAGCGATGCGTTGCTGTGGGCCGCGCCGGCGCTGGCGGTGGTGGGAGGCTGGCGCTGGATGCTCGCCGCGCTCACCGCCTATGCGGCGCTGTCCTTTGTCGAACGGTTCAGGACAGCATGGAAGGGCGCACGGATGAGTGGCATTTAAGGGCTTAGCTTCGATTTAACGCCATTTCGATATGAACGAAGCATGATGGGGCTGGAAGACGAACGGCAGGAACGGGAACAGGCAGCGCCCTCGCGCTGGCTGACCGACGCTGCGCGCGCTCTGGACACCGTCGAAAACCGGGTCGATCGCGCGGCCAGCGAGCTGTTCGACGGCGGCGCGCCGGGCCTTTCCGACCAGCACCGCGCCCAGATCGCGCAGCTGATGCGCGCGCTGATCGGCGCGATCGAGGATGATCTGCGCATCCGCCTCGCCGAGTCGCTGGCGGACGAACCCCGTCCCGAATTGCTCGCGGCTCTCGGATCGACGACCCCGATCGCCCCGGCGCTGCTCGAGCGCACCAGGCTGTTGCGCGAAGCCGATCTGGTCGCGGCGATGCTGCGCCGGGTCGACGAACACCGGCTCGCGCTGATGCTCGGCCGCGATTCGCCCTATCATGTCGCCGATCTCGCCCAGCGGCTGCTCGACCTGGGCGATGGCGCCATCGCCGAGGCGACGATGGCGCTGCTCGTCGCCGAGAGCCGCCGCTACGACCAGTTCGGCGATCCCGCGCTCGCCCGCACCGATCTTCCGTCGGGCGCGCATCGCAAGCTGCTGTGGGCGGTCGCGGCCGCGCTGCGCCATTATCTGATTCGCCACCACGCCATGCCCGACAGCCAGGCCGATCTTCTGCTGGCGGGCGCGGTGCGCGCGCTGCTCGCCGAGCATGACGAGAACGATACGCTCGACGGCCGCGCCGACGGGCTTGCCGAGCTGCTCGCCCGCGCGGAGCTGATCGATGACCGGCTGCTCGCCGATGCGCTCGAAGAAGGCTGGCTGGCGCTGTTCACCGCGGCGATCGCGCAGCGCGCCGGGATCGACTCGGCGGGGGTCTGGTCGATGATCACCGATCCGTCGGGAATGATGCTCGGCACGGTGTTGCGGGCGATCGGCTGCGAGCGTGAGGCGGCGGTGACGATGCTGTGGCGGATCGGGTCCGCCGAGGGCATCGACGAGGAGGTGCTCATCGCCCGCGCCGACGCCTTCGACCGGCTCGACCGGCGCGAAGCCGCCGAGGCGGTGCTGATCTGGCGGCTCGACCCCAATTATCGCCGGGCGGTCGTCGAGATCGGCGAAGGCGGCCGGCGGCGATGAACGCCCCGCACGGCCTGCGGCCCGTCACCGGGCGGCTCGACCAGCGGGGGCGGTTGATCGAGGCCGATCCGCCGCTGTTCCACCTGCACGAACATGCCGGCGGCGTCCCGGGCGGCCTGCTCGCGGTGCCGCAGCTGTCGTCGCTCGCGCGGCTCGCCCGGCGGCTGGGTATTGCCGTGTCGCGCCGGGTGATCGCGGCGCAAGGCGAGCAGGATGTCGAGCTGTGGGTGCGGGTGAAGCCCGATGGCGACGGCGTCGAACTGGCGATCACCGGCTGGCAGGAAAGGGCTGCGGTGCAGCCGCCGCCCGCGCTCGAGGCCCTGCGCTGGCGCGATTTCAGCCGGGCGACCGCCGACTGGATCGTCGAGACCGATGCGATGTTGCGCATCACCCATCCGCCGTCGAACATGGCGGGGGCGATGGGCCAGCCGATCGAGGCGCTGTTCGCGCTGGGGCGTCCGGTGGACGACCTGTCGAGCATCGTCGTGGCGGCACGGACCGCGGCGCGATTCGAGGATCGCGATGCCGTCCTCCGGCTGGGCGCCGGGATCCCGGTGCAGATTGCCGGCGTGCCGATGTTCAGCGAAAGCGAAGGCTTCGTCGGCTATCAGCTGCTGGTCAGCCGTCGCTCGGTTCGCGCGGCCGCCTCGATCCGCCCACCCGAACCGGCGCCGCTCGACGCGGCGTTCGGCAACCAGCTGAGCCAGGCGATGCGCGAGCCGCTCGACCGTATCATCGCGCAGGCCGACAGCATTTTCGGGCGCGGCGACGGGCCGGTGCGCCGCGACTACACCGCTTATGCCAGGGACATCGCCGGGGCGGGGCGGCACCTGCTGGCGCTGGTCGACGACCTTGTCGACCTCCAGACGATCGAGCGCGCCGACTTCCGGCCCGAGATCGACCGCATCGACCTGCTCGATACCGCCCAGCGCGCCGCCGGCCTGCTCAGCGTGCGCGCCGCCGACAGCCAGGTCGTGATCGATGCGCCGCCGCCGGGGCTGCCGGTGATGGCGCAGGGCGATTTCCGCCGGGTGCTGCAGGTGCTGATCAACCTGATCAGCAACGCCATCCGCCATTCGCCTCCGGGCGGCTGCATCCGGGTGCGCTGCGAGCGCGAGGGCGACATCGCGGCGGTGATCGTGGCCGATTCGGGCGACGGCATCGAGGATGGCGACCAGGAACGGATCTTCGAGCGCTTCGAACGGCTGGGTCTGTGCGACGGCACGGGCAGCGGCCTCGGCCTCTACATCTCCCGCCGCCTTGCCCGCGCGATGGGCGGCGACCTCGGCGTTGATAGCGCGCGCGGGCAGGGTGCCCGCTTCGTCCTGACCCTGCCAGCGGGGACGTAAGGCCGTACCATCCCCTCTCCCGCCTTCGCGGGAGAGGTTGGGTGAGGGTCTTTCTTTTTCTTCTTCTTCTTCTTCTTTCCGGTGATCGGGTCGCGGCGCATGGGAGCGAAAGTAGAATACCCTCACCCTGGCCCTCTCCCGCGAAGGCGGGAGAGGGGGGAAGAAGAGTGCAGACAAACAAAAAGGCCGGAGCTTTCGCCCCGGCCTTTTCTGGTCACGCTGTCGTCGGATCAGCGCTGGCTGACCGGCGTATAGTCGCGCTGCGCCGGGCCGGTGTAGAGCTGGCGCGGGCGGCCGATCTTCTGCTCGGGATCCGAAATCATCTCGTTCCACTGTGCGACCCAGCCGACGGTGCGAGCGAGCGCGAAGAGGACGGTGAACATCGTCGTCGGGAAGCCGATCGCCGACAGGATCACGCCCGAATAGAAATCGACGTTCGGGTAGAGCTTCTTGTCGATAAAGTACGGATCCTTGAGCGCGATCTGCTCGAGCTCGCGGGCGGTGTCGAGAACCGGATCGTTGATGCCGAGCTTGTCGAGCACTTCGGTCGCGGCCTTGCCGAGCACCTTCGCGCGCGGATCGAAATTCTTGTACACGCGGTGACCGAAGCCCATCAGGCGGAACGGATCGTCCTTGTTCTTGGCGCGGGCGATATATTCCGGGATGCGATCGGGGGTGCCGATCTCGCGCAGCATGTTGAGCGCGGCTTCGTTGGCGCCGCCATGCGCCGGGCCCCACAGGCAGGCGATGCCGGCCGCGATGCACGCGAACGGATTGGCGCCCGAAGAGCCGGCGAGGCGGACCGTCGAGGTCGATGCGTTCTGCTCATGGTCGGCATGGAGGATGAAGATCTTGTCCATCGCCGAGACGATGACGGGATCGGGCTCATAGTCTTCCGCCGGAACGCCGAAGGTCATCCGCAGGAAATTGGCGGTGTAGCTGAGGTCGTTGCGCGGATAGAGGAAGGGCTGGCCCACCGAATATTTATACGCCATCGCCGCGATCGTCGGCATCTTGGCGATCAGCCGGTGGCTGGCGATCATCCGCTGCTTCGGATCGTTGATATCGGTCGAGTCGTGGTAGAAGGCCGACAGCGCGCCGACGACGCCGCACATGATCGCCATCGGGTGCGCATCGCGACGGAAGCCGCGATAGAAGGTCGCCAGCTGCTCGTGCAGCATCGTGTGACGGCTGATCGTGTAGGTGAAGTCGTCCAGTTCCTTGGCGCTCGGCAGTTCGCCGTTGAGCAGCAGGTAGGAGACTTCCATGAAGCTCGACCCTTCGGCGAGCTGGTCGATCGGATAGCCGCGGTGCAGAAGCACGCCCTCGTCACCGTCGATATAGGTCAGCGCCGACTGGCACGACGCGGTCGAGGTGAAGCCCGGGTCGTAGGTGAAGGCGCCCGTCGTGGCGTAAAGCTTGCGGATGTCGACGACATCGGGGCCAACCGTTCCAGACAGGACCGGATATTCGGACGATTTGCCGCCGATCTCCAGTTTCACTTTATCCGACATGTTCAATCTCCTGTCGTTGGCCCCTTTGCCGCGAAGCGACAATCCCGGTTTCCATCCTAGTGCCGATCACCCCAATTGATCGTCGAGTCGTCCCAGGCTCTCCTCGCGACCGAGGAGGGCCAGGACATCGAAGATGCCGGGAGATGTGGTGCGGCCGGTAAGCGCCGCCCGAAGCGGCTGCGCAACCTTGCCGAGGCCGATCCCCCCGCGTTCCGCCACCAACCGGACCGCCGCTTCGAGAGCGGTGGCGGACCAGTCGTCGGCAGCTGCAAGCGCCTCGCGAGCTTCGGCCAGCAACGCCTTGCCGGGTCCGTCTAGCAGCGATGCGGCCTTCTCGTCCATATCGAGCGGGCGGGTGCGAAACAGAAAGCCCGCTCCCTCCGTCAACTCGTTGATATCTTTCGCTCTTACCTTCAAAAAAGGGATGCTGCGAAGCAATAGGGCGCGATCGTCGGGCTCGAGCGCCCGGCCTGCCTGGGCCGCGACTCCGGGGGCGATCAGATCGGCCAGCCGGGCGTCGTCGGCTTCGCGCATATAATGGCCGTTGAGATTCTCGAGCTTCTTGAAATCGAAACGCGACGCCGAGCGCCCGACGCCTGCGAGATCGAACCATTCGGTGGCCTGTTCGCGGCTGATGATCTCGTCATCGCCGTGCCCCCAGCCCAGCCGCAGCAGATAATTGTTCACCGCTTCGGGCAGGAAGCCCAGCTCGTCGCGATAGGCGTCGACGCCGAGCGCGCCGTGGCGCTTCGACAGCTTCGCGCCGTCGGCGCCGTGGATCAGCGGGATATGGGCGTAGATCGGCTCGGCCCAGCCCATCGCCCGGATCAGCGCCAGCTGGCGGAAGGCGTTGTTGAGATGATCGTCGCCGCGGATGACATGGGTGATGCCCATGTCGTAATCGTCGACCACCACCGCGAGCATATAGGTCGGCGTGCCGTCGGACCGGAGCAGGATCATGTCGTCGAGCTCGGCATTCTGGACGGTGACCGCGCCCTGGACCAGGTCGTCGATCGTCACTTCGCCGTCGCGCGGCGCCTTCAGCCGGATGACGTGCGGCGCGCCGGCGGGCGCCTCGGACGGATCGCGGTCGCGCCAGCGGCCGTCATAGCGCAGCGGCTGCTTGGCGGCGCGCTGCTGCTCGCGCAGCTCGGCCAGTTCTTCGGGGGTGGCGTAACAGCGATAGGCATGGCCGTTGGCCAGCAGCTCGTGCGCGACCTGGGCGTGGCGTTCGGCGCGGGCGAACTGATAGACGACGTCGCCGTCCCAGTTCAGGTCGAGCCAGGTCATGCCGTCGAGAATCGCGTCGATTGCGGCATCGGTCGAGCGCGCGCGGTCGGTATCCTCGATGCGGAGCAGGAACTCGCCGCCATGGTGGCGGGCGAACAGCCAGTTGAACAACGCGGTGCGGGCACCGCCGATGTGCAGATAGCCCGTCGGCGACGGCGCGAAGCGGGTTCTGACGATCTGTTTTTCCATGCTTGCGCCCACGCGCGCTTTCTCCAAGATCGGCCCCGATGGCTTGCGATGTCGATGCGCCCCGTAAAGCATTTTCCTGCCGGGTCAAATTGCCGGGCGGTGGACCGGGCGTGAATCCCCCGCAGCGGAGGACGTCATGGTGAGAAGCGCGCTTTTCGGGGCGGCGCTTCCTTCGCCTGTCGCTCCGCGACTGCCGCGCCCGGCCGAAATCTCCGCGCGACTCGAAGCCTGGCTGGAGGCCGAACGCGACCAGATCGCGCTGTGGCTGCCGGTCGCGCTGGGCGGCGGCATCGCCCTGTGGCTGGTGCTGCCCGATCGCGATGGCTGGTTCGCGGCGATCGCGGCGCTCATGGGCCTGGCGCTGTGCGGCATCGCGATCGGCACGGAGCGTCGGCTGGGGCGCATGCTGCTGATCGGCAGCCTGGCCGCGCTGGCGGGGCTGGCGTTGATCTGGTCGCGGGCCGACTGGGTGGCGGCGCCGCGCATCGACCGCCCGATTGTCGCCGAGGTTCAGGGCCGGATCGAGGCCGTCGAGCGGATGCCGGCGCGCGCGATGACGCGGCTGACGATCACGCCCGATTCCGGATCGCTGCTGCCGCACCGCATTCGCCTCAATGTCGACCAGGCCGATATCACGGCGCCGGTCGCGACCGGCTGGCGGATCGGGGTTCGGGCGCGGCTGTTGCCGCCCGCGCCGCCGGCGGTGCCGGGCGCCTATGATTTCGCCCGCGCTGCCTGGTTCCAGGGGTTGGGCGCCACCGGCAAGGCGCTCGACCCGCCCCGCCTGACGCCCGCGACCGACGCGAACGGCTTCCTCGCCTGGCTGGCCGATCGCCGGGCGCGGTTGTCGCAGCATATCGAGGCGCGGGTAACCGGGGTCAGTGCCGGGGGCATCGCCGCCTCGCTGGCGACCGGCGATCAGGGCGCGATCGCCGAGGAGGACGCCGAGGCGCTGCGCCGCTCGGGGCTGGCGCATCTGCTGTCGGTGTCGGGGCTGCATGTCTCGGCGGTGGTCGGCGGGGTGATGCTGCTCGCGCTTCGCTTGCTGGCGCTCAGCCCGGCGCTGGCGCTGCGGGCGCCGCTGCTGCTGATCGCTGCGGCGGCGGGCGCGCTGGCGGGGATCGGCTATACGCTGCTGTCGGGCGCGCAGGTGCCGACGATCCGATCGTGCGTCGCGGCGCTGCTGGTGCTGGCGGGAATCGCGATGGGGCGCGAGGCGATCACCCTGCGGCTGGTGGCGACCGGCGCGCTGATCGTCCTGCTCTTCTGGCCGGAAGCGCTGGCGGGGCCGAGCTTCCAGCTCAGTTTCGCGGCGGTCACGGCGATGGTCGCACTGCTCGAACATCCCAGGGTGAAGGCGTTTGCCGCCCCGCGCGACGAGGGGATGGCGCTGCGCCTTGGCCGCGGCCTCGCCCTGCTGCTGCTGACCGGACTGGTGATCGAGGCCGCGCTGGCGCCGATCGCACTGTTCCATTTCCACAAGTCGGGGCTCTACGGCGCGCTCGCCAACATCGTCGCGATCCCGCTCACCACCTTCGTGATCATGCCGCTCGAGGCGCTCGCGCTGCTGCTCGACGTCGTCGGGCTGGGCGCGCCGATATGGTGGCTGGTGTCGCAGGCACTCGCCCTGCTGCTGTGGATCGCGCGCAGCGTCGCGGCCGCGCCGGGCGCGGTGACGATGCTGCCGACGATGGGGTGGGGCGCCTTCGCGCTGATGGTCGGCGGCGGGTTGTGGATCGCGCTGTGGCGGACGCGGGCGCGTCGCTGGGGGCTGCTGCCGCTGGCGGCGGGCGCGATGTGGGCGCTGGTTTCGCCGGCGCCCGACCTGCTCGTGACCGGCGACGGCCGCCATGTCGCCTTCGTCCTCGGCGACGGGCGGGTGGCGCTGCTCCGCGAGCGGGCGGGCGACTATATCCGCACCATGCTGGGCGAGGCGGCCGGGGTCGATGTCGAGGCGCTGCCCGTCGATGCGCTGCTCCAGGCGCGTTGCTCGCGCGACCTGTGCGTCACCGATCTGCAGAGGGGAGAGCGGCGCTGGCGCATCCTCGCGACGCGCAGCGCCTATCGGGTCGATTGGATCCGCATGACCCAGGCCTGCGCGCGGGCCGACATCGTGATCAGCGACCGGCGCCTGCCGCGCGGCTGCACGCCGCGCTGGCTGAAGATCGACCGGCCGGTGCTGGCGCGCACCGGCGGCCTGTCGATTGACCTCGATCGCGGGGCAGTGGACAGCGTGGCGGCGCATGTCGGCCGGCATCCCTGGTCGGCCTTCCGGCGCTGAAGGGGGAGGATGGTTTGACCGAGTTGCGCACCGCCCGCCTGCTGCTGCGGACCGCACGGCCGGGCGATCTCGACGATCTCCATGCGGTACTGAGCGATCCGGCGGCGATGCGCTACTGGTCGAGGATATTCCGCACCATCCCGGCGAGAACAGGGTCTCTCTTCCTGCGGAAAGCGCCCCCTCGAAATAGCGGACGTCCGATGTTCGCGGGGCCCCTGCGCTAGGAGAAGGCCCCGGAGGCCTTAAGGCTCCCCGCCGCTCTCCCACCGCGCCCGGTCAAGCGCCAGATAGATGCTGTCGCACCATTCTTCGCCGATGTGCCAGGTCCGCTCGGCGAAGCCCGTGCGGGTGAACCCCAGCCGTTCGAGCAGCGCGAGCGACCCGGCGTTGCGCGGATCGACGTCGGCTTCGATCCGGGGCAAGCCGTGAACGTCGAACGCCCGCTCGATCACCGGCTCCAGCGCTTCGCGCGCCAGACCCTGTCCCCAGCGGTCGGGCCGCAGGATGAAGCCGATCTCGGGAAAGCGGTAGAGGCCGGCCTTGCCGATCACCCGACCATCCTGCTCGATCACGAAATCCTCGCCCTCGCCCGGCGGGATCGCCATCGTCGCGTCGATCCACGCGCGCGTCTCGTCGATGGCGGCATGCGGCAGGCGTCATGCCAGCGCAGGCTGGCATCTCAGGAGACTGGCGGGAGAAGAGAGGACAGGCCGACGATCGGCCCGCCCCCTTATCAATAGCGCCGCAGCAGCCCCGCGAGCTTGCCCTGGATGCGGACCTGGTCGGGCTTATACCGCTGCGGATCATAAGCGCGGTTGGCCGGGTCGAGCCGGATCATCGCGCCTTCGCGGCGGAAGAATTTGAGCGTCGCTTCATGCTCGGCAACCAGCGCGACGACGATCTCGCCGTCGCGGGCGGTCTCGACGCGGCGGATCAGGGCATAGTCGCCGTCGAGGATGCCGGCCTCGACCATCGAGTCTCCCGACACTTCGAGCGCATAATGTTCGCCGGGGCCGAGCAGGGCTGCGGGCACCGACAGGCTGCTCTGGCCCTCGAGCGCCTCGATCGGCATGCCGGCGGCAATCCGGCCGTGCAGCGGGATCTCGAGGACATTCTCGTTCGCGGCCTGCGGGACGATGGCAGGCGCCTTCGTCTTGGCGGTGGTGGCCGGGGTGGCTTTCGCGGTCGCGGCCACCGTCTCGGGCATGCGCAGCACTTCGAGCGCGCGGGCGCGGTTCGGCAGGCGGCGGATGAAATGGCGTTCCTCGAGCGCGCTGATTAGCCGGTGCACGCCCGACTTGGACTTGAGGTCGAGCGCCTCCTTCATCTCCTCGAAGGAGGGCGACACGCCGGTCTCCAGGAGACGGTCGTGGATGAAGCAAAGCAGTTCATGTTGCTTGCGGGTCAGCATGGCAAAGTCCTCGTCGGGAACGGACGGAGAACATTTAGGCAACTGGCCGGAATCTGTCAAGCGATCGGATAAATCGCGACGTCGGCCCCCGCTTCGAGCGCCGGCGCATCGGGCGGACGGGCGATCAGGAAGGCGGCGTCGGCCAGGGCGGAGAGCCCGGCGCTGTCCTGTCCGGCCAGCGGAACCGCCATTCCGTCGACCCATCGGCCCCGGAAATATTCGGCGCGGTTGCCCGTCGCAGGGAGAGGTGCGCCCAGCCGCACGATCGCCGCTTCGGGCACCGGCCGCGCCGCGCCGAGCAGATGCGCAATCAGCGGTTTCAGGAACAGAGTCGCGGTGACGAAGGCCGATACCGGATTGCCGGGCAGGCCCAGCACCACCGCATCGCCCAGCATGCCGATCATCACCGGCTGGCCGGGCTTCATCCGCACCCGCCAGAAATCGATGCTGGCGCCCGCCATCTCCAGCGCGGGCAGGACGAGGTCATGGTCGCCGACCGAAGCGCCCCCGGTGGTGACGATGATATCGGCCTGTCCCGCCAGACCGGCGAAGGCGGCGGCGATCAGGTCGAGATCGTCGCGGACGATGCCATGGTCGCGGGCCGTGCAGGCGGTGGTGCGCAGCAAGCTGGCCAGCATCGGTCCGTTCGAGGCCGGCAGCATCGCGCCCGGGGTCGGATCGCCGGGCGCGACCAGCTCGTTGCCGGTCGACAGTATCGCGACCCTCGGCAGGCGGCGGACCGCGAGGCTGCCATGGCCGCCGCTGGCCGCCAGCGCGATCGCCGCCGCGCCGATCGGGGCGCCTTGCGGCAGCAGCAGGTCGCCCACGGCGAAGTCGCCACCGCGCCGCCGGATATGCGCGCCGATGCGGGGCGGTCCCTCGCCGGTCATCGTCAGCCGGTCGCCGTCGCGGGTGGCCTCTTCCTGGACCAGGATGACGTCGGCCCCGTCGGGCAGCGGGGCGCCGGTGAAGATCCGGGCGGCTTCCCCGGGGGCAAGCGGGCGATCGAAGCCGCCGCCCGCCGCGCTCTCGCCGACCACCGTCCAGGGGCCGGGCCGTTCGGCGAAGCGGATCGCATAGCCGTCCATCGCCGACAGGTCGGCAGCGGGTTGGGTGCGGCGGGCGAGAATGTCCTTGGCGGTATAGCGTCCGGCGGCATCGAGCAGCGGGACCGTCTCGGTGGCCAGCGATGGCCTGAGCGCGAGCATGCGCGCGAGCGCTTCGGACACCGGGATGAGGCTCATCCCTGCGCGGTCCAGTCGCCCGACTTGCCGCCGGTCTTGGACAGCAGGCGGACGCCCTCGATCCGCATCCCGCGGTCGAGCGCCTTGGCCATGTCGTAGACGGTGAGCAGCGCGACGGTGACCGCGCTCAGCGCCTCCATCTCGATGCCCGTGGTATAGGTGGTGACGACGGTCGCGGTGGCGCGGATGCCGTCGGCCTCGATGACCAGATCGAGCGTGACGCCCGAGATCGGCAGCGGGTGACACAGCGGGATCAGCTCGGCGGTCTTCTTCGCCGCCATGATCCCGGCGACCCGCGCGACGGCGAGGACATCGCCCTTCTTGACCGATCCGGCGCGGATCGCGTCGAGCGCCGGCGCGCCGATCAGGATCCGGCCTTCGGCGATCGCCTCGCGCTTCGTCTCGGCCTTGGCCGACACGTCGACCATGCGGGCGGCTCCCTCGGCGTCGATATGGGTGAGCTTGCCGGTGCCAGCCATCGCTTATCGGCCGGTAAGAAGTTTGCGGGTCGCGGCGGCGACGTCGTCGTGCCGCATCAGCGCCTCGCCGACCAGGAAGCAGCGCACGCCATGCGCGGCCATCGCGTCGAGATCGGCCTTCGATCCCAGCCCGCTTTCGGCGACGAAGGTGCAGCCTTCGGGGGCGCGACCGACCAGTTCATAGGTGCGGGCGAAGTCGACGGTGAAGTCGCGCAGGTCGCGGTTGTTCACCCCGATCAGGCGCGAGCGGAGCGCCAGCGCGCGGTCGAACTCGTCGGCGTCGTGGACCTCGACCAGCACGTCCATGCCATGGTGGATCGCGGCGGCCTCGATCTCGGCCATCTGTCCGTCGTCGAGCGCGGCGACGATGATCAGGATCGCATCGGCGCCCAGTGCGCGCGCCTCGGTCACCTGCCACGGATCGACCATGAAGTCCTTGCGCAGCGCGGGCAGCGCGCAGGCGGCGCGCGCCTGGACCAGATAGGCGTCGTCGCCCTGAAAATAGGGGACGTCGGTCAGCACCGAGAGGCAGGCCGCGCCGGCCTGCTCATAGGCGCGGGCATGGGCGGGGGGATCGAAGTCGGGACGGATCAGCCCTTTCGACGGCGACGCCTTCTTGATCTCCGCGATCAGGCCGTAGCCGCCCGCGGCGACCTTGCGATCGAGCGCCGCGCGGAAGCCGCGGGGGGCATCGGCGGCGGCGGCGCGCGCGGTCAGGTCCGCGAAGGAGGTGTCCGCCTTGCGGCGCGCGACATGCGCACGCTTGGCGTCGCAGATCTCGGTCAGCTTGTTGCTCATCGCCGGGCGGCATAACGCCGGGCAGGATGCGGGTCCAGTTCGTTGGTCGCACCGGTCCGCCGCCCGACGGCCTGTCCGGCCGGTTGGCGGGCAAAGAAAAGGCCCGGTATCCGCGGGGGATACCGGGCCGAATCTGTCAGGCTCTCGCCCCCGATCAGCTGAGCGGGGTGAGGTTCACTGCCGCGTACTTGCCGCGACGATCGACCTCCAGCTCGAACTCGAGCCGGTCGCCTTCGTTGAGGTTGGTCATGCCGGCCCGTTCGACGGCCGAGATGTGGACGAACGCATCGGGCTGTCCGTCATCGCGCTGGATGAAGCCGAAGCCCTTCATCGCGTTGAAGAACTTGACCGTTCCGGTCGCCTTCTCGCCGGTCAGCTGCCGCGAGGCGCCACCAGCACCGCCGCCAGGCGCGCCGCCGGGACCACCGGGAGCCGGACGCGGACCGCGATCATCGACCGGGAGCGGTTCGCCCTCGATCTTCAGATCGGTTGCCGAGATGCGGCCGCCGCGATCGACGAGCGTGAACTCGAGCGGCTGACCTTCGGCCAGACCGGTCAGGCCGGCCTGCTCGACTGCGGAAATGTGAACGAACACATCCTCGCCGCCATCATCGCGAACGACGAAGCCAAAGCCCTTCTGGCCGTTGAAGAATTTGACGACGCCTTTGCCTTCGCCGATGACCTGGGCGGGCATGCCGCCGCGACCACCGCCACCGCCGCCGCCGCCGCGGAAACCACCGCCGCCGCCGCCGCCGAAGCCGCCGCCACCGCCGGCGTAACCGCCGCCGCCGCCGCCGCCGAAGCGATCGCCGCCACCGAAGTTACCGCCGCCGCCGCCGCCGAAGCGATCACCGCCGCCGCCACCGCCGCCGAAGCGGTCACCGCCACCGAAGCCACCGCCGCCATAGCTGCTTCCGTAACTGTCGTCACCGAAGCCGTCGCGCTTGTCCCTGCCGCCGCCGCGCGGACCGCGCTTCCCTCTATCGAAACCCATGCCTTGCAATTCTTCCCGAATCTCGCCCCAAGCGTCGAAAGAATGAGGCGCCGGGCGTTGGCTCTTCATCCCTCTGGCACGCGCAAATCAGGCGCGCCAAGCACAAGACATAAAGCAAATATTCGCGATGGGCGAGCGGTTTTGCGGTGCTGTACCGCGGCTGAACGCGTTGATCGGGTCGAATCGACCGGCGGAATGAGCGTGTAACCGTGTTTTATGACGGTGCGGCCGCTCCGCCTCCCACCGATTCGCGTTTATCGCTGTTGATGCTCGCGCCCGATTCGCGGCAAAGGGAACGCTTACAGGACGCAGGCTTCAACACATGGCGCAGCCGCCATGGGAACTTCGAAGGACAGCATGTCAGACATCGTCGCCATCTTTGCCGATCCCGCCAACTGGGCTGCTCTGGCCGCGCTCCTCACCATGGAGGTGGTGCTCGGCATCGACAATCTCATCTTCATTTCGATCCTGACCAATCGCCTGCCCGAGGAGCACCGGCCCAAGGCGCGCATGATCGGCATCGGCCTGGCGCTGGGCCTGCGGCTCGTCCTGCTCGGTCTGGTCGCGTTCATCGTCACCCTGACGAAGCCGATCTTCAACCTGTTCGGCCAGCCCTTGTCGTGGCGCGACATCATCCTGATCGCCGGCGGGCTCTTCCTCGTCTGGAAGGCCACGAAGGAAATCCACGACAGCGTCGATCATGAAGCCACCGACGGCCTGTCTGCCGCGAAGGCGGTCAGGCTCGGTTTCGGCGCGGCGATCGTCCAGATCATCCTGCTCGACCTGGTGTTCTCGATCGATTCGATCATCACTGCGGTCGGCATGACCGAACATGTTCCGATCATGTTCGTCGCGGTGATCGCCGCGGTGGGCGCGATGATGCTCGCGGCGGGACCGCTGTCGCGCTTCATCGAGAAGAACCCGACGATCGTGATGCTCGCGCTCGCCTTCCTGTTCATGATCGGCATGACGCTGATCGCCGAGGGTTTCGGCGTGCACGTGCCGAAGGGCTATATCTACGCCGCCATGGCGTTCTCGGCAGGGGTCGAGGCGCTCAACATGGTCCAGCGCAACGCCCGGCTGAAGAAGGCGCGGTGACCGATTGATCCCGGACGCGCGCGGCGGATGCGGGCGGGCATAATGAATTGCCCTCCGTCCCGCCGCGCCTTATGGCAGCGCGATGACAGTCTATCTCCATCAGGAAGACCTTCCCGCCGATGCGCTTCGCCCCGGCCCGGTTGCGATCGACACCGAAACCATGGGGCTCATCACCCCGCGGGACCGGCTCTGCCTCGTCCAGATCTCGGATGGCGGCGGTGACGAGCATCTCGTCCGCTTCGCGCCGGGCAGCGATTATGCGGCGCCCAACCTGCGGGCGGTGCTCGCCGATCCGGAGCGGCTGAAGCTCTACCATTTCGCCCGGTTCGACCTTGCGGCGATCAAGCATTATATCGGGGTGATGGCCGCCCCGGCCTATTGCACCAAGACCGCATCGCGCCTGATCCGCACCTATACCGACCGCCACGGACTGAAGGAACTCGTCCGCGAGCTGCTCGGCCAGGAAGTGTCGAAGCAGCAGCAGTCGTCCGACTGGGGCGCCCCCGACCTGTCCGAAGCGCAGAAGGATTATGCGGCGTCCGACGTTCGCTATCTCCACGCGATGCGCACCATCCTCGACGAGCGTCTCGCCCGCGAAGGACGCACCGCGCTCGCGCAGGCCTGTTTCGACTTCCTGCCGGCGCGCGCCGAGCTCGACCTTGCCGGCTGGCCCGAGATCGACATCTTCGCGCATATCTGACGCGGATTCTTCCGTCATTCCCGCGAAAGCGGGAATCCATGGACGGCGGTCCACAAGAGCCTCCTGTTCCCCTACCCGTGGATTCCCGCTTTCGCGAGAATGACGTAGGGAGGGGAACGCAGCTTGGCTTATCGGATTCCCGCCGGTGCCGGTTTGATATAAGGAGAGGGCATGTCCGAACTCGCCGACACTGTCCGCAGCCAGCGCCAGATCTGGGCCGCCAGTGGCAGCAATCACGATCGCCTGATCTCGATCCTGCGGCTCGTGCTGCCGATCGCGATCGCCGTGCTCGTCGTGCTGCTCGCCCTCGCGCCGTTGACTGTCGGTAGCGACATCAGCTTCGTCCTGTCGAAGGACCGGGTCGAAGTGGCGCGTGAGCGGATGCGTGTGACGACGGCCACCTATCGCGGCCAGGATTCGAAGGGGCAGGCGTTCGACCTGACGGCGGGTTCGGCGGTGCAGACCAGCTCGAGCGATCCGGTGGTGCGGATGCAGAAGCTCGCGGCCGAGATCCAGCTGCCCGAGGGGCCGGCGCGAATCGTCGCCAATACCGGCCGCTACGACATGGACAGCGAGAAGGTGGCGATCGACGGCCCGGTCCATCTGCGCTCGGCCGACGGCTACAATATCGAGACCCGCGACGTCGGCATCGACCTGAAGACCCGCAAGGTCGCCAGCGAGGGCCCGGTCGATGGCCGAATGAACATCGGCACCTTCTCCAGCGACCGCTTCACCGCCGATCTCAACACGCGCGTCGTCGTGCTCGAAGGCCGAGCCCGCTTGCATATCGACCAGCGACAGGCCAAGGCAACGCCGAAGCCCCAGGCCGGGGCGAGAGTCGCTGCGAAGGTCGGAGAATGAGCGTGATGAAGCGTGCGGTGATGGCGAAGTCGCTGCTCGTCCTGCTGCTGGCCGGAACCACGGCCATGGCCGGCGCGCAGACCGTCAATTCGCTGAAAAAGCATGATTCGAACGCACCGGTCGATTTCGCCGCCGATCGCATCGAGCTGCAGGACCGCGCCGACCGCGCGGTGCTCACCGGCAATGTCGACGTCAAACAGGGCGACATGCGGCTGCGCTCGGCCCGGCTGACGATCGCCTATAATTCGGCCGCCCAGACCGAAGTGACCCGAATGGACGCCTCGGGCGGGGTCGTGCTGACCACCGCGACCGAAAATGCGCGTTCGCAATATGCGATCTACGACCTGCGCACTCGGCTGGTCACGATGATCGGCAATGTCGTCATCGCCCGCGCCGGCAAGGGCGAGACGCGCGGCAATCGCCTGGTGCTCAACATGAACAGCGGCGCCGCGTCGCTCGACGGCGGCGGATCGGGCGGTGGCCGGGTGACCGGCCGGTTCAACCCTCCGCCGCGCACCACCGGCGCTCCGGGCAAGAACTGATCCGCCGCGAGCCGGCCGATCAAAGGCGGACCGTCGCATTTCGGCAACTCGCCGCCCGCAAAAATGGCATGCATGAAGCTTGCCAGTTTCCATCGCCGCCCGGCTTCGCTAATCAACACGCCTGAAAACAGATCGCCGGGACGACCCTGCCATGAACGATAGTGCCACGCTCGAACGTCCTGCCGGTCCCGAAGGCGTCGGTGTCGTGCGCGGACTCTCGGTCGTTTCGATCGCCAAGACCTACGACAAGCGGCAGGTGCTGACCGACATCTCGCTCGATGTCGCGCGCGGCGAGGTCGTCGGCCTGCTCGGGCCGAACGGCGCCGGCAAGACGACCTGCTTCTATTCGGTGATGGGCCTCGTCCGTCCCGATGCCGGCCGCATCCTGCTCGACGGCGACGATATCACCACCTTGCCGATGTACCGCCGCGCGATCCTCGGCCTGGGCTATCTGCCGCAGGAAACCTCGATCTTTCGCGGCCTGACGGTCAGCCAGAACATCATGGCCGTGCTCGAACTGGTCGAGCCGGACAAGACGCAGCGCCTCCAGCGCCTCGACGCGCTGCTTGGCGAATTCCACCTCGAGCATCTGCGCGATTCGGCGGCGATGTCGCTGTCGGGCGGCGAACGCCGCCGCTGCGAGATTGCCCGCGCGCTCGCCGCCGACCCGTCGATCATGCTGCTCGACGAACCCTTTGCCGGCATCGATCCCATCTCGATTTCCGACATCCGCGAACTGGTCCGCGATCTCAAGAGCCGCGACATCGGCGTGCTGATCACCGATCACAACGTCCGCGAGACGCTCGACATCGTCGACCGCGCCTGCATCATCTATGATGGCAAGGTGCTGTTCCAGGGCAGCCCGGAGGCACTCGTCGCCGATCCGAACGTGCGGCGCCTGTACCTGGGCGAGGGATTCTCGCTCTAAGCGCGATGCAGCGAGGCGCTCCTAATCAGGCTCATTCATCAGCCGTCATGCTGAACTCGTTTCAGCATCCACCGGCCGACATATCCCGGTCTACGGGTTCTCGCGGGAAGCTCTTCGCGAGAGGCACTCGTTTAGCCTCAATATCCTGGTGGATGCTGAAACAAGTTCAGCATGACGCAGGGGGAAGGGGGACCGCTTAGATATGGCTTTGGGTCCCCGCCTCGATCTCCGGCAGAGCCAGTCGCTGGTCATGACGCCGCAGCTTCAGCAGGCGATCAAGCTGCTGGCGCTGTCCAACCTCGAAGTTGAAGCCTTCATCGCCGAGGAGATCGAGAAGAACCCGCTGCTCGAAGGGGGCGCCGGCGAACCCGATCGCGAGGCCGAGTCCGTGGCCGACGAACGCTTCGACGAGGACGGCCAGCGCAGCGACGGCTTCGACGATGACGGGCCGACCGCCGATCGGCTGGTCGAGGCGGGCGACGCGATCGCCGATGCCCCGCTCGACGTCGATTACGACGCCGAGACCTTCCATCATGACAGCGCGACCGACAGCCTGCGCGGGCCGGAAGGGCCCGGGCTCGACGGCGTGGGCGACGGCGGATCGGGCGAGGTGCGCGACCTCGACGACTATGCCACCGCGACGCTGTCGCTCCACGACCATCTCACCGCGCAGGCGGGCGAACTGCTCGAGGGGTTCGATAACGCCATCGCCGCGCGGTTGATCGATCTGATCGACGAGGCCGGCTATTTCGAGGGGCAGACCTTCGAGATCGCCCAGGCGCTCGATGTGCCGCTGTTCCATGTCGAGCGGGTGCTCGGCGTGATCCAGACGTTCGATCCCAGCGGCGTGGGCGCCCGCTCGCTTGCCGAATGCATCGCGATCCAGGCGAAGGAGGCCGATCGCTACGATCCGGCGATGGCCCGGCTGATCGACAATCTCGACCTGCTCGCGCGCGGTGCGATCCCGCAGCTGCGCCGGCTGTGCGGGGTCGACGAGGAAGACATGGCGGACATGATCCGCGAGCTGCGCGCCTATGATCCCAAGCCCGGCCTGCGCTTCGGCGGCGAGCCGGCGGCGCCGGTCACCCCCGACATCTTCATCCGCCGCACCGGCGACGGCTGGTCGATCGAGCTCAATTCGGCGACCTTGCCGCGGCTGATCGTCAACCGCGCTTATTATGCCGAACTGTCGCACGGCCCGCAGGACAAGAGCAGCAAGGCCTGGCTCGGCGAATGCCTCGCCTCGGCCAACTGGCTGGTCAAGGCGCTCGACCAGCGCGCACGGACGATCGTCCGGGTCTCGCGCGAGATCGTCAAGCAGCAGGAGGCCTTCTTCCTCAACGGCGTCGAGCATCTCCGTCCGCTCACCCTGAAGGCGGTGGCCGACGCGATCGGCATGCACGAATCGACCGTCAGCCGGGTGACGTCGAACAAATATCTGATGTGCGAGCGCGGCCTGCACGAGCTCAAATATTTCTTCACCAGCGGGGTCGCGGCGGCCGACGGCGGCGACAATGTTTCCGCCGAGGCGGTGAAGAGCCAGATCGCCAAGCTGATCGCCGCCGAGGGCGACGACATCCTGTCCGACGACAAGCTCGTCGAACTGCTCAAGGACAAGGGCTTCGACCTCGCCCGCCGCACCGTCGCCAAATATCGCGAGGCGATCGGCCTGGGATCGTCGATCCAGCGCCGCCGCCAGCGGGCGATGAAGGCGGCGTAGCGGGTGCTACAGTTCTCGGTCCTTTGCGTATTTGCCCTTTACTTTCAACGTCATGCTGAACTCGTTTCAGCATCCACCGGCAGGCCGGACCAGAACTCTGAGGCTCCTTCGGTAGCGGCCGCTATGCTCTCCGGGTCCGTCTGAGCGGCCTGGTGGATCCTGAAACAAGTTCAGGATGACGATCCTCATTTGAGGGAAACCATCATCCCATTCGCGACAGCCGCCAGGTTCGGCGCGTCGTCAGAACGGCAGCAACAGCCCCGCCAGCGCCGCCGACATCAGATTGGCGAGGCTGCCCGCGATCAGCGCCTTGATCCCGAGCCGGGCGATCACCGGCCGCTGGTTCGGCGCAAGGCTGCCCGCCGACGCCATCTGGATCGCGATCGAGGAGAAATTGGCGAAGCCGCACAGTGCGAAGGTGATGACGGCGGCGCTGTGGGCGCTCAGCGTCGCCTTGATCTGGCCGAGATGGATATAGGCGACGAACTCGTTGAGGACGATCTTCTCGCCGAACAGCCCGCCGGCCACCTGCGCCTCGGCCCAGGGGACGTTGAGCAGGACCATGATCGGGGCGAAGACGAAGCCGAGCAGCTGCTGGAAGCTGAGGTCGGGATAGCCGAACCAGCCGCCGACGCCGCCGAGCAGTCCGTTGGCGAGCGCGACCAGCGCGACGAAGGACAGCACCATCGCGCCGACCGCGACCGCGATCCGCACGCCGGTCTGCGCGCCCTGCGATGCGGCCATGATGATATTGGCCGGGCGATCTTCGGCCTCGTGCGCCTCGGCGATGACGATCGCTTCCTCGGTCGGATCGTCGCCCAGCGGCAGCTCCCCCTCGGGCGTGCGCGGATCGGGCATGATGATCTTGGCCATCAGCAACCCGCCGGGTGCGGCCATGAAGCTGGCGGCGAGCAACAGGTCGATGCTGATCCCCATCGCGGCATAGGCGGCCAGGATGGTGCCGGCGACGCCCGCCATGCCGGTGGTCATCACCGCGAACATCTGGTGCGGGGCGAGCCCGGCGAGATAGGGCCGGATGACGAGCGGCGATTCGCTCTGCCCGACGAAGATGTTCGCCGCCGCGCACAGCGATTCGACCTTGGAGACGCCGGTGACCTTCTCGATCGCCCCGCCGACCCAGCGGATCACCGCCTGCATGATGCCGAGATAATAGAGGATCGAGACGAGCGAGGCGAAGAAGATGATCACCGGCAGCGCCGCCAGTGCGAAGCTCGCGCCGCCGATCTCGGGTTTCACCAGCGACCCGAACAGGAAATTGGTGCCGGCCTGGGCGTAGCCGAGCAGGTTCGACACCCCCGCCGACAGTCCGGCGAGCACGGTCCGGCCCAGCGGCACGTAGAGGACGAGCACCGCGATCGCCGCCTGGAGCGCGAAGGCCGCGCCGACCACCCGGAGACGGATCGCCTTGCGATCGGACGACAGCGCCACCGCGACGAGCAGGATCAGCGCAATACCGGCCAGGCCGGTCAACCACTTCGTCATCCGGATATCTGTCCCAGCCGCGCGAAAGCCCCACCATGGCGCGGCGCGGGGCGCGGTCAAGCGCTCTTTCGCTGGCGCGATAAAGCCGGTAGCACCCCGCTCATGGACGCTTCCCCCCCGCCCGCCGCGGCACCGGTTCTGACCCGTTCGCTCTTCATCCTGTCGATCTTCTACGGCGGCATGGTCTGCATCGCGGGGGTGCTCGGCGTGAAGCAGGTCGCGCTCGGCCCGCTTGCGGTCGAAGCGGGGATCTTCGCCTTCCTGCTGCTGGTGGTGATGGCGAGCGCGGTCGCCGAGCTGCACGGCCGCGCCGCCGCCGACGCCCTGGTCCGCTGGGGATTCCTGCCGCTGATCGCCTCGGCCGTGCTGATCCGGCTGGTGCTGGCGCTGCCCACCGATCCCGGCATGTATCCGCCCGCGATCGACGCCTTCCCGATCGTCGTCGGCCAGGGCGCGCGGATGATGATCGCCGGGCTGATCTCCTACGGCCTGTCGCAGACGCTCAACGTGCTGATCTTCGACAAGCTCAAGGGCAGCGGCGCCGGCCGCTTCGTGTGGCTGCGCGGCATGATCGCCAGCATCGTCAGCCAGATCTTCGACACGGTGCTGTTCATCACCATCAGCTTCTACGGCGAGCGCGAGATTCTCGGCCTGATGGGCGGGCAGATGGTCACGAAAGTCGTGCTGTCGATCATCCTGGTGCCGCCGCTGATCACCGCCTTCGTGGCGTGGGGACGCCGGGTGGACGCCCGCGGCTGACCGCCACCCACCTCTCCCGAACAATCGTCACTCCGGCGTAGGCCGGAGTCTCGGGCGGTGAGGAGACAGGCTCGCCGCAAAAGCCTCCCGGGATTCCGGCCTTCGCCGGAATGACGTGTGAGGGCGCGGAGATAAGGGAGACCGTGCCCCCACAAGACATTCCCGTGAACGCGATGCTTTATCAAGCGGCCCGCGTCCGCTAAGGGCGCGCCATGTCGACCGATCACAGCCCCGACCCGATCCTCCTCACCAAGGCCGAGACCCTCGTCGAGGCGCTGCCCTATATGCAGCGCTATGCGGGCGAGACCTTCGTGGTCAAATATGGCGGCCATGCGATGGGCGACCCCGAAGCCGCGAGCGACTTCGCCGAGGATATCGTCCTGCTCAAGGCGGTCGGGATCAACCCGGTGGTCGTCCACGGCGGCGGGCCGCAGATCGGCAAGATGCTCAAGACGCTGGGCGTCGAGAGCAGCTTCATCGACGGGCTGCGGGTGACCGATGCCGAGACCGCCAAGATCGCCGAGATGGTGCTGTGCGGGTCGATCAACAAGGAGATCGTCTCCTGGATCTCGCAGGCGGGGGGGCGCGCGGTCGGCCTGTCGGGCAAGGACGGCCGGATGGTCGTCGCCGAGAAGGTCAAGCGCACCCAGCGCGATCCCGAGAGCAATATCGAGCGGGCGGTCGACCTCGGCTTCGTCGGCGAGCCGGCCGATATCGATCGCCGGGTGATCGACACGATTTCGAAGGCGGGCATGATCCCGGTGATCGCGCCGATCGCGATCGGCGCCGATGGCTACACCTATAATGTCAACGCCGACACGATGGCGGGTGCGATCGCGATCGCGCTGGGCGCGGCGCGGCTGTTCCTGCTGACCGACGTCGCCGGCGTGCTCGACAAGGACAAGCAGCTGATCCGCGATCTCAGCCCGCGGCAGATCGCGGTGCTGCGCGAGGAAGGCACGATCAAGGGCGGCATGATCCCGAAGCTCGAGACCTGCGTCGATGCGGTCGAGGGCGGGGTCGATGCGGCGGTCATCCTCGACGGTCGCGTGCCCCACGCGATGCTGATCGAAGCGTTCACCAAGCGTGGCGCCGGCACCCTGATCGGCATGGGCTGAGGGTCTGACGAAGGCTTAGGGTTGGGGTGGATCGGCGGGCCGCAGGCGCCCGGATTCGGTCATCGGCAACCCGGCTTCGGTCGGGACGTAGATCAACGACGCGTCCTTCGCGTCGAGGGCCTGGATCTGCAGGTAGCGAAGATAGCCTTCCGGGCCGCCGAGGCTGTTCTGCAGGATGCGGTTGGCGCGGGCCGCGCCCTCCGCGCGGATGACCTCGGCATCTGCGAGCATCTTCGCGCTTTCTAGCTTCGCCTTGGCTTCAAGAATCGCCACTTGTCGCGACGATTGGGCCTCAGCGAGCTCAGCCTTCCCGGACATCTCCTGTGAATAGACCCGGTAGGACGGGGAGGCCCAAAGCCATATCCCGCCGCAAAGCGCCAGGACCAGCCCTCCGCCGATAATGCCTTCTGCGCGCATGTAATCCCCCGTCGAAAGCGAGAGCTTAACGGCTGATCCGACAGAAACAATGGTGATGCGCAGACGGATGGCCCGTCATGCAAGGGGCGTGGGCGGAAGACAGGCAGAGCATATCTTCCGCGAATGGCCAGCTTCTAGCCGTGGGCGGCTTCGGCAACGATCTCGTCGTCAAAGGCGTCCGACTCGGCTTCGGCCTCGGACTCGATCCGGGCGGCCTTGTCGGCGGCCTGGCGGTCACGCATGACCTCGGCGCGCTGCAGCTTCTCGGCCATGGCGCGCCAGGATTGCTCCGACCGGCGGCACCGGTCGCGGACATTGTCGAGGACGGCGGCTTCGGCTTCACGTGCACAGGATTCCGCCTGTGTCATATAAAATTCGCTGGTGGCCGACATCGACGATTCTCCGGATGGGGTGGGCGCACGACAGCGCGCCCACCGGGTTGGTGTCGCAGGCCGCGAATCGCTGCGCGGGCCTGCGATGATTGAGGTCAGCGGCGCTGTCTGCCGCCTGGTCCTGCGCCCGGCGTGCGTTCGCGGAAGATGATTCGGCCCTTGTCGAGATCATAGGGCGTCATCTCTACCTGCACGCGGTCGCCCGCGACGGAGCGGATGCGGAAGCGCCGCATCTTTCCTGCTGTATAGGCAACGAGGCGATGACCGTTTTCCAGAAGGACACGGAAGCGGCCGTCAGGCAGAACTTCCTCGATCATCCCCTCGAGGACCATCAGGTCCTCTTTAGCCACGATCAGGCCGGCTGCAGATTCACTGCGGCCTGCTTGCCACGGCGATCGGTTTCGAGCTCGTAGCTGACGCGCTGGTCCTTGTTGAGCGTGGCCATTCCGGCGCGCTCGACGGCAGTGATGTGGACGAAGCTATCGCCCGAACCGTCTTCGGCGGCGATGAAGCCATAGCCCTTGTCGGAATTGAAGAATTTGACGGTGCCGATTGGCATGGGATGTTTCCTTCACGAAACAGGGGTTTCCGAACGACAGTGTGCCGTCGGAGCCAGGAAGCGTGAGAGGAAAGAGGACCCCCAAAAGGGGCAACGCGTCCACAGCAGGCGACTTTAGCGCGACCTATATACGGGCGATGCGCGCAAAAGTCCACCCCGGCGCGGTTGCGAGCCGGGGGACGCCGCCACGATCCGGGCGGAATCGCGCGCCGCACCCGCCCGTTTCGGGGGCGGTGCGGCGCGCGGAAATCTCAGTCGCGGAGCAGTTCGTTGATGCCGGTCTTCGACCGCGTCTGCGCATCGACCCGCTTGACGATCACCGCGCAATAGAGGCCGGGTCCACCGTCCTTGCCGGGCAGCGTGCCGGGCACGACCACCGCATAGCTCGGCACGCGGCCGATGAAGACCTCTCCGGTCGCGCGGTCGACGATCTTGGTCGACGCGCCCAGATAGACGCCCATCGACAGCACCGCGCCCTCCTCGACGATCACGCCTTCGGCGACTTCGGAGCGGGCGCCGATGAAGCAATTGTCCTCGATCACCACCGGGCCCGCCTGCAGCGGCTCGAGCACGCCGCCGATGCCGACGCCGCCCGACAGGTGGACGTTCTTGCCGATCTGCGCGCAGCTGCCGACCGTCGTCCAGGTGTCGACCATCGTGCCCTCGTCGACGAAGGCGCCGAGGTTGACGAAGCTCGGCATCAGCACCGCGCCCTTGGCGATGTGCGCGCCGCGGCGGACGATCGATCCGGGCACCGCGCGGAAGCCGGCCGAGCGGAACTCGGCCTCGCCCCAGCCGGCGAACTTCGACGGGACCTTGTCCCACCAGCTCGCGCCGCCGGGCGCGCCGGGGATCAGCTCCATGTCGTTGAGGCGGAAGGAGAGCAGGACGGCTTTCTTGAGCCACTGGTTGACGGTCCAGCCTTCGGCGCCCTTCTCGGCGACGCGGCGTTCGCCCGAATCGAGCAGGCCCAGCGCGGTCTCGACCGCGTCGCGGACTTCGCCCTTGGTCGTAAAGCCGATGCCGTCGCGCTCGTCCCAGGCCTTTTCGATCACCGTCTGCAGATTGTCGCTCATTCCCGTTCCCTTGTGGATTCGTGAGGTCAGTCGGTCGAAGTCAGTTCGTCGAGCCACTGGCCGACGTCCTCGATCTCATAATCGATGAAGCTCGCATCGGCATCGTGGTTGCCGAGCTCGGAGCCGTTGTTCACCCAGACGGTGGTCATGCCGATCGCCTTGGCGGGCTTCAGGTTGCGGGCCATGTCCTCGACGAACAGCGCGGTCGTCGGGTCGATGCCGAACGCCTTCACCATC
Source organism: Pseudomonadota bacterium (assembly GCA_040387595.1). GTDB lineage: Bacteria > Pseudomonadota > Alphaproteobacteria > Sphingomonadales > Sphingomonadaceae > Rhizorhabdus. The sequence continues at coordinate 33,168 of JAZKDN010000031.1, forward strand.
GACGCATAGCTCGCCGCCTGCGGCTTGGGCTCATAGGCGCAGGCATGGATGTCGTGGATCGCCTCGAAGCTCTTCGACAGGCCGAGCCGTTCCAGCACCCGGCCCGCATAGTCGGCGTCGCCATTGGTGAAGATCAGCTTGCGGCCCGGCAGCTTCGCGACGGCATTCACCAGCCTTTTGTCCTCGGCCAGCACGTCCATCTCGATATCGTGGACGAAATCGAGGAATTCGCGCGGTTCGATCGCATGGCTGCGCATCAGGCCCGACAGCGTGGTGCCGTGCTCTCGGAACATCTGCTTCTGGATGCGCTTCGCCTCGACCGGGTCGACCCCCAGGAGACGCTGGACATACAGCCCCATCCGCACGTCGATCAGCCCGAACAGGTCCACCGACGCCGGGTAGAGCGTGTTGTCCAGATCGAAGATCCAGGCATCGATATGATCGAGCGCGGCAAGCATGGCCGGGCGAGTAGCGGCTGGGGGTGACGGGTGCAACCGCTGTCAAGCGGGGTCATGTCGACGGCGAGCAGGCAACCGGGGGCGTGCTCTCTGCTCTGGAACCCGTCATGCCAGCGCAGGCTGGCATCTCACGAGAATTGGGCAGTCGCTCGTCTCCCGAGATTCCAGCCTGCGCTGGAATGACGGAGGAGAGCTGGAAACGCTTGCGGCTCCGTCCTCAGACCGTGAAGCTCTCGCCGCAGCCGCAGCTGCCCTTGGCATTGGGGTTGGCGAAGACGAAGCCCGCGGTGAAGTCGTCCTCGACCCAGTCCATCGTCGAGCCGATCAGATAGAGGATCGATCCGCCATCGACGTAGAAGGTGCCGCCGGGGGTCTCGATCTTCTCGTCGAACGGGTCGGCCTCGGTGACATAGTCGACCGAATAGGCGAGGCCCGAGCAGCCGCGGCGCGGGGTCGACAGCTTGACGCCGATCGAGCCCTCGGGCGCCACGGCCATCAGCTTGGCGATCCGCGCGTCGGCCGACGCGGTCAGCGTCAGCGCGGCGGGGCGGGGGCGGGCAGTGGTCTTCACGTCGCTCATCACAACATTCCCAGTTCGAGCTTGGCTTCGTCCGACATCTTGGCGGGATCCCATGGCGGATCCCAGATCAGGTTGACCTCGGCCGATCCGACCCCGGGCACCGCGCCGACCCGGAGCTCGACCTCGCCCGGCATCGATTCGGCGACCGGGCAGTGCGGCGTGGTCAGCGTCATCGTCACCACGACATGGTTGTCGGCGGTGACATCGACGCCGTAGATCAGGCCGAGTTCGTAGATGTTCACCGGGATTTCCGGATCGTAGATTTCCTTGAGCGCGGTGATCACGCCTTCATAAACGTCGCCGCCGGGTTCGCCCGCTGTCGCTTCGGCAGGTTTCTGCGACAGGAAGCCGTCGAGATAATCGGGCTTGCGCTCGGTCGCCACGGTCTCGGCCGCACCGCCATCGTCGCCGATGTCGGCCATGTCGACACGCGCCTTGGGCGGGGGCGCCACGGCGTCCACTTCCTCGACCAGGATCTTCGCCGTTTCGCTCATCGGTTCGTTTCGATCATCCATTGGTATCATCCGAAAATCCGCGTCACTCGTTCGATTCCCCGCACCAGCGCGGCCACGTCGTCTTCGTCATTGTAGATGCCGAAGCTCGCCCGCGCGGTGGCTGGAACGTCGAGATGCTCCATCAGGGGCTGGGCGCAGTGATGCCCGGCCCTGATCGCCACCCCTTCTTCATCCAATATGGTGCCGATGTCGTGCGGATGCACCCCCTCGATCGCGAAGGAGACGATGCCCGCCGAATCCGCAGGACCGAACAGCCGCACGCTGTTGATCGCCGACAGGGCCGAGCGGGCGCTGGCGACCAGCGCGGTTTCATGCGCATGGATGAAGGGCAGGCCGATCGCGTCGACATAGTCGATCGCGGCATGCAGGCCGAGCGCGCCGACGATGTTCGGCGTTCCCGCCTCGAACCGCTGCGGCGCGGGCGCCCAGGTCGTTTGCGCGAAGGTGACCCTGTCGATCATCGAACCGCCGCCCTGCCACGGTGGCATCGCGCCGAGCAGATCGCCCTTCGCCCAGAGCGCGCCGATGCCGGTCGGCCCATAGAGCTTGTGTCCCGAGAAGACGTAGAAGTCGCAGCCGATGTCAGCGACGTCGACCGCGATGCGCGCAACCGCCTGGCACCCGTCGATCAGGATCTTCGCGCCGACCGCATGCGCCAGTTCGGTCGCGCGCTTCGCATCGAGCAGCGAGCCGAGCACGTTGGAGACATGGGCGAGCGCGACCAGCTTGTGCCGCTCGGTCAGCATCGTCTCGGCCGCGGCGAGATCGATCTTGCCGTCGGCGGTAAGCGGGCAGACGTCGATCTCGATCCCGGTGCGCTCCTGGATCAGCTGCCAGGGGACGATGTTCGAATGATGCTCGAGCTGCGACAGCAGGATGCGGTCGCCGGCCTTGAGATTGGCGATGCCCCAGCTCTGCGCGACGAGGTTGATCGCCTCGGTCGCGCCGCGAACGAAGACGATCTCGTCGGACGAGCGGGCGTTGAGGAAGCGGGCGACCCGCTGGCGCGCGGCTTCATAGGCGATCGTCATGTCGGCCGAGCGGCGATAGACGCCGCGGTGGACGGTCGCATAGTCGCGGCCATAGGCCTGGTCGATCGCGTCGATCACCGCTTGCGGCTTCTGCGACGTCGCGGCGGTGTCGAGATAGTGCCAGCCGTCCGGAATCGCCGGGAAGTCGGCGCGGCGGCTGGTCTGCGCGATGTCGATCATAGTGCTCATGACCGGCTCTCCAGCCAGCGTTCGGCTTCGGCCTGGAAGGCATCGCGCACCGCTTCCTCGCCGATCCGCGACAACGCGTCGGCGATGAACGCCTGGGTCAGCAACGCCCTGGCGCGATCGGGGGTAATCCCGCGCGAGGTCATGTAGAACAGCGCCTGCGCATCGAGCTCGCCGACCGTGGCGCCATGCGCGCACTTCACGTCGTCGGCGAAGATCTCGAGCTCGGGCTTCAGGTTGATCGTCGCGGTGCGCTTGAGCATCAGCCCGCGCAGGCTCTGCTCGCCGTCGGTCCTCTGGGCGTCGCGCGCCACCTCGACCCGTGCGGCCATGCTCGCGGTCGCCTTGTCGTCGGCGACGGCGCGCCACAGCTGGCGGCTGGTGCCTTCGGGCTGGGCGTGGCGGACGACGACTGCAGCATCGTGGCGCTGGCTGTCGCGGGCGAGCAGCGCGCCGCCATGTTCGGCGAAGGCGCCGGGGCCGTCGAGGGTGATGGCGGCGTCGAGACGGCTGCTGCCCTCCCCGCCGGCGAAGAGGGTGGTGACGAGGCTCGCGCCCGCGTCCAGCCGTGCTTCGTCGCGCAGCGAGGTGAAGCCCGAATCCTGGATGATCCGGATCGCGCGCATCAGCCGGGCCGAGCGGCCGAGGTCGATCGTGGTGAGGCGGTTCGCCCAGCCGTCGCCGACATAGGTTTCGACGATGCTCGCCTGGGCGCCCTCGGCCAGGACGATCCGCGCGGGAACATGGCTGGCGCCGCCGGTCGCGATATGGACGATCTCGATCGGGCCGGGCGGGGTCGCGCCGTCCGGGCCGACGGTCAGCGTCCAGCCGGGCGCGGTCGCGAGCTTCGCCAGCGGATGGTCCGACCGCGCCTCGGTCAGGCCGACCGCGACCGGGCCGGGCCGGCTATGCTCGTCGTCGAAGCTGCCGTCGACGAACAGGAGGCGCGGGCCACCCGCGGCGTCGGTGCCGATCCAGTGGGAATCGAGCCCGCGCGTCGTGCCTGTAGCGGGTGCTACGGCGAGCGCGTCGAGGCCCGAAAGGTCGGACCAGCGCCAGGATTCGTCGCGGGTGGATGGGAGCGTCAGGCTCACGCCGCGATTGCTCCATAGCCTTCGCGCTCGAGCTCGTGGGCGAGCTCGGCGCCGCCGGTGCGGACGATGCGGCCCGCGGCCAGGACATGGACGAAGTCGGGTTTCACATAATCGAGCAGGCGCTGATAATGGGTGATCAGCAGCACCGCCTTGTCGGGCTTGCGCATGATCGTGTTGATGCCACCGCCGATGGTGCGCAGGGCGTCGATGTCGAGGCCGCTGTCGGTCTCGTCGAGGATCGCCAGCTTGGGATCGATGATCCCCATCTGCACCATCTCGTTGCGCTTCTTCTCGCCGCCCGAAAAGCCGACGTTCACCGGCCGCTTGAGCATGTCCATGCTGAGCCCGAGCGCGTCGGCCTGGGCTCTCGCGCGCTTGAGGAAATCGCCGCCCGACAGCGGCTCCTCGCCGCGCAGCCGGCGCTGGGCGTTGAGCGCCTCGCGCAGGAACTGGACGTTCGACACGCCGGGAATCTCGACCGGGTACTGGAAGCCCAGGAACAGCCCGGCGGCGGCGCGCTCATGCGGCGCCTTGTCGAGCAAATCCTCGCCCTCGAAGGTTGCGCTGCCCTCGGTGACCTCATAGCCGGGCCGGCCGCTCAGCACATAGGAGAGCGTCGACTTGCCCGCGCCGTTCGGCCCCATGATCGCATGGATCTCGCCCGGATTGATCGTCAGGGTCAGCCCCTTGAGGATCGCCTTGCCGTCGATTTCGGCGTGGAGGTTTTCAATCTTGAGCATGGTCATCCTGTTGAAGCCCCTCTCCTTCAGGGGAGGGGTTGGGGTGGGGGCTCGCCCAGCGATCCGGCGCTTGTTCAAGCGCGCTGAGGATCGCTCCGCAAACTCCACCGAGATTTTGCATCACATCGATATTGGTCACGTGCAGCACGCTGAAACCGAGCGACCGGAGCGCCAGATCGCGGCGGCGGTCTGCTTCGATATCGTGGGTGTCGCCATCGACTTCCACGATCAGCGCCTTCTGTGGGCACAGGAAGTCGGTAATGAAGGAGCCGATCACGGTTTGTCGGCGGAACTTGAAGCCGCTGAGCTGGGAACGGGACAAAGCACCCCATAGCCGGATTTCCGGTCCTGTCGGTTCGCGGCGCATGGCTCTAGCGCGCCCGTTCAGGACGTCGATACGACCAGCGGGCAGCCCCCACCCCCGGCCCCTCCCCTGAAGGGGAGGGGAGTCCAGGCGGCGATCTTGGTCTCGAGGTGAGAGATCAGCCAACCGAGCCCTCCAGGCTTATCCCCAGCAGCTTCTGCGCTTCGACTGCGAACTCCATCGGGAGCTGCTGAAGCACCTCCTTGGCGAAGCCGTTGACGATCAGCGCGATCGAGGCTTCCTGATCGAGACCGCGCGACATTGCGTAGAAGAGCTGGTCGTCGCTGATCTTCGAGGTGGTCGCCTCATGCTCGATCTGCGCCGAGGGGTTCTTCACCTCGATATAGGGGATGGTGTGCGCGCCGCACCGATCGCCCAGCAGCAGGCTGTCGCACTGGGTGAAGTTGCGCGCGCCCTCGGCGGTCGGCGCGACGCGGACGAGGCCGCGATAGGTGTTGTCGCTGCGGCCCGCCGAAATGCCCTTCGAGACGATCGTCGAGCGGCTGTTCTTGCCGAGGTGGATCATCTTGGTGCCGGTGTCGGCCTGCTGGCGGTTGTTGGTGACCGCGACCGAATAGAATTCGCCGACGCTGTTTTCGCCCGCGAGCACGCAGCTCGGATATTTCCAGGTGATCGCGCTGCCGGTCTCGACCTGGGTCCAGCTCACTTTCGAGTTCTTGCCCTGGCACAGCGCGCGCTTGGTGACGAAATTGTAGATCCCGCCCTTGCCCTCGGCGTCGCCCGGATACCAGTTCTGGACGGTCGAATATTTGATCTCGGCATCGTCGAGCGCGACCAGCTCGACCACGGCGGCGTGGAGCTGGTTCTCGTCGCGCATCGGCGCGGTGCAGCCCTCCAGATAGGAGACATGGCTGCCCTTGTCGGCGACGATCAGCGTGCGCTCGAACTGGCCGGTATTCTCGGCGTTGATGCGGAAATAGGTGCTCAGCTCCATCGGGCAGCGCACGCCCTCGGGAATGTAGACGAAGGTGCCGTCGGAGAAGACCGCACAATTGAGCGTGGCGAAATAATTGTCGTGCATCGGCACGATCTTGCCGAGCCACTTCTTCACATGCTCGGGATATTCGCGGATCGCTTCGCTGATCGAGCGGAAGATGACCCCCGCCCGTTCCAGCTCGGCGCGGAAGGTGGTGGCGACCGAAACCGAATCGAATACCGCGTCGACGGCGATCTTGCGGCTGCCCTCGACCCCGGCGAGAACCTTCTGCTCCTCGATCGGGATGCCGAGCTTCTCGTAGACGCGCAGGATCTCGGGATCGACCTCGTCGAGCGAGCCGAGCGTCTTCTTCGCCTTGGGCTCGGCGTAATAATAGGCGTCCTGATAATCGATCGGCGGGACGTTGAGCTTCGCCCAGTCGGGCGGCGTCATCGTCAGCCAGTGGCGATAGGCCTTCAGCCGCCATTCGAGCATCCATTCGGGCTCGTTCTTCTTGGCGGAAATGAAGCGGACGGTGTCCTCGCTCAGGCCCTTCGGCGCGAAGTCCTGCTCGATGTCGCTGCTGAAGCCCCATTCATAGTTGGAGGCCTTGTCGGCGGCGTCGATCGCGGCGCGGTTCTTGTCGGCCCGATCGGTGGCCCGATCGCTGTTGGCGCGGTCGTTGCTGATACGCGTGTCGGTCATGCGGGCACTCCCGTAGAAGCGCCCGACAGCATTGCAAGGCTGACGCCGTCGAGGGCTCCGCGGATGGTATTGTTGACGACGCTCCAGTGCGGCTTGACCCGGCAGGCGCCTTCTAGCCCGCAGTCATGGCGCTGGTCGTCGACGCAGGCGGTCATCGCGATCGGCCCTTCGACCGCCTCGACGATATCGGCCAGACTGATCGCCGACGCGGCGCGCGACAGCAGGAATCCGCCGCCGGTGCCGCGCGCCGAGGCGAGCAGCCCGGCCTGCGCCAGGCGGCCCATCAGCTTCTGCGCGGTGGGCAGCGGTACGCCGGTCTCGTCGGACAGCAGGGTCGCGCTCAGCCGCTCGCCCGGCGCATGGCGGGCGGCGGCGGAGAGCATCACGACCGCATAATCGGCTAGGCTGGACAGACGCATATTCGCTCGGCTTTCAATCGGACTGATTCGATCCGATTGGGGAAATGGGCGTGCGAAGGGCCAAGGTCAAGGGCCGAAACGGCCGAAAAGGGTGGACCGTCCCACAGGGACTAGCTCCGGGACGGTCCTGTCTCTGGGGTATCGGGGGCCCCTGATACACCGGAAACATCTCGCATACGCGTTGGTCATGTGCGCGGATATACGGGTTGGGGAGGGGGATTATTTCATAGGCTTTTCACATCTTGCCGCGTCATGCTGAACTTGTTTCAGCATCCACCCCGCCACTGGAGTGAAGGCTCCGACGACGCGAACCCTATTCGCAAAAACCTATGGGATTGGAGCTTGCCTCCCGGTGGATGCTGAAACGAGTTCAGCATGACGAAGAGGAGGGACGGCAAGCCGGCAACAACTTCAACATGACGAAGCCGGCTCGTCCCGCTAAGCGGCGTTCATGTCGCTCTATGCCGCCCTCCGCCCGCTGGTTTTCACCCTCGATGCCGAACGCGCCCACCGCGCGACGATCCGGGCGCTGCGCCTGCGTCCCCGGACGGCGCTCCCTGCATCCGACCCACGCCTCGCCAGCGATGTGGCGGGACTGCGTTTCCCCAATCCGGTCGGCCTGGCCGCAGGGTTCGACAAGGATGCGCAGGTCCCCGACGCGATGCTCGGCCTCGGCTTCGGTTTCGCCGAAGTGGGGACGCTGACCCCCTTTCCGCAGGCCGGCAATCCGCGCCCGCGCCTGTTCCGGCTGGTCGAGGACCGCGCGGTGATCAACCGCATGGGCTTCAACAATGGCGGCCAGGCGGCGGCGCTCGAACGGCTGCTGCGCCGCAACGACCGGCCCGGCATCGTCGGGGTCAATATCGGCGCGAACAAGGACGCCGCCGACCGCATCGCCGACTATGCCAATGGCGTGCGGGTGATGGCCGGCATCGCCCGCTATCTGACGGTCAACATCTCATCGCCCAACACGCCCGGCCTGCGCGCGCTGCAGGATCGCGGCGCGCTGACCGAATTGCTGGCGGCGGTGATGGCGGCGCGGCCGGCCACGGGCCCCGGTGCGGGCGTGCCCGTCTTCCTCAAGGTCGCGCCCGATCTCGAACCCGCCGACATCGACGACATCGCCGAGATCGCCGGCGAACACCGTCTCGACGGGCTGATCGTCTCGAACACCACCATCTCGCGCCCGGCGCTGCGCAGCGCCCATGCCGGCGAGGGCGGCGGCCTCTCGGGCGCGCCGCTCAAGGACCTGGCCCAGCAGCGCATCGTCGATTTCCGCAAGGCGACCGGCGGCGCGATCCCGCTGATCGCGGCGGGCGGCATCGCCTCGGCCGAGGACGCCTATGCCCGCATCCGGGCGGGCGCGAGCCTGGTCCAGCTCTATTCGGCGCTCGTCTATGAAGGGCCCGGCCTGGCGAAGCGGATCAATGCCGGGCTGGTGAAGCTGCTCGACCGCGACGGCTTCGCGACGATCGGCGATGCGATTGGCAAGGGCTGAGGTTTCAGGAGAGGTTCGCGCCGCTCCCACTGCAATACCGTCATTCCCGCGAAGGCGGGAATCCATCAGGCCGCCTGGTCGGGACCCGGTTGGTTCGGACTGTGTTCGCCGGTGGATTCCCGCCTTCGCGGGAATGACGCGGAGGGAGAAGGCGGCGCTCCATACCCCAACGAAAAGGCCCGAAGCTTTCGCCCCGGGCCTTCCCGTTCCTCTCCGAAGAGGGGTGAGCCGTCCGCTTATGCCGCGAACTGGTTCATCGTGTTGTGGACGCCGCCGGCCTTCAACGCGGCTTCGCCGGCGAAATAATCCTTATGGTCGTCGCCGATGTCCGAACCCGACATGTTCTGGTGCTTCACGCAGGCGATCCCCTGGCGGATCTCCTGGCGCTGCACGTTGAGGACGTAGCCGAGCATACCCGCGTCGCCGAAATACTCCCTGGCGAGGTTGTCGGTCGACAGCGCCGCGGTGTGGTAGGTCGGCAGGGTGATCAGGTGGTGGAAGATGCCCGCCCGCTTCGCCGCATCGCGCTGGAAGGTGCGGATCCGTTCGTCGGCCTCGTCGGCCAGCGCGCTGCCGTCATAGTCGACGCTCATCAGGCGGGCGCGGTCATAGGCCGACACGTCCTTGCCGGCTTCGCTCCAGGCGTCGAACACCTGCTGGCGGAAGTTCAGCGTCCAGTTGAACGACGGCGAGTTGTTGTAGACCAGCTTGGCGTTCGGGATCACCTCGCGGATGGCGTCGACCATGCCGGCGATCTGTTCGATATGCGGCTTCTCGGTTTCGATCCACAGCAGATCGGCGCCGTTCTGCAGCGAGTTGATGCCGTCGAGGACGCAGCGCTCGGCGCCGGTGTCGGCCCGGAACTGGAACAGGTTCGAGCGCAGGCGCTTGGGACGCATCAGCTTGCCGCCGCGGTTGATCACGACGTCGCCGTTGAGCGTGCTGGTGTCGGTGATCTCCTCGCAGTCGAGGAAGCTGTTATACTGGTCGCCGATGTCGCCCGGCTCGGCCGAGAAGGCGATCTGCTTGGTCAGGCCGGCGCCGAGCGAGTCGGTGCGGGCGACGATGATGCCGTCGGTGATGCCCAGTTCGAGGAAGGCATAGCGGCAGGCGCGGATCTTCGCGACGAAGTCCTCGTGCGGCACGGTGACCTTGCCGTCCTGGTGGCCGCACTGCTTTTCGTCGGACACCTGGTTCTCGATCTGCAGCGCGCAGGCGCCGGCCTCGATCATCTTCTTGGCGAGCAGATAGGTCGCCTCGGCATTGCCGAAGCCCGCGTCGATGTCGGCGATGATCGGCACGACATGCGTCTGGTAATTGTCGATCGCGTGGATCAGGCGCTGTTCCTCGACCTGGTTGCCGCTGTCGCGCGCCTTGTCGAGCTCGCGGAACATCAGGCTCAGTTCGCGGGCGTCGGCCTGGCGCAGGAAGGTGTAGAGCTCCTCGATCAGCGCCGGAACGCTGGTCTTTTCGTGCATCGACTGGTCGGGCAGCGGACCGAAGTCGGAGCGCAACGCGGCGACCATCCAGCCCGACAGATAGAGATAGCGGCGCTTGGTGGTGCCGAAATGCTTCTTGATCGAAATCATCTTCTGCTGGCCGATGAAGCCGTGCCAGCAACCCAGCGACTGGGTGTAGTTGGCCGGGTCGGCATCATAGGCAGCCATGTCCTCGCGCATGATCTTCGCGGTGTAGCGGGCGATGTCGAGGCCGCTCTGGAAGCGGTTCTGCAGGCGCATGCGCGCGACCGCTTCAGCGCCGATGCCGCTCCAGGGGGCACCCTGGCTGCGGATGAGCTTGTCGGCCTGCGCGATTTCGTCCTGGTAGGTCATGGTGATGTCCCGGGTTGTGAAACTATGCCGTTTCCAGACAGCGAATCTCTCGACGAGTCAGCCCGGATTTGTCAGAAAATCGGGTCGGCAGGTGGCTATTCGGCGCAAGCGGCAGGAAAACTTGTAAAATGTTTACACCGTTTTGGCGCGAGTTTCCGAAACGAATCCCGGCCGCAATCGATCGCGGAGCCGGCGAAAAAACGCTCCGTTAAAGGCTTGGCAACCTGCGCCCCGTAAGAGCGGAGCCACCAACGAACCCCCGGAGAATAGGCGAATGCCTGGCAAGACGATCGAGGAGGGCCGATCCGCGCGCCCGCCGCGCGATCGCAATGACCTGTTGACCGCCGGGGTGACGATCGCCGCGGCGCTGCTGGTCTGTGCCTCGGGCTTCACCGTCGCCGGATCGCTGCTGCGGTCCTTACGCGGCGAATTGTCGGTCACCGACAATGTGATGATTTCGGTCCTGCTGCTCAACATCGCGCTGAGCCTGCTCGGCTGGCGCCGCTATCGCGCGCTCAAGGACGAGGTGGCGCTGCGCTGCGCCGCCGAGGCGCTGGCCAGCGAGCTGGCGAGCAGCGATCCGCTGACCGGCCTGCTCAACCGACGCGCGCTCGGCGACAGCGGCGCGCGGCTGATCGATGCCGCGCAGGATCGCCATCGCGCGGTCGCGATGCTGATGATCGACCTCGACCATTTCAAGTCGGTCAACGACCTGCACGGCCACGTCGCCGGCGACCAGCTGCTGCGCGCCGCCTCCGCCGCGATCACCGCGCCGCTGCCGCCGCATGCGCTCGCCGCGCGACTCGGCGGCGACGAATTCGCCTGCGCCTTCGCGTTCGACCCCGACCAGCCCGGCAGCGTCGACCATGTCGCCGACGCGATCCTCGCGCGGATCGCCGAACCCTTTTTGATCAGCGGGGTCGAGGCGCGAATCGGCGCGTCGATGGGCATCGCCCGGACCGAGGCGGGCTGCCGCACCGTCGATACGCTGATGCGCCGGTCGGACATCGCGCTCTATGCCGCCAAGCGGTCGGGCCGGAACCAGCGCGCCTGGTTCGACACGAGCATGGAGCGCGAGCTGGAGCTGCGCAACGCCATCGAACTGGGCCTGCGCGCGGGAATTCCCTCGGGCCAGATCGTCCCCTGGTTCGAGCCGCAGGTCGAGCTGGCCACCGGCGCGCTGATCGGTTTCGAGCTGCTCGCGCGCTGGGACCATCCCGACCATGGCATCGTCGAGCCGGCGATGTTCATCCGCATCGCCGAGGAGTCGGGCCTGATCGGCGAACTGTCGATGTCGGTGATGCGCGCCGGGATCGAGGAGGCGCGCCACTGGGATCCGTCGCTGATACTCAGCGTCAACATCAGCCCGTCGCAGATGCGCGACCCGTGGCTGGCGCAGAAGATCGTCAAGCTGCTGACCGAGACGAGCTTTCCGGCCGAACGGCTCGAGGTCGAGATCACCGAGGCGGCGTTGTTCGAGAATCTCGCCTTCGCCGCCTCGATCATCGCCAGCCTGAAGAATCAGGACATCCGGGTCGCGCTCGACGATTTCGGAACCGGCTATGCCAGCCTCACCCATTTGCGCGCGATCCCGCTCGACCGGATCAAGATCGACCGCAGCTTCGTGCTGCGCATGACCGACGATGCCGACGCCGCCGCGCTGGTTAGGATGATCGTCTCGCTCGCCGACGGCCTCGGCGTCTCGGTGCTGGCCGAGGGCGTCGAGACCGGCGAGATTGCGAAGATGCTGACCGACATGGGCTGCGTGATGGCGCAGGGCTGGCATTTCGGCCGCGCCGCCCCCGCCCGCACCACGCGCGGCCTTCTCGCCGGCCGTGGCCTGCTCAGCGCTGCCAGCCCGATCGCGATCGTCGGCGAGATGGTCGCGCTGCGCCAGGGCCGCCGCAAGCGGGCGTGAGCCGTTCCATTCCTCCCCGGCGCAGTCGGGGAGGGGGACCACCCGCAGGGTGGTGGAGGGGGCGTCGTGCAACGGCGCTGATCGCGCGGCCCCTCCACCGCTTCGCGGTCCCCCTCCCCGTCCCGGGGAGGAATTAGGCGAGCCGTTATGGACTTGGCGCCCTCAAATCCCTAGATCGCCCGGGCAATGCAGGTCCGCTTTCACAAGATGCATGGTCTCGGCAATGATTTCGTCGTGATCGATGCGCGCACCACCGCGCCGGTCGCGATGACGGCGGCGCGCGCCCGCGCGCTTGCCGATCGCAAGACCGGGATCGGGTGCGACCAGCTGATCCTGCTCGAGCCGTCCGACACGGCCGACGCCTTCATGCGCATCTTCAACGCCGACGGCGGCGAGGTCGAGGCGTGCGGCAACGCCACGCGGTGCGTCGTCAGCCTGCTCGGCGGTGCTGCACGGATCGAGACCGTCGCCGGAATGCTCGAGGGGCGCAGCCTCGATGGGCAGGTCTCGGTCGAGCTGGGGGAGCCACGCTTCGACTGGGACGCGATCCCGCTCGCTTATGCGATGGACACCCGGGCGATGCCGGTCGGCTGGGACGGCCTCGAATCGCCGATGGCCGCCAATGTCGGCAATCCGCACGTCATCTTCTTCGTGGCCGAGACCGACAAGGTCGCGCTCGACCGGCTCGGGCCTCTGATCGAGACCGATCCGCTGTTTCCCGCACGGATCAACGTCAACGTCGCCACCGTCGACGATCGCGCCAACATCCGCCTGCGCGTCTGGGAGCGCGGCGTCGGTCTGACCGACGCCTGCGGCACCGGCGCCTGCGCGACCGCGGTGTCGGCGATCCGCGCCGGGCTGGTCGATTCGCGGGTGACGGTCACCCTGCCGGGCGGCCCGCTGACGATCGACTGGGCGCCGGGGCGGCCGATCACGATGACCGGCCCCGCCACGCACGTCTTCACCGGAGAGATCGACCTCGGGACCGACGCCGGCGGATGAGCGGTCCCGAGCTGATCACCCTGGGCTGCCGGCTCAACATCGCCGAGAGCGAGGCGATGCGCGCCGCCGCGGTCGATGCCGACGACCTGATCATCGTCAACAGCTGCGCGGTCACCGCCGAGGCGGTCCGGCAGGCGCGCAAGGCGATCCGCCAGGCCGCCAAGCGCCGGCCCGAGGCGCGGATCGTCGTCACCGGCTGCGCGGCCCAGACCGATCCGGCCGGCTTCGCCGCGATGCCCGAGGTCGCCCGCGTCATCGGCAATGCCGAGAAGGCCCGCGCCGACCTGCTGGTCTTCGATCGGGGCGACCGCGCCGACATCCACGTCTCGGACATCATGGCGGTGCGCGAGACCGCGCCGCACATGGCGCCCGCCTTCGCCGCCCATGCCCGCGCCTTCGTCGAGGTGCAGAATGGCTGCGACCACCGCTGCACCTTCTGCGTGATCCCTTATGGCCGCGGCAACAGCCGCTCGGTCCCCGCCGGGGTCGTCATCGACCGGATTCGCGCGCTGGTCGACGACGGCCATGGCGAGGTGGTGCTGACCGGGGTCGACCTGACCAGCTACGGCCCCGACCTGCCGGGCAGCCCGACCCTCGGTCAGCTGGTCGAGCGCATCCTCGTCCATGTTCCGGGGCTCAAGCGGCTGCGCCTGTCCTCGCTCGATTCGATCGAGATCGATGATCGGCTGTTCGAACTGCTGACCGGCGAGGCGCGGGTGATGCCGCACATCCACCTGTCGTTGCAGGCCGGTGACGACATGATCCTCAAGCGGATGAAGCGCCGCCACAGCCGGGCGCAGGCGGTGGCGATGGTCGAGCGGCTGAAGGCGGCGCGCGCCGACATCGCGATCGGCGCCGATCTGATCGCCGGCTTCCCGACCGAGGATGAGGCGATGGCCGCGAACAGCGCCGCGCTGATCGACGATTGCGATATCGTCTTCGGCCATATCTTCCCCTTTTCCCCGCGCAGCGGCACCCCGGCGGCGCGCATGCCGCAGCTCGACCGGACCGTGATCCGCCGCCGCGCCGCCGCGCTGCGCGATCGCGCCGCCACCCGGCGCGACGCCTGGCTCCGCGGCCTCGTCGGCACCCGTCAGGCGGTGCTGGCCGAGCGCGGCGGCACGGGCCATGCGCCCAATTTCGCGCGCGTGCGTTTCGACGGGGCGGCGCCCGCACCGGGCGTCATCGCGGACACCATCATCACCGGCCTCGACGATAGCGGGCTGGCAGCAATATTGGCGGACAGGACGGCATGAGCGACACACGCTGGCACGACAAATTGTTCGGGGGATTTCGCAAGACCTCCGAACGGCTCGGCGAAAATCTGACCGGACTGTTCGGCAAGGCCGCGCTCGACGATGCGACCCTCGACGAGATCGAGGAAGCGCTGATCGCGTCCGATCTCGGCCCGGCGACGTCGAAGCGGATCCGCGACCGCCTTGCGGGCGAGATGTTCGAGAAGGGCCTCGACGAGATGCGCCTGCGCGAGATCGTCGCGCAGGAGATCGAGAAGGTCCTCGCCCCGGTCGCCAAGCCGCTCGAGATCGAAGCCTTTCCGCGCCCGCAGGTGATCCTCGTCATCGGCGTCAACGGCTCGGGCAAGACGACGACGATCGCCAAGCTGGCGCATATGCTGCAGGAACAGGACTATGCCGTGATGCTGGTCGCCGGCGACACCTTCCGCGCCGCCGCGATCGGCCAGCTCAAGGTGTGGGCCGACCGGATCGGCGTGCCGCTGATCAGCGGCCAGGAAGGCGCCGACGCCGCCGGACTGGTGTTCGAGGGGGTCAAGCAGGGCACCGAAAAGGGCATCGACGTCCTGATCGTCGACACCGCCGGCCGCCTGCAGAACAAGGCCGGCCTGATGGACGAGCTGAGCAAGATCCGACGGGTGCTCGGCCGCCTGAACCCGGCCGCGCCGCACGACGTGCTGCTCGTGCTCGACGCCACCACCGGACAGAATGCGCTGAACCAGATCGACATCTTCAAGGAGACGGCGGGCGTCACCGGCCTGATCATGACCAAGCTCGATGGCACCGCGCGCGGCGGCGTCCTGGTCGCGGCGGCCGAGCGCACCGGCATGCCCGTCCATGCGATCGGCGTGGGCGAGGGGATCGACGATCTCAAGCCGTTCGATCCGGCCGAAGTGGCGCGCGCCATCGCCGGCATCGAAAGGCTGAGCCGGTGAGCGGCGCCCCGACCGGCCCGACTCCGAACGGCCCGACCCCGACCGGCCCCGCCAAGCCGCGCGAACATGCGGCGGGCATGAAGCTGGCGATCGATCTCGGGCCGCTGCTGGTCTACCTGCTCGCCTATTGGCTGACCAAGGACGTCGTCCTGTCGACCGGCATCTTCATGGCCGCGACCTTCACCGCGATCGCGGTGTCGTGGTTCACCGTTCGACGGGTCTCGACGATGCTGCTCTTTTCCGGCGCGATGGTGCTCGTGTTCGGCGGCCTCACCGTCTGGCTGCACGACGCGACCTTCATCAAGATGAAGCCGACCGTCTATTATCTGATGGTCGCCGCGATCCTCGGCTTCGGCCTCGCCACCAATCGCCCCACGCTGAAGGCGGTGCTCGGCCAGGCCTATCCCGGCCTCACCGATCTCGGCTGGACCAAGCTCACGCGCAACTGGGCGCTGTTCTTCGTCGCCATGGCGATCGCCAACGAAGCGGTGTGGCGGTCGACCAGCATGGAGTTCTGGCTCGGCTATAAATTGTGGGGAGCGCTGCCCGCGACCCTGGTCTTCGCGCTGGCCAATGTGCCGATGCTGATGAAGCACGGGCTGACGACCGAGGCGGCCGAGGATGCGGCCTTGCCCCCGCAAGGCTGAGCATCGCCCGGAAAGCCGCATAAAGCGCTGAAATTCACGGAAGTTTCATCATTCTGTCACGCCCGGCTTACCCCTCCTTTACCATCTGAAGTCTAGATGTCGCGGCCATGGAGCCCCGATGATGAGCCGCCACACCCCGATAGCCCGACCGCTGCAGTCCGATTCGATTCCGGGTTCGGCCGGGGATCCGGTCGAGGCGGCGATGACGATCGATACGATCGCGGCGACCGCCAATCTCCGCGAGGTGATCGCGCGCTTTCGCGACCAGCCCGACCTGGAGGCGCTGCCGGTCGTCGAGGAGGACGGCCGCCCGATCGGCGCGGTGCTCGAACGCGATATCCGCCGGCTGCTGCTCAACCCGTTCGGCCATGCGCTGCTGTGCAACCACAGCCTCTACCGCCGGCTCGACGGCTTCGTCAGCCAGGTGCCGATCGCCGACCGGGCGATGGGCCTCGGCCATCTCTTCGCGCTGATCTCGGGCGGCGAGGGGCATGATGCGGTGATCCTGACCGAAGAGGGCCGGTTTTTCGGCGTCGTCAGCGGGCGCAACCTGCTGCGCATGGCGGCGGACCGGGAGGCGGCGCTGGCGGCCGGCCGCGCCGCCCGGTTGCGGCGGATCGGCCGGGCGTCGGCGGCGATGCGCGCCGAGGCCGACCTGATGGCGCGCGAGATGGCGGGCGCATCCGACCAGCTGGCCGATGCCGCGCGGACGATGAACGACCATGCCGGCGATGCCGGGGTGAAGGGGCTTTCGGTGATGGCGGCGGCGGCGCAGGCGGCCGACAATGTCGGCGCGATCGCCGACCAGGGCCGCACCCTCGTCGACGAGCTCGAGTCGCTCGGCCGCGAGGTCGGGCAGGCGCGGGCATCGACCGCGCGGGTCGGCGCGCTGGTCGAGGAAGGCGGCATCCGCGCGCGGCAGCTCAACCGCGCGACCGGCGAGATCGGCGCGGTCGTCGAGGCGATCGACATGATCGCGCGGCGGATCAATCTGCTCGCGCTCAACGCCACGATCGAGGCGGCACGGGCGGGACCGGCCGGACGCGGCTTCGCGGTGGTCGCTGCCGAGGTCAAGGCGCTGGCCCAGCAGACCCGCGAGTCGGCGCGCGACATCGCCGGCCGGATCATGGGGGTGCGCAGCGGCGTGGACGAGGTCGCGGCGGGGCAGGCCGGGATCGAGGCGGCGATCACCGCGCTCGACGGCCTGTCCTCGACGATCGACGACACCGTCGCCCGCAACCAGGCGGCGGGGGCGCGGATCAGCGCCAATGTAGACGACGCCGCCGGCGCCAACGCCCATATCCGCGAACAGGCCGCAGAGATCAGCGCCACCGCCAGCGATGCGGCGGCGGGATCGCACGCCGTGATCGGCATCGCGCGCTCGCTCAGTGTCGGCGCCGAGCGGCTTCAACAGCGGCTGGGGCGGTTCCTCGAAGAGATCGAGGCGGCGTGAGACCTGCCCCTCTCCCCTGAAGGGAGAGGGGCTATAAGCTTAGGCGTCGACCAGCTGGTCGGCCTTGGCGATCGAGTCTTCCTCGATGTTCTGCGACACGAAGTCCCAGTTGACGACCTTGCTCAGCACCGTCTTGGCGAAGCGGGGGCGTTCGTTGCGATAATCGATATAATAAGCGTGCTCCCACACATCGAGGGTCAGCAGCGGCTTGACGGTGTCGAGCACGAGCGGGGTCTCGCCGTCGTGGAGCGAGGTGATCTTGAGCGCGTCGCCCGCCAGGACCAGCCACGCCCAGCCGCTGCCGAAATGGCCGACCGCTTCGGCGGCCATCTTCTCGACCAGCTCTTCCTGGCTGCCGAAGCTGGCGTCGATCAGCTTGGCCAGCTTGTCCGACGGCTTGGTCGAGCCCTCGGGGGCGAGGCCCTGCCAGAAGAAATCATGGTTCCAGATCTGCCCGGCCTGGCTGGCCAGCGGCTTGTCGTTGCGGTCCTTGGCGAGGCGGATCACCTCGACCAGCGATTTGCCCTCGAGACCCTTTTCTTCGATCCAGCCGTTGACCTTGTCGACATAGGCCTTGTGGTGCTTCCCATGGTGGAAGTCGAAGCTCTCGGCCGAGAGCACCGGCTCGAGCGCGGCGCGATCGAACGGCAGGGGGGGAAGCGAGAACGCCATGGGGAATCTCCAGTCTGGGTAGGTAAGGGGGTGCCCCCTTAACGATCATGACCGGCCGGAGGTCCCCAAAAATGTCGGATTTCCGTCAATTGCCTGTGTCGCGGCATCGCAGCGACATCATAACGGCATCGCAACGCCATCATAATGTGTGACAAAAGCGCAACGAATTTCTACACTGTGCGCCGGAAGCGATCCGCTATGTAAAGGGCGCGGGCGCAACACGCAGGGGAACGCCATGGATAAATTTTTCGCCAATCTGCATCTGGTGCTGGTCGCCGGCCTCGTCGCCGCGATCGCGCTGATCGCCTATGTCCATCCGGACCAGTCGCTGATCCTCAACTATGTGCTGCGCTGGCTGCACGTGTTCTTCGGCATCACCTGGATCGGCCTGCTCTATTATTTCAACTTCGTGCAGATCCCGACGATGCCGTCGGTCCCCGCCGATCTGAAGCCGGGCGTCACCAAATATATCGCTCCCAAGGCGCTGTTCTTCTTCCGCTGGGGCGCGGCGTTCACGGTGCTGACCGGTCTTATGGTCGCCTATGTCAGCGGCTATCTCCACCAGGCGATGGTGCTGCAGGCGGACTATCGCCTGATCGGCATCGGCATGTGGCTGGCGCTGATCATGGCGTTCAACGTCTGGTTCCTGATCTGGCCGGCGCAGAAGAAGGCCCTGGGCCTCGTCGAAGCCGACGCCGACACCAAGGCGAAGGCAGCGAAGACCGCGATGATCTTCTCGCGGACCAACACGCTGCTGTCGCTCCCGATGCTCTACGCGATGACCAACGCCAACTTCGGCTGATCATCGTCTGAACAGGGAAAACAGGGGCCGGGGGAGCGATCCTCCGGCCCTTTGTCTTTGCGCCTGTAGAATTATCGCCGTTGCATCCGGCGCCGCACCGCGCGCGCCAGCCGGGCGAGCGGCGCGGGCAGTCGGTCGAGTGGGCCCGGCGCCGAGATGTCGGTGCGCGACGGCCGCTGATGGCCCAGCGGCGGCACGGCGATCCACGTCGCAAGCTCCGGTCGCGCGCGCCGATACCAGTTATAGGCGCCATCGACGTCCATCGGCCCGCCCTCCGGGCTGCCGGCGGGGCGGGCCAGCATCGCCGTCAGGAAAGCGGGCAGGCCGTCGATCGCTTCAGGCCCGAAGCCCAGGAAATGGGCGAGGCGGATATTCAGTTCGGGCGGTACGCGCAGCAGCGGCCCGCTTGCCAGGTCGAGCGCGCCGGACCCTTCGGGCAGTTCATGACCGCCATAGAAGAAGCCGAAGCCCGCCTGGTCGAGACGGTCGAGCAGCGCCGGCAGGCGTTCGCCGATCGCGCGGACCATATCGCAATCATCCTCCAGCATCAGGATATGGCGGTCGCCGCGCTCGCGCGCCTCGCGCAGCACGCCGAGCTGGCTCAGGAAGGCGCCGCGCGCGCCGACGCTGCGGAACGGGCCGGCATCGGCGGGGCGGACCGCCGCGAACAGCCGCACCCGCGGATCGTCGAAGCCGGTGCCGAGCCGCGCGAGTTCGCCCGCCATTTCGCGCCGCCGGTCGCTGCGGTCGGGCAGATTGATGACGTAGAGCCGGTCGAAGCTGCGGAAGATCCGCTCGGCCAGGCTCATCCCTGGCGGTCGAGCAGGTCGTGGCGGCGCAGTGCGTGGCGCAGCTGGTCGTAGCTGAGCTTGAGCGCGACCGCGGTGGTGCGCTGGTTGAAGCGGCAGCGCCGCAGGGCGTCTTCGAGCAGGCCCTTCTCATAGGTCAGCACCGCCGCGCGAAAATCCTCGCAGCTCGTCGACGGGGCCGGCGAACGGGCGGGGACCAGCGCCGGCGGCGATGCGGCGCTGTCTTCGTCGCCATCCGCGCGCGCGACCGGTGCGGTCTTCGCGGCGGCGGGACGCCACGGACTGTCGAACGGGTCGAACTGGATCGCGTCGATCGGTCGCTCGGGGTCTTCCCAGCGATAGACCGCGCGCTCGACGACGTTGCGCAGTTCGCGGACATTGCCCGGCCAGTCGTAATCGGCCAGCAACGCGGTCGCATGCGGGCCGAAGCCGGGCCAGAAGGGCCAGTCGAGCTCGGCCGCCATGCGCCGCCCGAAATGATCGGCCAGCACGGGCACGTCGCCGTCTCGCGCGCGCAGCGGCGGCAGGGTGATCACCTCGAAGCACAGCCGGTCGAGCAGATCGGCGCGGAAGCGGCCCTTGTCGACCAGATCGGGCAGATGCTCGTTGGTCGCCGCGACGATGCGGACGTCGACCCGCACCGGTCGCGAGGCGCCGATCCGGTTGATCTCGCCATATTCGACCGCGCGCAGCAGCCGCTCCTGCGCACCCATCGACAGCGTCGCCAGTTCGTCGAGGAACAGCGTGCCGCCGTCCGACTCCTCGAAGCGGCCGATCCTCGCCTTGGTGGCGCCGGTGAACGCGCCCGCCTCATGCCCGAACAGCTCGGCCTCGATCAGCGTCTCGGGCAGTGCTGCGCAGTTCATGGTGACGAGCGGCCCATCCCAGCGCTGCGACAGGCGGTGGAGGCGTTCGGCGATCAGCTCTTTGCCGGTGCCGCGCTCGCCGATCACCAGCACCGGCCGATTGAGCGCGGCGGCGCGACTGGCGCGTTCGACCGAGTCGAGAAAGGCCAGCGACTGGCCGATGAACTTGGATTCGCGTTCCATGGGCTGGTCTCGTCTGTGTCGCTCCGGGGCGGAGCGTCGTCAATCAACGCCCTACAGTTGGCGTATTTTCCCAAACTATGGCAATAGAAAATCCGGTGCGGCCGGGCGCGCGGCCAGGAAAAGCCCGGTTTTCCGCGCTATTTTTAATTGGCACGGTCCCTGCAAAGCTGATGGCAACACCGGCACCGGCCGGAACCGAAACGCCAGTTCAGGGAAAGACCATGTTCAAGCTCGACAAGATCGACCTCCAGCGGATCACCGTCTCGACGATGGGTGCCGCGATCCTGTCCGTTGTCTGCGTCGCCGGTGCAGTTGCTCCGGCCCGCGCCGATCTGATCGCCGCCAAGCTGGTCGCGATCGTCAACTAAGCCGTGGCGTCCGGTTTCGACGGGTATAGGATGCCCGCCGGACGCTTCCCATGAGCCAGCAGTAAAAAGCGTAATCGAAGGAGCCTGAAGATGGGAATATTCTCCCGAACGCGCGACATCATCGCCGCCAACGTCACCGACCTGCTCGACAAGGCGGAAGACCCCGCGAAGATGATCCGCATGATCATCCTCGAGATGGAAGAGACGCTGGTCGAGGTCCGCGCCTCCGCGGCCCGCACCATCGCCGACCAGAAGGAGCTGCGCCGCCAGGTCGCGAAGCTCGACACCGTCCAGGCGAACTGGATGGAGAAGGCCGAGCTGGCGCTGTCGAAGGACCGCGAAGACCTCGCCAAGGCCGCGCTGATCGAACGGCAGAAGGCCGCCGATCTGGGCGTGCAGCTGCACGACGAAATCATCCTGCTCGACGAATCGCTCAAGGCGTCCGAAGGCGATATCGCCAAGCTGCAGGGCAAGCTGCGCGAGGCGCGCGCCCGGCAGAACAGCCTCGTCACCCGCCTCGAATCGGCCAACAACCGCGCCAGGATGCGCGAGATGTATGCCGGTACGAAGGTCGACGAAGCCTTTTCGCGCTTCGAGCTGCTCGAGCGCCGGGTCGACTATGCCGAGGGCCGCGCCGACGCGGCGGGCATGGGCGCCGCGCCCAAGACGCTCGACGAGGAAATCGCCGAGCTGCGTTCGAGCGACAAGGTCGATGCCGAACTCGCCGCGCTGAAGGCGAAGGCCAAGGGAGCCTGATCGATGGAAGACGTCCTCGTCCCGATCGTCGTGGTCGGTATCCTCTTTCTCGGCCTGCCGTGGCTGGTCTTCCACTATGTCACCCAGTGGAAGAAGAATGGCGGCCTGACGGTCGAGGACGAGCGGCTGCTCGACGACATGCACGACATGGCCCGTCGGCTCGATGACCGGCTCGGCACGCTGGAACGGATACTGGACAGCCAGGATCCGGCCTGGCGACCCCGCCAGGGCGTCGACCGCGACGCCGATGAAGAGTGGCGCCGCACACAGTGATCGCAGGCCGCCCCGACCAAGGAAGGAGTTTCGAAATGTCCGCTCGCCGTACCAAATTCTACGTCGACAAGCGTAACCGCAAATGGCTGGGCGTCTGCGCCGGTCTCGCCGACTATACCGGCATCGACGTCACCCTGGTTCGGGTCGGCACCGTGCTGCTCACCCTGATCGGCGGCTTCCCGTGGACGGTGATCGCCTATCTGGTGGTCAACTGGCTGGCCGACGACAAGCCGGGCGAGTTCTACGGCTCCAGCCGCGAGGACGACAAATTCTGGCAGACGGTGCGGGCTCGGCCCGGATCCTCGGTCCGCGACGTCCGCGCCAAGTTCCGCGACATCGATCGCCGCATCGCCGATATCGAGACCCATGTGACCAGCCATAATTCGTCGCTGGCCCGCGAAATCGACGCCCTGCGCTGATTCGCGACCGGATATTTCCCAAATCCGGTCTCTTATTGAAACAAGATATCCGACTCTGCGCCGTTCGTCGACGCGCCATGTTGTTCGTCGAAAAACCGGACACATAATGTTGCAAAGAGTGGTCGGCTCAAAGTTTAGGGGTTGAACGATGACTTTCCCATTCGAAGCCTTCGCTCCGGTCGCCGGGCTCCTCGGCGTCCTCGCGCTGGCGGGCTGGGTGTTCACCACCTGGCTCCGGGTCCGGCACGGCTACCCGCTCGAGAACAGTTGGGGCAAGGCGGTCTATCCGCGGACGAGCGACGAGGCGATGGAGCGGGTCAAGCTGCTCTCGGGCGAGAATGCCCAGCTCCGCGCCGAACTGTCGGCGGTCAAGGATCGCCTCGCCACGGTCGAGCGCATCGTCACCGACGGCAGCTACCGCCTCGATCGCGAGATCGATGCGCTGCGCGGCCCGACCAACTGATCGGAAAGACAGGCCATGATAAATATCTTTGCCTTTACCGCGCTCAGCATTCCCATCCTCGGCATTCTCGCCTGGGTCGTGACCGACTGGTTCCGGCTCAAGGAGAAAAGGATCCAGGCCATCTCGTCCGAGACCGCCGAGAAGGCCGCCCAATATGTGGCCAAGACCGAGCGGCTCGAACAGCGGGTCGCAGTCCTCGAGCGGATCCTGACCGACCGGTCGACCGTGCTGGCCGACGAGATCGACCGGCTGCGCGACCAGCCTCTGAACTGAACGACGACTTCGGAGAGAGACAATGAATCCGTTCGAAATGGTGGTGCTGATCGTCGCGATCACCGCGATCGCAAGCATCTTCCGGGCCAAATATGGCGTCGTCCGGCGCGGCAAGGGGGAGGATTTCGTTCGCCCCGACACTGGCGAGAACGAGCGGCTCCGTCAGGAATTGCGGACGCTGAAGGACCGGGTTGCGGTGCTCGAGCGGATCGCCACCGACAATGACCGCGGCATCACCCTCGATCGCGAGATCGAGGCGCTCCGCACCCGCGACTGAGCCTGATCTGTCGCGATTTCCGGCTGGCGGATCCCCGCATCCGCCCCGAAATCGCCTGGAGGGAATGAGGACCATGACCGATCCCATTATGTTGATGACTGTCAGCGGCGCGGGCCTCGTCGGCCTGTGCGTGCTCGCCTGGGCGGCGCTGAGCGGCTGGCGCGGCTGGCTCGAACTCGAGCGGATGAAGCTCGATCGCCGCCTGTCGCCGTCGATGCCCGAACCCGCCGGCGGCCCGTCGCCCGCCGCGCGCATCGAACTCGCCGACCTCAAGGAACGCATCCGCAAGCTCGAGGCGATCGCTGCAGGGGTGGACCTCTGAGGCAGGCGCCTATTGATCAGAACGAGCTTAGAGCGTCATGCCAGCGAAGGCTGGCATCTCAGGAGATGTGAGAACTGCTTCTCTCATGAGACCCCAGCCTTCGCTGGGGTGACGCAGACGGGAAAATCCTCTAGTGCCCGCTCGCCATGACCAGCCCAGCCCAGCTTTCAGATGTCCGCGAAGAATATGAATTCCTCGATGGTGACGACCGCTATCGCCTGCTGATCGACCTCGGTCGCGCGCTCGAGCCGATGCCCGATGCCCTCAAGACCGATGCGACGCTGGTGCGCGGCTGCTCGGCCTCGGTCTGGGTCTATCCCACCACCGGCGAAGGCGGGACGCTCCACTTTCTCGCCGACAGCAATGCCGCGATCACCAAGGGAATCATCGCGCTCGTCCTGCTGACGGTGCAGGATCGTCCCGCGCGCGAGATTCGCGATACCGATGTCGCCGCGCTGCTCGAACCCTTCGACCTGAAGAACCAGCTCAGCTCGAACCGCACCCAGGGGATCCCCAACATGATCGCACTGATCCGCGCCACCGCCGAGCGCTACGCATGATGCGCCGGCTCGCCTTCGCTCTGCTCGCGGCGCTGCCGATGACGATGCCGGCCTGCGCGGCCGAGAAGCCCGCCGCCACGACGCCGTTCGAAACCGGCAAGCTCACCATCGCCGGAGAGGCCTTCAGTGCCGCCGATGTCCTAGATGCCCGCGCGCTGCCCGACGTCAACGGCAAGGTCGGCATCCTGATGACGCTGGCGCCGCCCGCCGCGAAGCGGCTCGAGGCGATCACCGGGTCGCTGGTCGGCAAGCCGATGCTCGTCGCGCTCGACGGCAAGACGCTCGCGGCCGAGCTGATCCGCAAGCCCCTGGTCGACGGCGTCATCGAGATCCCGGGCCGCTGGAACCTTGGCGACGGCGAGGCACTCGCCCGGCGCATCTCGGGCCGCGATCCGCTGCCCGACGATCTGGCGGAGTAACGTCCCTCGGCAGGGGGCGACCTTCTTGTGAAGGCGCTGCACCCTTTCGGCCTTCCCCGCGTTTCTCTTGTCCCATGCAGCATCGCCCCATCGAGCAGCTCGACACGATCGACTCCGCGCCCGGAATCTCCCGCACGCGGCGGGGGCGGGGGTGGCGGTTCGTCGCGGCGGACGGGTCGACCGTCAGCGATGTCGAGGTGCGGATGCGGATCCTGTCGCTCGGCATCCCGCCGGCGTGGCGGAAGGTCTGGATCAATCCCGCTGCCGATGCGCCGGTTCAGGCGACCGGGCTCGATGCCGCCGGGCGCAAGCAATATCGCTATCATACGGCGTGGCGCGAGCAGCGCGACGAGGAGAAATTCGCGGGATTGCCCGAATTCGCGAAACATCTTCCGCATCTCCGCGCGGTCGTTCGCCGCAAGCTCGACAGCAAGGATCCGTGGGAACGCGCGCTCGCGGCGGCGGTGCGCCTGCTCGACGGTTTCGCGATCCGGGTCGGGTCGACCGATTCGGCGGCGCATGGCAGCTTCGGCGCGACGACCCTGCTGAACCGCCATGCCCGTATCGAGGGCGACGAGATCCAGCTCTGCTTCTACGGCAAGCACGGCATCCGCGCCGAACTGTCGGGCAAGGACGCCGCGCTGGCGGCGGCGCTGGCCGAACTCAAGCGCGCCGGTCCAGGAGACCTGTTCGCTATGCGATCGGGCCTGCGGGTCCGCGCCGCCGACATCAACGAATGGATCTGCGAGCTGACCGACGGCACCGGCACCGCCAAGACCTTCCGCACCTGGCGCGCCTGTGCGGTGGCCGCCGGGATGCTCGCGCGCGGGCGCCGGACCTCGGTCAAGACCATGTTGGAGGAAGTGGCGCGCCAGCTCGGCAACACGCCGGCCGTGTGCCGCAAGTCCTATGTCGCGCCAGCCTTTATCGAAATGGCGAAGGCGGGCCGCTGGATCGAGACCGTGCCGGCCACCCCGCGCAAGCTGCGGGCGAACGAACGCGCCAGCCTTGCGGTACTGAAGGCCTGATAACCCGGCCCGGAATCAGATCGGGGTTGCGGGTCTTATCGCTGCCGCGCTGTCGTCTATCGCCTGTTGAAGCTCGCCGAGCGTACACGGCTTGCGCAGCACCCGGTCGCCGCTCCGCTTCTGGGCGACCTGATCGATCCCGCTGAAATAGATGACCGGCATCTCTGGCCGGTCGATCCGCGCCCGATCGGCGAGGTCGTGGCCGCCGAGGCTTCCTGGCATATGGACGTCGGTGACCAGCAGATCGAACGGGCCGTCGCCGTCGATCGCCCTGGCCCCATTGTCGCCGCCTATGGCCTCCACCACATCGTGCCCCAGGGTGCGGATAAGATCCGCGGTCACGGCCAGCACCAGGCCATCATCATCGACGCACAATATACGCAACACCGGTCTCCCCGGTCGAGACGACAGCTACATCGCCGTCTCTTCCATGGGGAGGGATGGTATCGACAACCATCCTGATACGCAATCGCGGCGGCATTGCGCCGAATTCGCTCAGCGCGGGCGGCGTTCCTCGGCGCTGCGCAGCACTTCGAACGCCGCCTGGATCGCCTGAAAGCGGACGGCGGCCGCCGCGTCATTGGGCTTCACATCGGGGTGATACGCCTTGGCCAGACGACGCCAGGCCGTCTTGATCGCCTCGAAGTCGGCATCGACCTCCAGCTCGAGCGTCTCGAAGGCGCGCAGTTCGTCCCGGGTCCAGCGGCCGTCGCCCGGCCCGCCCCAGCTATAATGCGCCTGTTCGGCATAGCCCGATCCGTCGCGGCGCTCGTCGGCTTCGCGCTGGGCCGCGTCCTCCGCCGACAATCCGGCGAAATAGTCCCAGTTGCGGTTATACTCCTCGGCGTGCCGGGGGCAGAAATACCAGCGCTCGGGGCTGTTGGGCGATTTGGGCGCGGGGCAGTCGCCGGGCTGGTCGCACCCATGCCGGTCGCACATCCGCACCTTGGTCGCGCCGCGCTCCGTGCCATAGCCGCGCCAGCGGGGAAAACCCCAGTCGTTCGAACGGGAAGAAGATCGAGCCATAAGCTTTCCCTTTTAGCGCGGAACGGCGGAACGGGCCATTGCGGAAATCGGAAAACTGGTTCCGGCCCCGTCATCGGCGGGGAACATCGGTGGTGCTATCCCCGATTTCCGCGGTATATCCCTGGGTGAGAGCGGACCCACCGCCGATGCAGGAGAGACGATGCGGACCTTCGAGCGATTTCCGAATCTCGTCACGATGTTCTTCACGCGTGCCCGCGAGCAGGGCGACGCACCCTTCCTGTGGGCCAAGCAGGACGGCGTCTGGACGTCGCTGAGCTGGACCGAGGTCGCCCGCCGGGTGGCCTCGCTCGCCGCCGCGCTGAAGGCGCAGGGACTGAAGGAGGGCGACCGGGTCGTCCTGGTGTCGGAGAACCGTCCCGAATTCTGCATCGCCGATCTGGCGATCATGAGCGCGGGCTGCGTGACGGTGCCGACCTACACCACCAACACCGAGCGCGATCACACCCATATCCTGGAGAATAGCGGCGCGCGGGCGGCGATCGTCTCGACCGCGAAGCTGGCTCAGGTGCTGCTGCCCGCGATCGTCCGATCCTCGACCTGCGAGTTCCTGATCGGCATGGAGCCGCTGCCGGCGACCGGCGTGCGCACGCTCGACTTCGCGACCCTCGCGGGCGATCCGTCGGCCGATATCGCCGCCGCCGAATCCGCCGCCGCCGATGTCCGGCGCGAGGACCTCGCCTGTCTGATCTACACCAGCGGCACCGGCGGCGCCCCGCGCGGCGTGCGGCAGCACCACGGTGCGATCCTGCTCAACGTCGAAGGCTGCGTCGACATCATCGAGGAGGATTTCGGCTGGGGCGACGAGGTGTTCCTGTCCTTCCTGCCGCTCAGCCACGCCTATGAACATTCGGGCGGGCAGTTCCTGCCGATCGGCCTGGGGGGGCAGATCTATTATGCCGAGAGCCTCGAAAAGCTCGCCGCCAATATCGAGGAAACCCGGCCGACGATCATGGTCGTCGTCCCGCGCCTGTTCGAACTGTTGCGTGCGCGGCTGATCAAGACGGTCGAGAAGCAGGGCGGCATCGCCCAGAAGCTGCTCCACAAGGCGCTCGAACTCGGCACGCGCGATTCGCTGCGGCTGACCGACTATCCGGCGAAGCTCGCGATCGACCTGCTGCTCAAGCCGAAGGTGCAGAAGCGTTTCGGCGGGCGGATCAAGGCGCTGGTTTCGGGTGGTGCTCCGCTCAATCCCGAGGTCGGCCAGTTCTTCGGCTCGCTCGGGCTCATGCTGCTGCAGGGCTATGGCCAGACCGAGTCGGGCCCCGTCGTTTCGTGCAACCGCCCCAAGGCGGGCGTCCGCTACGACAGCGTCGGCCCGCCGATGAAGGGGGTCGAGGTGAAGATCGCCGGGGACGGGGAGATCCTCGTGCGCGGCGAGCTGGTCATGGCCGGCTATTGGCGCAACGACGCCGAAAGCGAGCGCGTGCTCCAGGACGGCTGGCTCCACACCGGCGACGTCGGCCATCTCGACGACCGCGGCCGGCTCAAGATCACCGATCGCAAGAAGGACCTGATCATCAACGACAAGGGCGACAATGTCGCCCCGCAGAAGGTGGAGGGCATGCTGACCCTTCAGCCCGAGATCGGCCAGGCGATGGTGTGGGGGGACAAGCGGCCCTATATCGTCGGCCTCGTCGTGCCCGATCAGGAATGGCTGGCCAGCTGGGCCGAGGCGCGCGGCCTGTCGCCCGAACTGGCCAGGCTGCGCGACGATCCCGATCTGCACCGCGCGTTGATGGCGGCGGTCGACCGGGTCAATGCCGAACTCTCGGTGATCGAGAAGGTTCGCCGGATCGTGATCGCCGACGAGCCCTTCTCGATCGCCAACGAGCAGATGACTCCGTCGATGAAGAACCGCCGCCATGCGATTCGCGCGGTCTATGGCGATCGGGTCGACGCGCTCTACGGCGGATAGGCGGAGCCGGCGGGGACCGCCGTTGCAGCTTCGCTGAAAGCGATTCTAGCGACGCAGGCGCCGATAGAGGATCTGGCTGGCGATGAAGGCGTCGACGTCGAACGCGCCGTCGTGCGTGGCTCCGAACGCCCGCAAGCGCAGCGGATCGAGATCGCCGCCCGCCACGAACAGGTTCAATATGTCATTGAACAAAAGGGTGTTCTCTTCGGTCGGCCGGTCGGCGATCGTCGATTCGAAGCTGGAATTGATGCCGAGGAGATAGGGGAAGACGAACTGGGCGGTGATTTCGTCCCGGTTGATCGCGTCGAAATACACCATGTCGAGCGGTCGCATGTAGCCCGCATCGGCAGCGCGCTTGAGCACGGCGGCCACTTTCGGGATCGCTGCGGGCCGGATCAGATAGGCGCCGGCGCCCGAGACATAGAGCCCTTTGCATGGTTCGATCGAGTATCGGTTGAAGGCGGGCGCGTAGATGTCGCCGGCTTTCCGCTTCAGCCGCAGCATGTGATACAGCGCCCGCACATCGGCGAAGCTGATCATCTTGTTGAGGAACAACATGTCCCATTCGCGGTCGAAGACGCTGTTGACGATCGCGGCGAAGGCCTTGCCGAACTTCTCCGGAAAATAGAGATCGTCTTCGAAAACGAGCAGCGGGCGCGCCGGATCGGCAGTGGTGATGACCTCCTGATGCGACAGGAAGCAGCCCAGTTCGTTCGGCGTGATGCCCTTGGGACGCTCGTCGCCACTACGCGCGCTGAAGCGGGTGACGATCGTGTCGAGGCCGTGACGGGCCAGCCCCAGGTCCATCGATTGCCGCCGCGCCACGGCGCGGTCGAGGTTGATATATTTTCCCTGTAGATCGGACGTCTGCATGGTCTGCCCCGGTCCCCCGCCATTGCGCCGCCGAACCTTTAGTCGAGCCGGCCGCCAAGGCAATGCGATCCGCGGGCGTGGCGATGCTGCGGCCCGTCGAACTGGTGATTGCGAGGGCCCCCTCCACGGCGCATAGGACGGCGACATGATTGCCCAGCGACGGAGCATGCGGACAGATGAGAACGGCGGTCATACTGGCTTACAACTGGGCGAACACCGGCATGTACTCGGTCGATCTCTCCGCATTCCGGCTGTTCGAGTCGCTTGGTTTGCCGGTAGACTATTTCGTCGCGTCGGGCGCCTCGCCGCAAGGCCTATTCAAGTCCGGCCAAGTCCCGATCTACCGGATTTCCGAAGCGGCAAGCCTGCGCCCTTATGACAATGTCGTCTATTGGGGGGATTTCACCACCAGCCCTCATTACGCCCTCGACGATCTTCACGGGCAGCTTAAAAACCATGACGGCCCGATCTCGCTCGTCGAAGCGTTCTCTTATTGGATGGACATCTTCCTGATGCGCGACAAGCGTCAGGCCGGGCAGCGATTATTCTCCTTCTGCCAGAATTTTCAGACACTCGGGTTGACGTCGACCCGTGCCGATTATGCAAAATTGGACAAACTCTACGGACGCTTCACCCTGATCATGCCGCGCGATACGGTCTCGACCGGCGAACTGGCCAAGGCCTTCCCATCGATCCCGTCGCAGGCGATCCGGCAGGGATGCGATGCGGCCTTTCTTCTGCCGGACGGCATCGCCCCGGCCTCCGGCGCCCGGCCTTCCAGTGACAACCGCAAGGTCGGTCTGTTCCTCCATCGGTCGAAGATCGACAACAAGGAGGCGTTGCTCTCGGAGATCCTTCGGCGTGGCTATGAGCCCGTGGCGCTCAACGAGTGGATGCAGCTTCCCCGCAACCGGTGCCACGAGAATTTCCTGAGCCTGAGCGCGCGCATATCCGGCTGTACCGCCATCGTCACCGACACCTATCATCTCGCCGTCAATGCGATCCGCCTCGGCACCGCCGTCGTGGTGCTGGGGGCGAACGAAACGGCCCAGACGTCCACCGTCAGCGATTTCAAGAAGCGCGTGATGCTCCGCGATCTCGGCTCTGAGGATCTCTACGTGCCGATCGACGATGGTCGCCTGCTGCCGGAACAGATCAGCGCGATCGTCGATCGGGTCGACGCATCGGCGGGCGAACCGCACCCCGTCCATGCGCGCGCCGCGGCGGCGGCAGACGCGATGCGGGAGGCGATCAGGCAGGCCATACTGGCCTGATCGCCGCCTGCGCGGTCAGGGTTTCGGCGCCGCCGACCCGGTCCGGTACCGATCGAACCAGGCGATGATCGCCGCCGCCTTCGCCGCCGATTGCGACGGCCGCGCGGCGATGCCGCCATGGCTGGCGCCCGGCACCTTCACCAGCGCGGTCGGCACGCCGCGGATTTGCAGCGCCGCATAATATTGCTCGGCCTCGCTGACCGGGGTGCGGTAATCCTCGCTGCCGACGACGACCAGGGTCGGCGTCTTGACGTTGCCAACCAGGCTGAGCGGCGACCGGTTCCAATAGCCCATCGGGTCTTCCCACGGCGTCTTCGGGAACCAGTAGCGCGAGGTGAACAGCGTCGCGTCCATCGTCAGCGCCTCGCTGATCCAGTTGATCACCGGCTTCTGCGTCGCGGCGCCCCTGAAGCGGTCGGTCTTGCCGATGATCCAGCTGGTCAGCACGCCGCCGCCCGATCCGCCGGTGACGAACAGATTGTCGGGATCGGCCACCCCGGCGGCGATCGCGGCATCGACCGCGGCGATCAGATCGCCATAGTCGTCGCCGGGATATTTGTGGTGGATCAGCTGGGCGAACTCTTCGCCGTAGGAGGTCGATCCGCGCGGGTTGGTGTAAAGCACCGCATAGCCCGCCGCCGCGTAGAGCTGGTCGTCGGTCGAGAAATGCGGGCCATAGGCGCTGTGCGGCCCGCCGTGGATCTCGAGCACCAGCGGCACCTTCTGCCCGGCGCGGTAGCCGGGTGGCGTGACCAGCCAGGCTGGAACCTCGCGGCCGTCGGGGGCCTTCACCGCCAGCTCGCGAACCTCGCCCAGGCTCTTGGCAGCGAGGAAGTCGTCGTTGAGCCGGGTGAGCTGGCGGGTGCGCCCGCCGCTGACGATCGACAGGTCGGCGGGGCGCAGCGGCGAGCCGCTGGTGAAGGCGATCGCGCCGCTCTTCGCGACGCTGAAGTCGCCGCCGCTATAGGGCCGGTCGAGCCCGCCGCCGCTCATCCCCGTCGCCAGCGGCGTGACCTTGCCGTCTAGGGTGATGCGCGCGACGCGGGTGACGCCGCGCTCGTCATATTGGGCGTAGAGCGCGCGGCCGTCGGCGGCCCACTCGGCGCGGTCGATGCTGCGGTCGAAGCCGGCGGTGACCGCCCGCGCGCCGCTGCCGTCGCGGTTCATGACGTAGAGCAGCGTGTTCTGGAAGGAGAGCCTTTTGTCGTCATAGCCGAGATAGGCGACCTTCGACCCGTCGGGCGAGACGGCGGGGGCGACGTCGGGCCCCTCGCGGCTGGTCAGCGCGCGGATCGCGCCGGTCTCGACGTCGAGCGCATAGATCTCGGGATCGAAGACATTGCGCTGCCAGTCGGGCTTGCGGACCGAGCTGAACAGGATCGAACGTCCGTCGGGAGTCCAGCTCAGCGGGCCGCCGTCCTGATAGTCGCCGAAGCTCAGCTGCCGGGGCGGGCCGCCATCGGCGGACACGCGGAAGATATGGTCGTAGCCCGGCTCGATATAGCCGCCGCCGTCGGCGCGGTAGTCGACCCGGTCGATCACCTCGAGCGGCTTGGCCCAGTCGGCGCCCTCGGGCTTGTCGGGCGCCTTGCCCAGCTTCATCGCCTCGCCGGGCACGCGCATCACATAGGCGATGCTCTTGCCGTCGGGGGACCAGCTGATCGCCTGCGGGCTGTCGGGCAGCACGGTGATACGGATCGTCGCGTCATTGGCCAGCCAGCGGACGAACAGCTGCGGCTTGCCCTTGGCGTCGGCGGCGACATAGGCGATCCGCTTGCCGTCGGGCGACCAGCGCGGCTGGCTGGCGTCGGCGACAAGCGGACGCTGCGCGCCCGTCGCACTATCGACCAGCCAGATCGCGCCCTTCTGCCGGTCGGTCATGATGTCGCCCTGGCGGCGGACATAGGCGATGCTCTTCCCGTCCGGGCTGATCTGCGGATCGGCGGCGACCTGCAGCGCGAAGATGTCGCGTCCCTCGAAACGGGTGGAGAGCGTTGCGGGGGCGCTGTCGGTCTGGGCGAAGGACGGGGCGGACAGCAGGGTCGCGCCGAGCAGCAGCGCGGACAGGGTCGGTTTCAGCATAATGGCCTCGAACTGTTGGGTTGGCCGGAGCGTTGCGCGTTTTGCCGCCGGGCTCAAGCCGGGAATGCCGTCAGCAGCAGCGTCCGCCGCCGCCGCGATAACGGGCGTCCTGCCGGTTGCGGAAGAAGGCGATGCGGTCCATCGGCGCGCGGTCGGGGTGATGATCGGCCATGTGGCGCAGATAGGCGTCGTAGCTCGGCATCCCGACCATCATCCGCGCCGTCTCGACCAGCGTGGCGAGGAAGGCGCTCATCGGGCCGTTCCCGCGACGGCGGGGTAATCGGCGGGGATTTCGTTGGCGGTCGGCTCGGGATTGCGCCGCGCGGCCAGACAGGTGCGGATCGTGAAGCCCAGGATCGACAGGATGACGAGCAGGAACAGCGCGCACAGCGCGGCGTCGATCCGGTCGTTGAAGATGATCCGCTCCATCTGCGCCATCGATTTGGCCGGGGCCAGCACCTCGCCGCGCGCCGCCGCCTGCGCGAAGACGTCGGCATGGGCGAGGAAGCCGACCTTCGGATCGGCCGAGAAGATCTTCAGCCAGCCGGCGACGGTGGTGCAGAGCAGCAGCCACGCGGTCGGCAGCATCGTCACCCAGGCGTAGCGCTCGCGCTTCATGCGGAACAGCGTCGCCGTCGCCAGCATCAGCGCGATGGCGGCGAGCATCTGGTTCGAGATGCCGAAGATCGGCCACAGCGTGTTCACGCCGCCCAGCGGATCGGTGACGCCCTGGTAGAGGAAGAAGCCCCAGGCGCCGACGCACAAAGCGGTCGCGATGAGGCCGGGGACGAGCGCGCTGCTGTCCTTGAAGGCGGGAACCGCGGTGCCGATCAAATCCTGCAGCATGAAGCGTCCGGCGCGGGTGCCGGCATCGACCGCGGTCAGGATGAACAAAGCCTCGAATAGGATCGCGAAGTGATACCAGAAGGCCTTCATCGCGGCGCCGCCGAGGACATGGCTGAAGATTTCGGCCATCGCGACCGCCAGGGTCGGCGCGCCGCCGGTGCGCGAGATGATCGTCGCCTCGCCGACGTCCTTCGCGGTCTGGGTGAGCAGGTCGGGGGCGATCGGGAAGCCCATCGCGGTGACGGCGGCGGCGGCGCTGGCGGCGTCGGTGCCGAGCACCGCGGCCGGGCTGTTCATCGCGAAATAGATGCCGGGATCGAGGATGCTGGCGCCGACCAGCGCCATGATCGCCACGAACGCCTCCATCAGCATCGCGCCATAGCCGATGATCGGGGCATGCGCTTCGCTGGCGATCAGCTTGGGGGTGGTGCCGCTCGCGATCAGCGCGTGGAAGCCCGATACCGCGCCGCAGGCGATGGTGATGAACAGGAAGGGGAACAGGCTGCCCGACCAGGCCGGGCCGCCGCCGCCGGCGAACTGGGTCAGCGCGGGCATGCGCAGCGGCGGCGCCATGATGACGATACCGATCGCCAACGCGGCGATCGCGCCGATCTTGAGGAAGGTCGACAGATAGTCGCGCGGCGCGAGCAGCAGCCAGACCGGCAGGATCGCGGCGATGCCGCCATAGACGATCAGGATCCAGCACAGCTGGATGGGGGTGAAGGTGAGGGCGGGGCCCCAGACCGGCGACTGCGCGACCGCCTGGCCGAAGACGATCGCCAGGATCAGGCCGACCAGCCCGAACAGCGACACCTCGCCGATACGGCCGGGCCGGATCCAGCGGGTATAGGCGCCCATCGCCATCGCCAGCGGCACCGTCACCGCGACGGTGAAGGTGCCCCACGGGCTCTCTGCCAGCGCGCGCACCACGATCAGCGCCAGCACCGCGAGGATGATGACCATGATCATGAAGGCGCCGACCAGCGCGATCGTGCCGGCGACCTGGCCCATCTCCATGCGCACGAGCTCGCCGAGCGAGCGGCCGTCGCGGCGCATCGAGATGAACAGGATCATGAAGTCCTGCACCGCGCCCGCCAGCACGACGCCGGCGAGGATCCACAGCGTTCCGGGCAGATAGCCCATCTGCGCCGCCAGCACCGGGCCGACCAGCGGCCCCGCCCCGGCGATCGCCGCGAAATGATGGCCGAACAGCACGGTGCGGTCGGTCGGCACATAGTCGAGCCCGTCGCCGCGGCGGACGGCGGGGGTCGGCCGCGCGGGATCGAGCTGCATCACGTTGCGCGCGATGAACATCGCATAATAGCGATAGGCGATGAGGAAGACCGACAGCGCGGCGGTGACGATCCACAGCGCGTTGATCGTCTCGCCCCGGCTGGTCGCGACGACCGACAGCGACAGGGCGCCGACGATCGCGAGGATGATCCACGGGACGTGCTTCTTCATCGACATCTCCTCCAGCCGGCCGTGGTTGGAACAGACCACCGGGCGAGACAAGGGGGAAAGCGCCCGGCGCATGTCGGCCCGCGATCGTCACCAGATCGCAGCCTGGTCGTAATGGCCGCATCGGACTTCGGCGGAATCGGCTCTTTGTCGGCGGGTGCGACGGTGTGGCATATATATCATACACCCGCACGATCGTGATCGCCGTTCGGCGCGGGCTGCATTTCGATTGTGACAAGACCCGAAAATTGGTCACAAAGCCGCATGCGGGGGAAAAAAGACTCGACGATTGGGCGTGCGGTGGGCGCCGCCGAAAGGATATTGCGGGCGCTGGCCGCTGAATTTCCACGCCTGCACGACCGCCAATCCTTTCTCGACAGCGACGGCCTGCGCGCCGGCTATCAGACGGAAGGCGATGCGCCTCTTTCCGATAATGAACGGCAGGCCGCCGCCCGCACGCTGACCCGGATGATCAGCGACGGCATCCTGTCCGAAGTGCTGTGGCCGGCGGGCCATAGCGACAAGGTCCAACTCCCCGAACAGGGCATGATCGCGGTGTCGGTCAATCTCGGCTCGCTGCGCGAGGAGCGGCTGGCCTGGGAGGTCAAACGCCAGGGTCCAGAGCCGAGCCAGGAGCGGATCATCAGTGAGATCGTCGACCGGTCGCGGTTGTGGATCGAGCAGAATATGGACGACGGCAAGCTGCCGCTGCTGCTGGTCAACGCCAGCATCATCCACGGATCGAACGCCTTCGACATCCTGATCAACGCGCAATATCGCAACCCCTACAACCTGCTGCGCTACACGCGCGAGGTGGTGCAGGTAGTCGCGCACATTACCGGCACGCACACGATGCTGGTCGCGCAGAGCTACGGCTTCCCGAACTTCGCCCCGCCGCGCTGACCGGGCGACCGCGGCCGATCAGTCGGCGGCGGCGGTCCGCAGCGTATCGCCCAGCGCCACCAGCCCGGATTGAAGCGCGGCCGCCTGCTCGGCGGTGATGCCGGTCGCCGCGCCGATCTCGGTGGGCAGGCAGGCGGCTTCCTCGCCCGCGGCGCTGCCCTTGTCGGTCAGATGGACGCGCACCACCCGCTCGTCGGCGCTGTCGCGCTGCCGCCGCACGAAGCCCGCCGCCTCCAGCCGCTTGATCAGCGGGGTGAGCGTGTTCGACTCGAGGAACAGATGCTCGCCCAGCGCGCCGACCGTCTGGCCGTCGCTGTGCCGCAGCGCGAGGATCACCAGATATTGCGGATAGGTCAGGCCGAGCCGGTCGAGCAGCGGCTTGTAGACGCGGTTGAATGCGTGGCCGGCCGCATAGACGGCGAAGCATAGCAGCTGGTCGAAGGGGCCGGAGGGCGGGGGTGCATCCTTGTTCATGGATCCAATATAAATCGCACACGATATAATCGCAAGCGGTTGACACAGGGAATGTCACTCCTTAGATGGATCGCACACGATCAAATCGCGAAAGATTGAAATCAGCTCTTCATGAGCCAGGCACAGAAGGACCGACATCATGGCTACCAAGATCCTCTATTCAACGAGCGCCACCGCAACCGGTGGCCGCGACGGCCAGGCCCGCACCACCGACGGCAGCTTCGAGGTGACTCTCGGCACGCCGAAGGAACTCGGCGGCAACGGCCAGGGCAATAATCCCGAGCAGCTGTTCGCCTCGGGCTATGCCGCCTGCTTCATCGGCGCGATGAAGTTCGTCGCGGCCCAGGGCCAGCACGCCAAGGTGCCGGCCGACGCCAGCGTCACCGCCACGGTCGGCATCGGACCGCGCAGCGACAAGGGCTTCGGGCTCGCCGTCGAGCTCGTGGTCAGCCTGCCGGGTCTCGACCGCGACGCTGCCGAGGCCCTGGTCGCCGAAGCCGACACGGTCTGCCCCTACAGCCATGCGGTGCGCGGCAATATCGAGGTGAAGATCAGCGTCGCCTGAGCGGATTGGGCGGGCGGCCTGCGCGTCGCCCGCCTTCCTCTTCATCCGAGCCACGATAAACGCAGACCAACTTAGTCTGCGTTTATCGCTTGACGAATCAAACGCGGACTATATTAGTCTGCGTTATGGCTCACATCACCACCAGCGTCGAATATGGCATCCACTGCCTGCTGTGGCTCACCGGAGCGGGCGACCGCGCGATGAGCAGCCGCGACCTCGCCGAGTTGCAGGGCATCTCGCCAAGCTTCGTCGCCAAGATTTTCCCCAGGCTCGAAAAGGCCGGCATCGTCGCCGCCAGTGAGGGCGTGCGCGGCGGCTACCGGCTGGCCCGGCCGGCCGACACGATCAGCTTCCTCGACATCGTCGATGCGATCGAAGGCGAAAAGCCGCTGTTCGATTGCCAGGAGGTGCGCGAACGCTGCGCCCTTTTCCCCCGCGGTGCGCCGGGCTGGGCGACCGACGGCGTCTGCGCGGTCCACGGCGTCATGCTCCAGGCCGAAAAGGCGATGCGCAATGCGCTCGCTGCCCAGTCGCTGGCCGATGTCGCGGCGCGTTTCGGCCGCAAGGCCCCCGATAGCTTCTTCGGCGATGTCGATGCCTGGGTCGGTGAGCGGCTGATCGGCCGCACCGGCCGTGGCGCCAGGCCGCAGAGCGAACCGCCCGGCTGATGACCGCGCCCGTCCGGGCGCTCTCCTGATCTCCTGACCCCTTTCTCGGCCGCCCGCCGGACGTTTCCGAGAAAGCCCCCCTGCGCGCCGTGATCGACGGCGGCAGGGATCGATCCCGCGCGTCCGGCGACCATCATGAAGGATTATGACCATGACCCAGACCATCCTGATCGCCGGCTCCGGTTTTGCCGGCCTGTGGGCGGCCCTGTCCGCCGCGCGCGCCGTGTCGCTCGCCGCGCGGGAGGAGGACATCGACGTGATCGTCGTCTCACCAACCCCCAATGTCGCGATACGCCCGCGCCTGTACGAAGCGGACCTCGCCGCCATGCATCCCGATATTTCGGCGCTGCTCGACTCGGTCGGCGTGCGCCACCTCGCGGGGCTGGTCGACTCGGTCGATACTGCGGCGCGCACCGCCACCGTCGTCACCACGGACGGCGGCTGGCAGACGGTCGATTACGACCGCTTCATCCTGGCCGCGGGCAGCCGGCTATTCCGCCCAGACATCCCCGGCATCGATCTGGTGTTCGACGCCGATCAATATGAATCGGCGCGGCTGCTCGGCGCCCATCTGACGGCGCTGGCCGACCGTCCTGAGACCGCCGCGCGCAACACCGTCGTCGTCGCCGGCGGCGGCCTGACCGGTCTAGAGACCGCGACCGAGATGCCCGATCGGCTCCGCGCCATCCTCGGCGCCGATGCGGCGATTCGCACGATCATCGTCGACACCGCCGCGACGATCGGCGCGAACATGGGCGCCGAGACGGTGCCCCATATCCAGGCGGCGCTCGACCAGGCCGGGGTCGAATCGCGGGCCGGGGTTCGCGTCGCGGCGATCGAGCCGGGCGCGGTCATCCTGTCATCGGGCGAGCGGATCGAGACCGATACGGTGGTGTGGAGCGCCGGCATGCGCGCCCATCCGCTCGCGGCGACGGTGCCGGGCGAGCATGACGGCCTCGGCCGCGTCGTCGGCGACGCCTTCCTCCACGCGCCCGACGCGCCGGGCGTGTTCGTCACGGGCGACACGGTGAAGGCCGCGACCGACGATCAGGGCAATTTCAGCGTGATGTCGTGCCAGCACGCGCTCAGCCTCGGGCGGGTCGCGGGGCACAATGCCGCCGCCGAACTGGTCGGCCTGCCGCTGCACCCCTACAGCCAGCCCAAATATGTCACCTGTCTCGATCTCGGGCCCTGGGGCGCGCTCTATACCGAGGGCTGGGATCGGGCCGTCCGCTTCACCCGCGACGAGGGCAAGGCGATCAAGCGCGAGATCAACGGCGTGTGGATCTACCCCCCCGCGCCCGATCGCGCGGCGGTGTTCGCGGTCGCCGGCCCCGAACATGTGATCGTCCCCTGATGGAGTGGGGGCCTGCCCGTCGGGACGGCCCCCTTTCCGTGGTCGACGGCTGGGGACTCAGCTCTTAGGACGCGGCGGCCGCTTGCCCGATGGCGGGCGGTCCGGCCGTGGGCGGTCGGACTTGGGGCGGTCGGGCCTGGGGCGGTCGGTCGCCGGGCGGCGCGGCTGGTCGCGCGGCGCGCCGGGGCGCCCTCCGCCACCACCCGGTCCACGCCCCGGCCCGCCTTGCGGTCGGGGCGCAGGGCGCGGGGAAACGCCGGCGACCTTGGGGTTGAGAACGGTATAGCCCTGCGACTGGAGCTTGGTGAACGCGGCGCGCACGCTGCTCTGGATCGACGCCTGCAGGTCCGCGGGCAGGTCCTGGAAGGTCGTGTTGGGATGGATCGCCGCCAGGTCGCGCAACAGCGCGTTGGGCAGCCCCTTCGACGCGGTGCGCAGGGCGCCCAGCCCATCGATAACGGCCGCGACGATCACGTCGTGCATGACCTCGGCTGCGGATTTCGTCACTGTCTCACTCCGGTTTCGGCGGCGGTTTCGATGCGGGCCGCTATAGCCTCTGTCGATGCTGGCGGAAGCGAAATATCTGCTCGGGGCGTGTTGCCTGGTCGGCGTCGTTTATTCTGTGTCACTCCGACGGCGCTGCAACCGTCATCCTGAACTTGTTTCAGGATCCACCAGGCCGCACGGGCGAACCACGCGATGGCGCGCAAACGCTCGGACAAGATCCCGCAGGCTTTCCCAAGCCCCCCGGTGGATGCTGAGACACGCTCAGCATGACGAACACATGGCCCCCGTCACCGCTGCCAGCGTCCGCGATTGACGCGCCGCGCCGCTTGCTGGCAGGCAGCGGGCGGAGCATCGCAGCGGGGAAATGGCATGAGCGAACCGAAAAAGGCGATCCGGCCGATGCACCCGCGCGATCCGGGCGAGGCGCACCGCGCCGCGACGCCGCTCGAACTGCTGTTCGATCTCGTCACGGTGATCGCGATCGCCGCCGCCGCCGAGGGGCTCCACCACGCCATCGCCGAGGCACATACCGCGCAGGGGGTGCTCCGCTTCGCGCTCGCCTTCTTCCCGATCTGGTGGGCCTGGATGAACTTCACCTGGTTCGCCTCGGCCTATGACAATGACGATGTCGTCTTCCGGCTGCTGACGATGGTGATCATGGCCGGATCGCTGGCGCTGGCCGCCGGGGTCGATGCGCTGTTCCGCTCGCTCGACATCCGGCTGGTCGTCGGCGGCTATGTCGTGATGCGGATCGCGATGGGGCTGTTGTGGTTGCGCGCCGCCCGTTTCGATCCGGCGCGGCGGACCACCAATCGGCGCTATGCCGGCGGGATCGCGATCGCGCAGCTCTATTGGGTGGGGCTGGTCGCCGTCGTCGCCTCGACATCCAGCGCCTTCGCGCCGCTGATGGTGGTCGGCTTCCTGATCGAACTGGCGGTGCCCGCCTTCGCGGAGCGCAGGGTCACAACGCCCTGGCATCGCCACCATATCGTCGAACGCTATGGCCTGCTCGTCCTGATCGTCCTCGGCGAGATCCTGCTCGGCGCCTCGCTTGCGCTCCAGGCGGCGTTCCGCGACGGCTTCGATCCGCGCCTCGTCCATGTCGCGCTGTCGGCGCTGGCGATCACCTTCGCGATGTGGTGGCTCTATTTCTGCGAGGAGAAACAGCTTCATGGGTCGGGCCTGCGCCGCGCGCTGAGCTGGGGCTATGGCCATCTCTTCGTCTTCGCGGCGGGCGCGGCGGTCGGTGCGGGCTTCGCGGTGCTGGTCGATATCGTCGGCGGTCATGCCCAGGCGTCGCTGCGTACCGGCGATCTGGCGGTCGCGGTCCCGCTCGCGCTGTACATCGCCGCGCTGTGGTTCGTGCGTGACCGCTTCGTGCTCAAAGGGCTCGCCGGCCTTACCCCGCTGCTGTTCGCGCTGGCGATCCTGCTGCTGCCGTTCGCCTTTCCTGCACTGGAGGCGATCGCCGCGCTGGCCGTGCTGGCGGCGGTCGCCCGCGCCGCGCTGGGGCATTGAATAGCCGGCCGTTAGCGCCATGGTGGAAAATCGGGCCGCATTCGACTAAGGGACCGGGATGAATCACCCGCAGTCCATCACCATGCCGATTCCCGGCCACATCGATCCTGTGCCTGTTCCGCGCGAACTGAAGCCGCGCATGGACGGCCGCATCGACATGCTCGGCCTGTCGCGCGACGATCTGCGCATGGCGCTGGAAACCGCGCAGCTCGAACCGAAACAGGCCAAGCTGCGCGCCAAGCAGATCTTCGGCTGGATGTACAATCGCGGCGTCACCGATTTCGCGCTGATGACCGACATCGCCAAGGACATGCGCTCCTGGCTCGAACAGCGCTTCGTCGTCTCGCGGCCCGAAGTGGTCGAGGCGCAGGTCTCGACCGACGGCACACGCAAATGGCTGCTCCGCTCGGACGACGGCCAGGATTACGAGATGGTGTTCATCCCCGACGCGGATCGGGGCACGCTGTGCGTCTCCAGCCAGGTCGGCTGCACCCTCAACTGCCGCTTCTGCTACACCGGCACGATGCGGCTCGTCCGCAACCTGACTCCCGGCGAGATCGTCGGGCAGGTGATGCTCGCGCGCGATTCGCTCGGCGAATGGCCGTCGCAGCCCGAGGGGCGGATGCTGACCAACATCGTGATGATGGGGATGGGCGAGCCGCTCTACAATTTCGACAATGTCCGCGATGCGCTCAAGCTGGTCATGGACGGCGACGGCCTGGCGCTGTCGAAGCGGCGGATCACGCTGTCGACCTCGGGCGTGGTCCCGATGATGGCGCGCGCCGGCGAGGAGATCGGCGTGAACCTCGCGGTGTCGCTCCACGCGGTCACCAAGGAAGTGCGCGACGAGCTCGTGCCGCTCAACCGCAAATATGGCATCGAGGAGCTGCTCCAGGCCTGCGCCGATTATCCGGGCGCCAACAATGCCCGCCGCATCACCTTCGAATATGTGATGCTCAAGGACAAGAACGACAGCGACGACGATGCGCGCGAGCTGGTCCGGCTGATCAAGAAATATGAGCTGCCCGCCAAGGTGAACCTGATCCCGTTCAATCCCTGGCCGGGTTCGGATTACGAATGTTCGGACAGGGAGCGGATCGCCCGCTTCTCCGACATCGTGTTCAAGGGCGGCATCTCCGCCCCGGTGCGCACCCCGCGCGGCCGCGACATTATGGCGGCGTGCGGCCAGCTCAAGTCGGCGTCGGAAAAGAAGAGCCGCGCCGAGCTCGACCGCCTCGCGGCCGAGAAGCAAGAGGCGCTCGGCTAATGTCCGGAGACCGTTTCGAGCGTCATCGCCAGCCCTGGACCCAGGACGAGATCCAGAAGCTGCACACCCTCGCCAAGAAGGGCATGGCGCTGAAGGCCATCGCCAAGGCGCTCAAGCGCAGCGAGGAATCGACCAAGGACCGCGCCAAGGAAGACGGGCTGAACATCGCCAAGCTGCGTTAGGGGCGGGATATATCTTTTTCTCGTCATGCCAGCGCAGGCTGGCATCTCGTGAGATGGGGTGGCCGCTTCTCTCCTGAGATGCCAGCCTGCGCTGGCATGACGGCTTAGGCGCGCTACGCAGTCGCCCCCAAAATATTCCCGGGCTTCAGCCATTTAATTTTCGCCGGCTGCCCCCTTGCATCGGTCCGCTTGCGGCGGTTGAATGGGACAGGGAGACCCTGTCTATGTCCTTGTTCGATCGCTTCGCCGGCCACCTGTTCAAGCGCGGTGAAATGACCATCATCATGGCCGACGGAAAGCCGCGCCGTTACGGCACGCCCGATCCGACGCTGAAGCCCGTCACCATCCGCTTCATGGACAAGGGCGTCCCCGCGTTCATCGCCCGCAATCCGCATCTCTACGCCGCCGAGGCCTTCATGAACGGCCGGCTGACGATCGAGCAGGGCGATATCCGCGACCTCGTCGATCTCGTCCGCGCCAACGGCAAGTGGGAAGACGGGCGGGTCACCTTGCGCGGCACCCTGCGCAGCCTGATCCGCGACCGGCTGCGGGCGCGGGTGCAGAGCATCAACTGGGCGTCGCGGTCGAAGGCCAATGTCGCGCATCATTATGATCTCAACGACCGGCTCTACGATCTCTTCCTCGACGCCGATCGCCAATATAGCTGCGCCTATTTCACCGATCCCGACAATAGCCTCGAACAGGCGCAGGCCGACAAGAAGGCGCACATCGCCGCCAAGCTGCATCTGAAGCCGGG
Organism: Pseudomonadota bacterium; assembly: GCA_040387595.1. Taxonomy (GTDB): domain Bacteria; phylum Pseudomonadota; class Alphaproteobacteria; order Sphingomonadales; family Sphingomonadaceae; genus Rhizorhabdus. Next base: position 76,921 of record JAZKDN010000031.1, read on the forward strand.
GCAGCGGGTGCTCGACATCGGCTGCGGCTGGGGCGGAATGGCGCTCTATCTGAACCGGGTCGCGGACGTCGACGTGCTCGGCATCACCCTGTCCGAGGAACAGCTGAAGGTCGCGCAGGCACGGGCCGAGGCGGCGGGCGTGTCCGACCGGGTGAAGTTCCAGCTGATCGACTATCGCGCGCTGGAGGGGACGTTCGACCGCATCGTCTCGGTCGGCATGTTCGAACATGTCGGCGTGCCGCAGTACGAGACCTTCTTCCTGAAGTGCCGCGAACTGCTGGCCAAGGATGGGGTGATGCTGCTCCACACGATCGGCCGGCTCGGCGGACCGGGCAAGACCGACGCCTTCACCCTCAAATATATCTTCCCCGGCGGCTATAACCCGGCGCTGTCGGAAATCGTCTCGGCCAGCGAGCCGGCCCGCATGATCGTCAGCGACGTCGAATCGCTGCGCCTCCACTACGGCATCACCCTCGACCGCTGGTACGATCGTACGGTGGCGGCGAAGGATGCGATCGTGGCGCTCTACGACGAGCGTTTCTTCCGCATGTGGACCTTCTACCTCGCCGGGGCGCGGGCGGCGTTCCTGCACGGCAATCTGTGCAACTATCAGATCCAGTATGTCCGCGACCGCCGCGCCGTGCCGATCACCCGCGACTATATGCGCGACGTCGAGGCGGCCCTGCCGCGCTGATTTAAAGCCCTCTCCCACTTGGGGAGAGGGAGGGGCCCATTGCGCAGCAATGGGAGGGTGAGGGCACGCGCTGATAGCAGCGCGTCGTCCACGTCTATCGCGTGCCCTCACCCACCACCGCTTCGCGGCGGTCCCCCTCTCCCCTGCAGGGAGAGGGATTGTCGATCACGCCCCGAAGCCGCCGTCGATCGTCTGCATCGAACCGGTGATCATCGCGGCCGAAGGGCTGGCGAGGAAGGCGGCATAGTCGGCGATCTCGCTGGCATGGACGTGGCGCTTGATCGCCATGAAGCCGTGCATCTGCTCCGCCATCGGTCCGGTCGCCGGGTTCATGTCGGTGTCGGTCGGTCCCGGCTGGATCGCATTGACGGTGATCCCCCGCGCGCCGAAATCGCGGGCCAGGCCGCGCACCATGCCCTGCATCGCCGACTTGGTCAGCGCATAGGCGGCTCCGCCGGCGAAGGGGATGCGATCGCCATTCGTTGATCCGACGATCAGGATGCGGCCGCCGTCGGGCATCGTCCGCGCCGCCTCGACCGAGGCGTGGTAGGGCGCGCGGACATTGACGTCGATCATCGCGTCGACCGCGTCGGGATCGAGCGTCAGCGGATCGCCCATTGCCAATGTTCCGGCATTGACCAGCAGCACGTCGATCGCGCCTTCGGCGGCGACCGCGGTGGTCAGCGCGGTGCGGTCGGCGCTGTCGACCTGGAGCGCCTTCGCCCCGGTTTCGGCGGCGAGTGCGGCGGCAGCGTCGTGCGAGCCGGCATAGGTGAAGGTGACGCTGTCGCCGGCCGCTGAGAATTTGCGGACCAGCGCGGCACCGATGCCGCGGCTTCCGCCCAGGATGACCACTTTACGGGGAGAGATATCGGACATCGGAAAGCTCCTTTGCATTTCTATAGTCATCGCTATATAAATACGAATGTTGTGTTGCAAGGGTTTTTATAGTGAACGCTACAAAAAAATCTCCCGGGCGCGGACGGCCGCGCGGCTTCGATCCCGATGCGGCGCTTGGCACCGCGATGATCCTGTTCCAGCAGAAGGGCTATGACCGGGTCGGCGTGGCCGATATCGGCCGCGCGCTGGGGATCACCCCGCCCAGCTTCTACAATGCTTTCGGCAGCAAGGCGGCCTTGTTCGACAAGGTGCTCGATCGCTACGCCGACGGCTTCGGCCAGTTCGTGCCCGACGCGCTCGAAGGCGGCGGCGGTGCGGCCGAGGCGGTCGAGCGGGTGCTGGACGATGCGGCGCGGCTCTATGCCCGCAAGGACGGGATCGCCGGTTGTCTGGTGATCGATGGCGCGCGCGGCAGCTGCGATCCCGAAGCGGTGGCGATGACCGCGCGGCGGATGGAGCAGAGCCAGGCGATGATCGCGGCGCGGATCGCCCAGGAAGCGCCCGACCGCGCCGACCGGCTGGCCGGGATCGTGACGACCGCGCTCAAGGGCATGTCGGCGGCGGCGCGCGACGGCGCCGGCGCGGACGAACTGCGCGCCTTCGCCGAGGCGACGGCGGCGGGCTTTCGCGCAGTTCTGGCACAAAAAACCTCTCCCGCTTTCGCGGGAGAGGGAGGGACCCGCACAGCGGGAGGGTGAGGGTCTTCTTCTTCTTTCTTCGGGGATAGACAGAAGAAGAAGACCCTCACCCGGCCTCTCCCGCGAAAGCGGGAGAGGGGTAGGGTTCAGGGAGTGCGGGCGTCTTAGCCCTTGGGTGCGGGCGCCGGGGCGGCGGGACGGCCCTCGCGGCCTTCCTTCCACTTGCCGCGCATCGCCTGGCGCGCGGCCTTATGCTCCTCGGGGCTCAGCGTGCCGTCCTTGTTGCTGTCCATCCGGTCGAAATGGGCCAGCGGCTGGGTCTGGGCTTCGGCCAGGGTCACCTTGCCGTCCTTGTTGGCATCCATCCGCTCGAACCAGTTGCCCATGAAGGCGCCGCCGCCGCCACGGCCCATCTTGCCAATGCCGTGGCGGCCATGCTTGCCGTCACGGCCGGCGCGATGGCCGTCCTTTCCGTCCGGGCGGGCGGTAAACTCGTCCTTCGACAGCGCGCCGTTCTTGTCGGTGTCGAGCATCGCGAACCGCTCGTCGCGGCGCTCCTCGCGCTTCTCGGCAAAGGCCTCGCGCATCTTGGCGCGCGTCGCATCGGCCTCGGCCTTGGTGACGACGCCGTCGCCATTGGTGTCGGCCTTCTTGAAATGCTCGGTGATCCTCGTCTGCACTTCGGCGCGCGTCTTGGGCGGCGGGGGGCCGTCGCGGCCGGGCATGGGCTGGGCGATCGCGCCGCCGGCCAGCATGGCGGCGAGGGCAGCGCCGGCGATCCAGGGGGTCTTCTTCATGGGGGTTTCCTTCTCAAGCTTCACACGATGGGGTGAGCGAACCGGCAACAACAGGGGAGAAATGCCGGTTCGCCCTGAGATGTGGTCTAGAAGCCGAATCTTGCCCTCATAGTTCCGTGCTGAAATTATCATGTCGTTAGTGAAATATAGCGCCGGGCCTTCGTCATGTTGATGAATGGGCGTTCAGGCGGCTCACTTCCGCACGGCGGTCTCGTCTGTCAGCCACCGTCCAATAGACGCTGCAGCGCGCGGAGCTGGTCTTTCGCGGCGGCGCGCTCCTTGTCGTCGAGGATGCCGTCGCCGTCGGTATCGGCCGCGTCGAAGCGTTCCCGCCCGGCCGCCTGCACTTCGGCCAGCGACAGCGTGCCGTCGCCATTTCCGTCGGTGCGGCGGTAGAGTGCGTCGATCGCGCCGCCATGGCTCAGCGGACCGTTTTCGTTGAACAGCAGGCGGGGCCGTCCGTCGGATCCGACGTCGAGGGTGAAGGGCTCGGCGTCGCGCTTCGCGACCAGCACCGAGCGGGCCAGGCCCAGCGCGTCGGCCGCCTCGGCGCGGTCGATCCGCCCGTCGCGGTTGCGGTCGGCCCCTGCGAAATATTGCGCGATCGCGCCGTTCAGTCCTTCGCGGGTCATCGGCAAGTCCTGTGCCTGCGCCATCGTCGGCACGGCAAGGAAGAGGGCGGCCATCGTCGTGCCGGTACGCATCACACATCTCCACATCGCAGCTGTTTCGCCATCATGTGCCGCTATCAGCTTGAACGGCAGCCTAACGCATGGCAAGGCGCGCCGCGCCCGGTTCGACGGGGTGGACGGAGATAGCGATGACGACGGATGTGAAGCGGGTTGTTCTGGCCTTCTCGGGCGGTCTCGATACGAGCGTGATCCTGAAGTGGCTTCAGCAGACCTATCAGTGCGAAGTCGTCACCTTCACCGCCGATCTCGGCCAAGGCGAGGAGCTCGAACCCGCGCGCGCCAAGGCGAAGCTGATGGGCGTGCCCGACCACCACATCTTCATCGACGATCTCCGCGAGGAGTTCGTGAAGGACTATGTCTTCCCGATGATGCGCTCCAACGCGCTCTACGAGGGCCTCTACCTGCTCGGCACCTCGATCGCCCGGCCGCTGATCGCCAAGCGCCAGATCGAGATCGCCCGCATGGTCGGCGCCGACGCGGTCAGCCACGGCGCGACCGGCAAGGGCAACGACCAGGTCCGCTTCGAGCTGGGCTATTACGGCCTCGCCCCCGACATCCGCGTGATCGCGCCGTGGCGCGAGTGGGACCTGACCAGCCGCACCGCGCTGATCGCCTTCGCCGAACAGCACCAGATCCCCGTGCCCAAGGACAAGCGCGGCGAATCGCCCTTCTCGACCGACGCCAACATGCTCCACACCTCGTCCGAGGGTAAGGTGCTCGAGGATCCGTGGGAGGAGGTGCCCGACTATGTCTATTCGCGCACGGTCAATCCCGAGGACGCCCCCGATACGCCCGAGTTCATCACGATCGATTTCGAGCGCGGCGACGGCGTCGCGATCAACGGCGTCGGCATGAGCCCGGCGACCCTGCTCGAAACCCTCAACGACTATGGCCGCAAGCACGGCATCGGCCGCCTCGACCTGGTCGAGAACCGCTTCGTCGGCATGAAGTCGCGCGGCATGTACGAAACCCCGGGCGGCACCATCTACCACCTCGCCCATCGCGGCATCGAGCAGATCACGCTCGACCGGGGCGCCGCGCATCTCAAGGACGAGCTCGCACCGCGCTATGCCGAGCTGATCTATAACGGCTTCTGGTTCAGCCCCGAGCGCGAGATGCTCCAGGCCGCGATCGATCATAGCCAGGAGAAGGTCTCGGGCACCGTCCGGCTCAAGCTCTACAAGGGCGGCGTCTATGTGGTCGGCCGCCGGTCGCCGAACACGCTCTATTCGGAAAAGGTCGTCACCTTCGAGGACGACGCCGGCGCCTATGACCAGCGCGACGCTGCGGGCTTCATCAAGCTCAACGCGCTCCGCCTGCGCCTCCTCGGCCGCCGCGACGGAAAATAAGCCTGGCCCTCCCCGGGGCTTGCCTGGGCAAAATCCAGCTCGTCATGCCAGCGCAGGCTGGCATCTCATGAGGCTATCGCGCGCTCATTTCCTGAGACCCCAGCCTTCGCTGGGGTGACGGAGGGGAGGGCGCTTTCCGCAATCCGACGATGGTGATCGCGCCATCCCTGAAGCGGCCGACCTCGACCCTGCCCTTCGCCAGTTCCTCGAGGAAGACGTCGCCCTTGTCATAGGCCCAGGGGCCGACCCGGAGCAGCCAGATGGTCGGCACCGCGCGGGTCGTGGGGTCCTCGGCGATGGCGCGCAGGTGCGCGCGGTCGAGCGACGGCACGCCGCGCGATCCGCTGACATACCAGCTGCCCGGCGGCGGGGTGAGGCTGGGGATCGCGGTCGGGATCGGGCGGCTCTCCATGCGCAGCCGGTAATCGCGCACCGCCAGGTCGAAGGGCAGCGCGCCTTCGTTCGGATAGGCGAAGACGACATCGCCGGGGCGGTAGCGCGGGGCGAGCCATTCGACGGTGCGATACCAGTCGCGCTTCACATGCCGGCGGGTCTCGACGTCCATGACGACCTGCCCGACCAGCATCCAGATCAGCGCGGCGACCGGCAGCCACCGGCCGAAGCGGCGCCAGCCCGCTCCGCGCAGGCCCCAGCCGATGCCGAGCGCCATCAGCAGCAGCGCCGGGGTGGCGAGCGCGGTCATCGTCCGGATGATGAACACCGGGGTGATCGTTTCGGAGACGATCAGCGACACCGCGACCGGCAACAGCGCCAGGATCAGCAGCGCCGCGAGAAGCCCGCCCTGCCGCGCGCGCCACAACACCGCGCCTCCGCACAGGGCGAGGATCGCGGCGGCGGCGCGGATGTCGTCGCGCGGGCCGGTGAACATGTAGGTCGCGCGCCGCCACAGATCGACGGTGGAGAATCTGAGCCAGGTCGCCTTCACCCATTCGGGGGCCTGGTCGAGCAGGATGAACAACGCGGGCAGCCACAGCGCGATGGCGAGCAGATGGCCGCCGACGAACCACAGCCAGTCCTCGCGCGTCATCGTGCGTACCCGGACGACGCAGAGCAGCGCGAGGCCCATCGCCGCGGCATAGAGCGGGCCGAGATTGTGGAGCCACAGCATCAGCAGCCCGCACGCCAGCCAGCCGGCGAAGGCGCGGCCGGCCAGCGGCCGTCCCGCCGCGCGCCGCTCGGCGATCGCGAGCAGCGCGAGGGTGGCGCCGGCATAGGCCAGGATCATCAGCGGATAGGGCCGGATCTCGCGCGTCATCCAGATCAGCACGGGCGAGGCGGCGACCAGCGCGGTCGCGGCGATCGCCACCCGCGCGCCGTCGGCCCCGGCGATCCGCGCCAGCCGCAGCGCCGCCAGCGCCGCGACCGGCAGCAGCGCCATGCCGCAGACCACACCGAGCAGCCGGTGCGCGACCAGGCCGTCCCCGGCGATCAGCGTCCAGCCGCGCAGCACCGAATAATAGAAGGGCGGGTGCGTCTCGTAGCGCGGGACGACGGTCCACAGGAAGTCCCAGCCCTTCGATGCGGCATAGGCGCTATAGGCCTCGTCGAGCCACATCGGCTCGGCCCAGATGTTCCAGACGCGCGTCCACAATGCGAAGCCGGCGATCAGCGCGGCGGCGAGGTACAGGACGGGGCGGGAGAGCTTGGACGCGGTCATCGCCCGCGCTTATGCCAGCTTGGTGCGATCGCGCCAGAGGCAGGTGCTACCCCCGACGTTCGCCGCCCGCGATGGCTCCGATGCCGATATTGGGCGGGTTCTCGTCTCCGGCGCGTGCCAGCTTCGCCCGGGCGTCCAACGAGGCGCGGGGAGAGCGAGGGGCACCGCATGGCGATCGACGCGCAGGATTCCGTCGGCCCGGCCGCTGCGCCGTCCACGCCCCGCGCGCGCATCGGCATGGCGACGCTGTCGCTCGGCACCTTCCTCGTCGGCGCGATGCTCACCATCGTCATCCCGATCCTGCCCAATATCGCCCAGGAAATCGGCGGCGAGGATATCGGCATCGCCGTCCAGCTGCTGATCGCGATGCCGATGCTGGGGCTGGTGATCGGCGGGCTCGGCTCGGCGCTGCTGTTTCGGCATTTCCAGCCGCGCACCGTCTTCCTCGGCGGACTCGTGGCCTATGGGCTGGTCGGCGTGGCGGGGGCGTTCGTCAGCCTGCCGGTGCTGGTGGGGTCGCGACTGCTGATCGGCATGATCGCCGCGGCGATCGCCGCATCCTCGACCGCGCTGGTGGGCGAGCGGGTGCCCGACCAGTTCCGCCCGCGCGTGCTCGGCCTCTCGGTCGCCGGCGCCGCCGCGCTCGGGATCATCGCGATGATCGCCTCGGGGCGGGTCGCCGACGCCTATGGCTGGCGGGCGAGCTTCCTGCTGTTTCCGATCGTCGCCGCGCTCATGTTCCTGCTGGCGGCGACCTGTTCGAAGCCGTCGCGGGCGCCCGAGCGGGCGGAGGGCGGCGCGGCGCGCGACTGGCGGGCGCTCGCCGTGCTGTGGCCGGTCTTCGCCTTCGTGATCCTCGTCAACATGACCGCCTTCACCACCAATTCGCAGTCGAGCTTCGTGCTCGCCGATCTCGGCATCGCCAGTGCGGAGGGCCGGGCCCGGATGATGGGGATCAACCAGGCGCTGATCTTCCTCGCCGCGATCCTCTTTCCCGTGGCCCGCCGCTTCGTCGGCATGGCGATGCTGCCGACGCTGATCCTCGGCATATTGGGGGTGGGGCTGCTGCTGTTCGCGCGCGCCGACGCGGTGCCGCTCGCGGCGGTCGGGCTGGCGCTGCTGGGGATCGGCAACGGCTTGCTCTTCCCCTACCAGACCAACCTGCTGCTGCAACGCGCAGCACCCGACCAGCGCGGGCAGGCGGCGGGGCTGGTGGTCAGCTGCCAGTTCCTCGCCGATGCGATCAACCCGGTCCTGTTGGGTCCGGTCATCATCCTGCTCGGCCTGCGCACCGCGATCGCCTGGGTGGGCATCGCCACGCTCATCGGCTGCGCGGCCGCGCTGCTGCAGGGCTTGCGCCTGCGGCGGACGGACCACGCTCCGGCGAGCGTCGCCTGAGCATGATCCGCTCGACGCAGCGGCGGTCAGGTCGCCGGCAGGCCGACCGACGGGTTGCGCGCCGCCGCCGCGTCGTTGCCGCGTGCCGCGGCGATCGGGCTGTTCTCCGGGTGGGTGATCACATAGAATCGGTTCTCGCGGATCGCGTCGAGCGACTGGCGGGCAACATTTTCAGCCGTCAGGCCGTCGGCACGGATCTTCGCGAGCATCTCGCTGAAGCCCGGCGGCGTCGGATCGGTCTCGCTCAGGTCGGGAAGATGGGCGGGCCGGCGCAGGTCCGAATTCTGGAAGGTCGCGATCGTCGTGCCCGGGCAGATCGCGGTGACGCCGACCGGCGGATTCGCCATGGCGAGCTCGCGGTAGAGCGTTTCGGCATAGGAGATGACCGCCGCCTTGCTGGCGCAATAGGGCGCGTTCAGCGCGACGCCGGTGAAGGAGCAGACCCCCGACGCCGTGATCGCGATGTGCGAATCGGGCTGGGCGGTCAGCGCGGGCAGGAAGGCCTGCACCGCATGGACGACGCCGTAGAGATTGGTGCCCAGCACCCAGCGCCAGTCGTTGATCGACAGCGCCCCGGCCGGCCGGCCCACCGTGGTCACGCCGGCATTGGCCACGACCAGGTTGACTGTGCCGAAATGCGCCAGGACGTCCTTGGCGAAGGCGTCGAACGCGTCCCAGTCGGCGACGTCGAAGCTGCGCGCGAAGACCTTGGCTCCCCGCGTTTCCAGCCGGTCGCGCAACGCGGCCAGCGACTCCTCCTCGATGTCCATCAGCGCCAGCGCGCAGCCCTCGTCCGCGAGCTGCTCGGCCATGGCGGCGCCGATGCCGTTCGCCGCGCCGGTGATGACCGCAACCCGGCCCCCGAAGTCTTTCATGTTCGCTCCTCTCCACATTTTTATCATTGCTATCATTACTATCAATGTTAGCTTGTCAATGTTGCGATCGTTTCGGGGCCGTCTGACGGGCGCGGGGGAGAGCATATACAGAAGCCGCAGCAGCGGACGGAAACGCAGCACAAGGCGACGTTCGAACGAACGCGCCGCTTAGGAGGGGAAAAAGACGTGAATTCCACGAATATTCGTGCGCGCCGATCGGCGTTCAATCAGCGGGCTCTGCTGTCGGGGGCGGCGCTGGCGACCGCGCTGTGCATCGCCGCACCGGCGGCCGCCGAAGACGCCGCCGCCGAAGACGCCCAGCCCGCCGCGCAGAGCGGCGGCGGCCTCGCCGACATCATCGTCACCGCACGCCGCCGGGCCGAACGCGCCGAAACCGCGCCGCTGCCGATCACCGCGATCGGCGGGGCCGATATCGAGCAGCGCGCCCTGACCCGGCTCAGCGCACTGGCCGACCTGGCGCCGAACCTGAAGATTACGCAGGGGTCGGGCAGCGCCAACGCGCCGGTGATCTTCATCCGCGGCATCGGCACCCTGTCGACGACGCTCTACACCGAGCCGGCGGTCGCGCTCTATGTCGACGGCGTCTACACGCCGCGCGCGACATCGGCGGCGTTCGACCTGCCCGACCTGGAACGGGTCGAGGTGTTGCGCGGGCCGCAGGGTACGTTGTTCGGGCGGAACACCACCGGCGGCGCGATCATGATGGTCACCCAGGCGCCCACCACGGAAGCCAGCGGCAAGGTGTCGGTGGGCTATGGATCGAACAACGACCGTCTGCTTTCGGGCGTTCTCCAGACCGGCGAACTGGGGTCTTCGGGCTTCCGCCTGAAGATCGGCGCCAATGTGCGCCGCCGCAACGGCTGGGTCGAGACGCCGGGCCTGTCCAAGTCGGATTGGGGCGGTAACGAGAAGGATATCGGGCTGACCGCCGCGCTCGCCGGGTCGCTGGGCGCGCTCGAAATCGACAACCGCGTGCGCTATGGCCGCAATGTCTCCTTCACCGCGTGGCAGCCGATCGGCGGCACGCCGGCGGCGGTGGCGGCGTTCGCCGCGAGCGCGGCCAACACCCCGGGCAGCCCGCCGCTGATCCTGAACCCCAAGGCGCTCGACATCAGCTACCGCGATCCGCGCCTGAAGGGGAATGCGAAGATCAAGAGCTGGGGCGACACGTTGACGCTGACCTATCCGATCAGCGATGCGGCGGAGCTCAAGTCGATCACCAACTATTCAAAGCTCGATCAGTCGCTCGTCAACTATCTCGGCGGCAGCTACGTGCTGGGCACCGTGCTCAATCCGGCGGTGCCGGGCATGCCGATCGAGCCGATCAGCGTCCACGCCGCGCCCGCCAATCCCGGCAAGCAGCGCCAGTTCAGCCAGGAACTTCAGCTGGCGGGCGACATCGGCGATTTCGAATATGTCGGCGGGCTCTATTACTGGGATGAAAAGGTCGACGAGAATGTCACGACGATCCTCAACTCGGCGGTCGGCGCCGCCTGGGTCCGGGTCAACCGCAGCGTCACCTATGCGCAGAAGACCAAGTCCTACGCCGCCTTCGGCGAAGTGAAGTGGCGTCCGGCCGCGCTCGACGAGAAGCTCGAAGTGGCGCTCGGCGGCCGCTACACCCGCGACAAGCGGTTCATCGATACGACCATCGTCCAGTCCACCACCACCACGACCACGACGACGCAGGTCGGCAAAAAGAGCTGGGACAATTTCGGCTATAGCGGATCGATCAGCTATCGCTGGGCGCCCGGCTTCATGACCTATGGCCGGCTGGCGTCCAGCTTCCGCGCCGGCGGCTTCAACGCCCTGGCGCCCGGGTCGCCGGGATATGATCCCGAAAAGGCGATCACCTACGAACTGGGCTGGAAGCTGACGGCGCTCGGCCGCCATCTGCGGCTCGACGGCAATGTCTTCCAGATCGATTACGACAATCTGCAGGTCAACCAGTTCAACAGCACGACGCGCACCAACTTCATCGTCAACGCGGCGAAGGCCCGCTATCGCGGGTTCGAGCTGGAAGGCGCGCTGATGCTCGGCGACCATGTCCAGATCGACGGCAATGTCGGTTATGTCGATCCGAAATATAAGGAATATAACCTGATCATCGCCGGGGTGGTCACCAATGTCGGGTCGACCGCGCACTTCCCCTATCTCAGCAAATGGTCGACCCATGTCGGCGGTCAGGTAAAAACCTCGCCGACGGCGATCGGCGTCCTCACGGCGCGGGTCGATTACTCGACGAAGAGCACCTCGCGCCTGGCGGTAATCGATTCGCTGGCGCCGACCCTGCAGGGCTTCCGGACGGGCACCCAGCGCGATCTGTCCGCCCGGCTGATCCTGTCGGAAATCCCGCTCGATTCCGGCGTGAAGCTGACCGCGCAGGTGTTCGGCGAGAACCTGACCGACAATCGCTACTACAGCTTCGCGACCGACTTCGGATCGCTGGCCACCGCGATCTTCAACCGTCCGCGCAACTGGGGCATGCGCGTCTCGGCGGAATTCTGATCCTGGGCGCGTCCCCGGTCCTTCGGGGCCGGGGACGCATCAGGCTTCATCCCGCCGCTGCTTTCCACTAAGACCATCCCCCGATGGCGATCACCTTTCTCGGCTCGAAGCCCTTTTTCGATGACAAGAACCATGCCTTCTGGGTGCTCCAGTCGGCAGGGTGGACCGGATATTTCGTGCTCCGCACGCTCGGCGGCCTGGCCAACAACATGGGCCTGCTGTTCGTCGTGCCGACCGCGCTGACCACGGCGACCGGCTATTCGCTGACCCTGCTGATGGCCTCGGCCTATCGCCGCCTGATCAAGCAGCGGCCGATCATCACCTGGACGGTGTCGATCATGATCCTGGTGCTGTCGGCCGCGGTGTTCTCGTCGATCGAGACCTGGGCGCACGCCACCTTCTACCGGCCGCAGGAAATGCCCAAGGGCATCCAGTTCTTCGGGGCGATCCTGCTCGATCTCGCGCTGCTGGCGGCCTGGTCCTCGCTCTATTACGGCATCAATTTCTACCTGCTGCTCGAAGAACAGTCGGACCGCGTCGAACGGCTCGAGAGCCAGGCGAGCTCGGCCCAGCTGGCGATGCTCCGCTACCAGCTCAACCCCCATTTCCTGTTCAACACGCTCAACTCGATCTCGACCCTGGTGCTGCTGAAGGAAACCCAGCGCGCCAATGCGATGCTGTCGCGGCTGTCCTCCTTCCTGCGCTACACCCTCGCCAACGAACCCGAAGGAACGGTCAGCCTCGCGCAGGAGATCGAGACGCTCAAACTCTATCTCGACATCGAGAAGATGCGCTTCGAGGACCGGCTGCGCACCGAATTCGATACCGATCCGGCGGCGTCGGAGGCGCGACTCCCTTCGCTGCTGCTGCAGCCGCTGGTCGAAAATGCGATCAAATATGCGGTCACCCCGCTCGAGGAGGGCGCGGACATCTTCGTCGCCGCGCGCCTGTCCGGCGTGGAACCCGATCGCCGCCTGATCATTACGGTCACCGATACGGGCCCGGGGTTGACCGATGGAATGACGCGCCCCACCTATTCGACAGGCGTCGGTTTGGCGAACATTCGGGACCGACTGGCGCAGGCTTATGGCACGGACCAGCGATTTGAGGTCCAGACTGACCGGCAGGAAGGTTTCGGAGTCGTCATCGACATCCCCTTTCAGACCGCGAAATAGCGCAAGGACAATGCATGACGATCCGAACCATTCTCGTAGATGACGAGCCGCTCGCCATTCAGGGCTTGAGGTTGAGGCTCGCGCCGCACGAGGATGTCGAAATCATCGAAACCTGCCTGAACGGCCGCGAGGCGATCCGGGCGATCAAGACCCACAAGCCCGACCTCGTCTTCCTCGACATCCAGATGCCCGGCTTCGACGGATTCTCGGTGATCCAGGGGCTGATGGAGGTCGAACCGCCGCTGTTCGTCTTCGTCACCGCCTATGAGGATCACGCGATCCGCGCCTTCCAGGCGCAGGCGCTCGATTATCTCCTCAAGCCCGTCGACGAGCAGCGCCTGGCCGATACGCTCGACCGGGTCCGCCTGCGCCTGTCGGAAAAGAAGGGCGTCGAGGAGGTCGGTCGGCTCAAGGAAGTGCTGGCCGAGGTCGCCCCCGACGCCGCCGACAGCTATGTCGACGGCGACGACGCCCCCGCCTCGAACCGCTTCGAGAAGATGATCAACATCAAGGACCGCGGCCAGATCTTCCGCGTCGATGTCGATACGATCGAGCGCATCGACGCCGCCGGCGACTATATGTGCATCTACACCGGCGACAACACGCTGATCCTGCGTGAGACGATGAAGGATCTGGAAAAGCGTCTCGATCCGCGCCGATTCCAGCGCGTCCACCGCTCGACGATCGTCAATCTCGATCTCGTCCGGCAGGTCAAGCCGCACACCAATGGCGAGTGTTTCCTGGTGCTCGATTCGGGCGCGCAGGTGAAGGTCAGCCGCTCCTATCGCGAGGTCGTGGCGCGCTTCGTCCATTGATAATTCCTCCCCTGCAATGCAGGGGAGGGGGACCATCCAGAGGATGGTGGAGGGGGCGACGGCAGAGCCGGCGCTTTACGCCACCTCTCCACCGCTTCGCGGTCCCCCTCCCCGTACCGGGGAGGAACGAGAGGGAAGCTCATGACCATCCGCCCGCGCCGCAGCGCGCTCTACATGCCCGCCTCGAACCTGCGCGCGATCGATAAGGCGCGCTCGCTGCCCTGCGACGTGGTGATCTTCGACCTTGAGGACGCGGTCGCGCCCGAGGCCAAGGTCGCGGCGCGCGCGAATGCGGTCGCGGCGGTGCGCGACGGGGGCTTCGGAGACCGCGAACTGGTGATCCGGGTCAATGCGTTCGGAACGCCCTGGGCCGATGACGACCTTGTAGCGGCCGCTACATCGGGCGCGGATGCGATCCTCGCCCCCAAGGTAGGCGATGCCGAGACCGTCCGTCGCTATCACGAGGCGATCGCGGCTGCGCCCGCCACCACGGGCTTCTGGGCAATGATCGAAAGCACGCGGGCGGTCTTCCGGCTCGATGCCATCGGCGAGGCGATGGAGGCCCGGCCCGGGGCCTTCGTCCTCGGCACCAACGATCTCGCCAAGGAGATGGGTGCGCGGCTGACGGTCGAGCGGACGCCCTTCCTCGGCATGATGGCGATGGCGGTCGCGGCGGCCAAGGGGCATGGCCTCGCCATTCTCGACGGCGTCTACAATGTGTTCGACGACGAGGCGGGGCTGGAGCGGCAATGCGTCGAGGCGCGCGCTTATGGCTTTGACGGCAAGACGCTGATCCACCCGCGCCAGATCGACCCGGCCAACCGCGCCTTCAGCCCCGACGAGGCCGACATCGCCTGGGCGCGGGCGGCGGTCGAGGGCTTCGCCGCACCCGAAAATGCGGGCAAGGGCGCGATCAGCATCGGAGGCCAGATGGTGGAGCGGCTGCACCTCGATCAGGCACGCCACATCCTGGCGATCGCAGGCGATCGCGGAAAATAAGCAGGCGGGACGGCCGGGTAAAGTCCGCAAATGTTCGCCTTTGCCTGTCTTGGCGGGGGTGGTAACCTGCGCTCGGACATGGCTCGGTCCTGTTGAGAAAAGAGGGGACTACGCAGACGAGCGCCCAGCAGCTGACGCCGCGCGCCGCGCCGCGGCTGGCTTTCGACCGTAGGACCATCGGTCTGACGGCGCTGTTCGCGGCTATCATCGTCATAACCATCGTCAGGGCCGCCTATCTCGAGCGTCCGTTCGACCGAATCGAAAAGATCGAGATCGGGATGCTGGCCTTCGCGGGTCTGGCGGCTGCGGTCGGAATGCTGTGGTCGTGGCGCGTTCGCGCGGCGCAGCTCGCGCTGTTCGACCAGCATAACCTCGCCGATGCCGTCGACCTCGCGGCGGTGATGGTGATCGATGCCGACGGGGTGATCCGGCATTGGTCGCGCGGATGCGAGGATCTTTATGGCTGGCCCGCCACGGTCGCGATCGGCCGCAACCGCATCGAGCTGCTCGCCACGCAGACGCCGGAGCCGCTGGAGGATCTGTGGCGGGATATCCGGACGCTCGGCGTTCTCACCGTCGAGGTCGTCGAGCGACACCGCGATGGCCGCGAACTCATCGTCCATGACCATGGCAAGCTCGTCAATCACGGCGACGGCCACTATTCGGTGGTGATCGCGGTGACCGATGTCACCGAATGGCGGCGGGCCGAGGAAGCCCTGCGGTTGAGCGAGGCGCGGCTGGCCACCTCGGTCGCGGTGCAGGGCATCTTCATCTACGAATATGACCTCGTGGTGCATCGGCCGATCTGGACGACGAGCGGCGAAACCTTCTTCGGCTTCGCCGACGCCGAGACCGAGACCGCCGCGCGCTACTGGAGCGAGGCGCTCGACGCCCAGGTCCGCGAGGTCGTCACCGCCGCGATGGCGAGCGGACAGGATCGCGCCCATTTCGATTTCGGCTTCCGGCATCCCGATGGCGGCGAGCGCCGGGCGGAGGGCTGGGCGCGGATCATTCGCGACGGCGACAATCGTCCGGTGCGCCTGCTGGGCACCCATCTCGACGTCACCGAACGCCGCGACCGCGAGCGCGAACTGCGGGCCGGCGAAGCCGAGCGGCAGGCGATCCTCGCGACGGTGCCCGACGCGATGTTCGTGTGCGACGAGCGCGGGCATGTCCGGGCGTGCAGCGCGACCGCCAGCCAGTTGCTCGGCTATGGCGACGGCGATCTGATCGGCCTGCCGCTCAGCGCCGTGATCCAGGATCCGCGGGGCCCGGCAGCGGTGCGCCGCGACCTCGCCCGCGCGCGCAAGCGCGGGGCCGGCGGGCAATGGCCGGTGCCGATCAGCGTTCGCCGGTCGGACGGCGAGAGCATCCCGGTATCGTTCGTCCTCGGCGACGCGATCGTCGACGGCGCGCGCATGTATGTCGTGTTCGGTCGCGACATGCGGCCGACGATCAACACCGAGGAGCGCTTCCACCGGCTCAACAACGATCTCGCCCAGGTGTCCCGGCTCGGGATGATGGGCGAGATGGCCGGGGCGCTGGCGCATGAACTGAGCCAGCCGCTGTCGGCGATCGTCAACTTCCTCGGTGCCGCCGACCTGATGCTCGACCAAGGCGACAGCACCGATGCCGCGCGGCTGCGCCAGGCGGTCCGGCGCGCCAGCGAACAGGCGTCACGCGCCGGCGAGATCATCCGCCGTCTGCGCGCCTTCATCCTGCGCGGCGAGGCCGACATGCGCGCCGAGCCTCTGACCAGCCTCGTCCGCGAGGCGACCGCGCTGGCGCTGTTCAACAGCAGCAGCTTCGGCATCCGGCTCTTCTACAATTTCGAGAATGAAAAGCGGATCGTGCTCGGCGACCGGATCCAGATCCAGCAGGTGCTCGTCAACCTCATCCGCAACGCCGCCGACGCGATGACCGCGCATGGCGACAACCGGCGGGAACTGCTCATCTCCACGACGATGGCGAGAGACAATTTGATCGAAATCATGGTCCAGGATTCGGGGCCCGGCATCGCCCCCGAAATCCTGGAGAAGCTGTTCAGCCCCTTCGCCACCACCAAGCGCGAGGGGCTGGGCT
This sequence comes from Pseudomonadota bacterium, assembly GCA_040387595.1. Classification (GTDB taxonomy): domain Bacteria; phylum Pseudomonadota; class Alphaproteobacteria; order Sphingomonadales; family Sphingomonadaceae; genus Rhizorhabdus. The sequence continues at coordinate 93,542 of JAZKDN010000031.1, forward strand.
TCGGCCTGGCGATCTCGCGCCGGATTATCGAGGCGCATGGGGGCCAGCTATCGGCGGCGTCGGCGCAGGAGGGCGGTGCGATCTTCCGCTTCACCCTGCCGGTGATGGAGGAGGATATGGCCCGATGAACATACGGCGCATCTACATCGTCGACGACGACGACGCGCTCCGCCAGTCGGTCGAGGTGCTGCTCGACGTCGCCGGCGGCTTCGAGACCCGGTCGTTCGCCTCGGGGCAGGCCTTTCTCGATCAGGTCCCGCACATGGAGGCCGGCTGCGTGCTGCTCGACCTCAACATGCCGGGGCTCAACGGGCTGGAGGTGCTGTACCGGCTGCGTAAGCTCGACCATCGCTACGAGACGATCCTGCTCACCGGACAGGGCGATATCGGCGTCGCGGTCGAGGCGATGAAGGCGGGCGCGATCGACTTCATCGAGAAGCCCTATGACAATCGCATGCTGCTCGACGCGCTCGACAGCGGCTTCGCCCGGATCGAGGACCGCGAGAAGGAAGCCTCCGCGATCCAGTCGGCGCGCGACGGCATCGACCGGCTCACCCCGCGCGAACGCGACGTGCTGCTCGGCCTGATCGACGGCAAGGCCAACAAGATCATCGCCTATGAACTCGACATCAGCCCCCGCACGGTCGAAATCTACCGCGCCAATCTGATGGACAAGCTGGGCGTGCGCAGCGTTGCCGAAGCGGTCCGCATCGCTTTCGCGGCGGGGCTGGTCCCGGTCCTCCCGCAGTAGCGACAGGGCCTCGGCCGCTTTCGCCGGGATGACCGATCCAAACGACGGATCGTAGCGCCGCCGTCACATCACGGTTTGACCGGTAACAGGCCTCGGGGATATTCAGCGCTATGACCGCAGCCCCCTCCAAGCCGTTCGCCGTCCTCGTCACCGGGGGGGCGGGCTATATCGGCAGCCATGCCGTCCTCGCGCTGCTCGATGCCGGCTGGGCCGTGTCGGTGATCGACAATCTCGTCACCGGCTTCCGCTCGGCGGTCGACGCCCGCGCGCGCTTCCATGAAGGCGACATCGCCGACGCCGCTTTGGTCGCGCGCATCCTGGCCGAGGACGGGATCGGCGCGATCCTGCATTTCGCCGGGTCGGTCGTCGTCCCCGAATCGGTCGTGAACCCGCTCAAATATTATCGCAACAATACCGCCAACAGCCGTGCGCTGATCGAAAGCGCGGTGACGGGCGGGGTCCGCCACTTCATCTTCTCCTCGACCGCGGCGACCTACGGCATCCCGGACACGATCCCGGCGCGCGAGGATATGCCGACCGTGCCGATCAATCCCTACGGCATGTCGAAACTGATGACCGAGGCGATGCTGAAGGACGTCGCCGCCGCCCATCCGATGAACTATTGCGCGCTGCGCTATTTCAACGTCGCCGGCGCCGATCCGCAGGGCCGCACCGGCCAGTCGACGGCGGGCGCGACCCATCTGATCAAGGTCGCGGTCGAGGCGGCGCTCGGCAAGCGGACCGAGGTCGCGGTGTTCGGCACCGATTATGCGACCCCCGACGGGACCGGCGTGCGCGACTATATCCATGTCGCCGACCTCGCCGACGCGCATATCCACGCGCTCGACACGCTGATCGCCCGGCCCGGCGACAGCCATGTGATGAACTGCGGCTATGGGCGCGGCTTCTCGGTGCTCGAGGTGCTCGACTCGGTCGATCGCCTCGCGGGCACCGCGATCACCCGCCGGCTGGAGCCGCGCCGCGCCGGCGATCCCGACGCACTGATCGCCGACAACAGCCGGATTCTGGCGACGACGCCGTGGCGGCCGAAGCTCGCCGATCTCGACACCATCGTCGCCCATGCGCTGGCGTGGGAGCGGGGGTTGGAAAAAAGAGGCTAACCCCGAACGTCGCCCCGGCGGAGGCCGGGGCCGCTACCGGTTCCTGCCGTCAGGTTGCCGCGACTCTCCAGCGGCCCCGGCCTTCGCCGGGGCGACGCGCTACCTCAAAACTCAGCGTCGAGTTCCTCGACCTCTTCGGGTTCGGCCAGCGCGGCCTTGGTCCATTGCTGCATCAGCGGCCAGTCGGTGATCGTCTTCACATAGCCGCGACAGGCCGCATCGAGCGGGATGGCGTAGGTGACGAAACGGGTCGCGACCGGCGCGAACATCGCGTCGGCGACGGTCGGTTTCGCGCCGAACAGCCACGGGCCGCCATGGCGCTCGAGGCAGTCGCGCCAGATCGCGTGGACCCGCTCGATGTCGGGCTTCGCGCCGGCGAACAGGCGGAAGCTGTCGTGCCGGGCCTTCAGGTTCATCGGCAGCGCCGATCGCAGATTGTGGAAGCCCGAATGGATTTCCCCCGATATCGACCGGCAATGCGCGCGGGCGAGCTTGTCCTCGGGATACAGCCCCGCATCGGGGAAGGTCTCGGCGAGATATTCGGCGATCGCCAGCGTGTCCCACACGCTCGCGCCCTCATGGGTGAGCCGGGGCACCAGCACCGACGGCGACAGCAGCAGCAGTTCGGCGCGCTGGCCGGGCGAGTCGATCGGGACCATCTCCTCGCTCAGCTCGAGCCCCGCCAGTTTGCAGAGCAGCCATCCGCGCAACGACCAGGAGGAATAGTTGCGGCTCGATATGGTCAGGACGGCGTGCGACATCTGCATCCCCTTAGATGGTCAGCATGGCATGCTATGGGCGAGGGCGTCAAAAGTTTATGGCGCGGTGCAGCATAAAAGGACTGGATGCGACGGCGCGGGGCGTCTAGCCTCGCGCTCGGGGGTAGAGGTCACCATGCTGTATCAGCTTTTCCAGACGATGACCGACCTGGCCGAACCCGGCCGGCAATTCGCAGCTGCGGGGCTGAAGGCGCGGCCGTTGTTCGGCGCGTTCGGGCAGCAGCCGCTGGCCGCCAGCCTGTTCGCGGCGCTCGACATGACCGCTCATACCCGGCTCGGCGCCGAACGTCCCAACTATCGGATCGACCGCGTCATCTCCGGCAATATGGATGTCGAGGTCCGCGAGGAGGTGGTCGCCGCCACGCCGTTCGGCGACCTGCTCCATTTCGCCAAGGAGGAAGGCGCGATCCCGCAGCCGAAGCTCCTGCTGGTCGCGCCGATCTCGGGCCATTTTTCGACGCTGCTGCGCAACACCGTGCAGGTGCTGCTGCGCGACCATGACGTCTACATCACCGACTGGAAGAACGCCCGCGACGTGCCGCTGGCGGCGGGGAGCTTCGGCTTCGACGATTATGTCGACCATCTCGTCCATTTCATGGGGGAGATCGGGCCCGGCGCGCACATGGTCGCGGTGTGCCAGCCCTGCGTGCCCGCGCTCGCCGCGGTGGCGCTGATGTCGAAAGAGGGCAATCCCGCGACCCCGCTCAGCCTGACGCTGATGGGGGGGCCGGTCGATGTCCGGGTCAACCCGACCGCGGTCAACGATCTCGCCAACCAGCACGCGTTCGAATGGTTCGAGAACAACCTGATCCACAGCGTGCCGCTGCGCTACGAAGGGCGCGGCCGGAAGGTCTATCCCGGCTTCCTGCAGCTGACCGCGTTCATGGCGATGAACTCGAGCCGCCATTACGACCAGCACCGCGCCCTCTACCAGCACCTCGCCGACGGCGAAGTCGAGGAGGCCAGCACGATCCGCGAATTCTACGACGAATATTTCGCCGTGCTCGACCTGACCGCCGAATTCTACCTCGAGACGATCGACCGCGTGTTCCAGCGGGCGCTGCTCGCCAAAGGCGAACTCGACTATCGCGGCCAGCGGATCGACTGCAGCCTCATCAAGCGGACCGCGCTGCTCACCGTCGAGGGCGAGCGCGACGATATCTGCGCGGTCGGCCAGACCTCGGCGGCGCACGACCTGTGCACCGCTCTGCGCCCGCACATGAAGCGCCATTATCTCCAGGCCGGGGTCGGCCATTATGGCGTCTTCAGCGGCCGCAAATGGGAAAACCAGATCTACCCGCAGGTGCGGAGCTTCATCCTCGAGGCTTGCTAGTCCGCTTCCGCCGTCGGCGGTGACGCCACGGCGCTATTTCCTGACCCGCGACGAACCAGCCCCACCCCAGCGTCATTCCCGCGAAGGCGGGAATCCACCAGGCCGCCTGGTCCCGCCTCTCTTGGTCAATAAATCGCTCGCCGGTGGAATGCCGCCCTCCGCGGGAATGACGGGCACGGATGGCAGCCGGGCTGCCGTCAACGCCATTCCGGCGCTCGTCTGCAGATCGTCGCCGCCGCACGATGGACACAACGCAAAAAAAGAGGCCGATCCCGAAGGACCGGCCTTTAAAGTTTTAGGAGAGGATGCCTGAAAGGCCTCATCTTTGTGCAACTGCGAACGTGCAAACGCAAGTAGAAAAATGCTGCGACGCCAAATAAAATAATAAACCATTGAAAAATAGTTATATTTAGCCTTCATCAGTGTAAGCCCGTTTCCGTGATCGGCATCATGCTCGCAGGTGCGGCATGTATCTTTGCGGTGGATTGCCAGCACCCCCGCAGCCCGCCATTGTCGTCGCCGACGGCAGCAGGCGGAGCGGGCATGACGGAAAAGGCAGGCCGGACGGGCATTTTGCGCGAGCTCACCCTCCGCGGGCTGCTGCTCGGCATCATGATCACCTTCGTGTTCACCGCGGCGAACGTCTATCTGGGCCTGCGAGTCGGGCTGACCTTCGCCACCTCGATCCCGGCGGCGGTGATCTCGATGGCGGTGCTGCGGCTGGTGCGCGGCGCGACGATTTTCGAAAACAACATCGTTCAGACCGTCGCCTCGGCGGCGGGGTGCATCGCCTCGATCATCTTCGTCCTGCCGGGCCTGATCATGATCGGCTGGTGGCAGGGCTTCCCCTTCTGGCAGACCTTCCTGCTCTGCGCGTCGGGCGGGATGATGGGCGTCGTTCTCTCGGTGCCGCTGCGCCGCGCGCTCGTCACCGGATCGGACCTTCCCTATCCCGAGGGCGTCGCCGCCGCCGAGGTTCTGCGGGTCGGCACCCAGACCAGCGAAGGCGCGGCCGAGGCGAAGATCGGGCTGCGCACGATCCTGATCGGGTCGGTCGCGTCGATGGGCTTTGCCGTGCTCGGCGCGACCAGGCTCGTCGCCACCGAGGCGTCGACCTGGTTCCGGCTCGGCACCAGCTCCGCCGCCACGGGCATATCGGCCTCGCTGTCCTTCGCGCTGCTTGGCGCCGGCCATCTCGTCGGCCTGTCGGTGGGTCTTGCCATGGGGCTCGGCCTGCTCATCGCCTTCGGTGTCGCCACCCCGATCCTGTCGATGATCGCCGCAGCACCCGGCCCTGCCGAGGAGGCCGCGCTCGCGGTGTTCGGCAGCCAGGTGCGCTTTCTCGGCGCGGGCGCGATCGCGGTCGCCTCGATCTGGACCCTCGGCAAGCTTGCCCGGCCGCTGTGGCGCGGCATGGCGGGGGCGATGGCGGCGTCGAAGCTGCGCAAGACGGCGGGCGAGGCTCTGTCGATCGAGGAGCGCGACCTGCCGGTCGGCTGGCTCGGCCTGATCGTCGCGCTGATGGCGGTGCCGATCCTGGCGCTGCTCTGGCATTTCGCGGGGCAGGGGCCGCTCGCCGGCCTGGCGCTGCCGCTGTCGATCGGCTTCTATGGCTATGTGCTGGTGATGGGCGCGTTCGTCGCGGCGGTCTGCGGCTATATGGCGGGACTGATCGGATCGTCGAACAGCCCGGTGTCGGGACTGGCGATCCTCGCCGTGCTCGGCTCGGCGCTGCTGCTCGCCTTTGCGGTCAAGCCGCTGGTGGGCGCGGAGGCCGGGCCACAGCTCGTCGCCTTCGCGCTGTTCGTCACCGCGCTCGTCCTTGCCTGCGCGGTCATCGCCAACGACAATCTCCAGGATCTCAAGACCGGCCAGCTGATCGGCGCGACGCCGTGGAAGCAGCAGGTCGCGCTGATGGTCGGCGTGATCGCGGGGTCTGCGGTGATCCCGCCGATCCTCGACCTGCTCAACGCCGCTTACGGCTTCGCGCCGCTGCCCGGCACCGGCCTGCCGACCCCGGCCGATCCGCTGCCGGCTCCGCAGGCGACGCTGATCGCCAGCCTCGCGCGCGGCATTTTGGGCGAGGGGCTCGACTGGGCGATGATCGTCATCGGCGCGGCGATCGGCGTCGTGCTGATCGCGCTCGACGGACTGATGGGGCGCAAGGGCTGGCTGCGCCTGCCCCCGCTCGCGGTCGGCATCGGCATCTATCTGCCGATGTCGGCGACCTTGCCGGTGGTGATCGGCGCGCTGATCGGCTGGCGCTACGACAAGCGCCGGCCCGATCCGGTGTCGCAGCGCATGGGCGTGCTGCTCGCCTCGGGCTTCATCGTCGGCGAAAGCCTGTTCGGGGTGCTCCTTGCCGGCCTGATCGTCGCGACGGCCAGCGGGGCGCCGATGGCGCTGATCGGCGACGGCCATGCGGGCGTGGCGATGGCAGCGGGCACGGTGCTGATCGCGGCGCTGCTGGTCGGGCTCTATCGCTGGACGGCGAATGCGGCGGCGCGGGCGTCCGCCGCCTGACGCCATCGATGCTGTGCCGGTCGCGTAAGCGTGTCACGATAGTCCTTCGAGAGGGAAGCATGATGGCCGAAAAATTCGATCCGACCGCCTGGGCGCCGCGCGCGCAGGCGGCTCTGCGTTTCATCACCGCACTGCTGTTCATCGGCCATGGCCTGGTCAAGCTGCTCGGCTTTCCGCCGGGCGCCGCGCCGGGCCAGGTGCCGCTGGCGAGCCTGTTCGGCGTCGCGGCGATTCTGGAGGTGGTCGGCGGCGCGCTGGTCGCGGTCGGGCTGTTCACCCGCCCGGTCGCCTTCCTGCTCTCGGGCCAGATGGCGGTGGCCTATTTCATGATGCACGCGCCAGGCAGCGTCTTTCCGGTGCTCAACGGCGGCGAACCCGCGATCCTGTTCTGCTTCATCTTCCTGTTCCTGGCCGCCGCGGGGCCGGGCGCCTGGAGCGTCGACGCCCGGCGTCGGGGCTGAACACCTGCTCCCCGTCATTCCGGCGTTCGCCGGAGTGACGGTGCGGGCGGGCCTGGCCGCGGGAGATTCGCCGAAGTTGCCAATTCGGCCCTCTCCGGCTATGGCCCCCGCCGGCTCTTTCAAATCCTCACAGTCTCAGGTGAACCATGAAGATCAGCGGCGTGGACATCCGTCCCGGCAACATCATCGAATATGAGGGCGGCATCTGGCGCGCCGTCAAGATCCAGCATACGCAGCCCGGCAAGGGCGGCGCCTATATGCAGGTCGAGATGAAGAACCTGATCGACGGCCGCAAGAACAACGTCCGTTTCCGGTCGGCCGAGACTGTCGAGCGCGTCCGCCTAGACACCACCGACTTCCAGTTCCTGTTCGCCGAGGGCGACGACCTGACCTTCATGGACAAGGCGACCTACGATCAGATCACGCTGCCGCGCGACCTGCTCGGCGATGCCGCCGCCTTCCTGAACGACGGCATGGACGTCGTCATGGAGCTTTATGACGAGCGCCCGATCTCGGTGCAGCTGCCCGACACCGTCGAGGCGCTGATCGTCGAGGCCGACGCCGTGGTGAAGGGCCAGACCGCTTCGTCGAGCTACAAGCCCGCACTGCTCGAAAACGGCGTCCGCGTGATGGTGCCGCCGCACATCGCCGCCGGCACCCGCATCGTCGTCGACGTCTACAGCCAGGAATATGTCCGCCGCGCGGACTGATCCCGACTAACCCCTTTCCTGCAAGGGAGGGGGGCAGAGGCGGGTTCTGCCGGCGCGCAGGCCCGACCTCATCGTTGCAAGCCCACCCCCTACCCCTCCCGCACGCGGGAGGGGGGAGATTGTCTTATGGTTGCCCATTCTGGCCTCATCACCGTCATGGACCGCGCCGCACGCAAGGCGGCGCCGCGGCTGCGGCGCGACTTCAACGAGGTTCAGCAGCTCCAGGTGAGCCGCAAGGGCCCCGCCGACTTCGTCTCGATGGCCGACAGGCGCGCCGAGCAGACGCTGGTCGAGGAACTGCGCCACGCCCGTCCCGACTGGGGCTTCATCCTCGAGGAAGGCGGCGAGATCGAGGGTGACCCGACCAAGCCGCGCTGGATCATCGATCCGCTCGACGGCACCTCGAACTTTCTCCACGGCCTGCCGCACTTCGCGATCTCGATCGCGGTCGAAGAGCCGCGCTTCGGCCAGGCCCGCGGCGAGGTGACGCAGGGGCTGGTCTATCAGCCGCTGACCGACGAGAGCTTCTGGGCCGAAAAGGGCCGTGGCGCCTGGTTGCAGAATGCCCGCCTGCGCGTTTCGGCGCGGCGTGACCTGTCCGAAGCGCTGGTCGCGACCGGCATCCCCTATATGGGCCATGGCAATATCCGCCAGTGGACCTCGATCTTCGCATCGATCGCCCCCGAAGTCGCCGGCATCCGCCGCTACGGCTCGGCCGCGCTCGATCTCGCCTGGGTCGCGGCGGGGCGCTACGATGCCTTCTGGGAAGCCGATCTCAAAATCTGGGACGTGGCGGCCGGCATCCTGCTGGTGCGCGAGGCCGGCGGCTTCGTCAGCGATTATCGCGGCGGCGACCGGATGCACGAGCGCAACGAATATCTCGCCACCAATGACGGCCTGGCGACGCGGATGCACAAGCTGGTCGCGCAGGGGCTGAAGGGCCTCTGAGCCGCGGCGTTGCCCCGGCCGATGCCGGGGCTGCCGGAAGCCTGCGCGAAACAGTCCGGACATGATCCGGCAGCAGTCCCGGCCTTCCCCGGGACGGCGATCGCCGACCGCGTAAAAACGCCGCGAATCCGCTGCGCCTGTTGCGAGTCATTCTCACCGTTCGACGGCTTGCTTCGCAAATGCGGCACGCCTAAACGTCCCCGCAAAGGCCGGATAGCCGGTCCCCAGCTCGGAGCCTGTTCATGGCGTCAGTCGCCGCCGGATATCTGCCGATCCTGCTCTTCCTGGGCGTTGCCCTGGCCTTGTCGAGCGCCTTCGTTTTCCTGCCGATGCTCGTCGGTCGGCTGACGGGTACGCACAAGCCGAATCCGGAGAAGCTGGCCGAATATGAATGCGGCTTCCCCGCCTTCGAAGACAGCCGTGCGCAGTTCGATGTGCGCTTCTACCTGATCGCCATTCTCTTCATCATCTTCGACCTCGAGGCCGCCTTCCTTTATCCCTGGGCGGTCTCGCTCGGCGCCATCGGCTTCGCCGGCTGGCTGTCGATGATGATCTTCCTGGTCGAACTGACGATTGGCTACATCTATGCATGGAAGAAGGGAGCGCTCGAATGGGAGTGACCCTCGATAGCGCGCTGAACCCGCACAAGCCGGAAGGCCTGGGCGATCTGGTCGCGCCCGATCCCGATTTCTTCAAGGCGCTCCAGGCCGAGGTCAGCGACAAGGGTTTTCTCGTCACCTCGACCGAGGACCTGTTCCAGTGGGCCCGCACCGGTTCGCTGTGGTGGATGACCTTCGGCCTCGCCTGCTGCGCGGTCGAGATGATCCACGTCAACATGCCGCGCTACGATCTCGAGCGCTTCGGCGCTGCGCCGCGCGCCTCGCCGCGCCAGTCGGACGTCATGATCGTCGCCGGCACGCTGTGCAACAAGATGGCCCCGGCGCTGCGCCGCGTCTACGATCAGATGTCCGAGCCGAAATATGTGATTTCGATGGGCAGCTGCGCCAATGGCGGCGGCTATTATCATTACAGCTATTCGGTGGTGCGCGGGTGCGATCGCATCGTGCCGGTCGACATCTATGTCCCCGGCTGCCCGCCGACCGCCGAAGCCCTGCTCTACGGCATCATGCAGCTCCAGCGTAAGATCCGCCGGGTCGGGACGCTCGAGCGATGAGCGGCGCGTCGGTGAACGGATCGATGACCTTCCCGCGCTTCACCCCCAATGACGGGGTGATCGAGGCGGCGACCGCGGCGCTCGGCGCCCGGCTGATCGGGACGCGCGAATGCGTCGGCGAGATCGCGCTGCACGTCGAGCGGGACAGCCTGGTCGAGACGATGCGCATCCTGCGCGACGACCTCGCCTATCAGCAGCTGATGGAGATCGCCGGCGTCGACTATCCCGAACGCGCCGAGCGGTTCGAAGTCGTCTACTGCATGCTCAGCCTGACGAAGAACCACCGCATCCGCGTCCATGTCGGCACCGACGAGGTCAAGCCGGTGCCGTCGATCACGGGCCTGTGGCCGGTGGCGGGCTGGCTCGAGCGCGAAGTGTTCGACATGTACGGCGTGCTGTTCGAGGGCAATCCCGACCTGCGCCGCATCCTGACCGACTACGGCTTCCGCGGCCATCCGCAGCGCAAGGACTTCCCGCTCACGGGCTATGTAGAGCTGCGCTATTCGGAAAAGCACAAGCGCGTCGTCTATGAGCCGGTCAAGCTGGCGCAGGACTTCCGTAGCTTCGACTTCATGAGCCCGTGGGAAGGCGCCGACTATATCCTTCCCGGCGACGAGAAGGTCTCGGCGACCCAGCCAGGCGCGCCGACTCCGGCGCCTGCACCCGCGCAGAAGGCGCCCGAGCCGGTCGCCGCGGCGTCGCCCCCGGCGACTCCGAAGACGACCGACGGCCCCGCCGATACCGGCGCAGGCGCGGCGGCGAACAAGGCGGCAGCCGAGACGAGCGCCGCGGCGAAGCCCAAGGCGGACACCTCGCAGGACAATGGGGGCAAGAAGTGACGACGGCCCTTTCTCCCATCGTCATCCCGGCGAAGGCCGGGATCTCGTGCGGCTCTGGCGCGCGCATCTCTCCTGAGACCCCGGCCTTCGCCGGGGTGACGGAATTCGTGGCGGGGAAGCTCTAATGGCCTCGACCTATGAAACGCTGACGCCCGAGGCGCAGCAGCCCGGCGAGATCGAGATTCAGAACTACACGATCAACTTCGGCCCCCAGCATCCGGCGGCGCACGGCGTGCTGCGCATGGTGATGGAGCTCGACGGCGAGATCGTCGAGCGGGTCGATCCGCATATCGGCCTGCTGCACCGCGGCACCGAAAAGCTGATCGAGTATAAGACCTATCTCCAGGCGCTGCCCTATTTCGATCGGCTCGACTATTGCTCGCCGCTCGCGATGGAGCACAGCTATGTGCTGGCGATCGAGAAGCTGCTCCAGCTCGAAGTGCCGCTGCGCGCGCAATATCTGCGTGTGCTGTTCGCCGAGCTGACCCGCATCTGCAACCACATGCTCAACCTCGGCGCGCACGTCATGGACGTCGGCGCGATGACGCCGAATCTGTGGCTGTTCGAAGTCCGCGAGGATTGCCTCAACTTCTTCGAACGCGCCTCGGGCGCGCGGATGCACTCGGCCTATTTCCGGCCGGGCGGCGTCCACCAGGACGTGCCGCTCAAGCTGCTGACCGACATCGGCGACTGGCTCGACGATCGCATGCCACGTCTGTTCGAGGATGCGATCAGCCTGGTCGCCGACAACCGCATCTTCAAGCAGCGCAACGTCGATATCGGCGTCGTTTCGCGCGACGACGCGATCGCCTGGGGCTTTTCGGGTCCGATGATCCGCGCCGCCGGCATCCCCTGGGATATCCGCAAGTCGCAGCCCTACGACGTCTATGATCGCATGGACTTCGAAATCCCGGTCGGGACGAAGGGCGATTGCTACGACCGCTTCATGGTCCGCGTCGAGGAGGTCCGCCAGTCGGTCAAGATCATCAAGCAGTGCCTGAACGAGCTGCCCGAAGGTCCGATCGCAAGCCTCGACCGCAAGGTCGTGCCGCCCAAGCGCGCCGAGATGAAGCGCTCGATGGAAGCGCTGATCCACCATTTCAAGCTCTACACCGAGGGCTTCCACGTCCCAGCCGGCGACGTCTATGTCGCGACCGAGAGCCCCAAGGGCGAGTTCGGCGTCTATCTGGTGTCGGACGGCAGCAACAAGCCGTACCGCTGCAAGATCCGGCCGACCGCGTTCAGCCATCTCCAGGCGATGGACTTCATGATGAAGGGGCATATGCTCGCCGACACCACCGCCATCCTCTCGGCGATCGACGTCGTGTTCGGGGAGTGCGACCGGTGAGCGATAAGCTGGCGACCGCCGAACAGATGATCGCGCATTACAACGCGCAGGATGCCGACGCCTATGTCGCGCTGATGACCGACGATGCGGCCGAGGCCGGCTATCGCGGCGACGTGCTGCGCGACGGCCGCGAAGGCGTCCGTTCGGGCCTCAAGGCGATGTTCGCGCAGTTCCCCGAGAACCGCGCCGAGATCGTCTCGGGCCAGCAGCTGGGCGACTATGTCCTGCTGCACGAGAAGGTGTACCGCTCGAACGCCGCCGAGCCGTTCGAGGTGATGAGCATCTACAGTTTCGAAGGCGACAAGGTGTCGCGCGTGGAGTTCGTTCGCTGATGGCTGACGCAGCCCATATTCCCGACGAGGCCGAGACCCGCGCCCGCTGGGGCAATTTCGCGTGGACGGCCGAAAATGCCGAGCAGGCGAAGCTGATCATCGCCCGCTATCCGCCGGGCCGCCAGCAGTCGGCGGTGATGCCGCTGCTCGACCTCGCCCAGCGCCAGGTCGGTGCGGAGACGCAGACCCAGGGCTGGCTGCCGGTTCCGGTGATGGAATATATCGGCGCGCAGCTGGGCATGGCCTATATCCGCGTGCTCGAGGTCGCCAGCTTCTACACGATGTACAATCTGGCGCCGGTCGGTCGCTACCACGTCCAGGTGTGCGGCACGACGCCGTGCATGCTGCGCGGGTCGGACGACGTGCTCGACGCCTGCTACAAGAAGGGCCTGAAGAAGGGCGCGACGACCGCCGACGGTCTGTTCACCTTGACCGAGGTCGAGTGCCTGGGCGCCTGCGCCAATGCGCCGATGGTCCAGATCAACGACGACAATTACGAAGACCTGACCTTCGAGACGACGACCGCGATCCTCGAGGCGCTGGCGAAGGGCGAGCAGCCGAAGATCGGTCCGCAGATCGAGCGCCAGACGAGCGCCCCCGAAGGCGGCCCGACCACGCTCAAGGAAATGGTCTCCGAGAACCACGACTATCGCGGCCGCTGGGATGCGCCGGCATGAGCGGCCTCCTCGCCATCATCGTCACGATCGTGCTCGCGGTCATCCTGATCAAGCTGACCTTCAAGCTGCTCGGCATCGCGATCGCGATCGCGATCGGCGTGGCGGTGTATTTCCTGGCGGACAGATTTTTCGGGAAGCGGGCATGACCATGTCCTGCACCCTGTTCGTCATGCCAGCGAAGGCTGGCATCTCGTGCGTCTCGGACGCGCGCTATTCTCCTGAGACCCCAGCCTTCGCTGGGGTGACGACTGATTTGAAGGCGAGGGGCGTGGCCCGTGCTTGACGACAAGGATCGCATCTTCACCAACGTCCACGGTTTCCAGCCATGGACCCTCGAGGCGGCGCGCAAACGTGGCGACTGGGACGATACCAAGGCGCTGATGGCGCGTGGCCAGGACCAGATCATCGAGGACATCAAGGCCTCGGGCCTGCGCGGCCGTGGCGGTGCGGGCTTCCCGACCGGCATGAAGTGGAGCTTCATGCCCAAGGAACCGAAGCCGGGTAAGCCCAGCTTCCTCGTCATCAACGCCGACGAGTCCGAGCCCGGTTCGTGCAAGGACCGCGAGATCATCCGCCACGATCCGCACAAGCTGATCGAGGGCGCGCTGATCGCGGGCTTCGCGATGCGCGCGCGGGCGGCCTATATCTACATCCGCGGCGAGTTCATCTACGAGGCGAAGGTGCTCTTCGCCGCCGTCGAGGAAGCCTATGCCGCCGGCCTGATCGGCAAGAACGCCGCCGGGTCGGGCTATGATTTCGACGTCTTCGTCCACCGCGGCGCGGGCGCCTATATCTGCGGCGAGGAAACCGCGCAGATCGAGAGCCTCGAGGGCAAGAAGGGCCAGCCGCGGCTGAAGCCGCCTTTCCCGGCGGGCGCCGGCCTCTATGGCTGCCCGACCACGGTCAACAACGTCGAGTCGATCGCCGTCGCGCCAACGATCCTGCGCCGCGGCGCGGGCTGGTTCGCCGGCATCGGCCGCGAGGGCAACAAGGGCACCAAGCTCTTCCAGATCTCGGGCCATGTGAACACGCCCTGCGTCGTCGAGGAGGAGATGGGCATCTCCTTCCGCGAGCTGATCGAGCGTCATGCCGGCGGCATCCGCGGCGGGTGGGACAATCTGCTCGCGGTGATTCCGGGCGGGTCGTCGGTGCCGCTGGTGCCGGCCGCGCAGATCATGGACGCGCCGATGGACTTCGACGGCCTGAAGGCGCTGGGCTCGGGCCTCGGCACCGCCGCCGTCATCGTCATGGACAAGTCGACCGACATCGTCCGCGCGATCAGCCGCCTCAGCTATTTCTACAAGCATGAGAGCTGCGGCCAGTGCACTCCGTGCCGCGAAGGCACCGGCTGGATGTGGCGCGTCATGGAGCGCCTGCGCACCGGCGAGGCGCGCGTCGACGAAATCGACACGCTGCTCGACGTCACCAAGCAGGTCGAGGGCCACACCATCTGCGCTCTGGGCGACGCTGCCGCCTGGCCGATCCAGGGCCTGCTGCGCCATTTCCGCCCCGAGGTCGAGCGCCGCATTGCCGAGCGTTCCGGCGGCGCGATGATGGAGGCCGCCGAATGAAGGCGGCAATCCTGACCGCATTGCTCGCCGTGTCGCTGACGGCGCCGGCCGTTGCCGCCAATGATCCGCCGCTCGGATCGAGGCTTGGCGAGCGGCTGCAGCGCGGACCTGCGAGCGACGGCCAGGACGCCCTGCGGACGGGCCACCGCCTCGCGGAGTGCCTGTATTTCCGCCGCGGATCCGATGTGATCGGCGCGCTGACGTCGTTGTCGGTCGAGGATCGCCAGCGCTTCGATCGCAATCTGAGCCGCAGCGTCGAATGCCGAAACGCGACGCTCGTCGATTCCCCGCGCCTTCAGGGCGTGGCGATCATCACGCCTGCCGATGTGATGCGCGGCATGATGGCCGAAGCGGTGCTCGAGAAGAGCGGCAAGGACGAAGCGCTGCAGCCCGTGGCCGCACAGGCCGGCTACGAGCGCCCCTGGTTCGCGATCACCGGTCGGGATCGCAGCGTCGACGAGATGGCGGTCTGCACCGCCGAGCAGAATCCGGCGGGCATCCGCAGCCTGCTTGCGACGAAGCCCGAAAGCGCCGATGAGCTCGCTGCCGTCAAGTCGCTGGGCGCGACTCTCGGTCCCTGCCTGCCGCAGGGCGCGACGCTCAAGGCCAATCGCCAGTCTCTTCGCGCGGCGCTCGCCGAAGCACTTTTCCACCGGTCCGTCGAGCCACCGCTCGCCGTGACCAAAGGTTGATCCTCGAGGACCTGCATGCCTAAACTCACCGTAGACGGGATCGAAGTCGAAGTCCCCGCCGGCGCCACGGTGCTCCAGGCCTGCGAAGCCGCGGGCAAGGAGATTCCGCGCTTCTGCTATCATGAGCGGCTGTCGATCGCCGGCAATTGCCGGATGTGCCTCGTCGAGGTGAAGCCCGGACCGCCGAAGCCGCAGGCGTCGTGCGCGCTGCCGGCCGCCGACAAGCAGGAAGTCTTCACCCAGTCGCCGATGGTCAAGAAGGCCCGCGAAGGCGTGATGGAGTTCCTGCTCATCAACCATCCGCTCGACTGCCCGATCTGCGATCAGGGCGGCGAATGCGATCTGCAGGATCAGTCGATCGCCTATGGCAAGGGCCAGAGCCGCTTCGCCGAGAACAAGCGCGCGGTCACCGACAAATATATGGGCCCGATCGTCAAGACGACGATGACCCGCTGCATCCAGTGCACCCGCTGCGTCCGCTTCGCCGAAGAGGTATCGGGGGTCGAGGAAATCGGCGCGCTCTATCGCGGCGAGAACATGCAGATCACCTCCTATCTCGAGCAGGCGGTGACCAGCGAGCTTTCGGGCAACGTCGTCGATCTCTGCCCGGTCGGCGCGCTGACCAGCAAGCCCTATGCGTTCGAAGCGCGGCCGTGGGAGCTCAAGAAGACCCTCGGCATCGACGTGATGGACGCCGTCGGCACCAATGTCCGCTTCGACAGCCGTGGCCGCCAGGTGCTCCGCGTCCTGCCGCGCATCAACGAGGACGTGAACGAGGAATGGGCGTCGGACAAGACGCGCCACGCCGTCGACGGCCTCGTCCGTCGCCGCCTCGACAAGCCCTATGTTCGCAAGGCCGGAACGCTGGTCGAGGCGAGCTGGCCCGAAGCCTTTGCCGCGATCAAGTCCGCGAAGGCCGGCAGCTCGGTCGCCGCGATCGCCGGCGACCAGCTCGACTGCGAGACGATGTACGCCGCCAAGGCGCTGCTCGCGCGCATGGGCTCGACCCTGCTCGAAGGCCGTCAGACCGGCATGGACTATGACGCGTCCAGCCTCGCCGCGGTCAACTTCAACAGCAGGATCGCCGGCATCGAGACCGCCGACGTCATCCTGCTCGTCGGCAGCAACCTGCGCTGGGAAGCGCCGCTGATCAACACCCGCATCCGCAAGGCGGTCAAGCGCGGGGCCAAGGTTTTCGCGATCGGCGAGCAGCTCGACCTGACCTATCGGACCGAATGGCTCGGCAACGACCTCGGCCTGCTCGGCAACCTGCCCGTCGCGGTGACCGACGCCTTCGCCAAGGCGGAGCGCCCGGCGCTGATCGTCGGCGGCGGCGCGCTCAAGGCCGGTGCGCAGGGCGCGACCCTGGCGCTGGTCGGTCCGCTCGGCCTGATCAAGGATGGCTGGAACGGCTATAACGTCGTCCATCTCGCCGCCGCGCGCATGGGTGGACTGATGCTCGGCTATGCGCAGAAGGGCGGCGTCGCCGACCTCGCCGCCGCCGCGCCGAAGCTGCTGTTCCTGCTCGGCGCCGACGATGTCGATCTCGCCCCGTTCGCGAAGAGCCTGAAGGTCTATGTCGGCCATCATGGCGATGCCGGCGCGGCCGCGGCCGACATCATCCTGCCCGCCGCAGCCTACACCGAGAAGCCGGGCACCTATGTGAACACCGAAGGCCGGGTCCAACGCGGCGACCGTGCCGTCTTCCCGCCGGGCGATGCCCGCGAAGACTGGGCGATCCTGCGTGCGCTGAGCGACGTGCTCGGCCACAAGCTGCCGTTCGACAGCTTCGACGCGCTGCGCGCCGCGATGATCGCCGAGGTGCCCGCGTTGGGCGTCGAGGGTCTCGCCGCCTATCCGTGGTCGGCGCCGACGCTGGCCGCTCAGGCTTCGGGTCCGGTCGGTTATCCGGTGAAGGATTTCTACCTGACCAACCCGATCGCGCGCGCCAGCGACACGATGCGGCGCTGCTCGGCCGAACTGATCCACGGACAGAGCTTCGCGGAGGCCGCAGAATGACCGCGCTGTTCCAGAGCTGGGGGCTGACCTACGGCTGGGCCTGGTTCGCCTCGACGATCGTCGGCATCCTCGTCATCGCCCTGCCGCTGATGCTCGCGGTCGCGATGATCATCTACGCCGATCGCAAGATCTGGGCGGCGATGGCGCTGCGGCGCGGCCCGAACGTCGTCGGCCCTTGGGGCCTGCTCCAGAGCTTCGCCGACGGTCTCAAGGTCTTCCTGCAGGAAACCATCATCCCGTCGGCGGCGAACAAGGGCCTGTTCCTGATCGCGCCTATCATCACCTTCACGGTCGCGCTGATCGTCTGGGCGGTGATCCCCTTCGCGCCGGGCGTGGTGCTCGCCGACATCAACATCGGCCTGCTCTACATCCTCGCGGCCTCGTCGATCGGCGTCTACGGCGTGATCATCGCGGGCTGGGCGTCGAACTCCAAATATCCCTTCTATTCGGCGCTGCGCGCCGCCGCGCAGATGGTCAGCTACGAAGTCTCGATCGGCTTCGTGCTCGTCACGGTCGTGCTGTGGACGGGCAGCTTCAACATGTCGGCGATCGTCGAGGGGCAGCGCGCCCATATCTTCGGCTTCATCAACGGCTATGGCTTCAACCCGCTGCTGTTCCCGATGGCGGTGGTGTTCTTCATCTCCGCCCTCGCCGAAACCGCGCGCGCGCCGTTCGATCTGACCGAGGCCGAATCGGAGCTCGTCGCCGGCTACCAGACCGAATATTCGTCGATGTCGTTCGCGCTCTACTGGCTCGGCGAATATGCCAACGTCATCCTGATGTGCGGCCTCAACGCGATCCTGTTCTGGGGCGGCTGGCTGCCCCCGGTCGACTGGGCGCCGCTCTACATGGTCCCGGGCATCATCTGGTTCTTCGCCAAGCTGATGGTCTTCTTCTTCCTCTTCTCCTGGGTGAAGGCGACCGTGCCGCGCTACCGCTACGACCAGCTGATGCGGCTGGGCTGGAAGATCTTCCTGCCGCTGTCGCTATTCTGGATCGCCCTTGTCTCGGGGTGGCTGATGCTCACCCGCTACGGAGTCTGAAGATGAGCCTCGCGCACATCATCAAGTCGTTCACGCTCTGGGAGTTTGTGAAGGCGCACTGGATGACCCTGAAGTATTTCTTCAAGGCCAAGGCGACGATCAACTATCCGCACGAGAAGAACCCGCTGAGCCCGCGCTTCCGCGGCGAGCATGTTCTGCGCCGCTATCCGAACGGTGAGGAACGCTGCATCGCGTGCAAGCTGTGCGAGGCGGTCTGCCCGGCGCAGGCGATCACGATCGAGGCCGAGCCGCGCGACGACGGTTCGCGCCGCACGACGCGCTACGACATCGACATGACCAAGTGCATCTTCTGCGGCTTCTGCCAGGAAGCCTGCCCGGTCGATGCGATCGTCGAGGGACCGAACTTCGAATATTCGACCGAGACGCGCGAAGAGCTGATCTACGACAAGGCCAAGCTGCTCGCCAATGGCGACCGCTGGGAACCGGCGATCGCCGCCAACCTTGCCGCCGATGCGCCGTACCGGTAATGGCGCGCATGCTTTCGAACGCCCGTCCTGCCGCACCGTTGAGGGTTGAGGTTCAGCTGTGATCCAGACGATAGCCTTCTATCTGTTCGCCACGCTGGTGATCGCCTCCGGGACGCTCACCATCCTCGCGCGCAATCCGGTGCACAGCGTGCTCTGGCTCATCCTCGCCTTCTTCAACGCGGCGGGCCTGATGATCCTGGTCGGTGCCGAGTTCATCGCGATGCTCCTCGTCATCGTCTATGTCGGCGCGGTCGCGGTGCTGTTCCTGTTCGTGGTGATGATGCTCGACATCGACTTCGCCGAACTGCGCGCGGGCTTCGCCCAATATCTGCCGTTCGGCGTGCTGCTGGTGCTGGTGCTCGCGGCGGAGATGATCTTCGCGGTCGGCGCCTGGACCGCCGGCGGCGTCGACATGGGCAGCCGCATCGCGCCGACCCCGTCCGAAGTGCCCAATATCGAGGCGCTCGGGACGCTCATCTACACGCGCTACCTCTTCATCTTCGAAGGCGCCGGCCTCGTCCTGCTCGTCGCGCTGATCGGCGCGATCGTCCTCACCCACCGCACCCGTGGCGGCGTGAAGGCGCAGAACGTCTCCGCGCAGAACAAGCGCCGCCCCGAAGACGCCACCCGCAACGTCAAGCCGGCCATCGGCCAGGGAGTGGAGCTGTGAAGCCGGACGTTTTGATCCTGCAGCCTGCGAAGGGCGCATCGCGTGGGAGGGCTTCGGCATGATCGGGCTCCAGCATTATCTGGTCGTGTCGGCGATCCTGTTCGCGATGGGGGTGTTCGGCATCTTCCTCAACCGGAAGAACGTCATCATCATCCTGATGGCGATCGAGCTGATCCTGCTCGCCGTGAACATCAACCTCGTCGCCTTCTCCGCCTATCTGGGCGATCTGGTCGGCCAGGTGTTCGCGATGTTCGTGCTGACCGTGGCCGCCGGCGAGGCGGCGATCGGCCTGGCGATCCTCGTCATCTATTTCCGCGGCCGCGGCACCATCGCGGTCGACGACATCAACCGGATGAAGGGGTGATGGTGGTGTCTTTCATCGTCGCCCCGGCGGAGGCCGGGGCCGCTACGAATATGGACGCGTACTTGCCTCTGGCGGCCCCGGCCTCCGCCGGGGCGACGCGTGTGGATAGTGGGGCCGTTCGGGCATGATTACCGCAATCGTCTTCCTGCCGCTGCTCGCGGCGATCGTCGCCGGCCTCGGCAACCGTCTGATCGGCAATGTGCCGGCCAAGATCGTCACCACCGGCGCCCTGTTCGCGTCCTGCGCGCTGAGCTGGCCGGTCTTCATCGGTTTTATGACCGGCGAGATGACCGCGCATGTCCAGCCGGTCCTGACCTTCATCAACTCGGGCGACCTGATGGTCGACTGGGCCTTGCGCGTCGACACGCTGACCGCGGTGATGCTGGTGGTCGTGACGAGCGTGTCGAGCCTCGTCCACCTCTATAGCTGGGGCTATATGGCCGAGGATCCGAGCCAGCCTCGCTTCTTCGCCTATCTGTCGCTGTTCACCTTCGCGATGCTGATGCTCGTGACCTCGAACAGCCTGGTGCAGATGTTCTTCGGCTGGGAAGGCGTCGGTCTCGCCTCCTATCTGCTGATCGGCTTCTGGTATCACAAGCCCACGGCCTATGCCGCCGCGATCAAGGCGTTCGTCGTCAACCGCGTCGGCGATTTCGGCTTCTCGCTCGGCATCTTCGGCACCTTCCTGGTGTTCGGCACCGTCTCGATCCCCGAGATCCTCGCCGCCGCGCCGGCCTATGCCGACGCGTCGATCGGATTCCTCGGCGCGCGCGTCGACCTGATGACCCTGCTCTGCCTGCTGCTGTTCGTCGGCGCGATGGGCAAGTCGGCGCAGCTCGGCCTGCACACCTGGCTGCCCGACGCGATGGAAGGCCCGACCCCGGTGTCGGCGCTGATCCACGCCGCGACGATGGTCACCGCGGGCGTCTTCATGGTCTGTCGCCTGTCGCCGATGTTCGAGGTCAGCCAGACCGCGATGCATGTCGTCACCTATGTCGGTGCGGCCACCGCCTTCTTCGCGGCGACCGTCGGCACGACCCAGACCGACATCAAGCGCGTGATCGCCTATTCGACCTGTTCGCAGCTCGGCTACATGTTCATGGCGGCCGGCGTCGGCGCGTACGGCGCGGCGATGTTCCACCTGTTCACCCACGCCTTCTTCAAGGCGCTGCTCTTCCTGGGCGCGGGTTCGGTGATCCACGCGATGCACCACGAACAGGACATGCGCTATTATGGCGGCCTGCGGAAACATATCCCGATCACCTATTGGGCGATGATGGCGGGCACGCTCGCGATCACCGGCGTCGGCGTGATCGGCGTGTTCGGCTTCGCGGGCTTCTATTCGAAGGATGCGATCATCGAGGCGGCGTTCGCCAGCGGATCGACCTCGGGCGGCATCGCCTTCGCGGTCGCCGTATTCGCGGCGCTGCTGACCAGCTTCTATTCGTGGCGCCTGGTCTTCCTGACCTTCTTCGGCAAGCCGCGCTGGGCCGGTTCGGAGCATATCCAGCACGCGGTCCACGATGCGCATGGCCACGGCCATGACCATCACGACGCCCCGGCGGACGAGGATGCCGGCCATGAGCCCCATGCTCATGACGCACATGCGCACGCGGACGATCATGGCCACGCCCACGCGCTCGAAGGCGATGCGGGCTATCATCCGCATGAGAGCCCGCCGGCGATGCTGGTCCCGCTGGTCATCCTGACGCTCGGCGCGATCTTCGCCGGCTTCCTCTGGGCGCCCTATTTCATCGACGCCGAACATGGCGCCGGTTTCTGGGCGGGCAGCCTCGCCTTCGACGCGCATCTGATGCACGCGATGCACGGCGTTCCGCTGTGGGTGAAGCTGTCGGCGACGGTGGTGATGATCACCGGCTTCCTGATCGCGCTGTGGGCCTATGTGCTCGATCGCACCGTCCCGGCGCGCTTCACCGCGCAGTTCCGGGTGCTGTACGATTTCCTGCTGAACAAATGGTATTTCGACGAGCTCTACCATTATCTGTTCGTCGTCCCGGCCTTCTGGCTCGGCCGCTTCTTCTGGAAGAAGGGCGACCAGGGCACGATCGATCGCTTTGGCCCCAACGGCATCGCCGCGCTGGTGGTCCGGGCCGGAACGGCCGCGCGCGCCGCGCAGTCGGGATATCTTTATACTTATGCGCTGGTGATGCTGCTCGGCCTTGTGGCCGCCGCGACCTGGGCGATGGTGGGCTGACGCGATGGGTTTTCCGATCCTTTCCCTGATGGTCGCGCTGCCGCTGGCGGCGGCGCTGGCCTGTCTGTTCTCCGGTGCCAGGGCGGCGCGCTGGATCGCGCTGGTCGCGACCCTCGTCAATCTCGGCCTCGGCATCTTGCTGTGGACCAGCTACGAAATCGGCGGGCCGCAGTGGCAGTTCACCGAATATGTGCCGCTGTTCGGGCGCTTCGCCTGGGCGCTGGGCATCGACGGAATCGCGCTGCTGCTGATCGTGCTGTCGGTGTTCCTGATGCCGATCTGCATCGCCGCCTCGTGGGACTCGATCCAGAAGCGCGTGCCTGAATATATGGCCGCCTTCCTGCTCATGGAAACGCTGATGATCGGCGTTTTCGGGGCGCAGGACATGTTCCTGTTCTACATCTTCTTCGAGGCCGGCCTGATCCCGATGTACCTGATCATCGGGATCTGGGGCGGCGCGGACCGCATCTACGCCAGCTACAAATTCTTCCTCTACACGCTGCTCGGATCGGTGCTGATGCTGATCGCAATGCTGTGGATGGCGAACGAGGCCGGCTCGACCAGCATCCCCGTCCTGATGGCCTATGATTTCCCGGCCGAAGCGCAGACCTGGCTGTTCCTCGCTTTCTTCGCCTCCTTCGCGGTGAAGATGCCGATGTGGCCGGTCCACACCTGGCTGCCCGACGCCCACGTTCAGGCGCCCACCGCAGGCTCGGTCATCCTCGCCGGCGTGCTGCTGAAGATGGGCGGCTACGGCTTCATCCGCTTCTCGCTGCCGATGTTCCCGATCGCCAGCGCCGAGCTGATGTGGCTGGTCATGGGCCTGTCGATGATCGCCGTCGTCGTCACCTCGCTGATCGCGCTGGTGCAGGAGGACATGAAGAAGCTGATCGCCTATTCGTCGGTCGCGCATATGGCTTTCGTTACGATCGGCCTGTTCGCCTTCAACCGCCAGGGCATCGAAGGCGCGCTGATGGTCATGCTCGGCCACGGTCTCGTGTCGGGCGCGCTCTTCCTGTGCGTCGGCGTGATCTACGACCGGATGCACACCCGCGAGATCTCGCGCTATGGCGGCCTGGCGAACAACATGCCCAAATACGCCATGCTGTTTCTGCTGTTCACCATGGCCTCGGTCGGCTTGCCCGGCACCGGCAACTTCGTCGGCGAGTTTCTCTCGCTGATCGGCGCTTATGAGATTTCGTCCTGGGTCGCCTTCGTCGCGACGACGGGCATCATCACCGGCGCGGCCTATATGCTCTACCTCTACGCCCGCATCGCTTACGGCGCCGCGCGGACCGAGGAAGCCGCCGCGATGCCCGATCTGACGCCGCGCGAATTCGCGCTCCTGGCGCCGCTCGCGATCGCCACGCTGTGGATGGGCATCTATCCTGAAAGCTTCCTCGCCCCGATGCGCAACGATGTCGGCGCCGTGCTGGCCCGTCTGGCGCCGACCGCGCCGCACAGCGACGCCAAGGTCGCGATCGGCAACCCCAAGGCCGCTGCCGCGCCCGGCGCCCATGATAGCGCGGAGGCGCACCACTGATGTCGATGACCGCCTCCCTTGCTCTGACCGTTCCCGAACTGATCCTCTCGGTCGGCGCGCTGATGCTGCTGATGGTCGCCGCCTTCGGCGGTGACGGCTTCGCCCGCGCCATCGGCTGGGGCGCCGTCGCGCTGTTCGCCGCCGCCGGCTTCTCGCTGATCGGTCCCGCCGGCAATGGTGGACCCGGCTTCGACGGGCTCTACATCGCCGACAGCTTCTCGTCCTTCGCCAAGCTGCTTATCTACGTCGCTGCCGCCGTGTCGGTCGCGGTCGCGCCGGGCTTCTTCAGCCGCACGACCGGTGGCTACCGCGCCGAATATCCGATCCTCATCCTCCTCTCCGCCGTCGGCATGGGGATGATGGTGTCGGCGGGCGATCTGCTGACGCTCTATGTCGGGCTCGAACTGCAGTCGCTGTCGGCCTATGTCCTCGCCAGCTTCATGCGCCGCGACACCCGCTCGGCCGAAGCGGGCCTCAAATATTTTGTCCTCGGCGCGCTCGCCAGCGGCATCCTGCTCTACGGCATTTCGCTGATCTACGGCTTTACCGGCACCACCTTGTTCGCCGGCATCTCGGACGCGCTCGCCCAGGGCATCACCACCGGCCAGCTGTTCGGCATGGTGTTCATCTTCGCCGGCCTCGCCTTCAAGATCTCCGCCGTGCCGTTCCACATGTGGACCCCGGACGTCTATGAAGGCGCACCGACCCCGGTCACCGCCTTCTTCGCTTCGGCGCCGAAGGTCGCGGGCATGGCGCTGCTGCTACGGGTCGCGATCGAGGCGATGGGGTCGGGCACCGACAGCTGGCGCCAGATTGTGATCTTCGCAGCGCTCGCCTCGACGATCCTCGGCGGCGTCGCCGCGATCGGCCAGACCAGCATCAAGCGACTGCTCGCCTATTCGTCGATCAACAATGTCGGCTTCGCGCTGTTCGGCCTCGCCGCCGGCACGCCCGAAGGCGTCGCGGGCACGCTGACCTACATGGCGGTCTATGTCGCGATGACGCTCGGCAGCTTCATCTGCGTGCTGCAGATGCGCGATGCCGACGGCCATCCGGTCGAGACGATCGCCAGCCTGTCGGGTCTGTCGCGCAGCCGTCCGGGCCTGGCCGCCGGCTTCGCGATCTTCATGTTCAGCCTCGCCGGCATCCCGCCGCTGTTCGGCTTCTGGCCGAAGTTCCTGGTGTTCGACGCCCTCGTCCGCGCCGGCTTCTGGCCGCTGGCGATGGTCGGCATCGCGACCTCGGTGATCGGCGCCTTCTATTATCTCAAGATCGTCAAGACGATCTACTTCGACGATCCCGCGCCTGAGTTCGCGCCGGCCGCGTCGAAGCTCGAAGGGGGCCTGATTACCCTGGCGGCGCTGGCCGTCTCTCCGCTCGGCTATCTCGCGATCCCGCTGCTCGATGCGACCAGCATGGCAGCGGCGCGCGCGCTGTTCTGAGCGGCTTCGGACGCCGTTCGTCCCGAGCGAAGGCGAGGGACGCTGGCTCGCGCGACGTGTCTCGGCTGCGCTCGACACGAACGGCGCGGGGGTGACGATGGCGCCGCTCATCCAGCACGTCGCCGTCACCGGATCGACCAATGACGACATGATGGCGCTCGCCCGCGACGGCGCGCCCGAGGGGATCTGGCTGCGCGCCGACCGGCAGGAGGGCGGCCGCGGCCGCCAGGGGCGGCCCTGGATATCGCCGCCCGGCAACCTCTACGCCAGCACGCTGGTGCGCCGGATGGCGGGCGATCCGCCGGCCCCCAGCCTCGCGATGGTCGCCGCGGTCGCGCTCGACGAGCTGCTCCAGGCGTGGCTCGGCCCCGATCGGCTGCTGATCAAATGGCCCAACGACCTGCTCGCCGACGCCGCCAAGATCTCGGGCATCCTGCTCGAGGGCGCCGACAGGGCGGTGGTCGTCGGCATCGGTGTGAACCTGGCCCATCATCCCGAGGGGATCGATCGTCGGGCGACCAGCCTTGCCGCGCTCGGCCTGTCGCCGCCCGATCCGGGGGATTTCATCGCGGAGCTGGCGGCGGTGTTCGCCGCCTGGCTGGCGCGCTGGCGCAGCGAGGGGCTGGGCGTGGTGCTCGCCCGCTGGCAGGCGCGCGCGCATCCCCCGGGCACCGCGCTCAGCGTGCGGGCGCCCGACGGCGCCCTCGACGGGCTGTATGACGGACTCGACGTCGACGGAGCGCTGCGCCTGCGCACCGCCGACGGATGCATCCATCTGGTGCATGCAGGCGACGTTTTCCTGCTATAGGCGCGACGGATAGAAGGACTCGGACGAAGCATGCTGCTTGCGATCGACGCTGGTAATACCAATATCGTGTTCGCGCTGGTCGACGGCGGGGCTATCGTCGCGCGCTGGCGGATCGCCACCGATCCGCGCCGCACGGCCGACGAATATGCGGTCTGGCTACACCAGCTGCTCCAGCTCGAGGGCCATGACCGCTCGGTCGTCGACGCTGTGATCATCGCGACCGTGGTGCCGCGCGCGCTGCACAATCTGGAGGTCCTCGCGTCCAAATATTTCCACGTCGAGGCGCTCGTGGCGGGGCGTCCGCCGGTCGAATGGGGGATCACCCTCGACGTCGACGAACCGCAGAGCGTCGGGGCGGACCGTGCGATCAACGTGATCGCGGCGCATGCCCGCCACCCCGGCGACCTGATCGTCATCGACTTCGGCACCGCGACCACCTTCGACGTGGTCGACTATAGCGGCGCCTATAAGGGCGGCATCATCGCGCCGGGCATCAACCTGTCGCTCGATGCGCTGGTGGCGGCGGCGGCGAAACTGCCCCGCATCGCCATCGAGGCGCCCAAGACGTCGAGCGTGATCGGGCGCACCACGCAGGATCAGATGCTCATCGGCATCTATTTCGGCTATGTCGCGATGATCGAGGGGCTGGTCGCGCGGATGAAGGCCGAGGTGGGCCGCCCGTCCCGGGTGATCGCCACCGGCGGCCTCGCAACCCTGTTCGAACAGCATGTGAAGCTGTTCGACAGCATCGAACCGGATCTTACGATCCAGGGCCTCGGTCTGATGTATGATCGGCTGAAGGCCTAGACCGAAGAACATTTCCCGCGATGTCGGGTCGGCAGACATGCCGTCGCCGCGACATCGCCCTGAAGATTGGACAAATTTACAACGTGACGACTCCTGGTAACGAACTGCTCTTCCTGGCGCTTGGCGGCTCCGGGGAGATCGGCATGAACGTCAATCTCTATGGAACCCAGGGCAAGTGGGTGATGGTCGATCTCGGCCTCACCTTCGCCGATCCCGGCTATCCCGGCGTCGACCTGATCCTGCCCGACCTCAGCTTCATCGAGGAGCGCGGCAAGGATCTGCTCGGGGTCGTGCTGACCCATGGCCATGAGGATCATATCGGCGCGATTCCCTACCTCGCCGCCGATCTCGGCGTCCCCCTCTATGCGACGAAGTTCACCGCCGAACTGATCAAGGGCAAGCTCGACGAAGAGGGGCTGACCGGCAAGATCGACCTCCACATCATCGAGAACGAAGGCAGCTTCCAGCTCGGCCCGTTCGGCTTCACCTATGTTCCGCTCGCCCATTCGATTCCGGAGGGCAACGCGCTGCTGATCGACACGCCTTATGGGCGGATCTTTCACACCGGTGACTGGAAGATCGACGATTCGCCGCTGCTCGGCGTGCCGTCGACCGCCAAGGAGCTCACCGCGATCGGCGACAAGGGCATCCTCGCGCTGGTCTGCGACTCGACCAACGTCTTCAACGAGGAGGCTTCGGGCTCCGAGGCCGATGTCCGCGTCGGGCTCGACGCGGTGGTCGCGGGCTGCAAGGGGCGGGTGCTGGTGACGACCTTCGCGTCGAACGGCGCGCGGCTCCAGACGCTGGGCGAAGTGGCGCAGGACAACGGGCGCAAGCTGTGCGTCGCCGGCCGCTCGCTCGACCGCATCATCCGGGTCGCCAAGGCGAGCGGCTATCTCAAGAATTTCCCGCCGCTGATCGACGCCGACGAGGCGATGCGCCTGCCCCCGAAGGACGTGATGATCATCGCGACCGGCGGCCAGGGCGAGGCGCGCGCCGCGCTGTCGCGGGTCGCGTTCGACAGCCACCCGATCAAGCTGTCGGCGGGCGACACCGTGATCTTCTCGTCGAAGCAGATCCCCGGCAACGAAATCGCGATCGCCCGCATCCAGAACGCGCTCGCCGCCAAGCGCATCGACATGGTCACCGATCGCCAGGCCGAGGTCCATGTCTCGGGCCATCCGGGCCGGCCCGAGCTCAAGGCGATGTATGAGTGGATCCGGCCGGAGATCATCCTGCCGGTCCATGGCGAGCTGCGCCACATGGCCGAACAGGCCCGCTTCGCGCTGGGCCTCGGCGTGCCGCGCGGGATCGTCCAGTCGAACGGCACCGTCGTGCGCCTCGCCCCCGATGGCCCCAAGGCGATCGGCCAGGCCCGCGTCGGACGGCTCGTGCTCGACGGCGACGTGATCCTGCCCGCCGAGGGTTCGACGATCAACGAGCGCCGCCGCGTCGGCCTCTACGGTTTCATCGGCGTCACCGTCGCGATCGACAAGAGCGGGCGTCTGAAGGGCGATCCCGTGCTGCATCTGCAAGGCGTGCCGGTCGAGGAGGACCGCGACGACTTCATCGCCGACGCCTCCGACGCCGCCGCCGATGCGGTCGCCAAGGCCGGCCGCGACGAGGGCAAGTTGCGCGAATCGATCCGTCTCGCGGTCCGCCGCCGGGCGACCTCCTGGACCGGCAAGAAGCCGGTCGTCGACGTGTCGATCATCCGGGTCTGAGCCAGGGTCATGAAGCTCACCTCGATCACCGCCATCTATCTGCTGTTCTGGTGGGGCTGCCTGTTCCTGGTGCTGCCCTTCCGGCTGCGGACCAGCGCCGAGCCCGAGGCGCTGGTCGCCGGCCAGTCCGAAAGCGCGCCGCCGCGCTTCGCTTTCGGACGGACGGTGCTGTGGACGACGATCGTCTCGGCGGTCGCTTTCGGGCTGTTCTACCTGAACTACACCAATGGCTGGATCACCGCCGACCTGTTCGACCTGAGCCGGCTGCGCGCGGCGGGATAGCGCGCGATCCGGCGGGGTGTCGGAGATTTTTACACGCCACCGTGGATTCGACCCCCGCCCCGCGCCGACCCCGCGGAAAAGGGCGCATGGAAACTCTGGCCCGGACCTTGCTTGGCAATGGTTTGACGCATTGTTGCATGTAGGGTGGGGACAGGATGACGATCGGGTTCGGAAAGCGCTTCGTTGGTGCCATGCTGCTGGTCGCGGCGGCCTTCTGGCCGGCCGTCGCCCCGGCGGCGACGATCATCGGAACGCTGCAGAGCTTCGGCGCGGGGGACACGATCACCCTCCACGGCGTGCGACCCAATGGCTCGACCTTCGCGTCGCAGGTTCTGAACGGCATCTCGACCTTCACGCGCACCGGCGGCACCGCGACCGAGACGCTGGTCGGATCGGGCGCCAACAGCTTCTTCGCCTTCTGCGTCGAGCCCCGTGAAGATGCCCAGCTCAACGCGACCTATTCGTTCAGCCTCGATCCGGTGGCGCAGGCCGCCAAGAGCAGCATCGCCGGCGGCATCGGCGGCGCCAAGGCGCTGCAGATCGCCCAGCTCTTCGGCAATTTCGCGCCCAATCTGGCGGCGCCGATGACCGCGATCCAGGCCTCGGCGCTGCAGGTCGCGCTGTGGGAGATCGTCAGCGAACTGCCGACCAACCCGTTCGACGTGACCAGCGGCAACACCTATTTCAGCACGCCCGGCTCGTCCAACACCGTGCAGGTGATGAACCTCGCGCAGACCTATCTGACCTATGTCAGCAGCGCCGGCTCCTCGGCCCCGCTCGCCGGCGGCCTGCAGGCGCTCACCGTCAACGGCAGCCAGGACTTCCTGGTCCAGGTGGTCAGCACCGCGCCCGAGCCGGGGACCTGGCTGATGCTGATCCTCGGCTTCGGCCTGGTCGGCTACAGCCAGCGGCGGCGTCCCGCGGCGGCGCGTCCCATCGCCGGCTGAGCGGACGAGCGAGCCTTACGGCTCGGTCGGTGTGGGAATCTGGCTCGGATCGCCGATCGCCATGTCGAGCAGGACCAGCGCGAACAGGATGAAGACCGCCGCGAACAGCACGGTCTTGATGATTTCCTTGCGGCGTTCCGGCTCCACGGCACTTCCCCCCGATACGCGACGATACAGCGGATCAGCCAATCAGTCGCGGCGGGGCGAGGCAAGCGATGATTGCGCGAAAGCCGCGAATCGCCTGGGAAATCGTGCAAAGCCCCCGCGTCAGCGCTCGGCGGTGGCGGGGAAGGCGGCCGGCTCGCCGATCATGCGGTCGACGCAGCCCAGCCCGATCGCCATGAACACCGCGACGATCAGCAGGGTGTGGGCCAGGTCCTTGCGGTCGATCGAGAACATCGTCGGCTCCGGTAACGGGGTTCAATATCGGCCAGACTGCACCGGGCAGGGTTGAGAATCGATTAACCAGCGCCCATCTGGGTTTCTCGCCCCACAAGCCGCCTTGCGCGCTGCGAACAAATCTGGAACATCTGAAAATATGCTGACTCATATTTCGGTGCGCGGCGCGCGCGAGCACAACCTCAAGGGCGTCGACGTCGATCTGCCCCGCGACAAGCTGATCGTGATCACCGGCCTGTCGGGCTCGGGCAAGTCCAGTCTTGCCTTCGACACCATCTATGCCGAGGGGCAGCGCCGCTACGTCGAATCGCTGTCGGCCTATGCGCGCCAGTTCCTCGAACTGATGCAGAAGCCCGACGTCGATCATATCGAGGGCCTCTCCCCCGCGATCTCGATCGAGCAGAAGACCACCAGCCGCAACCCGCGCTCGACCGTCGCGACCGTGACCGAGATCTACGATTATATGCGCCTGCTGTGGGCGCGGGTCGGCATCCCCTATTCGCCCGCCACCGGCCTGCCGATCTCGGCGCAGACCGTCAGCCAGATGGTCGACCGGGTGATGCAGCTGAAGGAGGGCACCCGCCTCCTGCTGCTCGCCCCCGTCGTGCGCGGCCGCAAGGGCGAATATCGCAAGGAACTCGCCGAGTGGCAGAGGGCGGGCTTCACCCGCGTCCGCATCGACGGCGAGATGCACGAGATCGACGCCGCCCCCGCGCTCGACAAGAAGTACAAGCACGACATCGAGGTCGTCGTCGACCGCCTCGTCGTCCGCGACGGCATCGAGACCCGCCTCGCGCAGAGCTTCGAAACCGCGCTCCGCCTCGCCGACGGCCTCGCCTTCGCCGACCTCGTCGACATAACGGTGGCGGAGGCTCTTCAGGAATCCCCCTCCCGCTTGCGGGAGGGGTCAGGAGTGGGCGCGAGCGCAGCGAGCTCTGTCGCCGAAGCCCCCGCGAAGTTCCAATATGAAGAACTGAACGAAGAAGAGCCCACCCCCGCCCCCTCCCGCAAGCGGGAGGGGAGTTCCAGCATCGGAAATCTCAAAAGCGCCGGCATCCCCGCCAACCGCATCACCTTCTCCGAGAAATTCGCCTGCCCCGTCTCGGGCTTCACCATCGCCGAGATCGAGCCGCGGCTCTTCTCGTTCAACGCGCCGCAGGGCGCCTGCCCGGCGTGCGACGGCCTGGGCGAGAAGCTCTATTTCGATCCCCAGCTCGTCGTCCCGAACGAAGCGCTGTCGATCAAGCAGGGCGCGGTCGTGCCGTGGGCCAAGTCGAACCCGCCCAGCCCCTATTATATGCAGGTGCTGAACTCGGTCGCGAAGGCTTACGACTTCAAGCTCGACACCCCCTGGAACGAGCTGCCCATCGAGGTCGCCGAAACCGTCCTCTACGGCACCAAGGGGCGGGTCATCACCCTCACCTTCATCGACGGCCGCAAGAGCTACGACGTGCAGAAGCCGTTCGAGGGCGTGATCCACAATCTCGAGCGCCGCATGCTGTCGACCGAGAGCGCGTGGATGCGCGAGGAACTGTCGAAGTATCAGAGCGCGGCCCCGTGCGAGGTGTGCGGCGGCGCGCGGCTCAAGCCCGAGGCGCTCGCGGTCAAGATCGCGGGCGAGGACATCAGCATGTCCACCCGCCGCGCGGTCGGCCCCGCGCTCGCCTTCTTCCGCGACATGCCCAGGCATCTCAACGATCAGCAGAACGCCATCGCCGAACGCATCCTCAAGGAAATCGTCGAGCGGCTCGGCTTCCTCGACAATGTCGGGCTCGACTATCTCAATCTCGATCGCACCTCGGGCACGCTGTCGGGGGGCGAGAGCCAGCGCATCCGCCTCGCGTCGCAGATCGGCTCGGGGCTGTCGGGCGTCCTCTACGTCCTCGACGAGCCGTCGATCGGCCTGCACCAGCGCGACAATGATCGCCTGCTGATCACGCTGCGCCGCCTGCGCGACCTCGGCAACACCGTGATCGTCGTCGAGCATGACGAGGACGCGATCCGCACCGCCGACTATGTCCTCGACATGGGGCCCGGCGCCGGCGTCCATGGCGGCGAGATCGTGGCGCAGGGCACGCTCGAGGATATCCTCGCGCATCCCGACAGCCTGACGGGCCAATATCTCTCGGGCCGCCGCATGGTCGAGGTGCCGAAGAAGCGCCGCAAGGGCAATGGCAAGAAGGTCACCGTCCACGGCGCGAAGGCGAACAACCTCAAGAACGTCACCGCATCGATCCCGCTCGGCACCTTCACCTGCATCACCGGCGTCTCGGGATCGGGCAAGTCGAGCTTCACGATCGACACGCTCTACGCCGCCGCCGCCCGCTCGCTCAACGGCGCGCGCGTCGTCGCCGGCGCGCATGAAAAGGTCACCGGGCTGCAATATTGCGACAAGGTGATCGACATCGATCAGTCGCCGATCGGCCGCACCCCGCGCTCGAACCCGGCCACCTATACCGGCGCCTTCACCAACATCCGCGACTGGTTCGCCGGCCTCCCCGAAAGCCAGGCGCGCGGCTACAAGCCCGGCCGCTTCAGCTTCAACGTCAAGGGCGGCCGCTGCGAGGCGTGCAAGGGCGACGGCCTGCTCAAGATCGAGATGCACTTCCTGCCCGACGTCTACGTCACCTGCGACGTCTGCCACGGCAAACGCTACAACCGCGAAACCCTCGAAGTGAAGTTCCGCGACAAGTCGATCGCCGACATCCTCGACATGACCGTCGAGGACGCGGTCGAGTTCTTCAAGGCGGTCCCGCCGATCCGCGACAAGATGGCGATGCTCGCCGAGGTCGGCCTCGGCTATGTCAAGGTCGGCCAGCAGGCGACAACACTGTCGGGCGGCGAGGCGCAGCGCGTCAAGCTCGCCAAGGAACTCGCCCGCCGCGCGACCGGCAACACCCTCTACATCCTCGACGAACCGACGACCGGGCTCCACTTCGAAGACGTCCGCAAACTGCTCGAAGTCCTCCACGCGCTGGTCGAACAGGGCAACACCGTGGTGGTGATCGAGCACAATCTCGAGGTCATCAAGACCGCCGACTGGGTGATCGACCTGGGCCCCGAAGGCGGCGTCCGCGGCGGCGAGATCGTGGCGGAGGGGACGCCCGAAGCGGTGGCGAAAGAGCCGCGCTCCTACACCGGCCACTATCTCAAGCCGTTGCTGGAGCAAGGCGCCCGGAGCGCTCAGGCTGCGGAATAGGGGAGAGGGAGATGATCCATAGCTTGACCCGGCGACTGACGGCTCGACAGGAGAACTAGCTGAATGCAGCAGGCACCGATAAGCCAGGCCGATCGGCTGGCGGCAGCTGCGCGCATCAAGGCGATCGGGGAAGGCAACGGTCCCTTTAGCGCCCACGATGCCGACGCGCTCCACGCATTACTTCACGATCTGCCCGAACAGGGCTCGACCGCGAGCTTCACCTTCAAGCGCTCCGGTCCGAAGACGCGCGGTGCCGCCGCGGGGGTCGGCAACGTAGACATCGATGGCCGCGAGAAGGTCAGCAAATGGGCGGTGGGGGAGAAGGAGTTCCGTTGCGGAGCCTATGTCGTCACCCGCGACGGCAAAGCCCTTTACCTGATCCGCCACGTCGGTGAGGTCGATGCCGACTACCAAGATGGCTATCTGGTGAAGCTTGAGCGCGGCCTGACCGGCTGGAATGCTTATCTGAATAAGCCGTGGCGTTTCGCCATCGGCCCGGTCGTCATCACCATTGGCGGGCGTTTCGTCTTTTGGAAAGCCGGACGCTGAGTTGATAGTATCAGCCGGACTAGGAGAACGAAATCCAAGTCTCGGAATGGTAGCTATTCGCCGCGCGTAGCGCACGGCATCGCCGTGGCGATCGGCATAATCTCGAGGTAATCAAGACCGCCGACCGGGTGATCGACCTGGGCCCGAAGGCGACGTGCGCGGCGGAGATCGTGGCGGAAGGCACGCCCGAAGTGGTGGCGAAGGAGCTGCGCAGCTATACCGGGCATTATCTCAAGCCGCCGCCGGGCCGGGGGTGCGGGCCGCCGCCGGACAGGCGGCTCGGGCAAAGGCTCCGGGCCGAGCCCGGACGCCCGCCCCTCCCTCAGCGCCCGCCTCCCTCCCTTTCGTCATTCCCGCGAAGGCGGGAATCCACCAGCAGGCTTGGCGCGATCGCTGTTGGTTATCGACAGGCCTATCCTCAGCCCTCGGCTGGGCGGACACGCCTCGCCGCCTCATCTGATCCGTTCCCGATCAAACCCGCTCCACGCGCCTTGACCTTCTCGACACCCATCGCTCAGCTGGCGACCGGGGTTTTGAGGGGGGGATACCGCATGCGACTGGGATGGATCGGGCTTATTATCGGGCTCGGCGCGATGACGTTCGGTGGGCACGCGCTTTACGAGGCGAAGGTCGCGGGCGAGCGGAAGGACATCAGCTATGACCAACTGGTCGCCGAGATGCCGGCGGTCGGCTGGTACAGGGTGAAGGGGGCGAGCTGGCGCCTGATCGACGCCGTCACCTTGCGCGGCGTGACGGGGTCGACCCTCCCGGATGTCTATGCCCGCGTCCATGCCGATGGCGAGCCCGCCGGCGATGCGCCGGCGAAGCTCCTCGTCCATATCGAGGACCAGACACTGGCCGACCATATGGCTGGCGTTCTCGCCCGTCTGGCCACCGATCCCTATCCGATCGCCGGCGACGAGAAGCTGGAGGAGGAGCATCCCGTGGAGGGCATGGTCGAATCCGTTCTCGCCATCGACCGCGTCGATCAGAAGGGCGTCCGCGACGCGCTCGGCCCGCGGCTGGCCGGCGACTATCTGGTCATCGCAAACGGCCGGAAGCCCGACGGCGGCGGGCGCGGCCTTATCATTCTTCTGGCAGGCCTCGGCCTCTCGGGCCTCTCAGCCTGGTCCCTGCTGCGTCGCCGCGCCGAACCTGACTTCATCTGAAACCTGCCCACCTGCCGCGCTCCCTCGGCCCCGTGCGGGGTTTACCCGACCGCGCGGGCCCAGCGAGCATCTTCGCGATGCGACCTCGGCCGCTATCGCCTCGCCCCAATCGCCTCCATTTCCGATCTATTGCA
The DNA here is from genome assembly GCA_040387595.1 of Pseudomonadota bacterium. Lineage (GTDB taxonomy): Bacteria > Pseudomonadota > Alphaproteobacteria > Sphingomonadales > Sphingomonadaceae > Rhizorhabdus. The sequence goes on from JAZKDN010000031.1 coordinate 128,603, forward strand.
GGCGGCATAGCTTGACGCTGCCCATCCATCGCTCGCAATCACGGGCAGGCTTTGGGGAAACAGACGGATGGTGATGGTCACGCCTGTCGGCGACGCGTCGATCTACATGGGATCTCTTTTCGACTTCGTCCTCATTAAACCCCGGCCTGAAGCGATCCATGCCCAGACGACCACCTCCTGGATCTTCGACGACCGGTTGGGACGGAGCAGCTATTCCGGAATCGGCCTCACCTATGATGCGCAGGGACTGCTTACATCGGGTACGATTACCGGGCTGACCTGGTCGGCGCAGGGCTATGGCACGTTCAGCGTGGATGGGCTCGCCATATCCGCTGCGGCGTACCGACAGTCGTGGAGCGGCGGCAGTCCGCTGGCGGTGCTGCTGCCCGGCAACGATGTCTATCAAGGCAGTTCGCACGAGGACATTCTCGGCGATATCGCCGGGCACAACGTCTTCCTCGGCGGGGACGGCTTCGATCAAATGTACGGCGGAGCCGGTAACGATCATATCTGGGGCCAGTCGCCCGACGGCGGCAGCGATGAAGGCGACTACTTGGCCGGAGGCGGGGGCTCCGATTATATCCAGGGCAATGCCGGTGACGACTATATCGACGGCGGCGACGGGCCTGACCGGCTCTATGGCGGCCAGGATGACGACGCCATCTATGCGGGCTTCGGCAACGATACTGTCAACGGCAATCGCGGCGACGACTATATCCAGGGCAATGAAGGTGATGATCTGCTGCGCGGGGGGCAGGGCGACGATGGCTGGATCAGCGGCGGCGAAGGCCGCGACACGATCATGGGCGATCTGGGGGCCGATCGCATGTTCGGTGGATGGGATGCGGATCTTTTCGTCTTCGGCCCAGGCACCAGCCCGATAGACGAACAGGTCGACCGGATCGAGGATTTCCAGCCTGGCAGTGACCATCTGTCGTTAGGCTTCGCGCCCGCAGTGGTGTTGGTCGGCACCCATTCGGTCGTCAGTTTCGAAGAGGCGCGTAGCGCGGCGCAGGCGCTGTTCGATGGCCATGCCGGCGATCACGAGGTCGCCGCGATCCCCTATGAGGGCGGAACCTTCTTGCTCTGGTCGGGCGCGGGCGACGGCATTGTGGACTCGGTAGTGGCCCTGCTCGCCCAGGCGGTTGCGGATTTCGGGTTTGACGACTTCGTCTGACCATTACGCCCCCCAAAAAACCTGACGTTACCTGAAACCTCCGCCCCGCCCGTTGACCCCACGCGCCTCCTCCGGCTTCCTCCGCCCCGGGATTACAGGCCCGGCCCCCGGCCCGGCCAGCAGGGGAGTTAGGGGTGCATGGCAACGGTATCGGTCACGGGGCTCGCCAGCCTCGATCTTTCGCGGCTGTCGCTGACGGCGCTGTCGAACCCGGCGAACTATACGATCGGCGTGATCAGCAACACCGAGTTCAATTTCTCGGTCGCCACCGCGTTCTCCTATCGGCTGACGGGCACCAACCTGTTCGCGCTCGGCCAGCCGGGCAGCACGATCACCTCGGTGCGGGTGACCTTCGACCAGACGACCTTCAGCGTGTCGGACATCAACCTCGATTTCTTCCAGCTCTTCCAGGGGATCCTGAGCGGCAGCCCGACGGCGGGGTTCACCGCCTTCCTCACCGGCAACGACAATGTGCTGGGCGGCGATCTGGCGGACGAGCTCAGCGATCTCGTCGGCCATAACAATCTGCTCGGCGGCGCCGGGGCGGACACGCTCACCGGTGGCACCGGCAACGATCACATCTACGGCCAGTCGCCCAATGGCGGCAGCGACGGCGGCGACGTCATCTCGGCCGGGGCCGGCTCGGATTACGTCAACGGCAATGCCGGCAACGACACCATCGCCGGCGGCGACGGATCCGACCGGATCCAGGGCGGCGCCGACGACGATCGGCTGTCGGGCGACGCGGGCAACGACACGATCAACGGCAATCGCGGCAATGACAGCATCGACGGCGGCGACGGCAACGACTCGCTGCGCGGCGGGCAGGGCGACGACACGATCTCCGGCGGTGCGGGCAACGACATGCTCGCCGGCGATCTCGGCATCGACCGGCTGACCGGCGGCGACGGCATCGATCGCTTCATCTTCGCCAGCGGCGGCAGCCCGATCGGCGCGTCGATCGACAGCGTCACCGACTTCCAGCAGGGCAGCGACATCATCGCGCTCGGCTTCGCGCCTGCGGCCGTCCTGACAGGCGCCGATGCCGCCGCCAGCATCGATGCGGCGCGCACCGCCGCGCAGGCGCTGTTCGACGGCCATGCCGGCGACCACGAAGTCGCCGCGATCGCCTATCAGGGCGCGACCCTGCTCTTCTGGTCGGGCACCGGCGGCGCCACGATCGACTCGGTCGCCAGCTTCACCGGCCAGTCGGTCGGCGACTTCGGGCTCGTCGACTTCGGCTGAGGCCGGGGGAGGGGGCGAGCCCTCTTCCCCACCGTCACCCCCGGGTCAAAGCCCGGGGAGACGCGGACGGGGATAGGGTGGCCTCCCCCTTTGCGTCACCCCGGGCTCGACCCGGGGTCCCGCTTCTTCTCTCGTTCGACGCATCGGCAGCGGGTCGAAGGTCGGACAAGATCCCCGATCTCCCGACCCGCGGCCTGGGTGGGCAGCAACGGTTGCCTCCGATCGAGCGTGACACTCCCGATGCGCGGGACGCGTGCGATAGCCCGCCCTGCGCCAGGCAGAAGCGGGCCCCCGGGTCAAAGCCCGGGGAGACGCGGATGGGGATAGGGCGGCCCATCCCCATCCTCGTCACCCCGGGACCCGATCCGTCCGCACCTCATCTTCCCTCCATATCAGACGCATTCGCCGTTGACGGAGCCCCGCCCGCTCTCCATCCCGCTGGCATCAACGGGGGAATAGCGACATGGTCTTGATGCGAGCGGCGGCCGGTCAGGCCCTCGATATGGGCCGGTTCAATTTCGACCGTCTGACCGACATCGATTCGGTGATCGTCCAGGCGGTCAGCACCGCGCTGGTCATCGATGTCGACGGGCTGCGCTACGCCTTCAGCGGCTCCGGCGTTCGCTACAACAGCTTCGGCGAACCCGTGTCGGGAACGATCACCGGCATCACCATTACCAGCGGCGGCGCCACGCTGTTCCAGCTCGGCGGCCTCGCCATCTCCGCCCCCGCCTTCTACCTGTCGACCTACGCGCCCAACAGTCCGCTGCCGCAGATCTTCGCCGGCAACGACCAGGTCTATGGCGGCGAGCTGCAAGACCAGCTGCTCGCGGGAGAGGGCCATAATATCGTCATGGGCGGCGCGGGCGGCGACCGGCTCGTCGCGGGCAGCGGTAACGATCATCTCTATGGCGCTTCGCCCGATGGCGGCCCGGATGGAGACGACGTCATCAACGCCGGCGGCGGCTCCGATTATGTCCAGGGCAATGCCGGGATCGACATGCTCTATGGCGAGGACGGTTCCGACCGGATCAACGGCGGCGCGGGCGACGACCGGGTCTTCGGCGGCAACGGCCACGACGTCGTCAACGGCAATCGCGACAACGACACCATCTTCGGCGAAGCCGGCAACGACATCTTGCGCGGCGGCCAGGGCAAGGATTCGCTGATCGGCGGCGATGGCGACGACGTGTTGATGGGCGACCTCGGCACCGACAAGCTCGAAGGCAATGCGGGCAACGACATTTTCGTCTTCACCCCCGGATCGACCCCGATCGGCGGCTTGTTCGAGGGCTTCGACCGCATCATGGATTTCGGCGTTGGCGACGATCGCCTGTCGATCGGCTTCGTGCCGCAGGCGGTGCTCATCTATCAGGGAGACCCGATCTCCCAGGCCAACGACGCCCAGATCGCCGCGCTGCGGATGATGAACGAGCATCCCGGCGACGGCGAGGTGGCGATCGTCAAAGCCAATGGCGGGGCCGTCATGTACTGGAACTCGGCAGGCGGATCGACGATCGACTCGGCGTTGAGTTTCATGAACAGCCGCGCGGACAGCTTCACGCTCGACGATTTCATCTGAGCGATCTCTCGCGTCCGCGGGCGTGAGTTCCCTATTTGTTCTTTTCTTGTAGGCTTTCGGGCGCTACGCAAGCGGGTTGCCCACTGCACCGGGCATCCTGGGAAAGCGCAGCCTTGAACGACGACCTGCAGGATTTGCCACGGTCCCCCGGCGAACCACCGATCCTCGCCGCCGCCCCGCGCTGCGGCGCGCGCACCCGATCGGGCGGATCGTGCCGCGCTCCGGCGGTCGGCGGCGGCCGGCGCTGTCGCATGCACGGCGGCAAGGGCAGCGGCGCCCCGCGCGGCAATCGCAACGCCTGGAAGCATGGCGGCCGCTCCGCCTGGATCAGGGGCGTCGTCCGCTATCTGCGCGCTACCAGCCCGACCGCGACCGGGCGGTTCTTCGACTGTCGCCCATGCCCGCCCGAGCCCGGCACCCTCGCGCCCGAAGAAAAAAGTAAAAAAACGAACGATCAACCCCATGCACCCGGACATCGAGGGGTGCGGGGGAGGCTCGACCGGCCCGCCGCGGTCGGCGGGGGACCATGGGCAGACGCTTGCCTCCGACCGCGCGTCGCGTCACTTTCGCGCGATGTGCAACGAAGTTTCCCGCAAGCTCGACCTCGACCGGTTGAGAGCCGCGTTCGAGCGGGCGATGGTCATTCTCGACTTTCCCGAGGGGGCGCCGAACATCGAGCCGGTCGCGAGCGTGCGGATCACCGATTCCAGCGTGATCGTCCGCGCGGCGCAGGGGCAGGGGCAGGGGCAGGGCCATGCGGACCTCGTCACCCGCCGCTGGAGCTGGCCGGGGACGGGCGGCAAGCCGGTCTACAACTACCGCAGCGAGGGGCGCGATTTCCGCAATTCGGCGCAGCAGGGCCGCTGCCTGATCCCGGTCGACGGCTTCTACGAGTTCACCGCACCGACCGATCCGAAGGCGAAGCGCAAGGACAAGTGGCTGTTCCGCTGGGCAGGCGAGGAGATCTTCGCGATCGCGGGGCTGTGGAAGCGCGACGCGGGGGTGGGCGAGGCGTTCACCCTGCTGACCTGCGAGCCGGGCCCCGACATCGCCCCCTATCACAGCCGCCAGATCGTCCTGCTCGACCGGCGGGACTGGGCGGGCTGGCTCGACGGCTCGGTCCCCGCGCCCGATCTGCTGCGGCCGACCCCGGCGGGGTCGCTGACGGTGGAGCCGGTGGGACAGCCGGCGCTGGGGTGAGGGGCGACGCGGCGCCCCGCGCCTCAGTTGCCCTGGCGGCGGTTCAGGAAGGCCAGCCGCTCGAACAGCATGATGTCCTGTTCGTTCTTGAGCAGCGCGCCGTGGAGCGGCGGGATCGCCTTCTTGGGGTCGCGCGACTGGAGCACCTCGAGCGGCATGTCCTCGTGAAGGAGCAGCTTGAGCCAGTCGAGCAGCTCGCTGGTCGACGGCTTCTTCTTCAGGCCGGGGACGTCGCGGATCTCGTAGAAGATGTCCATCGCCCTGCTGACGAGCGTCTTCTGGATGTCGGGGAAATGGACGTCGACGATCGACTGCATCGTGTCGCGGTCGGGGAATTTGATATAGTGGAAGAAGCAGCGGCGCAGGAAGGCGTCGGGCAGCTCCTTCTCGTTGTTCGACGTGATCACCACGATCGGCCGCACGCGGGCCGCGACCGTTTCGCCGGTCTCGTAGACGTCGAACGACATGCGATCGAGTTCCTGCAGCAGGTCGTTCGGAAACTCGATGTCGGCCTTGTCGATCTCGTCGATCAGCAGCACCGGCAGCTCGGGGGCGGTGAACGCCTCCCATAGCTTGCCGCGCTTGATATAATTGCCGATGTCGTGGACCCGTTCGTCGCCGAGCTGGCCGTCGCGCAGCCGGGCGACCGCGTCATATTCGTACAGGCCCTGATGCGCCTTGGTGGTCGACTTGATGTGCCACTGGATCAGCGGTGCGTTGGCGGCGGCGGCGATCTCGTGCGCGAGGACGGTCTTGCCGGTGCCGGGCTCGCCCTTCACCAGCAGCGGGCGGCGCAGGGTGACCGCGGCGTTGACGGCGACTTTCAGGTCGTCGGTCGCCACATAGTTGCTCGTTCCTTCGAAACGCACGTCCGCACTCTCCCGCTCAAATCGCCTCAAGGCGATAGGGTGCGATGCAGCAAAGGTAAAGACGGGTCCGTCGGCCGCTTGCGGCCAAAATCGAGGCGGATGCCCTCGCCCCGGGAGCCTGACGGCTCGTCAAACAAATGCGTCCATCCGCGCTTCGGAGCGGGCTTCGAGGAGGCTCCACAAGCCGCGATGCTGGACCAGAAGCTGCTGCGCGCCGAACGTCATCGCCCGGTCCATCGCCGATTCGGCGGCGGCTTCGGTCGCTGCCTCGATCGCCGCCATCGTCTGGCGGGCCGAGGGCAGGGCGGGCGGGGTGAGCGGCAGGCTGAAGCGCTGCGCGGCGGCGTCGATCACCGGGCGGATCGCGCGCCAGTCGAGCACCAGCGCCATCGCCGCGCCGAGCGCGCAGCCGGCGCGGTCGGAGCGGGCGAGCATGTCGAGCGCATGGCGCTGACCGGTGACCGCGGCGGTGCACTCGGCATGGCCCGGGGTGCTGGGCACGGGGCCCGCCGCGACCACCGTCCGCATCAGATAGGCGCGCTCGGCAGCGAAGCCCTCGGCCGCGGCGTCGAGCCATGTGCGCACCGGATCGGGCGCGTGGCGGGCGCGGGTCTGGTCGATGATGCCCGGCGCGCTGCCGTGCAGGCTGGAGATGAGGTGAACCGCATCGGCCAGGTCGCGCGCCGCCTCGCGGCCCCGCGCAAAGATCTGGCTGGTGATATAGGGGTGGTTCTTCGCCCCGTCGGCGGCGAGGAGCGCGCCGATCTTCTCGGCCGCGCCCGGACGCGCAGCCTCCTGCTGATTACGATACGCCATACGCCACACATCCCGAATACAACCGGATCACATGCGAACCGCAGAAACGCCGCCGTCCACCCGACTCGTCTTAGCGCAGGTGCGGTAAATGGGCGGTTTACGCCGCGAAATATTTCCGGCGCGCCCGGCCCGCGTCCGTCGCGGCGCTATTGGCTCAGCGCAACGCCCGGGCTGCGCGGATCGGCGGCGCCGACCCAGCCCTGCGCGGTGCGCTGGAGGATGGAGAGCTTTGACGGCAGCGCGCCCGCGGTGACGGTCTCGCCCAGTTTTGTCAGCGCGGGGATCATCGGCTCGAGCGCGCTGTTGCGTTCGACGGTCAGCGCGGGGCCGTTGAAGAAGATGTTGGGCAGCGCGATCGCCTCGGCGCCCGACAGGCCCCAGTCGATCGTGCCGACCAGCGCCTTCAGGCTGTGCATGATGATCGTGCGCCCGCCCGCCGATCCCAGCGCCAGCGCCGGCCTGCCGTCGGGCGCATAGGCGATGATCGGTGACATCGACGACAGCGGCCGCTTCCCCGGCTGGACATGGTTGGGGACCAGCCGGCCGTTCTCGCGCGGCTGTTCGTTGAAGTCGGTCAGCTCGTTGTTGAGGAAGAAGCCGCCGGCGACGATCGAGCTGCCGAACGGGCCCTCGATCGTCGACGTCATGCTGGCGATATTCCCCTGCGCGTCGATCGCGACGAAATGGGTGGTGCCCTGTTCGGCGGGGGCCGGCGTCATCGCCAGCGGCCCCGCGCCGGGCGGGGTGCCGGGCTTGTAATCGCCGAGCGTCCTGTCGGGGGAGATCAGCTTCGACCGCGCGGCCAGATAGGCGGGGTCGAGCAGCCCGGCGACGGGGGCGGCGACGAAATCGGTGTCGCCCAGCCACGCGTCGCGATCGGCATAGGCAAGGCGCATCGCTTCGCCGATCAGGTGCCACGCGACCGGCGAATCCTTGCCCAGCTTGGCCAGGTCGAAGCGTTCGAGCATCGCCAGGATCATCAGGTCGGTGATCGCCCCCGACGAGGGCGGGCCCATCCCGCAGATCCGGTAGCCGCGATAGGTGCCGCAGATCGCGTCGCGCGGCTTGGCGCGGTAGCCGGCGAGGTCGGCGGCGCTCATCACCGTCGGGTTGCGCTTCGACGCGGCGATCGCAGCGCTGATCTTTCCGGCGATCACGCCCTTGTAGAAGGCGTCGGGCCCCTTGGCGGCGATCTCGCGCAGCGTTGCGGCCAGCGCGGGGTTCCTCACCATCTCGCCGCTCACCTTCGGGCGGCCGTCGGTCCAGTAGATCGCCCGCGCCTCGGGGAAGTCGGCCCACAGCGTCCGCGCCTGCTGCAGCCGGAAGGCGAGCGTGCCCTGCACCGAATAGGGGCCGGGCCGGTTGTCGGGCAGCAGCGTATAGCCCTGCTCGGCCAGCCGGATCGCCGGTGCGAACAGCTTCGCCCATTTCAGCTTGCCCCAGCGCTTGTGCGTCTCCGCCAGCAGCGCGATATTGCCCGGGACCCCGACCGAATAGCCGCCGGGCACAGCCCGCATATAGGGCAGGGTCTTGCCGTCGGCGTCCAGGAAACGGTCGGGCCGCGCCGAGGCGGGGGCGGTTTCGCGGCCGTCGATCGTCAGGATCCTGCCGGTCTTGGCGTCGTGGTGCACCAGGAAGCCGCCGCCGCCGATCCCGGACGACATCGGCTCGGTCACGGTCAGCGCCAGCATGATCGCCATCGCCGCATCGGCGGCGCTGCCGCCTTGCCGCAATATCTCCTGCCCCGCCGCGGCCGCGCGCGGCTCGGCGGCGGCGACGATCCCGGTTCCGGCCTGGGCGGCAATGGCGGAAAAGCCGAAGGCGATGGCGGCGAAGAAGGCGATGGCGCGGTGCAACATGGCCTGCAACTTATTGCATTGCCGCCCCGCTACAACCCCCGGACGCGCCGAAGCGGGCAGCAATTCTTGCCTTTCCCGTGCGTTGCGACTAGGGACCGCGCTGTCGTTCCGACACGAAAGCATTGGCAAGCGTCCAAGGACGCCCGCTGGCCGGCGAGGTTTCGCCCGCCGGCGTGCTGTGCGTTTTGGGTCTGAAAGGCAGCAATTTCGGCGTTTCGGCGCAGAGGAGTGAACCTATGTTCGAAAGTCTGAGCGAACGGCTGGGAGGGGTCTTCGACCGCCTGCGCGGTCGTGGCGCCCTGAACGAATCGGACGTGCGCGAAGCGATGCGCGAAGTCCGTATCGCCCTGCTCGAGGCCGATGTCGCGCTCCCCGTCGTCCGCAGCTTCGTCGACAAGGTTACCGAGCAGGCCGTCGGCCACCAGGTTCTTCGCTCGGTCACGCCGGGACAGCAGGTCGTCAAGATCGTCCATGACGCGCTGGTCGAGATGCTGGGGTCCGAAGCGTCGGACCTGAACCTCGACGTGACCCCGCCCGCCATCGTGATGATGGTCGGTCTGCAGGGCTCGGGCAAGACGACGACGACCGCCAAGATCGCCAAGCGCCTGACCGAAAAGGGCCGCAAGAAGGTGCTGATGGCGTCGCTCGACGTCAATCGTCCGGCCGCGCAGGAACAGCTCGCGGTGCTCGGCACCCAGGCGTCGGTTGCGACCCTGCCAATCGTGCAGGGCCAGCAGCCGGTCGACATCGCGAAGCGTGCGATCCAGGCCGCGAAGCTCCAGGGCTTCGACGTCCTGCTGCTCGACACGGCGGGCCGTCTCCACGTCGACCATGCGTTGATGGAAGAGATGAAGGCCGTTGCCGGCATCGCCGAGCCGGAGGAAATCCTGCTCGTCGTCGATGCGCTGACCGGCCAGGACGCGGTCAACGTCGCGAAGAATTTCTCCGAACAGGTCGCGCTGACCGGTATCGTGCTGACCCGGATGGACGGCGATGCACGTGGCGGCGCGGCGCTGTCGATGCGCGCCGTCACCGGCAAGCCGATCAAGTTCGTCGGCACCGGCGAGAAGCTGGACGGCATCGAGCTGTTCCAGCCGAGCCGGGTCGCAGGCCGCATCCTTGGCATGGGCGACGTCGTCAGCCTCGTCGAGAAGGCCGCCGAGACGATCAAGGTCGAGGAAGCCGAGGCGCTCGCCGCGCGGATGTCCAAGGGTCTGTTCGACATGAACGACCTGCGCAGCCAGCTCAACCAGATGCGCCGCATGGGTGGCCTGTCGGGACTGGCGTCGATGCTGCCCGGCATCAAGCAGGTGAAGCAGGCAATGGCCTCGGGCGCTGCCGACGACAAGGTGCTGGTGCGGATGGACGCGATCATCGGTTCGATGACGCCGAAGGAGCGCGCCAAGCCCGAACTGCTCAACGCCAAGCGCAAGATCCGTGTCGCCAAGGGCTCCGGCACCACGGTGCAGGACGTCAACAAGCTCCTGAAGATGCATCAGGACATGGCGACCGTGATGAAGAAGATGAAGAAGATGGGCGGGCTCAAGGGCCTGGCCGGCATGCTCGGCGGTGGCGGCGGCCTCGGCGGTATGCTGGGCGGCGGCGGTGGCGGCGGCGGTCTTCCGCCGATGCCGGGCGGCAGCGGCATGCCGGGCCTGCCGTCCAATCCACAGGGCTTGCCCCCCGGTTTCCAGAATTTCCTGAAAAAACGCTGATTACCCTGATTAGAATATCCAGAAAGGAACTACCGTATGTCCGTTTCCATTCGTCTCGCCCGTGGTGGCGCCAAGAAGCGTCCTTACTACCGGATCGTCGTCGCCAACTCGCGCGCCCCGCGTGACGGCGCCTTCATCGAGAAGATCGGCGCCTATAACCCGCTGCTCGCCAAGGACGATGCCAAGCGCGTCATCATCGACGCCGAGCGCGCCAAGCATTGGCTGTCGGTCGGTGCGCAGCCGACCGATCGCGTCGCCCGCTTCCTCGACGCCGCCGGCGTCCTCGAGCGCGCCGCGCGCAACAACCCGAACAAGGCCGTCCCGGGCGACAAGGCCAAGGAGCGCTCCGAGGAGCGCGCCGCCAAGATCGCTGCCGCCGAGGAAGCTGCTGCCGAAGCCGCCAAGGCCCCGGTCGTAGAAGAAGTCGCCGAAGCGCCTGTCGAGGAAGCGCCTGTCGAAGAAGCCGCCGTTGAAGCGCCGGCCGCCGAGGAAGCCCCTGTTGAGGCGGCTCCTGTGGAGGCAGCTGCCGCCGAGGCGCCTGCCGCCGAGGAAGCTCCCGCCGAGGACGCCAAGGAGGCGTAAGCCTTGCTCGTGGCCTCCCTTCCGGGAGGACCACAGGCTCGATTCGTGTCCCGCCCCGTCGTCATGCCAGCTCCGGCTGGCATCGCGCGGTGGCGGGGCCGCTTCTCTCCCGAGATGCCGGCCGGTGCCGGCGTGACGGAAAAAGGACCTGGGATTGTGAGCAGCGACAAACCCATCGTCCTCGCCGCCATCATCGGCGCGCATGGGTTGCAGGGCGAGGTTCGCCTCAAGCTCTTCACCGAGGACCTGTCGGTCTACAAGGCGCTCAGCGGCGCCGGACGAAGCTTCACCCTGAAGTCGATCCGCCCCGGCCCGAACGGCGCGGTCGCGCGCTTCGCCGAAATCCCCGACCGCAACACCGCCGAGGCGCTCCGCGGCACCGAGCTCAGCATTCCCCGGTCGGAACTGCCGCCGCTGGCCGACGGCGAATATTATCATATCGACCTGCTCGGCCTGCCCTGCCTGGTGGGGGACGCGCCGATCGGCGTCGCCGTGATGATCGAGGATTTCGGCGCGGGTGACGTGCTCGAAATCGAGAAGCCCGACGGTAAGCGCTTCATGGTTCCCGTTGCCAGGGCGGTGACGGTCGAACCCGAGCGCCTGTTGATCGACCCGGAGTTCGTCGAATGAACGCCCCGACCATCTTCCTGCTGATCGGCGCCGTCTATCTGGCGATCATCGCCTACGGCGTCGTCCGCACCCGCAAGCAGGGCCTGCCGCCGCACATCCGCTTCGCCGCCGCATCGGCGCAGGTCGTGCTGCCGCCGATCGTTCTCGCCATCGTGCTGCTGCTGACCGGCAATGCAGCGGTCGCCGGCTGGAGCCTGATGTGCATCCTTCTGCTGGTCGCGGGCGCGCTGCTGGCGCTGTGCACCGATCTTGTCGCCCGGCGGGTTCTGTAGTATATACACTGCGTATATACACCGGAGCTGTCATGACGGACGTGAAGCGAACTTCTCTGGAGGGGCTATATGGCTCGGTCCCGGGCGTGAAGCCGCGGGAGGTCGCGCATTTTCGTGCGCGCACCTTCAAGTCGGGCAATTCCCTGGCGTTGCGTTTGCCGGCCGGGCTCGGGCTCGAACCCGGTGTCGAAATGGAACTCCGGGTTGAGGATGGCCAACATTATGAATTTTGGCCGATCGAAACGCCCAAGCGGAAATTTGCGATCGACAAGGTCTGGGGCTCGGCGACCGACCTGAAACTCCTCGATCCCTCCGAGAGAGCGTTCGAAGAGCGACCGCTGTGGCGCGGTGATGACGCGGACAAAGAAGCCAAGTGAAGTATCTCCTCGATTCGAACATCATCATCCGCATGACGATGGCATCGGGGGATATTTTGCGCGCTCGCATTGCAGAATGTGACGACGGCGATCTGGTAACCTCGGCCATCGTCCTGGCCGAGGTCGTCTATGGATCCGGACAGGGTAAGCCGCCCGTGCTGGACCAGCTCCGCGCCTTCCTGGCGGAAGTGCCGGTACTCGACTTCGACCTCAAAGCCGCGCTCGCTTATGCTTCGCTCCCGTTCCGTCGCGCGAGCTATGACCGTCTGATTGCTGCGCATGCCTTGTCTCAAGAGCTCATCATCGTAACGGACAATGTGACGCACTTCGCGGATGTTTCTGGTCTTCAGGTCGAGAACTGGACGATATGATTGCGCCGATCGCTGCCAAACCGTTCCTCGAATCGGTTCGATAAAGATGACCTTCGCCGCCACCATCCTGACCCTCTACCCCGAGATGTTTCCGGGGCCGCTCGGCACCTCGCTCGCGGGCCGTGCGCTCGCCGAGGGGAAATGGTCGTGCGATCCCGTCCAGATTCGCGACTTCACCACCGACAGGCATCGCTCGGTCGACGACACGCCGGCCGGTGGCGGTGCCGGGATGGTGATGCGCGCCGATATCCTGGCACGCGCGGTCGACCATGCGCTGGAGACGCGCCCCGACGCGCCGGTGCTGGCGATGACGCCGCGCGGCCGTCCCCTCGGCCAGGCGCGCGTCCGCGATCTGGCGGCGGGGCCCGGCGTCACGATTCTCTGCGGCCGATTCGAAGGGATCGACGAGCGGCTGTTCGAGGCGCGGCCGATCGAGCAGGTTTCGATCGGCGACTATATATTATCGGGCGGTGAGATGGGCGCGCTGGTGCTGCTCGACGCTTGCATCAGGCTGCTTCCCGGGGTAATGGGCGCGCCCGATAGCGGTGATGACGAGAGCTTCGAAACGGGGCTTCTCGAATATCCGCATTACACCCGACCCGGCGAGTGGGAAGGGCGCACGATCCCCGAGGTGCTGCGATCTGGGGATCATGCGAAGATCGAGGCCTGGCGCAAATCCATGGCCGAGACCGATACAAGGCTAAGGAGGCCGGACCTTTGGGAGCGTCATGAGGACGCTCGGGTTCAGTCTCCCTCTGGTGCGCGGCGACAGAAAAAGGAGCGATGAGCATGAACCTCATCCAGCAGCTCGAAGCCGAGCAGATTGCAAAGTTCAAGGAATCGAAGACGATTCCCGAATTCCGTCCCGGTGACACCCTGCGCGTCGGCGTCCGCGTCGTCGAAGGCGAGCGCACCCGCGTCCAGGCTTATGAGGGCGTCTGCATCGCCCGCGCCAACCGTGGCATGGGTTCGTCGTTCACCGTCCGCAAGATTTCCTTCGGCGAAGGTGTCGAGCGCGTTTTCCCGCTCTACTCGCCGAACGTCGAGTCGATCGACGTCGTCCGCAAGGGCGTCGTTCGTCGTGCGAAACTTTACTATCTGCGTGGCCGCCGCGGTAAATCCGCGCGTATTGCAGAGCGTCGCGACAATAAACCGGCCGCCGAGGCCAAGGAAGCCTGAAGCCGGGATTTCCATACCAAACCTCGCAACCGGCCGGCTCCCTCGGGAGACCGGCCGTTTGTTTATCTGGACCTATCGAACCTCAGTAACACGTCGCCCCGGCGGAGGTCGGGGCCGCAAGAGCCTCCAGCGACCCCGGCTTCCCGCCGGGGTGACGGCTCCGTAAACAGGAAGAATGACCATGGGCTATCGTGTCGTCGTCGCAGGTGCCACCGGCAATGTGGGCCGCGAAATTCTGAACATTCTCGCCGAGCGCGAATTCCCGATCGACGAGATCGCGGTCGTCGCCTCAGGGCGCAGCCAGGGCAACATGGTCGAGTTCGGCGAAACCGGCAAAATGCTCAAGGTTCAGAACATCGAGCATTTCGACTGGAATGGCTGGGACATGGCGCTGTTCGCGATCGGTTCGGAAGCGACGAAGGTCTATGCGCCGATCGCCGCCGCCGCCGGTTGCACCGTGATCGACAACAGCTCGCTCTACCGCATGGACCCGGACGTGCCGCTGATCGTGCCGGAGGTGAACCCCGAAGCTATCGACGGCTACAAGAAGCGCAACATCATCGCGAACCCCAACTGCTCGACGGCGCAGATGGTCGTCGCGCTAAAGCCGCTGCACGACGCCGCGACGATCAAGCGGATCGTCGTCTCGACCTATCAGTCGGTGTCGGGCGCCGGCAAGGCGGGCATGGACGAGCTGTTCGAGCAGAGCCGCAACATCTTCGTCGGCGATCCCGCCGAGCCGAAGAAGTTCACCAAGCAGATCGCCTTCAACGTGATCCCGCACATCGACAGCTTCCTCGATGACGGCTTCACCAAGGAAGAGTGGAAGATGGTCGTCGAGACCAAGAAGATCATGGACCCCAAGGTGAAAGTCGTCGCGACCTGCGTCCGCGTCCCCGTCTTCGTCGGCCATTCGGAAGCGATCACGATCGAACTCGAGAACGAGCTGTCGGCCGCGGATGCGCAGAAGATCCTGCGCGAAGCGCCCGGCGTCATGCTCGTCGACAAGCGCGAGGACGGCGGATACGTCACCCCGGTCGAATGTGTCGGCGATTTCGCGACCTATGTCAGCCGCGTCCGCGAGGATCCGACCGTCGAGAATGGCCTGGTGCTGTGGTGCGTTTCGGACAATCTCCGCAAGGGCGCCGCGCTCAATGCGGTGCAGATCGCCGAACTGCTCGGCCGTCGCCACCTCAAGAAGGCCTGATCTGATTCCCTCTCCCGCTTTCGCGGGAGAGGGCTAGGGTGAGGGTCTTCTTCTTTCTCTTCTTCTCTCGGGAAAAGAGGGACAAGAAGAAGGCCCTCATCCAAACCTTCTCCCGCGAAGGCGGGAGAAGGCTTTAGAAGAAAAGTCGGCATGACCCAGACCATGACCGGCGGCTGCCAGTGCGGCCGCATCCGCTACCGCGCCGAGATCGCTTCGGACGAGGCCTATCTGTGCCATTGCCGGATGTGCCAGCGCGCGACCGGCGGGGTGTCGATCGCCTTCGTCAACCTGAACAAGGCGGCGGTGCGTTGGGCGCGCGAGCCCGATTATTATGCCAGCTCGCCGATCGCGCGGCGGCCCTTCTGCTCGGCCTGCGGGACGCCGCTGGGCTTCGAATATCCCGACAGCGAAAATTGCGACCTGACCGTCGGCAGCTTCGACGACCCGTCGCGCTTTCGTCCCGAGCATCATTTCGGTGCCGAAAGCCTGCGCGAAGCGTGGATCGACACGACCGGCCTGCCACGCTACCGGACCGACGAGCACAAGGCCCTCGCTGATCGCTGGATGAAGACCGTTGGCAAACTTCCCGACTGAGACGACCACCCATCCGTTCGACGGCGCCGACGGCGCCGCCATGGTCTGGCATGGCATGGGGCCGGAGGATGGCCGACCGGTCATCCTGATCCACGGTCTCTTCTCCAACGCCTTCACCAACTGGGTGCGCTACGGGCACGCCGCCAAGCTCGCCGCCAAGGGCCGGCGGGTGATTATGCCCGATCTGCGCGCCCATGGCGAAAGCGCCAAGCCGCACGATCCTTCGGGCTACAGCAGCGATATCCTTGCCGAGGACAATCTGGCGCTGATCGAACAGCTCGGCTTCGCTCCGGGCGCTTATGATCTGGGCGGCTATTCGCTCGGCGCGCGGACCACCGCGCGGATGCTGGTGCGCGGCGCCAAGCCCGGCAAGGCGATGTTCGCGGGCATGGGCCTCGAAGGGTTGCTCGACCTGGGCGGCCGGGTGTCCTTCTTCCGCAAGGTGCTGGAGGGCGCAGGCGCCCACCAGAAATTCTCGCCCGAGTGGATGGCGGAGGGTTTCCTGAAGACGACCGGCGGCGATGCCAAGGCGCTCCTGCTGCTGCTCGACAATTTTCCGAATATTCCCCGTGCCTCGCTGGACAGTCTCGATATGCCGATCCTGGTGCTGACCGGCGCGGAGGATCAGGACAATGGTTCGGCGCGGGCGCTGGCGACGGCGCTGCCCAATGCAGGCTTCGTCGAGGTGCCGGGCAATCACATGAGCGCGGTGACCCTGCCGCAGCTCGGCGATGCGATCGCCGACTGGTTCTGACCGGCGAGCGAGAGATACCGCACCCCGTCCCACTGCGCTAATACACGGGCTTGACGGCTCCCGGCCGCGTGATGACAGTGATGTCAGCACAAAAGATACCGAGGAACCCTCCCCATGAAAATCTCGATCAAGGCGGCGACGTCCGCGCTGGCATTGGCCGCGCTGCTCGCCACCACCCCGGCGTTTGCCGCCGATGCGCAGCCGGCAGCCGCGCCTGCCGCGCCAGCCCCTGCGGCGCTGACCCCCGCCGACGCCGACGCTTTCGTCGCCGATGCGGAAAAGCAGCTCGCCGATCTCGGCATCTACAGCAGCCAGGTCGCCTGGATCAACGCGACCTATCTGACCGACGACACCGACGCGGTGAATGCGCGGGTCGGCGCCGAACTGACCGAGATGCAGGTCCGCTATGCCAATGGCGCCGCCCGCTTCGACGGCCTCAAGGGGCTGAGCTACGACACCCGGCGCAAGCTCGACATATTGAAGCAGAGCATCGTCCTGCCCGCTCCGTCGACACCGGGCGCCGCGAAGGAACTCAACGACCTCGCGACCCGGCTGCAGTCGACCTATGGCAAGGGCAAGGGGATGCTCCGCGGCCAGGAGATCAACGGCTCCGACATCGAGGCCGAGATGGGGACGAACCGCAATCCGGCCGAGCTGCAGGAAATGTGGGTGAGCTGGCACGACGCTGTCGGCCAGCCGATGCGCGGCGACTATGCCAAGCTGGTCGAGATCGCGAACAAGGGCGCAGTCGACCTGGGCTACGCCGATCTCGGCGCGATGTGGCGGGCGGGCTACGACATGCCCGCCGACGACTTCGCGAAGATGATGGACCGGCTGTGGATACAGGTGAAGCCGCTCTACGACGCGCTGCATTGCTACACCCGCGCCAAGCTCAACGAGAAATATGGCGATGCCGTCCAGGCGAAGACCGGGCCGATCCGTTCCGACCTGCTCGGCAATATGTGGGCGCAGGAATGGGGCAACATCTACGATGTCGTCGCCCCTAAGGGCGCCGGCGACCTCGGCTTCGACACCGGCGAACTGCTCGTCGCCAAACACTATGACCCGGTGAAGATGGTGAAGGCGGGCGAGGGCTTCTATTCCTCACTCGGCTTCGCGCAGCTGCCCGATAGCTTCTGGACGCGATCGCAGATCACCAAGCCGCGCGACCGCGAGGTGGTGTGTCACGCTTCGGCATGGGATATCGACAATGTCGAGGATCTGCGCATCAAGATGTGCACGAAGGTGAACGGCGACGATTTCGTCACGATCCACCATGAGCTGGGCCATAATTACTACCAGCGCGCCTATAACAAGCAGCCCTATCTCTATCTCAACGGCGCCAATGATGGTTTCCACGAGGCGATCGGAGACTTCGTCGCGCTGTCGATCACGCCCGACTATCTGGTGAAGATCGGACTGCTCGATCCGGCCAGGGTGCCGAGCGCCGACAAGGATATCGGCCTGCTGCTGCGCCAGGCGATGGACAAGGTCGCCTTCCTTCCGTTCGGCCTGCTGATGGACAAGTGGCGCTGGGGCGTGTTCAGCGGCGCGACCAAGACCGCCGACTACAACAAGGCGTGGACCGAACTGCGCCTGCAATATCAGGGCATCACCCCGCCGGTCGCGCGCGACGAGGGCGACTTCGATCCGGGCGCCAAATACCACATTCCCGGAAACACGCCCTATGCCCGCTACTTCCTGGCCCGCATCCTGCAGTTCCAGTTCTACAAGGCGGCATGCGAGCAGGCCGGATGGAAGGGGCCGCTGCACCGTTGCTCCTTCTACGGGGACAAGGCGGTCGGGGCGAAGCTCGACGCGATGCTGAAAATGGGCGCGTCCAAGCCATGGCCCGACGCGCTGGAAGCGTTCACCGGCAGCCGCGAGATCGATGGCGCGGCGATGATCGCCTATTTCAAGCCGCTGATGACCTGGCTGCAGAAGCAGAACAAGGGGCAGCGCTGCGGCTGGTGAGTCGAATCGGGCGGCGGCAGCGAATCCATCGGCCGCCGCCGCCGCTTCGGGCCGAATCGGATCAGTAACGATTCGGTCATCAGACCATGTCCGGTTCCTCCCGAATGTCGCCTCGAGCACAGGACGTGGCAATAACAGTATCCAAAACGGAGAGAGTGACCGGAAACGGTACAATTACGGCACTTTTGACTATTGATTTTTACCACGCCGCGCCGCAGTGCCCCGGCCCACTCGAAAAGGGATTTGCGGGTCGACGGAGTGCAGGGGCGTTCCGGCGATCCGGCCTCGTGAGTGTTTGGGGGAACTATGACGGCGGCGATGGTCATCCTCATTGCGCTGCTGTTCAGCGCGGCGATGCTGACGGGGGTAATGCTGATCGCATGGCGTGGCTTCGGCCGTCCGCGCCATGCGATGCTGTGGGCCATCGCCTTTGGCGTCGCGACCGCCCAGTGGGCGGTCAATCTGGCGTTCCGCATCTATGCTGACGGCAATCTCTTTCTATATGCCGCGGTCTGCGGCCTCGGCTGCCTGTCGAGCGGACTGATCGCGGCGGGGTTCGTCCTGCGCAGCCGGCCGCACGCCGGCCCAGCCCCCTTCGTCGCAGCCGCCGCTCTGGTGTCTTTGATGATCGCCGCTGCGACGATCGTGGTGCCGCACGCCGGGTTCCGCGACGCGACGGCGATGACTTTCGGTGGGCTGATGATGGCGATCAGCGCCGCCTATGTCTGCCGTTCGCTGCGAACCGCGACCCTGCCCGAGCGGTCGGTCGCGGTGATGCTCGTGCTGTTCGCGCTGATCAGTTTCGGCCTGGCGGTCGCAGCGATGCGCCAGGGCGCGGCGGGACATCTCGAGGCCTTCCAACTGTTCCGTACCTTTTTGATGCTGCTGCTTCCCCCCGCCTTCATCGGCGTCGGGATCTTCACGGTGTTCCTGGTGGCCGCCGACCTCGCCGAAACGATGCGGCTGCTGGCGACGGTGGATATGCTGACCGGCATTCACAACCGCCGTGGCTTCGAGGATGCGGCCGAACGTGCGATCCGCAACGCGCAGCGGCAGGGGCAGCCGCTGGCGGTCGTCGTCGCCGATATCGACAGCTTCAAGGCGATCAACGACCGCTACGGCCATAGCGTCGGCGACCGCGCGCTACGCCATTTCGCCAGCCGGCTCGAGAGGCTGGTGCGCCGGGGCGACCTGATCGGGCGCATCGGCGGCGAGGAGTTCGCGCTGTTGCTGGTCAACACCCGCGCCCAGGACGCGCTGGAAGTGGTCGAGCGCATCCGGCGCGACATCGGCGCCATGCCGGTGACCGGGCCCGACCGGATCGTCATGACGGCCAGCTTCGGCGTCACCGGCCTGCGTCCCGGCGACATCTCGCTCGTCTCGCTCCTCGCCCGCGCCGATCGCGCGCTGTACCGGTCGAAGCTCGAGGGCCGCGACCGGGTCACGAGCGCGGAGGAACTGGACGAGAGCGCGTAGCGATCAGCGGAACGGCGGCTCGTCGAAGGCGCGCAGCTTGCGGCTGTGCAGGCGGGCGCCTTCGCCGCGCAACTGGTCGACCGCGGCGATGCCGATCTGGAGATGCTCGGCGATCGCCCGCTCGTAGAAGCGGTTGGCTTGTCCGGGCAGCTTGATCTCGCCGTGGATCGGCTTGTCCGACACGCAGAGCAACGTTCCGTAAGGCACGCGGAAGCGATAGCCCTGGGCCGCGAGGGTCGCCGATTCCATGTCGATCGCCACCGCCCGGCTCTGGCTGAAGCGCAGCGCCGATGCGGTGTAGCGCAGCTCCCAGTTGCGATCGTCGGAGGTGACGACCGTGCCGGTGCGCATCCGCAGCTTGAGCTGCTCCATGCTCTGCCCCGAGACGATCTCGGCGGCGCGTGTCAGCGCCTGCTGTACCTCGGCGATCGCGGGGATCGGGATTTCGGGCGGCAGCACGCTGTCGAGAACATGGTCGTCGCGCAGATAGGCGTGGGCCAGCACATAGTCGCCGATCCGCTGGCTCGGCCGCAGGCCGCCGCAATGGCCGATCATCAGCCACGCCGCCGGCCGCATCACGGCCAGATGGTCGGTGATCGTCTTGGCATTGGACGGGCCGACGCCGATATTGACCAGGGTGATTCCCGAGCGGTCGGGCGCGACCAGATGATAGGCGGGCATCTGGTGCTTGCGCCATGCGCTGTCGGCGATCGCCTGGCGCGGATCGGGGTCGCCGGCGCGGATCTCTACCCCGCCGGCGCCACTCAGCATGGTGTAGCGGCTGTCCTTGTCGAGCTGGTCGATCGCCCAATGGACGAACTCGTCGACATAGCGGTGATAGTTGGTGAACAGGATATAATCCTGGACGTGGCCGGGGGGCGTGCCGGTGTAGTGGCGTAGCCGCGCGAGGCTGAAGTCGACCCTCGGCGCGTCGAACAGCGCCAGTGGGCGAGCCGCATCCTCGGGCTGCAGCCACAGCCCATCGGCGAGTTCGTCGCCGATCTGCGACAAGATGGTCGACGGAAAGATGCGCGACAGCTCGACCGGGGAGGCGCCGGTCAGGTCGAGGTCGTCGCCCGCGTCGAGCACGTAATTATAGGGAATCTCGGTGCTGCTGATGCCGGCTTCCACCGTCACGCCATAATCCTCGATCAGCAGGTCGATCTGCTGAGCGAGATAGGGCGCGAACAGCGCGGGATGGGTCACCGCGATCGCATAATCGCCCGGTTCCTGCAGACGGCCGAAGGCGCGGCCGAGGGGGCCGGGATCGCGGCTGCCGTCATAGCGCAGGCGGATCTCCGGATAGGCGAAGGTGCCGTCGCGGCGCGTCACCGGGTCGGGGCGTTCGCCGGTTCGGATATAATGGGTCAGTGCGGCGCGAAGGCTCGTCACCGACTGGCGATAAAGCGTGTCGAGCTGCTCGACGAGCTGCAGGCTTTGCGTGGACGGCAATATGTTTTCCTCGTTGTCTTGTCTCAGAGCTGGCCGAGAAGATGCTCGGCGCTGCTGACCTTATATTCTCGGGGTTCCTCGATGTTGAGGTGGGTGACGACCCCGTCCTTGACGACCATCGAGAAGCGCTGGCCGCGCACCCCCATGCCGGCCCCGCGGGCGTCGAGCTCAAGGCCCAGCGCCCGAACGAAATCGCCATTGCCGTCGGCCAGCATCGATACCTTGTCCCCGGCCCCCGCCGCGGCGCCCCATGCGCCCATCACGAAGGCGTCGTTGACGGCGGTGCAGACGATCTCGTCGACACCCTTGGCGCGGATCGCGTCGGCCTTCTCGATGAAGCCGGGCAGGTGCTTGGCCGAGCAGGTCGGCGTAAAGGCGCCCGGCACCGAAAACAGCGCGACGGTGCGACCGGAGAACAGCGCGTCGCCGGCGACCTCGACGATGCCGTCGTCGGTCTTCTTCTTGAAGGTCGCGGGAGGGATCGTGTCTCCAATGCTGATCGTCATCGTCTCTTCCTCATCGGACGGGGCTACGCCCGCCTTGTTGCAGTTTTTGCGCCGGCATGGCGAGCGAATAGGGCCGGGCCCTACACCCGCTCGCGCAGCTTGAGCAGCCAGGGCGCCAGGAATGGCGCTAACCGCATCAGCCGCAATGCGCTCCGCCAGCGCGGGCTTTGCGCGCCGACGCCGAGGCGGACGAGATCGGCGATGCCGGCGCGAGCCTCTCCTGCCTTCACCCGTGCGAAGGCAGCTTCGACGGCCATTTCGTGGGCGATGCGACGACAGGCTTCGGCGGCGGCGGCCTGCTCGGGGCGGCCCTCCAGCGCGGAGCGGGCCTTCGACATCACCGCCATCGCGGTCGTCAGCATCACCGATGTGTTGCCCGACATCTGCGCCGCGTGCCGGCGATAGCGGGCGAGCGGGCGCGGCACATACGCCAGTTCCCATCCCGCCGACAGCAGGCGGATCCACGCATCGAGATCCTCCGAGGATCTGAGGCTCGTGTCGAAGCCGCCGATGCCTTCGATCGCAGCGCGGCGCATCGCCGTCAGTCCGAACACGTTGAACTCGCGCAGGATCAGCTTCTCCAGCGTCGGCGGCCCGGCTTGCGGGCAATAGGCGGAGAAGCGTTCGCCGACCCGGTCGGCGCCGAAGAAGGTCGCATCGCCGGTCGCGAAGCCGATGGTCGGCCGCGCCTCGATCGCCGCGATCATCGCCGACACATAATCGGGCTCCAACATGTCGTCGCCGTCGAGCAGCGCGACATAAGGCGTCGTCGAGGCAGCGATGGCGCGGTTGCGGGCGGTTGGCAGGCCGCCATTGTCGGTCTGCATCAAGCGGATGCGCGGATCCGACAGATAGGGCGCGGCATAGGGCGCCACCCGCCGATCGCCGTCGTCGATCACGATCGCTTCCCAGTCGGCGCGATCCTGCGCGATCACCGAATCGAGCGCATCGCCCAGCATCGCGCCGACACCGTAAGCCGGGATGACGATCGTGATGACGGCGGGCGGGGTCGTGGCGGGCGGTGGTCCGCCCGCGGCACTTTCGACCGGTTCCCCTGTTTGCGTCGTCATGGTGGACGACTATAGATATCGGCGATGGATGCGCCAGCCTCTCTCCGCGGGCAGTTCCTGCTCGCCATGCCCGGCATCGGGGACCCGCGCTTCGAAAAGGCGGTCATCGCGATGTGCGCGCACGACGCCGACGGCGCGCTGGGCGTCGGCGTCGACCGCGTCCTGCCCGGCCTCACCCTCCACGGACTGCTCGAACAGCTCGAGATCGACCCCGGAGTCGCGCCCGATTGCGGCGTCCTGATCGGCGGCCCGGTCGAGCAGCAGCGCGGCTTCGTCCTGCACAGCACCGACTGGACCGGCGAGGACAGCCTGATCGTCGAGGACCGCTGGTGTCTGACCTCGACGCTCGATGTGCTGCGCGCGATCGCGGCGGGCACGGGTCCCGCGCACTGGCTGGTTGCGCTCGGCTATTCGGGATGGGGCGGCGGCCAGCTCGACGACGAGATGCGGCGCCATGGCTGGCTTGCGACTCGCGGCGGAAGCGAACTGATGTTCGATCATGAACCGGCCCGGCGGTGGGAAGCGGCGATGCATTCCGCCGGGATCGATCCGCGCCTGCTGTCGGCAACCAGCGGCCAGGCCTAGCGACGCCTGCGACCTTGCAAAGCTGTCCTCCCCAGGGGAAGGCGACATATAAAGATATCTTTATATTTGCATTAAGCGGCCCGTCGGGCTATTGCGCCGGGCATTGCCGCCGGCTGCGCCGGCTGCCCTATCCCCAAAGGAGAAGCCCGGTGGCCACCGCCGCAGCGACTGAATTCAACGATTATGTTGTAGCCGATCTGAGCCTTGCCGATTTCGGCCGCGCCGAGATCAACATCGCCGAAACCGAGATGCCGGGCCTGATGGCGCTGCGTCAGGAGTTCGGTGCGTCGCAGCCGCTGAAGGGTGCGCGCATCACCGGTTCGCTGCACATGACGATCCAGACCGCCGTGCTGATCGAGACGCTGACCGCGCTCGGCGCCGACGTTCGCTGGGCGACCTGCAACATCTTCTCGACCCAGGACCATGCCGCCGCCGCGATCGCCGCGACGGGCGTGCCCGTGTTCGCGATCAAGGGCGAGAGCCTGGCCGATTATTGGGATTATGTCGGGTCGATCTTCGATTGGGGCGACGAGACCGCCAACATCATCCTCGACGATGGCGGCGATGCCACCATGTTCGCGCTGTGGGGCGCCAAGCTCGAAGCCGGCGCGACCCTGGGCGAGCCCGAGAATGACGAGGAAGTCGAGTTCCACCGCGCACTCAAGGCGTTCATCGCCAAGCGTCCGGGCTATCTGACCGAGACCGTCCGGAACCTGAAGGGCGTCTCGGAAGAGACCACCACCGGTGTCCATCGCCTGTACGAGATCGCCAAGAAGGGCGAGCTTCCCTTCCCGGCGATCAACGTCAACGACAGCGTCACCAAGTCGAAGTTCGACAACCTCTATGGCTGCAAGGAATCGCTGGTCGACGCGATCCGTCGCGCCACCGACGTCATGCTCGCCGGCAAGGTCGCCTGCGTCGCCGGCTTCGGCGATGTCGGCAAGGGTTCGGCCCAGTCGCTCCGCAATGGCGGCGCCCGCGTGATGGTGACCGAAGTCGATCCGATCTGCGCCCTGCAGGCCGCGATGGAAGGCTTCGAAGTCGTGACGATGGAAGAGGCGGTCACCCGCGCCGACATCTTCTGCACCGCGACCGGCAATGCCGACGTCATCACCGCCGAGCATATGGCCGCGATGAAGCCGATGTCGATCGTCTGCAACATCGGCCATTTCGACAGCGAGATCCAGATCGCCGCGCTGAGCAACTATGACTGGACCGAGGTCAAGCCCGGCACCGATCTGGTCAAGTTCCCCGACGGCAAGCAGATCATCATCCTCGCCAAGGGCCGCCTGGTGAACCTGGGCTGCGCGACCGGCCACCCGTCCTTCGTGATGTCGGCAAGCTTCACCAACCAGACGCTCGCGCAGATCGAGCTCTGGACCCGCGGTGAGACCTACAAGAACGAGGTCTATGTCCTGCCGAAGCATCTCGACGAAAAGGTGGCCGCGCTCCACCTCGAGAAGCTGGGCGTCAAGCTCACCAAGCTGACCGCCAAGCAGGCCGGTTACATCGGTGTCTCGACCGAAGGTCCGTTCAAGCCCGATCACTACCGCTACTGATCGATGAAGGAGGCGGGCATTTCGTCCGCCTCCTTCTCGGCTATCGTCGCCCCGGCGGAGGCCGGGGCCGCTGGAGATGGGTACGTCCCGTCTTCTTGCGGCCTCGGCCTCCGCCGGGGCGATGTCTTTCTATCCCCCATTTCCCCGCTCGCCTGTGGAATGAACCCGCACTAGAAGCGTGGCCATGTCGCAAATGATCCACCTCGACCCGGTCGCCGCGCTGATGCTCGCGATCATCGTCGCGCTGTGGGTCGCAGCGGCTGTCGCGTCGATCGTCATGGGTCTGCGGCGCGATGCGATCGGCAAGGTCCGCGCCCGCGATATCGAGCGGCAGGGCGCCTTGCTCGCCAGCGCGCCCGCCGTTCCATTCCGGGTCGGACTCGATGGCCGGATCGGCGCCGATCCGCGCCTCGCCCATTGGCTGGGCCTGCCTGCGCCGCCGGGCTCGATCGACGAGATTGCGGGCCAGAATGGAGGCGGCATCTCGGTCGTCGATGCCGAGGGGCTTGCCGCCGACATCGCGGCCGCCAACCAGGCCGGCCGCGCCTTCGAACGGGTGCTGCATCTTTCCGGGACCGATCGGGTGCTGCTGGCGCGCGGCCGCCCCGCGCCGCCCGCGATCGGGGATGGGGTGATCGTCTGGCTGTTCGACAACAGCGAGGCCGAACGCACCATCGCCCGGCTGACCGCGGACAGCCATGCGGTCAGCGATGCGCTCGACAGCTGCCTCGCGCTGATCGAAGCCGCGCCCTTCCCGATGTGGCATCGCGGCCCCGACCTGAAGCTGGCGCTGGTCAATTCGGCCTATGTCAACGCGGTCGAGGGCGACAGCGCCGAGGACGTCGTGACCCGCGGGGTCGAGCTGATCGATGCCGCCGAAGGCCGCGCGCCGCGCGCGACCGCGATCGCCGCGCGCGATAGCGGCCGTATCCAGACCCATGTCGTGCCCGTCACCCTGAGCGGACAGCGGCGGACGATGCGGATCGTCGATGTGCCGATGGGCGAGCATGGCGTCGCCGGCTACGGCTTCGACATCCAGGACCTCGAACAGACGCGGGGCGAACTGGGCCGTTTCCAGGAGGCGCAGCGCGAACTGTTCGACCGGCTTTCGGCGGGAGTCGCGCAATTCGCCCCCGACCGCAGTCTGACCTTCTTCAACCAGCCCTTCCTGCAATTCTTCTCGCTGCTGCCCGAATGGATGAGCGATCATCCCGAGTTCGACCGGGTGCTCGACCGGATGCGCGACACCCAGCGCTTGCCCGAGGCACGCGACTTCCCCGGCTGGAAGGCCGACCGCCGCGCCTGGTTCAACGCGGTCGATTCGGTCGAGGAAAGCTGGACTCTTCCCGGCGGCCAGCATCTCCGCGTCGTTGCCCAACCGCTGCCCAATGCTGGCCTGCTGCTGTACTTCGAGGACCGCACCGAACAGGTCCAGCTGTCGAGCGCGCGCGACACGCTGCTCCGGGTTCGCACCGCGACCTTCGAGAATCTGTTCGAGGCCATCGGCGTGTTCGCCTCCGACGGCCGGCTGCACATCTGGAATCAGAGCTTTCGCGATATCTGGGGCCTGTCCGACGCCGACCTGGCCCAGAATCTGCGCGTCGATGCGATGGTCGAACTGGTCGCGACCAAGCTGGCCGATCCGTCGCGGGCGCAGCTGCTGCGCGATCTCGTCCGGATCGCCACGGTCGACCGGCAGGCGCGCACCGGGCGCATGGCGCTGGCCGACGGCCGCTATTTCGACTTTGCCGTGGTGCCGTTGCCCGACGGCAATGCGCTGTTCACCCTGCTCGACATCACCGCGTCGCGCGGGATCGAGGAAGCGCTGCGCGGCCGTGCCGACGCGCTCGAGGAAGCCGACAAGCTCAAGACCGCCTTCGTCGCCAATATGAGCTACGAACTGCGCGTGCCGCTGACCTCGATCGCCGGGTTCGCCGAGTTGCTCGACGGGGGCTATGCAGGCGAACTGCCGCCGGTCGCCGGGGAATATGTGAAGGCGATCCTCTCCTCGGTCGGCCGGCTCGGCTCGCTGGTCGAGGACGTGCTCGACCTGACCCAGGGCGCCGCCGGCAATCTGCCGCTGTCCGAGGAGCATGTCGATATGAGCCTGCTGCTCGGCGACGCGGTGACCGCCGCGCGCAAGGCGGCCGATGCCAAGCCGCTGAGCCTGATCGTCGACATCGAACCGGCGCTCGGCACGATGCGCGGCGATCCGCGACGCCTGCGCCAGATCGCCGATCATCTGCTCAACAACGCGATCACCTACACGCCGCAACATGGCAAGGTGACGATCCGCGTCCGTGGCGACGAGGACGTGATCGTCTGGATCGTGTCCGACACCGGGCCGGGAATGGACGCCGCCCAGCGCGCCGGCGTGTTCGATACCTATCCGCGCATCGACGCGAGCAACGACGAAGGCAAGCAGCTGATCGGCATCGGCCTGCCGCTGACGCGCCAGCTCGTCGAAGCGCATGGCGGCTCGATCGCGCTGGAGAGCGAGCCCGGACGCGGCACCACCGTCACGATCCACCTGCCCCGGCGGACCGGCGACCATGTCCAGGTTTGAGATGGCCTCCAAACCGAAGAGGGGACCGTCATGCTGAACTCGTTTCAGCATCCATCGTGCGGCTTGGTTCGGACGGTGCGGTTCCTCTCACCCTCCCATCTTCGCTTGGTTCGTCCGAGGGGTTGGGTGGATGCTGAAACGAGTTCAGCATGACGAAGTATATTGAACTCGACGGGCCCGAGGCGACCGCCGCCGTCGGTGCGGCACTTGCCACCGTTCTCCGGCCGGGCGACGTCGTTGCGCTGAACGGCGATCTCGGTGCGGGGAAGACCACCCTCGCGCGCGGGCTGCTCCATGCGCTGGGGTTCGAGGGTGAAGTGCCGTCGCCCAGCTTCCCGATCGTCATCCCCTATGCCCCGCCCGAGCTTCGCCTGTCGCTCTGGCATGTCGACCTCTACCGGATCGACGATCCCGAAGAGCTGGAGGAGCTGGGCCTCGACGAGGCGCGTGCGGACAGCGCGTTGCTGATCGAATGGCCCGAGCGGATGGGCTCCTGGCTGTGGCCGGATGCCTTGCAGCTGACCATCGAACCGGACGGCCCCGACGCGCGCCGCTTGACTTGGACCGCGCCGGCGGCATGGGAAGGCCGATGGCCGCCCAGAGGATGACCCGATGATTCCCCCGTCCCACGCCCCCGCTTTTCTCGACCGTGCCGGCTGGGACGGCGCCGAGATCCTCCCGCTTGCGGGCGATGCGAGTTTCCGCCGCTATTTCCGCGTCCATCGCGGCGCCGACAGCGCGGTGCTGATGGACGCGCCCCCCGAGCATGAGGACAGTCGCCCCTTCCTGGCGGTCGCCGAGCATCTCGGCGCGATCGGCTTCCGCGCGCCGCGCGTGCTGGCGAAGGACCTCGACGGCGGCCTGATCCTGCTCGAGGATTTCGGCGATGCCCGGATGAAGGAGGTGATCGAGGCCGATCCCGCCGCCGAGATGCCGATCTACGCGCAGGCGATCGACCTGCTCGCCGATCTTCACGGCCATGCGGCCGGGCCGCTGCCGCCCTATGACATGGCGGTCTACCAGCGCGAGGCGGCGCTGTTCCCGGAATGGTATCTGCCCGCGGTCGGGCTGGATGCCGATGCGGCCAGCTATGCCGCCGCCTGGGACGAGGCGCTGGCGCCGATCCGCGCGGACCGGTCGGTCAGCGTGCTGCGCGACTATCATGCCGAGAATATCATGCTGCTCGGCGACGGCAGCCTCGGCCTGCTCGATTTCCAGGACGCGCTGGCCGGGCACCCCGCCTATGACCTCGTCTCGCTGCTGCAGGACGCGCGGCGCGACGTGCCGCCCGCGATCGAAGCGGCGATGATCGCGCGCTATGCCGAGCGCCGCCCGTTCGACGAGGCCGCCTATGCGCTGCTCGGCGCACAGCGCAACGCCAAGATTCTCGGCATCTTCACCCGTTTGTGGAAGCGTGACGGCAAGCCACGCTATCTGGCCTTCCAGCCGCGGGTCTGGGGCTATCTGGAGCGCGACCTCGCCCATGCTGCGCTTGCGCCGGTCAAAGCGTGGTTCGACGCGCATGTCCCGGCCGAAAAGCGGAGCGATCACTGGACGGATCACAGCGCATGACGTTCGGCAAGCCGCTGTCGCTGCGCCCCAACCCCCGGTCCGCGCCGATCGGCACCGCGATGGTGCTCGCCGCCGGCCTCGGCAAGCGGATGCGCCCGTTGACCGCGACCCGGCCCAAGCCGCTGGTCGAGGTGGCGGGCCAGCCCTTGCTCGATCATGTCCTCGACCGGCTGCGGGCCGCCGGCATCGGCCGGGTGGTCGTCAACGTCCATTATCTGGCGGACTCGCTGGAGGCGCATCTCAAGCGCAAGGCGGCCGATCTCGACGTCCACATCTCGGACGAGCGCGGGATGCTGCTGGAAACCGGGGGCGGGGTCGCCAAGGCGCTGCCGCTGATCCCCGAGGATCATTTCCTGATCGCCAACAGCGACAATCTGTGGATCGACGGTCCGGTCGACGCGATCAGCCTGCTCGCCGACCGCTGGGACGACGGCCAGATGGATGCGCTGCTGCTGCTGGTTCCGCTCGCCCGCGCCAATTGCCATAGCGGGCTGGGCGATTTCCACATGGACGGCAATGGCCACATCGCCCGCCGCCGCCCGTCGAAGGTCGCGCCCTTCGTCTATACGGGCATCCAGATCGTCTCGAAGCGGCTGTTCACCGACCTGCCCGAGGGGCCGTTCGGCTTCATGACGCTCTGGGAACGCGCCATCGCCTCAGGCCGCGCCTTCGGCGTCGTCCACCAGGGGCTGTGGTTCGACGTGGGTACGCCGCCCGCGATCGCGAAGACCGAGACGATGCTGGGGCGCGATTGACGATCAGCAACAGGGGTTTCGCCGGCCGCCCGCTCGGCTAGAGTGCTCCCACCAATGACACGTCCCGCCGTCTTCACCATTCCTGCCCACCGTGCGTTCGCCGATGCCCTCGCGGCGGGGCTGATCGCGCAATATGGGCCCGATCCGCTCGGGCTGGCGCGGACGACGGTGCTGGTGCCGAACAACCGTGCGGCGCGCGCGATCAGCGATGCTTTCGTGCGGCGGGCCGAGGGCGGGCTGCTGCTGCCGCGCCTCGTCGCGATCGGCGATCCCGAACTGGACGAACGGCTGGGCGGCCTGCTCGATCCGATCGGCGAGGCCGAAGAGGAGCCGATCCCGCCCGCGATCGATCCGCTCGAACGGCAGATGATCCTCGCCCGGCTGACCAGCGAGGCGCGCCTGGCGGCGGGCGACCCGATCGACGGCGGGGAGGCGATCCGGCTGGCCGGCGAGCTCGCGCGCACGCTCGACCAGTTGCTGATCGAACAGGTGCCGCCCGCGCGGCTGAAGGATCTCGTCTCGCTGCCCGAGCTGTCCGACCATTGGCAGCGCTCGCTGGCGATGCTCGACACCATATTGACCCGCTGGCCGGACGAGCTGGCGGCGCGGGGCCGGATCGACATGGCCGAACGGCGCAATCGGCTGCTCGATCGGGTCGCGCGTGGCTGGCGGCTGCGCCCGCCGCCGGGCGCGATCATCGCCGCCGGTATCAGCAGCACCACGCCGGCGGTCGCCCGGCTGCTCGGCATCGTCGCGCGTCTGCCGCAGGGCATGGTGGTGCTGCCCGGTCTCGACACGATCTCGCCCGAAGAGGAGTGGGTAGCGCTCGGCCCGCAGGAGCCCGACGACGAAGGGAGCCGTCCGCCGCGGCCGGTGGAGAGCCACCCCCAGTTCGCGTTGAAGCGACTGCTCGATCGCATGGGCGTCGGCCGCGCCGAGATCGAGACCTGGCGCTGGGGCGGCGGGCGCGATGCGCGGGCGATTCGGGCCAAGGCGATCGCCAACGCCATGGCCCCGGCGGCGTTCACCGACAAATGGCACCGGCTACCGCCCGCCGAACGACGGCTGACCGGGGTTCGCGCGATCGAACTCTCCAACCCGGCCGAGGAGGCGCAGAGCATCGCGCTCGCTCTGCGCGAGGCGATCGAGACGCCGGGCCGCACCGCCGCGCTGGTGACCCCCGATCGGGTGCTCGCGCGCCGGGTCACCGCGCATCTTGCCCGCTGGGGGATCGTCGCCGACGATTCGGCCGGCACGCCGCTGTCGCTCACTCCCGCCGGCACCCTGCTGCTGGCGGTCGCCGAGGCAGCGGCCGAGGGCTTCGCGCCGGTGCCGCTGCTGGCGCTGCTCAAGCATCCGCTGGTGCGCCGGGGCGACGCGCGCGGGGCCTGGCTCGACGGCGTCCGCAAGCTCGACATCGCGCTGCGCGGCCCGCGTCCGCCGGCCGGGCTGGACGGCATTACGCGCTATCTGCGCGACGGCGACGGCCATGCGAAACGCGCGCGGGCGCCGGCGATCGCCTGGTGGGACGAAGTGCGGCCGTTGCTGGAGCCGCTGGAGGCGGCTTTCTCTCAGACCCCCAACCTCTCTCCTGAAGGGGATGCGCTTTCGTCCGGGAAGCTTGCCGCCCTCCTCGCTGCCGTCCGCGAAGGCGTGTCCACTCTCGCCGGCGATGCCGGCTGGTCGGGGCCCGACGGTCGCGCTGCCGCCGACCTGATCGCCGAGCTGGAGGCCTGGGCGCCCGTCGGTCCGGTCGCCTTCGAACCGGCCGGGCTTTCCCCGACGCTGCGCCTGCTGATGGACACGGTCGCGATTCGTCCGCCGCAGGGCGGCCATCCGCGCCTGTCGATCTGGGGTCTGCTCGAGGCACGGCTCCAGCATGCCGACCTGATGGTGCTGGGCGGACTCAACGAGGGCGTCTGGCCGGCCTTGCCGAGCCCCGATCCCTGGCTCGCGCCACGCATCCGCGCCGAACTGGGGCTTGGCGGGCTCGAGGCGCGGATCGGCCTGTCGGCGCATGATTTCGCGATGGCGCTCGGCGCGCCCGAACTGATCATCACCCGCGCCCGCCGCGATGCCCGGGCGCCGACCATCGCCTCGCGCTTCTGGCTGCGGCTGGAGGCGATGACCGGCGGCATCACCCGCGAGCATCGCCTGCCCAACTGGGCGGCCGCGATCGACCGGCCCACCGACCGGGTTTTCACCAGCCGTCCCGCGCCGAAGCCGCCCGTCGCCGATCGGCCGAGGGTCATTGCTGTCACCAAGCTCGACCGGCTGCAGGCCGATCCCTTCGCCTTCTATGCCGATGCCATGCTCCAGCTGCGGCCGCTCGATGCGGTCGACGCCGATCCGACCCCGGCGTGGCGCGGCACCGCCGTCCATGCCGTGTTCGAAGCCTGGATGAAGCAGGACGGTTGCGATCCGGACCGGCTGGTGCCGCGGGCCGAGGCGATGCTGCGCGCCATGGCCGCGCATCCCGTGATGCAGGCGTTGTGGGAACCCCGGCTGATGGAGGGGCTGCGCTGGGTCGCCGAACGGATGCGCGAGGACCGCGCGCAGGGCCGCCGGCCGATCGTCGCCGAACAGGATGGCCGCGCCGATGTCGGCGGGATCACGCTCAAGGGCAAGGTCGATCGGATCGATCGCCTCGCCGACGGCACGCTCGCGATCGTCGACTACAAGACCGGTAAGCCACCCAGCGCTGCGCAGGTCGGAGCGGGCTATGCGATGCAGCTCGGCCTGCTCGGGCTGATAGCAGCGCGAGGCGGGTTCGACGGGGTGGAGGGCGAACCGCTCACCTTCGAATATTGGTCGCTGGCGAAGGAGCGCGACGCCTTCGGGCAGGTGCGCTCGCCGGTCGGCGGCAAGAGCCAGATCGCCCCGGAGGATTTCATCGCCCATGCCGCCGCGATCCTGACCGGCGCGGTCGATCGCTGGCTGATCGGGGACGATGCCTTCACCGCCAAGCTGGCCCCCGAATATTCGCCCTACGCCGATTATGACCAGCTGATGCGGCTCGACGAATGGTATGGCCGCGGAGAGGGTGAACGATGAGCGGCCGCCTCAAACCGCTCGATCCGTTGCAGCCGCAGCAGCGCGCCGCCTCCGACCCGCGCCAGCTGGTCTGGCTGTCGGCTTCGGCCGGCACGGGCAAGACCCACGTCCTGACCGCGCGGGTGCTGCGGCTGCTGCTCGGCGGCGCGGCGCCCGATACCATCCTCTGCCTCACCTTCACCAAGGCGGGCGCCGCCGAGATGGCCGAGCGGATCCATCGCCGTCTTGCGCATTGGGCCGGGCAGAAGGACGATCTGAAGCTCACTCAGGATCTCACCCGGCTGGGCGAGGAGTCCGGCCCCGAGGCGCTCAAGCGGGCGCGGCAATTGTTCGCGCGGGTGCTCGAGGCGCCGGGCGGGGGCCTGCGCATCCAGACGATCCACGCCTTCTGCCAGACGCTGCTGGCGGGCTTCCCGGCTGAGGCCGGGCTGACCCCTGGCTTCCGTCCGATCGAGGGGCGCGAGGAAGCCGCGCTGGCCCGCCGCACCCTGGCCGAACTGATCGACGGCGCGGCGCGCGGCGGCGACCATGGCCTGATCCGCGACCTGCAGACGCTCAGCCTGCGGCTGGGCGAGGGTGGGGCGGAGGGCTATCTGCTCGAATGCGCCCGCGCGCCCGAAGCGCTGGAGGCGCTCGGCAATCGCGGTGCGATCGAGCCCCGGCTGCGCCACGCGTTCGACGTGCCGCTCGGAGACGTCGAGGAGGCGATCGAGAAGGGCTGCGCCGACCTCCATCCCGACAGCTTCCAGGCCGTCGCCCGCGCCAATGCCGACTGGGGCACGGCCACCGGGCTGCGCGATGCCGATATCGTCGCGGCGTTCATCGCCGCCGGCCCGCGGGCTCGCGCGGCGATGCTGGAGGACGTCCTGTTCGTCGTCCTGACCAGGACGTTCGAGCCGCGCAAATATGGCGCGGGGCTGCTCAAGGCCGATCCCGCCTATCCCGATCACGCGGTGCGGATGGCGGATAGCCTGCACCGGCTGCTCGGCTGGCGGCATCGCGCGGTGCTGGCCGCCGCGATCGGCGCTGGCCTGCGCGCCGGACAGGCCTATGCCCGCGCCTATGCCGAGGCGAAGCGCGCCGCCGGGCTGGTCGACTTCGACGACCTGATCCGCGCCACCGTCCATCTGCTCGACACGCCGGGCATGGGCGACTGGGTTCGCTACAAGCTCGACCAGCAGACCGATCACATCCTGGTCGACGAGGCGCAGGACACCAATGCCCGGCAATGGTCGATCGTCGGTCGGCTTGCGGAGGAGTTCTTCGTCGGGGCCGGCGCGCGCAGCGGCGCACCGCGCACGATCTTCACCGTCGGCGATTTCAAGCAGGCGATCTTCGGCTTCCAGGGCACCGACCCGGTCGAGTTCGAGCGCGCCCGGCTGACCTTCGCGCTCAAGGCGCTGCACGTGGAACGCGAGTTCCTCGACCTGTCGCTCGACCGCAGCTTCCGCTCGGCGCCCGCGGTCCTCGAAGTGGTCGACCGGCTGATCGCCGACCTCGGCCATGAGGAGATGGGGCTGTTCAACCCCGCCGAGCGCCACGCCGCCCACCGCGACATGCCGGGCCGGGTGACCTTGTGGAAGCCGCTGTCGATCGACGAGGCGGTCGATGACGATGGCGAAGAAGGCTTTATCGACGACGCCACCCGCGCCTATGCCTCGCGCCTCGCCAAGCAGGTCCGTGCCTGGATCGACGAGGGGCTGTGGCTCGCCAGCAAGAAGCGCCCGATCCGGCCTGAGGATATCTTGATCCTCGTTCGCCGCCGCGCCGACCTCGCCTCGCTGATCGTCGCGCGGCTCCATGCCGAGAAGGTCGCAGTGGCGGGTGTCGACCGGCTGCGACTGACCGCGCCGCTCGTCGTCAAGGACCTGCTCGCCGCGGTCCGCTTCGCGGTCCAGCGCGAGGATGACCTGAGCCTAGCCTCGCTGCTCGTCTCGCCGCTGTTCGGCTGGAGCCAGGACGATTTGTACCGGGTCGGCTTCGGCCGCCGCGGCGCGCTGATCGACGCGGTGCGCGCGAGGGGCGATGCCGGGACGATCGCGGCGCTCGACGAGATCCTCGGCCGCGCCGATTTCACGACGCCCTATCGTTTCCTCGAACATCTGCTGACCGGGCCGCTCGACGGGCGGCGCAAGCTGCTGCGGCGGCTGGGCGACGAGGCGCGCGATCCGATCGAGGAACTGCTCGGCGCCGCGCTCCAGTTCGAGGGAACCGCGACCGCGACCCTGCAGCGTTTCCTCGACTGGTTCGACCGCGGCGATGTCGAGATCACCCGCGATCCGTCGGCCCCGCTCGATGCGGTGCGGGTGATGACGGTGCACGGGTCGAAGGGGCTGGAAGCACCGCTCGTCATCCTCGCCGATGCCACCGCCGATCCCGATCTCAGCCCCGAGCGGCGGCTCGACTGGGCGATCGAGGAGGATGCGCTGCCGGTGCCGGTGCTGCGCCCGCGCAAGGCCGAGATGGTCGACGCGCTGCGCGCCGACAGCGATGTCCTCAAGCGGCGCGAGCGGCAGGAGCATTGGCGGCTGCTCTATGTCGCGCTGACCCGCGCGCAGGAGCATCTGGTTATCGGTGGGACGCTGGGCGTCCGCGCCAAGGGCGTGCCCCCGGCGGCGAGCTGGTACCAGGCGATCGAACAGGCGATGACCGGGCTCGGCTGCGCACCGGTCGAGGACGGGCTCTGGACCCACGCCTATCATTATCACGGCACGGTGACCGCCGCCGCCCCGGCCGCCGCCGCGCGCCTGCGCCGGAGTGCGCCGGTGCTGGCCGAGCCGGACTGGCTGCGCCGCGCCGCGCCGGTCGAGGCGCGCCCGCCGCGTCCGCTGGCGCCGTCGTCGCTCGGTCTCGACGACGTCCCCGATCCGCCGCCCTCGGCGGCGCTGCGCGAGGCGGCCCGGCGCGGCACCCTGCTCCACGCCCTGTTCGAACGGCTGCCCGCCGTCGCGCCCGAACAGCGCCGCGAGGCGGCGATCCGCTGGCTGCACCGATCGGGCGGGATCGAGGATATCGCGGTCGCGCAGGCGCTGGCCGACGACGCCTGCGGGGTGATCGGCGACCCCCGCTTCTCCGCGATCTTCGGCGACGATGCCCTCGCCGAGGCCCCGGTCGCAGCCGTGGTCGACGGCGAGGTGATCTCGGGTACGGTCGACCGGTTGCTCGTCACCGCCGACCGCATCCTCGTCGTCGATTTCAAGACCAGCCGTCGCGCGCCCGCCGGTCTGGAGAAGGCGCCGACGCACCATCTGCGCCAGATGAGCGCCTATGCCGCCGCGCTCGCAGTGATCTTTCCGGGCCGGTCGATCGAGGCCGCATTGCTCTACACCGCCGGCCCGACCCTGATCGATCTGCCCCCTGCCGTGCTCGAGATGCACAAGCCCGGCTTTAGGGGGCAGGAGCAAAAGCAGGGCCCAGACCGTTGAGACTGGCGAATGGCCAGCCTACATCTATCCTGTAACCAAGGAGCTTCCGATGCCCACCAAAGCGATTACCGATTCATCCTTCCACGACGACGTCATCAGCGCCGACGGCCCCGTGCTGGTCGATTTCTGGGCGGAATGGTGCGGCCCGTGCAAGATGATCGGCCCGGCGCTCGAAGAGATTTCCGACGAGCTTGGCGGCAAGGTGACGATCGCCAAGATCAACATCGACGAGAATCCCGACGCCCCCGGCAAATATGGCGTCCGCGGCATCCCGACGATGATCCTGTTCAAGAACGGCCAGCCCACCGCGACCAAGGTCGGCGCCGCGCCGAAGAGCCAGCTCAAGGGCTGGCTGGAAGGCGAGCTTTAAGCGACACTCCAAGCGCGTCATGCCAGCGCAGGCTGGCATCTCAGGAGAGGAGCGGCCGTTCCATCTCACGAGACCCCAGCCTGCGCTGGGGTGACGCCGATGGGGTCAGCCACGCCTTTTCCCGTCAGTCGAACAGCACGTCCTTCGCCAGCGCCCACATCTCGGGCGAGCTGGCCGCAATCGCGCCCTTGCCCGGGACGTCGAGGCGATAGGGCGCGCCGTCGTTGCGGGCGATCATTCCGCCCGCCTCCTCCAGCATCAGCGCGCCGGGCGCGTGATCCCAGACATGGGTGCGCTCGAACAGCGCGATGTCGTTGGTCCCCAGCATCAAGCGCGGATATTGTTCGCCCGCGCAGCGCGGAATGTCGACGATCTCCAGCCGTCCTTGGGCACGGCGGCGGACATCCGCCTGACGATCCTCGGGCATGAAATAGGTGGCGATCGCCGCCTTGGGCAGCGCGCCGTCGGACCGCCGCGCGATCACCTTTTCGCCATCGATGGTGCAGCCGCCCCCCCGGACCGCATGGACCAGCCGGTCGATGACCGGATCGTAGATCCAGCCGGCCTCGCGCACGCCGTCGATGGCGAGGCCGATCATGATCGCGAACGGGCTCTTGCCCTCGGTGAAATTGTTGGTGCCGTCGAGCGGATCGATGATCCAGGCGACGCCGTTGCCGACCTGCTCGACGATCGAAGGGTCGGCCGCCGCCGCTTCCTCGCCGATGATCCGCGCCTCGGGCAGCAACCGGGCAAGGCCCTCGCTCAGCCGTTCCTCGGATTCCCGGTCGACGATGGTGACGAAATCGCCCGGCGTCTTCTCGGCCAGTTCGTAGGCCGCGAGCTTGCGGAAACGCGGCATCATGATGTCGCGGGCGACCCCGTGGATCAGGGCGACGACAGGCTGGTGAAGATCGTGCATCGCGGCCTCAGCTCAGGGGGATCATGACGGTCTCGGCATAGCCTGGGCGGTCGCGCAGCCGCGCATACCAGTCGGCGACGTGCGGCAGGTCGGGGCGCGGAATGTCGAGGGTGAACCAGCTATGGACATAGACGCCCATCGGGATGTCGCCCACGCCGAACGCGTCGCCCGAGAGCCAGGGCCGCTCTGCCAGTGCCGTGTCGAGGATCGCCATCAGCTCGCCGCTGCGCCGCGCCGACTCGGCGATCTTCGCATCATCGCGATCGGCCGATGCGAAGCGGATCAGGTGGAGGAAGGCGTCGCGCTGTGCCTCTGCATAGCCGAACTGCCAGTCCATCCAGCGATCGCCGATCGCGCGCGCCTGTGGATCGGCGGGGATCAGCGCCGGGGCATATTTCGCGGCGAGATAGCGCAGGATCGCGTTCGATTCCCACAGCACGAAGCCGTCGTCGTCGATCGTCGGGATCAGCCGGTTCGGGTTCATCGCCAGATAGGCGTCGGTGAAGCCGAACTGTCCGCCGATATCGCGCCGCTCATGCGCGATGCCGGCCTCGATGGCGAGCCACGCGACCTTCTTGACGTTGTGCGAGTTGAGACGGCCCCAGAGGATCAATGGCATGGTGAACATCTTCCCTTCCCTTGTGCTGACCTTGGTTCAGCATCCACGAAGCCACACCGACCGGACATGGTGCTCCTGCGGCACGGTCTCGACGCACCGCCGGCCCCGCTCCTCGCACGCCGGTGGATCCTGAAACAAGTTCATGATGACGGCGACACCCGTCGATCAGCTCCGATAATCGGCGTTGATCGCGATATAGCCGTGGGTGAGGTCGCAGGTCCAAACCGTCGCGCGGCCATTGCCGAGGCCGATGTCGACGCCGATCTCGATCTCCTGGCCCTTGAGGTGCGCGGCGACGGGCGTCTCGTCATAGCCCTCGACCGCCAGACCACCCGTCGCGACCTGGGTCGCGCCGAAGCGGATCGACAGCTTGTCGCGCTCGGCCGGCTCACCCGCCTTGCCGACCGCCATGACGACGCGGCCCCAATTGGCGTCTTCGCCTGCGATCGCGGTCTTCACCAACGGCGAATTGGCGATCGACAGCGCGATGCGGTGCGCGCTCTTGTCGCTCTCGGCGCCTTCGACGGTGACGGCGATGAACTTCGACGCGCCCTCGCCGTCGCGGACGACGAGCTGGGCAAGTTCGAGGCAGATCTCGGTCAGCGCCGCCTGCAGTGCATCGGCGCCGGCATCGTCGATCGTCTCGAGCCGGTCATTGCCGGCCTTGCCCGTGGCGAAGGCGAGGACGGTATCGCTGGTCGAGGTGTCGCCGTCGACGGTGATGCAGGAGAAGCTCTTGCCATTGGCGTGGTTCAGCATCGCCTGGAGCAGCTCGGGGGCGACCGCTACGTCGGTGAAGATGAAGCCGAGCATCGTCGCCATGTCGGGCGCGATCATGCCCGATCCCTTGACGATGCCGACCAGTTCGACCCTGACGCCGCCGATCATCGCCGACGCGCGCGCCGCCTTGGCGAAGGTGTCGGTGGTCATGATCGTCGCGGCGGCCTCCTCCCAGCTCGCCGCGGGCGCCTGGAGCACCGAATCGATCCCGGCCTCGGCCTTGTCGATCGGCAGCGGCACGCCGATCACCCCGGTCGAGGCGACAAAGACGTCCGACGGCTGGCAGCCGACCGCCCCGGCCACCCGCGCCGTGATCGCCTCGACGGCGGCGCGGCCGCGGTTGCCGGTGAAGGCGTTGCTGTTGCCGGCATTGACGACGAGCGCCCGCGCCCGGCCCAGCGGCAGCGCGGCGCGGCACCATTCGACCTCGGGCGAGGGGCATTTGCTGGTGGTCGTCACGCCGGCCACGACGGTGCCGTCGTCGAAGGCGGCATAGGTCAGGTCGGCGCGGTCCCAGGCCTTGTAGCCGGCGCGCGCCACCGCGATCCGCACACCGGCGATCGGCGGCAGGCTGGGGAAGGCAGCGGGGGCAAGCGGGGAACGATCCATGATGGCAACTCCGAAAAGATTGCCGGGGCTATAGGGGGAGCGGATGACGTTTGAAATATCGATGGTCATCGTCCGGTCGTGACGATCGGGCGATGAGAAGGGAAACCCCCATTGTCGACCAGTCGTATATCGCCTGGCACTAGATTTCCTGCGTCGCCGACGCCAAACAATCCGTCGTTCATCGCGGGGGACGATAATGCGGCGATTTCTGTGCTTGCTGGCGCTTCCATCATTATGCGCTGCTGATCTTCCTGAGAGCGCCAAGCCCAAGCCGGTCGGCAGCCCAGCCGACTGGGTTAGGCCAGAAGATTATCCTGTGAGAGCGCTCTTCGAGCGTCGCGTCGGTGTCGTTGCCTTCAGGTTGGACATCGATGAACGCGGAGCGGTTGCGGCCTGTCAAGTGACCATATCGAGCGGCACGCCCGAACTCGACGAAAAGGCGTGCAGCCTCCTCACGCAGCGGGCTCGCTTCGAGCCGGCGCGTGACGAGAGGGGCAACCCGATACCAAGCAGCTACCGCAACCGAGTTCGGTGGCAGCTGCCGAATGTCGAACCTGTCGCGCCTGTCGATGTCGTGGTCGAGTTCGATCTCGACGTTTCCGGAGGTGTTTCGAATTGCCGGATGTTCGACGCGCTCGCCAGCAAGGTTATCCCTGAAGCCTGTGTTCGTCTGGCGCAGGATATGCGGACCAAGGTGAGGTCCAGCCGTCCCGTCCACGTCATGATGCGAACTTCGATAGAAGTTACGGATCTTCCGCCCGCCAAATGAATGTTAGGCAGCGCGCGCCTGAATTGACGTAGTCGGTGGCGGCACCTATCTGCAGCCCGATCGTTTGCGCGGGGGCCGTGAGGCTGTTCGCACGCCCATTTTCAAGGAATGCCCATGCTCGGCGGCCTCGCCAAAGCCATTTTCGGATCGTCGAACGACCGCTATGTGAAGTCGCTCCGTCCGATCGTCCAGAAAATCGCCGCTTTCGAGCCAACGCTCCAGGCGATGACCGACGAAGAACTGGCGGCCCAAACCGTCAAGTTCCGCCAGCAGCTCGACGCGGGCGAAAAGCTCGACTCGCTGCTGCCGGAGGCCTTCGCGACGGTGCGCGAGGCGGCCAGCCGCGTGCTGGGCCAGCGGCATTACGACGTCCAGATGATCGGCGGCATCGTCCTGCATCGCGGCGAAATCGCCGAGATGCGGACCGGCGAAGGCAAGACGCTGGTGGCGACCCTTGCGGTCTACCTCAACGCGCTGCCCGGCAATGGCGTCCATGTCGTCACCGTCAACGACTATCTCGCCACCCGCGATGCCGAGTGGATGGGCCGGGTCTATCGCTTCCTCGGGCTGAGCGTCGGCGTGATCGTGCCGAACCTGTCGGATCAGGAACGGCGCGAAGCCTATGGTTCCGATATCACCTACGGCACGAACAACGAGTTCGGCTTCGACTATCTGCGCGACAATATGAAATATGAGCGCGCGCTGATGGTCCACCGGCCCTTCAGCTATGCCGTCGTCGACGAAGTCGACTCGGTGCTGATCGACGAGGCGCGCACGCCGCTGATCATCTCGGGCCCGACCGACGACAAGTCCGAGCTGTACAAGCAGGTCGACGCGATCGTGAAGCAGGTCACGCCGGAGGATTACGAGTTCGACGAAAAGCAGCGCTCGGTCGTCCTGACCGAGGACGGCACCGAGCGGATCGAGCGGCTGCTC
Source organism: Pseudomonadota bacterium (assembly GCA_040387595.1). GTDB lineage: Bacteria > Pseudomonadota > Alphaproteobacteria > Sphingomonadales > Sphingomonadaceae > Rhizorhabdus. The sequence continues at coordinate 170,028 of JAZKDN010000031.1, forward strand.
GAAGCGGCCGACCTTCTCGAAGGCGGCAACCTCTATGCCTTCGAGAACACCCAGGTCGTCCATCACCTGAACCAGGCGCTGCGCGCCGTCGTCGCGTTCAAGCGCGACACCGATTATATCGTCAAGGACGACAAGATCGTCATCATCGACGAGTTTACAGGCCGGATGATGGACGGTCGCCGCTGGTCGGACGGCCTGCACCAGGCGATCGAGGCCAAGGAAGGCGTCAATATCGAGCCCGAGAACCAGACGCTCGCCTCGATCACCTTCCAGAATTATTTCCGCATGTACCCGAAGCTGGGCGGCATGACGGGTACGGCCGCCACCGAGGCGCCCGAATTCTACCAGATCTACAAGATGAACGTCGTCACCATCCCGACAAACTTGCCGGTGAAGCGGATCGATCAGGACGACGAGTTCTACAAGAACATCAACGACAAGTTCGCTGCGATCACCCAGTCGATCCGTGACGCGAAAGAGCGCGGCCAGCCGGTGCTTGTCGGCACCGTGTCGATCGAAAAGTCGGAGATGCTGTCGGAATTCCTGATCAAGGAAGGGGTCGAGCACAAGGTGCTCAACGCCCGCTACCATGAACAGGAAGCGCATATCGTCGCCCAGGCGGGCCGGCTGCGCGCCGTCACCATCGCCACCAACATGGCCGGTCGCGGCACCGACATTCAGCTGGGCGGAAACCTCGAATTCCGCATGCTCGACGAGCATCCCGAGCTCGAAATCGCCACGCCCGAGTTCGACGCGGCGGCCGAGCGCATCCGCGGCGAGATCATCGCCGAGAAGGAAGCGGTCCTCGCGGCCGGTGGCCTGTTCGTGCTTGGCACCGAGCGCCATGAGAGCCGCCGCATCGATAATCAGCTGCGCGGCCGTTCGGGCCGGCAGGGCGATCCCGGCCTCAGCCGCTTCTACCTGTCGCTCGACGACGATCTGCTGCGCATCTTCGGCCCGCAAACGATGTTCGCGCGGATGATGAACAAGAATCTCGCCGACGGCGAAGCGATCGTGTCGCCCTGGATCTCGAAGGCGATCGAGACCGCGCAGCGCAAGGTCGAGGCGCGCAACTACGATATCCGCAAGCAGGTCGTCGAATATGACGACGTCATGAACGACCAGCGGAAGGTCATCTACGAGCAGCGCGCGGACATCATGGACGCCGATACGGTCGACGACGTCGTCACCGACATGCGCGCCGATACCGCGAATGCGATCGTCGGCGATTGTTGCCCGCCGCACAGCTATCCCGAGCAGTGGAATATCGAGTCGCTCAAGCAGCGCGCCGAAGAGACGCTGGGCATCGCCCCGCCGTTCGACGAGTGGATCGCGCAGGACGGGATCGATCCCGAAGTCCTGGCGGAGAAGGTTCTGGCCGAGGCCGACGCGGCGATCGCTGCCAAGCGCGCTGCGATCGACGAAGAGAGCTGGCACGGCATCGAGAAGAGCGTGCTGCTCCAGACGCTCGATCATCATTGGAAGGAGCATCTGGCGACGCTCGATGCGCTGCGCCAGGTGATCCATCTGCGGGCCTATGCGCAGAAGACGCCGATCAACGAGTATAAGTCCGAGGCCTTCGCGCTGTTCGAGCGGATGCTGTCGGCGATCCGCGAGGAAGTGACCCGCATCCTCGCCAATGCCCGCTTCGAAACGGCGGCGCGCGACTTCGCCGAACTGCCGCCGATGCCCGACTTCGTCACCGAGCATGTCAGCGCGCTGACCGGCGAGGACAATTCGAACGATTATGATGCGGGCACGCGCGGGCTGATCAACACCCGCTTGCCGCAGTCGGTGATCGCGCCGGCGGGCGATTTCGAGGTCACGCCGGAAATGGCGGCGGCGCTTGGCCGTAACTCGTTGTGCCCCTGCGGATCGGGCCGCAAGTACAAGCATTGCCACGGCGCGCTGTAGTGCATGCCGAAAGCCAGGCTCGGTTCGTGTGAGCGGGCGGCCCTGACGCGACGGCTCTGCCATGCATGAACCCATCAAGCGCTGGGCCTGGTTCGCGTTGGGATGGGTGATGGTCGCTCTCGGCGTCATCGGCGCGCTGCTGCCGGTGATGCCGACGACCATCTTCCTGATTCTCGCCGCTGGTTGTTTCAGCCGGTCCAGTCCGCGATTCGAACGGTGGTTGCTCGATCACCGCTGGTTTGGCCCGCCGATCCTGCGATGGCGCGAGAGGGGCGCCATTCCGCGCAACGCGAAGATCATCGCGATCGTCAGCATGGCCGGCGGCTTCGTCGTGATGAATCTGACGGTGCGTCCGGTCTGGTGGATCGACCTGATCGTTGCCGCCGGCCTGATCGGGTGCGCGATCTTTGTGGCGACCCGTCCCGACAACTGACAGCGTTGTTACGCAGCCGGGCGACGAAGGCCAGTATTACGCAGCGTCAACTATGGCGCCATCTCTGAGTAATTAACGAAAGTTTACATCTATCGCTTTCCCTTGCGCGGTTTCTGCACCTAATAAGGAAGATGGGGCAGGCACCTAGCCGAAGGGGAGCAGGTCGATTTCGCTTGATGGTATAGCCGACGCCAACCGCCTGCTGACGCTCGCCGAATCGCTTGCGGCGATGGGGCATTGGTGGTCCGATCGCAGCCGGACGATGTACGGCTGGTCGCCCGAGATGTACCGGATCCTCGGCTTCCCGGCCGAAACAGTCCCGACCTCGGACATTCTTCGCGCGCGTCTCCATCCCGATGATGTCGACAGGGTCGATCTGGCGGTGGCGGAAACCTTCCGCACCGGCGTGATGCCGGTGACCCGGCTGCGCTGGCTGCGGCCCGATGGGCGGACGGTCCACATCCAGATCGCTGGACAGCTCGACGGTGCCGAGACGATGATCGGCATCGTGCGCGACATCACCGAAGAGGTGGAAGCCGAGCGCGCGCTGATCGCTGCCCGTGACCAGGCCCGTGCCGCCGAGCGGACCCGCGCCGAAATGCTCGAGGTGATGAGCCACGAGATCCGGACGCCGATGCAAGGCGTGCTCAGCGCGATCGAGGCGATGCGCCGTGACCCGCATGACGGTCAGCGCCACACGCAGCTCGCTCAGCTGAACCAGTCGGTCACGACGGTGATGGGCGTGGTCGACGACATGTTGGATTTCAGCCGGATCGAAGCGGGCCGGGTGGTGATCGAAAGCATCAACTTCGACCTGAAGTCGGTGGTCCGCACCACCGCCGATCTTCACAACGGCGCCGCCGCCGGCAAGGGTCTGGCGATCAAGCTTCACGGTCTGGACGGCGACCCGGAGGCGGTCCGCGGCGACCCCGCCCGCCTGCAGCAGATGCTGTCGAACCTGATCGGCAACGCGATCAAGTTCACCGAAGCCGGCAGCGTGTCGATCAGCCTGTCGCCGACCCGTTCGGACGGCGATCTCGACTGGTGGATGATCATCGTCCGCGACAGCGGCCAGGGCATCGGGCAGGACACGCTTGGCCGCATCTTCTCGCGCGGGGAACAGATCGATGCGGCGCGAATGCGCCTGCAGGGCCATACCGGCCTCGGCCTCGCGATCAGCCAGCAGCTCGCCGAGGCAATGGGCGGTTCGATCGCGGCGTCGAGCGACCCCGGCAAGGGCACGACCTTCTCGGTCGAGCTGCCGTTCAAGCGTGCCGAGGCGGCGGCGGCCGAAGCCATGGCGGCGGAACGGGCCACCGGGCCGATGCGCATCCTGCTGGCCGAGGACAATCCGATTAACCGCCGCCTGATGGCGGGACTGCTGACTCGCGAAGGGCATGACGTCACCGCGGTCGAGGACGGCCGCAAGGCGCTGGGTGTGATGTCCGCCCAGTCGTTCGACCTGGTGCTGATGGACATGCAGATGCCCGAACTGGACGGCATCGAGGCGACGCGCGCGATTCGCGCGCTCGATCCGCCGGCATCCAACACCCCGATCCTGGCGATCAGCGCCGATTCGATGCCCGAGCGGCGGCGGATCTATTTCGAGGCCGGCGTCGACAGCTTCCTGCCCAAGCCGATCGTCTCGGGCCAGCTGCTCGAAATGATCGGCACGATGCGCCGCAACCGGCCGGGCGTGCCGATCGCGACCGGCGACAGCTTCGATCGCGGGCGGCTCAACCTGCTGGTCGAAAAAGCGGGGTATGACGATGCGGCAGTGCTGATGAAGATGCTGATGTTCGACGTTACCGACCGCCCTCTTCGCATCGCGGCCGCCGTGCGTGCGGAGGCGTGGGTCGTGGCGATGGCCGAGTCCGAAGCGCTACGCGCTCTGCTCGACAGCTTTGGCAGATTCAGTCTTTCGCGCCTGCTCGCCGCGATCAACCGACAATGCGCCCGCCACGATTGTCCGCCAGCTGTGCTCGACGAACTGTTCGAGCAGGCCGGCCAGCTCGCTACGCTGCTGCAGCACGAGGTCGGGGCGGTGCCGACACCGATCGCGCCGGTTGCGCCGGCACTCATGCGCATCTAGCCACAGGTGGCGCGGGCGACCGCCACCGCCTTCAGATGATTACGGCGCCATGGGCCCCGCCAGTGGCGCGGGATCGATCCGCGCGTCGCGCCATTTCACCGCCCAGTGGAGATGTGGGCCCGTGGCGCGACCGGTCATGCCGATCGCCCCGAGCGCCTGGCCCTGCTTCACCGCCTGCCCGACCGTCACGTCGATCCGAGAGAGATGGAGGAAGGCCGAGTTCATCCCCATGCCATGGTCGATCATCAGCAGATTGCCCTCCAGGCTGAAAGGCGATGCGGCGGCGAGAATGACGACGCCGTCGGCGGGCGCCACCACCGGCGTACCGGTCGGCCGGGCGACATCGACGCCCGAATGATAGGCGCCCGGTTCGCCTGCATAGATGCGCTGCGATCCGAACACGCCGCTGATCCGCCCGGTCGCGGGCCAGACGAAGCGCTGGCGCCAGCCTTCGCTGCGCGTGTCGCGCGCGCGGGCGGCGACGATCTGGTCAAGCTCGATCTTGCGACGGGCGAGGAAGGCGGCGGTCGGCGTCGTGCCGCGCGCGAGCGTCGGCAGCGATTCGATCTTCCAGCTGTGCGGCGTCACCGTCAGCGATCGGCGCAGCACCGTGCCGTCGGTCAGCACAGCCTCGATCCGCGCGAGCGGCCCGGCGTCGCGATCGAAGGCGATCAGGAAGCGGCCATCGGCGGCGAAGCCGATCGGCTGGCCGTCGAAGCTGAGCGTCCGGGTGCCGGCCGGCAGGATGCCGGTCGCCAACCCGCCCTGCTCGATCGCGCCGGACAGGTGGAAATCGGCGCCCTCGACGATCCGCGGCGCCGATGCGGGCGGAGGCACGGAGGGCGCGGGTGGGGCGACGGTCGGCGCGCAAGCCGCCAGCGGCAGCGCCAGTAACAGGATGCGCAGGCGGCCACCGGCCAGGTTCAAGCCGTCTGCTCCGCCTTCGTCGCTTCGACCGCGCTGAGATAGGCTTCCTGACGCGCCACACTCCAGTAGCGCAGCTCGTCGAGCGGGATCGCCGTGCCCGAGACGGCACAGACGACATGATCGCCGGCCACGAGCACGCGAAAGCCGTTGGCGAGATAGTTGAGCCGGGCCGGTCGGCCCGAATTCATCAGCATGGGGATCTCCTTGCCCGCGAATATGGGGCCTTGGCTGTCGGACTAAAAGAGATTTTGCTGGCGGGGCGGTTCGCCGCCCTCGGCCTTCGGTTTGGCAGCGGCAGGTTTTTCGCTGCCTTCCACCCGCGCATCGACCGATCCGTCAGCGAAATAGAGCGTGAGCGATCCCGCGGCTTTCGCCGATGCGGCGTCGGTCAGCACGCCGCCCTCGCGCCTCTCGACCCGGACGTATCCACGGTGGAGCGGCTTGTCGGGATGAAGCTGCTCGGCGATCCGCCACAGCCGTTCGAGCGTCGCCTGACCGTCGGCGATCCTGGTTCGGATCGGCCGGTCGGTCAGTCGGATCGACTCGAGCCGCTCCTTTGCCCGGTCGATTTTCCGGTCGAGGAGGGAGGGGCGTAATGCGCCGGCCGCATGGGCAAGGTCGCCGCGCGCCACCGCGATCCGCTGGCCCAGCGCGCGCGGCAGGCGATCGGCGACATCGTCGAGCCGCTGCTGCTGGCCCGCGAACAGGCTGTCGAGCGCGGGGAAGCGGTCGGCCACGGCCTCGAAGCGCTCACCCGCGCGCTCGCGGTAGCGGCGCGCGAGTCGCTCGGCACGCGCGCCCAGTTCGCGAACGTGATGCGCGAGGTCGGCGCGCACCGGTACCGCCATCTCGGCGGCCGCCGTCGGAGTCGGCGCGCGGCGGTCGGCGGCGAAATCGGCGAGCGTGGTGTCGGTCTCATGGCCGACGGCGGAAATCACCGGGATCGGCGATTCGGCGATGGCGCGAACCACCTCTTCCTCGTTGAAGGCCCAGAGATCCTCGACCGACCCGCCGCCGCGCCCGACGATCAGAAGGTCGGGCCGCGGCACCGGTCCGTCCTCGGCCAGCGCGCCGAAGCCGCGGACGGCGCGGGCGATCTGCGCTGCCGCGCCCTCGCCCTGCACCGCGACCGGCCACAGGATGACATGGGTCGGGCAGCGATCCTCGAGGCGGTGGAGGATGTCGCGAATCACCGCGCCGGTGGGCGACGTGACCACGCCGATGATGCGCGGCATGAAGGGCAGGGGCCGCTTGCGATCCTCGTTGAACAGCCCCTCGGCCGCCAGCATGCGGCGGCGCTGGTCGAGCAGCGCCATCAGCGCGCCTTGCCCGGCTAGTTCCATCCGCTCGATGACGATCTGATATTTGGAGCGGCCGGGATAGGTGGTCAGCTTGCCGGTCGCGATCACCTCGATCCCGTCCTCGGGGCGAAAGCGCATCGCGCCGGCCTGACCCTTCCAGATCACTCCGTCGATCGCGGCGCGATCGTCCTTCAGGGTCAGGTAGCAATGGCCCGAACCGTGACGCTTGAATCCGGAAATCTCGCCGCGCACGCGGACATGGCCGAAGGCTTCCTCGACGCTGCGCTTCAGTGCGCCCGATAATTCGGTGACGCTGAGCGCGGGCGCGTTGTCGCCCGGCTGCTCCTCGGCTAACAGGCGGGGCCCGTCGCTTGGCGGCTCACCGGGGAGAAGTTCGTCCATGATCGTCCTGTTGCTGGGTTCTGGGGGCCGCGAACATGCGCTGGCCTGGAAGCTGTCGCAATCTGAACGGCTTACCAAGCTCTTCGCCGCGCCGGGCAACCCCGGCATAGCGCAGCATGCCGAATGCGTCGATCTCGATCCGACCCATGTCGAATCGGTTCTCGCCTTCGCGCGCGAGGAAAATGTCGGTCTGGTCGTGATTGGTCCCGAAGCCCCGCTGGTCGCGGGCCTCGGCGACACGCTGCGCAAGAACGGCATTCTCACCTTCGGACCGAACCAGGCCGCCGCGCAGCTGGAGGGGTCGAAAGGCTTCACCAAGGATCTGTGCCGGCGCGAGAATATCCCGACCGCCGCCTATGGCCGCTTCGACAATGCCGGGTCCGCCAAGGCGGCGCTCGACAGCTTCGGCGTGCCGGTGGTGATCAAGGCCGACGGCCTCGCCGCGGGCAAGGGCGTCGTGATCGCCGAGAGCCGCGCCGAGGCGCAGAATGCGATCGACGACATGTTCGGCGGCACCTTCGGTTCGGCCGGCGCCGAAGTGGTGATCGAGGAATTCCTGACGGGCGAGGAAGCCAGCTTCTTCGCGCTGACCGACGGCAAGACCGTGGTCCCGTTCGGATCGGCCCAGGATCACAAGCGGGTCGGCGACGGCGACACCGGCCCCAACACCGGCGGCATGGGCGCCTACAGCCCCGCTCCGGTGCTGACCCCGGAGCTCGAAGAGCGGGCGATGAAGGAGATCGTCGAGCCGACCGTGCGGGCGATGGCGGCGGCGGGCATTCCCTATTCGGGGGTGCTCTATGCCGGGCTGATGCTGACGGCCGACGGACCCCAGCTGATCGAGTATAACGCCCGCTTTGGCGATCCCGAATGCCAGGTGCTGATGCTGCGGCTGGAGGACGACCTGATCACCCTCATGCTCGCGGTCGCCGAAGGGCGGCTCGACGAATTGCCTCCCCCCAGTTTCTCGCCGAACAGCGCGCTGACGGTGGTGATGGCCGCCAAGGGCTATCCGGGCACCCCGGCCAAGGGCGGCGCGATCCGTAACATCGCCGAAGCCGAAGCGAAGGGCGCCAAGGTCTTCCACGCCGGCACCAGCGATGGCCCCAACGGCCTCGTCGCCAGCGGCGGGCGCGTGCTGAACGTCACCGCGATCGGGCAGGATATCGCCGAAGCGCGCGATCTGGCCTATGCGGCCGTCGATGCCCTCGATTTCGCGAGCGGTTTCTGTCGGCGTGACATAGGGTGGCGGGAATTGGCACGGCTGCGGAACGCTTGAGCCGCTGCCGCATTGGATAGCTGGTCGCCAGAGCAGACATAAAGGACGGGGAATGTCGAATACCACCCTCATCATTGCCACTATCGTGGCGATCCTCGCGGTCGTCGGTCTCTTCCTGCTGCTGCGCAAGCCGACGCAGCGCGTCTCGCTGAGCGACAGCGCGCCGATGCCGATCGTCAAGCCGGTGCCTGCTCCGGCACCTGCGGTTGACAAGGAAGGTCATGGGATCGCCGACAGCGCGGCGGCGGCCATGCTGGACATCTCCGGCCCGGTGATCGGTATCGATGCCCATCCCGACCTGCCGTCCGACGAACTGACCCGGATCAAGGGCCTCGGCCCGAAGGCGCAGGCGGTTCTCAACGGCTTCGGCGTTCACCGCTTCGCCACGCTGGCCGCGCTCGATCCTGCCCAGGCGAACGAGCTGGACGCGCGGCTCGGCGCCTTCAAGGGCCGCATCTTCCGCGATCGCTGGATCGAACAGGCCCGCTATCTCGAGCAGGACGACATCGCCGGCTTCGAAAAGGAATTCGGCAAGCTCGGCTGACTCCTGCTTTGGGGTCAGCCCATCCCCTTCAGCGCGGCGAATTTGGCTACGGCCGCCGCCGGTCCCTCGGGATCGTCCCAGACCGCGCCCGACACGGCGATGAAGTCGGCGCCCGCCGCGATCAGCGGCGCGGCGTTGTCGGGGGTTATCCCGCCGATCGCGACGCTCGGCAGTTCGAACAGCGTCGCCCACCAGCCCAGGATCGACGGTTCGGCCCGGTGCTTGGTTTCCTTCGTGCCGGTTTCGTAGAAGGCCCCGAAGGCGACATAGTCGGCGCCGGCCTCGCCGGCCTCCATCGCGAGATGGCGGCTGTCGTGGCAGGTCACGCCGATCTGGGCGTCGGCGCCGAGGACGTCGCGCGCTTCGCGCGGATCGCCGTCATCCTGGCCGAGATGGACGCCATCGGCGCCGAGCCGCTTGGCCAGCCCGATCGAATCGTTGACGATGAACGCCACCTCGCGCGCCGCGCACACCGCCTGGAGCGGGCCGGCGAGTTCGGCGATGCGGTGGTCGTCGATTCCCTTGAGACGGAGCTGGAACGCGGCGACCGGTCCGGCGTCGAGCGCCGCGGCCAACATATCGGCAAAGCCCGCGTCGATGGTGGGTGGAGAGATGAGGTAGAGCTTGCAGAGCCCCCGCCTCTCGTCGCGCTCGAAGCGGTCGGCAAAGCCGGGGTCGAGACTGAGGGATTCGCTGTCGTTATCGAAATCGTCTTGCATGCGGCCGCTCTACCCCAAAACCGCGTCGGAGCGAAAGCGCATGCTGTGCATGCGAAGATGCCGCATCGCGGTGCTCAACGCCGAGGGTTTCAGATTGCGCAACAGGGTCGACAATGGGGTGGGAAATCCCGCGCAGCTTGCGCTGCGCCGGGAGAGGGCCTTCAGCCCTGGACGGCGGCTGCGGTCGACGTGGCGCCGTCCTTGTAGATGAAGCCGTTGACCGGATAGGCGGTGGTGCCGACCTTGCCGATCGGTGCGAACCAGACCTTCACCTTGCTCCAGTCGCCGTTGGACGAGGCATCGACGACGGTGACGTCACGCTCGACCTGACCGCGGCGGCCATTGATGATCGACCAGTTGGCGTGGGTGATCTTGATGACCCGCTCGCTGACGACCTGGGTCACGGTGGCGACATGGCCCGAACGCATCGAGCCGATCGCCTTGAACACCATCACCGAACCGATTTCGGGGGTGTTGCCACGCAGATATTTGCCGACGGCCTGATTCCACCAGGAAGCGGCGGCGCCGAACAGCTGGATACCGGAAAAGACCCGCGCGAACGGTGCGCACTGAAGCATCTGCGCATTGGCCGCCGACGGCGCGACTGCCATGCATGCAAGAAGCATGGAACCGATCATCGCGCGCATCGTTTTGGTCATCTGGATGTCCCCACTCGTCCCGTGACGCTGTGATAGACAGCACAATCGGATGCAGGGAACCCCAACAGGCGCGATCAAGGCCTGACATACGGCGAGTTGGGTTCGTCGTGCGGTGACCTGCAGCCTATCGACAGGCGCGATGGGAAAATCCTCGCCTTTCGGCATCGGTGTCCGCCATCCTGGTGCACGTGATGCTGCGGCGCACAACCGATTCGCCGGAAAATTCAGGCCTCTGCCAGCCCGAGGGCCGCAGCGCCGGGCGATACCCTAGTTTAGGGGCACGCTGTCATACTGGACCGGCGCACCGATCGCCGCATTGGCAAGGCCGCCGTCCCACATGACCTTGTGGCCACGGATGATCGTGCCGATCGGCTTGCCGGTGATCGCCATGTCGGTGAACGGCGACCAGCCGCAGCGCGAGGCGAGCCAGCTCGCTTCGATCGTCCAGCGCGCCTTCAGGTCGACGACGGTGAAGTCGGCGTCGTAGCCCAGTGCGATCCGGCCCTTGGTGCGCAGCCCGAAAACGCGCTGCGGGCCGGCCGAGGTCAGTTCGATCAGGTGCTGGAGCGACAGTCGCCCCTCGGCGACATGGTTGAGCATCAGCGGCAACAGCGTCTGGACGCCGGGCATGCCGCTGGGCGACGCCGGATAGGTCTTGGCCTTTTCCTTGATCGTGTGCGGCGCATGATCCGAACCGAGAACGTCGGGAACGCCCTGCGCCAGATATTTCCACAAGCCGTCGCGGTGCGCGGCCGAACGGATCGGCGGGTTCATCTGTGCATAGGTGCCGAGCCGCGGATAGACGTCCTCGCCCGCCATCGTCAGGTGCTGCGGCGTCACCTCGCAGGTGGCGATGTCCTTGTTCTGCGCGATCAGCGCCAGTTCCTCGGGCGTGGTGATGTGCAGGATGTGGATCTTTCGGCCGGTCTCGCGCGCGATCTTCAGGATGCGGCGGGTGGCGAGCAGCGCGCTTTCGTCGTCGCGCCACACCGGGTGGCTAGACGGATCGCCCTCGACCCGCTCGCTCATCCGCGCGATCATCCGCTGCTCGTCCTCTGCATGGATCGCGACGCGGCGCTTGCCGGCGCGCAGCACACGGGCGAGATGCGCGTCTTCGGCGACCAGCAGGTTGCCGGTCGACGATCCCATGAAGATCTTCACGCCGGCGGTGCCGGGCAGCATTTCGAGCTCGGCCAGCGCCTCGGCATTCTCGGTGGTCGCACCGACATAGAAGGCGTGGTCGCACCACATCCGGTTCTTCGCGCGGGCCAGCTTGTCGGCGATCGCCTCGGCCGAATCGGTGTTCGGCTTGGTGTTGGGCATTTCGAACACGGCGGTGACGCCGCCGAGGACGGCCGCGCGGCTGCCCGATTCCAGGTCTTCCTTGGCCTCGAGACCCGGCTCGCGGAAATGGACCTGACTGTCGATCACGCCCGGCAATATGTCGAGCCCGGTGCAGTCGATCGTCTCGCCCGCATCGCCCCCGAGCGCGCTGGCGCTACCGATCCCGGCGATCTTGCCGGCGATGACGCCGACATCGGTCTGCACCGGTCCGCCGACCGTCCAGACGGTGCCGTTCTTCAGGATCAAGTCGTAGCTGGTGGCCATTGTCGCATCCGTTCCTATCGCCATGGCGGCTTGGCAGCAGATTTCGGCGGATGCAATGGCCGAGCGGGTTAACTTCCGGACCGGAAGCTCCTACCTTCGCCCGCATGGCCAACACCACGCTTTCCGACCGCGCGCTGATCCGTCTTTCGGGCCAGGATGTGCGCGACTTCCTGCAAGGCCTCGTCACCAACGACGTCGCCGGGCCTCTCCCGGTCTGGTCGGCGCTGCTGACGCCACAGGGCAAGGCGCTGTTCGAGTTCATCGTTTGGGAAGACGGCGAAGATCTGCTGATCGATGCCGAGGCCGATCAGGCCGATGCGCTGGCAAAGCGACTGAGTCTCTACCGGCTGCGCAAGCCGATCGTGATCGCGCGCGACGATTCGCTCGCCGTGCACTGGGCGCTGGATGGCGATCAGGGTATCCCCGACCCGCGTCTGCCCGCGCTCGGCCGCCGCTGGGTCGCGCCCGCCGATGGCGCAGCGGAGGGCTGGCACGAGCATCGCCGCGCGCTGGGCGTGCCGGAGGGCGTCGCCGAGATCGGCTCGGACAAATATCTCTGGCTCGAATGCAATGCCGAGCTGCTCGGCGGGGTCAGCTTCACCAAGGGTTGCTATGTCGGGCAGGAAAATACCGCGCGGATGAACTGGCGCGCCAAGGTCAACCGGCGGCTGCTGATGCTGCCCGACGGCAGCGTCGAGCGGCGGCAGGTCGAGGCGATCGACCCGGCGATCATGCCCGGCTGGATGAAGGACGGTCTGGCGGAAAAGGCTTGAACGCCCGTGGCGGGGGGAGACACGCAGCCGGTCCCGGCTCAGTCCATTTCCGGGCGGTCGATGGCGATTGCCGGCTTCTCCACCATCGTCGAATGGTATGATTTCACCCTCTATCTTTATCTGACCACGGTCCTGTCGCGGGTATTCTACGGTGGCGGGGCGGGGTCGCTGGTCGAAACGCTGGCGGGCTTCGCGCTCGCCTATCTGATGCGCCCGCTCGGCGCGCTCGCCTTCGGCCATATCGGCGATCGGTTCGGGCGTCGGCGGATGATGCTGCTGTCGATGGTGATGATGGCGCTGGCGATGCTCGCGACCGCGCTGCTGCCGACTTATGCGCAGATCGGGCCGCTGGCCGGATGGCTGCTGTTCCTGCTGCGCTGTCTCACCGCCTTCGCGGTCGGCGGCGAATATACCGGCGTGGTCGCCTATCTGCTCGAAGGCGCGCCGAAGCGGCGTCGCGGGCTGATCACCTCGTCGGCCTCGGCGGCGAGCGAGGTCGGCGGGTTGCTCGCGGTGGGGCTATCGGCAGTGGTGGTCGGATCGATGGATGCGGCAACGCTCGACGGCTGGGGCTGGCGCATTCCCTTCCTGGTCGGGGCGGCGATGGCGGTGGCGATCCTGATCGCCCGCTCGACCATGCAGGAGTCGCCCGATTTCGAACGACAACAGGCGCAGGGCACCGTGCCCGCCAACCCGATCCGCCATGCGTGGACGCATCATCGCAGCGCCATCGCACGCGGCTTCGCCATCTCGGCGCTGGGGTCGATCACCTATTATGTCGGGATCACCTATGTGCCGACCTTCCTCCACTCGGTGGGGGCGATGGACGAGGGCCGCGCGCTGTGGCTGTCGACGATCGCGGCGGTCGCGGTGATCGCGATCACGCCGCTGGTCGGGGCATTGTCGGACCGGGTCGGCCGCCGCCCGATCCTGATCGCGGTCGCACTGGGCAGCGCGATCCTGCCGATGACGCTGTTCTGGCTGATGGCCGACGGCGCCTTCTGGCAGGCGCTGGCCGGCGCGGTGCTGCTCGCCTGCCTCGGCGGCGCGGTCAGCGCGGTCGGCGCGGTCACCACCGCCGAATTGCTGCCGGGCGAGGGGCGGCTGAGCGGGCTGGCGTTCGGGGCCACCGCTGCGACGGCGATCTTCGGGGGGCTGACGCCGCTGGTCGCGCACCTGCTGATCACTTCGACCGGCTGGGCGATTGTCCCCGGCGCGATGATCGCGCTGGTCGCGGTCGTCATCCTGCCGCTGTTCTGGCGCCTGCCCGAGACCGCGCCGGCGCGCGCCTAGCGCATCGATCACTCAGCGCTGCGATGAGATGTTGCCGCCGTCGACGACGATCTCCGCAGCGGTGATGTAGCTGGCTTCGTCGGACAGCAGGAAGCGGACGACGCGACCGACCTCCTCGGATTCGCCGATGCGGCCGAGCAGGATGCGCTTTTCGAAATGGCCGGGCGGCAGCGCTTCGACGGCGGGGCGCATCATCGGCGTCATGATCTGGCCGGGCGACACCGAATTGATCCGGATACCGTCGACCGCCAGCCGATCGGCCAGCGAGCGGACCAGCGACAATATCCCGCCCTTGCCGGCCGAATAGACCGGGTTGATCGCATTGCCGAGCGTGGCGTTGATCGATGCGGTCGCGACGATCGCCGATCCTGGCTGCGCGGTCAGCGCGGGCAGAAACGCCTTGATCAGGAAGGGCAGGGCGCGAAGGTGGACGGCGATGCCGCTGTCCCAGATCTCCTCGGTCAGGCCGTCGAGATTGCCGGTGTCGACGATCCCCGCGCAATGGACGAGGCCGCCGACCGAAGGCAGCGACGCGCGGGTCGTCTGGGCGGCGGCAGCGATTGCGGCAAGGTCTCGGACGTCGACGCCGAAGCCGATGGCGACGCTGCCGAAATCGTAGGCGACGCGGGCGGCGGCGTCGCTGGCGCGGCCGTGGTCGAGATCCCACAGCGCGACCGGCCGGCCGACCGCCGCGAGTGCGCGCGCCGATGCGAGGCCCAGTCCGGACGCCCCGCCGGTAATGACGACGCCGCTCGTTGGCGACGACAGTCGCGGGCTCAGATCGGCGGGCATATGTTCCTCCCTGCGCGCTGGGATGCGCTCTATAATCTACCTACCAGGCGGTAGATTATTCCGCATTGTCATTTGCTGCACGGCGCTGTCAATATTCGCGCGCGACCTTCGGAAGGGCGGTGCGGCCATCCGGCCAGGCGCGAATGTCGGCGGCACGCGCGTGACCGATCTCTCAGCCCCGGCTTTCCCGATCGGCCTGGTCGATCGCCAGCAGCGAAACCCCCTTGCTCTCGGTCATGATCAGCGCCGCGACCAGGCTGATCGCGCCGGCCGCCGCAACATAGAGCGCGATCGGATGCCAGCTGCCATAGCTGCGCAGCAGCGCCGTGCCGATCAGCGGCGCCCAGGACCCCGCGAAGATCGCGGTCACCTGATAGCCCAGCGACACGCCGGAATAGCGCATCCGGGTCGGGAACATCTCTGCCATGATCGCCGGCTGGGGCGCGTACATGAAGGCGTGGATCACCATCCCGATCATGATCCCGCCCAGAATGATCGCCGCTTCCCCGGTGTCGAAGAGCGGGAAGACGACGAAGGGCCAGACGATCGTGAGCGCGGCGCCGACGATATAGACTGGCTTGCGCCCGATCCTGTCGGCCAGCCGCCCCACCAGCGGGATCAGGAAGACATGCAGGATATGCGCGCAGAACAGCAGCGCCAGGATCTCCGTCGTCTCGACGCCGATATGGGCGAGATAGGTGATCGAGAAGGTGACCACCATATAATAGAGGATGTTCTCGGCCACCCGCAGCCCCATCGCGGTGAAGACGCCGCGCGGATAGCGGCGGAACACCTCGACCAGCCCATAGCCGGCATCGGCGCGCTGCTCGGCCTCGGCCTTGGCGGCCTCGAAGATCGGGGAGTCGGCGACCTGGGTGCGGATATAATAGCCGATGCCGACGATGACCACCGACAGCCAGAAGCCGACCCGCCAGCCCCAGGACAGGAATTCGGCGTCGGACAGGGTCGCCGACAGGACCAGCAGTACGACCGTCGCGAGCAGATTGCCCATCGGCACGCCGGCCTGCGGAAAGCTGCCCCAGAAGGCGCGGCTGCGGTTCGGGCTGTTTTCCGCGACCAGCAGTACGGCGCCGCCCCACTCGCCGCCCAGTGCGAAACCCTGGACGAAGCGCAGCGTCACCAGCAGCGCGGGCGCCCAGTAACCGATCGCATCGAAGGTCGGCAGGCAGCCCATCAGGAAGGTCGACGCGCCGATCAGCATCAGGCTGAACTGGAGCAGCGACTTGCGGCCGATCCTGTCGCCGATATGGCCGAAGACGATGCCGCCGAGCGGCCGGGCGATGAACCCCACCGCATAGGTGCCGAAGGCAGCGATGACGCCGTCGAGTTCATTGCCGGTCTGCGGGAAGAACAGCTTGCCGAACACCAGGGTCGCGGCGGTGCCATAGAGGAAAAACTCATACCATTCGACGACCGTGCCCGCCATCGACGCGCCGACCACCTTGCGCAGATAGGGAAGGTCGGCGGTTTCCTCATGCTGCATCGTCGCGGCTATCCTCTCGTTTCGATGGTCTGTGTAAGGGCGTGCACGGCGTTCGACCAGAGCACCGCGATCAGCGCAGCGAAATGAGAGGCTTACCGGCAAATGGATCAAGCCTGGCCGGCAACCATTGGATCGAGCCATGACGGGCGCACATGCCGCCGAAGGTCTTGGCGGGCACATTGTGATTATTGGCACCTTCATCGCCCTGATCTTCTGCTATCAAGCCCTTGGCCTTTGGCTTGGGGAATCATCATGAATCGGTTGCGACTGGGCTTAGCTGCGCTCAGCGCCACGGCCTTTCTGGCCTGTGGTGCGATGATTGTCGTCGATCGCGGGGTATTCGCCGCCGATCATCTCGACCCGCCAGCGCGAACCGACCCCGATGTCGATGCGACGCCCGACAAGGCCGCGGATATCGCCGACGTCTATGCGTGGCACAGTGCTACGCACCTCGTCATCGCCGTGACCTTTGCCGGCCCGCAGGGGACCAACCTGCCGGGCTCCTATGATCGCGACATGCTCTACACGATCAACATCTCCAACGACGATGTGAGCTTCACGCCGGAGTTCAAGATCGAATATCGCTTCGGACAGAATGGCAGCGCCAGCGGCGTCCGGTTTACCGGCATCCCGGGGGCGACCGGCCCGATCGAGGGACCGGTGGAAACCAATTTGCAGCAGGAGCAGGTGATCGCCCGCGCCGGACTGTTCGACGATCCCTTCTTCTTCGACCTTCAGGGTTTCCGCGCGACCCGCTCGACGGGCGCGCTCAGCTTCCGCGCGGATCGCAACTTCTTCGCGGGGCAGAACCTCACGGCCGTCGTGGTCCAGATGCCGAGAAGCGCCCTGGAAAACGGCGCGAACCCGCTGCGCATCTGGGCGACGAGCGCCCGCTTCGGAGGGCAGAACTGATGCGCCGGCTTTTCTCATCCACCGCCGTCCTGCCGCTCGTCGCCTCGCTCGCCTTGCTGACGGCATGCGGCGGTGGCGGTGATTCGGCGACGCCGACCCCCACGCCGACTCCTACCCCCACGCCGGCGTCGAGCGTTCCGCCCGCGCCAGCCGGCGCCAATTTCGAAGTGCTGCCCTGCCTGAGCCAGATCGTGGTGCCCGGACGGACGGTCGCCGATCTCGTCGTGCCGGACACCGTCACCATCGATCTCGCGCAGCCGGCCGGTTTCCCCAATGGCCGGCGCCTGCAGGATCCGGTGATCGACCTGACCCTCGCCGTGCTGTTCCTCGACCTTACCAAGGAACCAGTGACGCGGTTCGTGGATTTGCCGCTCAATCCGGCCGGCAACGATCTGCCGTTCCGGGCCGAGTTCCCCTATCTTGCCGCCGCTCACGGTAATCCGCCGCTGGGTCCGCTGGCGACCTCGGGCTTCGATTTTCGGACGGATCCCGCCTCGGCCTATGTCCGTGTGGACCGCATGGGCATGCCGGCGGTAGCGACCGCGATCATCGGATCGAGCGCCAAGTCCCGCTACAACGACGCCGACCCGTTCGACGACAAGAACCTGAAGTTTCTCGACGAGATTCGGGCGACGCTGAAGGGACTGACCGATGCGCTGAGCGACGATTTCTCGGGCGCCGGCCTCAAGATGTGCGCGACGCCGCGGTAAAGCGCCGGATCAGGATCGCCGCCGCGCCGAGCAGGACAAGCGGCGCGATGGCGTAGGGCGCAAGCCCCAGCAGCGCATCGATCGCCCGGGCCGGTGCGAAGTCCCTGCCGGACGCGCGCTCGACGATCCAGCATGCGGCGGCCAGGGCGGCGAAGGCCGCTGCGGCATTTTTCGCGGGCGGGTAGAAGCGGCTCGCGGCCAGCAGGACGAGGCCGGGCAACACCGACGCGACGACGAGCAATTGCACCAGCTCGATGCCGATGTTGAAGCCCAGGATCGACAGCGCCTGTTGCCAGCGGTCCAGCCCGATATGGCCGATCAGCGTTGCGAAGGCGAGGCCGTGGACCAGGCCGAAGCCGCCCGCGACCAGCGCTTCGCGCCCCGCGAACAACGGCCGCCACAGATGGACGGCCGAGACGAAAATCGACAGGGCGATGAGAATCTCGACCGGCTGGGTCGGCAGGCGCCAGTCGAACGCAGCCCCCCCGATCAGGGTCAGCGAATGGCCGACGGTGAACGCCGTTACGACCGAGACGAGCGACCGCAGGGTGTATCGCCAGCCGGCATAGCCCTGCCACCGCCGCCCCTCGGCCCGCAGCGGCGCCGCGAGAAGCAATATCAGCAGGAACAGGAGATGGTCGTGCCCTTCGGCGATGTGATGCGCGCCGAGCGCGATGGCGGCGGTGAATCCGCTCCAGGCGCTGCGCGCGCCCATGTCGATGGTGACGACCGCATTGTCCCGCCGCAACCCGCCCAGCAGGCGCCGCTGATCGGAAAGATAGCCTCCGTCGAAATCATGGCGGAGATAGACCAGCGCGAAGTGGGTCGGGACCCGGTCCATCACCGCATCGAACCGCAGCCGCATCTGTCGCGCCGACGCCCCGGCGGGTGGGGTGAGGATGACGGTCGCTTCGAGATCGGGCGGTGCCGTGCGGGTGACGACGCTGTCCGCCACCCTGGTGGTCCACATCCGTCCGTCGGGCCCCGTCGCTCCGATATGGTTGTGAAGATAGCGGTCGATACGCCGACGGGCGCCGGCATCGAGGGGCCGCGCACCGAGATCGGCAAGCGCGGGCTCGGCGAAGGCCAGTTCCCCGAGCGGGATGACGATCGTCGCCTCGATGTGCGACCTGCCGATGGCCAGCCCGACCTCGCTGTTCGGGGTCAGGTGAGCCCATGCGCCGACGGGCAGCAGGCACAGGAGCAGCGCGGTCAGCCAGCGCGCCGAAGCGGTCAATGGCCGATCCAGATGAGAGAGCCGGCCGCGTCGCCGGCGTGCGGGTTGATGGCCAGCGCGGCTGCCCGTTCGGCTTCGGCTTCGGTCGACCGCCCGAGCAGCAGCAGCGCCTGTTCCTTCGCGAGATGGCTTTCGGCCGATACCCAGCCCGCCGCGATCGGCCGGTCGATGACTCTGAGGGCCGCGTCGGCTTCGCCCTTGGCGAGCAGCGCCCAGGCGAGCGTCGTCTCGCTCTGTCCATAAGGGCGCAGCGCCGCATCGCTGCGGGCGAACCGCAGAGCCTTGTCGGCATCCCCGAAGGCCAGCTCATGCTCGGCGGCATGGCCAAGCGCCGCCTCGGGGAGCATGGCCATTCGCCGATCCCACATCTGTCCGGCGCGTGCCGCCCAGGCAGCCGCCTGATCGCGGTGGCCCTGCGCGCGATGGATCGAGGCGAGGGCATCCATGCATTCCGCGCAGGCATTGGTTCGCAAGACGGTCTGGAAGGCGACGACGGCTTCTGGATATCGGCCGGCGACAGCCAGCATCTGGGCTTGCAACGCCTGGGTCAGCCACCAGCCCGGGAAGAGCCGTTCGGCGCGGTCGAACTGCCGGCCGGCCTCGTCCCAAGCACCGCGCTGCAGCTCGATCGAGCCCCGGCGGAGCGCGAGATCGGCAAGGGCCTGCGCGGTCGGCAGTTTGGCGGCGGCCTCATAGCGATCGATTATCTCCAGTGCCGCGTCGGGCTTGCCGGTGCGCGCCAGGAGATTGGCGATGCGCAAGGGCGGTCCCGCTCCGTCGTCGCCCATGCCCTGGCGATAGGTTCGCAGCGCACCCGCATAGTCGCCGCGATAGAAGACGATATCCCCCCTGGTCAGAGCAAGCTCCGACCGGGTCTCATATTCGGGTTTCACCGCATAGTTTTCGATCGCCCGGATCATGGCTTCGGTTCGGGACAGGCGGTGGAGCGAGAAGGCCAGCGCCATCTGGGTCTGGTGCGGACCGGCGCCGGCAGGTGCCAGGAGGAAGGCGTGGTCGAGTACGCGTTGCGCCTCGGCATAGTCCTCGAAGCGGCCGGTCAGGCGGGCGCGGCTCAGGAGGAGATGGGCGAGCCGTTCGTCGAGCAGCCATTCGTCCTGGCGCGCCCGGCGGAGATCCCGCGTTCCGATCAGGCTGGCATCGAGGCGTGCGAGGGCGTCGGCATAGCTTCGCGGCCCGGCGCCTGATGGCGTGCGATCGATCGACGCCCGGTCGCGCGGTGCGAGCCAGACGCCGGCCGCCGTGACGAGCGCCAGCGCGATCGCGCCGGTCAGCAGGCGCTTCGGCCAGACAGTTCCAGACCGCCATCGTGGCATGAGGCCCCCCCCTTCGGCGTCTGCGAGGCCCCAGGTCGGGCCACGTCGACGAAGATGCTCTATGCTAGTCGGCGATATTGTCCAGAAAGCTGCGGCGTTCTTCGCGGAAGGCCGATCCGGCATTTGTGGGACAGGACTTACGCCTCGCCGTCGCCTGCCGGCATCATGGCAAACGCTCTTCGGCACCTTGCCAGTTCGGCGTGGTTCGCGTACCGGAACCCCCGTCAGCCCGAGGCCGGATTACCGCCGGTCGGCGACCTTGCGCCGGGCTCCGCGCACTTCATGAGGTTGGGACTATTATGAGCGTCTACCTGGATTATCTCGCCGAAATCGAAAGCAGGAAAATTCAGGGGCTTGCACCCAAGCCGATCGACGACGGCGGTCTCGTCTTCGAGATCATCGCGCTGATCAAGGATGCCGGCAGCGAGCACCGGACCGAAGCGCTCAAATTCTTCATCTACAACACGCTGCCGGGCACGACGAGCGCCGCGGCCGTCAAGGCGTCGTTCCTGAAGCAGATCATTCTGGGCGAAACCGTCGTCCCGGAGATCACGCCCGCTTTCGCGCTCGAGCTGCTGTCGCACATGAAGGGCGGTCCGTCGATCGGCGTGCTGCTCGACATCGCTCTCGGCGATGCCCCCGCGATCGCCGAGCTGGCGGGCGAGGTTCTGAAGACGCAGGTCTTCCTCTACGACGCCGACATGCACCGGCTGAGCGAAGCCTTTCACGCCGGCAACGCTATCGCGAAGGACGTGCTGGAAAGCTATGCGAAGGCGGAGTTCTTCACCAAGCTGCCGGACGTCGAGGCCGAGATCGAGGTCGTCACCTTCGTCGCCGGCGAGGGCGATATCTCGACCGATCTTCTGTCGCCCGGCAACCAGGCGCATTCGCGCTCGG